>CAVRBS010000022.1:0-318352 GCA_963719235.1 uncultured Bacteroidales bacterium
GTGACGAGCGCGGTGCCCGCGCCCGCGAACGAGGTCGGCATGATCCACTTCTGGTGGGTCCAAGTTATCACGGGCGGTCGGGCGCCCGGGCCGGCAGTCAGGGGCAGTTCTGGACGTAGCCCAGGGCCTTGAGCTGCTCGCAGGCGGCAGCCGTGTCCGGTCGCGGCCCAGGCGAGTCCCCCACCAGCGTGCGGGTGTGGCCCCACTCGCGCTCGGAGCGCTCGAAGAACAGCTCGAGCTCGCGGCGCTGCGTGCGCAGGACGTCGGGCTGCCGCGCGCCCACGTCACGGGCCTCGCCCGGGTCGGCCTGACGGTCGTAGAGCGCGTAGTCGTGCCCTCCGCTCGCGCGCGGCGTGGCCACCAGCTCTTGGCGCCGGTCGAAGGTGGCGCTGAGGTTGCGCTCGTTCTGGGCGAACAGGCGCCGGCGCTCGAGCCGTCCCGACCCGGCGGCCACCGGCAGCAGGCTGGCCCCGGCCAGGCCCGGGGGGTAGGAGACCTTGGCCGCGTCCAGCAGGGTCGGCAGCAGATCCAGCGTCGAGACCAGCTCGTCCGTGCGGCCCGCCTTCACTCCCGGCCCCGCCACCAGCAGCGGAATGCGCAGGCCGGGGTCGAAGACGTCCTCCCCGTGGTCGAAGTAGTAGTCGTGCTCGCCCAGGCTCTCGCCGTGGTCGGAGGTCAGCACCACCAGCGTGCTCTGGGCCTGCCCGCCCTGCTCCAGGGCGGCGAGCACCTGGCCCACCTCGGCGTCGACCGCGGCGATCTCGCCGTCGTAGAGCGCCACGTAGTGGCCCAGCGGCAGGTCGTCGGACTGCGCCCACTCGCGCCGCACGCCGCCGTGGAAGCCGTCCACGCGCTTCAGGCGCGGCCCGCGGCTCGACTCCTCGTCCATGAAGCGCGTGTCGTAAGGGGCCGGCGGGTCGTAGGGGCCGTGGGGGTTGACGTAGCGCAGCCACAGGAAGAAGGGCCGCGCGCGCGGGGCCAACTCCAGGTACTTCACTCCGTCGGAGGTGATGGCCCGCGTGCGGTCCATCTCCGTCGCGAGGGCCTTCTCCATCCAGGTCTCGCGGTAGCCGTCGAAGCCCTGGGCGTAGCCGTGCTGGGCCGCCACGTTGGGATTGTCGACCGTGGCGGCCGTGGCGTAGCCGCCCGCCTTGAGCACCGTGGCCAGCGTCGGGTTGAAGCCCAGGATCAGGGGGTGCTTCTTGCTGTAGCCGTTCTGCGACGGCGTGCGCCCGGTGAAGATCATGGCGAAGCTGCCGCGTGTCTTCGGCCAGAACGTGTAGGCCTGAGTCGAAGACCATGGACCGCCGGCCGAGCGCGTCGATCTGCGGGCTCGTGGCGCGACGGTAGCCGTAGAGGCCCAGGTGGTCGGCCCGCAGCGTGTCGATGGTGATCAGCAGCAGGTTGTAGCCGCTGCCGGCCACGGTGGCGCGCGTCCGCGCCGGCTGGGCCGCGCAGGCAGCAGCCCGGATGCAGTCGCCGAAGGCCAGGCGGCGACAGACAGGAGCAGCAGGGCCCCGGCCACGCGTGGGCGGCTCACGCGGCGTCTTCCTCGAGCAGGGTGATGCGGCGCTCGTCCCCGCCCAGGTGCTCGAGCCGCACGCGCCAGGCCCGGCCCCGGGGCGGCGCGGCCAGCCGCTCGGCCCACTCCACGGCCAGCACGTCCCGCGGCCCGGGCAGCTCGTCGAGGCCCAGCTCGGCCTCGTCGCCGCACAGGCGGTACAGGTCGGCGTGGTGCAGTGTCAGGCGCCCCGGGTAGGAGGTCAGCAGCACGAAGGTCGGGCTCGCGACCTGCTCGGGGTCGGCAGCCAGGCCGCGCGCGAGCCCGCGCACGAAGGCCGTCTTGCCGGCCCCTAGCTCGCCCGAGAGCAGCACGACCTCCCTGCCCCTCGAAGCCGCGCGCCAGCTCCTCGGCCACGGCCTCGGTCTCGCCCTCGGAGCGCGTCGTCTCCACCCGCACCCCGCCCTCACTCCGGCTCGCGCAGGAGCCGGATGGCGTCGGGCAGCGCGGCGAGCACGTCGCCCGCCATCAGGCTCTCTTCACCGAGACGCCGGGCCGCCAGGTCGCCGGCCAGGCCGTGCAGGTAGACTCCTGCCGTGGCGGCCTCCCAGGCGGAGCTGCCCCGCGCCAGCAGCGCTCCCACCAGGCCCGACAGCACGTCGCCGGTGCCGGCCGTGGCCAGCCCGGGGTTGCCCGTCGGGTTGACCGCCACGCGCCCCTCCGGGGCCGCCACCAGCGTGCGCTGGCCCTTGAGCACCACGTGGACCGCGGCGCGACTGGCCAGCTCGGCCGCCAGCTCCAGCCTGCGGCCCAGGACCTCGCGCGTGTCACCGCCCACCAGGCGCGCCATCTCGCCGGGGTGCGGGGTGAGGATGGTGGCCGCGGCACGGGCGGGCGGCGTGCCGTGGTGCGCCAGGGCGTTGAGCGCGTCGGCGTCGACCACCACGGGCCGCGTGCACCGCTCGAGAAAGGCGTGCACGAAGGCGCTGGCCGCCTCGGGTCGCCCGAGGCCCGGGCCGAGCACCACGGCGCCGCGCCCCTCGGCCAGGGCCAGGGCTCGGTCGAGGCCGGCCTTGGTCCAGCCGTCCGGCAGGGGCTCCGGTCATCACCTCGGGCCGAGCCTGGGACACGAGCAGCGGCAGCGCCTCGGCGGGCGTGGCGGCCGTCACGAGGCCCACGCCCGCCCGCAGCGCGGCGTGCGCCGCCAGGGCCGCGGCCCCGGTCTTGCCCACCGACCCGGCCAGCACCAGCAGGTGGCCGTAGCTGCCCTTGCGCGCCCCCGGGCTGCGCTCGGGGTAGGCCAGGGCCGCGTCCGAGCGCTGCAGCAGCCACAGGTGCGCGGCCGATGCGCAGATCTCCGGTGGGATGCCGATGTCGGCCACCACCAGGCGCCCCACGCGGTCGCAGGCCGGGGGCAGCACGTGGCCGTGCTTGGGAGCTGCAAACGTGACGCTGACCACGGCGCTCAGCGTCGGCCACTCGAGCGCGCCGTCGTCGGACTAAAGTACACCCATTATCCCTGTTGTCGACGGGAAGTGGGTATCTGCCAGCGGCACGACACTTGGTGCAGACGACGGGATAGGTATTGCCGCACAGATGGCCGTGCTTACAGAGCCATCTCTGCGATGCGGACGCATTGAATGCCTGTTCACCGTTGATGAGGAGTCAGGAATGACGGGAGCAATTAACCTGAAGCCTGACTTTTTCACCGGGCGCATACTGCTCAATCTCGATTCTGAAGATGAGGGCATCCTCTTCATAGGATGTGCGGGAGGTATAGATACGCAGGCGATGCTCCCCTATATACCTGAAAAGGTACCGGCAGGACACAGGGCAATGAATATCTCGGTCACAGGCCTTCACGGCGGTCATTCAGGTGACGAGATACATAAGGGTTACGGTAATTCAATAAAGATCATTGCCAGGCTGTTACAGGACCTTGAGAAAAAATACAACATACAGATCAGCAATTTCACAGGCGGAAACCTGCGAAATGCCATCCCGAGGGAAGCATTTCTGACTATCACGTTCAATCCCGCGCATGAAGAACTGATCCTTGCCGACACAGCGGCATACAATATCCTGATACGTGATGAGTACGGCTCTCTTGAACCTGACCTGAAGGTCTCAGCCACTCCTGCAGATATACCGTCAGCAGTGATCGATCCTCAGACACAGCACAAGCTGCTGAGTGCGTTGAGCATTGTTCCGCACGGTGTGCTGGGCTGGTCAAAAGAGATACCTGACCTGGTTGAGACATCGAGCAACCTGGCCACCATCCGTCTGACTGAGGACAAAATGATCCATGTTGTTACCACCCAGAGGAGCTCTTCTGACGAGGCCAGGCACTATGCCGCGATGAAGGCCGAGGCAAGCTTCGACCTTGCCGGTGCCAGGGTGACACACTCAGACGGTTATCCCGGATGGAAGCCGAACATGAACTCGGCCATCCTCAGGCTCATGATAAATTCATACCGCAAGCTTTTCGGAAAGGTGCCGCAGGTCAAAGCAATCCATGCAGGACTTGAATGCGGTCTGATACTGGAAAAATACAAAGGGATTGATATGATCTCCTTCGGACCTACAATAAGGGGCGCTCACACTCCCGAGGAAAGGATTGAGATCGAAACAGTACAGATGTTCTGGGATCTGCTGATGGATGTTCTCAGGCATATACCTGAAGAGGGTTCCTAATCGTATTCTTCAAAATCATCAGGAGGAGCGCCGCATACCGGGCATGCCCATCCTGACGGCAGGTCTTCAAATGGTGTACCGGCATCTACACCGGCATGTTCATCGCCTGCTTCGGGGTCATAAATATAACCGCAGACAGGGCATTTGTATCTTATCATTTTAAAAGCATTTAATTCTTTACTTTCCTGACAGCGTCAATTACTGTCCCGTCAACCCATTTGATTGCAGCGACTACCTTCTCGTCAAATGCAGCCTTTTCGGGTCTTCCGCATATTTTTTCCGCAGTATCCTTAAGCTCTTCAATGGTTACCAGCGGCAGTCCCTTGCCTCTTACGGAGTCAATCAGATCCTGTCTCCGCGGATTGATGGCAATTCCCCTTTCAGTAATGATGACATCGATAAGTTCACCGGGGCCGCAAAGTGTTGTGACATGGTCAACGATGACAGGAATCCTGTCGCGGAAGAGCGGAACAGGTATGATCACATTGCGTGCGTGAAGGCAGTTCTGCCACCCTCCTATCCCGTGAAGAAGAAGCCCGTCAGAGTGCGTCACGACATTACCGTTGAACCCGGTATCAATTTCCGTTGCGCCAAGGATCATAATATCCATCATCGTAGTCAGGTTACCTTTTGAATGGTAATTATATGCATTGAATACCGGATACGGTATATGATTTGGGTTATGCTCGATTGATCTTACTGCATCCAGATCAAACGCCTGGGCATCAAGAATATATCCCATCTGACCCTCTTCCAGCATCTGAACCATATATTTTGTGCTGCCTCCGAAGCCGAAACGGAACTTCCATCCTTTTTTCCTGAGCATCTCATGTACAAATACTGCGATTGCGAGGCTTGTACCTCCTGCTCCGGCCTGCATAGTGGCACCGTCATGCATCAGACCGGATTTCTCAAGGAATAATGTGGTCAGCTCGGCGATAAGCAGTCTGTCAGGGCTTTTGGTGATCTGTGTCGTCCCGGAAACAATTTTTTCAGGTACCCCTATCTTGTCAACAACAACAACATAGTCGACGTAGTTGCCTTCAATCTCCATAGGGAAGCATGGCAGGTCAACGAGGTGATCCGTGACAACAATTACTTTATCAGCATAGAGGTAATCAGTCTTGGCATATCCCAGCACTCCCGTGGCTGACGGTCCGCCGGTTCCTTTTGCGTTTCCGAACGCGTCGGCAGCAGGAGCCGCCAGCACGGCTATGTCAATCTTCACCTCGCCGTCCTGTATGGCCTGTACCCTGCCGCCGTGTGAGCGCAGCACCGCCATACCCTTCATCCTGCCTTCTGAAACGAACCTGCCTAAGGGACCATTCATACTGCCTTCAATGCGGTTTACCGTCCCGTTTTCCAGGTGTTCAATCACAGGGTCATTGCACGGGAATGATGCTGAAGGGAGCCAGACAAGGTCTTTGATGCCCATGGAGGCAGCAATATCAAATATCTGGTTGCTTATCAGATCGCCGTCACGAAGGTGATGATGTGTTGAAACGGTCATCCCGTTTTTCAGGCCGCACCGTTCAAGGGCCTCTCTCAGGGAAGCCACCACCTTGTTGTTATCCCCTGGGTAGTCAATGCATGTAGGTATCTGAGGAGCGTATTTCCGGCCTGCAGGCCTGTGCTTGCCCACACCTTTGAAAGGGATGGCCTCGCTCCCGTTAATCTCATCCGGAACCATGCGTCCGGCGGCATTCTTAACCATTTTCATGACCAGGTCTGCATTTATGTTATTCCCTAACCTCTTCTTCGCTCCATTTGTCAGGCAATAATCCCAGCCTTACTGCCAGGTTTATTGACTTTTCTGCCCGTGCCACCACAGGAGGATCGATCATTTTCGAACCCAGGGCGACAACACCAAGTCCCCTGTCAAGGGCATCACGGTAAGCGAGAACGATTCTTTTTGCTTTTTCAATCTCATCTGAGTCCGGCGAGAAACCTTCCCTTATGACGGCAATCTGCCGGGGGTGAATGCACCCCATTCCTTCAAAGCCCATTGCTTTTGATGACAGTACATTATTAAGCAGACCTTCCATATCGCCCACATCTGAAAATACAGAGTCAATGGGCTGTATGCCGGCAGCTTTCGCGGCGACGACAATGCGGTTACGGGCATAGAGAGATTCTTTGCCCTCTTTCGTGCGCTGCACTCCAAGATCAGCCGTATAATCCTCTAGTCCTATTGCAAGGGCAACAACGCTCTTTGTCGCAGTGGCTATTTCATAAGCCCTCTCGACGCCTCCCGCGCTTTCGATGATGGGCATCAGAAAGACCGTTTCGGGCTGACCTTCCCTCCTTTTTATTTCTTTTATTTTTTCATCTACAGCCCTGAGCGTTTCAGCGTTCTCACATTTCGGGACAAGGACAAGATGCACATTGTGAGGTATGACATATTCAAGGTCTGCCAGACCGCGCTCACCCTGGTTGATGCGTATCATTCTTTCGGCACCGTAAAAATTCACTGCCCGGAGAGCATTTCTGACAAGTATCCTGGCCTCATCCTTTTTATCCGGGGCAACAGAGTCTTCGAGGTCAAGAATTACACCGTCAGGTGAATGGAGGCCTGCATTGAGGAACATGCCCGGATTGTTACCGGGGAGGTACAGTCTTGAAAAGCGAAATCTGTCCCTTGATGAAGGGTAATTATTTTCACCAATCATTTCCGGCAGGAAAGAGGTGTTTGTACCTGTAAGAGCTCTTACGGCCGCCTCCACCCGTGCGGCAATGACAAAAGGAAGGGCCCCCGAGTCGCTGACTGAGAGCCTTGCATTCTTAACGCCGAAGAATGCGAGGAGATCACGGCATTGCGTTTCGATAGCGTTGCCGTACATACTCTTAACCTTTGATTTAATACTTAGTTCAATGCCTCCCGAAACGGTTATCTCAAGGGTCACTTCGATGTCTGACCTTACTTTTGGCCCGGCGTTTCCGGTAATGGTCTGTTTCATTTCCACTCTATTAATGAACCAACAACAAACTTAAGTAATTATCCGAGATAACTGAGCAGGATACCTGCAGCAATAGCTGATCCAATTACTCCGGCTACATTGGGTCCCATGGCGTGCATGAGAAGATGGTTGGTCTTATCAGCCTTAAGGCCTTCCATTTCAGACACGCGTGCACTGTCGGGAACTGCCGAGACGCCTGCATTACCGATAAGAGGATTGATTTTATCGCCTTCGGGCAGCCAAATGTTCATGATCTTGGCGAAGGCTACACCTCCAAATGTTGCAACGCCAAAGGCCGCTGCTCCAAGTCCGAATATTATTACAGACTCCTTCGTCAGAAAAACATCTGCCTGGGTCGATGCTCCCACGGTGAGTCCGATCAATATGGTTACAATATCTATCAGGGAAGTGCGTGCCGTTTCAGCAAGTCTTTTAGTGACTCCTGACTCTTTAAGGATGTTGCCGAAGAAGAGCATACCCAGCAGAGGCAGTGCACTTGGCGATATAAAGCATGTCAGCAGCAACCCGAAGATAGGGAACAGGATCTTTTCAATCCTGGTTACTGCCCTGGGTGGTCTCATGCGTATAAGCCTTTCCTTTTTACTGGTCAGGAGCCTCATGATGGGAGGCTGTATCACAGGGACAAGTGCCATATATGAATATGCAGCTATTGCTATAGGGCCTATCAGGTTTTTGACAGTGGTCCCGTCAGGAAGAATATTCATGCCATTCGCCAGACGTGATGAGAGGAATATAGCTGTCGGGCCGTCAGCACCTCCTATAATACCTATTGCAGCTGCTTCGGGCTTGTTAAAACCAAGCAAAATGGCACCGATAAAAGTGACAAAAATACCAAGCTGAGCTGCAGCACCCAGCAGAAGGAGCCTCGGGTTTGAAATCAGGGATGAGAAGTCAGTCATGGCGCCGATGCCCAGAAATATCAGTGGCGGATAAATACCTTTCATGACCCCAAAGTAAAGATAGTTCAGAACGCTTCCCTGCTGATAAATGCCCACTTGCAGGTTATAACCGCCATCTGCAAAGAACGGGATATTACCGACAAGGATGCCCACTCCGATTGGCACAAGAAGAAGTGGTTCATATTCATACCTGATAGCCAGGAAAATGAAGATAAGGCCTATAGCAAGCATAATCAGGTGGCCTGGTGTGGCATTCCTGAAGCCGGTGTATGCCCAGAACTGCTTCAGTCCTTCTACAAACTGCGAGTTTTCAGGACCCGGATCAGATTGCTGGTATTGGGACATGGTATAAGCGCTTTCTGCACCTGCTGCAACAATTGCCTGTTGCTTCTCGTTTTCGGGCTTCACAAATGCCGTCCATGCAAGTGAGACAATCACAAGCAGGATGAGCATTGTCCACACTTTCTTCCCGGGCATCATACGCTCATTACAATTAGGACCTCATCCTGAATGACGGTCTGTGCAGGTGAGACGTTCACTGCAGTGACCTTGCCATCGTTATCGGCTTTAATGGCATTTTCCATCTTCATGGTCTCAAGCGTGCAGAGTGTCTGTCCTGTTTTGACATCATCACCCTGTCTTACAAGCACCTGTATAATTACTCCCGGGAGTGGAGCCCTTACTTCGAGGGCCTTACCCGTGGGTGCACTCGTGGCTGCGACCCCTGACGAAACCGCTGCTGCAGTCTTAGCCTCTTTTGCCGGTCGTTGTGGCGATGCTGACGGAGCAGCCTTTACCTTCGGGATCTCCATCTCGAGCTCCACATTATACAGAGTGCCATTAACCTCTATCTTTGCTGTATTCCTGTCGACGTCCAGCACTTCAACTTCATACTGATTGCCGTTTATCTTGAACTTGTAATTTTTCATCTCACTTATTGTTTGACTGATCAGGTGATCCTACAGGTTTTTCATATTATATAGCTTCGAGCTCCAGGGCGAGTAGTTCTTTGAAACACGCTTTATGGTTATGACACCACTCTCAACGTCATGCATCTCGTTGAAGTAGGAATAGATAGCCATGGCAATGGCTGCATTCACCTCGCCTGACATCATTGTCTTTGTCGTATCGATCTTTTCCGGATCAATGCCTTTTCTTCGTGCAAAGCTGCGGAACCTGAAATTCAGGATAAACGTCAGCGCATACCTGAAAAAGAGATAGACGATAAAGAGGGACATAAAGACAATTCCTATGCCTACCACAACTATTGTCCAGGTCAGTGAGTCAATGACTGGCACGGCTGCTGATATTAACAATTGAGTGTTCATTTTTATTCTTTACAGTGGTATGTTGCCATGTTTCTTCATGGGTCCGGGATCTTTTTTGGTTGAGAGAGTCCTTAGAGCCCTTATAATTCTGAACCTGGTATTACGGGGTTCGATCACATCATCGATATAACCGTACCTGGCAGCCTCATAGGGGGTAGCAAATTTGGAGCGGTACTCTGCCTCCCTTTTTGCTATATACTCTTTACGTTCTTTGGGATCAGCCATCTCGCTGATAGCTTTCCCTTCGAGAACCTCAATTGCTCCCTGCGGGCCCATCACTGCAATTTCAGCTGTTGGCCATGCATAGTTAAGGTCGCCTCTGAGCTGTTTTGAAGACATAACACAGTGTGCTCCCCCGTATGATTTGCGAAGTGTGACGGTCACCTTCGGCACGTTTGCCTCGCCATAAGCATACATCAGCTTGGCTCCGTGAATTATAATACCGCCATATTCCTGGACAGAGCCCGGCATAAAGCCCGGCACATCAACAAAAGTAACGACAGGGATGTTGAATGCGTCGCAGAAGCGTATGAAGCGTGCAGCTTTGCGTGAGGATTCAATGTCAAGCACACCTGAAAGGAAGGCAGGCTGATTGGCCACTATGCCGACCGGCATTCCGTCAAATTTTGCAAATCCCACCACAATATTCCTGGCGTAAGCTTCATGTACCTCAACAAAATCGTGATAGTCTACTACTCTGACAATGACGTCTTTGACATCATAAGGTTGACTGGGATTTTCAGGGATAATATCATTCAGGTCATCCTCCATCCTGTCGATAGGGTCATCGCATTCGGTCTGGGGCGGCTCTTCAAGGTTATTCTGGGGCATGAATGAAAGCAGTTTCCTTATGAGGTCAAGACCTTCTTTTTCCTCGTCAACAGTAAAATGTGCCACTCCCGATTTAGAGGCATGTACATGTGCGCCACCAAGATCTTCAATGGAGATATCTTCACCTGTCACTGTCTTGGCCACCTTCGGTCCTGTGACAAACATATAACTGCTTTTGCGACTCATCAACACGAAATCAGTGAGAGCCGGAGAATAAACGGCGCCTCCGGCACACGGACCGAATATGGCTGATATCTGCGGTATTACTCCTGATGCCTGAATGTTGCGTTCAAAAATCTCCGCATAACCGGCGAGGCTTCTGACGCCCTCCTGTATCCGTGCGCCGCCTGAGTCATTTATACCGATGATCGGTGCCCCCGCTTTCATTGCCTGATCCATGATCTTGCAAATTTTCTGAGCAAAAGTCTCTGACAGGGAGCCTCCGAAGACGGTGAAATCCTGGGCAAAGACATATACCACTCTTCCGTCTATTGTACCGTGACCCGTAATAACACCGTCGGAGAGAAACTTCTTATCTGCCAGACCGAAGTCCTCTGTACGGTGTGTTACAAACATATCATATTCTTCGAAGCTGCCCTCATCGAGCAGCATGGTAATGCGCTCACGGGCCATCAGCTTTCCTTTAGAGTGCTGGTCGTCAATGCGTTTATCACCGCCACCCTTTCGTGCTTTCTCCCTGAAGTCAAGGAGTTGCTTAATTCTTTCCTGGCTATTCATCTGACCTTATAATTTATGATTATCCCTGTTTTTGTCTTCGCAAAGCTCTGTGAGAACGCCAAAGGTGGACTTAGGATGGAGGAAAGCAATGCTCAGTCCTTCAGCTCCCCGGCGCGGAGCAGCGTCAATAAGTCTGACACCCGCAGCTTCGGCTTCCTTAAGCCTCTCTTCAATATTCTCAACTGCATATGCTATATGATGTATCCCTTCCCCCCTCTTCTCAATGAATTTGCCTATCGGTCCCTCAGGATCGGTTGATTCCAGTAATTCAATCTTGGTCTGGCCAACCATAAAAAAGGCTGTCTTTACTTTCTGGTCCGCAACCTCCTCTATGTTATAACATTTAAGGCCAAGAACCTTTTCATAAAATGGAATGGCATCTGAAAGTGAATTTACTGCAATTCCGATATGCTCAATGCGCGTTGGTTTCATATAAGTAAAGTTGTATTTGCCAATGAAAATAATTGCGCAAAGTAATCGTATTTAACACTGCCTCAAAAGATAAATATCATGTTTTGGGGTTTTCAGAGAACATTTAAACTCACCCCGGGGAAAGGAAAATTCTTCTTTCCATCTTCTGCATGTAACTGACAGTATATGTGTAGCTTACTGGGTTATCAGAAAGGAAAATCACCCGGAGCGGATTCCAGTACTTTCGATTTGGGCTTGCTGGCAGCCTCATGAACGGGATTTCCGTCAACAAAAATAGCCTTGAAAGGTTTTGTCGGGCAGGCGTGTTCGCAGGCTCCGCACCCGATGCAGATGTCATCATCCACTTCAGGGATGAGAAGCTTACCTTCATAAGGTTTCATATCACATGCCTTTGTGGGGCAATGTTCAGAACAGGCCCCGCAAATGGTTTTCTCAGTTTCAACTATACAATTATCCTTGATGAAAACGGCCTTGCCTATCCGGGTTAGTTTTTTAGCCTCAAGCATAAGAGGCATGATGGCGCCGGTAGGACAAATCTCAGTACATAGAGTGCATTCGTAATTGCAGAAGCCTTTGTGAAAATCCATTCTTGGCTGCATTATACCGGCAACACCGTACTCGCTCACTGATGGCTGGAGGACGCTGGTGGGACAGGCAGAGACACAAAGGGCACAAGCAGTGCATCTTGCAGTGTAGGATTCTATTCCAGTTGACCCGGGAGGTGATACAGGGTACAGCCTGTCCTCCTTTACCGTTGATTCTTTTTTCGGAACAATTATGGTGTCCTGGGCTTGGGCAATCCGTGAACCGCCGGCAAGTAAAAGAAGAGACCCTGTTATAAAATTACGCCGCGAAGTATCGGGTTCATCCGCCGGTTTAGACGACCTAATCCTCACAAGACCGTATGACATCGCCTTCTCGCTGCATGTTTCGATGCAATTGAAGCAGTTGACACACCTGCTTGTATCAATATGTTTGTTCAGAAAATCGATGCAAGATGATTTGCATGCCATTGCACACCTTCCGCAGCGGCTGCAATTAGCCTCATCAAATTTTATCCTGAACAGGGATATCTTACTGAGCAACCCAAGAAATGTTCCCACAGGACATACTGTGTTGCAGTAAAGCCTGCCGTGCTTGAATGCCAAAAATCCGATCAGCATCAGGAACCCGGCTGGAATGGCATAAGCTGCAAGCTCATAGGCCTTAATGTCAACCTTGAAGAGAGCGTAGATGTCAAACTTCCCGAAAAGCGAAGCCAGCAGATTGTTTATCATAATCACAACAGGCTTGGCAAAATAAGTCATGAATCTGCCGAAAGTACTGTAAGGGTCAAGTATCGTCAGTACATATACCCCTCCCAGGAGCAATATCCCGGCAGTAAGGACAAGGATAAAGTATCTGAGGATTGTATAGGGTTTCTTATATGCGTATTTGCGGAAACGTCTCTTGACCATCCCACCTATCCTGCTGATTACGTCCTGGGAAATACCCAGAGGGCAAAGGAATGAGCAGTATGTTCTTCCTGTAAGCAGGGTCAGGGCCAATACAAACATAAATCCAGTCGCTGTCACACGCCTGCAATTACAAACTTCAGAAGTGAGGGAATGAACTGAAGATAAAGAAGCGGACCGAAGAGCTTCTCAGGCACAATACCCCTGAAATCGATGAACAGAAGTGAAAGCAGCAGCAGAACAAGGACAGAAAAGACTATACGAATATGTTTCAGGGCTGAGGACCGCATGAACTCCTACATTTTAATTCTGTGGATGTTCAGAGTTGCGAGGTCAATCTTACCGATGCCCATTCCTGCAGCAATTGCCAGGTGCTCTATTGTGGCAGGCTCCAGTCCCATCATTTTGCACCTGCAGCATCAAGTGCCACCCAGTCAGTTGAAAGCAGGAGTGACTTCATGTTTGAAAGGTCATCCTTAGAGACACCCCTTGGGCCGTTTCGCATCATGACATTATACGCATCCATGATGTTCAGGCTGGGTTTTTTGGAATAGAGTGCATAATCTGCGATGCACTGGTTAAGGTCATTACTGTGCCAGTAACCGCGGTCCCATACGACGCCCATCATGTTCTTCATCGCTCCGGTTATCCTGGTGGAGCTGTGGTGTTTCAGGACAGGTATATTGATGAAGACGTCGCTGTCAAGAACCATTTCATGCACCTTTGCCTTTGTAAGTTTTTTACCGTTAGGTATGGCAACCTCCTGGTAATAGCTCTCCGAATTACCCGGTACGATTTTACCGCCGGCATCTTTTACCGCCTTTTCTATTCCTGAGTTCTTATAGCATCTCATCCAGTCGTCACAGGAATTGTCGAAGACATAAACCTCTTTGGCACCGGCTCTGAGGCAATGTTCAATAACACGTTTAACGAGTGCAGGATTGGTGTTTCCGCCCTTTTCAGGCACCACATCCCAACCTATATTTGGTTTCACCAGCACCTTCTGTCCCTTGCTGACAAAAGAGCCCATTCCACCGAGAGCCTGGATGCCTATATCAAACATCTCTGCCGGCTCGCCGTTCATTACCGCGATAAGGTCATAGCTGGGGCCTGCCGGAATACTTTTGCCCGCTAAAACCCTCTGATAACCGCCAAAACTCATAAGAGCTCCGGCGGCCACACCCGCTCCAAGCGAGCTGCGTAAAAAATGTCTTCTTCTCATTACCTTCTGTCTGAAGTATTACCCCAAAAAACGAAGGTGCAAAATAAACATTTTTTTTAATATATCGCGCCCGTATTCTTATATTAGCGGCCTGAGAGCACTGCCATACCGCCTTGTTAGCAGTGATGACCTGAATGTTAAAAAAACTAAAATAATGAAGATCCTCTACTACGATTGCTTTTCAGGAATAAGCGGTGATATGAACCTGGGCGCCATGCTCGATCTGGGCGTCAGCAGTGATACCCTGATCAGTGGTTTGGAAAAGCTTAATATCCACGGATGGAAGCTGGACATTACCCGTGACCAGAGGCACGGTATTACAGGTACCAAGGTGACGGTGATCATCGAAGGGGTCACCGGGCAAGAGCATGAACATGAAACACCATGACGGTAATATCCATCACAGCGGGCACAGGCACCTGGATGAAATAGAGAAGATCATTACCGGCAGCTCACTGCCTTCAGAGGTTATCGCACTGTCGATGAAAATCTTTACACTCATTGCCGAAGCTGAGGCCGCTATACATGGTAAACCCGTACAGGGAGATACATTTTCATGAAGTAGGCGCCATAGATTCCATTATAGATATTGTCGGGGCAGCAATATGCTTCACCGAGCTTGGGGTGGAGAAGGTCTATGTCTCTGATATTGAGCTCGGGAGCGGGATGGTCAGATGCGAACATGGTCTTCTGCCGGTGCCAGCGCCGGCAACAGCACGTCTTATCACCGGCTTCCCGGTGCATACCGGCGGCGTTGACTTTGAGGCTACCACGCCCACAGGTGCAGCCATTCTTGCCGCCGTGGCGGAACCCGCACCTTCAGCACTGAAATATGTCATTAAAACTACGGGCTACGGCATAGGCCAGAAGAAAAATCCTGCAAGGCCTAACATTCTGAGGGTATATCTCGCCGAAACGGCTGAAAATATTATGACAGGGCACCAGGCCTTTGTCGCTGAGTGCAATGTAGACGATATGAACCCAGAGCTGACGGAATACATCTCTTCAAGGCTGTTTGCTGCCGGTGCCGGTGATGTATGGTTCACACCGGTGATAATGAAAAAAGGCCGGCCGGCAATAACCATTAGCGTGATCTGCGAAGAACACCAGATCAGCGCTATCAGGGAAATACTGTTCAGTGAATCGACTACCATCGGGTTGAGGATATACCCGTTCATGAAAGAGACCCTTCACCGCGAGTTTGAGGAGATAGATACACGCTTTGGCAAAGCAGTCATCAAAAAATCGTTTCTTCAACGGCCGTCTTGTCTCAGTAAAACCTGAAGCTGACCGCTGTGCTGCCATTGCTGCAGAGACCGGAATGCCGATGAAACAGGTCATGCAGGAGATAACCACCCTGGCGCTAAAAAGAATATGACACCACACGATAAACTAAGGAAGCTCAGAATAATTCTTTCTGACGCCGGAGCAGCTGCCATAGCACTCTCCGGTGGCACCGACAGCACTTTCCTCGTGAGTGTTGCCTCAGGTATCAGCGGGCTCAGGGTAATGGCAGTCACGGTCAGCACTCCGTATATGTTTGATATCAGAGGTGGAAGAGGCGGCAGCGTTCTGTGACAGGTACGGGGTTATGCACAGGACAATCACGATGGATATCCCGGAAACAGTAAGGGGCAACCCTCCTGACAGGTGTTATCTGTGCAAGACTGAGGTGATGGGTGTTATCAGGGGCGCTGCCGTGGAGGCAGGAATTTCAGTCATATTTGACGGTACCAATGCTGATGATGTCAGTGACTACCGGCCAGGCATGAAGGCTCTTGAGGAGTTAAACGTACGAAGCCCTCTTCTGGAAGCAGGTCTTACCAAGAATGAGATAAGGACGCTCGCCCGGGAGGCAGGCCTGGACGTAAGTGACAAACCGTCAAATGCCTGCCTGCTGACGCGCTTTCCCCACGACACTGCAATACTTCCCGGTGAACTCCGGAAGGCCGAAGAAGCCGAAATCTACCTTGCCGGAATGGGCTTAGGAGGTTCACGCATCAGGGTCCACGGGGACCTGGTGCGCATAGAGTGCAGAACGGAGCTCTTTCCCATAATAATGGAAGCTGACATGAGAGAAAAGATAATTACTGCTCTCAAAAATATTGGTTACAAATACATAACTGTTGATATCGAGGGTTATCGCAGCGGTAGTATGAACAAAAACATTTAGAATAATGAACGCCGGAGAACTGGAAAGAATACTAAAAAGCATCAGTGACGGATCATTAAGCGTAAATGAGGCTCTGGAGAAGCTTCACGATTTTCCGTACAGTGACCTCGGTTTTGCAAGGATAGACCATCACCGTGAGTTACGGACAGGATACCCGGAGATAGTATACTGTGCAGGTAAAACGCCCGAGCAGGTCAGGGCAATTTTCTCCGCCATGGCCGAGCACGGAAACAATATCATGGGCACCCGTGCCGGCAGGGAGATGTTTGATTTTATCAGTCCTTTTTTCCCGGATGCTGTTTATTTTGAGACAGCCCGCATAATCAGTATTAAAAAGAAGGATATCGTACCTCCCCTTACCAGGATTGCCGTTATCACGGCAGGCACATCAGACATACCTGTTGCTGAGGAGGCTGCCATCACAGCTGAGCTGCTCGGGAATAATGTCATAAGGATATATGATGCCGGAGTAGCGGGCATCCACAGGCTCGTTGACAAGCTCCCCGAGATTCGCGCATGCAGGGTGGCGATAGTCATTGCAGGTATGGAGGGAGCCCTGGCAAGCGTGGTTGGCGGGCTGGTGAATATGCCGGTTATAGCAGTGCCCACAAGTGTGGGATACGGAGCTTCATTTGAAGGACTGTCAGCCCTGCTTGCCATGCTGACCTGTTGCGCCGCAGGGGTGACGGTAGTAAATATTGACAACGGTTTCGGTGCAGGTTTCGCGGCAAGCAGGATAAACAGTCTCTAGGGTGCAATGGCACGGACAGTCTTATTATCCACAGCCTACTTTCCTCCGGCAGAATACTTCTTCCTTATTGCACACAGCAGTAAGGTTTTCATCGAAAAATGGGAGAATTATCATAAACAGACCTACCGGAACCGGTGCCGGATACTCGGGGCAAACGGTTCGCTGATGCTGACAGTCCCTGTGCTGCGCGGCTCCTTCCACAAGACACCATTAAGGGACCTGCAGATTGACAACAGCCGCCGCTGGCGCGAACTGCATCTCAGGAGCCTGACCTCAGCTTACGCCACCGCTCCTTTTTATGAATACTATTTTGATGTCATCAGAACTGTGATCAGCAAGCCGTTCACCTTCCTTCTTGACCTGAATGCCGAGGCTCTTTCAGCGATCACTGATGCGATAGGCATTACCACGGAAACAGCTTTTACGGAGGAGTATCTTCCCGAAGGCACCTTCACGGAAGATTACAGATACCTTATTTCACCCAAAAACTCTTCGCAAGTTGATGGATATAAGGATATGCCCTATATGCAGGTCTTTGCCGAAAGGTTCGGGTTCGTCCCCGGGTTAAGTATTATTGACGTGTTGCTCAATAACGGACCAGGGACCGCAGCATTGCTGCTGGGGCCCCTGGCATTTAAATCAGAACAGGAATAACTGTCAGAACTTCAGACCAACAGTTCCTGTCAGTATTTTATCATGATTTTTCATGTAGACGGGTTCAAGCCAGGCATTTGGATACATCAGGTAATTCTCATAATTGATAAGGCCTGAAAAGGACAGATCGAGATAGAATTTATCCTGCCGGTATCCTATTCCTGCGCTATAGCCATTGTAATCTGCATCCTCATTCAGGGAGCCGCTCCTGAATGCTGATCCATAGTATTTGTAACCTCCCCTGATATAAGCGGGTCCGAACCGTACTTCAGCGCCTACCCTGAAATTGCTGGCACCTTTCAGTTCGTACCTTATATCCTCATTTTCCTCATAAAAATCGTAACCGTCCGCACCATGTCTGAATTGTGCATTGGAATAATCAACATACTCATAATCAGCACTTATAAGACCCATGGTACCTATCTGAAATGCGATACCTGTGTTAATCCTGTAGGGGGTATTCAACTCGTAATGGTAGGTATTTGGATCCATTTCTGTAATGCCTTCAAAATCATCGCTGGGATTATTAGGAGTGTCAAAATCCAGGTATGAAGAAAGATTGCTGAAATAATACTCATCGATATTATAATAGGTAGGTGTTGCGAAGCTGAAGCCGATACGCATCATTTCCACAGGTCTGAATATTGCTCCTATTTTGAAGTTCCATCCTGTGCCCTCAGCATCAAAATGGTCGGTGTATGTAAAGTCTACAAAGTCAAAAACATTATTCTCAGCATCCTGTTCAGTATGTCTGTAATGACCGGTATAGCCCAGTGTTGTTATTCCAAACCCTGCCCCGATGTACAGTTTATCTGCGAGGTTTGCCCCGAAAACGATAGTGTGTTCTCCCGTGTAGCCCGCGTTATCAATCGTTCTGTTTGTCTGCTGGCCGTATACCGGGTTGTCTTCACCGTAGTAAGAAAAAATTGAAGCATAATCGGTAAAACTGTTGGAAAGGGTATCGATCAGCAATTGCTGATAAGCCATAAAGCCCGCAGAGGTATTGTCCTCGAGCTCCCATGTATTATAGCCGGTTGCCAGATCAGCCCAGTAATCGGCCATAGAGCTTGCATCACTTATACCGTCAATTATTATATGTGTATCGTAGTTATTGGTTCTGTTGTACGAATAGCCAAAACTTAAACCTTTCAGACCTGATCCCTTGCCCATCGTCATTGAAGTTACCAGGCCTATCTGGCCAAGGCTGAATTGTGAGAACTGGTAACTATTGTTGTATCCGCCAAAATTAGAGTTGTTGTCTTTGAAGTTCACCTGTGTCGACACTGTAAACTCAGTTGACCTGAAGACAGCTATTCCTGCCGGATTTAGCGTTATTGCAGACAGGTCTCCGCCCAGGGCTGTAAATGCTCCGCCCATGCCGTCGAAGCGTGCCGTACCCTGATAAAACAGTTTGGAATATCTGAGAGCGTCGTCTATGTTCTGCGCTGACATGCTGAGTGGCAGTAGCAAAACAGCTGCTATTATGATTAGTTTCTTTTTCATTTTTTCTGTCTTTTTAAGTATAGGGGCTCTGCTGCTCCGGTTTTTGAGGAACATACCTGTCAATGATATTTGTAAATGTTATCTCCTGCTTCCGCCGCCGCCGCTGCTGTGTGACGATGAGGATGATGAACTGCCTGATGACCCTGAGCTGCTGCTTCCGCCGCTGTTTCCTCCTGAGCTGCCTGAGCTGCTGCTTCTGCTGCCTCCGGAATATGATGAACCGCTGCTGCTGCTTCTGCTGCCGCTGGAGTAGGAAGAGCTTCCGCTGCTTCTGCCCGAGCTTCCCGAACTGCTGCGGGAAGGAGAAGAATACTGAACAGATGAGGATGAAGATCTTGAGGGCGCCGAATACCCAGACGAACTGCTTCCGCTGCTGCTTCTGGTAGTTGTTCCCGTGTTGCTGTTAGGAGGGGTACCCTGAACCGATTCAGTAGTGCGGCTGTTGTTGTAAGAGGGTTTTGAACTCATCCTGGGACTGTTATAGCTTGGTGTATATGTCCTGTCAGTGGTCTGGTACTGTGGTCTGTTCACACTCTGTGTCTGGCCCTGAGACGGGGACTGAGTTGTTCTGGTCTGAGTGCCGGTTTGTGTTCTGGTCTGAGTGGAAGACTTTGTTTCGGTCTGTGCACTGGTTCCTGAAGGGTCGCGGCGGGTGTAAGTCTGTCCGTTCGTCAGTCCGCTGTTCGGAACTGATGAAGATCTGGTATATGTGCTTTTCTCTGATGCGGCTGCGGGTCTCCTTGCTGCCGTGGTTGTTCCGGTTTGAGCGGATGAGGTAGCAGATGATGCTGAAGGTGATGCTGTCCCGGTTCTTCTTGAGTAGCTGCTTTCAGCAGGTATGCCTGATTTGATTCTGCCATCACCCTCTGTTGTATATGATGATCCCCTGGTGGTGGTACTGTAGCCTCCCCTGCGTGCCACATAATTACTTGAGCCATCATTGTAGTAAGGCGGGTAACTGCTGCCGTAGTAGGGCGGATAGCCACCATAGCCGTAGTACGGGTAGCAGCAACCGTTGCCCCAGTAAGGATCATAGTAACCGCCATAACCATATCCGTAATAAGGATAATATGGATAGTATCCTCCGTAACCATATCCGTAGTAAGGGTAACCCCAGCCGAAGCCTAAGCCGAAACCGTAACCGAATGACATGTTAAATGAGAAAGGACTGTAGTAATCCCAGTAAGGATAGAAACCGTCATTAAAGAGGTAGATCCTTTCTGCAGCGCTTGCACCGTAATAGTTATTGATTACTGCTGCGTCAGCACCTGTTCCTGAAAGATATTGCTGTGAAGATACATAGTCATCAGCGATCAGTGTGTCACTGGCAAGCATGTTGTCGTAGTACTGGTCAGTGGTTCCGGCAGGGGTGGTAGTCTGCACTGCGACTACCGGCTCATCAGATGGCCTGTAATACAGATCATCATCAACAGTTCCGGTGTATAGCTGTGATGTGCACGAGCTTGCTACCACCAGTATGACCGGGATTATGTACCTGAATTTTTTCATTTTATGCTCTTCTTTTAATATACTACAATATATAACAAATTTCGTACCAAATATTAAGAGCTCCTTTCAGGTTATCTTCTGCTCTTTGAGGAGGAACCGGTTTTTCCTGTTTCACTGCCTGAAGAAGATGTACTTTCTGAAGCTTCCGGGGTACCCGGCTGATTGCTTTTCTTGACTGTTGACTGCTCTGGTGCGGAAGTGCTGCCTGGTGAGCTCTGTCTCATGGTTGTTTCCTTTGCCTGCTTATTGGTTCTGACTACTGTCTGTGTCTGCTGGCGGGGCTGTGCCGGCTCGGTGATCCTTACAACACTGGAAGGCTTTTCAACGTCCTTGGTGCTTCGCCTTGTGGTTGTCTCACTTGAAGGGGTGGCCGTCCCGGTTGAAGTGCTAGGAGCCGTTCTGGTTGAAGTGCTCGGAGCTGTACCGGTTGAAGTGCGCGTAGCTGTGCTGGTTGAAGTGCGCGTAGCCGTGCTGGTTGAGGTGCGCGTGGTTGTGCCAGTTGTTGCGCCAGATGCTGCGCCTGTGGTTGCGCGGGTGGTTGCGCGGGTGGAAACTGAATAACCGGGCCTGCGGCCGGAATCGTAAAGATTTGAAGGATTATAACCTGTATTGTTGTTGTAGTTGGTATTGTTGTTCCTGTATTCCGGCCCGTAGTTATGGTTATGATAGTCGTATCTGTCGTAAGGACTGTATGCATTCCAGTTTGGATAGTACCAGCTGTTCCATGCCATGGGATAATGGTAATAAGGTCTTCCGAGATAATAGTTGACACCGTAACTTACGCCGGGGGCATACCATGAATTCCACCTGTAGCCCATCCGGGGATCATAATTCCACCATGGATCATAACCCCACCAGTAAGACCCGCCAAAGCCGCTCGTCCAGTTGTACCTTGAAACACCCCCGCCATAATAGTACCAGTCGTCATAGATTGATACCCCCCATGTATAAGGCGTGTAATGGTACCAGAAGGTCTCCGTATAAAGAGGTGAATAAAAGTCGAAGGCAACATATGAGTTGTGAAACCTTTTCAGGCGGGAGGCGTACTCATAACCGCTTTCGTAGTAATAGTTGTTCACTACGATCTGCTGGCTGCCATAACCGTTCTCCATTTTACCGTGAACCTCACCTCCGTCTGCGGCCAATGCCGTATATGCAAACGCTATCGTTGCCAAAGCAGTGAGTAAAATTTTCGTCTTCATTGTATGCCTCCCTGTTTGGTTCGCAAGTTTTGCCTACTTTTACGCAACCTTTTTTTTGCTAATTAACATAATTCAAATACTATACCAAACTAATGGCCAAGTTTCTTACTAACAGGGAGGAAAATTATTCACAGTGGTACAATGATCTTGTGATCAAAGCTGATCTTGCCGAAAACTCAGTAGTGAGGGGATGCATGGTCATTAAACCTTACGGCTACGCCATATGGGAAAAGATCCAGGCAGAGCTTGACAGGAAGTTCAAGGCTACCGGGCATGTAAATGCATATTTCCCGCTGTTCATTCCCAAGTCGTTCTTCAGCAGGGAAGCTGCTCATGTGGAGGGTTTCGCCAAGGAATGTGCTGTTGTGACGCACTACCGGCTTAAGCACTCACCTGACGGCAAAGGCATCATTGTCGACCCTGATGCGAAGCTAGAGGAAGAACTGATAGTAAGGCCCACCTCCGAGACAATTATCTGGAATACTTACAAGGACTGGATACATTCTTACCGTGACCTCCCACTCCTGATTAACCAGTGGGCAAATGTAGTAAGATGGGAGATGCGTACCAGGCTGTTTCTCCGCACCACGGAATTTCTGTGGCAGGAGGGCCACACGGCTCATGCAACAATGGAGGAGGCGCAGGAAGAGGCAATAAGGATGCTGGGAGTATATGCTGATTTCGCGGAGAATTTCATGGCGCTTCCGGTGGTCAGGGGGGTTAAGACAGAAAGTGAGAAATTTGCCGGTGCCATAGATACATATACCATCGAAGCACTGATGCAGGATGGCAAAGCCCTGCAGGGCGGGACAAGCCATTTTCTCGGCCAGAACTTTGCAAAGGCATTTGATGTACAGTTCACCAACCAGGAGGGTAAGCTTGATTACGTATGGGCTACATCATGGGGTGTGACAACCCGGCTCATCGGCGCACTTATCATGGCACACGCCGATAACCACGGACTGGTCCTGCCTCCGAGGCTCGCCCCTATCCAGGTGGTAATAATTCCGATATACAAGGGGAATGAGCAGCTGGGAAGTATCTCAGGGATAGCGACAGATCTGAAAGCCCAGCTTGAGAAAGCCGGCCTGTCAGTCAAATACGATGACCGTGATACTCAGAAACCGGGGTTCAAATTCGCTGATTATGAGCTTAAGGGTGTACCTGTAAGACTCGCCATCGGTCCGCGAGACGCGGAAAACGGTACTGTCGAGGTAGCGCGGCGCGACACTCTCACCAAGGAAACCATCAGCCGTGACAATGTGGTCACGTATGTTACTGCACTCATGGAGGAGATCCATAAAAACATTTACAGGAAAGCAGTTGATTTCAGAACCGAAAACACGTATTCTGCTGATAGCTGGGATGAGTTCCGTGACATCATTGAGAATAAAGGAGGATTTGTAATGGCACACTGGGATGGCACCGGCGAAACCGAGGAGCAGATCAAAAACCTGACAAAAGCAACTATCAGGGCAATACCCTTCGATACTCCACCTGAGGAGGGCAAATGCATCCTGACCGGAAAACCTTCACACGGGAGAGTTCTCTTTGCACGGGCATACTGATTATTTATACTTAAATTGACGCTGTTCCGTTAATTGAAGGGTGTTTTGCCAATAATTAATAAAACACTATTTTAGTGGATTATGTAAAAAACCTGCCATGGTAGATGATCCGACACAAAGAAAAATTATGATTGTCGATACCCTGAAGAACAAATCAGTACTGAAGACAAAGGTATTTGACAACACTGCAGCAGCATTTATGATGGTTAAGGAGATACTTAAGAATCTCTCCAAGAGAGGTAAACCTCAACCTGTCTGACGTGGATCAGAGGATACGCATGGAATATACTGACAGAAGCACATTTGATGCCCAGCTCAGGGTAGCCGCCGATATGCTTCTTTTCAGCATGCATTCTAACATATTCCAGTTTGACCGCGAACACCCGGCATGGAAGACTGCCTATATCCAGAAGAATAAATACAATGCCTACAGCGGCATAATACATATCTACAACTTCCTTGCTGATTCATTCAAATACTCAAGGCTCGATGACCTCGGGTACCTTATCGCCCGAATCTTTATCAACCACGAGAATCAGTACTTCGTGGAAGGCAAGAGGCAGATGGGCATGCTCTTCACCAATTATGGGAATGAGGAATTCAGTAAGGAATCTCTTCAGACAATTGTTTATACGGCCATAAACTACTCCCTGGAATTTGATCTGTTGGTACCGCCATACGATACAATCAAGATCGCTTCGGTGGGTCAGGCAGAGTCAAAAATACAGCATTCAAGACTGATTACAGGAAAAAGACTTGGGTTCCAGTTCAACTCCGATGATGTCCTGGAAGACAATTCAAAGCAGCTGTGAACCAATGCACCAATAACAGTCTCTTCCCAGGATCAATAATTCTTATTTGCCTTCTTCTTGCAGGCTCTGAGCTTCATGTAACCGCACAGGAAGCCGCTAACCCGGATACCATTTCGCGTGCATTTTACGACACCATCAGGGTAAGGTCTGAAAAGCGAAAACTAACCAGTCTCCTGTATGATATGCTGTTCGTCACACCACCATCTGCCGGAAATGGAAGGGAGAAGATGAAAAGCACATCACCTTATGATGAATTCGAAGGCAAGGTGATCAGGAACAGGAAAGTGATAAGGATAAATGCCTTCGGTACTGAAATCGACAATCCCATTGAGTTTGATCAGTCAAAAGCAGACAGACTGCTAAATTCAACCTATGCCAAGACCCGCCCGTTCGTGCTTAATCAGTACCTGGTGTTTCGTGCAGGAGATACAGTATCATCACTTGAGATGGCAGACAATGAGAGGCTGCTAAGGGAATTGCCGTTCGTTGAAGATGCGCGCATCATTATTGTTCCGGCAGACAGTAACCTTGTGGATGTCGCAGTGATAGTACGGGAAAACTACCCGTACGGATTTAGCTTCCAGTTCGACGGTATCCCGAGCGGGACGGTGAAACTCTATGATAAGAATTTTGCAGGGCTCGGGCACGAACTTGCCCTGACGCTCCCATATAACTTCGATGAATATGAATACCCGGGCTTCGGAATAAAATATGCCGTCAGGAATATCGCACGGACATTCTCGGATCTTGAACTCGACTTCTCTGACGGTCTTGGCTCAACAAAAATGGGGGGGATCTACAGGAGAGGCTTTACAACATCAGATACAAAATACGCATGGTCAGCATCGATAAGACTGAACTATACCTCCGAAGACCTTGATACTATGGTCACCCCGGAACCTCTTCGCTTCGTATACCATGATTACTGGGGAGCAAGGTCATTCATGCTGGACCGTGAAAGCGTCACAAGGTTTATCGTTTCAGCCAGATATAACATCAACAATGTATTCAGGAGGCCGGAAATAGATGATAATTCCTATTACCGTCTCCAGAGCTACCAACTTATTACAGGAAGCCTTGCCATTTCGTCGCAAAGATTTATCAATACCTCATTGATATACAGTTATGGCCGGACGGAGGATATTCCGTACGGGTATTTGCTGGAGCTGACGGGCGGAAGGGAGTTGAATGAGTTCAAGTACAGAAATTATGGAGGTTTTAAAGCATCATACGGAAATGTTTTTACCAGGTTCGGATACCTATACGGCGGCATCAGCTTCTCGACATTTTTTAACCAGGGGAACACTGAACAGGGTCTGTTCGAGACCAGGTTACGATACTTCACTCCTCTCATCAAGGCCGGCGGGTCAAAGATCCGCACCTTCGTTAATCTGTATTACATCAGGGGGTTCGACAGGTATACGGATGAATACCTGTATCTGCGCAACAATGATCTTATAAGGGGTTTCAGGAATGACTCAATTACGGGCAACAACAGGTTTATTGCCACCTTCGAGCCTGTCCTTTTCACTGCCAGGCCCCGTCTCGGTTTCAGGTTCGCCATTTTCGCCTTTGCTGACGCCGGTTTTCTTATCAGGGGAGCGGTGAACTCCGGAGACTATGATTATATCTCCGCTCTTGGGGCCGGTGTGCGGATCAGAAATGACCGGCTTGTTCTGAACACTATACAAATCAGGCTGGCCTGGTATCCTAACCTGCCGCCCTACTCCCAATCTTCATGGATAACGGCTGACGGGATTGTAAGACTTAAGCCCCCCGGTTTTGAGCCTGACCCGCCGGGTGTGGTTATTTACCAGTGACCAATCACTGCAACCGGCTCTTTTTGACATGGCAGCAGGTTATTATGCTTTCTGATTCTTAACTTTGCACAGGGATAAGAGAATGTACCGGAGATTTATCGAATATTCAAAGCAGCAACGGCTGTTTACAGCAGGCACCAGGGTATTGCTTGCAGTCAGCGGAGGCATAGATTCAATGGTCATGGCCTTCCTTTTCAGGGAAGCAGGTACAAGTAATGCAATAGCGCACTGCAACTTCGCTCTCAGGGGAGAAGAATCTGACGGTGATGAGAAGTTCGTTATCAGCTATGCCAAAAAAAGAAAAATTGAGTGTTTCACTACCAGGTTCGATACCCTGGGATATGCAGCCTCAAATCACATCTCGGTTCAGATGGCTGCCCGGGAACTTCGTTACAACTGGTTTAACACCCTTATTGAAAAGGAAGGCTTTGACGCAGTAGCAGTGGCTCATAACCTCAATGACAACATAGAAACCTTTTTCATAAACCTGCTCAGGGGCACCGGGCTCAACGGACTTACTGGCATGAGTCCACGGCACAACAATATCATCAGACCACTGCTTTTCGCTACACGGGTCGAGATTGATGCCTTTGCTGCCGTGGAAAAAATAAAATTCCGGCAAGACAGTTCCAATGCTGAAATTAAATATACCAGGAACAGAATAAGAATCAAGGTTTTACCGGAGATTGAGAAAGTAAATCCAAACTCCGTGGCTGCCATTACTGAAACCATGACTCATCTTAATTCTTCTGCGAAGCTGGTTGATGTTTATATTGAAAGACTGCATTCAGAACTTTTCAGACCCTCAGCTAACGGCATTGAAGCTGATGTCAGTGAGCTAAGATCACTTAAACCTTCATCTCCCCACATTTTTGAGCTTTTCAAAAGATACGGACTTTCCTCGCAGCAAACGGAAGAGATGATCGCTCTTCTTGATTCATCGCCCGGCAGGTATATATTAACATCCACCCACCGTTTGCTCATGGACAGGGGCAGGATCCTCATTACCGCCAATAGTTATGATCAGCCGCCTTCATACGTTTTTTCCTCAGTAGATGAGATGCGACTGTCAGGTCTCTTCACCGATCTGCGCATTACCGGACCGTCTGATGAGCCACTTCCGCAAAGCAGGCTGACAGCTTGTATTGATCTGTCAATGGTTGATTTCCCTGTCACCGTAAGGCACTGGGAACCGGGTGACAGATTTGCGCCGCTTGGAATGTCACACCTGAAGAAAATAAGTGATTTCCTCATCGACCTGAAAGTCCCTGTGACAGAAAAAGAGAAGGTGCTTCTCCTCCTTTCTGGAAAGAAAGTAATGTGGGTCATGGGTTACCGCATCGATGACCGGTTCAGGATAACAGACAGTACGGAGCGTATACTGATAATGACTCTGTAAGCGTCATCAAAGCGCGCCGGGCCTCCGCCCTTTTTCTATGGTCTCTCTCTCTGTCCGTTTATACCCCTTTCCAGCATGAGCAGGTCAGCGAGACCTATTGCTACGGCAGATTCAAGTATCACAGGAATCCTCCTTGCTATGCAGGCGTCATGTCTGCCGGTGATCTCCAGCTGGGTCATCTCGCCCTTATCCTTGTTAAATGTCTTCTGAGGCACACCGGTACTGGCTGCAGGTTTGACTGATACTCTCATTACCAGGTCGTTGCCATTGGTTATACCTCCGTTGATACCTCCCGCATTATTTGTCGAGGTCCTGCCCCGGGCATCGACAAACGGGTCATTGTGCAGGGAGCCGTAACTCCTTGACGAGGCAAACCCCGCTCCGAACTCCACCCCGTTGACTGCCGGGATGCCGAAAACAATATGACCCAGGGCAGATTCTACGGAGAAGAGGGCCGGCTCCCCCAGTCCTTTCGGAACGTTTTTTACCACGCATTCAACAACACCGCCAACAGTATCATTGGTTTCCATTGCCCGTGCTATAGCAGCTGCAGGGTCTTTCTCCCCTCCTGCTTCAATAAGATTTGCTGTGATGATTGCCGGAGAGATTATTTTCCTGGCAAAGTATCCTGCGGCAACCATCCCCCAGGTCAGTCGTCCGGAGAAATGGCCTCCGCCACGCATGTCGCTGAATCCCTTGTATTTATATTCTGCCGTAAAATCGGCATGGCCGGGTCTTGGCATACTTGAGAATTGCTCATAGTCGCCCGGTCGGGTGTCATCATTACGGGTGCAGATAACTATTGGAGCGCCGGTCGTAAAATTATTATATATGCCGCCGAGGATGACCGGCTCATCAGCCTCTTTGCGTTGTGTGGTACCGGGTATCAGGCCTTTGCGCCTCGACAGGTCAGCCATCAGTTCTTCACGCCAGTAAGGCAACCCGGCAGGACAGCCGTCGATAACCACTCCTATCGATGAGCCGTGTGACTCACCAAATATTGAAACCCTGAAAACAACTCCTACTGTGTTCATATCCCTGCTATTTCTGTTTGACTTCCTTTTTCTCTTCACTGTAATAACTGACAAAAGCTTCGATCTCCGACACCGGCAATTTCCTGATGACAGCCTTCCCGACGGAGCGCAGCAGCACAAAGCTGACGGAGCCGCGCTGGCTTTTCTTATCCCTTGATATCATGCTGATTACATTACCAGGCAGTACATGCTCCCCTGGAAAGCCTGCCTGTTCGAGAACCATCTCAAAAATGCGCAGTTCAGACAGCGGCATCTCATTCGACCACACCGACAGTCTTGAAGCGATCAGCATACCCTCCATTACCGCAATACCATGAGGCAGGTTGTATGTCCTCTCCAGAACATGGCCGAAAGTATGCCCGAAATTAAGCAGCCTTCTCATTCCTTTCTCAAGAGGATCATGCCTGACAATTCCTGCTTTTATCTTAACAGCCCTGTAAATCAGATCTTCAAGTATCAACGGATCACGGTCATAAATACGGTCGAGCGAAGATGCTATATCAAAGAAGAGATCCCTGTCGCGTATGACGGCATTCTTGATCAGCTCGCCCACGCCTGACTGAAACTCCTCATCAGGAAGTGTCGAGAGCAGTTTGTGGTCACACAGTACAAACTCAGGTTGCCTGAAAGTACCAATGATGTTTTTGTATGCTCCCAGGTTAACACCTGTCTTTCCTCCTGTGCTGGCATCGACCTGAGAAAGGAGCGTTGTAGAGACAAAGCCGTGCCGCAGGCCTCTCATATAAACCGAAGCCACCATCCCTGCTATGTCGCAGACTACACCCCCGCCAAAGCCCAGGATGAACGCTGACCGGTCTGCGCCGGCCTCAAGCAGCCTGGTGCAAAGATCACCTATGACAGGCAGTGTCTTGCTCTCTTCTCCGGGCTGCACGGTCAGCACTTCTGCGGCCGGAAACCTGTCACCGTACAATCCCCTGACATTAGTGTCAGTAATAATGAAAATCCTGCTGCCTGAAGGCAGTAATGCGTGAAGGTCGCTCAGATCACCTCCGGTAATGATCAGTGAACTGCCTGAATCAATTTTTATCTTAATACGCTGCATAGGGTCGAAAAATAGTAAATAGGATAATGAATTACCATGATTTTATTCACATGAGTAACCATTTTCGTCTGAAATATAAAAAAATATTACTTTCAACCCGTAATAACCGCCCATCAGGTGAAGATAAAAGAAAGATACAAGGGTGTACTGGAATGGTTTGAAGTGAGCATGCCTGTTGCGGAAACAGAACTGGGCTACGCTGATCCTTTCCAGCTCATTGTTGCAGTGATTTTATCAGCCCAGTGTACTGACAAGCGGGTAAACATGATCACACCAGCCCTCTTTGAGAAGTTTCCTGATGCCCTGACAATGGCACAGGCTGCTCAGGAAGATATCTTTGAGATCATTAAAAGCTGTTCATATCCCAATAACAAGGCCAGGCACCTCAAGGGCATGGCAGAGATGATCGTAAATCGTTTTGGCGGGACCGTTCCTTCGGAAACAGATGAACTGAGGCAGCTTCCGGGAGTTGGACGCAAGACTGCCAACGTCGTCGCCTCCGTTGTATGGAACAAACCTGTTATTGCAGTTGACACTCATATTTTCAGGGTTGCCAGGAGAATCGGGTTAACCCCCGGCGCCAGGAATCCCCTGGAAGTAGAGCTCAGACTGACGAAAGAGATACCCGGGGATAAAAGGCCGCAGGCCCACCACTGGTTCCTTCTGCACGGACGTTATATATGCACTGCCCGAAATCCTGCATGCAGCACCTGCGGTATATCAATATGGTGTTCCTACTTTAAAAAACATAAATCAAATGCAATATAATGAACCCTGCAGGGTTTAATAATGGTGTCAGATATAACTATTTTTATTAGTGTTAATTCTGCTTTAATCCGGATATATTGAACGATTTAGACAGTTACTCAGATGGAAAAGCGTAAAGAGAAAAGAAAGGAGAATGATCCCTCATCCGCTCTTCTGGATTCACTTAAACATCTGACAGATATCCCTGAGCTGGCTTTTAATTCGACAAACCAGCTTATCACCCTCAGCAACCTTGAGACGCTGGAATACATTGAGGTTAACCAGGCGTTCCTTGATACCACAGGCTACAAAAGGGAAGAGGTCATCGGCAGGACCTCGGAAGACATCCAGCTGTATGTTGACCTGGTACAGGGACGGAAATACCAGAGGCTTCTTTTACGCCTTAAAAGGGTAAGTGACCTGGAGGTCAGGCTTCGCATGCGTACCGGTGAGGAACGGACCTTCCTTTTCAGTGCACGAACCTTCTTCTTCGGTGACAGCATCTACCTGATCACTTACTATAATGATATAAGTACCCTGAATGACGGGTACGCAAGGGCTGAATCAGAAAAAATCCTCAGGGAAATCTTTGATTCGATGAGCAGTTATGTCATGATCCTGAGGCGTTCTGACGACGATAAATTCTATATCATTGATTTCAACTTCCGTGCGGAGGAGGTTGAACAGCTCGACCACGATGATGTTCTCGGCAGGGAGATCAGCGAGACACCAATGGGCGACCATAAAGCCCTGCTAACACTCCTCGAGAATATTCAGAGAAGGGTAGGATCATTTAAGATTCCTGTCTCAGACGACGGAAAGGATGATTACGGATATTATATAGGCCTCCTTCTTTCTTCAGGCGATATTGTGGTAACATGGGAAGCAGGTCAGCATCAGAAAGAGAGGGAAAATGAAATACTGAAGCAGGGGATTGTCTTTGAGACCTTTGCCGAGCTTCTTCCGGAGATGATCATGGAGATTGACACCAAGGGGCATGTCACTTTCATGAACACCCAGGGAATGATCACGCTCGGGTTTGACAACAATGATCTGACGAAAGGGGTATCGCTCCCTGAGCTGTTCATGAACGAAGACCTTGACAGGCTGATGAGGGAGCTTTCCGATCTTACAAAGCCGGGACAGATCACCTTCGATGAGTATTGCCTTTTAAACAAGCAGAAACGCAGGGTCTCAGTACTCTTTCATGCCGGACCAATTGTTATAAGGAACAGGGTCACGGGTTACAGGTGTGTTCTTACCGATGTGAGCAAGCACAAGGATTATGAGCAGAAACTCTCAACGGAGAAGGCAATGCTCGAACACCTTATTGATGCTGCTCCTGAGGCTATTGTGCTTACAGATTTCGACGGACAGATTATACGTGTCAACAAGGGGTTCACCAAACTATTCGGTTTTGAAGCTGAAGAGGTGCAGAACAGGATGATAGACGATCTGATTGTCCCGGATGAGCTCAAGGAGGAAGCTGTTAAGGTGGATGAGACAGCCCTGGAACAGGGTACGGAATCAATTGAGACAGTAAGGAAGGATAAGCAGGGAAACAAAATCAATGTATCTCTTATCGCATCATCTGTGATCTCCAATGACCAGACAATCGCCTTCCTGGGGATCTACCGCGATATCAGCCGTGAGATCAAGAGCCGCCTGATGCAGGAGATCCAGTATAATATATCAACTGTTGCACTGCAGGATTCGGACATCTTTGATATCTACCCTACTATTGTCAAGGAAATAAGTAAGTTATGGAATGTAAATAACTTTTTTATTGCACTTTACAACCATGAGAAGGATACGCTGACATTCCCGTTCTTTGCCGATGAGCTTGACCATTTCAAGGAGACTGATGCAAAAAACACACTCACGGGCTGGGTCATCAAGAACAACAAAGCTGTCCTGCTTGATGAAAATGACATCCTCAAAATAGAAAAAACAGGAGCCATAAGCCTTGTGGGCTCGCCCTGCAAGATATGGATGGGTGTCCCGCTTAAGATGGATGATGAGGTCATTGGCGCCATCTGCCTTCAGGATTACAAGAAGGTTGACGCATTCAATAACGATGACCTGCAGGTGTTCGAGTTCATCGCAAACCAGATAGTGCTTACCCTGCAGCGCCGGAGGATGCTTGACAACCTTATAACTGCACGCAAGCGCGCTGAGGAGGCTGCTTTTTCAAAGCAACAGTTCATGTCAACGATGAGTCACGAGATAAGAACACCACTGAATGAAGTGATTGGCATCACCAACCTCCTTTACCAGGGTAATCCGCGTGAGGACCAGATGGAATTCATAAATACGCTGCGCTTTTCGGCTAACCACCTTATGACCCTGGTCAATGATATCCTTGACTATAATAAAATGGAGGCCGGCAAGATTGTCTTCGAAAAGACAGAGTTCGATCTTTTCAGCATGCTGGAAGATGTCAAGCGATCATACAGCCACCACGCCAAGGAAAAAGGGATTTCATTTACGGTTGAGAAATCGGCTAATCTCCCTGCATCGCTGATTGGTGATCCTGTCAGACTGAACCAGATTATTACCAATCTCATTTCCAATGCTATGAAGTTCACCTCCACCGGAGGTATCTCACTTAGTGCCGGTGTAAAAGAAAAGCGTGACGGCAGGGCTATCCTGGAATTTGCCGTCACTGACACTGGCATAGGAATAGCAAAGGATAAACTGGAGGAGATTTTCGAAAGCTACTGCGCAGGCTTCTCCTGACACCACCCGCAAGTACGGCGGTACCGGACTTGGTCTGGCAATATGCAAGCGTCTCGTTGACCTGCAGGGCGGAAGTTTAAGTGTATCGAGCGAGCCGGACAAAGGATCCGTATTCAGGTTCTCAATAGAATACGGTCTGCCCGCCACAGACGCCAGGACAACTGACAAGAGCTCCGCAGAAACAATGAAGGGGCTGGTCGGAAAGAAAATCCTGGTGGCTGAGGACAACAAGATAAACTTTTTCGTAGCCAATAAGTTCCTTGAAAGCTGGGGTGTGATTGTAACTCATGTTGAGAACGGAAGCCTGGCTCTTGATGAAGTAAACAAAAACCAATATGACCTTATCCTCATGGATCTTCACATGCCTGTGATGGATGGAATAGAGGCGACACGCATCATACGCAATTCGGCTGACAAGAAGATAAACAGCCTGCCCATCGTTGCACTGACAGCTGCAGTGATGTCAGAGGCTCACGACAAGATTGAAAACCTTGCTATCAATGATTATGTGCTGAAGCCCTTCAAGCCCAAGGATCTGTATGACAGGATAGCGAAACATGTAAGGTAAAGGTCACCGGCTGAAAACTATTATCTGATACAGTATTTGCTCAGGTACTTTGTTGCATCTTTATTTCCCTGTTCTTTCGCTTTGCGGAGGTAGTGGCAGGCATCTTCAGACTTACCGCTGTTTATCAGGGCTATCCCGAGATTTAGGTTTACAGTAGCATTCTCAGGATCGAGATCGAGGCTCATTGTATAATCTTCCGCAGCCTTATCCCATGTGCGTGCTGCAAGCCATGCATCACCCCGTATGCTGAACGCTGTGGCCTCACCCGGGTGCTTTTCGATGTTCATATTAAGATAAGGAAGGGCTTCATATATCGCTCCCTCCTCAGCATAGGTCTTTCCTATCAGGCCCAGAGCCTCAGAATTCTCAGGGTTGAGACCGAGATATGTTTCCAGGTCAGCTTTTGCAGCAACGCGGTCGCCTGCTTTGACAAGCATTGCCGCCCTTTTCAGGAAGAGTTGCGGATCGGGATATTCAGCATCGATCAGTCTGCCATAAGACATGGCTGCTGCGTAATAGCTACCTTCCCCGGCCTGCGCTTCTGCGAGGGCGGTGATGTATGTTGCTGGGTGCATCTGACTTGATTGTCAGCGGTGTAAGAAGTGCTGAGGCATCGCGGTAAAGGCCCCTGGCTGTGAGTATCCTTGCTTTGCAAAAATCCGTAACAGGCATGTCTGCATACGTTGCCGACAACTCGCGCCAGACCTCTTCGGCAAGGTCAGTCTTTCCGATCTTAAGGTAATGGTCTATCTCCCAGCTTTTCCTCTCGTAACCTTTATACCAGTCTTTTTTCCAGAGGCTCTTCCACTCAGGTGAAGCCTGAACTGACGCGAATGAGCTGTCCAGCATTATCTCAGGCTCGCTCTTCCTGAACTGTGATTTAAGGTGTGCTTCCAGGTATGAAACGGCTGCCCTTGCTTCACCGCCGGCAGCAGCACACCTGGCGAGTCCATACAATCCCGATCCCTGGATCATGCTCTCGGCAGCCATAAAATCGCTCTTTGCCTCCTTCAGCTTTCCGGACCTGAGGTATGCATCACCTCTGAGAAGCAATAGCTCATCATCAGGCGCTGCGTTTATCAAACCGGTAAGGATCCCGGCAGCCTCATTATTATTACCATCGGCCGACAGTGCGACAGCTCTCAGCATCTCCTCGTACCTGCCCTGGCCGGCAATCAGCTGCGATGCAAGAATTATTATCAGAAGAACAATACTTTTTTTCATTCCGTTTTATTTTTTCCCCTCCACTACTGCAGGACCTGCTCCTTTTTCCGTGAGTACATGAACAAAACCGCTGAGATGGAACTGTTCCGTCCCTGATATCCTGCGTTCAAACACTTCGCATTCATAATAATAGACACCTGCAGGTACAACTTTCCCCTTATATGTACCGTCCCAGTTGAGTTTTGGTTCCTGTGTCTTGAAAACGAGCACACCGGCCCTGTTGAAGAGGCTGAATTCCACTTTCTCAACAAGCACAGAGGTCTTGGCAACAAGCCAGTCATTGAAGTCATCACCGTTGGGGGTGAATACGTTAGGGATCTCATAGAAATTACAGGAGTCAACGCATACCATCATTGACAGATCACTTTCGTTCAACACATCATCAACCGTTGAGATCGCGTAGCATCCGGCGACATAGGAGTCACGCAGATCATGGATATATTTAAGTATATCCCTGTCCTCTATGGTGATAAGCAGTTCAAGCTGCTCTTCCCTGGTCTGTTTATAATAAAGCTTATAGGCTGCTACATCTTCATAACATAACTGGTCCGCGATTGTCCAGCGAACCGTGTTGTAAAGACTGTCACACTGCGATGATACCGTCAGTGCAGGTATACACGGCGGCTCATTGTCGACCGGAGTGATGCAGATGCGCTGGGAGAAGTTTATAAGGTTCTTGGGTGTATCAGAACCCTGATAACCGCCTGTGGACACAACATAATAGCAATACTCCGTACCGTTGACAAGGTTACCATCGACAAATGTCAGCTGGCCGGAGGTGCCTCCTATCAGCACCCATGCAGTGCCGTCGAACCGGTAGAAATCGTAAGCGTTATTGATCCAGGGCACGTTGCGTTTCAGCTCAAACCTGACTTTCCTGTCTCCCGGCGAGGCGCCGGCAAAAAGTGATGACGCTATTCCCGGATCACCAATCAGGAAACGGTTGCCGGATTCATTATTGTACAGCTCAATCTTGTAAATCCATCCCTTGTCAAGGGTATTGATCAGAGTGTCAATATATACAGTATCATTGAGATCAGCGGTAGGCAGAGTATGAATAAGCTGGTAATCCGGTACCGGTGATACCCTCAGCCCTGTAAATCAGGTATTCATAAGGCCCGTTTGCAGGTATGGTATCCAGGTGAAGGGGCTTCTGCCAGGCCAGTGTCAGTGATCCGTTGGTTGCGGAGGTATTGCGGATAGATACATTTGTAATAAGCGGTAAGCCTCTGATAAGCGCGGTTACGATCTCATTTGAAGGTTTGCTTTCAGTACCGTTAGGATAGACCGCCACGATTCTGTAGGCATATTCAGTTCCGGCTTCAAGACCTGCACCGCCATCAGTATCTGTAAAAGTCAGGGCATTGTAGCCTGATACATACCCTACCTTGACAAAGCCTGATGACGACGGGATGCCGTCATAGCATGTGTCAGCCACGAGTGATGACGCTCCTTCACGTCGGTAGATGCTGAATCCGGCAATCTCCGAAGTGCCGTAGTTTTCCCATATCAGCTGAACAAAATTTCCCTGTGGTATGACATCGGTCAGCACAGGAGGGGGCCCAAGCACCTTGATGCTCATGTTGTCAATATCAACCAGCTGCAACTCACTGTTATTATCTTCAGCTTTAATGATGATATCATAAGGCTGATGTCTGTACGCTGCTGTGACAGGGTACCCATTGCAGTCGCGCCGTGGTAAGCCCGGGTGCGGAGCTGAGAGTGGTGAATGTGGCTTTACAGGAACCTGATGTAAATATCCCGGACGTTGCGATAAGCTTTAATAGAATCAGCATCTTCATCCGTTGCCGAAATATTAAGGGAGACAGTCTCACCGACCTCTACACACAGGTCGGTAAGCGGGGCCGTGACGGGCGGATTATTGTCTGTTTCATACACTTCAATCTGCATGTCTCTGACCACAATTCCTATCTTTATTCCTCCGCGCCACTCCTGTATCTCCATGGCAGCATTATAGATGCCAATTTTAGTAGGCGTGTCCCATACCAGGTCTCCGGAAATTGAATCAACATAAAACTTTCTGGATGCAGGCGGAAGAGTGTAATTGGTGATTGGCTTGCCGTCCTCCTTTGTACATACGGTCAGTTTGTAAGAGAGACTGTCGCCGTCAGGATCAAAGGCAGCAGGATTATGAATGAAAATATTCCCCAGGGCAGCCTTGTCATAAGGCGGATTTAAAAGTACCGGGGTGCTGTTCCGGCCTATGGAGTTGTTTACAATAAGTATGGTGGATATGGAAAAAACAACATTTACAGAATTGGGGATATTCTCCACTCCGAAATTCCGGTTTGGATCCTGCACAACAATTCTGTATATGCCAGGCCCCGGATAGGTATGCCGTGATACATAAACATTCTTCTTGTAATTGTTCGGAAGAAAGGTCTCTGAGATCCTGGCTACGTTTGTGATGGAGTTATCACCCCATTCAACATCAAGTGTCGGCCTGTCAGCTTTGCTGAGTGTATATGTGAATGTGGTGACTGTGACCTCAAAAGTCAGGTCAGATATCTGCGTATAGGTTATCTCTCCTGCACGGTTATGCGTAGCGCTTGCAGAAGCCATGACCAAAAACAGGAGCAAAAATGCTGACGTAACTCTTCTTATCATCTCAATCCCCTTTCATTTTACCTGGTAATTCTTCAATGTATCAGCAGTGGTGAACTTGTATCCGTCTTCAATGCCATTAAAACTGAAAAGCAGCATGTTAGCCTGATCTTCATAAAGCCGTGTCATGATCCGGTTGATCACGGTAACGTTTTTTACCGCCCGGTTTCCGCTTGCTTCAAGGTTAAACCTGTGCTCGATGCCGTCGGTTTCCGACTTCAGTAATGTCATCTTCAGCTGTTTTCCGTCCTCAATTATTAAAATTCTGTCTGTCAGATATTTATAGTATATTTCCTTTCTCATCCCCTGTCATCCGCTCACTTGCCGTGTTCCACAGTTTGATGTCTGCATCAAGGTCGTCAGACCATACTTTAACAAAGACAGAGTAAACCTGGTTCATACTGTCATATTCAATTCCTGTAAGCGACACATGCACAGGATGCAGTAAAATCAATATTGCGAGTGATAATATTTTCATGCCGGCATACAGTGATTTCACAGCAAAAATCAAGCCATCAGGTCACTTTCACTTATTCTGACCCGCTCCTTCAGATACTCGACGGTGCCGACTTCAATAAATGAAAATCCGGCAGCCCTTGAAAAGTTGCCGGCAAGTACGACAATAATGTCATTGTCATCAAGGTCGTGCTTGCTGAGCAGGTCCCTGAGAGAAACCCTGATGAACTCATCAACAGACTTTTTCTTTTCAATAAACACAGGCACCACGCCATATGACAGTGCAAGCTCTCTCATAGTCCGGTACGAATAGCAAAGGGCGACGATCGGCTTGATGCCCCTGAAGCCGGCCATATTTCTGATCGCAGTTCCGTTTACAGTATCGGCGAGCAGGGCTTTGGCATTTATCCTTATTGAAGTTTTCACGGCAACTTTTGCCAGGTAAGCTGATACTTCCCCGCTGAGTGATCCGGCGGGCATCTCAATATACTCGTCTTTCTCACCTTCAATCTCACTGACTATTTTTGCCATGGTCCTGACAGCCTCGAGCGGAAATTTCCCCGCCGCCGTCTCGCCGCTTAACATCAGGGCGTCAGTCTGGCTGTAAACCGCATTTGCCACATCACTCACCTCTGCACGTGTCGGACGGGGGTTTGTGATCATTGAATGCAGCATCTGTGTGGCCACAATTACAGGCTTGCGTTTCCCGATGCATTTCTCAATAATTGTCCGCTGGATACCGGGTATTCTCTCAAAGGGTACCTCGATGGCAAGATCGCCACGGGCCACCATTATACCGTAAGAATTATCCATGATCTCATCAAGATTGTCCACCCCCTGTTGATTTTCAATCTTTGCTATGATCTTGATCTTGCTATCATGTTTGTCAAGTAATTGCTGAACAGCGAGGACATCTTCCTTCGATCTCACAAATGAGTGTGCAATGTACTCAACATCAAGCTTTACCGCCAGGTCTATGAAGGTCAGGTCACGTTCGCTCACTGAAGGAAGGTTGATCCTGACCTGTGGTATGTTAACAGTCTTTCTTGAGCCGAGTACTCCGTCATTTTCAATCCTGCCCACAAGCATGCCATCCTCTCGACCTGTAATTTTTATCTCAAGCTCACCATCATCGATGAGTATGAAGGACCCTTCCGGGACATGCATTGCTATATCCCTGTAATTAAGGTTAATGACTTCAAGTGATGTTTTTTTATCTGAATTACCGGCTATCCTCACACTCTGACCCTTAATGAATTGCAGGGGTTCGTCGCAGACAGTGGTTCTTATCTCCGGTCCCTTGGTATCTATCAGAATTGCGATTTTGTCTGAAACAGTACGGGCATTGGTGACGATTTTTGTCACATCCTTCGGGATCGAGATGGGCGGAGTTCACCCGCACCACATCCATGCCGGCTTCAAAAAGCTGCCGGAGAAAATCAGGATCACAGTTTTTATCAGAGATAGTGGCAACTATCTTCGTTCGTTTTGTCAGAATACCTTTATTCATTATCCTTTTATTTCTTCAATATTTCCATGAGTGCTTCCACTGCCAGCCGGTAACTGTCCAGGCCAAAGCCCATGATCGTTCCGCGGCAATACCTCCCGGTAAGGCTTGTATGACGGAACTCCTCCCTTGAAAGCAGGTTTGAAATATGCACTTCAATGACGGGAATATTAACGGCAGCAACGGCGTCTGCTATCGCCACGGAAGTATGGGTATAACCGCCGGGGTTGATGATCAGGCCGTCTGACCGCATGCCGGCGGTCTGTACCATTGTGACAATCTCACCCTCAACATTTGACTGCGAGTAATTAAATGAAACAGACTGGAACATGGTTTCAATCTCATGGAGAAAGTCTTCAAATCCCCGGCTGCCGTATATCCCGGGCTCCCTGGTACCAATAAGGTTCAGATTAGGCCCGTTTATGATCTCTATCTTCATAGTATTATTCAGACCAATGTTTATGACCTGATATGCAAAAATAAAGAAATGACCGGATTTATGACTGTTATGTAATATGATATAACTTTGAGCCGGTTCAAGTGAGATCATGACAAGAGAATGGGCGGATGCAGTGAAAGGGTTTGGAAGTTACCTCAGGATTGAGAGGTCACTCTCATCAAACAGTGTCGGGGCTTATCTGAACGATGTACGCAAGCTCAGTGATTATATTCATGAAACCAGGAATGACGCAAGCCCTTCAGATCTTAAATACGAGGATCTGAGCGATTTCATAGCCTTCACCGCCGGAGGCCACGATTCTGCACGCACTCAAGCCAGGCTCATCTCAGGCATCAGGTCATTCTGCAGGTACCTGCTTATTGAAAAGATCATCACCGATGACCCTTCGGCCCTGCTTGAATCGCCCAGGACAGGTATGAAGCTGCCGGAAGTTCTGTCTGTGAAAGAGATTGACATGATGGTAAATGCCATAGACCTGAGTACCCCGGAAGGGCACAGGAATAAGGCCATTATTGAGACAATGTACAGCTGCGGACTGCGTGTCTCGGAGCTGGTGAACATGAGGCTGACCGACATACACCGAAGTGAAGGTTTTGTGGTCGTCACAGGAAAGGGTAACAAACAACGGCTGGTGCCGGTAGGTTCTGTTGCACTGCGGGAGATCGACAACTACCTTGCCCGGAGAATGACAATGCCTGTCATCACCGACCAGAACATTCTCTTCCTTAACCGCAGGGGAAAGAGACTTTCAAGGGTCATGGTATTCACTGTGATTAAGAGACTGGCAGACGCTGCCGGAATAAAGAAGTCAATCAGTCCGCATACCCTGCGTCACTCATTCGCCACACACCTTGTTGAGGGCGGAGCTGATCTCAGGGCCGTCCAGGAGATGCTGGGCCATGAGTCGATCACCACCACCGAGATATATACTCACATAGACCGGAGCTACCTGAGGGATACCCTGCTGATGTACCATCCGAGATCAAAACATAAAGAAAAAGGTGTTTTATAATCTCCACATTTATTATAATTTTGCGGTCTGAAAAACAATTCAATAATTAATATAATCCTATAAACTATGTCAAAAGTTAAGCGTGTTTATTCCTTCGGCAAGAAGATAGCTGAGGGCGGGGCAGATATGAAAAATCTGCTTGGCGGCAAAGGAGCCAACCTGGCTGAAATGTGTCTTCTTGGCCTCCCGGTACCGGCAGGTTTCACCATCACCACTGATGTCTGTACCGAGTATTATGAGAACAACTGTCAGTTACCCGGAGAGCTCATGCCAGAGGTATGGGAAGCAATGACCAAGGCGGAACAAGCCATGGGAATGAAATATGGTGACAAGGATAATGCACTTCTGGTCTCATGCCGTTCAGGTGCCCGCAGCTCCATGCCCGGTATGATGGACACAGTGCTGAACGTAGGCCTGTGCTCGGCAACAATCCCCGGACTTATCAGGAAAACAAACAACCCGCGTTTCGTTTGGGATTCCTATCGCCGTCTCATCATGATGTACGCCGATGTGGTTATGGAAAAGGCCGAAGGTATTGAGCCTACGGACGGTAAAGGTATACGTAAGCAGCTTGATGAGATGCTCGATGAGTACAAGCACGGGAAGGGATATAAGTCAGATACTGACCTCTCCGCCGATGATCTAAAGTCACTTGCAGAGGAATTCAAGAAGAAAGTAAAAAAATCACTTGGGAGTGAATTCCCCGATGATGCCCGTCAGCAGCTGGAAGGCGGTATCAAGGCTGTTTTCAAGAGCTGGAATGGCAAGAAAGCTGTCTCCTACCGTCGTATTGAAGGAATTCCTGATGCATGGGGTACAGCTGTTAACGTTCAGGCAATGGTATTCGGCAACATGGGTGATTCATCAGCTACCGGTGTCGCATTCACGCGTAACCCGGCAACAGGTGATAATCTCTTCTACGGTGAATGGCTGGTAAATGCCCAGGGCGAAGATGTCGTGGCAGGAATCCGCACCCCCAATCCTCTCAATGATGCTACCAAGAACGAGCAGAACAAACACCTGCACTCCATGCAGGAAGCAATGTCCGGAACATACAAGGAGCTCAGCGATATCCGTGATATCCTCGAGAAAGCTTATCATGACATGCTCGATATCGAGTTTACCATCCAGGAAGGTGTTCTTTACATGCTGCAGTGCCGCGTAGGAAAGCGTACCGGCACCGCTGCCCTGAACATGGCCATGGATATGCTTGCCGAAGGCCTCATCGATGAGAAGAAGGCTGTTCTCAGGGTTGACCCGGTACAGCTGGACGAACTGCTCCATCCTATCTGTGATCCGGCAGTGGAAAAGACTGTAAAACCTATCGTCAAAGGTCTTCCCGCCGGTCCCGGCGCTGCAGTGGGAAAAGTGGTTTTCACGGCTGAAGATGCCGTTGCATGGAACCGTAAAGGTGAAAAGGTAATCCTCGTTCGCGAAGAGACCAATCCGGAAGATGTGGAAGGCATGCGTGCTGCTGAAGGTATCCTCACCGCTCGCGGCGGTATGACCTCACACGCTGCTCTTGTGGCACGCGGCTGGGGCAAATGCTGCATCGTCGGCGCAGGAGCACTGCATGTTGACCTCGCAGGCAAGAAAGTAAAAATCGCCGGAACAGACATCACATTCAAGGAAGGTGACGTCCTCACCCTGAACGGGACGAAAGGTTGTGCATACAGCGGAGCACTCAAGCTCATGGATGCAACCGAGAACCCAAGGTTCCAGCAGTTCATGAAGATAGTTGATTCATGCCGCACAATGGGTGTCCGCACCAATGCCGACAATCCTGATGACGCAAGAGTGGCCCGTGAATTCGGTGCCGAAGGTATAGGCCTCTTCCGTACGGAGCACATGTTCTATGGAAAAGGATCAGAGAAGCCTCTCTTCCTTTTCCGCAAGATGATCCTCAGCGAAGGCGAGAAAGAACGCAGGGTTGCTCTGGAAGAGTTATTCCCGTTCGTTAAGAAAGATATGAAAGGTACACTCGAAGCCATGAACAGCCTGCCTGTAACCTTCCGTCTCCTTGACCCTCCGCTTCATGAGTTTGTTCCTCAGGGAGTCGAAAAACAGACTGAGCTGGCAAAGGCACTAGGAATATCTGTTGAGGCAATAGCCAAACGCGGTGAGGCTCTGCACGAGTCTAACCCGATGATGGGGCATCGCGGAGTACGCCTGGGCATAACATACCCGGAGGTATCAGAGATGCAGATAAGGGCAATGTTCGAAGCTACTGCAGAGCTGCTGAAGGAAGGTAAGAACCCGATCCCTGAGTTAATGGTGCCTGTCACCTGCGATGTGTCTGAGCTGGACGTAACGAAGAAGATCTATGACAGGGTCCATGACGAAGTATGCAAAAAGTTCGGCCTCGACAAGATCGAAAACAAGTACGGTACCATGATCGAGATACCGCGTGCCTGTCTGCTCGCTGACAAGATGGCAAAGACCGCCGAGTTCTTCTCGTTCGGTACCAATGACCTGACACAGATGACATTTGGTTTCAGCCGTGATGACATCGGAGGCTTCCTGAATGAATATCTTGATAAGAAGATGCTCGCTAACGATCCGTTCCAGACCATTGACCAGGGCGGCGTTGGCCAGCTCATCACCATGGCTTGTGAGAAAGGACGTTCAACACGTCCCAAACTCAAAATAGGTATCTGCGGCGAACAGGGCGGAGACCCGGCATCAGTGGAGTTCTGCTTTAAGAATGGACTCAACTATGTCAGCTGTTCACCCTTCAGGGTGCCGATAGCACGTCTGGCCGCTGCACAGGCATCCCTGAAATTCGGAAAGAAGTAGACTCATGAATCGGATTTGCGATTTGCGATTTGCGATTTGCGATTAAAAAGAAAATAAATCAAAAATCGACAATCTAAAATCGAAAATAAAAGAGGCTGCCCCGGCAGCTTTTTTTTGACCTGATTTACCTGACCCTTATAAACATCACGGAGCAGGTTGCAACCCCTGCCGGCGATCTGGCTTCCAGCCTGATTATATAACTGCCTCCAGGAAGTCCGGCAGACGGTGTCCATTGATGCAGGCAAGGTCCCGGATTTTCTCTCCCGTGAAAGATGTTCGCGGCTCTTCTGCCGTCAGGCGTGAACAGGTCAAGAGAGACCTCAGCAGCGGACCTGAGAGTATATGTCACAGTTGCCGAAGATGACGAGGGATTGGGGTAAACCGAAAGATCACTGCCGTCCTCACCGGTCTCCCTGATTGCTGTCGGGGTAATTACCATGGCATCATCAAAAATCATTGTTCCCTGCTTTGATCCTCCGGGGGTCTGGTTAATAACCAGGCTGTGATACTGCCAGTCGCCATAGCCTCCTATCCGGCTGAACGGCACTGCAATCAGATCCCATCCTGCCCAGTCAACAGTATCTGCAAAAACTATCTGGTTAACAGTGCCCGGCGAATAAAACCAGTATTCCAGCACATTGTTGCTCAGATCGCCGTACACCCACATCGCGAACGATGAAGACAGATTGCTTCCAATTACCGGTTTGCGTGTGTCGAAAACCCTGCATATCCCTCCACTCTCTCCCATGAATACATAATCAAGCCTGCCTGCGACGCTGCCGCTACGGAGAATATCATACGAAGGGGTAAAGGTTGTAAGCGGATTGTCAGTGCCAACTGTGCTGCCGCTGGCTTCCGGATCCCAGAAACCTGATATGTTATCAAACGGCTCCACCACCGTCCCGGTTTCATATGCCTTAGCGCGGGTGGTAAAAGTGTACTCTGTGTTCTCTCCCAGTGTGATACCGGTGATATCCTTCACCCCGGCATCGAGGATAATACGGTAATGGCTGGTAACGGTCAGAGGCTGCTCCGCTTCAAAGCTGTATATCCCCTTTCCGTCAACGGTTGCAAATTTCTCCCTTATTTTGCCAAGTGCTTCGGACTGACTGTTGACAAGCCTGATCCCGGCTGAAGCTGAAGCCTGGTCAGGAGGCGCATCAAGGAAAACAGTGACCCTTGGATACAATGTCACTCCTGAGGACCCTCCTGTGGGATAGATTCTTTCCATCTTGAGTTTAGTCCGGGATAATGGTTACAAAACTGTATTGAAACTCCGACAGAAGAGGTACATTCCATTGTGAGCAGGCGCCGGTGACCAGCCTCAGCTGATAATCGGTCCTGCTGGCAAAACCAACCTCCGGCTTAACTGTCAGTACCTTGCTCCTCTCATCCCATTCATATACAACGCTGACTTCAGGGCTGAACACAAGGTTGGTCTGGACAACATTCCTGTTCATAGGTATATTGAACACAAACGTAAACTCCTGGTTAAACGGCAGGCTGTCGGCTGTACTGGTAATAAAATCAAGAACCACCGGAAATCTTGTGGTATCAAATGCCGGGAGGAAGTCTGCCAGTGTGGTCTTCCCGGCGGTGACAGAAACGTCTAAGGTTTGGTTTAAGAAATCAGGTATCCCGCTGCAGATAATCTCATAATTTCCCGGGGCCAGCGAATCGAACATGAAAAATCCGTTATTCAGGTTATCCAGAGTGACGGCAATGTTATCAGGCATAAGAGTGACCATAGCATTATTGAAAGGCATGTTTTCGTCTTTCGTTCCGGGTTTGAAATAGTACGAAGGTGAGGTCAGTTTGTCTCTTACCGTTCCTGCAATAATTCCTGTAGGTTCAGGATTGACATTCCCATACTGAGCCAGGGCCCTGAATATGGCCCATGACTCATGATGAAGGTGACTCTTGTTTCTTAGTCTCCATGATTCAGGAATATAATCATGATATGATCCTTCAGACAGGACTCCCGGCATGGTCAGTGTCCTGAGAACGCCGAGACCGACCTTGTCACCCCACTCCGGATAGAAGGTCCAGTCGCCCTTGACCCACTCAAAGGTATTCGTCCAGCAGTTGCCCTTTTCGAACAGCTTAGCCCACAGTATCTGTGCCATGACCTTTGACTCAGGGTATACAGGCTGGTCATCGTATCCTCTGAAAAGCACCAGTGGCTGGTTGCGGGTACCGTCAAATCCGTTGCTGTGAATTGCAACAAAGATATCGGCATTGGCCGTATTGGCCATGGCGGCTATGGACGAGAGCGGAAGGTCATCAGAAGTATAATTGGTAGTTCGCGACATGAATACCGTGGCGTTGCGGTCTGTCAGCAGGTCCCGGAGAAAGAGTCCTTTTTCAAGGTTGCCCTCAGACTCCCAGAAGTCAGTTGCGAGCATATGCCTGTCATCTGAATCATTTCCGCCGTGGCCGGGATTGAGAAAAATCCTCATGCCGGTAAAATCGGCCTTCTGACCATACTGAACTGAACCGACGGAAAAAAGAGACACCCCGTTATGAGCCCGGTTATCAGCCACTTCTTCATCTCACCCTGATCTTCATTATAAATATTTCACCCTCATCGGTACAAAAAGCGAGTTTCTTTCCGCCGGAAAACGGAAACGGATACATCTCGGTCCGGGTGCCGGTATCAGTCAGGTAACTCCTCTTTTCGGCCGGAAGTGAATAGTAAACGATCTCTGACGAAACCACCCTGTGGCCGTCGTCTTTGTCATCCATACCTATTATTATATTATCATTAAGCCACTTCGGGGCATTGATTTTACCCGCATCGTACAGTATGCGGCCTTCTGTATTACAAATAAAGGTATTGCGTCCCTGAAAGCTGTAAACGATTTTGGATCTGTCAGGCGACAGTGAAACCCAGATATAATAACCTTCTCCGTTGGGCCTGAGTGGCTTCCTTTCACCTCCGGCATAAAGGACAGGGACAAGATCCTCGATGACAACAAAAATATCGTCTCCGGCGCCCTTAAGTAACTCAGAACCTGAGTCTCAACCCTGCTCTTGTTGTCTGATTTTATCAGTATCCGGTTACCGGAGACAGCTGCGGGCAATACTCCTCTTTCTTTATCCAGGAGGGTTACAGTCTCGCCGGTTACAAGATCATATTTATACAGGGAAGTGTATTTTTTCTGTTCGGAAAAAACATCTGACCGGTATATCACACTTTTCCCGTCTTCCGTGATTGCGGGCTCATAGCCAGCACCTGCGTCAGAACTTATTTTCCGGATCTTACCCCGCTTTGCATCCAGAAGGGAGAGGCCTTTATAACCCTCTGCAGTCACCAGTAAAAAACGCGAGCCGGGCACAGTGCCTGTCAGCATGTATGTTCCGTTATCCTCAGGCCTGACTTTGGTTACGGACCTCATTCTGAGTTCCTGCCCTGAAGCACTCAGGGAAAGGAATATAAGCAGTAAAGAAACGATAGCTCTCATGGCATTCAGTAATAACATTTAAAGATAACTATTTAGCCTGTCACAATATTATATCAATATATTGCCGGCCTGACATTTATCACAATCGCGAATAACTTAATATTGTTAACTTTATCACCACTACCTAAATACCTGTTATGAAATCAAAAGAAATTCTGGACCAGTATGGTATCACGGATGTTAAGGAATTAATTTATAATCCGTCTTATGAACAGCTCTTTGCCGAGGAGACATCACCGGCAATTGAAGGTTTTGAGAGAGGCACCGTTACGAGTACCGGCGCAGTGGCTGTTGATACAGGTATCTTTACAGGCAGGTCGCCCAAGGACAAGTATATAGTACGTGATGCCAAAACTGAGAAGACAGTATGGTGGAAATCGGAAACGGCCACTGTATCTGATAATAAACCTGTTACCGCTGAAGCGTGGGAACACTGTAAAAAGATTGCCTCGAGGCAGCTCTCCGGCAGGAAGCTTTTTGTCGTTGACTGCTTACAGCGGTGCCAATGCTGATTCCAGGCTGAATGTGAGGTTCGTCATGGAAGTGGCATGGCAGGCACATTTCGTAAAAAACATGTTCATACGGCCGTCAGAGGAGGAGCTCAAATCATTCCGGCCTGATTTTGTTGTGCTGATGGCATCGAAAACCACCAATCCTGAATACAAACAGTTCGGAATGAATTCCGAGAACTTCGTGCTGTTCAATCTCACTGAGAACATGGCTCTTGTAGGAGGCACGTGGTACGGCGGCGAGATGAAGAAAGGCATCTTCTCCGTGATGAACTATTACCTTCCTCTCAGAGGCATCGCCTCAATGCATTGCTCAGCCAATGTCGGGAAGAATAAAGATGTGGCTATCTTCTTCGGCCTGTCAGGAACGGGCAAGACTACGCTGTCAACTGATCCTGACAGGGCCCTGATAGGTGACGATGAACACGGATGGGATGACGCCGGCATCTTCAACTTTGAGGGAGGGTGTTATGCCAAGTGCATTAACCTCAGCCCCGAGAATGAGCCTGACATCTACAATGCCATCCGTCGTGATGCCCTGCTCGAGAACGTAGTGGTCAGCGGGAATGGAGAAATAGACTTCACCAGCAATGCAAAAACCGAGAATACGAGGGTATCATACCCGATCTATCATATTGACAACATTGTGCGGCCGGTATCAAAAGCCGGTCATGCAACCACGGTGATCTTTCTGACGGCTGATGCTTTCGGCGTCCTGCCACCGGTAGCCAGGCTGACTGAGGAGCAGACCCGGTATTATTTCCTCAGCGGTTATACGGCCAAGGTTGCCGGAACCGAACGGGGTATTGTAGAACCTCTCCCCTCTTTCTCAGCCTGTTTCGGTGCTGCCTTTCTCATGCTTGATCCGATCATTTATGCACATGAACTGACACGTAAGATGAAGGCGCATAAAGCCGATGCATGGCTCGTGAACACCGGTTGGACGGGAGGCCCGTACGGTACCGGCAAACGTATGGATCTGCCCTCAACCAGGAATATCATCAACGCCATCCTGAACAGGACGCTTGACAATGCACAGTTTGTCAACCTGCCGGTGTTCAACCTGAGCATACCTGTCCGCAGTCGCAGGTGTGCCTGACGGACTGCTTGATCCGCGCCAGTCCTGGGGCAGCAGTGAGAAATGGGACATAGCTGCGAAAGACCTGGCCGGGAAATTCATTAAGAATTTCGGTAAATTCACTTCGAACACTGAAACGGCAAAACTTGTATCTTCGGGTCCGGAGTTGTAACAAAACATAAATGGTAATATACCTGTCTGTTCTGGCTTTGATCCTCTCTTACCTGGCCGGATCCATACCTTCAGCGGTGTGGGCAGGTAAGATGTTTCACGGTATTGACATAAGGGAACACGGCAGCGGAAATGCAGGAGCCACAAACACTTTCAGGGTGCTGGGATGGAAGACCGGCGTCCCTGTTCTTATCTTTGACCTTGCCAAAGGATGGCTTGCTGCTTCCCTCCCGGTCTTTCTCAATGCTGCCCCGGCAGGATCGCAACAGATGACGGCACTGCAGATAGCATGCGGTTTGGCAGCAATCATCGGTCATGTGTTCCCGGTCTTTGCAGGCTTCCGCGGTGGCAAAGGCGTGGCAACAACCTTCGGCGTGCTCCTTGCCCTCCACCCGTTACTGACCCTGTCATGTGCGGGCATATTCCTGGTGGTGCTGCTGGTAAGCAACTATGTCTCACTCAGTTCAATGACTGCCGGAGTAATGTTCCCGGTACTGCTCATGACCGTTTTCCGCACACCCTCGCTTTTACTGAAGATCTTCTCCGTGGTAATCGCCATAGCCCTGGTCGTAACCCACAGGAAGAACATTGGAAGACTTGTCAGGGGTGAAGAGAAGAAATTCATAAAGTGGAAGAAAAGCTAAATTATACTAATTTTACCGCCCTGTAAACAATTGTAAAACTCAAATAAAACTGAAATGGAAGGTATAAAAGGAACACGCACGGAGAAGAATCTCCTTAAGGCATTTGCAGGTGAATCACAGGCAAAGAACCGTTATGAATTTGCAGCAAAAGTTGCAAAAGAAGAAGGATACGAACAGATAGCTGCCATTTTTCTTGAAACGGCAATGCAGGAACAGCAGCATGCAAAACGCTTCTTTAACTTTCTTGAAGGAGGCATGCTGGAGATAACGGCATCTTACCCTGCAGGCAAAACCTTAACTACCGGAGATAACCTCGCAGCTGCTGCCGCAGGCGAGCACGAAGAATGGTCAGAGCTGTACCCGGCATTTGCCAAAGTAGCTGAGGAAGAAGGCTTCAAGGAGATTGCCACAGCATTCAAAGCCATCTCTTCAGCTGAGAAGGTTCATGAAGAAAGGTACAGGAAGCTTCTTGCCAATGTCATGGGCAACAAGGTGTTCGAGCGTGGTGAAAAGGTCTTCTGGTATTGCCGCAAGTGCGGGTATGTTCACTTCGGCACCAAGCCGCTGAAAAACTGTCCGGCATGCCTCCATCCGATGTCATACTGTGAGATCTATGCCGAGAACTATTGAAAACACTCTTCAGGGAAATGACTGACGGACCGGCGATGCTCGAACTGATGAGCGTCAGACAGAGTGAGAGAAGATATCTCGATAAACCTGTTGAGAGGGAAAAGATAGACAAGAGTAGTTGAAGCCGGAAGGCTGTCACCGTCGGCATGCAACGGACAGCCATGGAAGTTCATCGTGGTCGATGACCCTGCACTGCGTCTCGAGGTAGCCGGTGCGACAGAGTCGAAAGTGCTTAGCATGAACGGTTTCGTTCGCCAGGCTCCTGTCCTTATCGTTATTGTAAGGGAGAAATCGAACTTCACCTCCAGGGCGGGAGACCTGATAAAGAAAAAAGACTATTCACTGATCGACATTGGCATCGCTACAGCATCGATGGTTTACCAGGCTTTCGCGGAAGGACCTTGGAACATGTATCATTGGCTGGTTTGACGAGAATAAGATCAGGAAAATCCTGGGCATACCCAAATCGAAAAAGGTTGAGCTGGTGCTCTCGGTGGGGTACACTGAAAACACGGTCAGGAAGAAATCACGCAAACCTGCCGGAGGAGGTGATTTCCTTCAATAAGTATTAAGAAAAAAGCTGCCGGGGCAGCTTTTTTTATTTGCGATTTGCGATTTGCGATTGCGATTTGCGATTTGCGATTGCGATTGCGATTTGGTTATTATTGAGTTTCCCCAATGCCTCTTTAATTCTCCTTACCGCCTCTGTTATCTTATCATCAGAGGTCGCATATGAAATCCTGATGCAGTCCGGTGCGCCGAAGGCAGTGCCGCTGACCATTGCCACCCTGGCTTCACTGAGCAGGAAGAATGTGATGTCATCAGCGTCTTTCATCACCTTGCCTTCATAGCTCTTTCCCATGAATGAACTTACATCAGGCATGACATAAAATGCCCCCTGTGGCACCCTGACCTTCAGTCCGGGTACATCATTCAGAAGACCGCAAATCAGATCTCGGCGGCGAAGAAATGCTTCTCGCATTTTTGTCCTGGAGTCGCTTTTGGAGGTTATCGCTGCAAGAGCTGCCCTCTGTGCAATGGAGCATACACCGGATGTGAACTGGCCCTGCAGCTTGTTGCATGCCTTTGCCAGCCACAACGGAGCTCCCATGTAGCCAATCCTCCATCCTGTCATGGCATATCCCTTTGAAACACCGTTGACGGTGACAACCCGGTCTGCTATGGAAGTGAATGTTGCAAGGCTTATGTGTGCTCCTGTAAAAGTGATGTGTTCATAGATCTCATCAGATATGATCAGCACCTGAGGATGCTTTTCAATCACCTTCACCAGCGCTGCCATCTCTTCTCCGGAATATACCATTCCCGTCGGATTCGACGGGGAGTTAAAGATCAGCACCCTGGTCTTCGGGGTAATGGCTTTCTCCAGCTGATCGGGAGTGACCTTGAAATCACTGTCTATTGTGGTTTGTATAATGACCGGCGTGCCTTCTGAAAAAGTAATATGATCGAGGTAGCTCACCCAGTACGGAGCAAGGAGTATGACCTCATCGCCAGGGTCAACCACGGAGATTAGTATGTTTATCAGGGTATGCTTGCCGCCGGCGGAGACGATGATCTGCTCAGGCGAATAATCAAGCCCGTTCTCCTCCCTGAATTTGCGCGAGATGGCCTGCCTGAGATCGGCGTAACCCGGAACAGGCGGATAAAATGAAAAATTATCGTCAATAGCCTTCTTGGCTGCTTCCTTGATGTCATCAGGGGTAAAAAAATCAGGCTCCCCGAGGCTGAGGCTTATCACATCTATGCCCTGCTCCTTCAGCTCACGGCTCTTCTGGGCCATAGCCAGTGTCTGGGATACCGACAGCGACTGAACTCTCCTGGAAATATGCTCCATAATTATTTGCTATTATTTATTTACCGGTGTGAACAGTCCAAATGTAATTGTTAAAAGTGAAATAGAAAAGGGTTTATAACACTCTCTCTGCCGTTCATCTGCCTATGATAAAAATGATTAATTTGCATGCCTTAACCTGCATAAAACACAACAGACATGGAAACCTTTGTCGATATACTGAAGATAACGCTTCCGGCCCTGCTGGTGATGATCACCGCCTGGCTGGTAATAAGACACATGCTGCAGGATGATAAGGACCGGAGGCGCCAGGACCTTCTCCTTCAGACTGTCAAGACCGTTACTCCAATAAAGTTGCAGGCTTATGAAAGGATCGTTCTGTTTCTCGAACGCATCTCTACCGAATCGCTTATCATGCGCACCGGCAAGCCCGAGATGACCGCACAGCAGCTTCATTCAGCCATGATAGCCAATATCAGGAATGAGTATGAGCATAACCTCTCACAGCAGATCTATATGAGCAATGAAGCGTGGGAAATGGTTAAGAATGCGAAAGGTACTGTTGTCAGGATCATAAACAGCATAGCAACAAAACTTCCTCCCACTGCTACCGGCGAGGAGCTTTCACGGCTTCTCATCGAGGAGATAATGGATATGGATGCAGAGCCGTGCCGTGCTGCACTGAACTATGTAAAGGCAGAGCTGGCGCGTTACATGATGTGAACATGTCATATGTAAACAATGCCGTAAAGCCGCCCGGATTGGGCGGCTCTACGGCATGATTACAGAAGATTATTCTGTTTAAAGAAGGCTGATGCTGCGTCTTACAAACGTACTCAGGGCCTCACCCTTGAGCATGTTATTTGCCAGCAGGGCCAGGTCAACCAACTGACGCACAGCCTGATGATCGGCACCGAAGCCAGTCAGTAAGGTTTTCCTCTTCTCCTCGAGCTGCTTTAAATCGCCTTTCAGTCTTTCAAGGTCATCCTTTTCGAACTGCGATATTTCCTCAGGTTTCTTTTTGCCGTGCTCCTTCTCCATGAAGTCAATCTCGACCTTTGTCTTTTCAATGCCTGCCCCGTTCTTCCTGAGTTCGTCGGCATGCTCCTTTTCAAGCTCATCTGCCAGGGAGGTCACCAGCGGGTGATTTGTATTCAGCACAAAGTCATAGCTGTCAGGCATCTCACCGTAGAATGAATATCCTCCGCCAAACTGAGACATATCTTTCATCCTTCTCATGAACTCACTCTGCGTGATAATAAGCGGCAGGTCCTTTTCATCAAGGTTTTCAGCCCTGACCTGGTAATGCGTTTTATCACTGTCTGTCACCTGGCTGCGGAATACCTGTGTCAGATCATCTGATTGCGATTTGGTGAGCCTTGAAGCATGCTTCTCCTCTTTCCTGATAAGGTTCTCGATGACATCGCTGTCAACCCTTAAATACCTTGAGGACTGATTCTTTGATTCCAGGGTGTTGATAAGGTGGGTGTCAAGCTGACCGTCAAGAACGATCACATCATATCCTTTCTCGGTAGCCTTGGAAATATATGTGTGCTGTGCCACAGGATCAGTTGTGTAAAGATGGATAAGCGCCTTGTCCTTGTCAGTCTGGTTCTCCTTTATGATCTTATCGTATTCTTCAAGGGTAAAGTACTTGCCTGCCGTATTCTTATAGAGTGCGAATTTTGAAACCTTCTCGAAGAACTTTTCCTCGGTGATCATTCCGTACTCAATGAAGAGCTTAAGGTCATCCCATTTCTTCTCGAAGTTCTCCCTGTCCTTCTTGAACAGATCAGCCAGGCGGTCTGCGACCTTCTTGGTGATATGGCTTGAGATCTTTTTAACGTTGGAATCGCTCTGCAGGTAGCTCCTTGAGACGTTAAGGGGTATATCAGGCGAATCGATCACCCCGTGAAGCAATGTCAGGAAGTCCGGCACTATTCCTTCAACGGAGTCAGTGACAAATACCTGGTTGCAGTACAATTGTATCTTGTTCTTCTGGATCTCAAAGTTGTTGCGAATTTTGGGGAAATAGAGTATTCCCGTGAGTTTGAACGGGTAATCGACATTAAGGTGAATGTTGAACAACGGATCTTCTCCCATTGGATAGAGCTCATGGTAGAACTTGACGTAATCCTCTTCTTTCAGGTCAGCAGGCTTGCGGGTCCATGCCGGACTTGTATTGTTGATAATTTTTGGCTTGCCTGTATCTACCATCTTGCCGTCTTTCCACTCCTTGTTATTACCATACTGTACCTCCACAGGCAGGAAGCTGCAGTATTTTTTAAGCAGGTTTTCTATCCTGCTTTCATCAAGGAATTCCTTTGAATCCTTGTCGATGTGCAGTATGACGTCAGTGCCTCTTTCGTCCCTGACAGCTTCTTCAATAGAATATTCAGGACTTCCGTCGCAGATCCATTTCACTGCCGGCACATTCTCCTGGTACGATTTCGAAATGACCTCCACCTTATCAGAGACCATGAATGACGAATAGAATCCAAGGCCGAACTGTCCGATCAGACCGCTGGTCTGGTCCTTGTATTTGTCAAGAAACTCGTTGGCGCTTGAGAAAGCTATCTGGTTGAGGTACTTGTCAATCTCTTCAGCGCTCATCCCGATGCCGTTGTCCGACACTGTTATTGTTTTCTTCTTCGGATCGACAGAAACTTTAATCCGCAACTCTCCGAGCTCTCCCTTAAAATCGCCGGCTGAAGAGAGTGTCTTCAGTTTTTGTATTGCATCCGCCGCGTTGGAGACCAGTTCCCTGAGGAATATCTCATGATCTGAGTAAAGGAACTTCTTGATGATAGGAAAAATGTTCTCTGTAGTAACTCCGATTTTACCCTTTTCCATAATATTATAGTTTTTTGATTGTCCTGTCCACGATCTCCAAAGCGCGTGCCGCAGGCGTAAAATATGACAGAGTGTCAGTAAGCTCAGGCCATAGCCTCCATGAGTTTCCCGAGCCTCTGGCAGGCGAGAATGATCTCGTCATGGGAGATGGTCAGTGGCGGGGCAATGCGGAAGGCATCATCGCAGAAGAGGAAGTAATCGAGCAGCAGTCCGTAGTCGGGAGCACGGGCTACCAGGTCAGGTATGATCTTTTTATCTTCAGGCACGACGGCAAGGAGCAGACCTTCTCCCCTGACCTCTTTCACGGGAAGGAGAGCAAGCTGTTCCCTGAACAGCTGTTCTTTCCCTGTTGCGTTTTCAGCCAGCTTCTCCCCGATTATCACCTCCAGTGATGCCAGTCCGGCCGCACAGCATAACGGATGTCCTCCGAATGTTGTTATGTGACCCAGCGACGGGTCATGCGAGAGGGCTGACATAATGCCCGTGGACGCAATAAAAGCTCCCAGTGGAAGTCCTCCGCCCAGGGCTTTGGCCAGGACCAGGATATCAGGAATGACATTATACCTGTAAAGTGAAAAGAGGCTCCCTGTGCGGCCGAAGCCTGTCTGCACCTCGTCGAAGACAAGCAGTGCGCCATGGCTGTCACAGGCTTTCCGCAGGCTTTTGAGAAAACCCTCTGCCGGCTGTATGACCCCTGCCTCTGCCTGGACAGGCTCGACCAGCACGGCCGCGGTGCTGTCGCTGATCATCTCAGCTGCCCCGGGTGAGTTGAACTCAGCCATTGTGGTTGACGGCATCAGAGGTCTGAAGGCATTACGGTACAGCTCCGACCCCTGTACGCTCAGTGCTCCTGTTGTTGAGCCATGATAGGCATTACGAAAGTATATGATCTCATTCCTCCCGGTATATCTTCGGGCCAGTTTTATTGCTCCCTCTATGGCTTCGCTGCCGGAGTTGACGTAAAAGACCGACTGCAGTGACGGGGGAAGAAGCGATGCAAGGCGTGCCGCATAGGCCACCTGCGGGCTCTGCACCACCTCGCCGTAGACCATGAGGTGAAGGTATTTGTCTGCCTGCTCTTTAATAGCTGCCACTACTGCCGGATGACGGTGACCGGTGTTGCTTACCGACACGCCGGAGATAAGGTCAAGATAGTCCTGCCCTTCACTGCCATAGAGAAAAGAACCCTCTGCCCGTTCAATCTCAAGAAGAAGTGGTGAAATAGAGGTCTGGCCCAGATGATCCAGGAAGAGTTGTCTGAGTGACGGCATTAACGCGTCATTATGTTGATATAGTTCATGATCCCGTCACGGTAAGATTTTCCGACGGGCAGGATTTTGGGTGTGTTTCCGACAACGATGGTGAGACTGTTTTCGCTGATGGATCTGATAACGCTTTTGTTGACCAGGTATGACCTGTGAATACGCACGAAGAGCCCTGATGGCAGCTGCTGTTCAATGGCGCGCATGGTAAAGTGAATGGTGTATTTCTCGTCGCGGGTGACCACACTTACATAATTCTCAAGTGCCTCAACATAAAGTATTTCCTTAAGCTTGAGGCGGACCAGGGACGAAGCCTTCTTAATGAAGATCTCCTCTTCACCGACAGCTGATGGCACGGCACGGGGAGCATAATATTTCATGATCTTCTCGATGGCCCTGCAGAAGCGCGGATAAGAGATCGGTTTGAGCAGATAATCTATGCCGTTGTAATTAAATGCTTTGAAGGCGTAATCTTCACTGCCTGAAACAAAAATGATATGCGGGGGATTTTCAAGGCTTGAGAGGAAGTCAAAGCCATCCATCTCAGGCATCATGATATCGAGAAGGACGAGTTCGATATCTCCCCTGGACATCAGGAGGTTTCGTGCTGACACGGAATCCGAGAAGCTACCTACAAGTGTCAGTGCAGAAGATTTCCCTACGAATTCCTCAAGGGTTCTGAGCCATACGGGGTCATCATCAACAATAATACAATTCATTTCAGACTGGTCTGGTTTCCTGGATTCGTGGTTAACAAATATAATAAAAAAATATAAAAGTCACTTCTCCCGGAAATTTGAAATATTTAAAAAAATAATGCCGTTTGTGACGGCATCATCTTTTATCAAATAAAAAAGGGGTGCTGGTGCACCCCTGAAACTTTTACTTCAGGCCTTTCGTAAGAGCCGGAGCAGCTTTGAATTTAACAACCTTCTTGGCTGGAACATTCAGTTTGGCGCCGGTGCGCGGGTTGCGAACAACTCTTGCACTTCTCTTCTCAACTTTAAAAGTACCCATTGATGGGAGCTGGAGTCTTTGACCTTTTTTCATAGCGTCACCAAATGCACCTACGAAAGCGTTCAAAGCAACGTTAGCATCTTTAAGTGAAACACCTGCTTTTTTTGCAATGCTGCCTACTAATTCTTTTTTTGTCATAGTCAATACAATTTAAGGGTTAGACCAAAATCTTCTAATTGCATACAAATATATTTCATAATTAAACAAAAGCAAGTTTTTTATCTTTTTTTTAATCCCCAAAAGCTTATTTTTATGATAAATGAGCGTTTTTGTTGATAACTCCGCCCCATTTTTAAGAGAAATGCGCATTTGTGGCTTTGCCAGAGGCCCATTTACGGGGAATTACAGTCGCTGTACAAAACGTGCCAAATCGAGAAAAACTGCTCTCATCGATGAAAAAGCAAAAAAACACTATATTTGCGCCATCATGCCTTAGCCCTGGTTAAGGCGGGCACGAGGAGAAATGGCAGAGTGGTCGATCGCGGCGGTCTTGAAAACCGTTGTCCGGGCGACTGGACCGGGGGTTCGAATCCCTCTTTCTCCGCAGACTTAAATGCCACCGCCTTTATGCGGGCGGTTTTTTATTTTACCGAAGGTGCGATGAAAGGCTGCTTTCAGAAGCACTGAAGGGAAAATGAAAAAGACCCGAAGGGTCATTTAAGCTCTGCAGGTTCTCCTGCCAGGGATCACGAGCGAAGCGAGTAATCCCTTGAGCGCACCTCATGAGGGAGTGATATGGTCTGTCGGTTCCCCCCACAGGGGATCACGATCCGCCAAATGGCGGAGAGTAATCCCTCCCCGAAGGATCATTTAAGCTCTGACGGCTACCCTCCCGGAAACATTATCCCCAGTGCGGGAGAATAATCCATTTTATCACCTCCAGGAGTAATTTGCTGATTTAATCGTACATTGGTATTATTAAACCTGTAAGGCAATCTGATCAGATTTTTGATCACCATGACGGCAAATCAGGAAAACTGGCTTGGTTATGCAGTAATTACAATCATTTATGTAGTTGTTGTTTTTGCACTTTACTATTTTATCACAAAGCTAAAACCTGCCCGCAGAATCTTATTGACTCCGGAACGGGACCCCGGACTTTTATTCATTGCTGAAAAAATAACAGGTTTTCTACTTTTTGGTGCCATTCCTTTTATCCTGTTTGCGACAACCTCAGGACTGCATCCTTCAGAAACCATCATGACTACCGGCAAATCCGGACACTACTGGTACATACTTCTGAGTACACTTATCATTATTACACTTCTGACATTTAATGGATCCAAAAAGAAAGCCATCCAGGAGAAGTCTCCCCGGATCAGGATAAAAAAATGGACAGTTAAATACTTAATCATCTCAATAACAGGATGGTTAATATACATACTTGGCTACGAATTACTGTTCAGGGGAATATTATGGCTGGTGTGCTACATGGCATTTGGTTTCTGGGTGGCACTCCTGATCAATATCGTTCTTTATGCGGCAGTTCACCTTGATCAGGGACTGGCAATGAGCCTCGGCGCTATTCCTTTCGGTATATTGCTCTGCCTGCTCACCCTCCTGACAGGGTCATTCCTGTTCGCCTTTCTGATCCACGGCTGGCTGGCCGTTTCTACTGAAATATTTTCTGTTTATAACAACCCTGACCTGAGCTTCAGCTTTAAAAAACAAAGTAAGAACAGATGAAAATCTTTATGACCGGGGCATCAGGATTTATTGGAAGCAATCTGGCAGCCAGGCTTGCCGCGGATAATCATCAGCTGACAGTACTGCTCCGCGATCCTTCAAAAGCAGATGAGTATCTGTCCATGGGCATGAAAATAATTTACGGGGATCTCTCCGGCAAAGAAAAGCTTAAGGCAGGCATGGAGAACTGTGACTGGGTTTTTCATCTTGCGGGGTATACTAAACCCGTTTCGCAGGATCCGCAGCTGCCCTTTATGACAAACGTGACAGGAACCATAAATGTGATTGAAGCAGCAAAGGAACAATCAGTAAAAAGGGTAATTATCACATCAACTGCAGGAACACTGGGTTATTCATTTAACGGCATTCCGGTTGACGAAACGGTAACTGATAATCCACATTACAATACGGAATATGAAAGGACCAAGGCATTTTCAGAGAAAGCAGCCCTGGACTATAATTCCGATGATCTTGAGGTCGTTGCCGTTAACCCTACACGCGTCTTTGGCCCGGGCAAGATTACTCTGAGCAATTCCGTTACAAGGATCATCAAACTATACGGCAAAGGTTTATGGAGAATTATTCCCGGAGACGGGAAGGCAATCGGTAATTATGTTTTCATAGATGATGTTGTAAGGGGGCATATACTTGCAGCAATGTACGGGAAGGGCGGGGAAAGATATCTCCTTGGCGGGGAAAACATCTCATACAATGATTTTTTTGATACCCTGGGCGATCTCTTTGACCGGAAAAGAAAACTGGTCAGGATAAAAGAACCATACCTTAAAGCGAATTGTAAAAATGGCCGGCGTCTACTCCAGGCTCACGAATAAACCGGCATTTATCACTGAAGAATGGATAGATAAATATCTCAGGAACTGGATAGTATCAAGCAACAAGGCCAGGACGGAGCTGAACTATGAGATCACTCCGTTCAGGGAGGCTGCCGGAAAAACAATATTGTGGCTCAGATCAAACAAAAAATAGCATGGCTGAGGAATTTTATACATTAATAACAGGTGCAAGCAGGGGAATAGGCAGGGCAATTGCAAATGAAATGGCTGCCAGAGGCCATAACCTCATACTTCACTCATTGCCCGGCGAAGGCCTGGAAACGGTCTGTACTGACCTGATTAACAAGTATAATATCAAAGCAATCTGCTTTGAGGTTGATCTAACGACAACTGACGGGCCTGAAACTTTATTCAGGGCAACAAAAGACAACGGACTGGAGGTTAATATACTCGTGAATAATGCTGGTGTCGGAATTGAAGGTCCGATCGAATCCTATACACAGCAAATTATTGACAACATTTTATTCTTGAATATCCGTGCCCTTACTCTGCTCACCTATTATTTTGCTGCCGAACTTAAGAAGAGACCTTCCTATCTGTTAAATATCAGCAGCCTTGGTTGCTATGCTCCCACGGCATTCAAATCTGTATACCTGGCATCAAAATCATTTATCTATTATTTCACAAAAGCTATTGAATCAGAATTTAAAGGAACAACCGTAAGGACCTGTCTGCTGATCCCGGGAGGCGTACGAACCAATGCACTGACAGTGAAGCGGATGGAGAGGTTAAGAGGGTTGGCAAAGGCTTCAGTGCTCGACCCTGAAGAGGTAGCAGCAATCGGAATTAAGGGTATGTTCAGTGGAAGAAGAGCAATTATACCGGGAAGACTGACCAGGTTTGTCTTTGCTATCTCCCGGATCGTTCCTGAAGGGATTGTTTTAGCTTTTGCACGGAACATGCTCAGGCGGGAAGATGCCCTTTGAGTGCGCTAATGTCGAAAAAACAATCCCCTGGCAGGGCGCTCTACGAAGATGCCATAACTGGAACATTGTTCTCTGCAAGGGATCATGATACCACAAAGCGGAAGAATAATCCCTCTCCTTCAAGACTCATTCATTTATACCGTTGCCGGGTTATCCCTAACTCTTAACCTTTAAATATTATTTGTGCCTATTCCTTCACTACCTTTTTGAACACGGCGTCTTTCCCTAAGGTTATCTTTATAAAATAAATACCTTCAGGAAACATACTTATATCTATTTGCCTTTCGGTACTGCTTCCCGAACTTTGCACTTGAATAAGTTTACCCTGTATATCCATCAGTTCTATTTTATCAATTTTTTTATCTGACGGACCCTGCAGCGTAATTTTATCAGTTGCAGGGTTAGGAAAAACGATAAATGCCGCTGAAGCATCTGTAATGTCTCCAATGCCTGTTCCTGATGTTCTTGTGAAAGACAAAACGTTGGTCAGGCTCCAGACACCATTTACATCTTTTGACCTTACAAACAAATTATGAGTAGTATTGGCCGTCAAAGAAGAAACATCAGCATTGAAAATATAACTGCTGATGTTCTGGCCAGGCGTCAGATTTACTTTTGTGGCCATTCCGAATCCGGGATCAGTATCGACAAAGTACTCAAGTGATGATATATTGTTGCTGCCTGTTACTATTTCCTTTATGAAAGTAAAGCAATTGGTCAAACTCCAGCTTCCGTTGCCGTCTTCCGTTCTTAAATACAGGGTGTTTATCCCAAGAGGTACAGATTCAATATTCAGCGTCAGAGCCTGTCTGGTAATATCTGCTGAAACAGGCAATGTAAATGGAGTTGCCTTCCCAAAGCCCGGATCAGTATTCAGAAAGTATTCTGCCCGTACAATATTATATGTACTTACGTCCACTTTAATAAATGGAATTACATTGGTGATGCTCCAGTTTCCATTGCCATCCCTGGCTCGTACATACAGATTATTTACACCATAAGGAACCGAACTCAAATTTATTGATGCCGGGAAGTTGGCTACATTGCCGGAAGAAGCAAATCCGGTTAAAGCTGTCGCCTTCCCAAAGCCAGGATCGGTGTCAAAGAAATATTCTATGCGGGTAATGTTTTGTGCTGATGCACTTGCAACTATTACGCATAAAACGCATAGTAAGCAATATATCTTTCGCATAGCATGTCAGTTATTTGTTTTTACACTTATAGTCACAGGTAACGTATTTCCATTGCTGTTAGAAGGTGCAGTTAACAAATAAACAGAAGGAATTTTAGGCAGGCCTGAAAGATGGTAAGGTGTGTTACCTCCATATATACCGCAATCTTCACCGTTTAACCCGGCACCTATTGCAGGGGAACCTGTTTTTAACTGCCATTGCCCATCAGTACTGTTACCCGTAGCTCCGACAAAAACGGTTGACATATTAACGTTGTTTTGATTGCCATTTCCCGCAGGAAATCCAACGCCACCAGCACTGAGGTTATTACTTATTGTATTTGAACTCCCATTAAAAACAATAGACCCATCAGTATTGGGGCAAATATTATTCTTTATTGTGAAGTTATGTGCAGTATTACTATGATGACTAAAAATATTATTTGCGATTGTACCGGAAAACTGAGAATTCAATATAACATTACTCAGGTAATTATTTACAATTAGAACATTTGTAATTAAGACAGCCCAAGTGCCAGTAGGAGTGATGTCATCAATGCCATAGTTTCCGGAAATTATTATATTCGAATAAGAATGATCACCTGATAAAATAAATATTCTGATTACCAAAACTGTTTCTACTAATAGTGATATTCCCGGTGTTGATATAACAATGTGATGCTATCGTCAATCCTGAAATTACTGTACCACTGCTTCCTTCATTTAGTGTAAAGTTTGCTATAGCAGCAGTAGCCGGGTTCGCCTGTTGGTTTGTGTTTTGGTTCAAATAATAACCTGGTCCAAGAATTACAAGTTTCTTTGGTGGAAACCAAAGCTCCATAAGAAACCCCGGACGGCTCTATGTGGAGCGTATCGCCAGCCAACACAGTTACAGCATCGTGTGCTGCCTGTATGGTGGTAAAATCAGCAGGTAATCCTGAATTGTTCACCCTCCAGATTTTTGCAGAAGAGTTTAATCCTGCAAGTGCAGTTAAACACACTATGAGAATAAATGTCTTTTTCATTTTTCAGGGTGCGTAGTCGCCACATTGGTTCATTGTTACATGTTTTTAATTATCAGCCTTTCCATAATTGAAAATATAATAGAATGATATCCGTAATATGAAAATCTATGCAAGTCAATTAGTTAGACTGCTTTCTTATTTTAAGGTAATTGGCATCAAAATCCGACATAATCAAAGTTACACCTTAATTAAGTCTGTGTCAAGTTTTTTTTGCTGTCTGATAATAATCATCACTCCTGATATGACATTACGGCCGGGGTGCATATTCTCCTCTCAAGGAGTGGAAATATCTTTTTATAAATATTGACGATAAACGATGAACTAAAGACCATCAAACCACATGTTTGTAGCGCCACCCAAAACGCGTCGCTACATATTGCCGGTCACGACCGTCAAGTGTATTCTCCTTCCATCACTATTGCCTGCTGCCAATTGCCTATTGCCTTTTCTATACTAACTTTGACCCTGAACCTTTCACAATAATGAATAAAGATATCACCCTCGAAGTCACCACTCCCGCCACCCTCATGCCGTTCCTCCTTGAGAACCTCAGGAAGATGAGCCGTGACAATGTAAAATCACTCCTCCGCAATAAACAGGTACTGGTCAACGGCCAGCCCGTGACACAGTTCAATCATGAGCTCCACCCCAAAGATAAGATCGGCATCATCGGTGAGAAGCTTACGGACAACATCCTGTTACGTAACATGAAGATCGTCTATGAAGATGAGCATATCATAGTGATAGACAAGAATGCAGGACTGCTTTCCATGGCCTCTGACAATGAAAAATACCTGACCGCATACAATATCCTGAGCAACTATGTCAAGCTGCAGAGACCGTCAAACAAGATCTTCATCGTCCACCGCCTTGACCGCGACACATCCGGGCTTATGATGTTCGCACGCAGTGAAAAGGTGCAGAGCAGGCTGCAGAAAGACTGGCAGAATATGGTCACAGCCCGTACGTACACAGCCCTCGTTGAGGGTGAGGTCACCGAGCCTGAAGGCACCATCAAGTCTTATATTTTTGAAAGCAAGGCTCTGATGATGCATTCATCGCAGAACCCCGCCAAGGGTGACCTTGCCATCACACTGTTCAGAACACTGAAAAGCAACAAGGATTATTCGCTTCTCTCGGTCACCCTCAAGACAGGCAAGAAGAACCAGATAAGACTGCACATGCAGGAGATGGGACACAGTATTGCGGGAGACAAGAAATACGGCGCCACGGGTAATCCCATCGGGAGGCTAGGATTACATGCAAGCGTCCTCGCCTTCATCCACCCGGTGACCGGAAAGGAATTGCGCTTCGAATCCAAAGTCCCGGCGAAGTTTCGCCGTCTGGTCTAGAAAGGCCAGAAGTTATTGTCATACCAAACCTGCTCCCTCAGATCCTTGTCAATCCTCATCAGCCACTTGTGATGTCCCCTCTCCCATTCTGCAAGCATATGGTACGTGGCTTTTTCATTTGCGTCAGTTGCTGACTCAGCCCTGCCTGCATAGAGGTTCACAGCCCTGGTCTCAAAATCCATGGCGGCACTGATGGCTGCAGCCTCAAAGCTGGCTGCGCTGATCTGATCTTTCATCTTTGCCGAGAGTACCTGCATGGTTGCTTCCTCCGAAGGGTCTTCAGTATGAGCAGCATTCCCGGTAAAAGCCTTATGCTTTTGATAATGCGTAAACTGGCGTGACAGAAATAGAATATGCTGGTCTTCCTCGTCGGCCATCATGGAGAATACCTTCCTGACGGCTTCGCTTTTTGTCTGGGCGGCAATGTTTGAATAAAAGGCCTTGCCTCTCTGTTCGAGCAATATCGCCTCTTTCAGAATGTCAGTCGTACTTTTCGTTTCCATCGTATTTCAGTTTATGCAGGTGTAATTTACGAATTAACAATCACACTGGGAAAATAGTTCTGCGTGGCAGTTCTCAGTCGGACAGTCCGGCAATCGTAAATTACTGATTGACTGCGGACTGCGGACTGTGGACTGATTAGAACGACTGCATCTCATACAGCTTTCTATAGATGCCGTCAGGTTTCCTCAACAGTTCTTCATGAGTGCCTTGCTCTTCCAGGCGGCCATTTTCAATCACCACTATAATATCGGCATGCTGGATCGTTGAGAGGCGGTGTGCTATGACAATCGATGTACGGTTTTCCATGAGCTTTACCATGGCATCCTGAACAAGGCGTTCCGATTCTGTATCGAGGGCCGAGGTAGCCTCATCAAGTATCAGTATGGGAGGATTGGCCATGACAGCGCGTGCTATGCTTATCCTCTGCCTCTGTCCGCCGCTGAGCTTGTTCCCTCCCTCGCCCACTGTGCTTTGATATCCATCGGCAGTCTCTGTCACAAAGTCGTGTGCGTTCGCTATCTTGGCTGCCCTGAAAACGCTTTCTTCGTCAGCCTCTTCTGTCAGTGCAAATGATATGTTATTATAAAAGGTGTCGTTGAAGAGTATGGCCTGCTGGCTGACGATACCCATCTGGTGACGCAGATCCTTTATGTTCACGTCCCTGATATCCACGCCGTCTATCAGCACCGCCCCCTTGTCGGGATCGATGAATCTGGGTATCAGGTCCGCGAGCGTCGACTTGCCTCCTCCCGAGCGGCCCACGACGGCAACCGTCTGTCCCTTCCTGACGGTGAGGTTAATATCCTTAAGCACCGGCTCATGGTTATAGGCGAACCACACATTCCTGAACTCGATGCTATCTCTGAATCCGCTTATTCTGATGGCATCGGGTTTCTCCGTAATTGTCTCCTCGGCATTGATCACCTGGTTGATCCTGTCAATGGAAGCCATCCCTTTCTGGATGCTGAACCAGGCGCTTGAGATGGCTTTTGCCGGCTGGATGATCTGTGAAAAGACAACCACAAATGCGATGAGCTTGTCAGGAGACAGGCTGTCTGCCCCTCTCAGGGCAAGTTTTCCGCCGTAATATAACACTACCATCAGGACGATAGTTGAGAGGAACTCGCTTACCGGGTGTGCGAGATATGCTTTGCGTGCCACCCGCCGGAATATTTTGGTATACTTTTCATTGGCCTCGCTGAACTGACTTTCCATCTTCTCCTCGGCATTAAAACCCTTAACGATACGCAATCCGGTAAGAGTCTCCTCCAGGACCGAGAGCAGCCTCCCGAGAGCCTGCTGGCCTTTGAAGGAGGAGCTCCTCAGCGTCCGGCTGATACGCGCTATGAGCCATCCGCTGACAGGTAGCAGCAGGAATGCAAAAAGAGTAAGCTGCGGACTGATGATAATGAGATATGTAACAAAAATAATTATCGTAAAAGGATCACGGAACAGCATTGACAGGGATGACATGACCGATACTTCAATTTCATGCACATCATTTGACATCCTGGTCATCAGGTCTCCCTTGCGCGCTTCAGAAAAATAGGATAGCGGAAGCCTCAGAATCTTGTTATATACTTTTTCCCTTATATCCCTGACTGTGCCTGCCCTGAGACTGGCCATGCAGTTATTGGCAAGAAACACCAACAGGTTTTTAAAGAAGCTGGTTATGGCCAGAATAATAACAACCATCAGCAGAGCCTGTCCCTCTCCGTATTTTGTAATAGAGGATGAAAAAAACCAGTTGGCATAATTTTTTATATACTCCGCTGAGAAGGTGAAGGCTCCGGGATCAGGTACCACGGCTACCCTGTTAAAGAGTATCTGAAGGAACGGCACAATCAGCGTATAGGTGAAAAGCGCAAAGAATGCGCTAAGAATATTATATGTCATATTCTTCACTGCCAGCCACTTAAATGGCTTCAGGTACTGTAGCAGAATCCTGATACTCTTCATGCTTATCCGTTAGAACCCGGTATAGTTAAACGGAGTGACGGCTTTCATCTCTTCTTTAACGGCTTCACTGATGTCAAGGCTGTCAATGAAGAGGCGTATAGCCTCACCGGTGATTTTTTCGTTAGTCCTGGTAACTTCGAGAAGAGCTTCATAAGGTTTAGGGAAGCCTTCCCTCCGCAGTATTGTCTGGAGCGCCTCGGCAACAACAACCCAGTTATTCTCAAGGTCATTCTTTATCCTGTCATGGTTGACAATCAGCTTTGAAAGTCCTTTTTTTATCGATTTCCAGGCTATCAGTGAATGAGCCATTGCCACACCGGTGTTTCTGATGACGGTTGAATCGGTCAGGTCACGCTGCAGCCGTGATACGGGGAGCTTTGATGACAGGTGGCTTAAAAGGGCGTTGGCAACGCCAAGGTTACCCTCACCGTTCTCGAAGTCAATAGGATTGACTTTATGGGGCATGGCTGATGAGCCAATCTCACCGCTGACGATGGTCTGCTTAAAGTAGTCAAGCGATATGTAACTCCATAAATCCCTGCACAGGTCGGTCAGTATTGTATTAATCCGGCTTATAGTGTCAAACAGCTCAGCCAGTCCGTCATAATGTTCAACCTGGGTTGTTGTCTGCTGTCTGTCAAGCCCCAGCTGTTCACCAAGCAACCTGTTGGCAAAGCCGATCCAGTCTACCGAAGGGTAGGCTACTTTGTGAGCGTTCATATTGCCCGTTGCGCCCCCAAACTTGCCGCTGTATTTTGTCATCATCAGAGTGAGAAGCTGACCATCGAGCCGTTCCCTGAACACTGCGATCTCCTTGCCGAGTCTGGTCGGAGTGGCGGGCTGGCCGTGCGTGCGTGCGAGCATTGGTATATCTGCCCATTCGACCGCCATGGCATCAAGTGCATCACGCAAATCTGCCAGCAAAGGTATCATGACCTCCCTCATTGAATCCCTTATCGCCATTGGGATGGCAGTATTGTTTATATCCTGGGAGGTCAGCCCGAAGTGCACAAACTCGGACCACTGCTGCAAACCGAGAGAGACGGCCTTCTCCTTGACGAAGTACTCAACAGCCTTTACATCATGATTGGTCACTGCCTCCTTCTCCTTGATGTAACCGGCGTCGGCAACAGTGAACTCTTTGTATAATGACCTCAGTGGCAGCTCCATGCCTTCCGGAAAAGTGCTGAACTGCGGCAGTCGGGCCTGCGATAGCGCAATGAAATATTCCACCTCGGTGAGCACGCGGTAGCGCATAAGACCATACTCCGAATAATAAGGAATAAGCTCCTTTACCCGCTCCCCGTAGCGGCCGTCAACAGGTGAAATTGCCTTTAACCGATCCATTTTGTCATCTCCTCACCATGGTTTAATCTGAGCACCAAAAAACAAAAATACTATTTTGTACTGGTGTAAAAAAATTGAACCTTTGTATTTATCTGCAAGAGCAGCTATTGAGATGAGAAAGATCAGGGTTTCAGCAGTCAAATACATTAACAGTTACCCTTTCATGTTAGGCCTGCGTGACGGTGAGGTTTCATCCATGATAGACCTCGAGGTATGTCACCCCTCCGAGTGTGCTGACAGGCTGCTTTCAGGGCAGACTGACATAGGCCTTATACCTGTTGCAGTGATCGCCTCAATGAAGGAATACTATCTGGTCAGCGACTACTGCCTGAGCACCCGGGGTGAAGTGCGCACGGTGCTCCTGGTCAGCAACACGCCTTTTAATGAGATCAGGAAAATTTACCTGGACTTCAGATCAAAGAGCTCGGTGGCTTTATGCAAAATTCTTGCAGTCAAGGCATGGAAGAGGGAGTTTGAATGGCATCCCGCATCGCGCGATTTTGAAATCACCTCGATGAAGCCCGGTGAGGCGGCAGTCATGATAGGGGACCGTTGTTTTGAGTATGCACATCTCTTTTCCATCAGGATTGATCTCGGTCTTGAGTGGAAGAAATTCACCGGTCTGCCCTTTGTTTTTGCCTGCTGGGTATCATCGAAACCCCTGCCTGATCATTTTATCACTCTCTTCAACAAAGCCCTCGCTGACGGTCTGAGCCGTAAAAATGAGGCCGTGGCACTGTTGAAGGAAGGAATCAAAGCCACACCCGAAGAAGTTATTGACTATTTGAACAATAATATCGATTTCAATCTTGATGACTTAAAGAAAAAAGCTCTGTTGAAGTTTATCGGATATATAAAAGAACTTAAGCTAAACCCATGAAAAAGCTGGTTGCATCAATCATCGCCGCACTGATAGTTTCTGTTTTCACTTCGGGAGAAATGACGGCGCAGGAGACTGCCGACACCTCAACAACGGCGCAGGAGACTGCCGACACCTCAACAACGGCGCAGGAGACTGCCGGCACCTCAACAACGGCACAGGAGACTGCCGGCACCTCAACTCTGGTATATCTCTGCAAAATGGATAAGATGATAGCCGCACCGCTCTGGCGAAGCGTAAAGAAGAGCTTCCATCAGGCTGACACCATGAACGCAGACTACATGCTCATACAAATGAACACTTACGGTGGCCAGGTGGATATAGCCGATTCAATGCGGACACTTATACTGAATTACCGTATCCCCGTGATAGTATTCATTGATAACCAGGCAATTTCTGCCGGAGCGCTGATTGCCATAGCAGCGGACAGCATCTACATGAGACCCGGAGCAAGCATCGGTGCCGCCACAGTAGTAAACCAGACAGGCGAAAAAATGCCTGATAAGTACCAGTCGTTCATGCGGGGCATGATGCGAGCCACGGCTGAGACACATGGGAAAAAACCTGTAATCACTGACGGTGACACTGCATGGGTGTGGCACCGTGATCCGGAGATAGCACAGGCAATGGTCGACCCGTCTATAGTCATTGAGGGAATAGTCGATACCGGACAGGTCCTTACCCTGACACCACTCGAGGCCATTAAATACGGCTTCTGCGAGGGAGAAGCCAAAACGGTTGATGAAGCGCTGGCTAAAGCCGGAATAGAGGAATACACCATAAGGGAGCTGAAGCTGACCCTGGCTGATAAAATAATCATGCTTCTTGTGAACCCCGTCGTATCAGGTCTGCTGATAATGCTGATCATCGGAGGCATCTATTTTGAACTGCAGTCGCCTGGCGTTGGCTTTCCGCTGGCGGCAGCCATCACAGGTGCATTACTATATTTCGCCCCGCTTTATCTTGAGGGCATGGCCCAGAACTGGCACCTGATAATATTCATAGCCGGCATAATTCTTGTTCTGGTAGAGATATTTGCAATCCCCGGTTTCGGCTTCACGGGCGTGCTGGGTATAATTGGCATTGTCACGGGGCTGGCATTTGTAATGATAGATAAGATCGTCTTCAGGTTCGGACCGTCAATCGACGGCGTCACCGAGGTGGTTTCTGCATTTGCCATTGTACTGGTTTCAGCGCTGACGTCATTTGGTCTTTCACTTTGGCTCTCGAAAAAGCTCTTTTCTCCTAACCGCCTCTTTGGAAGCCTTGCCCTTGAGACATCTGCAAAACAATCGGACGGCTTCGAGAGTTTTGATTCTGAGAAACTGGCGGCCCTGGTCGGCAAGACCGGCACGGCGCACACAGTTCTGCGCCCATCAGGCAAGGTACTCATCGATGGCGAGGTGTATTCAGCGGTGGCCGAGACAGGCTTTATCACAAGAGGATCAGCCATCACAGTCAGAAGAGAGGAACAGGGCCAGCTTTATGTTGTTGTTTCCGGACAGGCATGACAGCATAACGGGTTATGATCATCAGGGAATATCATAAGGGCGATTTCAATGCGATCATGAACCTGTGGTGCGCTACAGGAATGGGCAGTCGCACCAGAGGCGATGATGAGGCAACGGTTGAACGCAGCATTGAGATGGGCGGCCGGATGCTGGTAATGTGCGATGACAACTCCGGCACAAAATATCATTGGCACCTCATGGATGACCTTCGACGGCAGACGCCTGCATCTGCACCACTTTGGAATTGACCCTGCCTTTCAGAGACAGGGCCACGCCAAAGAACTGCTGAGAGAATCGCTCCGGTTCGTGAAGGAAAAAGGATACCAGGTCAAGCTGGAGGTACACAGGTCTAATACCGTCGCTGCTGAATTGTACAGAAAGGCAGGGTTTGAATTTTTCGGTGATTACGACGTCTACATTATCAGGGATATACAATCCATTGAAATATAAAATGCCTGCCAAGAAAGTACTGACACGGTCTTGATTGCAGCATTACAAATCAGTCTTGATTGCAGGAGCAAACTGCAATAAATGTGACAAACAAATGACCTTTATTGTTCGTATTATGTGTTTGTGCTTTTATTTTTTAGGCATTTCAGGGGATTGGGATGGTTATAAATCCCACCATTTGTTGTGATTACCAATCTGGATCTGTAAACCATCGAATTACATGACTAACTATAAAATATTAGAGCCAGTAATGCGGAGTTGACCTAGAAAGAAAGCGATTGGCTCCAACGATCTGTTCGTCTATCACGTTAGTTGTATTATAGTGATATGTCTTGTTCCCTTTGAAAGACCTCTCACCAATGTGTCTAAAAAACTTTCTTCAGTCCTACTCCAGGTCTCTAATTCCAGCACGCTCTAGTATTCGCTTTGCAGCCAGATGGGCTCCACCCACCGGTATTTCCGGGTATGAGACCTTAACACCGAGGTTGGCCATAATGGCATCGGCCATATCCTGGGGACTCGTAGACGAAACATGCATACACACTCCAGCTCCGTGACGGAAGAGACGGTTGGCGATGGTAACCTCCTGCTCAGACTGGTGTTCGATCGGGAAGAATAGGAAGGGTACACGCAGTGCCTCAACCTCAATTGTGGTAGTTCCGCCGCCCTGCACGACTGCCAGATCACATGCAGCTAAGTGCTGCCACAAGTGGGGCACCATTCCTCGGCGGTCAATTCCTTTAGGCACGTTGAGTGATTCCGGATCGATACGGGGCCCAGCGACAAGGACCATGTGCAGGTCAGGCATATGTTCGGTAACCAGAGAAAAAGCGCGTCCGCAGAGCTCAAGGAGATCTCTTCCGATTGATGTACCGCCTATAGTGCATATCACGAGCGGCCCGTCGCCGTATCCCAACTCTCGCCGTAAAACGTCCCTGGAAGGAACATCCTTTACATTGAACGACAATGGGTAGCCGACAAATTCAACGTGTTTATTTGTATAACGGCGGCGGTTGGGTAACAAGAAACCGAAGGGTCGATCAGGAACGTCCTCGATCTCACCGAAGAATATGGCTGCATTTTGCCTTCGAGCGGTCACACGCCATTCCTGCGACCATACGAGGTTGAGCATCCACGCACCAAACTTCTCGAACACATTACCCGATGTAACCTCCATACCCCAAAAGTCGTACATCATTACAAAAGGAATTGGTGGCAGGACTTGGAAGCCGAAGAAGTTAGTGACAGGAATCTCATAGGTCTCGTTTCCGACGATGATGTCAAATTCTCCCTGAGATGCAACTCTACCAATCAGAAACGCATTATGGAACCATGCGCTAAGAGCCCGATACACGTAGATAGTAAGACTTAGACGGCCTTTGTGTGAAACTGCTTCTGCAAGATCCGTCTCTCCCCGGTATTTTGCCTGTTCGGGCACTAGCCACTCCCCGGCCGAGGCCAATACCTCGGACGCGGGTGAGCCCGCGATCCAGGCGATATCAACGTCGGGATACATTTGGCGCATTTCGGTAGCGATTGCAAGATCGCGTGTCACGTGTCCGAGGCCTAACGATCCGCTTATATATAGGATTCTGCAACTCATGCGTGTACCTCGCAGCTTTAATCTTATCTTCGGATGCCTATGAACCACATCAGTCTTTCCCACGGTCTCTCTGCGGCGAATCCGTATGAATCATGCGGTAGTACTGATGGAGCGAATATATAAACTAATATAAATTAATGTACAATACTAAAGTTAAAATACATTATACAGAATGTTAAAAGTAAGAAATAAAAGAATAATATTGTTCTTAACAGAGGTCTATTCTGAACCATTTAAGCCTAAGACATGTTAGATGACAAAAAGCGCCACATTTGGTAAAAAGATCTTCATAGTTGACCATCCAATGCTGCTCAAGCCGGTATTACTACACTTTTAAAAATATCAACTGCTGCTGAATTGTACCGAAAGGCAGGGTTTGAATTTTTGGGCGATTACGATGTCTACATTATCAGGGATATACAATCCATTGAAATCTAAAATGTTAAAATAATCCTAAAGTCCCTTTTTTATTTCCTTTTTCAATATTTTATGAGTATATTTGGAGAAATCTATCCAAGTTAAATCATGGCACGAACAATTACTTTTTCTCAGCTGAGGAAGATCAAAGACCAGCTGCCTGATGGCAGTATAAGGAAGATTGCCGATGAGCTGACGCTCTCTGAGGAGACCGTCAGAAATTATTTCGGCGGATGGAACTTTGACCGAGGACAGAGTGCCGGGATCCACATAGAAAAAGGACCCGAAGGGGGCATAGTCACTATAGAAGACACAACAATACTTGAGCTTGCCGAAAGTATGATGTCACGTTAATCTGCCCCTGTGACCGGTGACATGTAACGACGCCCCACCCGGGCGTCGTTACTGTATAATACTGATTATTAAGCAGACAAGAAACGATGAGAAAACGGTTAGTAACGATGGCACTTGCATTAATGCTGGCTGCAGGTCTCGCCGCCCAGGATCAGAAAGCAGTGCAGCAACTCAGGTATGAATCAAACCACAGCCTGACATGGGAGGAGGCGATCAGCTTTTACACCTCCCTGGACCAGGCCTACCCTGAAGCACAGCTGAAAGAGATGGGGATGACAGATGCGGGGAGACCCCTGCACCTTTTCATCATTTCCGGCGACGGAGAATTTGACCCGGCGGAGAGCCGCAGGAAAGGAAAAGCCATCATCCTTATTAATAATGGCATCCACCCCGGTGAACCCGAGGGCATTGATGCCAGCGCCAGGTTCGCGGCTGACATCCTGGCTAACAGGAACGGGATGAAGAAGTATCTCCGCAACTGCGTCATCGCTATCATACCGGTTTATAACATTGGAGGTGCACTCACGCGAAGTCCCTACTGGCGCATTGACCAGAACGGCCCGGAGGAAAAGGGTGCAAGGCGCAACACCCGATTTCTCGATCTTAACCGCGACTTTGTGAAGCAGGACTCACGTGACGCACGGGCTTTCGCTGAGATATACAGATATCTGGATCCGGACGTGTTTCTTGATACCCATACAACCAACGGCTCTGACCATCAGTTTACGGTAACTCTCATTGCCACACAACCGGAGAGGATGTACCCGGAAATGGAGCAGTTCTTCCGCGCAGAGATGCTCCCAGAGCTATACAACCGCATGCGGACCGAATATGACAACGAAATGGTGCCTTACGTCCAGTACACTGACAGAGGTGAGATAAAAGCCATCATGGGTTTTGAAGAGCATCTGTACTATTCAACAGGCTATGCCACCCTCTTCAACTCGTTCAGCTTCATGACTGAAACGCTGACATATAAGCCATATGCTGAAAGGGTAAAGGGAACATTACAGTTTATTACAGAGCTGGTCAGGTTTACTTCCGAAAATTTCCGGGAAATGCTCAGCCTGCGGAACGAAGCTAACCGCAGAACCCTCACAGAAAGAAAATACGTACTTAAGTGGGAGATGGATACAACCCGCTGGGACCTGTTAGCCTACAGGGGTTACAGGTACGAGGAGACCACCTCTCCCATCACCGGAAGAAAGACAGGCTTCTATAATCATGAAAAGCCCTATGTTGACACTATCAGGTATTATAACTACTTCAATCCGGCTATAACCGTTACCGCTCCTGAGGCCTATATAGTACCCTTTGCATGGGAGGAGGTTATTGAACGCCTGCGTAACAACGGGGTGGTCATGCATCAGCTTGAGCATGACACTTCAATGATGGTGGAAACATACTATATAGAGAGTTATGAGCCGGCAAAAAGAGCTTCGCAGGGTCATTATTTCAACACCGGTGTTAAGGTGAGGCCGCAAATACAGGAGATTGAATACCTGAAGGGCGATTATGTCATTCCCATGAACCAGAGATCCAATCAATACGCAGTTTACATGCTTGAACCACAGAGTGAGTCCGGTTTCTTTGCATGGAATTTCTTTGACTCCTTCCTGGAAGGGCAGGACTGGTACTCTGTCTGGGGATTCGAGAGCCATCTCAAAGAGCTGCTGGACAATGATCCTGATCTAAGGGCTGCCTTTGAAAAAGCAAAAAGCGAGGAGACTGAAATGGCAACTGACCCTGTGGCACAGCTCCAATGGCTGTACCAGAACACACCGGTATCAGAACTGGAGAAACGAACAAGGTTGTATCCTGTCGGAAGACTGATGAATGGCAGCCTGACCTCAGGCGGAAGATAGGTCTGAAAAAGGTGTCACCTGGCAAAGAAATCCAGGACTGTCTCTTCCTCCAGCCGCGCTGTAAGATTGTCACCTTTCTTCACCGGCCCTACCCCTGAAGGTGTCCCCGTAAAAATTAGGTCACCCGTCTTAAGTGTATAATATCTTGAAACATAAGATATTATCTCATTAAATGAAAATATCAGATCAGAAGTATTACCGGTCTGTTTTCTTTCTCCGTTGATATCAAGTGTAAAGTTAATATCAGTAAGGTCAGCAAACCGCTCTTTCGGTATGAAATTGCCAAGAGGTGCTGAACCGTCGAAGGTTTTTGACAGTTCCCACGGGTGTCCTGCCTGTGAAAATTTTTTCTGAAGATCGCGGGCGGTGAAGTCTATGCCAACCGTCAGGGCATCAAAATACCTCTCAGCATATTTTGCCGGGATACCCTTACCGAGTTTTGATATACGGAGTACTATTTCCGCCTCATATTGAACGTCAGCGGAAAAATCAGGAATAAAAAAAGGCTTGTTCTTCTTCAGGATTGCAGAATCAGGTTTGAGGAATATCAGCGGTTCAGACGGAACCGGCTTGTTCATCTCAGCCGCATGTTTCCGGTAATTCAGGCCTACACAGATTATTTTCATAATCTTATCAGGCTTTACCGAATGAGCGCAGTTTTATTGCTGTGAGCACCTGCTTTGTGTTGAGAGGGAAGTCGCCGTTCATCATCCATGAATAATATGAAGGCTCTTCTTTGAATACCTGGACGACAGGTTTACCCTTATGCTTGCCGAAGTTGAACACCTCAATGCCCTGTTCGTTGAAAACGATCCGGCCGGCAAGGTCGGCATTGTTGTTGAAAGCGCTGAACGAGGAGAGTTTCTCAATATCATTCTCAAGATCAGAATACCTGTCGAGCTGCGCCTTCAGGATCTCGTAGGTAGCAGCTGCATCCGCCCTGGAGCTGTGAGCGTTCTCAAGCTCCCTGTCACAGTAGAACTTATAGGCGGCACTCAGTGTCCTCTGCTCCTTCTTGTGGAAGATGACCTGTACATCAACATACCTGTGCCGTGCAGGATTAAAGTCGACATTGACTCGAAGGAACTCTTCACACAATATTGGTATGTCGAATTTCATGGAGTTGAATCCGGCAAGATCGCATCCCTCAAGGAAAGAGGCTATTCTTTTTGCCACATCCTTGAAATGAGGTTCATTGGCCACATCAGCATCAGTGATACCATGCACGCGTGTCGCTTCGGGTGATATCGGTATCCCGGGATTAAGTCTCATAGTCAGCCACTCCTCTTCTCCTCCCGGGCTTACCTTCATGGCAGATAGCTCCACGATACGGTCAGAAGCGATGCTCACCCCGGTGGTCTCGAGATCAAGTATGACCAGGGGTTTCCTCAGATTTAACTCCATTATGCCGGAAGTCTCAGGCGTTAATCATCATAGGCATCAGCAGCATCAGCAGGTCTTCAGCCTCGTTGCTTGTCTCAGCAGGAAGGAATAGCCCTGCCCTGGTAGGATCTGCAAGCTCAATGAGGACATCCTGTGATGCTATATTCGAGAGGATCTCCAGCAGGAATACTGATTTGAAGCCTATCTCCATGTCATCACCCTCATAGAGGCACTTGTGGCGTTCGTATGCAGATATTGAAAAGTCAACATCCTGTGCCGAGACGGTGATCTGGTTTGGTGTGAACTGAAGCTTCACAAGATTGCTGGCCTGGTTTGAAAAGACTGATACCCTGCGGAGAATATTATAAAACTCAAGCCTGTCTATACGCACCTTCCTGGGGTTGTTCTTCGGGATGACCGAATTGTAATTCGGATAGTTGCCTTCTACCAGCCGGCAGACAATCTTATAATCAGAGAGATTGAAGAACGCATTCCTGTCGTCAAACTCCACGGAGACCACACCGCTCTCCTTCGGAAGGATATTTTTCAGCAGCGATGCGGGTTTCTTGGGTAGGATGAACGAAGCGCTGTCGTCAGCCTTGGCGTCGCTTCTCTGGTATCTCACCAGCTTATGGGCATCGGATGCCACAAACGTAAGTTTCTCAGATGAAGCCTCGACAAGAATGCCTCCCATCACAGGACGCAGCTCATCATCAGCGGTGGCAAACAGTGTGCGTGATATACCTGCAAGAAGAACATCAGCCGCAAGGTTAAACGTAAAACGCTTTTCCTTTTTGATAACCGGAAGGACAGGAAAGTCAATGCCGTTCTGACCTACGATGCTGAAACGGCCGTTCTCGGAGTTGATTACCACAGCCATGGTGTCAGGGTTGACATCAAAAGTCAGCGGCTGTTCTGAGAACTCTTTCAGCGTATCAAGCAGTATCCTTGCCGGGAGGGCAATGGTTCCGCTGCCGGTGATATTGTCAAGCCTCATGCGCGTAATAAGCGTCAACTCAAGGTCAGAGGCTGTTATTTCCAGGTCGTTACCGCTGATACTGAAAAGAAAATTGTCGAGAATCGGAAGGGTGTTCTTTGAGCTGATCACCCTGCTGATGGCCTGTAAATGACCGAGAAGCTCTGTGCTTGATACAACAAATTTCATATAGTCTGTTTTTAAGTTAATCCGAATTAACCCGTTACCGCCTGTCAACTCATTGATTTATTGAGTTGTCGGCTTTGAAAACCGGGTTATCAATATTACAAAAAAATATCTTACCCTCAAACAAAATTATTTCACTGATTTATAATGTCTCTGCTTCAAACTGTTATAGGCTAAACCCGCAACAATAATCAGTATCACCGGGATAACGGTATTGACAAGCTGCCAAAGAGTGCGCTGATCCTTTGTCCTGGCCTGATCGAGCAGTCTGGGTTTTATCTCGCGGGAACGCATTTCTATCAGTCCGTTGTCATTGACAAGATAGTTGATGCAGTTAACCAGGAAATCCTTGTTGCCGAATGTCTGCTGAGTATACCTGTCGAAGCCCAGTGCCAGCGGTTCAGGTGCGCCTCCGCTCCTGCTCACTTCGTTCCTTATGATGTCACCGTCAGCCACAACTATCATCCTGGTGGGTTTGCTTACTTCAATGATGTCTCTCCCGGCTTCTCCGATGATGCTCTCAGTCATACGGTTGGTGAATGCCGATCTGAAGGTCCCTTCAAGCAGCAGGGCTACAGGCAGCTCACCGGCCGTGAACAGTTCCTCCGGGATTATTTCATCAGCTTCCTCAAGCGAGATGACCTGCGGGGGCATGACAGTGCGCGTATGTCCGGATGTTGTCAGCAGAATGCTCTTCTTTACTCCCGGATCACGTCCCACCGTATCAATGGAATTGGCGAACTCAGACTTTACCCTGTTAAGGTTGCGGGTGACAGGATGATTCTGTGACGGCCTCAACAGCGGATAATAGACCCACGGCGCCGGCGCATACTGCGGCTGACCGTCGGGGCCATCCACCCTGAGGGGAATAAGCAGGCATTCAGCGTCCTGTATGATGACCGGGTTGATCCTTGCACCGTACCTGAACAGCAGGTCATCAAACGAAAGAGGCTCGTACAGGGCAACGGTAGCACCCAGTAGAAGGCTGTCGGCATTGACATTTACCTCTTCGGCAAGCCAAAGCACCCTCCCGCCTTTCATAATATACTGGTCGATGATGAATTTGTCCTTCTCATCAAACGGCTTCTTCGGAGCAGCAATAATGACAGCGGCATAACGGTCGATGATACCAGGAATGCCGCCGATTGCGCCCCTGTCAATATTGTAGAATTTTGCCAGCTCGAGGGTCAGGTCGGCAACATATATCTCTTCAAGCTCACCGTGACCTTCGATAAAGGCTACACGGCTGACAGAATCTGCTGTTGCCGTTGCAATTGCCTGAATGATCTCATATTCAAGGCCCTCAGTTGAGTGAAGAAGGTTTGTTTCAGCAGGAAGTGACGGGTTGTTCCTGAGGAAGTTGACCGGAATGACGGTCTTGCCGCAGGATACAGTCATAGAAGGAAATATTCGTTTCTGTGTTCGTCCTCCTTCCCCGTCACTGGCCATGACGTTGACGGGCATGAGTCCGCGGCTGATAAGTTCCTCATGGAACCTGTTCCTTTCGGCTGCGTCAGATGAAGCTGGAAGGATTAATGAATCCGAATGAGACCTTTCGCCCCGAGGTGATGCGAAACTCGTCAAGATATTGCCGGGTGTTGCGGCGCAGCTTCTTGAAAGCCACAGGCATTTCTCCGTCAAGGTAAACATCAATATGAACGTCCTTATCCAGCTCCCTGAGGATCTTTTTTGTGGGACCGGCAAGGGTAAAACGTTTGTCTTCGGTCAGATCAACCCGTATGTTCAGCAGTGAAAACAGCACAGCTACCAGTGCTACCGCTCCGATTATCATAAGTGGTTTTTTCAGGGAGCTGCGCCGCAGGGAAATCCTGGCGGCTTCATTGAACAATACCGTAACAAAGATGAAATATGCGACGTCACGGATATCAAGCACCCCCCTGCTGATAGACTTGTAGTGCTCATTGATGCCTATGCGCGATACATACTCGTCTACGGATGAGAGTCCCGGCAGCAGTGCAATTGAATCAAAGCCTGTAAAGACAATAAATGACAGGACAGCTGCCAGTATGAAAGAAACAACCTGGTTTTCTGTCAGTGAAGAGGCAAAGAGACCTATGGCCGAATATACGGCAGCAAGCAGGATAAGGCCGATGAATGACCCTGCTATGCCTCCTTTATCAAGATTACCAGGTGTCTCGCCGAGCACCCAGACCGAAATGACAAATACAATGCAGGGCAGCAATGAGATCAGCACCAGCACCACAGAGGCAAGAAACTTTCCGTATATTATTGCGCCTTCGCCAAGAGGTCGTGAATAGAGCAGCTCGAGTGTCCCCGACCTGCGCTCCTCGGCAAGCAGCCTCATGGTTACGGCAGGAACCAGGAAAAGAAAGAGCCAGGGTGAGAGAACGAACAGAGTATCAAGACCGGCATAACCGCTGTCGAGCAAATTCCACTGCCCGGGCATAACCCACATTATCAGGCTGTTGGCAAGAAGGAAAACGATCATGACAATGTAGCCTGTCAGCGAACTGAAAAAACCTGATATCTCTTTTCTTAAGAGAGTGAACATAACTTATTGTTTGCTGTAAAAATATTGAAAACTTTCATGGTCTCTGAGGCCTGCGTGCATTTTTGATTTCAGTGACGGCAGTGCCGGGGTAATAGAAGCCGGTAATCTGATCATACTTCATCTTTCCGTCAGCCATAGCCCTTGCCCCGTCCTGACAGAGTCCCACGCCGTGGCCATAACCCCTGCCCACGACCGTGATGCTGTCGCCTGAGAGGGTCAGCGAGTAAAATGATGAGCGGAGATTGAACCGTTGCCTGACATCTTCCCTGGAAATATGAATTCCTGCAACATTATTGCCAATGGCCCTGGTTGGCTGGCTGCCTGCAGGTGAGAAAAGCACAGCCTCTTGTCCGGGCTCTATTTTTTTTGTTTTCAGGAAGGCATTCCACTCGCTGAGCGGTATGCTGGTCTTCCATGCTGATGATCTCGAGTAGCCGCACCAGGGATCTTTAACCGATATCAGATAAGGGTATTTCGCGACCCATACGTCTGATGATGAAGCTGTCACCCCTCCGCAGTTTCCATGAAAGGCTGACACTATCAGTATGCTGTCGCGGTCGATGATTACCCGGTCTGCTGTTGTCAGGCAGGAGCTGATAATAGTACTGTCAGTAATTATACCCGGATAGACCTGGCAGTGTGTGTCATCGCACAGATTATAGCCGTCAAGCACATGTCTGTCAATGTTACGGTAGACATATGTCCTCGCCACGACGGCCTGGGCACGGAAATATTCTGCCGGACCGCTCTTCCCTGCCTCAGCCCTGACGACCCCCGGGAGATAGTTCTCCACGGAAGTGATGTTAAGGACCTGCAAAGAGCCGGGGTAGGACTTAACCCTGAGACTGCCGTCGAGGGTCTTCAATTCTTCATTCCTGGCAGGAGCCCGCAGGGTGAAAAGAGCATCTGCCGAGAGAGGCTCGATACTGAGTGAATCTGTCACCGAAGATGCTCCGGAGAATGTCCGGTAGATAATCCTGTCATCATGCCTGGTAATAGCGACGGTTTCATTAACCATGATCTTAAGATCATTAACTTTCCCGTCATTCAGGAGAAACTCACCTTGCACCGGGGTAAACACAACCGTGACAGGACGGGTACGGGCAAACATCCTGATGCTGACCTGTCCGGGAGAAGTTACCGGCAGAAGCAGCAGAACGATAATTGCCAGGGCTTTTGTCATAGTCAGTTTCCGGAGTTCTTAAGGTTATCAACCATATCTGAGGCTATACGCGCTGATGCGCCGGTGTCGCCCAGTATCAATCGAAGCTGCTTATAGTCAGCCCTGATAGTATCATGTTTATGTCCTGTCCTGATTATGTCCTGCAGCTCCCTGTAAAGTGTCATCTGGTTCAGGTCTGTCTGTATCAGCTCCCTGACCACCTCCCTGTCCATTATCAGGTTGACGAGTGAGATGAAACGGACCTTAATAATCATTTTAACTATATGATAGGTGAGTGCACTGGTTTTGTAGCAGACTATCTGCGGCACATCAAAAAGTGCCGCTTCGAGTGTGGCGGTACCCGACGTCACAAGAGCCGCCTCAGCAACTGCGAGCAGGTCATATGTTTTCCTGTAGATAATTGTGACAGGCAAAGGGCCGATTATATCCCGGTATATATTCTCAGGCAGGTGCTCCATACCCGCAACCACAAACTGGTAGTCCGGCAGGCTGCTGGCAACACTAACCATTTCAGGCAGTACTTTTTTTACTTCCTGCAATCTGCTGCCTGCAAGAAGAGCAATCACAGGCTTTTCGCCAAGGCCCAGAGTGTTCATAAGTGTTTTACGGTCACCGGCCTCCCTGCGCCATGATCCTACCTGGTCAATAAGCGGATTCCCCAGGTACACGGCATCGTATCCGTGCTTCCTGTAAAAAGCTTTTTCAAACGGGAAAATTATGTAAAGCCTGTCTACGTACCTTTTTATCTTTTCTACCCTTCCCTCATTCCACGCCCAGAATTTAGGGGAGATATAATAGAATACCCTGATCCCGAGACGTTTAACATACTGCGCAATTCTCAGGTTGAAAGCCGGATAGTCGATAAGTATAACAACATCGGGTTTGATTGCATCTATCTGGCTGCGGCATTCGGCAAAATTTGCCTTCACTTTCCGGATTTTGATCAGCACTTCCCACACTCCCATGATGGCTGTTTCGCGGTAATGTTTAAGCAGCCTTCCCCCTGCCTCTTTCATCATATCGCCTCCCCAGCACGAAATATCCGCATCCGGATCAGCCGTGAGCAGGTTCCTGAGAAGGTTTGATCCGTGAAGATCGCCCGATGGCTCTCCGGCTATGATAAAATACTTCATCTTAGAAAAGCTTTACCCCGAAGACCACAAAAGCCCATATAATTGTAATACCGAGAACCCCTTTTGAAGCCCTGAGCATGTCAAAATGGTTAAAAAGAAGGAAGATTATGATGTTCGTGAATACTGCAACGCTCATGATCTCAGTCACATTGTCGGCAGCCTCCATGTGTTTGAAATATTGTTCAAATGAGGAACCGTGACGTGTTATCAGGAAAAACACAAGGAATGCCAGTGCCGGCAGGAGAAGCCCTGAGATCACTCCCGTCAATGCATTATTAAACCGTTCTCTGAACCACATATCAGAATTTTGTTTTGAGTTCATTGAGAAAACCGTAGGCAGTCATGTCGGTAGAGACAGGTACCACAGAGACATATCCGTTTTTCATTGCCCATTCGTCAGTGTCTGTCGATTCAGGTTCGTGATTGATGAATCTGCCCGTCAGCCAGTAGTATGTCTTCCCCATAGGGTCTTTCCTCTTTTCAAATTCCTCCTGCCAGCATCCCCTGGCCTGCCTTGCTACACGTATACCTTTAATCTCCGATGCCGCTATTGCCGGCATATTGACATTCAGGCATACACCCTCCGGCAAGGGACTGCTGAGGACCATTTTGCATATTATTCTGATGTATTTTTCGCATGCCGTAAAGTCAGCGGAGGGGGAATAGCTGTTGAGTGAAAAGCCCACCGAGGTGATACCGTAAAGACAGCCCTCGAGGGCAGCCGCCATCGTACCCGAGTATAAAACACTGGCTGATGCATTTGAACCGTGATTGATGCCTGACACGATGAGATCCGGTTTTCGTTCCAGCAGCTGGTTGATCGCGAGTTTCACTCCGTCTGTGGGTGTCCCGCTGCAGGCGTATATTCTCAGATCATCTGTCTCCTCAAGGAGCTTGACCCTCAGCGGTTGCTTTACCGTCAGCGCCTGTGACATCGCGCTGCGGCTCTCGGTAGCCGAAATAACCACTACCTTGCCAAACTCTTTCATGACACCGGTCAGCGTCTTTAACCCTGCAGCATACAGACCATCATCGTTGGTGATAAGTATCAGTTTGTCATTATCCTGTATGATCATCTATCTTTTTATTGAAGTGCAAATATAACTATTATGATCAACCGATTTATATTGCTGCTATGATGCCTCTAACCTTTTTTATTTACTTTTACACCTTGGAAAAATCAGACTAATTATACCAGGATGAAGATCTCTTATAACTGGCTCAGGGAATATTTGAATTTTGATGCCGAACCGGATGAGCTGTCGGCCATACTGACAAGCATAGGCCTTGAAGTTGAAGGTGTTGAATCATGGGAATCTGTTAAAGGAGGCATGAAAGGCGTTGTCATAGGCAGGGTGATCACCTGTGAAAGACATCCTGATGCCGACAGGCTCACTGTCACCACAGTTGACGCGGGAGGTCCCGAACCTCTTCATATCGTCTGTGGAGCACCTAACGTTGCTGCCGGACAGGTCGTTGCCGTGGCGGTGCCCGGCACAATGATATTCAAGGGTGATGAACTGTTTGAAATAAAGCGGTCAAAAATACGCGGACAGCTCTCTGAGGGGATGATCTGCGCAGAGGATGAACTAGGCATAGGCACTGATCATGAAGGAATAATAGTGCTTGACGCTGCCGCAAAGATTGGCTCTCCTGCTGCTGATTATTTCGGTGTCACCAGTGACACGGTCTTTGAAATAGGACTTACGCCAAACCGGATCGATTGCAGCTCACACTACGGGGTAGCACGTGACCTGGCTGCCTGGTTCAACCTTCAGAAACCTGTCAGGGCCAGGCTGCCTGAGGTAAACGATTTCAGGAAGGACAAAAATGAGGGGGCCGTATCTGTCACGGTAAAAGATCCGGAAGCCTGCATCAGGTACTCCGGGCTGACCATCACCGGAATTACTGTGGGGCAATCACCCGCATGGCTTCAGACCCGCCTCAGATCAATAGGGCTCAATCCAATCAACAATGTGGTTGATGTCACCAATTTTGTTCTTCACGAGACGGGCCAGCCCCTGCATGCATTCGATGCCTCCGCAATAGCAGGCAATAAAGTAATTGTGCAGACACTTCCGGACAAGACAAAGTTCGTGACCCTCGACGGTGTGGAGCGCGAGCTGTCATCCTCTGACCTGATGATATGCAATGAAAAGGAAGGAATGTGTATTGCGGGGGTATTCGGCGGACTCAGGTCGGGAGTAACTGACACAACCACAAGCGTCTTCCTTGAGAGCGCAACCTTCAGCCCTGTGTCTGTACGCAGAACATCAAGAAAGCATGACCTCCACACTGATGCTTCTTACCGCTTCGAAAGAGGAACAGACCCCCTGATGACCATCTATGCACTGCAGAGGGCAGCCCTCATGATGAAGGAAATAGCCGGAGGCCAGATCACAGGTGATATAGTGGATATATATCCGTCACCGGTGAGAAAAGCTGTGGTGAGGCTGTCTCTTGACCGTATGACAAAACTTATTGGCAAAGATATCCCCGTTGAAACTGTCAAGACAATTCTTTACAGCCTTGACATTAATATCACTGATGAAACACCCGGGGAGCTGACCCTTGAGATTCCTCCCTACAGGGTCGATGTTACCCGTGAAGCTGACGTTACTGAAGAGATACTGAGAATATACGGCTATAACAACATCGGCATGAGCAATGAGATGCACTCGATGCTGTCATACATTGAAAAACCTGACAGGGAGAAAGTGGCAGGGAACATGGCTGACCTTCTCTCGGGCAACGGATTCGCTGAAATCATGTGCAACTCCCTGACGCCGTCGGCATGGTTTGAAACGACAGGTGATTTCGACACTGCTTCAATGGTCCGCCTGGCTAACCCTCTCAGCAACGACCTGAATGTAATGCGGTTATCGCTCCTTCCTGGAATGCTGAACACCATTGCCTGGAACATCAACAGACAAAACAGCGATCTCAGGCTCTTTGAACTTGGATATGTCTATAAGAAAAAACCGGGGAAAGGAACACTGGAGATAACCGATAATTACAGTGAGAAACAGATCCTTGCTCTGGCGGTGACAGGCAACATGGACAGGCAAAGGTGGAATAAGACTGAAACAACTGCAAAATTCTTCCATATAAAAGGATATGTCGGAATGTTGCTTTCAAGGTTTGGCATTACGGAACGGGAGATAGCCGTGACTGATGAAACTGCAGGATGGCTCAGGGATGCAATGAAATATACAGCAGGAAGTCTCGATATCGCGTCTTTCGGCCGGGTATCGAAAAAGTACCTCTCCATGTTTGATATAAAACAGGATGTCTTTTATGCCGAGATCAACTGGGAAAACATCATAAGAACCATTAAAGGAAGAAACATCCGTTTCAGTGAGTTGCCAAAGTACCCATGGGTACGCCGTGACCTGGCGCTGCTTGTTGATAAGTCATTAAAATTCAGCGATATAAGAGATCTGGCCTTTAAGACTGAGCGCAATATTCTCCAGGAAGTTGACCTGTTTGACGTTTATGAGAGTGACAACATAGGAAAAGATAAAAAATCGTATGCTGTCTCATTCATCCTGAGAGATGACAGGCAGACCCTGACCGAAAAGAGTATTGAAAAGGTCATGGGCGCGCTTACAAAGGCTTTTGAACGGGAGTTTGGGGCTACCCTGAGATGAGTAAACTGCTTGTCAGGACAAACGATTACCTTTCACTGGTTAAGTTCAGCCATACCGTATTTGCATTACCCTTTGCTCTCGTAGGTTACTTTCTTGGTGCGACATGGGAAGGTTACGGCTTCGATCTCAGGACATTCCTTCTTATGCTGGCATGCATGGTCTTTGCCCGCAGTGCTGCCATGGCCTTCAACAGGTACGCTGATCACCGGTATGACAGCATGAATCCAAGGACTGCAACCAGGGAGATACCGTCAGGCAGGATATCAAAGCGCAATGCCCTGATATTTGTTATAATAAGCTCTTTGCTCTTTATTACGGCCACAGCTTTGCTTAACAGCCTTACTCTCATCCTTTCTCCGGTAGCCCTTATTGTCATTCTTGGCTACAGCTATACAAAAAGATTCACCCCTCTCTGCCACCTGATCCTCGGACTGGGTCTCAGCCTTGCACCCATAGGCGCTTTTATTGCCGTCACCGGCACCTTTGCCCTGCTCCCGGTTATCTATTCAGGTATAGTGCTTACATGGGTCAGCGGATTCGATATAATATATGCCATGCAGGATGAAAAGTTCGACCGTCAGACAGGCCTGTACTCGGTACCTGCAGTCACATCACCCCGCAAAGCCCTGCTTGTATCGATAGTTCTGCATGTTTGTTCTGCCATCCTGGTTGTGGCGGCCGGACTGGCTGGTGACGGAGGGATATTGTACTGGGCAGGCGCACTTATCTTCCTTTCTCTGCTGGTATATCAGCATTCCATTGTAAAACCGGACGATCTGAGCAGGGTCAACCTCGCCTTCGGTACCACGAACGGCATTGCAGGGGTGCTCTTCGGCATCCTGGTCATCACAGACCTCCTGATCAGGTAGAGGATCTTCTTATGGTTCTCTTCTAGAACTTAAACACAAAAGATAAGCCCAGATACTCCTTGAACTGTACCATCGGAGCCTTCTTCTGCATACCGTTAATATCCATGACCGGGTTGTCATTACTGTCATAGACCGGTAGTTTTGTATCATCATCATATATCAGGTGTACATTCACCCTCAGTTCAGTGAACCAGTTAATGTTCATTGTGGTGATCATCTCCCAGTCAACATCAATGTTCTGCGGATTTGAAAGGAAATTGCTGAACAACTGTAGCTTGTTGGTCATATTTACCTTTTCAAAGAGAGCAACCTTACTGCTGACGATAAGATAAGCTCCCAATTCGTTTTTTGATCTCCTGTCAGAGGAAATGCCGAATTTGGTCTGATTGATTGTGGCAGTATCAGGCACGAAAGTGCCCTTGTAAGAGAAGGGCGAAAAACTGACGGACGTATTTTTATCCGGCTTATAGTCAAGACCGTAACCGACAATAACAGTGGCAGGATTAAAGAATTTGGAGACTTTCACTGAATCATTGGGGTAATTGTATCCCGGAAGAAATTGCGTCTTGAACTGAAACAATCCGCTTAGGTCAAACTTGCCGAATGCCTTATGACCGATCTTGGAGTTTATCTCAATGAAATCGAGGTTCTTATTGATGTCCCATGGTTTTCCCGATGCCTGCAACCCGAGAGCAAACCGCACTGTAGTTGCCGAGTTCACTTTAGTGACCTTATTATTATAGTTCAGATAACTGGTTACGTCGAGAACGGACGCAATATTATCGTCACCTCCTTTTGCCCAGTTCGTGACGATACCCTGTGACAGGAGCCAGGAGAGTTCACTCCTGAATTTCCAGTACTGCGGTTTGATATTTCTGAGTGCTACCTTGCGAAGATCTTCTTCCCTTGCTGTAGTTACATTAATCCGTGGATCGATGGACCCGTATTGCCAAGTCTGCTTCTTAAACTGAACCCCTTCCTCCGCCCTGAGCGAAAGGGTGTTCCTCCGGGGGCTGCCTATCCATACAGTCACTGAATCTCCCTTGCCGTCGGGCAGCCAGAACCTGACAAGGTTATCAGTCCTGGTGTTCAGCCATAAGTCAGGACCCTTACCCCACTCGTCAGTGATTCTGAGTAATGTTAAATCACGCGCTTCAAGATAGCCGATGAGAGAGCCTACCGCTGCTTCCAGTGAATCACTCATGTAAGGATATTCAAGATATCTGAAGGGAAAGTCACTGGTACTCAGGGAAGGTTCAGGAATAGTATCGGTAATCACCAGCACGATTGTATCGATGTCTCTTTCAGGCAGAATAATCCTTACAGAATCGAAGACATAATAGTTCTCAATGGGGACTCTAATCTTTTCAAACCCATAACCTGCCAGGAAGCTGACCGTCGAATCCACCGGAGGTGCGGAGGTGAAGTATATCAGGTGCCTGATTGCTTCGCGCAACGGATCATTGCTATGCTTCCAGATATCGGTTGAAGAATACATCTTCCGGAGGAAACTGAGAGACTGCTCCCGGTCAAGTTGAATATCCTCCGGACCGTATATATCCGGTAACTGGATTCGTGTAATATAACTGCTGACCTCCTCCGCAACAATGACGCTGTCAGTCTGCACTGCAGGCAGCGTCTCGGGTTTATTATCCTCCTGGCCGGAGAGTAATGCGCTGCTGTACAGACAATAGGACAACATAAGAATCTTGATGGTTCTCATTCTCATCGCACAATGTTTTTAGCATTTTTTGGATTGTACCCCAAACGTAAAAGCTATATTTGCAAAAATAGCCATTTCCATGATCTTCCTATTTCAAACGGACAGAAACAGGAAACTGATATTTCAGAATATCAAAAACAGGGATGCCTTCCATGCATTCCCCGGCATTTATTGATCCGGGGGCCTACTCCCAATTCTTAATTCTTAAATCTTAATTCTTAATTTAAAACTATGAAACTTCCATATTGTGAACCATTTAAGATAAAAATGGTCGAGTCCATGCACCAAAGCACGCTTAAAGAGCGTCAGGAATGGATACAGGCTGCCTCCTATAACCTTTTTAACCTGAAGTCAGAGCAGGTGTATATTGACCTTCTTACTGACTCAGGCACAGGTGCCATGAGTGACAAACAGTGGGGAGCCATTATGACGGGTGATGAGAGCTATGCAGGGGCATCATCATACTATAATCTAAAGGAGGCCATCAGGGATATTACGGGTTTTGAATACTTCCTGCCGACACACCAGGGACGGGCAGCCGAGAATGTTCTCTTCTCCGTGCTGGTTAAAGAAGGTGACGTCATTCCAGGCAACGCTCACTTTGACACCACCAAAGGGCACATAGAGTTCAGGAAGGCCACCGCAGTAGACTGCACCGTGGCCATCGCCAGGGACATCACTGCCGTCGATCCTTTTAAAGGAAACGCTGATCTTGAGCTTCTTGAGAAGGTGCTGAAAGAGACGCCCCGTGAAAAGATAGGATGCATCGTCATGACTGTCACCAACAACACGGCCGGGGGACAGCCTGTCAGTATGGCCAATATGAAAGGCGTGCGCGGGCTGGCAGATAAGTACGGAGTGCTGCTGATAATCGACTCAGCCCGTTTTGCCGAGAATGCATGGTTCATCAAAAACCGTGAGGAGGGATATGCTGACAGGAGCATCAGGGAGATATCACGCGAGATGTTCTCCCTTGCCGACGGCATGACAATGAGCTCAAAGAAAGACGCTATAGTGAATATAGGCGGCTTCATCGGCTTCAGGGACAAAGAGCTGTTCCGCAAAGCGACCACATTCAATATCATGTTCGAAGGCTTCGTCACATACGGAGGCATGGCAGGCCGTGACATGAACGCACTGGCACAGGGTCTGTATGAAGGCACTGAATCAGACTATCTTGAGTCCCGCATACGGCAGGTTACAAGGCTGGGTGAAAAGATACAGGCAGCCGGCATCCCGGTGCAGGTCCCGATAGGCGGGCATGCTGTCTTCATTGATGCCGGAAAATTTCTTCCGCAGATACCTGCCGGCGAATTCCCCGCCCAGAGACTCGCTGTCGAGATTTACCTTGAGGGAGGTGTGCGTGGCACCGAGATAGGCACCCTGATGGCTGACCGCGACCCGGTGACACGCCAGAACAGATATCCGGAGCTTGAGCTCATCAGGCTTGCCGTGCCAAGGAGAGTGTACACGGATAACCACATGGATTATGTGGCTGCAACACTGACCAACGTATGGGAAAGACGCAGTGAGATCACCAGGGGACTTGCAATAAAGTGGGAAGCACCAATAATGCGACATTTCACCGTAGAGCTCGAACTGCTCTCTTAATGCAAAAAACCTATCTTTGCTTCAGGCATAACTGAACCACGATGATACGATCAATGACAGGCTATGGCAAAGCCATGCTTGAGACAGCACACCGGAAAATAACCGTTGAGGTCAAGACGCTGAACAGCAAACAGGCCGACATCAGCACCAAACTCCCCTGGATATATAAAGAAAAGGAGCTGGAGGTGAGAAATATGATCCTCAGAAAACTTGAAAGAGGGAAGATAGATCTTTATGTTTCTTTCGATGCGATGGAAGAAGAGCCGGCACCGGTGATCAACAGGAATATCGTCAAAAACTATTACGCCCAGCTGAAGGAGATCAGTGAAGAGCTTGGCCTCGGTGGCGGTACTGACCTGCTGGGCATAGTGATGCGCCTCCCGGAGACACTTAAAACGGAAAGGCCTGAGCTGACAGACGATGAATGGAGCCAGGTTTCCGGGCTGATCGAGGATGCCCTTTCAATGGCTGACCTCTACCGTATTGAGGAGGGTAAAGCCCTGGAAGCAGACCTGTCCGGATCAGTACAGAAGATTTTGCAATCGCTCGAAAACCTGGCCGCAGTTGAAGGTGACCGCATTGTGCGGATGCGGGATAAGCTAACAGCGTTGCTTAAAGAGGCCGTTGGAAAAGAAAATATCGACCAGAACCGCTTTGAGCAGGAGCTGATCTTTTACCTGGAAAAACTGGATGTAAATGAGGAGAAGGTGAGGCTGAAAAAGCATTGTGACTACTTCATCGAGACCATGAATAATTCAGGCCTTAACGGCAAGATGCTCAATTTCATCTCACAGGAGATGGGACGCGAGATAAATACAATAGGCTCAAAAGCCAACGATGCTGCCATGCAGAAGCTGGTTGTGATGATGAAGGATGAGCTTGAACGTATCAAGGAACAGTCCCTTAATGTACTGTAGATCTGATGGTAAAGAGCATCAAAAACAGGGTCCTTATAATATCCGCTCCGTCGGGGGCAGGTAAAACAACCCTTGTGAATCATCTGCTCAAATCAGGCCTCCCTCTTGCCTTTTCCGTTTCCGCCACCAGCAGGAAACCAAGAGGTCATGAAGTGAACGGGCGGGAATACTATTTCATCCGGACTGCGGAGTTCAAAAGAAAGATCAAAGCCGGCGAGTTCGTGGAATGGCAGGAGGTGTACGAAAATCATTACTACGGCACATTGAAGAAAGAGATCGACAGGATCACAAAAGAGGGCATGATACCGCTTTTTGACGTCGACGTAAAAGGCGGAATCAACCTGAAGAAGATCTTCGGTGACAATGCCCTTGCCATCTTCATCATGCCTCCCTCCGTGGAAGAGCTGAAGGCAAGACTGATAAAGCGGGGCACAGACACACCTGAAGATATCGACATGAGGGTTGAGAAGGCTTTCTCCGAGATACTGCTTGCTGACAGCTTCGACAGGGTGATAGTCAACGATGATCTGGACAGGGCAGGCATTGAAATCAGGTCAGTTGTCAGGAATTTCATCAGGGAGAGATAATGGAGACAGGCTTATTCTTCGGCTCATTCAACCCTGTTCATATCGGTCACATGGCAATTGCCAATTATATTGCCGAGTACTCATCGCTGAGAGAGATCTGGTTTGTCGTCAGTCCGCATAACCCGCTGAAAACCAAAGAGACGCTGCTTGGCGACCGCGACAGGTTATATATGACTGAACTTGCTATCGGTGATGACCCGCGGTTCAGGGTCTCCGACGTGGAGTTCACTCTCCGGCAGCCATCGTACACCATTGACACAATGGCTTACCTGACCGAAAAATATCCTTCACGAAGGTTCACACTCATCATGGGTGAAGATAACCTGACGACACTGCATAAGTGGAAGAATGCTGAGGAGCTGGTAAAAAGATATCCTATTGTTGTCTATCCGCGGCTGAAACCCGGAAGGAAAAGCAGCAAGAGGCTGATTGAGATTCTGCAGATGGCATCAGTCAGGGAGATCAGCGCACCGGTGATGGAGATCTCAGGCACATTTATCCGCAGTGCCATCAGGGAAGGAAAGGATGTCTCATGGTTTGTTCCGGCCCCGGCATGGAAATACATCCGCGAAATGCATTTCTACGAATAGTTTTTAACCACTGAGTTGCACTGAGTTTTTACAGAGTTACACTGTCTTCGATTATTGCAAACTGTGAAACTCAGCTTCTACTCTGAGTTACTCTGTGGTTAAATTAAGTTGAAAATCGCGAATAGCAAATCGCAAATTAATTGACCTTCGTGATAATTTCCATTCCCCGTTTAATGGCATCTTCGTTCAGGGGAATAAGGTTATGGTATCTTTCGGGGAGCGATTTTTTTAATCCCTTGATCACAAATTCCGTCTTGAGGATTGGCTTTACCTTCATGAAACCGCCAAGAACAATCATATTGAACACCTTTTGCATTTTCATTTTTGATGCCTCCTCCGCCGCATCAATCCGGTAGATGGTTATGTCTTTTCTTTCCGGATGGCGTGTAATACCGTTGCCGTCATATATCAGCGTTCCTCCCGGCTTAACGGAATGTTCAAACTTGTCCATGCTCTGCTGGTTCAGGATGATGGCTGTGTCAAAACTCCTGAGAATTGGCGAGCTTATCCGTTCATCGCTGAGTATGACATTCACGTTGGCCGTTCCTCCCCTCATCTCCGGTCCGTATGACGGCATCCAGCTAACTTCCATATCCTGCATCATTGCGGAATAGGCCATTATTTTCCCCATTGACAGCACGCCCTGTCCGCCAAAGCCTGCAATTATAATTTCTTCTGTCATGATATACGGTTTTATTATGATTCGGCGGGTACCTTGATATCTCCCAGCGGATAGGCCGGAAACATGTTCTCCTCCATCCATATGTTCGACTGAACCGGTGTCATCTTCCATCCTGACGGGCAGTTTGACACCACCTCAATAAAGCATGTTCCTCTCTTGTCCCTCTGATACTCAACCGCTTTCTTCAATGCCTTCTTTAGCTTCCTGACGCCGGCGGCGGTGTGGACGCTCTGACGGGTGACATAGCAAGTCCCGGGCAGCAGGGCTACAATGTCGGCCATTTTTATCGGTGAACCCATTGTTGCCACATCACGTCCGTAAGGTGACGTAGACGACTTCATTCCCTCGAGGGTTGTCGGGGCCATCTGTCCGCCAGTCATGCCATAAATGCCGTTGTTAATGAAAATCATGAGAATATTCTCTCCCCTGTTGCAGGTATGGATGGTCTCTGCCGTCCCGATGGCAGCCAGGTCGCCGTCGCCCTGATAGGTGAAGACGAATTTTTCGGGCATAAGACGCTTGACAGCAGTACCCAGGGCCGGGGCTCTTCCGTGAGCTGCCTCCTGCATATCTACATCGAGATAATTATACATCAGTACCGAACAGCCTACAGGCGAAATGCCAACGGTCCTGCTCTGAAGATCCTCTTCCTCGATCACCTCTGCCAGTACGCCGTGAACGGTTCCGTGACCGCAACCCGGACAGTAGTGCATCACATTGTCCGTCAGAAGCTTTGACTTTTTATAGGCCAGGTTCTCCGGCTTCACTATGTCTTTTATATTGAACTCTGCCATCTCATTATCCTTTTATGAATATTTTCAGATTTTCCACCACCTCTTCCGGCGTGGGTATCATGCCACCCATTCTGCCGTAGTGGCTCACACGTGTCTTGCCGTTAACTGAAAGCATCACGTCTTCGACCATCTGCCCGGTGCTCATCTCCACTGCGAGCATGCCTTTGACCTTTGATGCAAGTTCGTTCAGCCGCTTCTTCGGGTAAGGGAAGAGTGTGATCGGCCTGAGAAGGCCTGCCTTAATGCCTTCAGCCCTTGCCAGCTGGATAGCCTTCTGACATATCCTGGCGCTGGTACCGTAAGCAACAAACAGATAATCGGCATCATCAGTCATGAACTCTTCATAACGGACCTCATTTTCTTCAACCTCCTTATATTTGGCCACAAGCTTCATGTTAAACTTCTCCTGGCGCTCGGCATCAAGGTCGAGTGAGGTGATGATGTTACGCTCGCGTGTTGCAGGCTTGCCTGTTGTAGCCCAGGGAAGGATCTCTTCCGATCTCTTTTTCTGTGGTTTGAGATATACTTTCTCCATCATCTGCCCGATTGCGCCATCGGAGAGTATCATCACAGGATTTCTGTATTTAAAGGCAAGATCAAATGACAGCTCGACGAAGTCAGCCATCTCCTGCACTGATGAAGGAGCCAGAACGATAAGGTGATAATCGCCGTGTCCTCCTCCCTTGACTGCCTGAAAATAGTCGCTCTGGGCCGGTTGTATCGTTCCGAGTCCGGGTCCGCCTCTGACTACGTTCACAATAAGGCAGGGCAGTTCAGCGCCTGCTATATAGGTTATCCCCTCCTGTTTCAGGCTTATACCCGGGGATGACGATGATGTCATCACTTTTTTGCCGCAGCCGGCGCCGCCGTAAACCATATTTATAGCTGCCACCTCGCTCTCGGCCTGAAGCACCACCATGCCGGTCGTTGTCTGCGGGTTAGCCTCCATAAGATATTCAAGTATCTCGCTCTGCGGAGTGATTGGGTACCCGAAATAACCATCGACACCGGCTCTTATCGCCGCTTCGGCGAGAGCCTCATTGCCCTTCATCAGTTTCAGTTCCTTTTCCATTAATATATTTGTTTGTTTCTTTTCCTGCTTATCCCATCTTCAGCTTGTACACAGTGATAACTCCGTCAGGACATACCACCGCGCAGTTGGAACAGCCGATACATGCATCAGGATTTGCCGCATAAGAGTAATGATACCCCCTGCCGTTAACCTCAACAGCCAGCGCCAGTGTCTGGGTGGGACATGTGACGACGCACACTTCACATCCCTTGCATCTCTCTGTGTCAATAACAACAGCACCTCTTATCTTAGCCATCTTGTTTGTATTTATTCTATATTAATATCTCTGTATCAAATTGTTATGGGATTATTCTCCCTGAATAACTTCAGTCTTTCTTCAAGCAGGGGCATTTGCCTGCGTTTCACCTGGGAGACACAGGCCCTGAGCCCTTCCTCTCTTTCGCTTCCCGTAATGCTTAATGTTATTGCACCTATGCCGTATGACAACAATTCCTGTAAAAGCCCGCCGCCGCTGAACCCGGGATACGACACCGTGAAGTAGAAACCGTCTGCCAGAGGCTTGTCAATATCCCTGTCGTAAACAATATTAAAACCGTTTTCGATAAACAGATTTTTCATGACAGCCGCCTTACGGCCATAGTCCTTCGTATTTTCGACAAAGTTATAAATCCCGTCGTTAACAGCTTTAAGAATCGCTGTAAAACCGTACTGCACCGAGTGAGTAACTCCTGAAGAAAGGGCATACAGCGCACCGAATATCATAGCCCTGCCAAATATTTCCGATGAGTAATATCTCAGGAGGTCAGGATAATGGCGGTTATAAAGGTGGTCAGACATGACCATGAGCCCGATACGCTGACCGGCATAGCTGAATATTTTTGAGCTCGAAATGAGCAGGATATAATTATCACAGTAGCGTGCCACGGTAGGCTGGTACGGAGGCTTGCCCGGGACCGAATAATCACTCCGGAAATCCATCCCGAAATAAGCCAGATCCTCAATTACGATAGCATCATACTTCTTTGCCAGTGCCCCTATTGTACGGAGTTCATCTTCGGTAAAGCAGATCCATGACGGGTTATTGGGATTGGAATAGAGAATTGTTGAGACCTTGCCGCACTGGAGGGCCGATTCAAGTTTTGCAGCCAGCTTGTCACCGCGGTAATCGTAAACGTCGAAAGAGCGGTAATCCTGCCCCAGCATCCTTGTCTGCGTCTTTTGAACGGGGAAGCCAGGGTCAAGAAAAAGAGTCCCTTCCTTGGTCCGGTCGTTCCTGTTGGCTACCAGGAACCCGGCCATCGCTCCCATCATCGCACCCCCGGTAGGGACGCAGCATTCAGGTTCAACGTCTGTATCCAGGAAAAGCTTAACAAACCGTGCCGCTTCAGTCTTCAGTTCCGGGTGTCCTTCAATGTCAGGATAAACCGAGGCAACTCCCTTTTTCAGAGCTTCGATCTCAGCCTTGACGGCAACCTCTGCTGACGGCAGCCCGGGCACGCCCATCTCCATCCTTATGAATTCGACACCTGTCTCTTTTATAAGCAGGTTAACGACTTTGACGATCTCCCTGATACTTGCATGACCGATATCAGTGATTCCGCTGTCGGTGATTGCCCTGCTTACGGTTTTGTGATTTATGGGGGTATTTTTCATATATTTTCTATTTCAGGCCCTCATATGTGCCGACAAGGTATCAATCTTTAAGTAAACTAATACTGCTATTTGTCATATTTGAAGTTTGTCTGAGGGTCTGAGGGATTTTCGATTTGCGATTTGCGATTTCCGAATTAACTGATTTTCAAATTCTTAATTCTTAATTCTTAATTTCCAACTACTGCCCGCCCTGCAGTCTGACAGCTCCCTATCCCGACATACTATGTCGGGACTTTACGGTCGCTTCTCTATTGCCTATTGCCATTTACTTGACCCGACAGTGCAAGTATCACTCCCAGGACAGTGCTGAGCAGTGCGGCAAAGAGGATCTGGAACTCCTGTGGCAGCAGAAAGGTTACCGTCTGTGCAGGGATCCAGAAGAAGGGAATTGTCTTTTTCAGCACCAGGCCCCACATAGATTTCCAGTCAACGGAGGCAAGCAGTTTCGCAACGTCGGGCATCTTTAAAAATCTGCTCTTTTCTCCGTGTGCCGATGCGATGTGCAGGTCGCTGACCCTGTGTGTAACCATCAGTACGGGAGCATAGAAGATATTAAGGAATAAACTGATGGAGAACGCGAGCAGGATTTTGGGTGCGGTCACCGGTCCGGCCATTACAGCGGAGGTGTTGTCCATTCCCAGATGTTCTATTATCGACGGTACTCCATTGCCAAAGATAATGAACGCGGCCTTGACCGTCATACCCAGAAAGCCCCATACCAGGGCTCGCCGGAATAAGTCCGAAGCCAGCCGGAAAATAAATACCCGTTCTGATCCTGCTTCCGAGCATCTCCCCCATGGTAGCGAGCACGGCAAACTTGATGAAGCTGGCTGTAAAGGCCCATTCGGTGCTGAACCAGACAAAGAAATCATAGCAGTCTGCCAGACACAAAAACGGCACGAAAATCGCCACAAACGCCAGCGTAAAAATCAGATCACGTCCTCTTCATAATTATAGATAAACACTATTATCTGCTTCTGCTATTAAGTTTTCAGTCTTCAGTCTCCAAGTCCTCAGTCTCCACATCTATTGCCGACTGCTGACTCTGACTGCCGACTGCTTAATAATCCTGATCCTTGCGTCCACAGCAACGATGGAATCCCCGGAGCCCAGCAGCGGATTGATATCCATCTCAAAGATCTCCGGAGCCTCAGCAAGCAGGTCAGAGAGCGAGGTTATCACTTTTTTGAATGCATCTTCACTAATGCCTTTGCTGCCACGGGCTCCTTTCATGATCTTATATGATTTGAGTGACCGTATCATCGTCTCCGCCTCATGTTCCGACACAGGCACCAGCGCAGTGGCGACGTCCTTGAAAACCTCGATAAAAATACCACCCATGCCGGCCATGACGATATGTCCGAACTTGCCTTCCCTCTTCGCCCCGCAGAAGAGCTCCATCCCGCTGATCATCTTCTGTATAAGTATTGAAGTCACCTCTGGCAGCTTCATCATCCTGGTGAACTCAGCCTTTACATCATCCCTGGTGCTGACGTTCAGTGCCACACCTCCCATATCTGATTTATGCAGCGGTCCAATGACCTTCATCACTACCGGGAAACCCATCGTGACTGCTTCTCTCACAGCATCCTCCGAAGAGTGTACGATTCTCTCCGGTACTGTTTTAATACCTGCAGCATTAAGCAGCACAGTCACCTTTTCGGGCGGAAGGTAACCGTTTCCGGCTTCCTCAATGACCGACCGTATCACCTTTCCATCTGCAATCGCTGACAGCCGGTAAGTCTCTGCCGGGGCCGGAGTGCCGGATACCTTGCACAGCGCCCTGCCGAAAAGCACTTCATCGGGAAATATGACATTGCCCTTCGCAGTGAAGTCAGCCATCTCCCTCTTCACATTGATGACTGACGGCATTATCGGAAAGACAGGCTTACGGCAGGTCCGTATCTTTTCGTGCAGGAGATTGTAAACATCATCCACCGGGAAGAGGCCGGGACTGCCGAAGATCACTGCCATGGCATCAATTTCGCTGAACTCGTTCTCGCATGCATCGATGATATATCCCAGCTGCTCTGCGGTTCCTGTTGCCAGGAAATCGATCGGGTTGGCTGCCGACGATCCTGCGAACAGCTTCTCAAGCAGTCTGTCTGCAGGCCCGCCTGACAGATGCGGTATCTCAAGGCCACCTTCGCTGAGCGTATCGGTGAGCATCACCGCGGGTCCTCCTGCATGTGTGACTATCGCAATACGTTTGCCCTTCAGGGGTTTATAGGTAAAGAGGCCGGCCACATAAGCCAGCTCAGTCCGGTTGAAGCATCTGACAATGCCTGCTTTGCGGAAGAGAGCATCCACGGCGCTGTCAGGCGATGCCATGGCTCCCGTATGTGATGAAGCTGCCCTGGATCCGGCTTCCGAGGTGCCGGCCTTTATGGCAGCAATGCGGCACCCTTTCCTGATGAGTGAGGCTGAGTGTTTCAGGAACCTGGAGGGGTCACTTATATTTTCAATATATAACAGCTTGATCTTCGAGCTGAGGTCAGGATCAAAGGTCAGGTCAAGATGCTCAAGCACATCCTCAACACCGACCTGTGCGCTGTTACCGACCGACCATACACTTGAAAAATGAAGGCCGTTGGTGATGGCTGCCTCGAGTATAAACACAGCAGTGGCACCGGAACCGGAGATGAAATCAATCCCTGCTGCTGATAAACCGGGTATGGGTTCCGTGAAAACACCATGATAGTTCTGATTCAGGAACCCTATACAGTTCGGACCAATCAGGCTACCCCCCGCCTTATCGATTGTCTCCACTATCTCTCTCTCAATCGCAGCACCTTCTTCTCCCTCCTCGCTGAACCCGGCTGAAAGTATGATAAAACCGCCAGTTCCCTTTTCCTCAGCGAGAGTGCGTACGATGGCAGGACAAAAACGCGCTGCAACTGCAAGTATCGCCATATCCGTCTCCGGCAGGAGGGAAACATCAGCATAGGCTTTAAGGCCCTGCACAACGGGCGTCTTGGGATTGACGACATAAACATCTCCCTTGAAACTGCCTGCGAGAAGGTTTTTCAGCACCTTGCCTCCGGCCTTGGAAATATCATCAGATCCGCCTACAACAACAATGTTCTTGGGATTCAATAATTTATCACTGATCATATTCAGGAATTGAGTTCTTTTCTAAAGGTAAAAACATTTTGACAGATTACAAATGACACTGATGGTTTTATCAGTTAGTCGGCTTCAGTCGGTTATCGGTTGTAGTATCTGTTATCTGAGATCTTGTGTTTCGGTTTTCGGTTACATAATATTATATTTGACGGCGTGAAATTTCACAGTATATACCTTTGAAATGAAATAACAACTCATGAGAAAGAATACCCCAAACATCCTTGTCAGAACAAGCATGATCCTTATGCTTGCATTTTTTCCCTCTTCTTACTAATGCACAGTTAAACAATGATATAGATCCTGACGGACCGGGGTATGCCGAAAACTGCACCAGTATTATGGTTGGCAGGCTGGCATCCGCAGACGGCTCGGTAATGACTTCGCATACATGTGACGGCAGATACCGCACCTGGCTCGAGATAGTGCCGGCAAGAACGACGGAAAAGGGTGCCGTGCATCCTGTTTACTGGGGCACCCTTCAGACCGAGGCAGCATGGGATATGACCAATGTAACACGTAAAGGTGAGATCCCTGAGGTGGCTTCCACCTATGCATATCTTAGCACTGCATACCCCTGTCTTAACGAGAAACAGCTTGCCATCGGGGAAACAACGATCTACGGACGCAAGGAACTGATCAATGAACAGGGACTATTTCTCATCGAGGAGCTTGAAAAGATAGCCCTTGAAAGGTGTTCCACAGCAAGACAGGCTATTGCGCTTATAGGATCACTCGCGGTTGAATACGGTTATGCAGACCTGGCCGAGTGTATAACAATCGCTGACAAAAGGGAAGTCTGGCAGCTCGAGATAGCCGGTTCAGGTCCGGGTAAACCGTCAGCATTATGGGTTGCACAGAGAATACCTGATGACCATGTGGGGATTGCTGCCAACATTCCCAGGATATCTGATGTGGACTTCAGTGACCATGATTACTTCATGACCTCGCCTGACCTTCGCAAGAGAGCAAAGGACCTGGGTTACTGGGACGGGAAAGAGCCGTTCAAATTCTACAAAGTGATCAATACGGGCAAGCCCTATGCCATTAGGGAATTTTTTGTGCTCAGCACCCTCGCTCCTTCTCTTGGGCTGACAATGGAGATGGAAGAGCTTCCCTTTTCCGTCAGGCCGGAAAAGAAAATCTCGGTCCGTGATGTGATGGCGTTTTACCGGCAGACCTACGAGGGCACACCGTATGATATGACACAGAACCTCCTTGTTCGGGTAACAAGGAAGGATGAGGCAGGCAATGAGGTCACCGATACCGTCAGGTCACCCGTTGTATCGAACTGGATGAATAATGACCTGCGAACCCTGATAAATGAGTTAAAACCAGGCACGATTGAAAGACAGAGGACGATAGCCATTGCGGGATGTTCATATTCACATGTCATTCAGTGCCGTGAATGGCTTCCTGATGAGGTGGGTGCTATTGCATGGTTCTCTTTTGACAATCCCGGCCAGAGTCCCCGCATACCGATTTTCTCAGGCACCATGTCACTGCCCGGGAGCTTCCGGATCTGCGGGCAGCACCGCTACCGCGAAGATGCAGCCTTATGGTCATTCCGCGAAGCCAACAGGCTGGCGACAGTAAACTGGGAGCGCGGACGTAAGCTTATAGAGCCTGCCGTAGCTGAGATGGAAGATAAAGCCTTTGCAGAGCTTCCGGCACTTGAAGAGAGAGTGAAAAGCCTCGTTAGCGCGGGTAAAAACGATGAAGCAAAGAAAGCTGTTACTGAGTATACCGGTTCATTCGCCATGGCTTCCATGAGCCGCTGGCAGGAGATGAAAAGGACCCTATGGGGCATGTTCGGAAGAGGCTTCTAAAAAATAAAATAGGGACGCCTAAACTTTTTTGCAGGATTGTTGTTAAAACTACAAGGATAATTTTGCATATGACCTCCGCGATAGCGTCAATACTTGATAAAAAGGATCTTGACAGATCTGATATCCTTGAGCTGCTGAGGTGCGGCGACGAAGACGCTACGCTGCTCTGCCGGACAGCTGCCTCAGTAAGAAACAAATACGTTGGAAATATTGTCTACCTCAGAGGCTTGATCGAATTTTCAAATATCTGCGGCAAGAACTGCCTGTACTGCGGTATCAGGCGAGACAACAGGCAAATTGAACGCTATACCATCACCAATACTGAGGTGATAGAAGCGGCCATGAAGGCATACCGGTATAATTTCGGCTCAATAGCTATTCAGTCGGGAGAGAATTCATCGGAAGAATTCACAAGTAATGTTGAGTATCTCGTCCGCACTATTACGGAAATGACCAACGGGAAGCTTGGCATCACACTTTCTTTGGGAGAGCAGAGTAAAGAGACGTACCGGCGCTGGTTTGAAGCCGGTGCCCACAGGTATCTCCTGCGCATCGAATCATCAAGTTCTGATCTTTACCGCCGGATCCATCCTGCTGACGATATGCACAGATATGAAAGAAGGATTGATTGTCTGAAGATGATACAGGAGATAGGCTATCAGACAGGCACCGGCGTGATGATCGGCCTGCCATCTCAGACACTGAATAACCTGGCTGACGATATACTGTTCATGCGCGATTTCGACATTGATATGTGCGGCATGGGCCCGTTCATCGAACATACAGATACCCCCTTAGGCAAAAATGGCACTGACAATCCATTTCTGAGAGAGCGTTTTAATCTGACCCTCAGAATGATAGCCATTATAAGACTGGTGATGAAAGACATTAACATCGTTGCCTCCACAGCCATGAAGGCCATTGACAAGCTGGGGTGTGAAATGGCAATAGGCTCCGGTGCCAATGTCGTCATGCCTAATCTTACACCCAGCCGGTACAGGGATGGCTACCGGATCTATACCGGCAAACCCGGATACCAGTGATGTCGATGAGTCAAATATAAGCGGGCTGAAGCTGGAATTGCTGTCCGGAACCAAAATCGGTATGGGAACGTGGGGTGACACTCCCCACTTCGCCAGGAGGATCGCTGCAAAGAATATCAGGAAGGAAAGCAGATCCGTCCGATAGCTATATCATCTATATCACGCAATGCCCTCTCAAGAGAGACATACTGCTTCACGTCACCGGTAAGCTCCAGAATGATAAGACCGGCAGGCTCACCGAAATAAACCTCGTTAACGCCCAGCCTTGTCCGTATCACGCATCCGAATGTCGTCAGGATAGCCTGGACCGTTATACCAAGGTCATCGCGCCTCGGCACCATGATTCCCAGCAGTGTCACACCGTTACACTCCATGGGGGCATCGGAAAGGCCGTGCGAAAAGACCATTTCCCTTACGGTGATACCCTCTGTTTTCTTCAGCATTTGAACCAGCTCCTCACACTCGTCAGGAATACCGGCAAGATGGATGATCATGAATCCTTCGCGACTGCATAACTCATTACTCAGTTCATGAAAACCGAGGCGGGTGCTGATAACACTGCTATACATCGACAGTGTTTTCTGAACAAGCCCTGCCTCCTTGATCCTGTCAGTGATCTTAATACCTATTACTCTGGCCATGACTTATAATATTAATAGTAAAGGTCCCTTTCTCCTTGTTTAATGCGGTCAATCTTCTTTCTAAGACCATCCTTCAGCCCCTCGTCAAGGCCGGCCATGTTCTTTTCAATAGCCTTCCAGCCTTTATCAGCCAGCTCTGGAGATGCATAATCCACAATATATTCTGACAATGTCAGTATGGCGTTCGGCGTACAGTACCGCTTGATGAAACCGGGGACAGAGAATTCCATGAAATGTTCCCCGGTGCGCCCGAGGCGGTAACAGGCTGTGCAGAACGACGGTATATAATCGTTTTCGATCAGCTCATCGATTATATCGGCCAGTGACCTTTCATCATTGATCCTGAACTGTTCCCGGTTAAGATCCTGTGTCCCGTTCTTTGAAGCTGAATAACCTCCGATTTCCAGTTTTGTCCCTCCGTCAATCTGCGACACACCAAAAGCCATTGCTTCGGTACGTACCTCATGCCCTTCGCGGGCAGTGAGGATCAGTCCCGTATATGGTACTGCAAGGCGAAGAATTGCTATCAGTTTCATGAAATCATCATCGCTGACGTAGTATTTACCGTTCAGGTTAAGCGAGGATGCGTCCTTGATTCTCGGAAATGATATGGTATGCGGACCGACGTTATAACAAGCCTCAAGGTGGTTGGCATGACGCACCAGCCCCATCACTTCAAACCGCCAGTCATACAATCCGAAGAGAGCACCTACACCGACATCGTCTATACCGGCTTCCTGAGCCCTGTCAAGCGAGGTAAGCCTCCATTCATAATCGCTTTTCTTACCTCCAAGATGATACCACTTGTAAGCCTCCGGGTCATAAGTCTCCTGGAAAATCTGGTATGTTCCTATTCCTGAATTCTTGACGGTCCGGAACCCGTCAATATCCATCGGAGCAGCGTTAATGTTCACCCTGCGTATCTCTCCCCTGTCCTTCTTCACACTGTAGACCAGCCTGACATTGTCGGCAATAAATTCAGGACTGTATTCAGGGTGTTCTCCGTAGACCAGTATAAGCCTCTTCTGACCGTTTTCCTCAAGAGCCACAACCTCTTCCCTTATTTCATCGTTGGTGAGTGTCCTTCTTCTGGCCTCCCTGTTTGTGACCCTGAAACCGCAATACTGACAGTTGTTTCCGCATTTGTTCCCTATATACAAAGGTGCAAAAAGAACAATTCTGTTGCCGTAGACTTTTTTCTTCAGCTCCCTGGCGCCGTCTTTGATCTCATCGGCGAGCTCACTGCTGGCATTTATCAGAACTGCCGTTTCAGCAAGAGTAAGACGCTGTTTGTCAAGCGATTTTGATATTATCTCCCTCACCCTGGCTTTATCAGGTCTGGCATTGTTCAGAAAAGACCATATCTCAGCCGGATCGATGAACGGTACCATCCGACGGTCAGGCAAACTGCATTTTTCTGGATTAAACTTCATTTTCTCTCATTTAAAAATCCACCCCGCTTACAAACAGACAAAGATACTGATTTTCAGGTCATGTTTTGCCATCACACTTCAGAAAATGAGCTCCTGCATCTCCTTAACTCCTTTATTAATTGAGCTCTGCGCCGGTTCTCCCGGCTTATAGGCAGCAAGCCTCTTATGAAAGAAAAGCGTCATCCTTTTGCCGGGAATGTCATCCTCGTAATTCTCGAGATGAACGTAAATATCAGGAACCTCGGCATTATTGTCAGGAATAAATACCATTCCCCTGGAAAAGAAAGTGTCTGCTGCGCAGGAAACTGCATAAAGGCCATGCGGAGGCACCAGCTTAGTCTTTTCGGTTACAGGGATTTTAATAAAAGGAATGTCAGGTGAGAATGCCTGGTCATCCTTTACCGCAGCACCTATTATTATATAGAAATGATCAAGGTATGCGTTAGCCCGCTGGATATAGCCTTCCGACAGTGCCTGGCGTATGCGGGTCGAACTGACTGTTTCATTCTGTACCTCCTGCATCGGAATTTCCTCAGCCTCAAATCCGAAAAGGCTTCTCCATTCCCAGAGCTTACGGTAATCGCCCTCCTGGTTAAACCCGAAATGATGGTTATGACCCACAACTATCACCTTCGACTTCAGGATACCGCAGAGGATGTCCCTTACAAACTCTTCGCTGGTGATATGTGAAAACTCTTTGGTGAACTCAATGATTATAAGATTATCAAGGCCGGTCTTTCTGAGCATTTCAATCTTCTCTTCCTGGGAACAGATAAGCCTGAGCCCCTTGCCCACGCTCTCGGGATAAAGGACTGCCCTGGGGTGGGGATGGAAAGTTATGAGGGCTGATTCTCCCCGGTGATCGGAAGCCAGTTTCTTAAGCCTCCGTATGATGGTTTTATGACCTATATGCACACCGTCAAAAGTACCCGTCGTGATGACCGGTGAGGGTATGGCGGCAGCTTCCTCAAAGCTTCTGTATATCCTCATTATGCCAGAGGCTGCTGTTTCTCCATGACAAAGTAAGCCACCTTTTCAATAGAAGTGATCATATCAAACTCCTCGAGATGAACATTATCAGGCACATTAAGGGGCACCGTGGTGAAGTTCATTATGCCCTTTATGCCGCTTCCCACCAGAAGTGCAGTGACAGTGACAGCCTGGTCAGGAGGTACAGTCAATACCGCGATCGTTATGTCAAGCTCACTCTTCAGCCTCCTGATCTGGTCAATCTGATAACACTTCACGCCTGCCACCACCTTATCTACCTTCTGGGGGTCAATGTCAAAAGCTGCCATCACGTTCAGGTTAGTTCGCTTTCCCCTGAAATAACCGGTAATGGCACGCCCCAGGTTACCCATTCCGATGATGGCAACATTCAGTCCGCCCGGCGCGTCAATGATGTCTCCTATCGTTTTGATAAGCACCCTGATATCATATCCCTTGCGCATAACGCTGCCGTAACCTATAAGCATCAGGTCTCGTCTGACCTGTACTGCGGTGATATGCAGCAGTGCTGCCAGCTCATGTGAGAAGATGTAACTGCGGTTTTCAGCCAGTGACCCGAGGAGGGCACGCCTGTATTTGCTGAGACGTTCAACTGTTTTTCCCGGTAATTTTTTCATAGCTGAGCCTTTATATTGGTCACCTGTATTCTGGGTATGACAACTGTGAATGCTGAACCTTTGTCAGGAGTACTCTCAACATTGATCACGCCATGGTATAATTCGACCACCTTCTTGACAATTGAGAGTCCCAGTCCGCTTCCTCCGATATTCCTGGTCTTGTCATTCTTTATCCTTGAGAATTCCTCAAAGAGCATCGTACTCTCTTCAGGATTCATGCCTATACCTGTATCCTCAACAGATATCATGAAATCATTGTCATTGCAATCAACGGTGATGGTCACTGTGCCCCCTGCCCTGTTATATTTTACAGCATTTGAGACAAGGTTGTTCAGGATGATTTCAAAATCATTTGGGTCAGCCCAGATTTTTTCGCAGCTTTTGATGTTTGTGACGAAATGAATATCCTTGTGAATGGCATAAGGACTGACGGTTACCACGGCAAGTGAAACAACCTCCTTCAGATTGACATCCTGCAGTTTCTCAACCTGCCTTTCGAAGCTCACCTTGGTGAAGTCCAGAAGGTCCATGATCAGGTTGCGCATACTTTCGATGCGCTGGAGTGATCTTTCGATTGCAGAGGTGTATTCCGAAAGTGAATCGCCCATCTGCCTTTCCTGCATCATCCTGAGATAGCCTTCTATTGCATTCAGCGGCGCTTTAAGCTCGTGAGACAGAACCGACAGAAACTGAAACCGGACTTTTTTCCCTTCCACCTTGAGCTTGTGAGTTATGCGTCTCAGATACTGCTGCTTGGTTATCTGTTCTATTGAGGTTTTCAGTTCCTGCGGGGTAAAGGGCTTGGGAATAAAATCAACGGCTCCGTCATCGTGTGCTTTCACGGCCACATCCAGGGAAGCATATGAAGTTATCATTGCCACAACGATGTCATAGTTTTTCTTCCTGACATACTCCAGTACTTCCACACCCTGTATACCAGGCAGCTTGTTGTCAAGCAAAAGGATATCGGGCTTCTCCCTGTCAATAATCTCAATGCCCTCCTCGCCTGTGGCCGCTTCGAGGACCTCATAGGTATAGTCCTCATCCATAAATGGATATGTAACATTAAAGTTGCGCAGTATCCTTGCAACACCTGACCTTATGCCAGGTTCATCATCTACAACAAGAACTTTCAGCTGTGCCATTTTATATCTTCAGCAATTTTTTTATTTCCTGGTCAAGCTGTTCAGGTCTGACGCCTTTTTCAAGATAGAGGTCAGCCCTGATCCACTCGCGGTCCTGGTCACTGTTGAGCCCGAATGTGATGCCCGTTTCACGTGCCACGGCGGTGGCAAGGATCACAGGCACCTCAGGATACCTGCGTTTGAGCTTATAACAAAGGATGAAGCCGCTGTCGTCACTTTCCATCATCAGGTCAAAGACAGCCAGGTCAGGCTTCATCTTTGTGATAACCTGTTCTGCTTCAGCCTGGCTCTCAACCGCCACTACCTCATAACCGCATTTGCGCAGGTAAAATGCAACCTGGAACAGGTAATCAGGGTCATCGTCTGCAACCAGAACCGTATAAACTTTCTTACTCATGTTTTAACTTTTATTGTATCCCATTCCGGGTAGTTCATTATTCAATCGTACAATTATTCAGGTCTTCTCGGGAGGATGATCCTGAATTTTGTCCCGGTAGGTCCATTAGACGGATCAGCGTTAGTCTCAACAGTGATCTGTCCTTTATGCATCTTCACAATGCCGTAAGAGGTTGCCAGCCCCAGTCCCGTTCCCTTTCCAAGACCCTTGGTAGTATAGAAGGGTTCGAAGATTTTACCTTTATCCTCCTCCTTTATGCCGGTGCCGGTGTCAGATACGTTGAATATGACATCACTGACTGTATCCTCAAGGTATATCTCCAGCGTTCCTCCGTCAGGCATGGCATCGATAGCGTTCTTAAACAGGTTGGTCAGTACCTGCGTCATCTGCTCGGAGTCGATTGCGGCATCAGGATTGGTTGTCCGGTCAATGATCACTGCCTTTACATTGTCCGGGAACACGACTCCGGCCACGCTTTGTTCAGTCAGTTTTCTGATATCCAGATCCTGGTGGTTCACCTGGTTCTTTCTTGCAAAATTAAGTAGTCCTGCAACGATCTTTTTGCACCGTGCGGCCTGTTCTACAATAAGCTGCAGGTCCTGTCTGACCGGATCCTCGGAACTGGTTTCATCAAGCAAAATATTACTGTACATGATGACCACCCCCAGAGGGTTGTTAAGCTCATGGGCAATACCGGCGGAGAGCTGACCCATGTGAGCCAGTTTCTCAGACTGCTTGAGGGCGTTCTGCATTGTTGTGAGCTTGGCGTTAGAGAGTGCAAGTTCCCTGACTGATTTGTGCAGCTTTTCTATTGAATATGGCAGGCACATTTCCTCCTCGGCAAACCCTCTGACGATAGCTATGGCATGGTCATAGCAGGTGTCATACCCGCAGGCACCACAGTTAAGATGATCTTTGGATGTAAGCTTACCCATCGAGGCGAACACCTTCTGCACCTCTTCATCCTCGGCCGTCATCCGGCGCTTATCCTCCGCCCTGAAACCGGCATTGAGATCAAGTTTGTCGTATATTTCAAGCTCCTTCCGCCACTCTTCCATATTCAGGCTGGCCATTTTCTGCTGAGCATAGTTGCTCACCAGGGCTCTCCTGTTATACTGTTTACCGCCCTTGCTCATGCCGGGGCCCATAATACAACCCTCGCAGCAGAGCAGCTCAAGGTGCTGGTTACCGATCATACCCTCCTCGAATTCCTTTATAGCCTCCTGAAAGTCAATCCTTCCTTCTGCAGCAATGATATTTCCGCTTATGGCATCATCGTTGGCGCCCGCAGTCTGAAGAAGACCCCGCGTCACCGGGAAGATAGCCCCGCGGCCTCCGAGCGGCGGGTCAAACTCCGAAGGCACAACACTTTCAGGCTTTATACCTGAGGCGTCAAGCATCTCCCTGAGCTCAAGAAACGTTATTGCCACATCAACCTCAGCATTCTCCGCTTTCTTGGCAACGCACGGCCCGATGAAGACAACCGGCAGATCTTCTCCGTATTTCCGGCGCATCACCCTTGTCATCGCCACCATGGGTGAGACAACAGGGATAAGGTTGTCTGTGAGATCAGGGTGATAGAACCTTATGAAAGTAACTATTGCCGGGCAATCCGACGAGATATAGTTTTTCACATGCGTCTCGCTGACCAGGTTATAGTACCGGTGAGCCACGAGATCGGCACCGAAGGAGACCTCGGAGACATAACTGAAGCCCAGAGCCCTTATCATGCCCACTATCTTTCTGTGATCAGTCACATCATGAAACTCGGCCGGGAAGCTTGGGGCTACGATGGCAGCCACCTTGCCGCCCTTCTCGATCAGTTTCCTGACGAGGTCTACCGTATTCGTAAAGACCTTGGCACCCTGGCTGCATACCTTTGTGCAGTTACCGCAGGCGACACACCTGTCATCGATAACCTCTGCCTGTCCGCCGACAATCCGGATAGCGCGTGCCGGACACTCCCTTACACAAGTGTAACAGGTCCGGCATAATTCTTTTATGGTATAAACAAGCATAATTTTCTGTGCTTATAGCAATACATCTCTTTTAGCGAAATGGGTATGGAACAGATTACTGCCGGTCAGCTCGGCATATTGTTTAAAAACCTTGTCATGCAGTTCAGCCACGGAAGCTGAATTTTCGGGACCTCTTACTGCCTCCTGCTCATCTGACTGAAAGATAAACCTGGCGCGTTGACGGACTGCTTCTTTTGATCCTGCCGGCACCATTCCTCCTCCGTTGACACACCCTCCGGGACATGCCATCACCTCGACAAGATCATAAAAGGTTCCGGCGTCAAGCATCTGCCTCAGCTTCTCAAAGCCCTTCAGGCCGTCGACCACTGCGACGGAGTAGCTGGTTTCGCCCGTAGCGATTGTCACCTCCCTGAACGAGCCGCCCGTACGCAGTTTTTTTATTGCATGCCTGTCAGCTTCTTTCTCTCCGGCCCTTACAGCAAGGGAACGGATGACAGCTTCCGAAAAGCCTCCGACAGTCTCCGCCAGAAGGGCTGAGGAGCTGCGCAGTGACATGGGTTCATCAGCCGGCTCAGGATCAATATTTGTAATATCGATGCCATAAAGAATGATCAGTCTCGCCAGTTCCCTGACAGTAAGTACGGTATCAATATCGCTTATTCCCTTCCTGGTCATACTGTCGCGGCGGGCTTCAAACTTCATCGCGGTGCAAGGGGTTACGGAAACGGTATAGACATGTGACTTTTCACCGCTGGCAGGGACCACTGATTTAATTATGGCACCGGTGATCTGCTGCGGTGTCTTGAGTGTTGAGAGCAAGGGCAGGAAATCAGGGAAGAACTGTTCGCAGTACTTGACCCAGGCCGGACACGCCGAGATTACAATCGGCTTGCCTGATTTTGCGATTCTTGGCCGCAATGACTGCATCGGTGAGTTCTGTTATCAGTATATCTGTACCTGTTCCTGAGAGAAATACTTTTTCAAATCCTGTCTTTCTGAGGGCGGCATTAAGCAGCCTGTCAAAATCGCGATGGTACTTCACGCCCAGCTCCTCAGCGAGAGCATAAGGCACCAGGGGCGAATACTGTATCACGCGCATGACATCGCTCTTGCTCAGCTGTTCCTGAACCTCGGAGAGATAATGTTTTTCATGCAGGGCACCCGTTGGACAGACAAGCACGCACTGCCCGCAGTGTATGCAGCTTGAGAAATTGAAGTCGCGGTCCATTGCCGGGCCCACATGTGTATCGCGTCCTCTGCCGATAAAGTCTATTGATGTTGCCGTGACAACCTCCTCGCAGACCCTTAAGCAACGGCCGCAGAGAATACACTTGGAAAGTTCTCTTACTATTGCCGGGCTGGACTGATCACGGCGCGGCTTGATCTTGCTGCCATGTATGCGCCGTTCCCTGATCTGCATCTGATCCGACAGCTTCTGCAACTCACAATCGAGGTTGCGGTCACAGTAAAGGCAGTCGTCAGGATGGTTCGAAAGAAGAAGCTCCACTATCGTTTTTCTTGCCCTGATGACACGGGGTGAGTGGGTCTGTATCTTCATCCACTCCTCCACAGGAGCGGAACAGGCTGTCACCAGCCGGTCGCGGCCTTCCACCTCCACCACGCACATCCGGCATGCGCCGGTAGGCGTGAATTCCTGCATGCGGCAGAGGGTGGGTATCATGATCCCGTTGCGGTTGAGCGCCGAAAGGATGGTCTCTCCCTTCTCCGCCCTGATGCTCTTGTTGTTTACTTCTATGGTGAACTGCATGGCTTATCTGACTGTGACAGCACTGAATTTACATACATCATAACAAATGCCACAACCGATACATTTATCGTCAACGACAAAGAAAGGTTGCAGCCGTGTACCGTAAATGGCATTGACAGGACACTTGGCAGCACAAACGGTGCACCCGGTACATTTATCCACATCGATGCTGAATGTCCTGAGCCCGCGGCAGACATTGGCACGGCATCGCCGGTCGAAGATATGCTCCTCGAATTCTTCGCGGTAATTGCTCAGCGCACTGGTGAAAGGATTGGGTGCTGTCTGACCCAGCCCGCAAAGGGAAGTATCTTTCATCACGGAGGCGATGATCTCCAGCTGCATCACACCCTTGAACCTCTCAAGAGTGGCATTGGAATCTTCGCTGTGGGGCTTGCGGATAATATTTTCAAGTATCTCAAGCATGCGTCCCGTACCCTCACGGCATGGGATGCACTTACCGCAGCTCTCCTTGTGGATGAAATCCATATAGTACCTCACGAAGTCTACCATGCAGGTTGTTTCGTCAATTATGATAAGGCCTCCTGAACCCATGGCAATTCCCTGCTCCCTGAGAAGGTCAAAATCGACCTGCAGGTCCAGGTTATTCTCTGTGATGAAGGTCCCTGACGGTCCTCCTATCTGAAGGGCTTTAAAAGCGCGTCCGTCCTTTATACCGTCAGAGATGCCCTCCACAATGGTCCTGAATGTGGTTCCCATCTCGACTTCTATAAGTCCTGTATAACGTCCTCTTCCGCCAAGGGAGAACAGTTTGGTTCCCTTGCTTCCCGCAGTGCCTATGGTCCGGAACCATTCCGGTCCGCGGGCCATGATGAGCGGGACATTCATGAGTGTCTCGACGTTGTTTATGACCGTCGGCTTGCCAAAGAGTCCATGGGAGGTAGGATACGGGGGCTTAAGCTCCGGCATCCCTCGTTTGCCTTCGAGACTGGCAATCAGGGCTGTCTCCTCACCGCAGACAAAAGCTCCGGCTTCCTCCCTGATCACAATATCAAGATTGAAACCGCTTGAAAGTATATCATGGCCTATGATGCCGAAACTGCGTGCCGCTTCAAGAGCGTTCTTCAGGTGTGCAAGCGGATGAGGCGATCCGGTCTTCAGGAAGATCACCGCATTTGAAGCACCGATGGCATAGGAGGCTATACATATTCCTTCTATAAGCCGGTGGGGGTCACCTTCGAGTACCGACCTGTCAGCGTAAGAGCCGGGGTCACTCTCCTTGGCATTGCAGATGAGATATCTGTTGTCGGAGGGGGAGTTAAGAGCATACTTCCACTTCAGCCCTGTGATGAACCCGCCGCCGCTTCGCCCTCTCAGCCCGCTGCGTTCAATGAGGTCACAGACCTCCAGGTGAGTATAGTTGCGTATAGTTTTGAGAAAGGTCCGGTATCCTCCACGCGCTATATATTCCTCAATACTCTCAGGGTCATAACAGCCACAGTTATCAAGCACGACACGTTTCTGCATCCTGTAGAACGGGATGTCCTCAATGAAAGGAATGTCATGCCATGCTTCAAATCCTGTTGAGCCGGACTGTGCGACAAGGTCCTCCTCCGGCATATCATTATGGAAAACCCCGTTCAGTGTGGTTTCCATCTTATCTTCGGTTATATTTCTGAATATCAGCTTGTTCTTCCCCGGGAGATGAATACATACCATAGGTTCAAAGACCGCCGGGCCATGACAGCCTGTCCTGACTATGAGGCCGGCAATACCCATCTCCCTGAGATACAGATCAGCGGCAGCAGCGCTCTGCTCACTGCCGGCAATGATCGAAGCCGAGCCTGACGATACATAAATGACCGGGACGGAGGGCTTATCGCGACGGATCTCCGCCAGCCGTTTCCCGGTGGCAGCAGGTAAGGTGTCAGAGCCATGCCTGAGAACTTCCTCCGTCAGGAATGTCATGAGCTCGCTTGTTTCTTTCCCTTTCATTTCAGATCAGCCAGTGATTTGAGTTTTGTTATCATTTCAGGTACGTCCTCCGGTCTGATATGAACGTGGTACTTATCACCCACGCTTATTACAGGACCTTCATTACACCCGCCCATGCAGGAGGTCAGCTCATAGCTGAACCTGCCGTCACGTGTAGTCTGTCCAGGCTCGATACCAAGGTTATCCCTTATCGCATTGATGACTGCCTCCGCACCGTTGATAAAACAGGTAGTGCCGTCGCATATCCTCATGTGAACCCTGCCTGAGGGAGTAAACCTGAACCGGTCATAAAAGGTAGCCAGTCCATATATCTTTGTGGTAGACATTTCCAGGAAACGCCCTATCTGCACAATGGCATTTTCGGAGAGATAGCCTTCTTCAGCCTGGACTTCCTGCAGTATAGGTATCAGGTTTTCGTGACTGCCCGCACTGTACTGTTTGAGAATATCTTCAATGTTTCTCATTTTTAAACCGTTGCTCATATTCAGATCAGTACAAAATTATTTATTTTTGTTGTTATTTCAAAAACATTGTTATTTTATTAACAATTAATAACTGAAATACGATGCTGCCTTATTGAGGCAAACTAAAAATATTGTACTTTTGAGAAGATGTGAATTAACTTACAACTGTTGATACAATCGTTTCAAATTGAACTATGCCTCGGAAGCTCTTGTTTTTCAAGAGGTAACAGAGAGGTTGTACAGGTGGTCAGGGACTACCTGAAGAAGAACCACCTTGACGATAAGGTAGTTTTAAAAGGAGCCCGCTGCATGAACCGTTGCAGCGAAGGCCCTCATTTAATTATTAACGGGAGAACCTTCGCCCAAACCGGCCTGCAGGATATAGAAAAACTCCTGGAAAAAGAACTGGCTCAAACGGGAAGATGACCTTAATGCAAAGAAAATGAACAGCACCGGTCAGGTAATATACATAAATGAAGATAACTGCCGCAACTCTTATTCCTGCGTCAGGGTATGCCCCGTCAATGCACTCGAGGTAAGGCCTGAGAGAAAGCACCCGGTTATCATTGCCGACAGATGCATCGGATGCGGGCTCTGTTTTCTCTCGTGCTCACCGAAAGCCATAGAATACAGAGATTCCATCGGCAAGGTAAAAGAGTTGCTTAAGTCAGGCCGTAAAACAGCTGCCCTGATTGCCCCGAGCATCGCTTCCGAATTTGATGATATCACTGACTACCGGAAGTTTGTGGGGATGATAAAGAAGCTCGGTTTCGACTATGTCCATGAAGTCTCATTTGGCGTTGACCTTGTTGCATACGCTTATAAAAAACTTTTCGAAGAGTCAAGCGGCAAGTATTACATCACCTCCAACTGCCCGGCTATTGTCGAGATGATCGAGAAATATCATCCGGCCCTGGTATCAAACCTCGCTCCTCTCGTCTCTCCAATGGTTGCCTCTGCCCTGGTGACACGCGATCTCTATGGAGACGATGTTGCCAATGTTTATATCGGTCCCTGCATTGACATAAAGGCCGAGGCAAACCTTTACGCGGACAAAAAACTGGTTGAGGCAGTCCTGACATTTATCGAGATCAGAAAGCTCTTTGAAGAGAATGATATCCGGGAGAAAGGTGTCAGAATGGAAGAGTTTGATCCGCCTTTTGGAAACTGGGGTGCACTATACCCCTACCCGGCCGGTATCCTGCAGGCTGCAGGTATTAAGCGTGACCTCGTCTCCAGTCATGTCATCACTGCCTCGGGAGCTGAGGATGTCAGAGAAGCCATCAAGGATTTCAACCACCATATTGATACCATAAGACATCACTTCAACCTCTTTTTCTGCAACGGGTGCATGCTCGGGCCCGGTATGATAAGACATGATGAGCGCTTCAGAAGACGGTCGCTGGTTAAGATTTATGCGGAAAGGCGTGTGGAAGCTCTCGATAAAAAACAATGGGAACAGGATATGAAGCGGTGGTCCGGCCTCGACCTGTCACGCACCTTCACGCCCAATGACCAGAGGATCCCCGAACCTGCTGAAGAAGCTGTAAACGAGGTTATGAAGATCATTGGAAAAGAGAGACGTTCCGAGGAACTTAACTGCAATGCCTGCGGTTATGGCACATGCCGTGAATTTGCCACCACTGTGGCAAAAGGGCTGGCAGTGCCGGAGATGTGCCACACCTATAACCTACGGAACAAACAGGAGTACATCGAGACCCTTCGGCAGACCAACAAGAAACTGTCAGAGACCAAGAAAGCCCTGAAAGATTCAGAGGAGCAGGCTATGCGTGAGAAAGATACTGCTCAGGATGCCTCCGAGACGATGCACAGCATGCTTAACAAGCTGCCCAACGGTGTGGTTATCGTTGACAATGACCTTAAGATACTTCACTCCAATGAGAGTTTTCTGGATATCATCGGCGAAGATGCAAAGGCGATAGCTGATATCATACCGGGCCTCCGCGGTGCCGATCTGAAGACCCTGCTGCCCTTCAACGTATATAATATATTCTCTTTCGTGCTCCGTGAAAACGAATCAGTCATAAGCCGCGACGTGCAGCTCAGTGACCGGATGTTCAATATCTCCATTTTCCCGATCAGGCAGAACAGGATTGCCGGAGCTGTCATCCGTGACCTCTTCTCACCGGAAGTGCAGCGTGAGGAGGTCATCACAAGGGTATCAGATGTGATCGACAAGAACCTTGATATGGTACAGAAGATCGGGTTTCTCCTTGGCGAGGGAGCCTCTGAGACCGAAAAGATGCTGAACTCCATTGTTGAATCGTTCCGGCAGAAAAAAAGCGAGACGGGCAAATAACCGGTACGAAGGCATGGAACGGGATTTCTTCATCGAGGTTAACAGCCAGCAGCGCAATCATCATGGTGAACGCATTTGCGGCGACGTCTTCCTCTCCGTCAACGTACGGGAAGAAAACCGCATCATCACTGTCCTCTCTGACGGTATGGGCAGCGGTGTGAAAGCTAATATACTGGCTACTCTTACCTCCACCATGGCGCTCAATTTCACCCGTGAGCATAAGGAACCTGACCGCATCGCAGAGATAATAATGAATACCCTGCCGGTATGCTCGGTAAGGCAGATAAGCTATGCAACCTTCTCTATCGTTGATATTGAGAGCGACGGCCGCGCCAACATACTTGAATATGACAACCCGAGATGCATAATTCTGAGGGGTAATCAGCCCTTTGAACCTGACTGGAAAGATGTGATCCTCGACACCGGGAGAAATGCAGGAAAAAAACTTCACAAATGCAGCTTTTATCCTGCCAAGGAAGACAGGATCATTCTGCTGTCTGACGGAGTGGCACAGAGCGGCATGGGAAGCAATGCCTGGCCTCTCGGATGGGAACGTGACACCGTGCAGCAGTATGCAGCATCACTTGTTTCCAATGAAGCCTCCATCTCTGCAAATGCCCTGGCCGCGAAGATTGTGACAATGGCCTATAAATATGATAATTACGAGGCTAAAGATGATATCTCATGTGCCATACTGTATTTCAGGGAGCCGAGAAAGCTGCTTATCTGCTCGGGACCGCCTTATGATGAAGGTAAGGACAAAGAATTGGCAGCAAGGGTGACGGGTTATAACGGCAAGGTGATTCTTTGCGGCGGAACCACGGCAGATATTGTGGCAAGGGAGCTCAACAGGAAAATAGTTGATGAACTGATTTTTGAAGACCCCGATCTCCCTCCCGAGAGCTTTTTGGAAGGCATTGACCTGGTTACTGAAGGAATCCTTACCCTGCAGAAAGTAAATGAGCTGATCAAGGTTTTCAATAACAGCGTGAAGCTCGGCAAGGGACCGGCAGACAAGATCGTCAGGATGATCATGGAAAGTGATGAGATCAACTTCATTGTAGGGACACGCATCAACGTCGCTCACCAGGATCCTACACTGCCTGTGGATCTTGAGATACGACGGACCGTGGTCAAGAGAATAGCCCGTATTCTGGAGGATAAGTGGCTCAAGCAGATCAGCATTGAGTATATCTGACGTACCTGGCCGCCGTCCTGTACAGGAAAGTCATGACCTCAGACAGCGACAGGCCACGCGGTAAACGCCTGAAAACCTTCACTCCTTCTATTTCGCGCTTGTCAGTAATCTCACCAAGGGTGTCAACAGAGGCAAGAAACAGTCTTCCGAATTTTTTACCTGAACCGGTGTCTACATAATAATAAGTCAGCGGTTCCATGGTAAAGTCCAGTGCACCGGTCTCTTCCATAAGCTCCCTCACGGCAGCTTCCACGCTGTCCTCGCCCCTGTCAGGGTGACCGGCAGGGAGCTCATAACCCCCTCTCTTACGATGCCTGACAAAGAGCCATCCTCCGTCATACCTCGCTGCAATGACAACGTAAGTAACCGGTGACGGCACCTCAGGGGTTGTTATCAGTCCAACAGTTACCATACTGTAAAAATACCTGAAAAAGATGGTATTGTTCCGGAGACCGGGTTAAAGTATTAATTTTGTCACAAATATGTCTGATGTGGATTTTCGTAATTCTGTCGCTGACAGATATCTATATATTCCGGCGTCTGGTTGGTGACATGAAGCACCGCAGCAAAGCGCTGCAGGCTGTGGTGCTATCGGCTAAGGCAATACAAAGTTTATTTCTTCTGTATCTCATTGTGAGGCTGATTTCATACCAGGGCGAGTTTGCAGACCCTGCAAACGCCTTCAGGTACATAGTATTCGGAGCTCTGGCAGCCCTGGTCATCACTGTCGGTTCATTATACCTTGCGACAAGCATCGGCACCCGTCTGCTTGGAAGAATCCTGCACCGGGAGCTCGGAGGACTGGTACTAACAAATATTATCATCTCCGGAGTGTTGTTGTTCCTTTTCACCGACAGCTACGTCAGGCAGCGTTTTGATACGAGGATTGTCAGGCAGGATATCACTGTCAGCAACCTTGACAGCAGGCTTTCCGGTATGAAGATCGTACTGATCTCTGATCTTCATCTCTCTTCCTGGCACGGGAATTATGACAGGCTCGACAGGGTAGTCAGCGCCATCAATGCCGAGAAACCTGATCTGCTTGTCAATGCCGGTGACTTCATCACCTTTGGCTGGCAGGAGTTCGGCAGCTGTGACACTATCCTGCGAAAGGCCGGGGCTGTCAGCGGAGCTTATGCAATATGCGGAAACCACGATGACGGGTCATACCACCCCGGTTATAATGAGAGCTACGGTAATGAATGCCGGCAAAAGCTTTCGGAAAAGATTACCGCATCAGGATACTCGCTTCTTTCTGACACAACGGTGCTGACGGAACATAACGGGGCGCGGATAGCAATAACAGGCATAGTCACCCATGGTCACCATCCTGACATGAGTTACGGTAATTTTAACAAGGCATTTGACCTGATCCCTGACAGCGTCTTCAGTCTTTTGCTTATACATGACCCAGCCGCCTGGGACGCAGCAGGGGAGAACGACCGGATGCCGCAGCTTGCACTCGCCGGGCATACGCACGGAATGCAGGCAGGTTTGCCTTTGCCGGGAGGTTATATCTCACCTGCTTCATTTTACCATAAGTACTGGAGAGGCCTTTACAGCAAAGAGGACAAAAACCTTTATGTCACTACAGGTATGGGTACAATAGGCATGGCCCTCAGGATATTCATGCCACCGGAAATAGTTGTGATTACGCTGAACGGTAATTGACAATTTTGTACTTTTGCATACTCCTTAAAATTATTTACCCGCATGAATTTTAAATTAATTTTCTTCCTCGCCGCCATTCTGGTAGCATCATCATCGTATTCGCAGGACAAAGCTCTGAAATCAATTAGCAGGGATGAGGCTGAGAAACACATGAAATATCTCTCTTCTGACGCCCTTGAAGGACGGAGGACCGGTAGTGAAGGGAATAATGCTGCCGCAGCATATATAAGTGCAGCCGCACTTGAAATGGGAATTAAACCCCTGCCCGGCCGGGAGAACCTTTTCCAGTCACTCGGGTACCTCAAAGTGACAACTATACCGGGAGAATCGATGATAGCCATAACTGATTCAGCCGGCAACCCTTTCCATTCTTCACAGATTACGGCAATTATGGCGCCCGGTGACAGCGTAAGTTTCAGCGGGGATGTAGTATTTGCAGGGTATGGCTACATGAATACCGGGGAAAAATACAACGACTTCTCAGGTCTATCCCTGAAGGGCAGAACAGTAATTGTCATGACAAGAAATCCGGATCTGAAAGGCAATGGTCTGCCCTCGCCGGAGGATGGTATCAATGAAATGGACGAAGCCCGTAAGCTGTCTTTGGCAATGCTCCAGCAGGCTAAAGCCGTCTTTTTTGTAGGCGATCCCGCACTGGGAAAAGATATATCTTCAGATCTCATCCCACTGGGTAGTTCATACCAGCTTAAGCCCCTCTTCAGGAAGCAATTCTCCTTCAACCTTAATGCTTATGTCATCACAAGGGAAATTGCCGACCTTATGCTGGGAAGAGCCAATCTCACACTGAAGCAGCTTCAGGACAGCATTGCCATGGTAAAAAAGCCTGTTTCATTTGTCATCCCCGACCTGAAGGCTGAAGTAACCATCAATGTTGCCAAAGACACTGTTACCAGCTCGAATGTAATAGGGTACATCGAAGGATCAGATCCTGTCCTCAGGAATGAATGTGTGATTTATACTGCCCACTATGATCACGTGGGTAAGAACAGTTCAGGCAATATTTTTAACGGCGCCAACGATAATGCTTCAGGCAGTGTGGGGCTGCTCAATGTAGCCCGTGCATTTACCTCCCTTAACAGGAAACCGCCCAGGAGCATTGTCTTCCTGTGGACCACAGGTGAGGAAGAAGGTCTCCACGGTTCCACCTACTATGTTGATAACCCTTTGTTCCCTCTTGATAAAACGGTGGCCGACATCAACTTTGACATGATAGGCAGATCGCGGCGCGAGACTGATACCGGCGCTTCACTCACCGGAGAGATTGATATCACGGGCCGCGATACCATAAAGATAGTATCCGGAGGTGATACTCCTGATCTCCTTAAGGAGGCAATAGAAGCATGCAGACAGTCAGGTATCACCGTTATCGATGAAGGTAAGGGCACACACTTCTCGGGATCAGATCATTTTCCTTTTTACCGCAAAGGCATTCCGGCTCTTTTCTTCTTTACCGGGCTGCACAAGGATTACCACAGGGAGACGGACGATTTCGAATTCATTGATTTCGACAAGCTGCTGAAGGTGTCTAAGGCAGGATTTTTAACAGGATACAGGGTGGCATCCGCACCTGAGAGACCTCAGATAATCAAATCCGAAAAATAAGGTCTTTTCTTACTCCTCATGAAAAAAAGAACAGTTACCATTGCTTCTGAGGAGGTTGAGATTGATATTGTCAGATCTTCACGCCGTACAATAGCTTTATATGTCAGGCCCGGTGGAACCCTGCAGGTCAGGGCGCCATGGTACGTGCCAGTTTATGCATTGCTGCAGTTTGTACATCAGAAGAGTGGCTGGATAACAAGGCAGAGGGAAAAATTAAAGGGAGCTAAACCTGCAGCGGAAATAAAACAGCTCGCTGACGGAAGCGTGATACCTCTCCTTGGTAAAGATATTACTGTAAGGCTGATACCAGATGCAAGGACAACCATCGGGCTCCGGGGTGACGAATTGTTTATAGGTGTATCAGGTGAGATCTTCCCCGATATGGTTGCCTCAGTTGTTGATGCATGGTATGTGCATGAAGCGAAGAAGCATTTTCCTGTCCGAACCCAGGAACTGGCCGATGTTCATTCCGATAAACTGCCGCAACCACGGTCAGTCGGTGTCCGAAGGATGAAGAGACGCTGGGGTTCGTGCCGCACCGGGGGTGATATAACATTCAACCGTGAGCTGATGAAGAAAGACCCGGTGCTGGTCGATTATGTCATCATCCATGAGCTGTGCCACCTGGTGCATCACAACCACGGAAAAGAATACTATGGTCTGCTTGAGAGCATTATCCCCGACTACCGTGAATTGAAACGTCGGTTGAGCAATGCCTGAGGTTTACAATATCCATAAAGACCTTCGTAGGATTGACAGACCAATTTTGACCTTTGTAGAAGGTCCTATTATTGTAGAAACCGGCAATGAATTACACCCCTGACCTTCGTAGATGGTCAAATAAAATATGTTGATGATCTACGACCATCATCCTTTTTTTGTCATTCCGATCTCTACAATAATATGATGTTCTACGAACATCAACCCCTTAAGGCAAATCTTACCCGAAGAACAGGTATGCCACCATAATGGCGGCTATGGTTCCGGCCAGGTCGGCTATCAGGCCGCATACCACCGCGTACCGTGAGTTTTTTATTCCGACAGAACCGAAGTATACGGCCAGGATATAGAAAGTAGTATCAGTCGCACCCTGGAAGGTGCATGCCAGGCGGCCGACGAATGAATCTGCACCGTGGGTGGTCATGGCATCAATCATCAATCCCCTCGATCCGCTGCCGCTAAGCGGCTTCATGAAAGCGGTGGGCAGGGCATCCGCGAAGCGTGTGTCAAAGCCCATCCAGGCAACCAGGGAGGCAATGCCGTCAACAAGCATATCCATTGCACCGGATGCCCGGAAAATGCCTATGCCCACAAGAATGGCTACAAGGAAGGGAATTATTTTGATTGCAGTGGCAAATCCCTCTTTGGCTCCTTCTATAAAGGCATCATAGACATTGACCTTTCTGATCATTGCCAGTACAATGAAGGAGATAATGATCGTGAACAGGGTAAAGTTTGCTGCAAAAGTCGAGACGGCAGTAATTTTTTCCTGGGGCAGCGAGCTGAAGTACCACACAAGCCCGCCGATGATGGCGGTCAGACCGCCAAGATAGGCCAGCACCACCCTGTTCAGAAGGTTAATCTTCTGAGCTATGGCAACACTTATCAACCCGGCTATCGTCGAAAAAAAAGTAGCTATCAGGATAGGAATAAATATGTCAGCAGGATTGGCGGCGCCGAGTTGTGCCCTGTAAACCATGATGCTCACCGGGATAATTGTAAGCCCTGATGCATTTAGTACCAGGAACATTATCTGGGCGTCAGAGGCAACCTCCTTATTTGGATTTACATCCTGCATCTCTTTCATTGCCTTAAGTCCCATGGGGGTGGCAGCGTTATCAAGCCCCAGCATATTGGCAGCAACATTAAGCATCATCGAGCCATAGGCCGGACTGTCTTTCGGCAGTGACGGAAAAAGTTTCCTGAAAAGAGGACCAATAGCCTTCGAGAGACCTGTAACAGCCCCTCCTTTTTCACCCACACGCATCAAACCCATCCAGAGGGTAAGAACACCGGTAAGACCGAGAGAGATCTCAAAGCCTGTCTTGGCACTGGCGAAGGTCGATTCAATCAGCCGGTTGAAAATATCGGTGTCACCGTTAAAGATCAGCTGAGCGAGCGCAAAAACAAATCCGATAAGAAAAAAGGCTATCCAGATATAGTTCAGAACCATCTTGGCATCATTCTTAAACGCTAAAAATAGGGAAATTTATTCTTCGGAGGTTCAAAATGAAAAAATCACAGCTCATCGACCTCGACTATTTCAAAAGGAACCCTGAGGATGGTCTTGAAATCTTCACCGGCATCAAGCATATTTTCATCTCCGTTCTCACAGAACCATCTTATAAGGACTTCAGTATTACCCTGGTGGAGCTTCTCAAACTTCTTGAACATGGTATGTATCCTGTTGGAGGAGCTGGTGTTGAAGTATTCGAACCTGACATTGAGGATAGTCCGGTCGGCAGGCTGTGTGCTGTAACCTTCAAGGTAATCAAGGAGAGGGGCATAAAAGCCAAAAGAGTTCTCAGGTATTGACTTTCCCCTGATCTCAAACAGACCACGCTCCGGATCAAAACTGACTGACGGGGTCTTGGAAGTCTCCTGTATAACGAACTTTTCCATATTTCTACATCTGCAAAGCATAAATTTAGCAAATCTCCGTTAAATAGACAAATCAAATTATTCCCGGATAAAAACTCCATTAACTTCAGATCGCTTTTTGCTACATTTGAACTTGAACAAGTTGACTGTCTTCAGGTATATTCTCACTATGAAAATGAAATTCAGATGCCTATACTTTAAGGAGATAGCGTTTGTTATCATCATGGCCTCTGTTTTACAGATTGCCGGTGCAAAGGATATCATCGTCAAAGGTACTGTCACCGACGAGGCCGGAGCGCTGATGATGGATGCCGGGGTTTCATTTTTTCTCAACGCCACGGAATACAGGTCAGTGACAGGCACCGACGGAAGTTACTCGGTGAGGGTTTCAGGCGCTTACAGTGATGTCCCCGGACAGTTTCAGGCAGGCATGCCATATCCTGTTCCATTCAGCTACTCTGTGAATATCCCTTTCATTGTCAATACCAGCGGAGACCTGGTATTCATAATTTACAATATTGCAGGGCAGAAGATCAGGGTAATGAATTTTGATTCGGTAGCTGCCGGCAGCTACAGGGTGGTATGGGATGGCTGCAGTCAGGGTGGTTCCCCCCAGCGTCCCGGAATATATGTCTACGCTCTCACTTTCAGGGGAAAAACCTACAGCGGAAGGGTGGTCAAGGCCGCAGGTGCCTCATCATATTCATCCGCCGCCGGCCTCGAGCCGGTGATGATGCCACCGGAGCCACCCCAGACAGAGCAGACGCTTCGCTTCAAGGTGATAACGGAAGTAAGCAAGACAGGCTATTACCCTGTCAGGCTGACCGATATAACCATCTCGAAAGATACTACAATCAATTTTGTGCTTTCTGCCAGACAGGAATATCCGTTTAAAGTATCAGGTGATTATATCGCAAGATACGTCGAGCCGGGCTACAGGTCAATGAACCTCAAGGGTGTAAATCTCGGGTCCTCACCCCCCGGTTACTTCCCCGGCGAGATAGCTTATGCCATCAGTCCGGAGGTATATGAGCAGTGGATCAAACGCATCGCAGAGGCCGGTTTTAATACAATCAGGGTCTACACCCTCCATCCTCCGGTTTTCTACGAGAAGCTTGCAGAGTATAACCAGCGAAATCCCGGGTCACCATTGCTGCTCTTCCAGGGTATCTGGCTTGAGGAGGTTGAAGATGCAGGGGACCCTTCATGCTATGATCTCATCAACCGTAAAACGAGTTTCAGTAATGAGATTGAGGATGTGGTTGACTGCCTCAACGGTAACGGAGACCTGGCCTTCAGGTACGGCAAGGCGTACGGTATATACCATACCGACGTGTCACGCTGGACAGCCGGATATATTATCGGCAGGGAGGTAAGCCCACAGGAGGTAGATTCAACCAATAAATTCCATCCGGGCACGACATCGTTCACAGGAGCGCGGTTCAGCATTACCGGAGGCTCAGCCTCGGAGGTCTTTGTGACTGAGATGCTCAACAAAGTAGTTACCTATGAGAACAGCAAGTATTCAGTCAGCAGGCCCGTCAGCTTCTCAAGCTGGCCGACGCTTGATCCGCTTGAACACCCCACAGAGATATATACTGACGAGGATGTGGCCTCATTTGACCTGACAAAGATCAGCGGCGCTGACGGAGAACCAGGCATGTTCGCAAGCTATCATGCATATCCCTACTATCCTAATTTCATCAGCCAGGAGCCGGGTTACCAGGGTTACAGCGACAGCTACGGAAGCAACAGTTACCTTGGCTATATCACAGCACTGAAGAACCATTACGGGAACATGCCGCTGGTGATAGCAGAATTCGGGGTGCCCTCCAGCTGGGGCAGCGCACATCAGTCGTTCAGTGAGATGAACCACGGAGGCTACTCAGAGATACAGCAGGGGGAAAAGAACCTCAGGATGATGAACAATATGCTTGATGCCGGCTGTGCCGGCGGGTTCATGTTCGCATGGATGGATGAGTGGTTCAAACGCACCTGGATAGTACTCTATCTCGAAGCCTATGGCATCGAATCAGGGTCGGAGACAATTCCTACAAGGCAGCTGTGGCATAATGAAACATCACCTGAACAGTGCTTCGGGTTGCTGGCCTATGATCAGAAGACTGTGCCTGATTATGCCGCCTACATCACCGATGCTCCTTCAGGACCATTGAACACGGTCAGGGCGACACACGACGAGAGTTTCTTTTATCTTGAGATTAATACCGGAGCCGACTTGTCTGAAACAGACGAGTTTATGGTTTCGTTCGACACTTACCTCGGGGGCACTGGCGAATCAACGCTGCCTGGTGGAGCACTTGTCAGCAACAGGGCTGAGTTCCTCCTTACATTCAGCCTGGCTGATGATACGGCACTGCATCACGTCACTGAAGCATATGACATGAACGGTCTTACCGTCCGCTTTAACCTGACTGATCCGGCCGTTCAGAAATACAAGAGCACTACAACTGACGGAGCGCCATGGAAGGTGATGCAATGGACCAACGACGGCTTTGAGCTGACAGTGGATGATATCGGCAAGGTGCCTGTCGAGCATTCTGCCTCATTCAGCAGCGGCAACCGTGCTGCGGTAGCCTGGTCAGGCCGGAAAATAAACATCAGGCTGCCGTGGACCATGCTGCACTTCAATGACCCGACACAGATGAGGGTCAATGACGGAGCTGTTTCCTATGACGGAGGTTACAACTTTGAGATCTTCACTGCCGAATCTGAAGGTATTGCTGTATCCGTAAATCATAAAGGTGTGGTCACCAACACCACGAACCGCTACAGGTGGCCTTCCTGGCTGGTTGTTCCTCCCACAGTCACAAGAGAAAAAGCCTCGCTCCAGGTCATAGAGGAGGGCCTTTCACTCATTCCATATTACATTAATTAGGCTAAGCGGTTGATCCCGTTTTCTTCTTTTTCTTATCGAAGCCGCTTCTCTCTGCCGTGCCCCATCCCTTCTTGCCACGAAGGGCTTCGAGGTTGCCTCTGACGGCAAAATAAGTATGAACAGGGTAAAAGAAAGGCTCAAGCATTGCCGTTCCGATCAGCATCAGCACATCACGCTTTCTGCGGTATTTGTGGAAGGTTATTTCTTCAAACAGTACAGCCCATGTCGTAAGACTCACGGCAAAACTGTAGACGAAAAGGAACAGCAGCAGGAAGAAAGGAAGATTCAGCGCACCGGTTATGGCGAGAAAAACGGTATATACAATACCAAGGAAGGCTATCAGGGGGGCAGCCCACTCGAAGATGAGCCAGTAAGGATAACCCAGCAGTCCCAGGCGTCCATAATGACTGTTCAGCATCATCTTGCGGTGAGACCACAGTGACTTTATAAGCCCCCTGGTCCAGCGTGTCCTCTGCTTGCGCATTGATTTAAGGTCAGACGGCACCTCAGTCCAGCATAACGGATCAGGAATATACGTGACCTCATAGTTTTCCTTATGTTCTGCCATGTAGCGCCTCATCCTCAGCACCAGCTCCATATCTTCACCGACGGTCTTGATATTGTATCCGCCGGCCTTGATGACAGTCTCGCGGTCAAACATACCCATGGCGCCTGAGATGAGCATCAGTCCGTCAAGATGGCTCCATGCCATACGTCCGAGCAGGAAAGCACGTGTATAATCAAGCACCTGAAGACGCGGAAGGAACTTTTTCGGAAGGTTTATCTGACGGATATGCCCCCTCTCCACTTCGCATGAATTGACAATGCGTATCACACCGCCCGTGCCTATGACCTTTTTATCCTTCTCTTCAAGGAAAGGCTTGACAAGCTTAAGGATGGAATTTGATTCGATGATCGAATCGGCATCGATGGTAACGATCAGATTGCTCCGGCTGATATTGATCCCCGCATTAAGTGAGTCAGCCTTGCCTCCGTTGTTCTTGTCGATAATTGTCAGACGGTTGTAAGCCGGATCCTTTGACTTGTACACCCCCCTGATCCTTTCACAGGGAATACGGTAATCAAAGTAATAATTGACCCTTACAAGATTGTATGCCTCTTTGATCTTTTCAAAAGTATTGTCGGTTGAGCCGTCGTTTACCACAACAACCTCAAAGTTATTGTAATAGAGCGACAGCAATGTGCGTACATTGTCAATGATCGTCTTGCTTTCGTTGAAGGCGGGAGCGATGATCGTGATGCGCGGGCTCAGCGGTGAAAGAACAAGAGTGTTGTAGTTCACATAACTGTTCTTGCGAAGATAACGCCTGAGCGCAAGAGCAGAGTGAATGCCAAGCAACAGGTATGTACTGAAAAGTACAAGTGTAAGCCAGAAGATCAGATGTCCTAGAATAAAACTCATCTCATTTAGTATATCCTTCTGTCAAGCACATGCCTGACAATGATATTATAGTTTTTGTATTCTGATTTCATAACCTTAACAAGCGCCTTGACCCCCTCCTCGCCCATATTCTCGATGGCTTTAACAGCTTCAATCTGCAGCTGCACATCATCTTCCTTGTCAAGCACCAGCTTGAGGAAACCCATCATCGCCAGCTCAGGCATCTTGGCCATTGATTTGACTATCTCAAGGCAGCCATTGTAATCCTGAAATTTATACATACGCTTCATGGTATCAAGCGTGCCTCTCATATCAAGATCACCGGACACCTCGACAGCCAGCTGGCTGACACGGCGGTCACGGTGCAACAGTGAAATCTTTACCTCCTGTTCCGCATCACGCTGCCTGAATTCCCTGATCATGCGCAGAGCAAACATCACTACTGTCGGATTGGGTGAGCTGAGCCACTTCCTGAATTCGGGCACAGGTATATTATGCTGTAGGATAAGGTCATGCAGTGTCATCTGTTCCCAGAGCGAGAAGGGTCTTTCAAGCCGTGACAGAAATTCGAAATGCTCCTTGTCACTAAGACGTACAAGTGCTATCTGAGCCTCCATTCTGAGGATCTCGTTGCGTGAGTTGAGCGATTTGTACATCTCATCGTTGGCCTCTTTGATGCCCATGAAGGCAAGCTCCCTGAAGCCCTTTATCCTGAAATGCCATTTATGACTGCGTGCCCGCCGTATCGAATCTCTGTCAAGCCCCAGTTCCATGTAAAGCCTCGTGAGCTTGTTTTCAGAGTCACCCTTAAGGTTGACACTTACGTCAATCATCTGGTCTATAAGAACCTGCCTGCGATAATTATCCGAGGCTATGGATCTGAAAGCATCGGATGATGCATTGCCAAACAGGTAGTCAATGATAAGTGACTGGTACTTTTCCAGCAGATACTGCCGCAGCTTGGCTTCCTTCTCCATCCTTCTCCGGTTGAGAAGTATTGTGATGAGGAGGATTATCATCGTTACAAACGATGCCAGGATAATAAAAATAAGTGCATTAACCAGAGCAACCGATTTACCGAAATAGTCGTATTTTATCAGCCAGGGACTGTTTCCCCTGAGGGAGAAGAAGTTCCTCAGAGTTCTCTTCGTCTGTGTCTTCTGGAGTGGGGCTTCATCTGTTATTGCCGCAGCGACGACGACTGTGTCAGGGGCTGCTACTGCACTCACAGTTACCGTCTGCACAGTGTCCGCCGCAGCCATTTCCTCCGGAGCCAGTGCAAGAGTATCAGCCGGAACGGTCTCCGTTTCTTCACCCTCTTCACCCTCTGCCTTTAAGGTAACAGGAGCTGGAAAGGAGACGGGAATATAAAGACAGGGTGCATTTCCGATCAGTTCACTGTTTATAAACACCTTGAACAGGCCGCTCTCTTCAACCACATCGACATTGATGCCTAGCATTTCTTTAAGCTTGTCAGACAGGGTCTCGGCATATTCCCTTCGTGAGAACGCGCCCATCTGCAAGGAAAAGTTCCCGTGAGCCAGTGAGATAAGTCCATCAACCGTCAGCTCAGTCGGGAATGAGGAGACTACCGGTACAGCCGGTACCGGCTCGTCGAAGGAAGCCGGATCCTGAGCAGTCAGAGGATCTCCTGTCATACCCTGCAGGAGTGCAAGTGAAAATGTCATTGAAAGCAATATGATCATGAATCTTATCATCTCACTTTCCCGATTCCCCGTATAAGGGTTATGTTACCTTCGAACCTGTTGCGGTAGCTGTCTTCGTCGTACTTTTCGTACGAATAACCGGCCCCCGCCCTGAACGACCAGTAAGAGTTTATCTGATTGAAATATGTCAGCCTGACGCTTGTGGCACTCTGTCTCTCAAGATCGGTTATCACATCAAATGGCTCATCAGGTGCCGTACCCGCCCCTACTGTAAGCTGCAGGTAATCTGTTATGCCGAAGTACCTTCTTGCAGTCAGGTAGAAAGAAGTCGTTATGCCAATTTCTTTAAAGTAGAAATAACTCCTTGCTGAAAACCACCAGTCACCCAGATATTTCTCAACGTTGAGTGTTGCAACGTAAATGCTCTTGTCAAAAAAATAATAGTTTATCCCTGCAGATACTGCAAATCCTGCCGGCAGTGTCTGCCAGAGTTCAAGGGCTGCCCTGTGCTTCGGGAACCATGTACCAGGACTATATGCATAAGCCACATAAGCATAGTTATTCTTTGTTATTTCAGGCCAGGCTTCCGCTGAGAATTGCAGATCATTATCAACCACATTTTCCGGAGCACCCAGATTAATATGTCCCATGTTGACTGTGGCGACGGCAGTGCCCCAGGAGAAACGGTGGCCCGCACCAAGGCTGAATACCTGCCAAAGGCGTTCATACGGTTCAGAAAAAGTATCAAAAAAGTAACCGGCTCTTATATCTGTCGGCGGTGTAATTTGCTGTGACCTGTCCCGCGACCATCGTCTGATATCCGTCATCGCCTCAAGGGCATCTGCATTATCCGGGTCGGTTTGGAGAAGCGTGTCAATTACGGCAGCAGCCTCGTCATAATTTCCCTGCCATGCTATTATCCTGCCAAGCAGGATGCGTGCATCACCATAGTCCGGAAACTGTTTAACAAGATTACGGGCAGCAGGTTCTGCCTGGGTGTAATCACCCGATAAAGCAAGCGTTCTGATCCTTGAGTATTCCTCTTCAGGATTGGTGATGGTCTGTGAAAAAAGACCGCCGCAGGTCATCATCATGAACAGCGCCATCATCAGCAAGGATCTGAACCGGGTGAACTGCATCATAATTGTATTAAAGCCGACCTGACCTTTCTGATAAGATCTTCAGGATCAAAAGGCTTTGTTATATATCCGCTGACTTTCATTTCACCTGCCTGACGTTGTACCTGTGGATCACTGAAGGCTGACACAATAAGCACCGGCGTTTTCTTCTTCAGATCTGTACGCAGGAACCGGATCAGTTCGAGACCGCTGTGGTAGGGAAGGTGTATATCAACAATGATAAGGCTGAAATCCGTACTCCTAAGAAGGTCAATGGCGCTGTTGCCGTCAATGGCAGTGACAGGGTCAAACCCCGCACGTTCCAGTACCACAGACATGGCTCTCGAAGCAAGAAGATTATCTTCGCAGATAAGTATATTCATTTCAGCAATAATTCTTCCCTTCTGTATTCATTTGGAGGGCTGGTGGGCCACTCATTGTTATATTAAACGATCAAAAGTGGTATTTTATATATTACCCGGCAACAAAAGTTCATTTCTATTTGATGGGTGTTGAAAAATCGATGATAAACCAGGTAAGTAAGGGTGATTAATAATTTACAGCTCCCTGATCCTTATGTTGCGGAACCTTAACGACAGATCCGTGGCCGAGAAAACCGATATGTCCCGACCTGTTCTTCAGTCCCGGATGATCTTTCCCGTCAATTGTGCCCTGAACACTTGACTCAGCGATATCACCGTCGACAATTACAGTTCCGTTAAGGATTACCCTGACCTTTGTTCCGCTGACAATCACTTCCTCATAATTCCACTCACCCACAGGTCTGAGATATCCTCGTTTTGCGGGTATCACACCGTATACTGATCCATGATACTGATATGGTTCAAGGTCTGCATAAATTGCAGCGTCATTGTCAAGTATCTGAAGCTCCATGCCGGCATATGCCGCATCACCTTCGAGCGGTGTCCTGATGCCAAGCCCGTTGTTTGCACCCGGGGTCAGCTGAAACTCAAATCGAAAATTAAAATCAGAGTACTCCTTTCCGGTGTACAGGTTGCCCCCGCTGTCATCTCCGGGCCTTATTACTATCATTCCGTCTTCAACCGTATATGATGTTTTGTTTCCGACCCAGCCATCGAGATTGCGGCCGTTAAAAAGAGAGACAAAACCTGATGCTTTCTCCTCCTCTGTAAGATTATATTCAGCTGCGCTTATCTCCCTGATAAATATATCCCTGAACGCAAGGTCAGTTCCGTGTGCCTGAAGCTCCACGGGGCCTTTCCCGAATATTGGTATCCCCCTGTTCCAGTAGTTTTCCATAACTACATTGTCGGTTACGAGTTCGCCGTTAAGCCATACCGAGACCTTTTCGCCGGTCATCAGTATGCGGAAGGTATTCCATTCTCCGACAGGGTTATCAGCCACTTTAAGCGGTGATGAAGGATTCTTTTCATTGTTGTACAGACCTCCGGAGCCAACCTGGGCACCTGCATCGGTTCTTGATATATCCCATATCTGTACCTGTGGCGAGCCGCGGAGATAAATGCCGCTGTCCCCATCCTTTGTTATACGCCAGTCGAGATATAACTCGAAATCACCGTATTCCTTCACACTGCACAGGTTGTCGCCTTTGCCCGTGAACCATATCATTCCGTCCCTGACGCTCCAGTTGTCCGACATATTAAGGTCAGCCTCCTTTTGTTTCGCGGCAAGCTCTTTCGGTTTCATGCCTGTTCTGGTTATAGGATCACCGACCAGGCCCTGCCATCCTGAGAGATCCCTGCCGTTGAACATAGGAATAAATACTTCGCCGGCAGGCAGGTTCATATCATTCAGCTCTTCCTCAGCCGCCATCCTCACTTCCTCTGACGGGTCGGAAAGACAGGATGAGATAAAGAAGCCGGCGGGCCGGATGCCCAGGGAAGCTGCAAGAGCGATCATATTCAGCCTTTGCATCGGGTGCCACAGCCTGAGGAGCAATATCTTTGATAAGAAGCAGCTTGCGCTCCGGGGTGACAGCGGCGACGGATACCATCCTCAGATAAGCATCGAAAGCCGGCCTGCCAAATGTCTTATTGCCAGATGCACAAATATCACGGAGTGCTTTTAAGGCAGAGTGATCTGACCAGTGCGCCAGGGCGTCGAAGCACACATCACGGGTAATGGCGTCGCCGTTTTCAAATTCATATGCCACTCTCTTAAGAGCCTCGTGTCCTCCTGTCTGTGCCAACAGCGGTATCAGCCTGAGTTTGCTTCCGTTTTTATCCAACGCACTGAGAATCGTTTCCGATCTTTTCTCTCCATCATCAGCTTTCATGGCGGCAGTGGCAAGGGCGCGCTGCAACTCTGCCATCTCCTGCTTGTCTGAGGTGCTCTGCAGCAGGGAGATGATTGCCGGCTGGTCGTCCCATGAGGCCAGGCTGCCCAGTGATGAGATGGCCGCAGCTCTGACGCCCAGATCTTCAGAATTGATATACGCGAGAACATCATCGAAATATTCATTCCTGCCCGACCAGGCGAGCAGCCATATCAGTGCCACGGTGCCATGTCCCTGTGATGCAGGAAGGCTTTCGGCAACTTTTACAATGCTGGTGCTGTCAAGTACAGTGGTCAGTGCGCTGGCAGCTGCCCTGTGACCCTCTTCATTATCATACTTAAGTATCCAGGAAATAATCGGGTCAACGGCTCTGGTGCCCTGCAGCTTTGCCAGTGCAGTGACTGCTTCTATGGCTATTTCCTGTGAGGGATCGTTGAGCGCTTTAAGCACCAGTGGCACTGCGAGCTCATCACCCCTTTCGCCAAGCATAAAGAGTATCTCCGGTTTTACTTCCTGGTTTACCTTTGAGTACCTCTTTATCCACTTTTTTGTTGCTTCCTCTCCCGGCAGTAACCCGGCCAGCCTGAGAGCTCCGCCACGGATGGCGATGTCAGGGTCACCGGCTGCTTCGAGAAGCATGGAAAGGGCATCCTCACCCTGGACGGCCACAACCACGCTCATGGCTGCGAGACGCTGACCAGCAGTTGCCGGTGTCATGCTCTTCGAAATTACCTGGTCTGTGATCTTTTTCATCCCACGGCTGTCGCCTGCGAGACCGATGGTCTTTGCATAGAGCAGAAGTGCCTGCACGGCGCCTGTTGGCTCCCACATGTATCCGGCAGACTCTGCAGCGCGCATCAGAACAGGCAGTGCTGAAGGATCACCGGTGCCAGCAAGCGCATACAGAGCAGCGGCCTGTTCGCCGCGGTTGCCTTTACCGTACCAGCCAATGTAGCTCTGGACCGCTTCATCGTACCGACTGTCTCCAAGAGCAACCATGATCTGCGCTGCACAGGGGCACTCCCCTTCTGAGATTGCTGAGGCAAGAAGCTTGTGCGCCTTTTCACTGCCGACAGACTTCAGTGCCATGACAGCATCATCGCATATCTCTGCATCACGGGCAAAATCAGCCAGCGCCTCAACAGCAGCATCAGATCCGACCAGGTTCAGCTGCTTCATGAAGAAAGCCCTTACCTCCCTGTTATCTGCCGCCTTCATAAATCTTATACACTGTCTCTCCCATACACTCTTTCTTGAATTTTCCTTGTCAGCCGAGAGATGGCCGGTCAGTGTTGAGATGGCATACCTTGCCTTTGTATCGTCACTTGTACCAGCAGGTACCACCTTACTGCATATAAGAGAAGTGCCCTCATCGCCGAGGGAATACATTTCTTCCATCAGACGCGCTGTAAGATCCTGATTGTCAGCCGGCAACCTTGCTAGAAGATCGGCCACCCTTGTTTCAATGGTCCTGACATCCTGGGCATTCAATGCGACCTGCAGGATCAGTGCTGCCGTAACAGCAAAAAGTATTCTGATTTTATTCATGATTAATTGTTGCGTTGATTTCAGTAATGCCATTCACCCCTCATAGGCTGATCAATAAGCGCATTCGCCGCTTCGTCATTGGTAAAAACTTGTTTTACAGGATCAAATGTAAGGTTTCGGCCAAGGCGGAGCGCCACAACACCCATATTTACAAGTGTGCATGACCTGTGACCGTTCATTTCATTCAGTGCAAACGGTCTTCTTGTCTTTACCGATTCACTGAACACCGTTATCTGTGGTTCAGGTTCCGGAAGAGTTTCAGAGAGTCCACGAAGGTTCGGCAGATCGGAAATAAATCCCTTAAATATTTTTCCAAGCGGGCCTTCGATGTAAGCCGCATCTTTATCACGGTTCTCACCATCAAGAATTATCTGGCAGCCGTCATCATATGTATATGTTATTCTCCTCCACGTGCCAACAGCATCGTAGTGTTGCTGCGGCGCATCGATCTCCACGGATACCGGGCTGGTATCATCCTTTCCGAGAAGATACTGTACCGGATCAAGGTAATGCTGCCCCATATCCCCCAGGCCTCCGCCGTCATAATCCCAGTAGCCCCTGAACTTCTCATGCACCCTCAGGGGATTGTACGGTTTAATCGGAGCAGGGCCGAGCCAGAAATCGTAATCAAGATCTGCCGGAGGTGTCAGCGGAGGCAGGTTCGGTACGCCGGTCCAGTAGAACTTCCAGTCGTAACCGGTTATGCCGCTTACAGTCACTTTCAGAGGCCATCCGAGCACTCCGCTGCTGACGATTTTCTTCAGCGGTCTCACGGTAGTCCCAAGCCCGTAGAACTGACCGGTGAACCTGAACCACGTGTTCAGCCTGAACATGCGTCCGTTGGACTGCACCGCCTCGACAACCCTCTTTCCTTCACCTATAGTGCGTGTCATCGGTTTCTCGCACCAGATATCCTTGCCTGCCTCAGCAGCCATTTTTGAGATGATGCCATGCCAGTGGGGAGGTGTGGCAATATGGACTATATCAATGTCAGGCCTTGCTATCAGCTCCCTGAAATCATGATATCCGGTCACGCCCTTGCCGGCCTTGTCGAGCGCCCTTCTGAGATGCGAGGCATCGACATCGCAGACGGCGAGAAGGCGGGTATTCTCATAAGCAAAATGACCAAGGCCCATTCCTCCGGTGCCGATGATCCCTTTGGTCAGCTGATCGCTCGGAGGCAGGTAACCCCTGCCGCCAAGCACATGACGCGGGACAATGGTAAGGCCAACTCCGGCTGCTGCACTCCTGAATAGAAATTCACGTCTGTTAACTTTGTTACGGCCCATATGGTGCGAGGAATTCATGACCGGTAAATATAAATAATTTGATTAAACTGGCTCGTGACATTAATCCGGTACCGGGCAAACCGTAAAAAATAGACAATTAAAAAACTGCTGCATTATTCCTGCTGACGAAAAAAATCACGGACAAATAGTCTGAATCGCAGAAACTATACTTCTTCGGGTACCCTGTACAATTTCCGGAGACTGTCAAGTTTCTTTCTAAGCTTCTTTTCCACAGCAGCATAACCCGGGTCGTCAATGAGATTATGCATTTCATGAGGGTCTGCGCTGAGGTCATACAACTCCCATTGATCAATATCGTCATAGAAGTGAATAAGCTTGTATCTGTCGGTCCTGATGCCGTAGTGTTTTCTGACGGCATGTTCAGCCGGGTACTCGTAATACTGATAATACAGGGCATCGCGCCATTTCTTTGGTTTGGCCCCCCTGAGCAGCGGAACCATCGAAATACCCTGCATCTCTTCCGGAGGGGTGACGCCTGCCATTTCAAGAAAAGTGGGTGCAAGATCAATGTTCTGAACCATCTCGCCTATATCGCCCCTGGCCGTATACCCTGCAGGCAGCCTCATCATGAGAGGGGTCCTGAAGGACTCTTCATACATGAAGCGCTTGTCAAACCAGCCGTGCTCACCGAGATAAAAGCCCTGATCAGATGTATAGATCACCAGCGTGTTGTCTTTCAGTCCCGAAGCGTCAATAAAATCCATCAGCCTGCCTGTATTGCGGTCTACTGATTGAATGGTCCTCAGATAATCGGTCAGGTATCTGTTCAGTTTAAAAACGGCCAGTGAATCACCGGTGAGAGGATGCTTATTATAGGCAAGGCTGATACTGTCATATTCCCTGCACCATGCTTTGTACTGTTCCGGGCTGAGTCTGTTATTAAGGTACCACAGGTAGTCTTTCTCGGCCGGTGAGATGCTGTCGCCGCCGGCACCTGCTATTTTAAGGTCAGAAGACATGTGCATGTCGCGCATGATGCTCATCTCCTGAAGCCCGGCAGCCTGTCTTCCTTCATAATTATCAAAGAAAGTTTCCGGCACGGGGAAGGAAGCGCCGTCGAGCATATCAAAATCTAAAGTATCAGGCATCCAGTTGCGGTGGGGTGCCTTATGATGGATCATCAGGCAGAATGGTTTTGCAGTATCCCTGTTGGCCAGCCATTCAATAGCCATATCGGTGATGATGGTGGTAGCATAGCCTTTCTCACGGTAAGTGCGTCCCATCTCAATGAAATCAGGATTATAGTAACTCCCCTGCCCGGGCAGGATATTCCAGTAGTCGAAGCCAGTGGGATCACTCTTCAGATGCCATTTGCCTATCAGGGCAGTCTGATAACCGGCATCCTGCAGAAGCTTCGGGAACGTCACCTGGGAGCTGTCAAACCTCTGCCTGTTGTCTGTGTGACCGTTGGCATGGCTGTGCTTGCCAGTGAGAATGGCAGCCCTGCTAGGAGCACATATTGAGTTACATACAAAGCTGTTCCGGAAGATAATTCCTTCATCACCGATACGGTCGAGATTGGGTGTTGAGTTAAGTCCGCTTCCGTATGCACTCACCGCCTGGTACCCATGATCATCAGACATGATGAAGATAATATTCGGGTGCACTGTCTCTTTCCTGCCGCATGACCACAGCATTATAAGCATGCTTAAAATCGCAATCTGCCTCATATTATTATGTGTTTTTGTTTATTCCGGCAAACAGCAGGTCAGGTAATGGTGACCTGATTATATGGTTGCAAGATTCTTCCTGATTATAATCCACGAGACGATAAGCAGGTAAGCAGCACAAAGGAGCAATACTCCCATTCCGGGCACCACTCCCAGTGAGTCGCTTACCAGTCCTATGACAGGTGGTATCAGGGCTCCGCCGGATATGGCCATCATCATGAGGCCTGAGATCTCGTTTCCTCTTTCGGGATATTTTTTTATTGTCAGTGAGAATACCAGCGGGAAGATATTTGCAACGCCCAGTCCGATAAGGAATACCAGCACCCAGGCAGCGGCCTTAGATGGCACAATGAGAATAAGTGCGATGGAGACTATAGCAAGCAGTGCGCTATAGAGAAAACCTTTCCTTGATGACAGCTTTGTCAGCAACAGCGCACCGGCAAAGGTGCCGAGCATACGGCCAAAGAAGTAGATGCTCCGGCCCGTTTGTGCCGCGTCTGTCCCGATACCAAATCTCTCGGTGAGGAATGTCCCTGAGAAGTAGTTGAAACCGACATCGATACCTACCACAAGAAAAATTGAAATAACCATCATCAGCACAAAGGAATTACCGAGAAGCCTGAATGCAGATGCCAGTGAAGGTGCTTTTTCGGTCATGGCACTCACTTCAATCTTTATACTGCCAAGCCATATTACGCTCAGCAGCGAAACAATACCGTACACGAGAAAGAGAAGCTTCCAGTCGCCGAAACGGCTTGCAAACACTAAAGCAAGCGGCGCAGCCAGCATTGATCCGATAGCTTTAATGAACTGCGAAAAGCTCAGAAAACTTGAAGTCCTGTTTCCGGGAACAACATCAACCAGCAGCGGGTTGGCCGATACCTGTACTATCGTGTTGCCGATGCCCAGCAATGCAAACCCGGTAATTACGGTAGCGAAATTATAGATAAAATAAGGTAAAAGCAGCCCGATGCCCGTTATCCCCATTCCGATGTTGAGCATAAGTTTCTTACCGACCCTTGCCTGGAGTATGCCTACAGGCACTGACAGGAAGAAAAACCAGATGAATGCGGAAAACGGTATCAGTCCAAGAATGAACTCACTCAGTTCGAGATCACCTGCCACACGGTCCTTACCAATACCTACAAGGTCAACAAAACTCATCACGAAGAAGGAGAGGAGAACAGGTGCCACCTGCCTCATCTCAATTTTTTTCTCATTCATGTTCTTTAAGTTTTCAATATTACATAAGAGGAAGGGCAGGTTGTACCGCTTTCCAGAAATCATCGTCAAGCAGATAGGCGCTGCCGAGCAGGGCCGCATCCTCCTTGAGTCCGGAAATCTCTACCCTGACGTCACAATTTGCCTGCTTAAGCGCATTCTCAAAAGCGGTGCCGAACAGGTCATAAGCATGGGAGATATTTCCCCCGATGACAAGTATCTCTGCTCCGAACCTCAGGAGCCAGGGTGAGAGGAAAGAGCACAGGTTCTCCCCGAACTCGTCGAACAGAGCCCGTACTGCCGCATCGCTTCCAGCTTCCGCAGCGATCTCCTTAACACCCGCAACCTCTTTGCCCGTTATCTTCCTATATCCTGAAGTGAACCATCGAGTTGAGAAATAGTCATCAGCGATACCGGTCCCGACAGGCAGGTAATAGAAGCATCCCATCCTTGGAACAGTATCGCCCTCAACTACCGGAATGCGGTCATCGATGAATGCTGACCCGAATCCTGTGCCAAGAGTTATACCCATCATCTTTTTGTATCCGGCAGCCTTTCCTGCCCACGCTTCACCCACGGCAAACGAGCTGGCATCGTTCATGAACCTCACCCTGCAGTCGCACGGCAGTCCTAGTCTTGAGCTGATCGCCTTCCCCACATTGACACCGTAGAGCTTTTCGTATTTGGGTACACCCCTGATGAGACAGATGCCTTTCACATAATCGAACGGACCCGGCATGGCAAACCCGATACCGCGTAGCCTGAATGCAGGCAGTTTTTCCAATATTTTGCGCAGGGTCCCGGCCCATACCTCAAGTATTTCATCAGCCTCGGCCTTGTTATCAACAGGACTTTCTGCCCGTGAGCCTTTAATGATATTATGGTTCTGCATATCAACCGCAACGGCAGTGATATGACTGCCACCGATATCTACACCTATTGCTGTGTCCTGAAGTGAATAATTCATATTTTGTGCCGGGTCAGTCCCGTTTTTTTTACGGCATTGAAAATATCTATTTTCCGATAGAGCCCCAAATATAATCAGTTTATTATTCACTAAATAAGTTGGAGTAGTCTGAGAAATACTTTAAATTCGTTGTACTAATTCCTTTTCTCAGAACTATTCATAATCAATTAAATTTCCCGTTATGTCAAAAATCACGAAAGAGGACGCACTCCATTATCACAGTCGCGGGCGCAGGGGCAAGATTGAGGTTATCCCTACAAAGCCTTATTGCACGCAGCATGATCTCGGTCTCGCATATACGCCGGGAGTAGCTTATCCATGCCTGGAGATCGAAAAAAACCCTGATGATGCCTATCTGTACACGGCGAAGAGCAATCTTGTAGCCGTGATCTCAAACGGCACCGCCGTGCTTGGCCTGGGTGACATAGGTGCACTGGCAGGTAAGCCTGTGATGGAGGGCAAAGGTCTTCTTTTCAAGGTTTTCGCCGATGTGGATGTGTTTGATATCGAGGTGGATGAGAAAGACCCTGAAAAGCTGATCGAGATATGCGCCAGGATCGCTCCTACCTTCGGCGGAATTAACCTGGAGGACATCAAGGCTCCTGAGTGCTTTGAGGTAGAGACAAGACTGAAGGAAATCCTTAACATACCCGTCTTTCATGATGACCAGCACGGAACAGCAATAATCTCTTCTGCAGGTCTTCTGAATGCACTGGACCTGAACGGGAAAAAAATCTCCGACATAAAGGTGGTCGTTTGCGGCGCGGGAGCGGCTGCCAACTCATGCACACGCCTGTATGTGGCCCTGGGTGTAAAAAAGGAAAACATCGTTATGGCCGACAGCAAGGGAGTCATCAACAAAAAAAGGACTGACCTTAACAAGTATAAGAAAGAATGGATTACTGACCGTGATATTGACACACTGGCAGATGCAGTTAAAGGTGCTGATGTCTTCCTTGGGCTGTCAGTGGCCAAAATGCTGAGTAAGGAGATGCTTAGTACCATGGCTCCAAATCCTGTAGTCTTCGCTATGGCCAACCCTGACCCGGAGATCAGCTATGAAGATGCCATGTCGACCCGCGATGATCTGATTTTTGCCACGGGAAGATCAGACTATCCCAACCAGATCAACAATGTCCTTGGTTTTCCATTCATCTTCAGGGGTGCGCTTGACGTAAGGGCAACCACCATCAATGAGGAAATGAAGCTGGCAGCCACAAAAGCCCTGGCAGACCTTGCAAAAGAGACTGTTCCTGAAGAGGTACTTACGGCCTATGACCTTAAAAAACTGGAGTTTGGCAGGGATTATATTATTCCGAAGCCGCTCGATCCGCGACTTATTTCCAGGGTAGCCTCCGCTGTTGCCAGGGCTGCCATCGAAACCGGAGTGGCTAAGTTCAGGATTGATGACTGGGATGCCTACATGAAATCACTCGACAAACGCACTTCAGATCACATAAAAAGGATTGCAAAAATTTGCTGTCTCTGAAAAAACAAAAGAATAGGGCCGGCTCCGAATGGATGCCGGCCCTTTCATTACCCTCCTCACCTATCAACCAACCAGCTATGCCCAAACTCTGAAAAAGCATAGCAATGCTGTTATTTTATCTTTCCCAGCTTGGCCTCATACATGTCAAGTATGAGCGCGGAGAGCTGGTCAATCGAAAAACTGCTTCTGTTCAGTGTGGAGTCAAAGAGGTAATCGATGGTCTGTGGCTTCTTGTCAAGGAAACTCACAATCATCTTATTCCTCTTCTCATCAGTTTCAATCACATATTCTTCTGCCTTTTCAATGATCATACCCTTCTTCTTCATCACATTCTCCACCCTCCAGTATAACGGTGCCACAAGCCTGATATGCAGTGCATTGGTCATATCACGCGTTATCGCCACTCCACCACGTCCTATGATCACAGCATGACCCTCACGTGCTATTGAAAGAACCACCTCCCTGATAGCCTTCTTCACCGAACTGTCACTGACAAATGAACCTGAGAAAGCCATTATCATCTCTGACATATCATTCATTGTCATGCCCTGGTAATATGTCTCCACCCGGTTGGTATCAGTCTTCAGTTCATGGGCTGCATGGTAGATGATATCCTTATCGATCCATCTCCATTTATTTGTGTTATGCCTGAGATTGAGCAGAGCGACAAGGGCTGCTGCGACTTCCCTTCCATCGCAGCCGGTAAGGCGTGATATGGTTATTACCGGACCAGTCTGGTCAATGGGCCTGCCAAGCATCTCAGCCCTGTAGCGTGTGTCAAAATAATCGAATATCTTCTTCACGGCCAAGGCATTACTTGCTACCGGCTGAAGTCATGGCCACGACCGGAACAGCAGTATTAATTTTTACAAAATATACTTAACTTTAATGACAAAGTCAAATATATCTGAAAATAAATTATGCATTTCTGACAGAGCCCTTGAAATGCGCGGATAAATGTCCCCGGACTAAAAACCGCTGTGTTCTGTTCGCCTGATTATCTCATTCTGAAGATCTTCTCCCAGGTCATTGAAATAATCGCTGTAGCCAGCAACGCGGACAATCAGATCGCGGTGAAGCTCAGGATGTTTCTGTGCCTCCCGGAGCGTTTCGGCATTAACCACATTGAATTGTATGTGGTGCCCGTCAAGGCTGAAATAGCTCCGTACCAGCGCCGTCAGCTTATGATAGCTTCCCTCGTCCTCAAAGAACTCAGGCGAGAATTTCTGGTTCAGAAGTGTCCCTCCTGTTCTGAGATGGTCAATCTTTGATGCCGATTTGATCACTGCTGTTGGTCCCTGATGGTCAACCCCCTGAAACGGTGAAATACCTTCCGAGAGAGGTACAAACGCTTTGCGCCCGTCAGGTGTGGCGCCGGTCACGTTACCAAAATAAACATGCGATGTCGTCGGCAGCATGTTTATCCGGTGAACCCCTCCCCTCGGAGTGGGCCTGCCGTTGACGGCATCATAGAAAATTTCAAATACAGCCACAGCCTGTTCGTCAGCATAGTCGTCATCGTTACCGTACTTCGGAGTGTGATAGATCATCTCATACTGCATCTCCTCCTGTCCCTCAAAATTGTTCTTCAGAGCGGCAAGCATATCATTCCAGGTGAACCTGCCCTTGTCATAGATATTGTATTTTATTGAAGTAAGGATGTCGGTAATACTGCCAAGCCCCACACCCTGTATATAGGTGGTGTTATATCTTGCTCCGCCGGCGTTATAATCTTTCCCGTTGGCAATACAGTCTTCAAGAAGAAGCGACAGGAACGGCACCGGCAGGTGACTGGCAAATGTCTTTTCGATAACATTGTTACCTCTCACCTTTATATCCGCAAAATGGTTCACCTGCTGCCTGTAGGCAAGCATGAACTCATCAAACGAAGCGAAAAGCGAAGGATCGCCTGTCTCTGGCCCTACCTGCACTCCCGTCCGGGGGTCAAAACCATTGTTCAGGGTTACCTCGAGTATTTTTACGAGGTTAAAGTATCCCGTCAGCCAGTAACATTCTGTTCCGAAGGCTCCGGTCTCAACGCACCCTGAAGCGCCGCCGTTGCGGGCATCAACGAGGCTCTTGCCCTGCCTGAGAAGCTCCTGGATTATTGACTCGGTATTGAAGATTGACGGCTGGCCGAAGCCTGTTCTGACAATATCCAGTGTCTTATGGATAAAGGCGTCGGGACCTTTGCGGCTCACCTGTACCATCGAGCTGGGCTGAACGATGCGCATCTCTTTGATCACATCGAGGAGGATATATGACATTTCGTTTACGGCATCCGTGCCGTCGGGCTTAACGCCTCCGAGGTTTATAAGACAGAAGTCGGTGTAGGTGTTGCTCTCCTGTGCGGTGACACCCATCTTCGGAGGTGAAGGATGGTTATTGAACTTGACCCAGAAACAGCCAAGAAGCTCATAAGCCTGTTCCGGAGTGAGAGTACCTGCCTCAGTCTCCTTTTTGTATACAGGCCACAGATGCTGGTCAAGGCGGCCGGGATTGAAGGAATCCCACGGGTTAAGCTCGGTCACCACGCCAAGGTGGATGAACCAGTAGTGCTGCAGCATCTCGTGGAAGGTCTCGGGTGCGTGAGCAGGCACCCGGCAGCAGACAGCTGCCATCATTTTCAGCTCTGTCCGCCGCTTTTGGTCCTTCTCTGTCTCCACAAGTTTCTCAAGAGCGTCAGCATGCCTGCCGGCATACATCATTATTGCTTCACATGCAATATCCATGGCCTTAAGCTCCTCGTTCCTGTCAGAGGCATCAGGGTCATTAAAGTAATCTATCTTCGCAGCTGATTCGGCTATTTCCTTCTTCAGATCAAGAAACCCGGTATGAAACATTTTGTAGCCGAGTACAGTGTGACCCGGGGCCCTCTGCTCCTGGAACTCGGTGAAGATCCCGGCCTTGTAGGCATTGATCCACTCAGGTGTCATGCGCTCCATGATACGATCACGGTTACTGTGTCCCTTCCAGAACGGAATAATTTCATTTTCGTAGATACGTTTGACCTCGTCACCGACCTTAAAAGAGACTTTTTCGCGGCCGTTGAGAATATCAAGATCCTGCAGCGAATGAAGGCAGATCTCGGGATACGTGGGTGTAGCTTTCGGTGCAGGACCTCTTTCGCCGACAATCATCTCCCCTTCATTGATACATATGGCTTTGTATCTCAGCAGGTACTCGAAAGCGCGTGCCCTGAGTACCGGAGCTGATAATCCGCGTGCCGCATCGCTTTCATAGAAGCGGGTGATCAGTTGAGCCCTTTCGGCGGTGATGGTCTCCTGGGCGTCAAGACTCTGTTCCCTGAGCCTGAGAACTCTTTCAGTCATTTTCATATTTATGTTTTTTCATTTACTTTTTTGTTCATCCGCCTTTCCTGATGCGGATGCCCAGCGGCTCTAAAATTTCAACATAATCATCGAGATGACTGTTGGGTATCTGCCCGACGCCGGTCATGCGGTCAGGAAGGTCAAAACGACGGTATTTAGAGCTGCCGGTCTTATGATATGGCAGGAGGTTTATCTCTCTGATTTTTTTTGTTTTACGGCTTTCAATGAAATCCCTGAGCTGTTTCATGTACTCTTTATCTGCCGTCACACCGGGAACAACAGGCACCCTTAACATGATCTCAGCTCCTTCATTCAGAAGCAGGTCAAGATTAGAAAGGATGAGATCATTTCTTACCCCTGTGAATTTCATATGTATCTCAGGGTCCAGGTGCTTGATGTCATAGAGGAAGAGATCGGTATAAGGCATGATAGCCCGCAGTCTTTCCGGTGACGTGTGCCCTGAGGTATCGACAGTTGTATGAAACCCTGCTCTCTTCATTGCCCGAAGTGCCTCAAGGAGGAATTCAAACTGCATCAGCGGTTCACCTCCTGAGAAGGTTACCCCTCCGCCCGACTGCTCCATGAAGACCCTGTCCTTATCAGCTTTTTTTACCAGCTCATCCGGAGTATATTCCTTGCCTACAGGCTCCACAGATGTGAATTCCTTTTCCCCTACCCTGTCAATCCGTTCCACGGAAGTCTGCTCCGCCGATTTCCCTTCCGGGTTATGACACCACCAGCAGTCAAGAGGACATCCTTTCATGAAGAAGGTGACCCTGATGCCGGGGCCGTCATGAATTGCATATCTCTTTATACTGAATATCAAGCCTTTCATAAAAAGTCCGTGAAGTTATAGACGCTACTGAATAACGGAAAGAGCCGCAGCTGTCAGCTGCCGGCGAAAGGCTAACTTTGATAGAACATAAGGCAGTGATACAGCCTCCGGCCGAGGCGGTTCATCATAAACCTGTGTTCCATATCCTGTAACATACTGTAATAAAGTACAAAATTACCAATTAACTTTTATTAACGCAAATTTAACACAAAAGATTGCAGCGAAAGGGGAGGTTGCCGGTCTTTACTTATGAAAAAGAGTTGAAAAGGACAGTTCCTCTTTTTGAAATGGATGGTTTGGTGTTAAACAAAAACGGGTTAGTCATGAAAAAAATTATTCTTGTTCTGGTGCTTTTTGCCGGTGTGGCAGCAATGTCATACGGCAAGGTCATTTTGAAGGGTGAGTCCAACACTGCCTTCGGAAGCTACACTCTGGAGGCTGTTGATCAGCCCCTTACTCTGGCAGGTGAAACGGTAAAATGTTACCTGCTCTCATACGAGAATTCACCTGTCAAGGTGAAGATCTATGTGGATAAAGAAAAGAACTGTAAGAACTATGTGGTTGTATCTGATGACCTGGCAGTAATGTATTCCTGCAACGGCAAGTATTTTGGCGTCAGCAAGGTTGACAAAAAATACAGGACGGATGGGATACGCACGGATGACAGCCAGCTTAACAGGACCGGCTATTTCCGTCAGAAAGTTATCAGCCAGGGCGTCACCGCAGAACAGGATGCAGCGCTGCTCATAGCATCGTATTTTCCGATGCTCTTAAAAGAGAGCGAATAAAAGATTTTTTATCCTTCCTTAATAAGGCCGTCCGGCCTTTCTACGATCAGGTTTAGGTTGACAAGAAGGTACCCCCCGGGGGTGCCTTCTTTCTTTTAAGCATGAAAATGCTTAAATTGATTTTTATCACGTGTATAAGCTGCAACAGGATTATCTTTGACTGATTATTTCAGATAAATGGATCAGACAGGTATCAGCTACATCTGCAAAAATGAAAAATAAAATAAAATTCAGCCTCCTGTACCGTGATATGTGGCAGTCGTCAGGCAAGTATCAGCCAAGGGTTGACCAGCTGAAAGCCGTTGCACCGCACATCATTGAAATGGGATGCTTTGATCGCATCGAGACCAACGGCGGTGCTTTTGAACAGGTACAGCTGCTTTACGGTGAAAATCCGAACGAGGCTGTAAGAGAGTGGACCAGGCCTTTTAACGAGGCAGGTATCCAGACGCACATGCTCGAGCGCGCCCTTAACGGAATAAGAATGTATCCTGTGCCGGCAGACGTCAGGCGCCTGATGTACAAGGTTAAGAAAGCTCAGGGAGTAGATATTTCACGTTCATTCTGCGGGCTGAATGACCACCGTAACCTTGAACTGTCAGTTAAGTACGCACGCGAAGCAGGAATGATCTCGCAGGCAGCGCTCTCAATTACTTCCTCACCTGTTCACACGATTGAGTACTACATGGAGGTGGTAGACAAAGTGGTTGAGTACGGTGCTGACGAGATATGTCTTAAAGATATGGCAGGGGTGGGCAGACCGGCTACCCTCGGGGAACTGGTGAAGAAAATCAAAAAAAAATATCCCGGTATAATTGTCCAGTATCACGGACACAGCGGCCCGGGAATGTCCGTTGCCTCGATGCTTGAGGTGGCAAGGGCAGGCGGTGATTACCTCGACGTTGCCATGGAACCTCTCAGCTGGGGAATGATTCATCCCGATGTCATCGCGATACAGGCTATAATGAAGGACGCAGGGTTTGATGTGCCGGAAATAAACATGGATGCCTACATGAAAGTAAGGTCTCTGACACAGGAGTTCATTGATGACTTCCTGGGTTATTTTATTGACCCGCGTAACAAACTGATGACATCGCTGCTGATCGGATCAGGACTTCCCGGAGGTATGATGGGAAGCATGATGGCCGACCTTAAGGGAGTGCACCAGGGCATCAACTCTGCACTGAAGGCCAAGAACAAGCCGGAGCTGTCAGAAGATGATCTCGTCGTATGGCTCTTCAAAGAGGTTGGCAAATATGGCCAATGATGGGTTATCCGCCTCTCGTAACACCGTTCAGCCAGTATGTCAAGAATGTGGCGCTGATGAATATCGTTTCACTGGTCAACGGCAAGGACCGGTTTGCCATGATCGATCCGAACACCTGGGATATGCTGCTCGGCCGTGCCGGCAAACTGCCAGGTCCGCTAGCACCCGAACTCATCGAACTGGCAAAACGTGAAGGGAAGGAATTCTACGATGGCACTCCGCAGGATAACTATCCCGATGCCCTCGACACCTACCGGAAAGAGATGGAGGACAATAAATGGTCTGCCGGACAGGATGATGAAGAACTGTTCGAACTGGCAATGCATGACAGGCAGTACCGCGATTATAAATCGGGCGCGGCAAAGACACGCTTCCTGAAGGAGGTGGAAGACAGAAAAGCCGAGCTGTCCAATGCCGCAACAGCAAAAGTGCCGCAGAAAAAACTTCTCTTCGCCCCGGAAACCGGCATAGCATTTATATATTCAGGAACAACGGCTATATACAGGTCAGATGATGATCTCGACGTGGGTGAAGAAGTAAAAAAAGGCGAGATACTGATGTATATTATGATCAACAGGACTTTCAGCGCAGTGACATCGGACCGCGACGGAAAAATAAAAAAGGTAATGGTAAAAAGCGGTGACAAGGTCAGGAAGGGAGACCCGCTTGTAGAGTTCGAGTAGAAAGAATTTAATTAAATACAAAATAATGCCACCTGGTATGCTAAAAAGAACTGCCACCGCCCTAATCTCATTTTTTCTTATACAGGGACTTATGACAGGCGCACCCGTGAGGGTTGAGAAAGGTGTGCTTGATCTCAGGCAGATAGAGCAGGGAGATGAGTTCACCCTTAAAATGAACGGCGAATGGGAATTCTATTTCAGCAAATTCCTTTACGGAGAGCCGGATCATATAAGTGACACACTTACACCCGACTGTTACGGAACTGTGCCGGGTTACTGGTCTGAATACAGTGTCGGCGGAAAGAGGCTGCCGCGGTTTGGCTATGGCACTTACAGGGCGGTCATTCTGCTGCCTGACGGGTACCGTGACCGCCTGGGGTTCGATATGCCTGTGTTCGACAGCTCATATGAGATCGCCATAAACGGGGTCACTACTGCCAGGAATGGCACCCCGGCACGCAGCAGGGCTGAATCAATACCCGCCTATGAACCCCTGTTCTTTAGCTATGTGCCTAAGAACGACACTCTTGAGCTCCTGATAAGGGTATCGAACTACGAACATCGAAGGGGAGGGTTCTGGCTGCCTCTCAAGGTGGGTACCTTCCATACCATACAGACAAACTTCACCAATCAGTGGTTCATCTCAATTGCAGTGACCGGTATGCTCTTCGCCGCTTTTATTTTTTTCTTTGTTTTTTACCTCTTTGACAGAAAGAACCCCAAGCTCGTGATGTTCTCCCTGCTCGCTGCTTCACTTGCTCTCAGACCGTTCCTCTCCACTCCGTACTTAATTTCGATTATTGATGCCACCAACTGGAACCTGATCGTAAGATGTGAATACCTTCTCCTGTACCTGACAGTAACATCCGGAGCATGGCTTGCATATTACATCTACCCTACTTCCTGGTTCAGGAAGACAGCACTGGCTGTTGATTTTATTTTTCTTGCAGGTGCAATCCTTGTGGTTTCTTCTCCGGTATACATCTTTTCCTATACTGTATGGATTATGCAGGCTCTGGCTCTCATGGTGCTGACGTATGCTCTTGTCATGAGCCTGAGGGGGTTGTTAAAGAAGAACTGGATTGACATTATCAATTTCGTTGCAATAATAGCACTTGGAGCCGGTGCTGTTGCAGACATCATGCTGTCAAACGGGCTTGAGGAAAAACAACAGATATATATACTGTCATTCATGATGATGGTGTTCGTTTTTGTACAGGCTGCATTGCTGATACGCGATTGGGTCAATTCAGGAAGGGAGAGGGTAAAGCTAGCCCTTCAGCTTGAAGAGCTGAACCGCAGCCTTGAGTACAGGGTCGATGAAAGAACAAAAGAGCTGAAGACGAAGAGTGTGGAGATCAATGCCCGAAATGAACAGATCGCACTCCAGAATAAAAAGCTCTCGGAAACCATTCATCTTAAAAATAAAGTCTTCTCCGTTATAGCACACGACCTCCGCAGTCCTGTGGTGAATATCCTGTATACCCTTCACCTGCTCAGGGAAGAGAAAGACGGGGAAAAGACGGAAGCAATGGCTAACTCTTGTATACAGTACTCCCAGATGCTTATAAGCCTGATAGAGAATATGCTTGTCTGGGGAAGAGGACAGGAAGATATGATCCGGTTTGCACCTTCTGAAAATGACCTTGCGGATATTGTTCTTACCAACATCAGCATCATGAAGGAGACCGCAGACAGGAAAAACATATCGCTCAATTTTACGCAGGTGGGAAAAGCGGTCGGATGGATTGACAGGGACCTGATTGACATTGTTGTAAGAAATCTCCTTTCAAACGCCATTAAATATACCAACGTCGGAGGAAAGGTGAACATAAGCGTGAAGGAACAGGAAAAGAATAATGCGGGAGTGGTGATAAAAATATGCGACAACGGGGTGGGTATCAGTGAAGAACGGCAGAAGAAGCTGTTCACTGGAGCAGAGATTGATACAACAGCAGGCACTGATTCTGAAAAAGGAACAGGGATCGGACTTAAGCTGGTGCACGAGCTTGTCACCCTCAGCAAGGGCACAATCAGTGTGGAAAGCAAACTGGAAAACGGAAGCTGCTTCACGGTGAGCCTGCCATCAGCATCACCTGCCGGGAAATCAAGAGGCCTGAAGTGAAAATAAACTGGAAAAGAAATGCAAAGAGACATATTGAAAATAGACGAAGAGAAGTGCACCGGTTGCGGGGAATGTGTACCAAACTGTCACGAAGGAGCGCTTCAGATCATTGACGGCAAGGTAAGGCTGGTATCAGAGCTGATGTGTGACGGCCTGGGAGCCTGCATTGGCCATTGTCCCGAAAATGCCATTACAATTGAAAAGCGTGAAGCTCAACCCTATGATGAGATTACCGTGATAAGTGAGATGGTTCACAAGGGCGCCAACACAGTCACAGCACACCTTAAGCATCTTAAAAACCATAATGAGCACGGTTATTTTAAGGAAGGAACGGATTGGATGGAAATGCATGAAAAAGATGTTCCTTTCAGCGTAAGGGAGGTTCTTGCAGAGGTAAAAGGGGAGAAAAATCAGAAAATTGACAGTGGTCCGGCTCATTTGCACAACGGTGGTGGTTGTCCCGGAAGCAAGGAAAGGATAATAGCACCTGCAGCCGTATCAGCTATGACGGCCAACACTCCCTCACAGCTGACTCACTGGCCGGTGCAGATGCACCTTATTAATCCCAATTCACCGGTTTACAGAGGTGCTGACCTACTGTTTGCGGCAGACTGCGTGGCATTTTCACTTGGTTCATTCCACCAGTCATTTCTGAAAAACAGGTCACTGGCAATTGCATGTCCCAAGCTTGACCACAATATGGAAATATATATTGATAAACTGGTGACAATGATTGACACCGCAAAGGTCAACACTATAACAGTCATGATGATGGAGGTGCCCTGTTGTGGAGGCCTCATGCAGATGGTAAGAAGCGCTCTCGCCAAAGCATCGCGAAAGGTTCCTGTAAAAGCCGTGCTTGTGGGCATTGACGGGAAGATTCTGAAGGATGAATGGATCTAAAGTAAAATAAGTTATGAAATGATTATAGTACAGAAACGAGAATGCCGATTTCTTTTTAATCGCCATTAAGAGACATGATATATATCACAGCGACGGGCCGAATGTGCTTTTTTTACTGAAAATCCTTAACTTCACGGCCTGATTAAAGGTAGATCGGACTTTTCTTTACTAAACATTTAATCATGGCTAATACAAAAGCTTCACCTGACGTTTCAGGTCAGTCGTTTTATATCGGACTTGATATCGGATCAGTTTCTCTCAATACTGTTTTACTGGATGATAACTATAGCATCATTGAAGATTACTATGACTACGTTCATGGTAAACCTTTCAATATGCTCTATGACAGGATCTCATCTATTCTGAAAAAATACCCCTCTGCAACTGTAAAGGGAATTGCCCTGACAGGCACGGGCGGTAAGCTGGCAGCAGGACTGATCGGGGGCGTATTTGTAAATGAGATCATTGCACAGGCAACGTCGGCAGGCAGGCTTTATCCTGATGCCCGTACCGTCATTGAGATCGGGGGCGAAGATTCCAAGCTCATTACCCTTGAGAAAAACCCTGAAGATGATCACGCAAGGCTCGTTGACTTTGAGATGAACAGCATCTGTGCCGCAGGTACCGGATCATTCCTTGACCAGCAGGCAAAAAGAATAGGTGTCCCTATCGAGAAGGAGTTCGGTGAGATGGCTATGAAATCGGTCAATCCGCCGCGTATTGCAGGCAGATGCAGTGTGTTCGCCAAAAGCGACATGATACATCACCAGCAGTTAGCCACCCCCCTGCATGATATTGTAGCAGGACTGTGCTTTGCACTTGCACGTAATTTCCGGAGCACCGTTGCCCGCAGCAAGGAGATAAAGAAACCTGTCCTCTTCTCCGGAGGCGTGGCAGCAAACATAGGTATGGTAAGAGCGTTCAGGGAAGTGCTTGACCTAAAGGGTGATGAGCTGATTATACCAGCCCACCATGCATCAATGGGCGCTATTGGTGCAGTGATGTACAGCCACGCCAACAAACTGGATGTTAATCCTTTCAAAGGTCTTGAAGAGCTTCAGGCTTACCTTAAGAAACACGCATCTAAATTTGTCAGCCTGCCACAGCTGATAGAATCGGAGGCAGTTTACAATAAGGAAGTAAAATTCCACAAGAACGGAACCGATAAGCTGCCTGTTTACCTTGGCATCGATGTAGGCTCATTGAGTACCAACGTCGTTCTGATTGACAAAAAGCACAACGTTGTGGCAAGGCGCTACCTCCCGACTGCCGGCAAGCCGCTGGAAGCCATTCAGAAAGGGATGACAGAGATATATGACGAGATAGGAGAACACGTTGAAGTCATAGGTGCGGGGACGACGGGCTCAGGCCGGTACCTGACAGGCGATTTCATCGGGGCAGATACCATCCAGAATGAAATAACGGCGCAGGCAACCGCCGCAATAGACTATGATCCAACGGTTGATACAATATTTGAGATCGGCGGACAGGATTCAAAATATATAAGCATTGAAAACGGAGTGGTGGTCGACTTCGAGATGAACAAAGTCTGTGCCGCCGGTACGGGATCATTCCTTGAGGAGCAGGCCGAAAAACTCAACATCAGGATCGTTGAGCAGTTCGGAAATATGGCCCTTAAGTCAGAAACTCCCGTCAAGCTTGGTGACCGCTGCACGGTGTTCATGGAATCAGATCTTAATTCCTTTATGCAGAAAGGCGCCAAAAACGATAATCTTGTCGGAGGACTTGCTTATTCGATCGTTTACAATTACCTGCAGAAAGTTGTTGCAGACCGGAAGGTCGGCAACAAGATCTTTTTCCAGGGAGGGGTTACAAACAATAAGGCTGTTGTGGCTGCCTTCGAGCAGGTGACAGGAAAAAAGATCACCATACCGCCGCACTTTGACGTCACCGGCGCAATAGGTGCTGCCATTCTTGCCCAGAGATCAATGACAGAAGGGCAGAAAACCACATTCAAGGGCTTTGGCGTACGTAATGTGACGTATGAGATGAGCAGGTTTGTATGCAAGAGCTGCGTCAACAACTGCGAAATAAGCAGGATAAACATCAGCGGCGAGAAGAAATCACTTTTCTACGGCGGACGCTGTGAAAAATATGAGACTGACGGCCGTAAGAAGAATACCGGACACATACCAAACCTCTACAGTAAGAGACTCGAAATGCTTCGGGGTGACTATAAGGAGACAGAGGCAAACGGAAAAACAACGATCGGTATTCCGAGAGCTCTGATGATATATTACCAGCAGTTCCCGTTCTGGAGGACTTTCTTTCAGGAGCTTGGATTTAATGTGGTCGTTTCAAGGGAATCTGATAAGGCACTGGTCTCGCGTTCAATTGAAACCATCTCATCAGAGACCTGTCTCCCTGTTGAGCTGATGCACGGTCATGTGATCGATCTCCTCGAGAAAAATGTCGATTATGTTTTCATGCCCTTCATTGTCAACGGAAAATACCGCCAGGGAGACACAACAACCAACACAAACTGTCCATGGATACAGTCATTTCCGTTTATGGTCAGGGCCGCCCTCAAAGGTAAGGTTGACGAATCAAAGTTCCTCACTCCTACCCTGCACTTCAGGTACTTCGAACGCGCCCTGGTAAAGGAGCTGTCAACTTTTTTTCATGAGAAGTTCGGATTAAAAAAGGAAGAAATAAAGAAAGCCATATATAAGGCTGATGGGATTCAGGTCTCATTTGAAAAGGGTCTTGTGGAATACGGCAGGGAGGCACTGAAAAATATCCCGGTAAACTGCCGCCCGGTGGTGATCATCGGAAGACCTTACAACAGTGCCGATCCGCATCTTAACCTTGACCTGACGGAAAAACTGCTTGTGCAGGATGTCATGCCTATCCCGCTTGACATGCTTGACCTGTCATCATACAAGATCTACGGAAATTACAGGAACATGTACTGGCCAAACGGTCAGAAGATGATTGCTGCAGCCCAGCATGTGGCCAAAACAGAAGGTATGTATGCAGTATATATAAGTAATTTCAGATGCGGGCCTGATTCATTTATCTGGCATTATGTCACTGAAGAACTTAAAGGAAAACCCTTCCTGCATCTTGAAGTGGATGAGCACTCTGCCGATGCCGGTATGGTCACCCGCATCGAGGCTTTCCTTGACAGTCTCAAAGGCTCTGAGATGAATGAGAAGAAAGAGGTGACTATCCACAGACCGCGGCCCAGCCCCTCCGCTCCGCCTGCCAACAGAACCCTCTATTTTCCTTATATGCATGACGGTGCAGCTTTTGTTGCAGCTGCGGCCAGAAGCGTCGGTATTCCTTCAGAAGTGCTTCCCAAACAGACTGAAGTAGAAATTGCTCTCGGAAGAAAGTACACCTCCTCCAAAGAGTGCTTCCCGATGATCTGCACAACAGGTAGCTTCCTTAAAAAGCTGATGGAGCCGGGTGCTGACCCGTCAAAGATGAGTTTTTTCATGCCCGACCATAACGGCCCGTGCCGTTTCGGCCAGTATAACCAGTTCCAGAGGATACTCTTTGACAGACTCGGGTTCAAGGATGCAGAACTTGTTACCCCTTCCAATGACACATCATACGCTGATCTTGCCGGTGATCAAAGCCAGAAGTTCAGGATCAATGCATGGAAAGGCTTTGTCTCATTTGACTATGTAAGGAAACTTTACAGGGAGATAAGACCTTATGAAATAAACAAAGGCGACACGGATGCTGTCTATGAAGCCGCACTGAGAAAAATTGAGAAATCCATCGAAAACGGATCCAAAGGACTACGAAAGGTATTAGTTGAGGTAGCCAACGAATTCATGGCTATCAAGGCTGACAGAAGCCACAGGAGACCTGTTGTTGCAATCCTGGGAGAGGTTTACATGCGCGACAATGCAGGCTGTAACGGTAATATCGCCAACAGGCTTGAGGCTACTTGGTGCGGAGGTCCTGATTGGCCCGTTCTCGGAATGGATAACATATTCCACCCATCGCTACACACGCGACAGCAAATGGAAAAATGACACCAAAGGACTGATAAAATCAAAGATCCAGGGTGTGGGGCAGGAAGTCATTGTTGATTACCTCCTTCACGGTATTCACAAATACACTGATACCAAACTGGATGTCTCCCTCGAGGAAATGCTTGAGCTGAGCAACAAATACGTCAGTGAGTTCTATGACGGTGACCCTCCGATAGCTATGGGATCATCTGCCGCACTGGCCTCCAGGGGCGTTGCAGGAATAGCAGCGATACTGCCTTTCACATGTATGCCCGGAACACTTGTTGCATCGGTGAGTGATTCATTCCGCAAGGACTACAATAACATCCCGTTCTTAAATATTCCATATGACGGACAGGATACGGTATCACTTGATACCAGGCTGCAGGCGTTTATATTCCAGGTGAAGGAGTATGCTCAGGCTGCTATTCAGCCAGTGTCATCTCCTGTATAAGATAGTCCGCCCCGGCGAACTTCTCTATAATAAAGAGGACGTACCTTATGTCAAGGCTGATGTTACGGCTTTGAAGCGGGTTGAACATTATGTCTGAGGCCACCCCCTCCCATGCGCGGTCAAAATTGATCCCTATGAGGTGACCGTCGGCATTGAGAACCGGACTTCCGGAGTTGCCTCCCGTGGTGTGGTTGTTGGCAATAAAGCATACAGGCACATCACCATTGACGGCATATCGCCCGAAATCCTTTTTCTGATACAGTTCCTTAAGTTTGTCAGGGACGTCATAGTCATATATTTCCGGGTTATCCTTCTCCATCACTCCTGTAAGGGTGGTGAAATGTTTAAAATATACGGCGTCCCTGGAATCATATCCCATGACCTTTCCGTAGGAGAGCCGGAGTGTAAAATTAGCATCCGGATAAAAAACCTTGTCACTGCCATGTTCCATCTGTGCCGCCATGTATGTCCTGTTCAGGCCGGCAAGACGTGCGTTGAGTGCTGACAGCCCGGGTCTGACTTTCGTTTCAAGCAGGTCAGAAGCAGAAGAGGCAAGAATATAAAACGGATCCTTTTTGATCTTTTTTGCATCGAACCTGCCAAGCAGCTCCTGCACCTTCTTTTCATCCGTGAATATAGATCCGGCAAACAATTTGTCAGTGATAGACTGAAAGTTGCCATTGCATGATTCGTAAAGCTCTTTAAAAGCCAGCGACTGCCACTCAGGGTCAATATTTTTGCCGTACAGGTCCATCGCGGCAACAAAAAGTCTCCTTGCAACAACGCCGTCATAGTCTTTAAAAAAGTCAGCAGTGACATCCTTCAGTCTCGTCAGTTCCTTTTCAAGATCTGGATTTTTGGCCGCGGCCATATCTATCGCAGTCCTGAAGCTGTTTGCAAGCGCGGCAGGCTCTGCACCGTTGTTAAAGAATGCTTCGGATGTGTAACTGTTCACAAGTGACAGGGTGCTGTAGGTCTTATATATTTCGTCGTACTGTCCGAACAGTGTCCCGTATTTCACCGCCCGCAGCGGATCGGCTGTAACCCAGTCTGAGAATTCTTTCTCAAAGGCTTCCTTTCGGGCTATTCCGTTCATTTTGTCAAGGCTCTGTATTTCCCCTATCCATTTCTTCCATCCGTTGGAAAGCCCGTATGCTTTCGCCGAGTATTTTATTCTGATCAGCGGGTCGCTGGCCATCTCCTGCTCCAGGATAGCGATCTTGGTTCCGCGTATCTCAACCTGTTTCGGGTAAATCACCTCCTTAAGCATCCTGATATGGTTTGAGGGAGCGTACTCCTGTGTTCTGGCCGGGTAACCGAAGACCATTGTAAAATCGCCCTCATTTACTCCGGCCAGTGAAACCGTGAAATGATATACCGGCCTGTAAGGAACATTTTCAGCGGAGTATGCAGCCGGTTTATTTGCGCTGTCTGCATAGACCCTGAAAAGCGAGAAATCGCCTGTATGGCGCGGCCATACCCAGTTGTCAGTGTCTCCCCCGAACTTGCCGATAGCCGACGGTGGGGCGCCGACAAGCCTCACATCACGGAATACTTCGTTCACAATCAGGAAATACTGGTTCCCCAGGAAGAACGGCATGACCATCGAAGCGTAGTGAGTTCCCCTGACCGCCTCGGTGTTGATGGCAGTGATATTGGCGTTAATCAGAGCCTCCCTCTTTTCCGCATCCATATCCTCTGTGACACCTTCAAGCACCCTTTCGGTTACATCTTCCATATACTTCATAATGGTCACTGACAATCCGGGATTGGACAGCTCCTCCTCTCCGGTTGAAGCCCAGAAACCGTCAGTGAGGTAATCATGCTCCAGAGTTGAGTGGTTCTGTATGGAGCCAAAACCGCAATGGTGGTTGGTCAGGATCAGTCCCCTGTCTGATATGAATTCTCCGGTGCAGCCGCCGCCAAATAGCACAACGGCATCCTTCATCGATGCCTTGTTAATACTGTAAATATCTTCAGCAGTGAGTTTGAATCCGTTTTCCTGCATGATCCTGATATTGTACTTCTCTATCAATACCGGTATCCACATTCCCTCGTCAGCCCTTGCAGTGCCCGACAGAAGTGTGATTAACATAACCAGCAGAAGTGAATTTTTTTTCATATAGCGGTTGATTTATTGCCTGTAAATTGAAGCAGGTGTGAATAAAGCTCGCTCACCGGCATGCCTACGACGTTATAGTATGATCCTTCAATGCGTGTTATGCCCCGGAGTCCTATCCATTCCTGGATACCGTATGCTCCTGCCTTATCAAGAGGCTGGTAGTTTTCAATATAATAAAAGATCTCTTCATCTGACAGCTCCCTGAATGTCACACGTGTGGTCACCGAAAAAGTCTGTTTTTTACTGCAGTCCCTGAGGCACATACCGGTTATGACCTCATGTTCACATCCTGAGAGGAGCCTGAGAAACTGTGCTGCCTCTTGTGCATCAGCCGGTTTGCCAAGTACCGTATCATGGCACCAGACCACTGTATCAGCTGTAATGATTATCTGGCCGGGTTTTATATCATCGTTCCATGCTTCAGCTTTGCCCAGGGCCAGAAACTCGGCAATCTCCCTGCCCCTGAGATGAGAAGGCCACACTTCTCTGAAATCAACTGCAGCTGTCTGAAACCTGAAACCGGCCTCGCTCGAGCAGCTGCCTGCGGCGCGGTGATGCAGAGGCGAGAATCAGATCGTACTCCTTTAACCCGTCAGAGATCATCCTAGAACAACTTTCCTGAAGTAATGATTCCGCCTGCGAGCAGTGAATAGAGAATCCCGGCCAGCATTATCAGCTTCATCAGCCTGCTGGCCGCATGAAGCGCATGCCGCTCTTTCCCGGTTAAAACCTTATAATTTACCCAAATCATCGGGACTGTGATCAGAAGAGTAATATAGGCTAATGTTATCTTATCGTTAAGGTATCTGAACCAGATAAAGTAGAGGAGAAAGATTGTCACAAGTGAGAGGAAAAGAACAGCAATTCCCGATGCCAGGATCCCGGCTGTGACAGGCAGTGTCTTGCGTCCCAGGGCCATGTCGCCCTTATAATCTTCCATGTCCTTGATTATCTCGCGGATAAAAGTAGTCATAAAGGCAAACAGGGCAAATCCACCCACCCAGTAAAAGAGAATGGCAACACCGGGGAAATCAGTCACTGAACCGGCGTAATGCATGATAGATGGGCGGTGCGTCATAGATTACTACCATCATCGGTACCATGGCGGTCAGGAATGCAACGATGATGTTGCCGATGAGAAACTGCCTCTTGTATGTTGCAGAGTAAAAGTAAAGCAGGCCCGAGACCAGGACAAAAAGTATACCCAGCCAGAAAAAACCTATACGTGCAGAGACATAGGTGCCGCCGATCACACCCAGAACATTGAAAATATTGTGATACAGCATCGCCATGCGCCTGGTCATCGTATTGCCCACGATTATTGAACCCCTGTTGATGAGGTCTGCGCGGATGTCAAAATAATCGTTGATAACATAACCGGCAGCAGTTATTAATACCGTCGATAGTACAAGGATCAGGAAATCAAACCAGCCGAGCTGGAAGGTCATCCGTGTAACGATAAGGGGAGAATCGAGCATTGTGACAGGCATGGCGTTCAGCAGGGGACTGATAACAGCATACCTCATCAGCAGCATCGTGAGAGCCACGATAAGCAGGTTAGGCAGTCTGATAAGGGTCAGAAGACCCCTCAGCCTATTACCAGGAAAAAGCTTCATAATCCATCCAGTTGTTATGCAGTCTGAGTGCCTGTTCAATGACATCGCGCACACATCCCTCGCCGCCGCGTTTGTCTGAGATATACACGGCAACCTGCTTTATTTCACTGTCCGCATCGCTGGGGCAGGCAGGCAGGCCGACCATCTTCATCACCTCATAGTCAGGGATATCATCCCCCATATAAAGTACATTCCTGATATCCACACCCCACTTGCTGACCAGCTCCTTCATGCTTTCCTTCTTGGTCCGGGAGTTGAGATATATATCATTAACTCCAAGCGTTTTAAGACGCTTGATATATTCCTTTGAGTTGGCTCCTGAGATCACTCCCACATGATATCCTTTTTTGACGGCGAGCTGTATGGCGTAGCCATCCCTGAGGTTTACCGTGCGCAGCGGGATACCCCACACAGACAATGCTATGGTCTGGGTTGAGAGGACACCATCAATATCGAAGACAAATGCTTTTACATTCTGAAGCTCTTCCTTGAAGTTGGTCATCTGTCGATGTTCTTATAATGGTCAGTGATCATACTGCTGATCAGCCGGTATAGTTTCCGGTATTCCGGCGAGAAAGATAACAATTCGAGGTGACTTTCCATCGTTTTGTCATCATGTCTGACAGCTGGCCCGGTCTGGGCACGCTCCGGACCGGTTCGCAGAGCCTTACGTATAGTCTCTTCCATCAGCGGCCGCAGCAGCGACGGATCAAATCCTGCCTCTGTAGCTATTGCCTCTCCGGTCGTCATCATGAAGTTGGAGAAATTGTTTGCGAACACTGCTGCCACGTGAAGGTGCCTGCGCTTTTCAGAGTCACAGTCCCAGGCTCCGGCCCCTATATCCGTTGCCAGCTCTCTGAGCAGATTCAATGCAGGCTCATCTGTGGCCTCGATAAAAAAAGGAACCTTCCTAAGTTCAGGCACGAAGCCCTTTGTGAATGTCTGCAGGGGATAGAACACGCCGGCCCCCCGGCTGCGCCCCAGTGCATCAAGAGGGACACTGCCTGCAGTGTGTACTATTACCGTCCTCTCAGGAAGGATGACCTCGCGGGCCACGTCTGCAACTGAAGTGTCAGTTACAGCAATTATAAGAATATCGCAATTGTCAGGAACGGAAAGATCTCTCCTCCACACGGCCCCTGTTGCCCCGGCAAGAACCCGGGCGCTGTCGCCGCCTCTTGATGCTACGGTTATTATCCGGTGACCGGCAGCTGTTAACCCCTGGCATAACGCCTCCGCCACATTTCCAGCACCGATAAAGGATATGTTGCGGGTTGACATTCAGGGCGGAGATTATAAAACCGGGCTGTTCAGGATATCACTTGCCGTAATCGTAAGGTGCCACATCCGTAACCTGGATCTGGTAGATCCTGTACATACTGTATGAGCCTCCGTTGCCGGCGTTCATCAGATAATTGCACTCATAGAAGTATTCCCCTGACACGAGTATCTCAGCACCCTGCTCGAATGTTTTCAATTCATCCATAAACTCTGAAGGATTGCAGAAGTAGTATATATCAAAACTGCTCCAGAGCGGTACGAACTGGGCTGATTTTGTTTCAGCGTCATATGAGATATACACATGAGCCTGTTCCAGTGTGTCAAGAGCGTCTCCGTCGCACCCGCACTTGGGCTGCTTTTTGCAGCCTGCCATCGAAATCACTCCTGCAAGAAGCAGAAGAGCCAATGCACCGTTTGCCAGAATTCTTTTTATGTTCATCATTCACACTGTTAACAATCCGCAAAATAACGATTATTTTCCTTCCCTGCAAAAAGAAAGGCTGCAACGGAGTGTCACAGCCCTGTCTTTTTACAGTCTCCTGTCATGCCTGCGCCGTGGGACCACCGAAGTTTACCGGCATCACCGGTCCCGATCCCTTTACCTCACGTATTGTACCGTGTACAGCTTCATACTTTGAGATATTGTCATTCAGGGCAGCCACTAACCGTTTGGCATGTTCAGGTGTCAGTATGATCCTCGATTTAACCTTTGATTTTGGTACTCCGGGCATTATCCGGATAAAATCAATAACAAACTCGGCAGGTGAATGGGTGATTACCGCAAGGTTCGAATAGACACCCTGTGCAACCTCCTCGCTGAGCTCGATGTTAAACTGATTTTCTGGTTCTGATTCTTGTTATCTGACATGATCCTGTGATTTAGTCCTGTTCCTGTTCTACCTCAGCGGTGTTCAGCCCGGCATGGACAAGGGTATCATAATCATCCAGCGAGCCGACAATAACATTGTTGTACTCCCTGAGTCCTGTTCCGGCGGGTATAAGATGGCCGACAATGACATTCTCCTTAAGGCCTTCAAGGAAGTCGATCTTGCCCAGGATGGCTGCTTCGTTAAGAACCTTGGTGGTCTCCTGGAATGAGGCGGCTGAGAAGAAACTGTTTGTCTGAAGAGCGGCACGGGTGATACCCTGCAGCACCTGCTGCGATGTTGCCGGGATAGCATCCCTGGCTTCTATCACCTTGAGGTCGCGGCGCTTGAGCACCGAGTTCTCATCCCGGAGCTTGCGGGCTGTGATGACCTGCCCCGGTCTCAGTGTCTGGCTGTCACCGGAATCAAGCACGATCTTCTTGCCATAAACCCAGTCGTTCTCATCCATAAACTCAAGCTTGTCAACAACCTGGCGTTCAAGGAATTTCGTGTCACCCGGATCAATGATCTCAACCTTGCGCATCATCTGCCTGACGATAGTCTCAAAGTGTTTGTCATTGATTTTCACACCCTGTAACCGGTAAACCTCCTGTATCTCGTTCACGATGTACTCCTGCACCTTTGTCGGGCCCTTGATGGCAAGGATGTCGGACGGGGTGATGGCACCGTCAGAGAGTGCTATACCGGCCCTGACATAGTCATTCTCCTGAACCAGTATCTGTTTCGACAGCGGCACGAGATATTTCTTCATCTCCCCTGATTTGGAGGTGATGGTTATTTCTCTGTTTCCCCTCTTGATCTTGCCGTAGGTAACCTCGCCGTCAATCTCGGTTACAATGGCCGGGTTAGACGGGTTACGGGCTTCAAAAAGCTCGGTGACACGCGGCAGACCGCCGGTGATGTCACCTGACTTGCCTACTGACCTTGGTATCTTAACGATAGTATCACCGGCAACCACATGCTTGTTAAGGTCTGTGACAAGGTGAGCGCCCACGGGAAGGTTGTACGATTTTAATTCAGTTCCGTCAGGAGACATGATCTTGATAGCCGGGTTCTTGGTCTTGTCCCTGCTCTCAATGATTACCTTTTCCTTGAACCCTGTCTGCTCGTCTGACTCTTCACGGAAGGTAACACCCTCAATAAAGTAGTCAAATGCCACCTTGCCTGCAACCTCGGAAATGATTACCGCGTTGAAGGGATCCCATTCGCATATAAGCTGGCCCTTTTCGACCTCCTGGTTAGCTTTGATATAAAGCCTGCTGCCGTAAGGTATCGAATGGGTAGTGAGTGCGATGCCGGTCTTCTTGTCCATGATCCTCAGTTCGCCCAGACGGCCGATAACCACATCTACCTTGCCTTTCTCAGGATCTTTTCTGGAGACCGTTCTGACCTCCTCAATGGCAGCGATACCGCCGTATCTGGCGATAAGGCTCGATTCTGTCGTAATGTTTGATGCCGTACCACCAACGTGGAAGGTACGAAGTGTAAGCTGTGTGCCCGGCTCGCCGATGCTTTGTGCAGCAATTACTCCGCATGCCTCACCCTTCTGAACCATTCTTCCCGTTGCGAGGTTACGTCCGTAACATTTGGCACAGACACCCTTCTTTGATTCACAGGTGAGCACCGAGCGTATCTCGACCTGCTCAATGGGTGATTCATCTATACGGTTGGCAAGTTCCTCGGTTATTTCCTCTCCGGCTGATACAATAAGCTCGCCGGTGAGAGGATTGTAAATATCATGAACCGTGGTACGGCCAAGAACTCTGTCATAGAGTGATTCAACTACCTCCTCGTTGTTCTTGATGGCGGTAGCCACAAGACCGCGCAGTGTGCCGCAGTCTTCCTCGGTGATGATCACATCCTGCGAGACGTCAACAAGACGGCGGGTCAGATACCCTGCGTCAGCTGTCTTGAGTGCGGTGTCAGCAAGACCCTTTCTTGCACCGTGTGTCGAGATGAAGTATTCGAGAACGGAAAGGCCCTCCTTGAAGTTAGAGAGGATCGGGTTCTCAATGATCTCGGAAGTTGCCGATCCTGATTTCTGAGGCTTGGCCATAAGGCCTCTCATGCCTGAGAGCTGACGTATCTGCTCCTTGGAGCCCCTTGCGCCTGAGTCAAGCATCATGTAGACCGAGTTGAAGCCCTGCTTGTCAGTTGAAAGCTGCTTCATGAGGCTCTGCGTCAGTCGTGCATTGACATGTGTCCATATATCAATGATCTGGTTGTACCTCTCATTGTTGGTTATGAAACCCATGCTGTAGTTGGAGATCACCTCTTCAACCTGCTCATAACCCTCTGCCACAAACATCTCCTTCTCCTTGGGTATGATGACGTCATCAAGGTTGAATGACAGGCCTCCGACAAATGCCATACGGAATCCCAGATCCTTTATTGAATCAAGGAAGTCAGCTGTCTTGGCGGTCCCGGCTTTCTTGAGCACGGTTCCGATAATATCCCTGAGCGACTTCTTGGTCAGCAGCTCGTTGAGATAACCAACCTCTTCAGGCACAAATTCGTTGAAGAGCACACGGCCGACAGTTGTTTCGATCAGGTGGTTGACCTTCTGTCCGTCAACCATGTCGTTTACTTTTACCTTAATGACCGCGTGAAGGTCAATCTTGCCTTCATTATATGCTATGCGCACCTCATCAGGCGAATAGAACGATGACCCTTCGCCTTTTACTTTTATCTGCTCGGTGCTCTTGCGTGCCTTGGTGATGTAATATAACCCGAGGACCATATCCTGTGAGGGCACTGTAATAGGAGCGCCGTTTGCAGGGTTGAGGATGTTATGCGATGCAAGCATCAGCATCTGTGCCTCTATAATGGCGGCATTCCCCAGCGGGAGATGCACAGCCATCTGGTCACCGTCGAAGTCAGCGTTGAAAGCCGTACATACAAGCGGGTGCAGCTGGATGGCCTTGCCCTCGATAAGCTTGGGCTGGAAAGCCTGGATACCTAACCTGTGAAGTGTGGGAGCACGGTTGAGCAACACGGGATGACCCTTGAGTACATTCTCCAGGATATCCCAGACAACCGGATCCTTGCGGTCTACAATCTTCTTCGCGCTCTTGACAGTCTTGACTATACCGCGCTCAATGAGCTTGCGTATAATAAACGGCTTGTAGAGCTCTGCTGCCATGTCTTTGGGTATGCCGCACTCATGAAGATGCAGCTCAGGACCGACGACAATAACCGAACGGGCTGAATAGTCAACCCTCTTACCGAGAAGGTTCTGACGGAATCGTCCCTGCTTGCCCTTGAGGCTGTCGGAAAGCGATTTCAGAGGCCTGTTGGCATCAGTCTTGACTGCGTTCGCCTTACGAGAGTTGTCAAACAGTGAGTCGACAGCTTCCTGCAGCATCCTTTTCTCATTGCGGAGGATCACTTCGGGAGCCTTGATCTCTATCAGTCTCTTCAGACGGTTATTGCGTATTATCACCCTGCGGTACAGGTCATTAAGGTCACTGGTAGCGAACCGTCCGCCGTCAAGCGGCACAAGCGGTCTCAGCTCCGGCGGGATGACCGGCACAATCTTTACTATCATCCACTCAGGCCTGTTGATATTTTTTGACTCCCTGAATGCCTCAACCACCTGGAGCCTCTTGAGAGCCTCGCTCTTGCGCTGCTGAGAGGTTTCGGTGTTTGCACGGTGACGAAGGGAATATGAAAGTTCATCGAGATCAAGCTTACCCAGCAGCTTGTAGAGAGCCTCAGCCCCCATCTCAGCTACGAACTTGTCAGGATGATCATCATCAAGATACTGGTTCTCCTTGGGCAGTGTCTCAGCAATCTCCATATACTCCTCTTCGGAGAGGAAATCGAGATATTTGACTCCGTCGACAGCTTTTACACCAGGATTGATGACAACGTATTTTTCATAGTATATGATGCTGTCGAGCTTTTTTGTCGGAAGTCCCAGGAGGTATCCGATCTTGTTCGGCAGTGATCTGAAGTACCATATATGAGCTACCGGCACCACCAGTGCGATGTGTCCCATGCGCTCGCGCCTTACCTTCTTCTCCGTCACTTCAACACCGCAACGGTCGCAAACAATTCCCTTATACCGTATCCTCTTGTACTTCCCGCAATGACATTCATAGTCTTTGACCGGGCCGAAGATCCTCTCGCAGAAGAGGCCGTCGCGTTCAGGCTTATATGTACGGTAATTGATTGTCTCAGGCTTCAGGACTTCTCCGCTTGATTTGTCAAGAATCTCTTCGGGAGATGCCAGCCCTATCGATATCTTCGTGTAGCTGGTCTTTTGTTTGTTATCCCTTCTGAATGACATATATCTTATTTTTTTATATCTGGTTATTTACTCGGCTCTTCTATTCAAGGTTGATGCTCAGGCCCAGACCACGCAGCTCGTGTAAAAGCACGTTAAGCGACTCTGGTATGCCCGGGAGCGGCATCGGTTCACCCTTGACGATAGCCTCGTAAGCTTTAGCCCTTCCTATCACATCGTCAGACTTGATAGTAAGTATCTCCTGAAGTATATGTGCAGCGCCAAATGCTTCAAGCGCCCACACCTCCATCTCACCAAACCTCTGGCCGCCAAACTGTGCCTTGCCTCCGAGAGGCTGCTGTGTGATGAGCGAATACGGCCCTATTGAACGGGCGTGCATCTTATCATCAACCATGTGGCCGAGTTTGAGCATGTATATCATTCCTACGGTGGCTGGCTGGTCAAACCTGTCACCCGTGCCTCCGTCATAGAGGTAGGTTGTACCGTTGCGCGGTATGCCGGCCTTCTCCGTCAGGTCATGGATCTCATCCTGCTTCGCTCCGTCAAATATCGGGGTCGAGAAATGCATTCCAAGCTCCTTGCCTGCCCATCCCAGAACAGTCTCATAGATCTGTCCGAGGTTCATCCTCGAAGGCACACCCAGCGGATTAAGAACAATGTCCACCGGTGTTCCGTCAGCAAGGAATGGCATGTCCTCAGCACGTACTATCTTGGCAACAATACCCTTGTTACCGTGACGTCCGGCCATCTTGTCACCAACCCTCACCTTGCGCTTCTTGGCGATATATACCTTGGCGAGCCTTACTATGCCTGCAGGCAGCTCATCACCGATGGTGATGTTGTACCTCTTCCTCTTGTATACGCCGTCTATCTCCTTGTGCTTGATGATATAGTTATGGAGAAGCTGTTTGATGCTGTCATTCTTTTTCTTGTCTGTCGTCCACTTGTTGGGGTTGACATTCAGGTAATCAATCTCCTGCAGCTGCTTCAGCGTGAATTTAGCTCCCTTTGGGATTACATCGACGTTCAGATAATCTTTCACTCCCTGTGAAGTCTTGCCGTTCACCAGTATGAAAAGCTTGTCCACCAGGCGTGCTTTCAGATCATCTGCCGTTCTGTTGAAATCAGCGTCAATCTTGTCAAGCAGTGGCTTCTCGGCTGTCTTGGCCTTGCGGTCCTTGATGGCCCTGGTAAAGAGCTTCTTGTCTATGACCACGCCTTCAAGAGACGGTCCGGCCTTGAGTGAGGCATCCTTAACATCACCGGCCTTGTCTCCGAAGATGGCTCTGAGAAGCTTTTCCTCAGGTGAGGGATCAGATTCGCCTTTTGGTGTGATCTTTCCGATAAGTATGTCACCGGGTCTGATCTGGGCGCCTATCCTTATGAGACCGTTCTCATCAAGGTTTTTCGTTGCCTCTTCACTCACGTTCGGGATATCGGAGGTAAGCTCCTCCATACCGCGTTTAGTGTCGCGGACTTCAAGAAGGTATTCATCTATGTGCACTGAAGTGAAAATATCTTCCTGCACTACCTTTTCACTCAGCACGATGGCATCCTCAAAATTGTATCCCTTCCAGGGCATGAAGGCCACCTTCAGGTTACGGCCAAGGGCCAGCTCACCGTTCTTGGTGCCATACCCTTCGGTAAGCACCTGTCCTTTTACAACTTTCTCCCCTTTCTTTACTATAGGAACAAGGTTGATGGTCGTATTCTGGTTTGTCTTGTGGTACTTGGGCAGCTGATAGCGTTTTACGTCATCATCAAAGCTGACGAACTTTTCCTCATCTGTCCTGGAGTATCTTACCACTATCTCGTTTGAATCAACGTATTCGATCACGCCGTCGCCCTCGGAGACTATCAGTATCCTTGAGTTTTTTATGACCTGTGCTTCCAGTCCTGTGCCGACGATAGGCGCTTCGGGCCTTACCAGGGGCACTGCCTGCCTCATCATGTTCGATCCCATGAGTGCACGGTTGGCGTCATCATGCTCGAGGAACGGTATCAGTGATGCAGCTATTGATGCGATCTGGTTTGGTGCCACATCCATCATCTGCACCTTGGCAATCTCCTCGTAGGGATAGTCTGCCCCGAGTCTTGACTTGGCCCTGGGGTTCTTGAAGGTGCCGTCCGTATTCAGCGGGGCATTGGCCTGCGCCACGGTCAGGAACTCTTCGTCCTCAGCGGTAAGCCACTTCACGCTATCGTTTTTGAGATCAACCTTTCCGTTAACTACATCACGGTACGGCGTCTCGATAAAGCCGAGGTTATTGATCTTGGCATAAACACAAAGTGAGGATATAAGACCGATATTCGGTCCTTCAGGTGTCTCGATGGGACAGAGACGTCCATAATGTGTGTAATGTACGTCACGCACCTCAAATCCTGCGCGTTCACGCGACAGACCGCCGGGACCGAGGGCTGAGAGACGACGCTTGTGGGTCATCTCCGCCAGCGGGTTGGTCTGATCCATGAACTGTGACAGCTGGTTGGTGCCGAAGAATGAGTTTATAACTGACGACAGGGTCTTTGAGTTGATGAGGTCAACAGGCGTGAAGACCTCATTATCCCTGACGTTCATGCGTTCACGTATTGTACGGGCCATACGGGCAAGACCCACACTGAACTGAGCTGACAGCTGTTCACCAACGGTACGCACCCTTCTGTTGCTCAGGTGGTCAATGTCGTCAACATCAGTCTTCGAGTTGATGAGCTCTATCAGGTACCGTATAATGGCGATAATATCCTCCCTTGTCAGGATCTTGGTGTTCATGTCGATGTTAAGCTTCAGCTTGCGGTTTATCCGGAAGCGGCCCACCTCGCCAAGATCATAACGTTTATCCGAGAAGAAGAGCTTGTCGATGACATCCCTTGCCGTAGCCTCATCAGGCGGTTCTGCATTGCGGAGCTGACGGTAGATGTATATGACAGCCTCTTTCTCAGAGTTGCAGGGATCTTTCTGCAAAGTATTGTATATGATAGCAAAGTCGGACAGGCTCACATCCTCGCGGTGAAGCAGGATCGATTTTGCCCCTGAATCAACTATCAGGTCAATATGTTCAGTTTCAATCACTGTCTCCCTGTCGAGCACTACCTCGTTACGTTCGATGGAGACAACTTCACCCGTATCCTCGTCGACGAAATCCTCGACCCATGTACGGAGAACCCTCGCGGCGAGCTTGCGGCCGACGAGTTTCTTGATGCTCACCTTTGAGACCTTATGCTCTTCAGCAAGGTTGAATATCTCAAGGATATCCTTATCGCCCTCGAAGCCGATAGCCCTGAGAAGGGTTGTGACAGGCAGTTTCTTCTTCCTGTCGATATAGGCGTACATCACATTGTTGATGTCGGTGGCAAACTCTATCCATGATCCCTTGAAAGGGATGATGCGTGCTGAATAAAGCTTGGTGCCGTTGGCGTGGATGCTCTGTCCGAAGAACACGCCGGGTGACCTGTGGAGCTGTGAGACGACAACTCTCTCAGCGCCGTTGATAACAAATGTACCGCGCTCGGTCATGTAAGGAATGACACCGAGGTATACATCCTGGATCACCGTGTCAAAATCCTCATGCTCGGGATCGGTGCAGTATAATTTTAATTTGGCTTTCAGCGGAACACTGAAGGTCAGGCCTCTCTCAATGCACTCATCGATGGTATATCTCGGAGGGTCAATGGAATAATCCAGGAACTCCAGCACAAAATTGTTCCTGGTGTCTGTGATGGGGAAGTTCTCCATGAAAACCTGGTAAAGGTTTTCTTTCCTCCTGTTCTCAGGTGTGGTGCCGAGCTGGAAAAAATCGGCAAAAGATTTTAATTGAATTTCAAGAAAATCAGGATATTCGAGCTGATCTTTCTTGGATGCGAAACTTACGCGTTCGTTATTTTTCGAGGACATTATGGTAGGATTAAGTGAACTTATTAAAAATGCCAAAAAGGCTTAGCTCCGCCCGATGGCGGAACTAAACCTGTAAACCCGGTTGTCAGGTATAGCTTATTTAAGTTCAACTTCAGCTCCTGAATCTTCCAATTGCTTCTTAATGTTCTCAGCCTCTTCTTTTGAGACACCTTCTTTAACAGGTGACGGAGCGGCGTCAACGACAGCTTTGGCTTCTTTAAGACCGAGGCCTGTGATATCTTTCACCAGCTTGACGATCTGAAGCTTCTGGCCGCCTGCACTTTTAAGGATAACATCGAAAGCACTTTTCTCAGCAGCAACAGGAGCGTCTCCGCTGCCTGACGGTGCTGCAACAGCCACTGCTGCGGCTGCAGGTTCAATGCCATACTCTTCTTTCAGTATTTTCGCAAGCTCATTAACCTCTTTAACGGTTAAGTTCACCAACTCTTCTGCAAATTTCTTAAGATCTGCCATTTCTATAGGAATTTTAATTTGATTACTATTAATGATTACTTCTTTGACAGTGTTTCAAGAACACCATGAATTTTGGAACCGCCTGACTGCAGCGCGGAGATAACATTCTTCGCGGGCGACTGGAGCAGGGTTAAGATATCTCCGATGAGTTCCTCTTTTGACTTGAGAGCCACGAGGGTCTCAAGAAGGTTTTCACCGACATATACCGATTCTGCAACATACGCTCCTTTAATCAGCGGTTTGGGATGCGATTTACGGAACTCCCTGATCATTTTTGCAGGGGTATTTCCGTTATTCGAGAACATAACAGCAGTCGAACCTTTAAGCACGGGGAACAGTTCTCCGCATTCAAGGCCTGTCTGCTCCAGCGCTCTCTTCAGGAGTGTGTTCTTAACGACAACCAGTCTTATCTGGTTCTCAAAACACTTCCTTCTGAGATCACTGGTGTCAGCAGCATTGAGCTGTGCAGTGTCAGTCAGGTAAAAGTGACTGTATTCTTTCAGAATATCAGCCAGACTGTTAATTATTTCGGATTTTTCGTCTTTTCTCATAATCTCTCTGAGGTTATCTTTCAGTTACACGTCAAGGCTCTTGGGATCAACCTTCAGTCCCGCGCTCATGGTGCTTGACAGGAATATACTTCTGATGTATGTTCCTTTAGCCGAGGTGGGTTTGAGTTTGTTGATCATTCCGAGAAACTCTTTGGCGTTCTCTACGATCTTATGAGGTTCAAAGGATACTTTTCCGATGGAAGCATGTACTATACCGGCTTTGTCAACTTTAAAGTCGATTTTTCCCTGCTTGACCTCTTTTACAGCCTTGCTGATCTCCATGGTTACGGTGCCGCTTTTTGGGTTCGGCATGAGTCCACGGGGACCAAGCACGCGTCCTAACTGACCTATCTTACCCATCACTGAGGGCATGGTAATAATTACATCAACATCCGTCCAGCCGCCCTTGATCTTCTCAACCCACTCTTCCAGCCCCACATAATCTGCGCCTGCTTCTGTTGCTTCAGCCACCTTGTCAGGTGTTACGAGAGCCAGAACCCTGACCTCCTTACCTGTACCGTGAGGAAGGGAAACGACACCGCGAACCATCTGATTCGATTTGCGGGGGTCAATTCCCAGCCTTACATCAAGATCAACCGAAGCATCAAACTTTGATGTCGTGATATCTTTTACCAATGCTGCCGCTTCTGACAAAGTATAGAGCTTGCCATGCTCGATCTTCTCGAGGGCAAACTTCTGATTCTTGGTAAGCTTAGCCATTTTTATACACTTATTAAGTTTATTTACCCGGGAATTCACCGGTCACGGTGATACCCATACTCCTGGCCGTGCCAGCCACCATCTTCATCGCGGAGTCGAGGGTGAAGCAGTTCAAATCCTGCATCTTTGCCTCAGCAATAGTCTTTACCTGTTTCCATGTTATTGATGCCACCTTGTTACGGTTGGGCTCCGGAGAGCCTTTCTTTGTCTTGGAAGCCTCAATAATCTGGACGGCAACGGGAGGTGTCTTTGTGATAAATTCAAAAGACTTGTCATTGTACACGGTGATAATCACCGGTATGACTTTCCCTGCCATGTCCTGGGTACGGGCATTGAACTGTTTGCAAAAATCCATGATATTCACACCTTTGGAACCCAGTGCGGGTCCGACCGGTGGAGATGGATTGGCTGCTCCGCCTTTAATCTGTAATTTGATTAATCCAGCAACTTCTTTTGCCATAATTAAAAATTTGCATTGTTTATAGCGAGAGCATGACGGCCGTTTAAGGAAGCATTATAATTCACGGCTGTCAATTTCCTGATTTCCTAACTTTCTTTCTCTACCTGCATGAAGCTGAGTTCCAGCGGGGTCTTTCGTCCGAAGATCTTGACCATCACTTTCAGCTTACGCTTTTCTTCGTTAACCTCTTCAATAACTCCTGAGAAGCTGTTGAAGGGGCCATCTATTACTTTCACCGTCTCCCCCACGACGAAGGGCACATTAAGCTCTTCATCACTTGCGGCAAGTTCATCTACCTTGCCCAGGATACGGTTTATTTCTGCCTTGCGTATCGGTGTCGGCTCACCCGACTGTGTCCCTAGAAAACCGAGCACGTTGGGTACGTTGCGTAACACATGAGGCACCTCACCCACGAGTGCGGCTTCCACTATGACATATCCGGGAAAGAAGTTGCGTTCTTTGCTTATCTTCTTGCCTGAACGTATCTGGTAAACCTTCTCTGTCGGGATGAGTACCTGTGCTATGTAATCCTGCAGCTTCAGGCGCACGATCTCATTCTCGAGATATTCCTTCACTTTCTTCTCCTTGCCGCCTATAGCCCTGAGCACATACCACTTTTTAACGTTCTCACTCATTTGTGATCGTCATCTTATTAATACAACCAACCGTAAACTGTGCTCATTACCTTTTCAAAGGCAAAATCCATCATCCATATCACTATGGCGAGGATCACCGATGTGACCAGAACAAGGGTGGCGCTGCCCTGAAGCTCGCTCCACGCGGGCCAGGTCACCTTATGCATCAGTTCGTTGTATGATTCTTTAAAATAATTAAGTACTTTCATTTCACGACTTCGATTTAGCACGGGAGGAGAGACTCGAACTCCCGACACCTGGTTTTGGAGACCAGTGCTCTACCAACTGAGCTACACCCGTGTACATTTTCAATGACATCCGTCCGTCCGCCAGATGACGGACGGCGGATACCATTATATAAGGTCTTAGACAAGTATATCAATAACCTGACCAGCTCCCACAGTACGGCCGCCTTCGCGGATTGCAAAACGGAGGTTCTTGTTGATAGCCACAGGGTAGATAAGGTCAACGGTGATGGTTACGTTATCACCTGGCATTACCATCTCTGTTCCTTCAGGGAGAGTGATCTCACCGGTTATGTCGAGAGTTCTGAGATAGAACTGGGGACGATAATGGTTGTGGAACGGAGTGTGACGGCCACCTTCTTCTTTCTTGAGCACATACACCTCAGCCTTGAATTTGGTGTGAGGTGTGATTGAACCCGGTTTGGCAAGCACATGACCTCTCTTGATCTCCTTCTTGTCGACACCGCGCAGCAGCAGACCAACGTTGTCACCTGCTTCACCCTGATCAAGGATCTTGCGGAACATCTCAACGCCGGTACATACTGACTTGCGTTTTTCTGCACCAAGACCTACGATCTCGAGCTCATCACCTGTATGAACAACACCGGTCTCAATACGGCCTGTGGCAACTGTACCACGTCCGGTGATTGAGAAAATGTCTTCCACCGGCATGAGGAACGGTTTCTCATTCTCACGCAATGGTATCGGAATGAATGAGTCAACTGCATCCATCAGTTCCATGACCTTCTCTTCCCATTTGGGTTCGTGGTTCATGGCGCCGAGGGCCGAGCCGCGGATAACCGGGCATCCGTCACCGTCATACTTGTAGAAGTTCAGAAGGTCACGTATTTCCATCTCAACAAGGTCAATAAGCTCCTCATCATCGACAAGGTCAACTTTATTAAGGAAGACCACAATTTTCGGAACGTTTACCTGACGAGCCAGAAGGATATGCTCGCGTGTCTGAGGCATCGGGCCGTCAGTAGCAGCAACAACGATGATCGCACCGTCCATCTGGGCAGCACCTGTAACCATGTTCTTTACATAGTCAGCGTGTCCGGGACAGTCGACGTGAGCATAGTGACGAATCGCCGTAGAATACTCAACGTGAGCTGTGTTGATCGTAATACCCCTTTCCTTTTCCTCAGGAGCATTGTCGATTGAATCAAAGTCCCTTATTTCCGAGAGACCTTTCTTAGCGAGAACCATCGTAATAGCAGCTGTCAAAGTGGTCTTGCCGTGGTCGACGTGACCGATAGTACCGATATTAACGTGTGGCTTCGACCTGTCAAATTTTTCTTTTGCCATAACTAGAAGCTTATTAAATTATTTACATCCAAATACATCCAAATACAATTAAAATTCTTTCGAGCCGATGATGAGAATTGAACTCATGACCCCTTCCTTACCAAGGAAGTGCTCTACCCCTGAGCTACATCGGCTTTTGAGCGGGAAACGAGACTCGAACTCGCGACCCATAGCTTGGAGGGCTATTGCTCTACCAACTGAGCTACTCCCGCTTATAACTGTCACCAGTGCCCTGGTACGCTTTCCGGGGAAAGAGCACTTTGCTGTCCTGCAATGAATTTGTGGGGAGAGCAGGATTCGAACCTACGAAGTCATTCGACAGCAGATTTACAGTCTGCCCCAGTTGGCCACTTTGGTATCTCCCCCTTCATGCAGGCATGTCTGGTTTAGACATACACATACTCATCAATTAATGAGCCGATGAAGGGAATCGAACCCCCGACCTGCAGATTACAAATCAGCTGCTCTGGCCAACTGAGCTACATCGGCATTTGAAAGAACGGCCGATTCATGAGAATAATACCCTCAAAAATCGGTTTGCAAATGTAGGAATTAAAATTTCAAATCTCAAAAATAATATGAAGTTTTTTTGCCCGGAGGAAACTACGCCCCTCGCATCTTGCCCTTCTGTTTGACTATCTGCTTCTTAAGGGCAGCGATAACCAGATCGGTCGCTTCTTCAAATGTCTTACTCTGTTTCCGGGCAAAAAGCGGCCCCTTGGGATATTCTACCCTGATCTCAGTCACCTTGTTCTCCCTCTCTTCATCCTTTTCAAGCTTAAGGATTATCTCCGCACTGACAATATCATCAGTCACAAGAGATAACTTGTTCACCTTCTGGGTTACAAAATCAAGCAGTTTCTTGTCTGCATCAAACTTGAGCGAATGGATCTGAATATTCATGGCAGTACCTCCTGTTATTGGTTTTTAGGCTCTTGGATGAGCCTGTTTGTAAACTTTCTTTAACTGTTCAAATGTATTGTGAGTGTAAACCTGGGTAGCCGACAGGCTGGCATGACCCAGTAACTCCTTGATCGAATTGAGGTCGGCACCATGGTTCAGCATGTGCGTTGCAAAAGTGTGACGCAGAACATGCGGGCTTTTCTTTTCAACTGTTGTCACCATGGAGAGATACCTTCTCACTATATTATAAACACCTTTGTCGTAGAGTTTGTTCCCCTTGTCTGTGACAAAAAACCATTCGCCGGCATGACTTGTTTTGTTTCGGGCCTGAAGATAGAGTTCAAGTGATTTTAGGAAGCTGGCTGCCAGAGGAATAACTCTCTGCTTGTTTCGCTTGCCCGTCACCCTGACCTGACCTGAAGAGAGATCAACATCCTCGTCACGCAGGCTTATCAGCTCTGATCGCCTCATGCCTGTAAGATACAAAAATTCTATGATGGTCCTGTCACGAATTCCTGAAAAATTATCGCCGAATTTGTAATCGTCGAGAAGCCTGTCGAGTGCCTCTTCGGCAACAAAGACCGGCAGCTGCCTGGACTTCTTCGGAAGCTTCAGTCCCGACATGGGATCAGGACTGCCCTGGCCGTGCTTTCTCAGGTAACGGTAAAATGAACGCAGGGCGGACATCTTCCTGTGAACCGTTCCTGTAGCACAACCGTTTTCAATGAGTGATACCATCCAGGCTCTCACCTCTCCCTGGGTCACATCCTCAGCAGTGAGATCAGGAGCATTCACTCCCAACCACTTAATAAACTGGTCTAAGTCGTTCTTGTATGAAGATACGGTATTCCGGGAATAGCGCTTCTCGGTCCGGATGTATTGCAGGAACGATTCCTTTTTGTCCATAAAAGGAACCTTTTGAGATTTTTTTAATCAGAAATATAAAGCAGTCGGGATGTTATTCCTCTTCCTGCTGCAGATGCTGAACATATACGGCTTTCTTTATCGCTTCCCTGCGGCGTACGGAGGGTTTGATAAACGCCTGACGCGTACGGAGCTCACGGATGACACCCGTTTTTTCAAATTTTCTCTTGAATTTCTTAAGAGCCCTGTCAATGTTTTCGCCTTCTTTTACCGGTACAATAATCATAATTCAACTTTATGTTAAAACGAGCCGCAAAATTAATATGTATGAAATTCATTTCAAAACTTTTGACAAAATAAATTCGTAATCATCGCCCTCAGCATCCGGGGAAGGCCTTACATAGGGCGCCAGACGCAAAGCCTGTTCATTGCTGATGATCTCTTGCCTCACCATGTCACCGAGGGTAACAGGGGTGCCCATGAGCGACCGGTACTTTGCGATCAGCCGCGCGGCCGATGACCCGATATAAGGATGCCTCGCCAGCTCGCTGAATGAGCAGCTGTCGAGCATCAGGGGCGAGACTGAATCGTATGTCAGCGTGAGCATAGGGCTGATGAGGGCGACCACTGAGCTGTCAAGGCCGTACACCTCATAGAGCTGTTCAGTATTTACAAATCCGCCGAGCAGACCGCGGTACCTGATGATCCTATCGGACAGCACCGGACCTATACCGGGTAATCTTATGAGGTCCGGGGCCGTGCACCTGTTAAGGTCTATCAGCGTCACAGCAGTAAAGGCTGTCGCTGCTTTCCCATGCTCTTCGACTGCAACAGGCATCGTGACCTGGCGGACCGGTATGTCAGCATCTTTGTCTTCAGCTATCTCTATCCATGGTATTAGCCGGGCTGATGTCACAGAATCGATTCCGTAAACCTTCATCAGGTCCTGCGGCTTGCGGAAACGTGCGCCGCTGGAACGATAGCTTATAAGTGTCTTAGCCTGGCGCTCTGTCATGCCCAGACTCAACAAATCGGTAACTGAAGCAGTGTTGGGATCAAATGTGAACAGTGCCGTTGAACTGCTTTTGTCCTGCCCGGCAGTCAGATCAGCAGGCCGGTCAGATGCAATGAACTCATCATTTAAATGTTCCGTGTCCGGCCTGAGGGTGAAGACCCTGACAAGCAGCAACACGACCAGCATCACTGCCAGCACATAGGTACCACGCCTTTCCCGGCGGTCGAATCCAAACAGTTCAGCAAAAATCTTTCTGAAAGGTTTCACATTATTACAGCACGAGACAATGCAATATAAGTAAAAAATAAATGTGAGGCAATAGGCAAGAGGCAGTAGGCAGTAGCTGGATACTTTTTTCAACCCTTCAACACTTTCATCCTTTCAACTGACCTTCAGACTTCAGACTTTTTGGACTTTCAGACCCTAGAACGGATATCCGATACCTATCACAACTGCCATATCTTCATCGAGATTATATTCTCCTGTGAGGGGTCTCCATCTCATTCCTGCGGGCAGCCTGGGGGTCACGCAGCTTAAATCCGAAATCAGCCCTGAGCAGCACGAATTTGATATCAAACCGGAAACCCAGTCCCGTCCCCACCGCAAGGTCATCAATAAGCGGCCATTTGAACTCGCCGTTGGGTCTGTTGTCGTCTTTCCTGAAAGTCCAGATGTTACCAACATCAATGAAGGTGGCCCCTTCAAGTATCCAGAAAAGCTTGAACCTGTACTCGATGTTGCCAATAAGCTTTAATATCTGCTGTCTGATTAATAAACGCATCGTCGGTAAGAACATACGAGCCCGGACCGAGTGTTCTTACCACCCATGCCCTCATATCATTGGCCCCTCCTCCGAAATACTGCTCTTCAAAGGGCATAGCCTTCGTATGTATTGCCGTAAGGCCATCCCACACCTGCAAAAAACCTGTATACAACGTTGCTGGCTTCATTTAATTTATAATGGTAACTGGCATCTATCTCCACTTTCACAAACTGCGCAAACGGCTCACCCAGGAAATGATAGGTGCCATCCGCCGCTTTTTCAGCATCGGCAAGCTTATATGTCAGGTTAAGAAGGTTACCGGCGACATCAAATCCGCACCTTATTATCCAGTAGTCCTTTTTATTCTGGATCATCTGGTTGTTGAAAACGAAGTCATACATGCCTCCAAGAACCATAACAGGGCGAAATGAATACGCAAGGTATGATGTAGCATCGACCATCGCCTGGAATTCAGGGTCCACGAACGGAAGCTTTACAACATCAAATGACAACGGGTTGAAGCTGTGCGTTGTCCAGCTGTTACCTTTCCATGCATATCCTGCAGTGACGTTAGCGATTGTCCGGGTATAAACAGGAACACTCTGCCGGTTATAGCCTGCCTGCAAAATGGTCTTCGGGTCGCGGTTGCGGATGATACTCTCCCTGACGGGAAACGGCACAAGTAACTTGGGAAGCCTGAGGCTGGTCTCAATGCCGGCCTCATAAGTATTTTTAAACGCATCGATATTTACTCGCTCGTATGCACCTTTTAGTTTCATGTTGAAGAGCTCGGCTCCCCGGAACAGGCTCTTGTTCTGGTATAAGAAGTTAAGAGCTCCTCCCAGGTTGCCTCCGGTGCTCGTGCCTTCAAGCTCCACCGTGAACGACTGCCGCTGCATCGGAGTGAGCTGTATGATGCAGTCGAGCAGGTTTTCATTGCGCTTTGGGTCGGGACCTCTTCCCGCATCAATGTAGGTAACATTAACGAGCCTGTGGTTCTTCATGTCCGCAAGACGCGCCTGCGTCTGCTCGGATTTGATCAGGCTGAAAAGAGCTCCGGGGGAACATATAACGACTGGTTGATAACCTCTGGTTTGATAAGGGTCCTGCCTGGCGGTGCAACATAATAGATGCCTCTGTAATATGTGGTGTCAAATGTCTTTGTGTATGTCTCTCCCTCAGTGAGTGTCAGTTTCGGATCGAACTCAGGAAAGACGTAGACATCCCTGATACGGTATATATTATGGTTGGTGTACACAAGGCGACCCTGGCTGTCAAGTGACGATTTGCGTGACACAACATAATATACAATTACCTGGCGGTTCATAAGGGAGCTGTCAACCTTGAAATAGATATCTTCAGTTGAAAAGGCATAAAAGCCGATATTCCTGATAAACCTTTCCAGCCGCTGACGTTCATTCTGCAGCATGTCAACGTCATAGATCATACCCCGCTCAATCGTACAGTTTACCGTGTCAATGATCACAAATCCGTAGAGCATGGAATCCTGTATCTCGTACCTGATATCGGCGATGGTATACGGCTTCCCCGGAACCACACTGAAATTAACTATGGCCTCATTTTTTTCTGTCCTGACCGTATCCCTGACCGAAGCGTTGAAAAATCCCTTTGACCAGAGATAGCTTTTTATCTGTTCTGCTGACCTGGTGGCTGATACAGGATCAAAGATCACAGGTTCCTCACCTATTTTCCTGAGCCATCCGTGAGGCCACTTTTCCTTTTCAATATCTGAAAGATTATAAAGACCCAGGTGAAACCTTGTCCCGAAGATCTTTTTGTTAGGCTGCTGCTTGATATAAGGTTTCATTGCACCTTTAGTCACAGTAGGCGGCAGCGGTTCATCGGTCTTTTCAATAATGAGGTTATTCTTATTCAGGAGCACATCTCCGGAGGGAACATATTTTGTCGGGTTGCAGGAAGCAGCTGTTAAAATTATGAACAGCAGCATGCACAGTTTCGGGACAGTAATTTTTATATTTGTTCTCTGATCGGTCAATTTTCCGGAAAGAATAATGATAGCAAATATATCATAATATACTCTATTCTCAATTACCGAAGAATGCATAGGATGATTACCCGGCACCAGGCAAAGATGATACTCTCGCTGCAGAAAAGGAAGGTCAGGGAGGAGAGTTCACTTTTTGTCATCGAGGGTGACAAGCTGGTGAGGGAGTACATCATGGCAGGCAACAGGGTGTCACTTCTTGCCGCCAAGCCCGAATGGATCAACGGTGAGCCGGAAAAGGTGATCTCGGGTGCAGATGAGGTTGTCACAGTCGGCTATGATGATCTCAGAAGCATCAGTTCACTCAGGACGCCGCACAATGTTCTTGCGGTAGCGGCGATGAAAAAACAGACCTTTTCGGATGAGATACTCAACGGAAGGCTAACCCTTGTGCTTGAATATGTTCAGGATCCGGGTAATCTTGGAACAATAGTGCGTATCGCCGCCTGGTTCGGTATAAGGAATATTATATGCTCACCCGACTGTGTCGACTTCTATAATCCCAAGGTTATACAGGCATCAATGGGTGCATTCATCCATACTGCGGCTTATTACCAGCCACTCGGACCAATCCTGGGAAAAGCGCAGGCTCATGGGTTAAATGTTTACGGCGCTACCATGGACGGGAGATCTGTGTACGAAAGTCCTCTGGGCAGTGAAGGTTTAATTCTCCTGGGGAATGAATCAAAAGGTATCTCTGAAAGGCTGCTTGATTATGTTACGGAACGTATCACTATACCCGGTCCCGCAAAGCCTCAGGCAGGTATAGAATCACTGAATGTCAGCATGGCTGCTGCGATAATCTGTTCCGAGTTTGCGAGAAGAAAGGTCTGAGGAATTTGCGAATTGCGATTTGCGATTTGCGATTTGCTAATTAATTGATCCTGAAATTCTTAATTCTTAATTTTTAATTCTTAATTATTTTACCTACAGTTACTTATCCGCCACCTTCGCCGCCACCAGCATCCCGTCAACGGCCGATGACACTATTCCTCCTGCATAGCCTGAACCTTCACCTGCAGGATAGAGCCCGGTTATATTTACCGCATTCAGTTTTTCGGGGTCGCGTGTTATCCTGACAGGCGACGAAGTGCGTGACTCCACGGCAGCCACGAGCGCCTCGTTAGTGAGAAAACCTCTCATTTTCCGCCCGAATACTTTGAATCCTTCGCGCAGGCGCATTGATATTTCTTCAGGCAGCCATTCATGCAGTGATGAGGGTGTCAGTCCCGGGAAGTATGATCCCTTCGGCAGGGATGATGATGGTCTTCCCTCAACAAAATCTACCAGTCTCTGTGCCGGGGCGGATTGTGTCATCCCTCCCTCCTTCCATGCATTCTTTTCAAGATTGACCTGGTACGCCAATCCTGCCAGCGGGCCTTCGCCGTACTTCCTGACATCTTCCTCCCTCAGCTCAGTGACAATGCCGCTGTTGGCCCACACCGAGTTGCGGTGCGAAGGTGACATGCCGTTCACTACAACCTCCCCTGGCGTTGTGGCCGAAGGAACCATGAAACCTCCGGGGCACATGCAGAATGAATAGACGCCTCGTCCTGCTACCTGGGTGACAAGGTAATATGCAGCCGCAGGAAGGTATTTTCCTCTTGCCTTTCCATGATACTGTATCCTGTCAATGAGCTCCTGCGGATGCTCCACCCTGACGCCGGCGGCAAAGGGTTTGTATTCGAGGCTCACATTGCTTTCTGCAAGCAGATGATAGATATCGCGTGCCGAATGGCCGGTGGCCAGTATAAGGTCATCAGCCCTTATGGCCTCGTTGCCGTTGACTGTTACTCCACGGAATTTACCACCTTCAATGGTTATGCCTGTGATGCGGTTGCCGAACAATACCATTCCGCCGGCATTCGTGATGGTTTTCCGTACTGCCGTGATAATTCCGGGGAGCCTGTCTGTGCCAAGATGCGGATGGGCTTCATAAAGTATTGCCGGGTCAGCCCCGTTAAGGACAAGGAGCTCGAGCACCCTCCTGTTATCGCCCCTCTTTTTTGATCTCGTATAGAGCTTGCCGTCGGAGAAGGTGCCTGCTCCTCCTTCGCCGAAACAGTAATTTGAATCAGGTTCGACGATATGTTTTGTGCTGATGGCCGCCACATCGCGTTTTCGCTCACTCACTTCCTTCCCCCGTTCAATAATCACAGGCCTCAGTCCTGCCTCTATCAACCGCAGCGCTGCGAAGAGGCCGGCGGGTCCGCATCCTGCGATAAGCACTTCGCGAGCACTGGTGACATCCTTAAGCTTTAAGGGAGAGATCTCCTCTGCGATTTCACCGGGATCAATAAGCTGTACCGTCACGTTGACCTTTACCGGTGGCCTGCGGGCATCGACGGAACGCCTGACAATGCGCATGACAAAATCGTTTTTGCCGGTCTTCCTGACCAGAAAAGCACGCAGCGCAGCTTCATCAAATGCTGTCTCGGGTGGAAGTACCAGACTGAGTTCTTCAGCCATGGTTTATTCGAAGTGGAAGGAAAGAACCCAGATCTGAGACTTAAGCGACTCGATGGCGTTGACATACTCAGGATGATACGGATGAGGAGCATCATGTACCAGTACATCCCGCAGTCCGTTTGACATCTTCGCTTCTATGGTGAGCTTGAAATAAGGAAGATAAAAATCAATGCCTGCCCCTATCTCATAATAAAGGTCAGCTTTCCGGAGCCTCATATAGACTTCACTGTCTTCATCATACTCCTTTTTAGCGGCAAGATCATACCTGAAGTTAATTCCCCCGATTAAATAGGGTCTTGAATTATTCAGTCTCATACCCTTGGTCTTAAACAGCACCGGAAACTCTAGAAAGGAAGATTCGAGCTGTTGTGATTCACCATAAGGAACATATGTAGTATCAACTTTTTGATAAAAATCAATATTACGCTGACCGAAAGAGACACCCGGGAGGAACCTGACATCAAAATAGGTGGCAGGGCGGTAATCCATCACTATCTGAATGTTTATGCCCGGTTTCAATGAAACTACCTCCGCAGTCAGGTTGTTGATGTCACTGGGATTCATCTTCGGGATGAAATCCATAGTGTTGAGGCCCATGCTGAAACCGAAGTGCAGCAACCTCTCGTCATAATTCGAATCGTTCTTGGGCTTTGCTTTCTGTGCCGTGGCCGCAACAGGGATCAGCAGGATCAGCAATATGAGGATTCTCTTATACACCAGGATAAAGGTCTACTAGATATAACGAAAAAACTGAAAATTATTGTACTCGGAAATACTCATCGTCTGAAACCGCAGTATATGCTGGCGACCCCGCCTGTCATTTTCTTCTGTGCGGTATTGATAAAGCCTGCACTTCGAAGCAGTTCAAGAAAATCTTCATTATCGGGAAAAGACATCACCGATTCGGGTAGGTAATTATAGGCGCCGGAGTCACCTGAAACTTTCCTGCCTATCCATGGCAGGATCCTTGTGAAATAAAAACCGTAAAACTGCTTCATCGGGAACCTTGCCGGCCTTGAAAATTCAAGTACCATAATCATTCCGCCGGGCCGCAGCACCCTGTACATCTCCTTCAAACCGGCGGATGTATCCTCGAAATTACGAACACCGAAAGCTGACATCACCACGTCATAGGACCTGTCAGGATACATAATATGTTCAGAATCACCCTTTAGCAACTCTATCTTTCCGGCATGGCCAAGCCGTGCAATTTTTTCACGTCCCAGTGCCAGCATCTTTTCACTGATGTCAATGCCGGTTATCTTCTCCGGATCAAGCCTCAGTGCAGCCACAGCGAGATCGCCCGTACCGGTGGCAACGTCAAGGATCTTCACCGGCCGGATATGACTTCCTATGAGATCAATGGCACGTCTCCTCCATCGCCTGTCTGTGCCGAATGAAAGGATAAGGTTGAGCCGGTCATAGCTTCCGGAGATCGAATTGAACATCGTTTCGACACTTTCCTTTGGCGCTCGTCCCTTGTGATTGATATCATGCATCATTTTCATATTGACCGCCAAAGATACCCACATTATTCATTAAATTTACCTCTCTGTAAAATCACAAAATATGAGAAAGACTGTTCTTATTACAGGTGCTACATCAGGTATTGGAGAAGCCACTGCGATAAAGTTTGCCGAGGCAACGGACCGATTGATAATAACAGGCCGCAGGAAAGACCGGCTCAATGACCTCACCGAACATCTGGTACAGGAATACGGGATTGACGTCCTGCCTCTCTGCTTCGATGTGCGCGACCTCAGGCAGGTCAATAAGCATCTCGGGAACCTTCCCGAGGAGTGGCAGAAGATTGACATCCTGATCAACAATGCAGGACTGGCGGCAGGACTTGGTCATATCGACGAGGGAGACATGGATGACTGGGACCGGATGATGGATACCAATGTCAAGGGACTCCTTTACGTTACCCGTACAATAGTGCCCGGGATGGTAAGCAGGAAGTCAGGTCATATAATCAATATTTCTTCAATAGCCGGCAAGGAAGTCTATGAGAACGGAGGTGTCTATTGCGCTTCAAAGCATGCCGTTGACGCACTCTCGAAAGGTATGAGGATAGACCTGCTGAAGCATGGCATCAAAGTGACCAATATTGCACCCGGGATGGTGGAGACAGAGTTCTCCCTGGTAAGATTCAGGGGTGACAGGGAAAGAGCTGATGCTGTTTATAAAGGTATCCAGGCCCTGAGAGGGGAAGATGTGGCCGAGGTGATTTTTTACTGTGCTTCACTGCCGGCCCATGTCTGCATCAATGACCTCGTCATTACACCAACGGCACAGGCAGGTGTAAACCACAGCGTAAGGAAATAAGATAAAAGACAAAAGGGAAAAGACAAAGGTGATCAATAATAATTATAGCCATGAAAAGTAGTACAATTGTTAGGATTTTAGCTCCGGTATTCTTATTCTTTTGTGCCCTGAGCATGTCCGGTATTGATACCGGGGATACCAGGATGATGTCGCAGCCTGCGGCAAGTGACACACACACAGCCTTTATTTATGCCGAGGACCTGTGGGTGATGAATGCCGATGGGTCAGCCCCCAGGAGACTGACCGTTGACGAAGGAATTGAATCGGATCCTTACTTTTCTCCTGACGGAAAACTGATAGCTTTCAGCGCTCAGTATGACGGCAACACTGATGTGTACATTATTCCAGTCGAGGGAGGTCTCCCGGTGAGGCTGACATGGCATCCGGGAAATGACCTGGTGAGAGGATTTACTCGTGACGGCAGCAAAGTACTGTTTGCCTCGCAGCGATCTTCATTCACCACACGCTATTTCCAGCTTTACACCGTAAACATCGCGGGGGGATTTCCGGAAAAGCTTGATATACCGAACGCGTGGGCAGCTTCATTCTCCCCTGACGGTAAAAAAATGGCCTATAACCCGCTGAGTCCGGTTTACCAGCAGTGGAAGAATTACAGGGGCGGAACCATTGCCAGTATCTGGATTTATACACTTGCTGATCATTCAGTAATAAAGATACCCCAGCCTCAAACAGGATGCAATGAGTCTTATCCGATGTGGATAGGCGATAAAATATACTTTATCAGCGACAGAAACGGTGAATTCAATCTCTTTTCCTTTGACCTGAATACATCCGATGTCAAACAACTGACGGATTATTCTGATTTCCCGATACTGAATGCATCTGCAGGCTCAGGGACCATTGTGTTCGAGCAGGAAGGTTATCTTCATTCATTCGATATTAAATCCGCTTCCGCAAGGAAACTGACAGTCGCCATTGCTGCTGATCTCCTGGAACTGAGACCAAGATTTGTAAAGGGCGCCAGTTATATCCGGAGCGCTGACATATCCCCTGCCGGATCACGTGCTGTTTTTGATTTCAGGGGAGAAATTATAACATTGCCTGCCGAGAAGGGTGACCCAAGGAATATAACTCTCACGACAGGCATACACGAAAAATATCCGTCATGGTCACCTGACGGAAAAACGATTGCATATTTCTCAGATGCTTCTGGGGAGTATGCACTTCATTTGAAATCGCAGGACGGCAAAGCAGAACCGAGGATATTCAATCTTCCCGGGACAGGTTTCTATGCAAATCCGAAATGGTCACCTGACAGCAAGAAAATTTGCTTCAGCGACAACGGGAGGAATATGTATATGCTGGATATTTCGTCCGGCGCAATAAAAAAAATCGACACAGATGAGATTTATTTTCCGGGGGCTTTCAGAAACATGTTCGGCGATTGGTCGTCAGATTCAAAATGGATTGTATATACAAGGATGATGGAAACATTTTTCAGGGTCGTTTATCTCTATTCAGTCGATCAGCAAAAATCATTCCCGGTAACGGACGGCTTAAGCGACGCTTCCTCCCCCGTATTCGATCCGGAGGGAGAGTATATTTATTTCTTTGCCTCGACGGACGCCGGCCCCGTAATGTCCTGGTTTGACCTCTCGAACCAGGATATGAGGATGACCAGTTCCATCTACCTGGTCACCCTGAGAAAAGACATAATTTCTCCATTTGCGAAAGAGAGCGACGAGGAGAAAGGTAGTGAGGAGAAGTCCGGGACAGCTAAGGCTCCAGAAAAGAGTACCGGAAAAGATAAAAAGAAAGCTGACGAAAGTACAGACTCCGAAAAGCCAAAAGTTGAAATCCTGAAGATTGAGACTGACGGCCTGCAGGAAAGGATAGTCAATATACCCGTGAGTGCCGGCAATTACTCAGATCTGGGGGTTGCCGAAACCGGTACAGTACTTTACATAGTCAGGCCTTCAGAACGATCAGGATCTTCAATGATGCATAAATACAGCCTGAAAGACAGGAAAGACGAGGAGGTAATGGAACTTGACGGTTATATTGTTTCAGCTGACAGGAAAAAAATGTTATATGCAAAAGGACAGACATTCGGCATATCACCTGCCGGTAAGAAACCTGAACCGGGCAAAGGTATACTGAATACGGGTGAGATTTCCGTAAAGATAGACCCGACTGCTGAATGGAACCAGATATTTGACGAAGCCTGGAGGATCAACCGCGATTATTTTTACGACCCGGGGATGCATGGTGCAGACTGGAACGCCATGAAAGTCAAATATTCTAAGTTCCTTCCTGATCTCACATGCAGGAGTGATCTCAACAGGGTGATCCAGTGGATGTGCAGCGAGCTGTCAGTAGGCCATCACAGGGTAGGCGGCGGTGACAGGCTAAGCACCCCGCAGAGAATCGGAGGCGGGCTGCTGGGCGCCGATTTCACAGTGTCAAACAACAGGTACAAGCTGAAAAAGATCTACGGCGGCCTGAACTGGACACCCGATCTCAGATCACCCCTTACTGAACCCGGCCTCAACGTAAAAGAAGGTGAGTATATTCTTTCCATTGACGGTAAAGATGTAACGGCCGATAAAAACATTTACAGCTTCCTTGAAAATACAGACGGCAAAATAGTCGAGCTTACCGTAGGACCTAATCCTGATTATACATCATCACGGGTGATTAATGTAGTACCCATTGCTAACGAGAACAGTCTCAGAAACCGTGACTGGGTTGAGGGGAATATCAGGAAGGTGACGGAAGCTACCGGTGGTAAGGTGGCTTATGTTTATGTCCCCAATACATCAGGAGCCGGGCATGAATATTTCAAAAGGTATTTTTTCCCGCAGGCTAACAGGAAAGCTGTCATCATTGACGAAAGGTTCAACGGAGGCGGATCAATAGCCGACTATTATATTGATATTCTCCAGAAACCTGTGCAGTCATACTGGAACATGCGTTACGGCAAAGACCTGAAAACACCAAGTGCCTCTATTCAGGGACCAAAGGTAATGATCATAGATGAGACCGCCGGATCAGGTGGTGATATGCTGCCGTGGATGTTCAGGAAATTCAAAGTTGGTACCCTTGTAGGCAAACGCACGTGGGGCGGCCTCGTAGGAACACTTGGTTTTCCCGAGCTGATGGACGGAGGCGGAGTAACTGCTCCCAACCTGGCAATATGGACCAATGAAGGATTTATTGTTGAAAACCAGGGTGTTGCTCCAGATATTGAAGTCGAGCAGTGGCCTGCCGATGTTATCAGTGGCAGGGATCCGCAGCTTGAGAAAGCCATTGAAGTAGCCCTTAAGGAGCTTGAGAAAAATCCTCCGGTTGAACCCGTCCGTCCGCCCTATCCGGTCCGGGTCAGAAAATAGGAATGTAATAGTCGGAAATCGCCAGGCCTCATCGCGTACTCAACGCTCCATGCCCCGTGCCCTGTGCTTTATGCCAGGAACCCCTGCCTCCTGAGAACCTCCAGGTACTTGGCCTAATACATAAACCCCTGCCTCCTGAGCACCTCCAGGTACTTACCTGAGAAGAACTCATTGTCAGCTTTTTTATAACGTACCTCGGTAAAGACCTGGGCAAGGGTCTTTTTACTGTTTTCTGCTACAAACCCCAGGTTGTCCTGCCGGGCTTCCTTCGCCCTGTAGATATCATCTATCATATCAGGCGTATAATCCCTGTACCTCTCCCTGTGCACGACAGCCTCCAGCGGCAGCCGGTCAACCTGCTCCGGCATCTCTGCCGGCCATCCCATCGTCACTGTTGCGACAGGCACGACCCCTTCGGGCAGCTCAAGCACGTCGATGATCATGTCGGCATTATATGTTGCCGTACCAAGATAACATATCCCCAATCCCTCCTCCTCGGCTGCGTTGCATACCGTCTGTGCTACCAGCAGGGCATCAATGGCAGCGGTCATGAATGAGAGGAAGTTGTCATATCCGGGCTCAGCCCCGCGCTGCCGGCACCACCTGTTAAACCTGTTGAAGTCGGCACAGAAAGTGAGCACCACCGGAGCGGCTGTCACCATCGGCTGGTTGAAATGGGCCGGAGCAAGACGCTCCTTCATCGCGGTATCGCGGGTTACTATGACGCTGTAAACCTGCATGTTGCCAGTGGTGGAGGTCCTGGTGCCGGCTGTCAGTATTTTTTCAAGGAGTCCGTCTTCGATATCCCTCTCTTCGTACTTCCTGATGGTTCTGCGGGTAAAATATGTACTGTTCATCCCTGATTGTTTCAATGTGCAGCAAAATAATTAAATAACGTTAAAAAATCAGCTGACAAACATCCTTTTCTTAACTTAGCTTTCCGTTTGTTAAACCTAAGCACCATATCATGAAAAGAACTATTACCATTGCACTTGCTCTTTTACTGGCAGGTTCAGTCAGCCTGTGGGCACAGAAGAAAGAAGCAAACAAAGAAGCAAAGAAAGATGCAAAAGAATCTGAAAACAAGATCAAGCCGTCTGTCTCTCCGTCACTGTACAGCGGCATCTCGTTCAGGTCAGTAGGCCCGGCATGGGCCTCGGGACGAATTGCTGACCTGGCCGTTAATCCATGCAACCATTCGGAGATCTATGCCGGAGTGGCTTCAGGAAATATATGGAAGAGCACAAACAATGGCACCACGTGGCAGCCGGTATTCGACAAGTATGGTGCGTATGCTATAGGGTGCCTGACCATTGATCCGAACAACCATAATGTCATCTGGGCAGGCACCGGTGAGAATAACCATCAGCGTGCCCTCGGATGGGGTGACGGCGTTTACCGCTCTGATGACGCTGGCGACAGCTGGAAGAATATGGGGCTGAAAGAGTCAAGACAGATAGGCCAGATCGCGATAGACCCACGCAACAGCGATGTTGTGTATGTTGCTGCCGAAGGTTCTGTATGGGGTCCGGGAGGCGACCGCGGACTGTACAAAACCATCAACGGAGGCAAGTCATGGGAAAAGATACTGAACATCAGTGAGAATACCGGGATCAACAATGTGGTGCTTGACCCGCGTAACCCGGACGTTATCTATGCTACCTCAGAGCAGCGCCGCAGGCATGTCGGACAGAAGATCAGCGGAGGACCGGAGTTTGCAGTCTACAAATCAACCAATGGCGGTATGTCATTTGACAAGGTCATGAACGGCCTCCCGAAAGGAGACATCGGCGGCATGGGCATCGCCATTTCACCTGTAAACAGCGACGTCCTTTACCTGATTATGGAAGCCCAGGGTGAGAGCGGAGGTTTCTTCAGAACAACCAACAGAGGGGCCTCATGGGAGAAGATGAGCCCGCATCATGAGAGCGGCCAGTACTACAACAAGATATATTGCGATCCGAAGGATGCAAATACCGTATACAGCATGGAGACAGTCTCACAGGTGACAAATGACGGCGGCAAGACATGGAGAGCAATAGGCAACGAGGGGCGTCACGTTGATGACCACGCCATGTGGATCGACCCTGATAATACAAAACACTTCTATATCGCAGGCGACGGCGGCATATACGAAACCTATGACGAAGGCAAGAATTTCATTTTCAAATCAAACCTGCCTGTCACACAGTTCTACAGGGTTGCCGTTGATAACTCATATCCGTTTTATTATATCTACGGCGGAACGCAGGATAACAATTCCATGGGCGGCCCGTCTGCCAGCAACAGCAACGGTGTGGTCAACGACGACTGGTTCGTCACACAGGGCGGCGATGGTTTCTGGGTAGCGATTGATCCCGCTGACCCCAATATTGTATATACTGAATCTCAATACGGCAATGCCTCACGCTTTGACCGCAGGAGCGGCCAGAACATAAGCATCAAGCCCTATCCCGGCGAGGGAGAGCTGACATACCGCTGGAACTGGGACACACCCGTTCTGATCAGCCCGTCCGATAACAAACGTATTTACATGGCTGCCAACTTCCTGTTCCGCAGCGACGACCAGGGTAGCCACTGGACGAAGATATCACCTGACCTGACGAGGAACGAGAACAGGAATAACTTCAAGGTTATGGATAAATACTGGCCTGTCGATGCGGTAGCAAAGGACAGGTCCACATCGCTGTGGGGCACCATCGTCTCGCTCGCAGAATCAAGGGTGAAAAAAGATCTGCTTTATACAGGCAGTGACGACGGGGTGATATCCGTTTCGGATGACGGGGGTGCGAACTGGAGAATGATAAAAACCTTCCCCGGCGTACCTGAATACACCTATGTCAGTGACATCCTGCCTGATAAATTCAATGCTGACGTGGTATACGCCACCTTCAACAACCACAAGCGGGACGATTTCAAACCGTATGTTCTGAAGAGCACGGATAAAGGCAAGAGCTGGGTCTCTGTAAGTGCCAACCTCCCGCAGACCGGCCCGGTTCATACCATAGAACAGGATCATGTTAATCCCGGCCTGCTCTTTCTCGGAACCGAATTCAGCTTTTTTGTCTCGTTTGACGGCGGAGCTACCTGGACAGAGTTCAATAAAGGGCTGCCTACGATAGCTGTCCGCGACATAGCCATTCAGGAACGCGAGAATGACCTCGTACTGGCAACCTTCGGAAGGGGATTTTATGTGCTTGACGATTTTACGCCGCTGCGCAACTACAGAAAGGATATCCTTGGGAAACCGGGTTATATCTTCCCCGTGAAGGAGGCTAAAATGTTCATCGAGAATGATGAATTCGACAACCAGGGATCGATGTACTATATTGCCAAAAACCCGCCGATGGGCGCTACAATAACCTATTATGTGGATACTGTACCGAAGACAGACAAGGACCTCAGGAAAGATGAGGAGAAGAAGCTGTTTGAGAAGGGCGAATTCATACCGCAGCCTACTCCCAGGGAGCTGAGCCTTGAAGAGAGAGAGTTCAAACCTTACCTTATCTTTACTATCACGGACGAGGACGGAAACATCATACGCAAAATATACAAATCAGCCTCGAAGGGAGTAAACAGGGTGACATGGAACTTCACCTATGCAGGTTACCAGCCTGTCACTGCCGAGAAGTTCACTCCCGTTTCAGAAAGCACCGGCCGCGGCAGATGGGGCGGCGGAGGCATTTCAGTCATGCCGGGTAAATATTTTGTCTCGATGGCCATGTATGCCAAGGGAGAGGTAAAAGAGCTGGCTGGTCCCGAACCTTTTATCTGCAAGCCGCTTGATATAGTGACGATGCCCGTCACTGATCCTGCGGGCAGGGAGAAATGGATCAAAGAGGTATCGGCATTTTCAAAGACAGCTTACGGAGCAATATCATATGTGACAGAACTCGATGGCAAGATAAACACCATCATGCAGGTGATACATCAGACCCCTGAAGCCTCTCCCACGCTGATGAAAGAGGCTGCTGCCCTGAATGATGAGATAGGTGAGATAATTTATCTTGTGAGAGGAATATCCGTTGGTGCAAGCACGGAAGAGACACCTCCTTCGCCTGTCTCTCTCTCAGCCCGTCTCTCGGCGATGTCGAGATCACTCTACGGAAATTCCGGCGATATTTCGGGTATTGCCGACCAGCAGTTCCAGATCCTGAAGAAGGAATTCCCCGTTCTGCTTGAGAGGATACAGAGGGCCGGCAAGTCTGTTGATGAACTGAACGTAAAGCTTGATGAGATCAAGGCGCCGTGGACGTCAGGGCGCGTGCCAAGGTTGTGATAGCATGAAAGTTTTAGTCCTCAGCCGGCAGTCCTCAGTCTGCAATTTGAAGACTGCCTACTGCCGGCTGCCAGCTGCCTAAAATCGTTTTGTATATGCATGGCAGTACGGCACCTTACCGTTGCGGAAATAATAATCCTGGTGATACTCCTCGGCCGGGTAGAACTCCGTAGCTCGGGTCACCTGGGTCGCCACCTTTAGTCCTTTGGCACGCAGAGTGTCAAGGAGTTTCTGTGCCACCTTTTTCTGCTCCTCATTCTTGTAGAATACCTCTGAGCGGTACTGGTCTCCTATGTCCGGTCCCTGCCGGTCCACCTGAGTTGGGTCATGGATCTCCAGAAAGAGTGTGAGAAGCTTCTCATACGACGTTTTCTTCAGGTCATATGTGATCTTCACTGTCTCTGCATGCCCTGTGGTACCCGTACATACTTCGCGGTAAGAAGGATTTTTCACCTTGCCTCCTGTATACCCTGATACCACGGCCACCACCCCGGGTTCTTTCTGCAGGAAGTATTCGACACCCCAGAAACATCCTCCGGCGAACAGTGCAGTGCCGTAATTGCCGGCATCGAGGTGCGCCGGGACAAAATCAAGTGAGACCGAGTTCACGCAGTGACGCGTGTCTTTCGGCGTAAAGCCTTCACCGGTAAATACATGGCCCAGGTGACCGCCGCATGATGCACAGACGATCTCCGTCCTTTTACCGTCAGCATCCCGGATACGTTTTACCGCGCCGTCAATCTCATCGTCAAAACTTGGCCATCCGCAATGGGCGTCAAATTTCGTATCCGAATGATAGAGTGCGTTACCGCACTGCTTGCAGAGATACGTGCCCTTCCCCTTGAAGTTTTCATATAATCCCGTGAAGGGATATTCAGTCGATTTATTAATTATGATCTTCGACTCTTCGGCCGTCAGATCATTGTATGCAGGTTTATCCTGCGATGCTATTTTATTTTCCATTGACAACAGTCCTATAATTAAAATTCCAGCGATATTTAAAGAAGATTTCATTTCACAATAATTTAACATATAACAATTATTATCGTTCAAGGTTTAAAAATAACTGATAGTCAAAATAATAATACGGCATAAATTTTGTTATTAAAATAAAGTTATTTTTGTGTCGAATTAATGGCAGGCAATATGAAAAAACTTGGTCTAATAGTAATTCTTGCTTTTGTGGCAGCCCTTGCGCTCAGTTCATGCAACCGTGAAACATGCCCGGCTTACAGCAGCAACAGTACTGACAGCACCGAACAGGAAGGCTGACGATCCTTATCCGCCGGCAGCCGGTCTTCATATCTTCTGCATCCTGAATATGAGATTGTGGCACGTTATATTATTCATTATGTTTTGCGGGCCGCTCCTTGCACAGGGTGAGGTGGACCCTCAGGACAGGATGTTTTGGCGTAATGAGCGCTCTGTAGGCGCCCTGTTCAACACTGACGGATGGTCAGTGATTTACCGCGAGCTGCGTCAGACAAAACCCTCTAACAGGTATTTTTTTGAAGGAAGCGTCGAAGGGTTTAAGCACCCTAAAGAGATAAAACTCTCCAATTATTATTTCCAGAGCCCTGGCACCTTCGTCTTCGGAAAGCTCAATTCCACATGGACCATTGGCTTCGGAGCAGGATGGCAGCAGGAGATCTTCGGGAAACATGACCTCGGAGGCGTATCCGTTAGCTGGTTCGCCGGCGGAGGGGCAACACTGCTTTTTGCCAAACCTATATACTATGATATCATTGTTCTTGTAGGGCAGGATTACTATACAATTGAAGAGCAGAAGTTTGACCTGACCATTCACCAGCCGCTTGATATCATGGGTAAATCCTCTTTCTTCAAGGGATTCGATGAGATAAAACTTTATCCCGGACTTTATGCCCGTGGCGGTTTCAGCTTCGAGTACAGCAAGAACGACAGGCTTACCCATACCATCGAGGTCGGCGTTTCCGTACATGCTTATAATAAAACCATCCCTATAATGGCCACTGAATACAACAGTCAGATCTTCCCGGCTTTTTTTGTAGGCTACCGTATCGGGATGATCCTTGACCCGTTGAATCCTGAAAGTATCGGAGACATGATCTTCAGGCGGAAACAGAAAGAATAATCTGCGCCTTTCTTTGGCCTCTCCTTTTTATTTTTTACTTTTGCCATACATTTCACTAACTATTTAAAGCATTAACAATGGCAAAGATTAAAGTAGCTATCAACGGTTTCGGAAGGATAGGCCGCAATGTATTCAAACTTGCATTCGAAAGGCCCGGTATTGAGATCATAGGTATCAATGACCTTACCGACACAAAAACACTTGCACACCTGTTAAAATATGATTCGACCCAGGGTAAATTCCCCGGCGTCACACATGATGATCAGAATATCATCGTGAACGGCGATAAGATCAGGGTACATGCAGAAAAGAACCCTGCAGCCATTCCCTGGGTGGAAAAACCGGATATCGTCATTGAGTCAACCGGCATTTTCACATCAAAGGAGAGCCCCAAGGGCGGATATGGTGACCATCTGAAAAACGGAGCAAAAAAAGTGATACTCACTGTTCCTGCAAAAGATACCATTGATGCAATGATAGTTGTGGGTGTAAATGACAACATGCTCAAACCTGAGCACCAGTGCATATCCAATGCTTCATGTACCACCAACTGCCTTGCTCCGGTGGCAAAAGTCCTGAATGACAACTTTGGCATTGAGATCGGTTTCATGACTACCATACACTCATATACCAACGACCAGAGGATACTCGACCTCCCGCACAAAGATCTGCGCAGGGCCAGGTCAGCCGCACTGTCACAGATACCTACTACTACAGGAGCAGCAAAAGCTGTCGGGAAGGTTATTCCTGAACTTAAAGGCAAACTGGATGGCCTGTCAGTAAGGGTCCCGACCCCGACTGGATCACTCGTTGACCTGGTGGCAGTGCTGAAAAAGGCAGCCACAAAGGAGGAGATCAACGCCGCCATGAAGAAAGCCGCAGAAGGGCCGATGAAAGGCATTCTTGAATATACTGAGGACGAGATCGTATCCGTTGACGTGATTCATAACCCTGCCTCATCAGTGTTCAATTCACAGAGCACCATGGTTAACGGCACCATGATCAAGGTACTCGCATGGTATGACAATGAGTGGGGTTACTCAGCCAGATGCGTTGACCTGATCGAGATGATGGGAAAAATGCTGTAAAACACCGAAATCGTTTGGATTTGTAACGTAGAGGCCGGTCTGAGACCGGCCTCTATCGTTTAATATACATAATATTCAATTGAATTCACAATACCATCTGTACATCCATGGAGACACCGGCGGCGTCGCGGTAGTGTTCCCCCAGCTCGCGCATAGCCTCATCATCCTCCTCATAGAGCCATGTGATCCTGATCTTGTAATGCGGCGACTGGTAACTGCTTACCATCCTCAGAACATCACGCAGCGCTTTCGATGACCCGCTGTTGATATATTCCAGGAAAATGACCATCCTTAGCTTGTTGAACCTGCTCAGGTGCGCCTTTATCCATTCCTCAAGCGGATTATATACAACTTCAGGCCTTTCAGCTATTGAACGGCCTGTTACGTTCAGGACATCCTCTTCGGTATCGTAAGTGATCCGGGGGATGTTCTTGGACCCTGTCTGAATTATTTCCACACTCATGTCAAATTATTTTATTCAGATCAAAGTATAACAGTAATCATTTATTCATAGCGCAGTGCCTCTATGGGATCTACTGCCGAAGCCTTCACTGCGGGGAAATAACCTGAAGCAATACCCACGATGAAGCACGCTACAACGCCTCCGATGACCCACACCCAGGGCACAGTGAATTTTGATCCCATGCCAAGCGAGACCAGGTTGCCTATTATTATTCCTGTTATGATACCCATCAAACCGCCCATCTGGCCTATTATCACTGATTCATAGAGGAACTGCTGTCTTATGACCGATTTTCTTGCACCCAGCGCTTTGCGTACCCCGATCTCCCTTGTACGCTCCGTGACAGAGACCAGCATGATGTTCATCAGCCCTACCGCGGCACCGAAAAGGGTTATCAGCCCTATAATCGTTGCTGCCAGGGTGACATACCTGATGTTCTCCAGCAGGATCTCAATGATGGTGTCACTCTTCTGGACGTTGAAATCCGATTCATCCCTGGGGTCCAGGTTACGGACTATCCGGAAGATACCCTCAGCTTCGCTTGTGAGCATATCAAGATTTACCGACTTGAAAGGCATTACATTAATGGTATAGGTTATATTGGGACGTGAGTAGTATTGCCTGGCTGTGCTGATAGGTACTACTGTTACCCTGTCTTCTCCCCCAAAACTGCTGCCTTTTGCCTTAAGTACGCCTATGACGGTCAGCTTGAGACCCGGCAGGCTTATCTCTTTTCCAAGAGGGTCAACACCGGGAAAGAGGAACTTCACAAGTTCCTGCCCGATGATCACCACATGACGGCTGCCTTCCAGGTCGTCCTGCGAGAAGTTGCGTCCGGATTCAAGTTCATACCCCGATATGGTGAGATAATTTTCATCAGAGCCCATCATGGAAATATTCGGGTTAGTTTTTTTATCCCTGTACCTGACCTCCAGCAATCCTGATGCGTTGAATGCCACCGACACCCATGCAGGCTCCCTGAACTTCTCCTTGAACTCCATGGCCTCGCGGTAGGTGATATGTGAATGGTTCTTGGTCCGGTACGATTTCTTTCCCATCTGCACGTGCATTGAACGTGAAGTAATCTGGAATGAGTTGGCGCCCATCATCGTAAACTGCTGGGTAAGAGTGCTTTTTAAGCCGTCGATGGCAGTCAGTATTCCTACCAGAGCCATAATGCCGAAAGCAATGATTGACATGGTCAGGACAGCCCTCACCCTGTTTGACTTGATAGCCTTGAATGCGACCCTGACATTTTCAAGAAATAATGTTATCCAGCTCAATCGTCTTCCTCCGGCATCTAATTAAGGAACTAAGATACAGCTTTTTTAATTACTGCTTGCCTCAGGGCCAAAATGATACCCCTCTGTTGATAACTTTTAAGAAATTAGTTGTATATTTAATTTTTTAGTTATATATTTGTACTTATTAAAAGATACCCATTATGGAGATAAGGGAACTGACAAAGGCTGAAGAAGAGGTTATGCAGATACTGTGGAGGCTTAAAAAGGGTTTTATAAAGGAGATCCTCGAAAGATTTGACGAACCGAGGCCGGCATATTCAACCGTTAGCACGATAATCAGGATCCTTCAGGATAAAGGATTCGTAAATTATCGTGCATACGGGAGGACTTACCAGTACTTTCCCGTCATATCAAAGGATGATTACCGCAAAGTCAGGTTGAGCAGCTTTGTGAAGGATTACTTTTCAAACTCGTACCAGAAGATGGTGAGTTTCTTTGCCCGTGAAGATTCCATCACCCTTAATGAGATGGAAGAGATCATGGAGGTAGTGAGAAATGAAGGGAAGGAAAAAAGAAGAAAATGATGAATCAGCTGTTGATCTATGCAATTGAGGGCAGCATCTGTCTGGCAGTGCTGTGGGTCTTCTATACCGTAGCCCTGAAGAATGACACGAACCACCTGCGTAACAGGATATACCTGCTAACTTCCATGGTGTTTTCGGCAGCCGTGCCCCTTATTGACATTGCTGTTAATGCCTCCGGCAGATTTCTTACCGCCGGAAGCATAGCATCTGTTCTGCTTCCTGAGATCCGTGTTGACCCTGCCGGCGGCACCCGGGGAGGTTCTGGCGCTGAAGGATTGCTACCCCTGTTTTATATGGCCGGTCTGATCATTTCAGCAGGACTGATCATTCCGGGATATTTTGGCCTGCTGAAAATGTTCCTCACGGGCATCAGGAAGGGCAGGGTCATCTACTGCAATAATGACAGACCGGTGTGCTTTTCAGCCTTCGGGTACGTGTTTATCAGCCAATCAATCCCTGACGACCGCGCAGCACGGATGATCAGACACGAAATGACCCATATCCGTCAGCTTCATCATTTCGACCTTCTGCTTGCCGGCATCATTGAGGTACTGCAGTGGTTTAATCCAGCAGCTTACCTGATGCGCCGTTCTCTTCAGGCTGTCCATGAATATGAGGCTGACAACGAATGCCTTACTCACGGCGAGGACACTCTCTCCTATCAGCAACTTCTTGTCAGTTACACACTTGGAGTGCATACTCCGGTTCTCTCAAATACATTTTCAAAAAATTCACTTCTTAAAAACCGTATAATTATGATGACAAAGAAAAGAACCGGGAACTACGCTTCCCTTAAATTGATCTTGGTACTACCTCTTGCATTAATACTGATGTTCCTATTTTCATGCAAAGATGGCAGCAGCACAAAGAAAGACGCTGCACCGCCGTTAATGGAAGAAAAGGAAGCAGTGGGAGGTGACGCAGTCTCTGCAGATGTTCCTGATGATGTGTTTACCGCGGTTGAGATCATGCCTGTATTCGGTAATGACACCACAGGAGCTGCCCTTATGAAATGGGTGGGTGAAAACATTGTTTATCCGGAGAAGGCCAAAAAGGATGGTATACAGGGTAAGGTTATCATCAAATTCATTGTAGACGAAGCAGGGAATGTAAAGAATCCTGTCGTTGTCCGTGGCGTGAACCCGTTGCTTGACGAGGCTGCAATTGAGGTGATCAGGAAATGTCCGCAATGGAGCGCCGGGATGCAGGGTGGAGTTCCGGTTAAGGTTTATTATCACCTGCCGATCAATTTCGCGCTGAACTGATATCCGGATTTATAAGTAAGGAGGCTCCGCGGGGCCTCTTTTTTTTCGCCTTTTCATTTTTGTACCTTTGCCGGCGTGAAATATCAGATAATTTCAAAAGAGCAAAGGATCGGCGCATTTGCAGCCCTTGGACAGGAAATGCGCGACGGTGCTGCAGGTGCAACCGGAGGCCATGCAGGACTGTTCGCCGGTATCGCAGATACCGCTCATTTCTCCAACCCGTGGTTCACACCCGGTAATGTAAGGTGTGCACTGGCCGCAGCAGGTAACGTCCTCACTGCTGAAAAAATTGACATGTGGCTCTCGCGTTATCCTGACCTTGACGATGACCGTGAGCCGTTCACCGCCGGTGTGGTGATGGCCGGTAACATACCCCTTGCAGGGTTCCATGATCTTCTCTGCGTGCTTATCACCGGCAACCGTCTGCAGGCAAAGCTGAGCACAAAAGATGAACCGCTGATCCGGGCAGCGGTTGAAACACTGATATCGATGGAGCCTGCTTTTGAAGATTATATACAGCTCACGACAGATAAACTGTCCGGCTTTGACGTCGTCATAGCCACCGGGAGCGATAATACATCCAGGTATTTCGAATATTATTTCAGGAACATTCAGTCAGTCATCCGCCGTAACCGCAACAGCATCGCCATCCTTGACGGTAATGAGACCCCTGATGAGCTTACGCTTCTGGGAGATGACATTTTCCTGTACTTCGGGTTGGGATGCCGCAATGTTTCAAAGCTGTATATCCCGGCAGGTTACGATGTAACGCTGCTGCCGGAATTCTGGAAACGCTATGAAACACTGCGGGGACACTACAAGTATGCCGTCAATTATGACCATAACAAGGCGGTCATGATAGTCAACCGGGAGCCCTTTACCGACGCCGGGTTTGTTATCCTCAGGCATGACACATCACTGACGCCTCCGATGGCGGTGGTCAACTATGAGTTTTATGACAGCCCTGAGGTGCCGCAAAGGGAGGCAGAACGACTTAAAAGCCGGCTGCAGTGTGTGGCAGGTCACGGGCACATTCCTTTCGGCAATTCGCAACAGCCCGAATTATGGGATTATGCAGATAATATTGACATTATTTCCTTCTTGCTAAAAATAAATCCTATCAGGTGAACGTATATTAAAAAATATTAAATTGCACAGGTTGTAAAAGACAGTCGCATGGTTTACAGGTTCGTGGTATTAACTGATGAAGATGAAACGTTTGTGAGAGAGTTTGAGTTTCTCGACAGCCATACTCTGCTTGATTTTCACAATACCATACAGGAAGAACTTGAGTTCGACAAGTCGCAGATTGCTTCTTTTTACATGGCTACTGAGACATGGGAGAAAGAAGAAGAGTTCACCCTGTTTGACATGGGCGCCGGTTCTTCAACAATGGAAAATGCCGTACTTGAAGAGGTTATCTTCCGTAAGAACCAGAAATTGCTATATGTCTTCGACTTTTTCAATGACCGAGCGCTATTTGTTGAGTATGTAGGTGAGGCGAAGGAAGATGACAACATGGAATATCCCATCTGCACCAATTCAAAGGGTCTTCCCCCCAAACAGGTCTCCTTCGGGGGCGTAGCGCGCAAGAAGTATAATAACCTGGTCGTTACCGACGATGAAGACGACGAAATTGATGAGGAGGTTATTGACGATGAAATCTTCTTTGATTCTGAAGATGAGGAAGGGCTCTCGGAATTTGACAGTGCCGAGACCGACGAGGAGAAAGAATAGCCTCCTCTGGTACTTAAACACATGAAAAATACATTGATTGTTCTTCCCGGCCCGACAGGTGTGGGAAAGACAGCTATTGCCATTGAGCTTGCCCTCCGTCTTGGATGTGAGATCATATCGTGTGACTCCAGGCAGTTCTACCGTGAGATGCGGATAGGTACCGCTGCACCGGATGAAGAGCAGCTGGCCCTGGTGAAGCACCACTTCATCGGTTTCCTCTCAGTAAGAGACTACTACAGCATCAGTCTTTTTGAACATGATGTTCTTAATCTGCTTCCCTCTCTCTTCAGAAATTGCCCTGTTGCGATAATGACCGGCGGTTCAATGCTCTACATGGATGCTGTATGCCGGGGTTTGGATGACATACCTGACACTGATCCGGCAGTGCGGCAGAAGTTTATTGACATGTATCACAGGGAAGGTATTGGGGGGCTGCGGCTTGCACTTAAACTGCTTGACCCCGACCATTATGCCAGGGTCGATCTGCATAACCCCCGCAGGGTGATGCGGGCTCTGGAAATCAGCGAAAGCACCGGCAAGCCATACTCATCATTTCTTACCTCGCTCCAGAAAGAGCGCGACTTCAGAATATTGAAAGCCGGGCTGACACGGGAGCGTCCTGAGCTTTTCGGCAGGATTGACGAGCGGGTGGACAGGATGATTGAAGCAGGGCTTGAGGATGAGGTTGCATCACTGAAGATGCACAGGGGACTGAATGCACTGAATACTGTCGGGTACCGCGAAATGTTCATGTACCTCGACGGCGAGATCACCAGGGACCAGGCAATTGCGCTTATAAAGAGGAACACCCGGCGCTATACCCGCAGACAGATTACATGGTGGAACAGGGACAAGGAAATAAAATGGTTTGATGCCGGCAACAGCGAGATGATCAAGGCATGGATAGACAGTCAGCTGAACAGCTGAAGAAATCACTAAACAGGCTCTCTGAGCCTCCTGATCACCTCTGCCGGATCTGATGAGCTGAATACGGTGTTGCCCGCGACCAGTACATCGACGCCTGCATGTACAAGCACCGGTGCATTCTGCAGGTCGACGCCCCCGTCAACCTCAATCAGGACGTCGTAACCACCTTCATCGATCATGCTTCTCAGCTCACCTATCTTGTTTATGCTGCCAGGGATAAATGTCTGTCCACCGTATCCCGGGTTCACGGTCATCAGGAGAACCATATCAATGTAAGGCAGTATATCCTTCAGGAGCATCACCGGCGAGTGAGGGTTGAGGGTAACACCAGCCTTCATTCCCAGTCTGCGTATCTCAGTCACGGTACGGTGAAGGTTATGGCAAACCTCGTAATGTACTGTCAGTGTTGAGGCCCCGGCATCCCTGAAGCGTTCAAGGAATTTGTCCGGATCGATGATCATAAGATGAACATCGAGCGGTTTGGAAGTGAGGTCGCGGACAGCCTCCACCACGGGAAAACCGAATGAAATATTTGGCACGAACACTCCATCCATAATATCCAGATGAAGCCAGTCGGCCACACTGTCATTTACCATCTCCACCTCGCCAGCCAGGTTTGCAAAGTCAGCGGCGAGAAGTGAAGGCGCTACCAGATGGCTCATATAGTAAATCAGTTAAGTTTTTACCCCAGGTAAGACTTGAGTATACGGCACCGCGTGGTGAACTGTATTCTTTTAATGGCTTTCTCCTTGATCTGCCGGACACGCTCGCGGGTGAGGCTAAGCTCTTCTCCTATCTCCTCAAGCGTAAAAGGGTGTTTCATACCGATGCCGAAATAAAGTTTAAGCACCCTGGTCTCCCGCGGTGAGAGGGTACTGAGTGCCTTTTCTATCTCGTATGAAAGTGATTCATTGATAAGGTTGCGGTCAGGACTGGGCGTCTCCTCATTGAGCATCACGTCGTACATGTTGTTGTCCTCCTCCGAGCTTATCGGGGCATCCATGCTCAGTGTACGTCCGTTGGTGCGCATTGCCTCCTTGACATCCTCAGGTGCTATCTCAAGCAGATTGGCAATCTCCTGCGCGGAGGGCTCACGCTCATATTCCTGCTCAAGCTTCGAATATGCCCTGTTGATTCTGTTGATCGATCCTATCTTGTTCACCGGCAACCTGACAATCCTGGCTTGCTCAGCCAGCGACTGAAGTATAGCCTGCCTGATCCACCACACCGCATAGGAGATGAACTTGAAGCCGCGGGTCTCGTCAAAACGCTGGGCAGCCTTGATGAGCCCGAGATTACCTTCATTGATAAGATCAGGAAGGGTCATGCCCTGATTCTGATATTGCTTTGCGACGGAAACAACAAACCGCAGGTTCGCTTTTACCAGCCGCGCCAGTGCATCATGATCACCGGAACGTATCCGCCGCGCCAGGCTTACCTCCTCATCAGGGGAGATCAGCTCGACCTTACCTATCTCCTGCAAGTACTTGTCGAGTGAAGGAGTGTCACGGTTCGTGACCTGCTTTGTTATTTTTAACTGACGCATTTACTAAAAATTACATTGCACTCACTTCACATTTTTGAAAAAAAGCTTACAATCATAAAGAAAATTTCTCAGAAAAACAATAGATGTGCAAGTTTTTTAGCTCTTTGAATGAAAATATATCTTATGCTGCCGGCCGGAGGAGTTTTTTAGCTCTGTGCAGTCAATTTTAGCAAGGTTTTTTGTGTATTAATGATTTTATGCTTAAAATTGTACCGGATTTCCGAACTAAGTCGGTTACTCAATCAGGGGGGATTATTATCATTCCCCTCTTCACCAGAAATCAATCTTATTTATTTTCTACACATTCTTAAAATATGCATGATATTCTTGAACTGAGCGAAATGCTTGTTCCCGAATTGAGGGAAATAGCGAAGCAGCTCAAAATTAAGAGGATAGAACTCCTCAAAAAGCAGGATCTTATCTATAAGATCCTTGACCAGCAGGCTATAGACGCTGCTGAAGCCCGCAAAACAGTCAAACCTGAAAGCCAGCAGTCTGACAGACAGCAACCTTTTAAAGATCCCCCGGATACTGAGCGCCGGCCCGAGAGGCAGAAGCAGCAACAGCCAAGGGGACCGAGGCCTCAGCATAAGATGCCAAATCCTCAGCAAAAGAACCAAAACCCTCAGCAAAAGACGCAAAATCCTCAGCAGCAACAGCAAAAGAGGCCGCAGCAGCCTATGCACCAGGGACAGCAGCAGCCGGTTCAGCAGCCAAATGTGCTGCCTCAGGTGATGCCCCAGGTGATGCCCCAGGCTCAACCGCAAGGCCAACAGCAGGGCCAGCAGCAGAGTCAGCAACAGAGTCAGCAACAGAGTCAGCAACAGAGGCCTCCCAGGCAGCAGTCCTGGCAACAGAACCGCAATAAACGTCCCAGGACCTACAGGGAGCAGCAAGGACAGCAAGGGCAGCCAAGACAGGAAAACGACCGCCAGCAGCAGGGGCAGCCAAGACAGGAAAACGACCGCCAGCAGCAGGGGCAGCCAAGACAGGAAAACGACCGCCAACAGCAGGGGCAGCCAAGACAGGAAAACGACCGCCAACAGCAGCTGCAGCAATATAATCAGCCGCAACCTGAAAAGGATACTCTGCAGCCCGATAAATTGCTGTTTGCCTCAGAGAATGATAATGGCAATGACCGTGACCTTCTGAGATACAGTGAACCCGAGAATGAAAATCATATTATGGCAGAGACGGAATCAACGACAGACAATACAGTAATCCTTCCTCCTCCGGCACAGGAAGTGCCCAATGTCCAACCCGAGGTTGCAGAACCTGTCAGGGAAGAGAAAAAGGAAAGAATCTACGACTTTGAGGGGATAGTAGCAAATACGGGGGTGCTTGAGATAATGCCTGACGGGTATGGATTTCTTCGTTCACCCGATTACAATTACCTGAGCTCGCCTGATGACATATACGTGTCACAGTCACAGATCAAACTCTTCGGGCTTAAGACCGGAGATACCATCAGAGGTACTATCCGTCCGCCGCGTGAAGGAGAGAAGTATTTCCCGCTGATAAAGGTAGAGGAGATAAATGGCCGTACGCCGGATTATATCCGTGACCGCGTTCCGTTTGACTACCTCACTCCTCTTTTCCCGAACGAGAAATTCACGTTATGCAAACCGGGAGAGGGTAATCTCTCAGTGCGTATCGTTGATATGTTCTGTCCGATAGGAAAAGGCCAGCGCGGTCTCATCGTTGCGCAGCCAAAGACAGGTAAGACGATCCTGCTCCAGGATATTGCCAACGCAATTGCAAAATACCATCCGGAAGTCTACCTGATGATTCTTCTTATCGATGAACGTCCCGAGGAAGTAACCGAAATGGCACGCAATGTCAATGCTGAGGTCATCGCCTCAACCTTCGACGAGCCTGCCGAGAGGCACGTGCGCATCGCCACCATAGTCCAGGAAAAAGCCAAGAGGCTTGTAGAGTGCGGGCATGACGTGGTCATCCTGCTGGACTCTATTACCAGGCTGGCAAGAGCCTTTAACACTATCGCGCCGGCATCGGGTAAGGTGCTTTCCGGCGGCGTTGACTCCAACGCCCTGCATAAGCCAAAGAGGTTCTTCGGGGCAGCCCGTAACATAGAAAATGGCGGTTCACTTACCATTATCGCCACCGCTCTCACTGATACAGGTTCCAAGATGGATGATGTCATCTTTGAAGAATTCAAGGGAACAGGCAACATGGAATTGCAGCTTGACCGCAAGCTTTCAAACAGAAGGATTTTCCCATCCATTGACATCCCGGCATCAAGCACCAGGCGTGAAGATCTTCTTCTCGATAAAACATTCCTCAGCAAGGTATGGGTGTTGCGTAATTATCTCACTGACATGAACTCGGTGGAGGCCATGGAATTCCTGCGCGACAGGATAACACAGACAAGATCAAACGAAGAGTTTCTTGTTTCGATGAACAGCGAGTAAAATCTCAGAAAAATTTGGTAAATTTGCAGTTTATTTTTTTCAGATTAATTTACAATAAAACTTTCAAAATAAGATATGGCAACAAAGAAATTCATTACATGTGACGGTAACCAGGCAGCTTCGCATATAGCTTATATGTTCAGTGAAGTAGCCTGTATTTATCCCATCACTCCTTCATCCACTATGGCAGAGTATGTCGATGAGTGGGCAGCACACGGACTAAAGAACATGTTCGGCGAAGAGGTAAAGGTGGTTGAGATGCAGAGTGAGGCAGGTGCAGCCGGTGCAGTGCATGGCGCTCTGCAGTCCGGTGCTCTGACAACAACCTACACGGCATCTCAGGGACTTCTTCTGATGATCCCCAACATGTACAAGATAGCCGGAGAGCTTCTCCCGGGTGTATTCCATGTCAGTGCCCGCACGGTTGCGGCACATGCGCTTTCAATCTTTGGTGACCATGGTGACATTTATGCCACGCGCCAGACAGGATTTGCATTGCTGGCAAGCGGCAGCGTCCAGGAGATAATGGACCTTGCAGGTGTAGCCCACCTGGCAGCCATAAAATCCAGGGTGCCCTTCCTCCATTTCTTTGACGGCTTCCGCTCTTCACATGAGGTCCAGAAGATAGAAGAACTGAATATCGAAGACATGAAGAAACTTGTCGATCTGGATGCTCTGAAAGCATTCCGTGACAGGTCTCTTAATCCTGAGCATCCTGTAACGCGGGGATCGGCACAGAACCCTGACATCTTCTTCCAGGCAAAGGAAGCTTCAAATCCATTCTACACTCATCTTGACGATACCGTCAATGAGTATATGGAAAAAATATCAGCCCTCACGGGACGTACATATAAGCCGTTCACCTATTACGGTGCTCCCGATGCTGAGAACATCATCATCGCCATGGGCTCTGTAACAGAGACAATCCAGGAGACCATCGACTATCTTGCTGCAACCAAGGGTGAGAAGCTGGGACTTATCTCAGTTCATCTCTACAGGCCCTTCTCGACAAAGTACCTGTTGGATGTACTGCCGAAGAATGTCAAACGCATCACAGTACTTGACCGCACAAAAGAACCGGGTGCAAACGGAGAACCTCTCTATCTTGATGTGAAAGAGGTATTCTATGACCTCGATAAACATCCTCTCATTATCGGCGGACGTTACGGTCTCAGTTCAAAAGACACAACCCCGGCACAGATGATATCTGTCTTCGAAAACATGGAGAAAGATAAACCCATGAACCAGTTTACCGTCGGCATAGTAGATGATGTCACTTTCAAATCACTGCCGCTTCTGCCCGAGGTAAACGTAAGCGATAAGGGAACCTATTCAGCCAAGTTTTACGGTCTCGGCTCCGATGGTACCGTCGGTGCAAACAAGAACTCGATAAAGATCATCGGCGAGACAACTGACAAATACTGCCAGGCATATTTCGCTTATGACTCCAAGAAATCAGGAGGGGTGACAACATCACACCTCCGTTTCGGTGACAAACCCATACGCTCGCCATACCTTGTCAACACGCCAGATTTTGTGGCATGCCACGTACCGGCATACCTTGAAAAGTATGACATGCTCAGGGGCCTCAAGAAGGGTGGCACTTTCCTGCTGAACTCAATATGGGATGCAGAAGAAACGAAGAATAAACTGCCTGACCACATGAAGAAGTACATGGCAGAGAACAAGATTGAATTTTATATCATCAATGCCACAAACATCGCCGAGGAACTGGGATTGGGTTCAAGGACAAATACAATCATGCAGAGTGCCTTCTTCAAGGTGGCTGAAGTAATCCCCTACAAACTTGCCGTTGACGAGATGAAGCATGCTGTCATCAAAGCATATGGCAGGAAAGGTGAGAACGTGGTAAAAATGAACAATGATGCCATCGACCTTGGCGGCAACGTAACTAAAGTTGAGATCCCGGCTGAATGGGCTTCCATAAAAGTGGAAGCTGAAAAGATTGACCCGAAGAGGCCTGAGTTCATCCGCGAAGTTGCGGACGTAATCAACGGGATGCGTGGTGACGATCTTCCTGTAAGCGCTTTCAAAGGCCGTGAAGATGGTACATTCCCTGCAGGAACAGCAGCTTATGAGAAACGCGGTATAGCCGTTAACATCCCTGAGTGGCAGATCGATAAATGTATCCAGTGTAACCAGTGTGCTTTCGTATGTCCTCATGCTGCCATCCGTCCTTTCCTCCTTACTGATGAGGAGCTGGCAGCTGCCCCTGCGGGAACAACAGCCAAACAGGGTATTGGTAATACCAAGAGCCACAAATTCAGGATTCAGGTCAGCGTTTACGACTGCACCGGTTGCGGTAACTGCGCCGACACCTGTCCCTCAAAAGAGAAGTCTCTCATAATGAAACCGTTTGAGACACAACTGGGTCAGGCAGACATCTGGACCTACATGCATGAGAAGGTGGGTTACAAGGAAAATGTGGTTGACAAGTATACCAACGTCAAGAACTCACAGTTTGCACAGCCGTTGTTCGAATTCTCCGGTGCATGCGCAGGATGCGGCGAGACACCCTACATCAAGGCGATCACACAGCTCTTCGGCGACCGGATGATTATATCAAATGCTACAGGATGTTCTTCCATCTACGGCGGATCGGCTCCGTCAATGCCTTATACCGTTAATAAGAACGGCAACGGCCCGGCATGGGCCAACTCGCTCTTCGAAGACAATGCCGAGTACGGGTTCGGACTGGCGCTGGGCTCAACCAGGATCAGGGAGCGGATTGAACGTCTCATGAAGGAAAACCTCACCAACGGCCTCGCACCGGAGACCGCAGCAGCTTTTAATGAATGGCTGACAGAGAAAGACAATGCAAAGACCAGCAGGGCTGTCTCCGAAAAAGTGATTGCCGCCTGTGAGAAAGACAAGGCTCCTGTATGCAGGGAGATCCTTGACATCAAACAGTACCTGGTCAAGAAATCCTACTGGGTCTTCGGCGGTGACGGATGGGCTTATGACATAGGTTACGGCGGACTTGATCATGTGCTTGCTTCAGGTGATAATATAAATGTTCTTGTGCTTGATACCGAGGTCTATTCCAACACCGGCGGCCAGGCATCAAAATCGACGCCTGCAGGCGCTGTGGCCAAATTCGCAGCCTCAGGCAAGAAAATTCGCAAGAAAGACCTTGGTCAGATGGCCATGACATACGGTTATGTCTATGTGGCACAGGTGGCCATGGGTTCAAGCCAGAGTCAGTTTTTCAAGACTATACGTGAAGCCGAGGAGTACCCGGGACCATCACTTATAATTGCCTATTCGCCCTGTATCAACCACGGCCTGCGTGACGGTATGGGCAAGACACAGGCACAGGCAGGCGATGCCGTGACAGCAGGATACTGGCACCTCTTCAGGTATGACCCGCGTCTCGAGGAAGCAGGCAAGAATCCCTTCCAGCTTGATTCCAAGGAGCCTGACTGGAGCAAGTTCCAGGACTTCCTGAAGTCAGAAGTGCGTTATACTTCGTTGATAAAAGACTTCCCCGGCGAAGCTGATGTGCTCTTTAAAAAGGCTGAGGAAAACGCAAAGTGGAGATACAATAACTACAAGAGGTTCTCTGAAATGCAGTTTGCCTCCGAGGTCAAACCAGTGGAAGCCAAAGAAGAATAAAACTATTTTGAAAATAAGAAGGGAGCCGGGCTGACCGGCTCTCTTTTTTTTATCTGCCAAAATAGGTAAATTTGCGCCCGCTCTCAGAATAACTGAGCGGGAAAAATTGAGCAGGGTACTGGCGATAGACTATGGCAGAAAACGTTGCGGACTGGCAGTTACAGATCCGCAAAGGATCATTGCCTCACCCCTGATAACAGTGCCCACCGGACAGCTGGAGACATTCCTGAAAGATTATATCCCCCGCGAAAATGTTACCGAAGTAGTGGTAGGATATCCTGTCACCGTGAACAATTTGCCCAGTGAAAGCGTAAAGTATATAGATCCGTTCATTGCACGTTTCATGAAGCTGTTCCCGGGAATGGCCCTGCATCGTGCTGATGAGCGGTTCACATCACAGATGGCGATGAGAACGATGATAGACGGCGGCGTGAAGAAGAGCGGCAGAAGAGACAAGGCGATGATAGATCGTATCAGCGCTTCCATCATTCTCCAGTCGTGGCTGAGCAGGGAAGAATTGAGAAAAAAAGAATAAAAGAGTATAATGACCTACCCCATTTATGTATACGGACATCCGGTCCTGCGAAGGATTGCGGAAGATATAGACCGGGATTATACCGGTCTGGACACTTTCATTGCCGACATGTTCGAGACAATGTACAACTCTGACGGACTGGGCCTTGCTGCTCCCCAGGTAGGTAAGTCGCTCAGGTTATTTGTCATCGACGGCGAGCCGCTTTCAAAGGACCACCCTGAGATGAAGGACTTCCGCAAAGCATTCATCAACCCGCAGGTGGTGGAGCGCAAGGGCGAAAAAGTGCCTATGAACGAGGGATGCCTCAGCCTCCCCGGGTTACATGAGGAGGTCCTCCGCGAGTCTGAGATACGCATACAGTATTATGATACGGAGTGGAACTTTCACGATGAAGTTTACGAGGGATACAAAGCCCGGGTCGTGCTTCATGAATATGATCATCTTGACGGGGTGCTGTTTCCTGACAGGCTCAGTCCCCTGCGGCGCAAGCTCATCAAAGGAAAGCTTAATGACATCAGCAAGGGCAAGTTCGAAGCTGATTACCGGACAGTTCTGCCTCCCGGCAGGTGACTACGGCTGTTGACTTCCTTCATTAATTTTACTATCTTTAGTTTGTCTAATGCTGTGACCCGTGCATTTCAGGGAAATACCGTTCCTGAGAATCTTTGCACCGTTCTGTGCAGGTGTGATCCTGGCAGAGGCTGAGCCGTCCGCTGTGACCGCCGCCTGGGCCTTGACAGTTACTGCTGCGCTTGTTATTACCCTGAGGTTGATCAGGAAAAAATATCACCCTGACGCTCTTTTCGGCACAGCCATTGTAATCTTCTTCCTGTCATCCGGTTACCTTATGCATGTCACCGTCAAAGAACGTCTCAGCACCCTTAGTGAGAGACGGCAGGTATTCACGGTGAGAATCTCGGGGTATCCTGAGAAAAAGAATGCCAGCTGCTCATTCAGGGCAAAGATCATCAATACAACCGTGGACGGTCAGCAGTATACTCCCCGTGGTTCCCTCCTGCTCTGGTTCATGTCCGACACCATTCCTTCCCGATGGCAGCCCGGCGATATGCTTACGGTACGCATAACCCCTAAGCCTGCAGAGAATAACGGCAATCCGTGCGAGTTCAATTACCTCCGCTATCTCGAGGGGCAGGGGGTCAGATACCTGGGCTTCTTCAGGGCAGGAGACATCATTGATTATCAACCGGCAGGCCGTCTCACCCTTAGGGAGAGGTCGCTTGTTGTGGCACACAGTATGATCAGGGCTTTCGAAAAGGCAGGACTGGAGGGTGAGGAGCTGGGGCTGGTGACGGCATTTACTATTGGCGACAAGGACCTTATTGACAAAGAGCAACTTACAACATTCTCGCGCTCAGGGGCCATGCATATAATGGCTGTTTCCGGCCTTCACGTGGGCATGATCAGCCTGGGACTCTCATTCATGCTTTTTTTTCTGCGCGGTAAACTGAAGATCATGAAAGCCATCATCATTATCACTGCATTGTGGGGCTTTGCCTTTATTACCGGCATGTCACCGTCGGTACTGCGGGCTACCATAATGTTTACCTTTCTGCAGGCAGGCACACTCATTCACCGCCCTGCCCCGGGCATGAACAGCCTGCTTGCCTCCGCTTTTATCCTCACTGCTGCCAGGCCTGCCGTGATCTTTGAAGCAGGATTTCAGCTCTCCTATCTCGCCGTGGCCTTCATTATCATGTTCTATTACCCTCTCTACAGGACTCTCAGGTTCAGAAACAAGGTCAGCGATTATTTCTGGCAGATGACAGCGGTCTCGCTGGTGGCCCAGGCAGGCACGCTGGCTCTTGCCGTGAGGCTGTTCAACATTTTTCCGCTGTTCTTTCTTGTCACAAATATTGTCGTTATCCCCGTCTCTTTTGCCGTTCTGGCTCTTGCTTTTCTCCTCATCCTGTTCTCCGGCGTGACCCCCCTGGCATCCTTTTTCGCCATGCTGCTGGGTAAGCTCTCCGGCTTTACACTTGGTTTTACAGGAATGATTAGCTCCTTCGATCACGGCGTGATTGAAAACATAGGGCTGACGACCGCCGGAGCAGTCCTTCTGACAATCGCTATTGCACTTCTTCTGGCATCCCTTCTGCGAATATGGAAGATTACGCTGAAACCCTTCCTGGTAGCTGCCTCGCTCTTCCTTTTATGCGGTACGCTGAAAAACCTGAAAGAGAGCAGGCAGGAGAGACTGATTGTCTACAATATCAAGGGCAAAGAGCTTCGTGCATTTCAGGATGGACGGGTGCTGATGGTGGCCCCTGCCGGCGGACTTGTTCCTGCCGAAGTAAAAAAGCATGCAGCAACGCGGGGATTAAAGATTAAGACCGTACAATCCCGGTGAATGTTCTTTTGTATAACTTTGCCGTGATTTTACCAACGCGCAAATGAGAATAGTAATCGCTGGTGCGGGTGAAGTGGGAACACACCTCGCAAAGATGCTCTCGCAGAGTGAACATGAGATCATACTCATCGATACCGAGGGGGAAAGGCTGAAGCCCATCGACGCTTCAATCGATGTACTTACTTATGAAGGATCCGCTACCTCGCTTGATCTGCTCAGGGAAGCGCTGAAGAAGAACACCGACCTTTTCATTGCCGTTGCCCACTATGAAGACACCAATATCACTGCTGCCATCCTGGCAAAGAAACTTGGTGCCAGGAAGGTGATAGCCCGTATTGACAATATGGAATACCTTGAGCGTGACAACAGGGAGTTCTTCAAGGATATGGGTATAGACCACCTGATCTATCCGGAGCTCATCGCCGCCAAGGAAGTGATCAGCCTCCTGAAGACAACCGGTACCACGGAGTTCATGGATTTTGCGGGAGGGAAACTCGCCCTTTATGTGCAGAAACTGGAAAAGGGAGCGCCTGTTCTCAACCGCAGCCTCGAAGAGGTGGCGACAACACTCGGGTCAATACAATACCGGGCGGTAGCCATCAAGAGGAATGACCGTACCATCATACCGCGCGGCAAGGAGGAGTTCAAAGAGGGTGACCTGGCATATGTTGTCTCTACCCGCGACGGTATCAACGATATGATGAAATTTTCAGGGAAACGTAATGTCGAGGCACGCAGCATAATGATACTGGGCGGGAGTCGGATAGGCAGGCATGTGGCGCTTAACCTGCAGCACGACTGCCAGGTGAAGCTGATAGACAATGATCATGATAAATGCCAGATGCTTGCTGAGACTCTTGAGGAGACACTTATAATAAATGGTGACGGAAGGAACGGCGACCTGCTGGCTGAGGAAGGCCTCACGCATATGGATGCTTTTGTGGCTGTCACCGGAAACTCGGAGACCAACATTCTTTCGTGCCTGCTGGCAAAGAAGATAGGTGTGATGAAGACCATCGCCGAAGTAGAGAACATGGAATATATCAACCTGGCCGAAAACTCCGGGATAGATACCATCATCAACAAGAAGATCGCAACGGCCAGCCGAATCTTTCGTCACACGATGAACCCCAATGTCACCCAGGTTAAGATGATGACCGGTACCGATGCTGAGGTGATAGAGTTTTTTGTGCCCGAGGGTGCTCGTATCACTGAAGGGCCGTTGAGGCTGGTAGACTTTCCCAAGGATGCTATCGTCGGCGGAGGCATACGTGATGACAAGCCATTCATTGCCACCGGTGACACTCATATCCAGTTCCGCGATAAGGTTGTGGTGTTCGCCCTTCCCTCGGCATTTGACAAACTGAACAGGTTCTTTTCAGGCGACAGGAAATGAGGTCTGAGGGTCTGAGGGTCTGAATTATTTGCGATTTGCGATTTGCGATTTGCGATTTGCGATTTGCGATTTAAAAATCCCCCATTCGAAAATCGAGCATCGCAAATCTACAATTCCAGAACTCCCTTCCCCTGCCTGAGAATAATGGGATCATGGCCGGTGCAGTCTACAACGGTTGAAGGCTCGTCGCCCCCTATCCCTCCGTCAATGACAAGATCCGCAAAATCATAGTATTTCTCATGAATGAGCTCAGGGTCAGTGATATATTCCGTGACCTCATCATTGTCATGTATTGACGTGGTCATGAGGGGTCTTCCCAGGTCACGCACGATTTCAAGTGTTATATTATTGTCAGGGATACGGATACCAAGCGTTTTCTTCCTGTGCTTGAACAGGGCAGGTATCTGGTTGTTTGCATGTACAATAAAAGTAAACGGTCCCGGCAGGTTGCGCTTCAGCAGTTTGAACAGATTATTATCGTGAATGACAGTATATTCCGAAAGCTGACTCATGGAGGAAAAGATCATTGACATATCAGGATTGCCGGGATTCAGTCCCTTGAACCGTGCAATCTTTTCTATAGCCTTATTGGATTTGATATCGCAGCCCATGGCATAGATGGTGTCAGTAGGATAAATGACAATGCCCCCCTCCTCAAGCACCCAGGTTACCCTGCGGATGTGATCGGGATTTGGATTTTCGGGATAGAGCTTAATTATCATTTTTGCGCGTAAACGACGGCAAAGATAGGAAGTAATATTCAGCAGGGGTAAAAAAAAGAGGGTAAGCTACTCACATCGCACCGCTACAACCTTCTACCCTTGCTGCCTTCCGACCCTGGGGGAGTTCAAAGGGAGCTGGTCGTATGAGACTTACCCCGCACAAAAATACAATTTTTTCTGTCCCGGGCCAAATAATAGTTCTTAGTTCCGATGCTGCGCACATTTCCGTAAATACACTATATTTGTTTTCATAACCAAAAACTCCCGTAAAATGGAAGAAAAAAGATCAATCTGGAAAGAGACCCTGAACTACGGTATAATACTGGGACTCGTCTCTGTCGGCTTCTCAGTGCTTACTTATATGTTTGATCTCACCTTCAAGACATGGATCATGCTACCGAGCCTGGTGATCAGTCTTGCTGTGCTTTATTTTTTACTTCGTGCTTACCGTGATCATTACAATAACGGGTACATTACTTACGGTAAATCTGTTGGTGCAGGTGTGGTCATAAATCTTTACGCCGCCGTTATCACTGCAATATATATATATGTCCTGTATGCATTTATTGATCCGGGACTTGTCGAGAAATCACTGGCTTTCGCCCAGGAAAAGATGATTGCAAAAGGTATGCCCGAGGAAGCACTTGATACAGCCACTGCCATGCAGGCCAAGATGATGAAACCGTGGATCCAGGCGATCTCATCGGTTTTTTATGGTGTCTTTTTTGGTCTGTTAATATCCTTGATTGTCTCACTGTTTATCATGAAGAAGGGCAATCCGCTGCTTGATGAAGCTGTGGAAGAGCCAAAACAGTAATGGATCTCTCTGTTGTAGTCCCTGCTTATAACGAAGCTGAATCCCTTCCCGAGCTGGCGGAATGGATTAGTAATGTATGTACCTCATCGTCAATTAACTACGAATTAATTGTCATCGATGATGGCAGCACTGACAACACATGGGAGGTGCTGAAGCTTCTTACGGCCATGAACGGCAAAGTTAAAGCCATCAGGTTCCGCCGTAACTACGGCAAGGCCGCGGCGCTTCAGACAGGATTTGAAACATCGACAGGTGACGTTGTTATCACCATGGATGCCGATCTGCAGGATAGTCCGGATGAGATACCTGCCCTGGTTAAGATGATCAGGAAAGATGGCTATCACATTGTATCCGGGTGGAAGAAAAAGAGGTATGATCCTTTTATTAAAAGGAACACCTCCAGGCTTTACAACTTCACTGCCAGGAAATTCTCAGGCATAAAGCTTCACGATTTCAACTGCGGCCTCAAAGCCTATGACGGCGAAGTGGTAAGGAGCATAGAAGTCTACGGAGAGATGCACAGGTACATACCCCTGCTGGCCAAGGAGGCGGGCTTCAGAAAGATCGGCGAAAAGATTGTGCAGCACAGGCCTCGCAAGTATGGCATAACCAAATATGGCCTTGACAGATTTGTGAAAGGTTATCTTGACATGCTGACCATCAGCTTCATCACCCGCTTCGGTAAGAGTCCCATGCATCTGTTCGGGACGCTGGGCTCGCTGATGTTCCTGACAGGATTTGTCATGGCAGCATACCTGGGGATACGCAAGCTGGTCTTTGTCCATCAGGGACTCAGGGTGCCGCTGGTGACTGACAGTCCGTATTTCTATATCGCCCTGTCAGTTATGATAATAGGGTCTTTTCTTTTTCTTACGGGGTTCCTTGCAGAGCTGGTCAACAGGCGGTCTGCCGACCGGAATCAATATCTCATAAAGGAGAAACTAAACGTTTAAACAAATTCTTTATGCCCCCTTGGGGGCCCAACACTATTGCCTATTGCCTGCTGCCTATTGCCTCCGTCTCTGCGTCATCCTCACCAGTCCGCGAAGCGCTTCAGTGAGCCTGTCCCACGTATAAAGCTTCTTCTGCTCCTCAATCCCCAGGTTGAACCTCTCCTCATCGCCGCTGAAGAAATCTACGATCGCATTTGCTATGGCACCCGGCTCCGGCGGCACGACATAACCGCATTTCCCGGCAGGGACGATCTCGGCCAGCCCTCCCACATCGGTGACAACCATTGGTTTGTTGAAGTAGTAGGCTACCTGCGTCACACCGCTCTGAGTGGCAGAACGGTAAGGCTGAACCACCAGCGAGGCAGCGGAAAAATAATACCTGACATCCTCATTACTGATAAAGTGAGTGTGAAGTAAAACTCTCTGTCCGATATCGAGCGTCCGGATCAGGTCAAAGTAAGGCTTTTCATCCTCGTAGAACTCGCCGGCAACTATCAGCTTAATCCCCAGGTTTTGTACAGCAGGCTCAGCCATCGCCTTCAGGAGAAGGTCAAGTCCTTTGTATTCTCTTATAAAGCCGAAGAAAAGGATGAATTTGTCGGCAGGACACAGCTTCAGCCTTACAATCGCCTCGGCACGCGGTACAGGTGCGCTGTAGGTGTCGAAGAGCGGGTGCGGTGAGACAACGCATGGCATCTTTTTATTGAACTGTCTGAGGTCATTCTCCACTGCACGGGTCATCACCAGCGCCCCGTGAATGCTGTTGATGAAAAACCGTGTAAGCGCCTTATCTCCTATTCTCTTTTCATGAGGAACGATATTATCGAAAATCGTGATGACCCTCGTATGCCCGTTGCTTCTGACGATGCGTGCAATAAAGCCCAGTGCCGGTGCCAGGAAAGGCAGCCAGAAACGCAGTATGATCAGGTCAGGTCTTGTGCGCCTCAGCCGCAGGCCAATGTTAAACCAGTTTATCGGGTTCACAGAGTTGATGGCGCGGGTAATGGTAACCCCTTCAGGAGCGTATCCGTCGTCATACTGTGTTTTGCCCGGAAAGAGAAAAGAGGGATACTGCAGCTTGAAAGTATAGATGGCAGCAGCATCACCTTCCCGGAGGAATTGCTGTGCCAGCCTCTCATTATATGCTGCAATGCCTCCCCTGTACGGGTGGGCGGGACCGCAGATGACAATGCGCATCATAGGGTTGTCTCCTCAGGGGTTACCCAGTCAATCAGATAGTGATACTGCGGCTCCAGCCTGCCTCCGGCAGTGATCGTGGCACGTTGTATCATTGACGACTGGTGGCCGTGGAACAGATCAGGCAGGACATGTTCCATCAGCTGTTTGCCGAAGTCGCTGGAGGCATCCCGCGGCAACTCACCGGGGAGGTTGTCAATTGACATCACCGCGATATTCTCAGGATGGCTGAAAGGCTCCTCTTCACGATGCTTCGTCTTGTTATAACTGTAAAAAGGCTCAGCTATGCTGGTGGCTCTCAGAGTGGTAGGGATAGGTCCGCCAATGTCACAGCTTATATCTGCAATCACGGAAATGCGGAAATCGGGCTTCTCAACATCTTCACGGGTGAAGAAGACGGGCGATTTCGGATCCCAGAAGTGGGATGCGACCAGGACATCCGTCACCTTCGTATATTTTTTGAAATCAGAAATGTAATCCTCTGGGTGATAGACAAAGTTGTTAAAGTCGAACGGCCGTCCGTCAAGGTGCTTTACATAATGCTGCGGTCCTATCTGGCATACCACAGGCACATCATATTCCTTCGTCAGGAAGTCATCCGGTGTTACCTTCAGCAGGTTATTGCATACTGACAGTGTCTCCATGGCTCCGGAGGCAACCCTTCCCTCACCTGTTACGAGGATCTTCAGTCCCGGCTTGAGCTGTATAAGACGCAATCCTGCCCACATCTCATCGAGATCACGGCACTGGAATGCAGGCTTGAGTTTGAACCTGTTGGTCTTTATTCCCCTTGCTCTCAGGGAGTTGTATGCTCCTACGATGCCTGCCCACCGCCCGAAGGCCACCACCCTCTGTCCCTTGTCAGTGGTGAGGTATTCATAATCAACGAGTCTGACTTTTTGTCTGAGGATCTCGCGGAGCATCTCACGGTTATGAGGTTGTTTCTTAGCCACATGTGCAAAGAAGAGATAGGTTTTGCCTGGGACAAACACTCTCTTGTCGACCTCCTTGACGCCCATGAGGATATCGCAGGCGCTCAGGTCTTCATGAATTGGTATCTTGAGGTATTTATACTCATCGTCGGTATAGCACCTTATGTCGGAAGGCTGCACCCAGAACTCTACGAACGGGTATTTATCCCTCAATTCGACTATCTGTGCCGGGGTAAGGGGTACCCTCCTGTCAGGCGGGGTCTTCGTTTCCCGTAAAATGCCAACCCTGAGTTCTCTTTTCATTTAGAACGAATTTCTTGCTTCAAGCCATAAAATTATTCAAATTAATCTGATAAAAGTTGATTTGCGGCCAGTACAAGGAACATAAAATTGGTAGCGCCTCCCCCCATAACATATTCCTGCTGCTGCCACAAATACGGCCAATCAAGTAATTCTGGAAAATCAGGTCGTATAAGCGCTGTTCCGGAAGAAACACCACCCGGGATATATGACCAGTCTGCCCGATTAATTCCATAGGCTACTGTGGTCGATCTGGCGCCCACTCCCGAAGCAAAAGATGCTGTATTAATTCCGGGATGGACACCCAGGATGAAGTTTAGAGCATTATAAATATAATCAGCCGGGAAAATATCAGGAAAGCCTTTGTAAAGGAAATACTGACGTACCCCAAAGCTCTGTATGTCCCAGCCTGCTCCCCAAATATTTGGGCGATAGGGAACTCCAAAAGGAGTTTCTGTTCCCTGATTGGTTATTTCGGAAGAGAATTCTCTTGCCGCCTCCCTTAGAGATTGCGTGAAAACAGTATCATTTATCTTTGGAAGTACAGGTGCAAGAAGCCATCCAAGGGTCCGGAACTCTTTAACAATCAATGATTTATTTTCAAGAATATAATCCTTATAGGTCCTTTTGCCTGTAGTCAGGAAAAGCTCAGCAGCAGCATGGATTTTTGATGTGGTTGGATGCTCTGTGAGTGTCTGATCGTGTCCGAAGATTGCTTCGGCAATTTCCAGACACTGAAGACTTAATGTATCGTTAAATCCTTTCAATACTCTTGAAGCTGCTGCCAGGTGAGCGGCAGTTGTCATTTCCCTTGACGGATTATTTTCCGTAAACACCCAGCGGTCATCAACAAGAGAAGAATGTGTTGAAGTCGTTACGTCTGCTTTTAGATTGTCACTAAAAATCAAACCGTCAGTCATATTGATACCATCGCCAAGCAAGGTATACTGACGTAATGTGGGACAGATAATTCCCCTGTAGAGTCTTCCTAAATTCCGGTATCCGCCCACAACCGAAAGTGCACCATGTTCAATTTGCTGAAGGACGTCAGGTTTTCCGTCAGGCAGGTGTATCTCCACGATCCGGGAATGCTGGTCGACAGATGTTTCATCATATTTTAAGTTGAAAGCCTCATAAGCCTGTGTAAGAATATAAACTTCACCGCTTTGCAATTCAACTCTCAAGTCGTAATCACCTGCATCATGCCAGCCGCCGGCATTAAGACCGGGAACATGTTCACCTGGTTTATAAGAAGTTAATGTGGATTCTCCCTGGAGATACCCGTCAAAATGGTTTGTGTTAACAGGCGCCATACGTGCATCGTCCATATGACACAAGCCATGCCATACACGGTACTTTTCATTTACTCTCATGTGGCACATCTGTACCGGGAGAAAATATTCAAGTGTCGGCTGCCAGACATTCCGTTCAAAAACATCATTGGCGATACGGAATGGCTGTGATTTCTGATTTCCGTATTTCACAAGATACATTCCAGGAGCTTTGATTGATGAAAAATCAAATCTTAAATAATTGTATCTTAAGAACTTACCCCATTCAAAGGGCTTATCGTATTTGACTGTTTGCTGCTTACCATCTGCATCAATACGGACCAGCTTAACAGTATCCCTTTTCAGGTCGTTTTTATCGAGTTCAACAAGCGCAAGTTTTTGTTGCAATGGATGATACCCGATCTGGGAAACATGGATGACAGGGTCGCTTATCCATCCGCTGATGCTATTTGGTGTGATAATCCATTCAACAGCTTTTTGTGTCGCACCGGCAGCTATGGGTGACCTTACTATAAACCAACCGTTGTTATGCAGATAACGTCCGTCAATCAGCTGAAGACTGCCTGATAAGGAACGGATTGTCAGTCTCAGGCTCTCATCTTCCGGAGCAACGACAAGCTGTTCACCGTTTGCCATTGGTTCTGCAGCAACAATATCTCCTCTTTTATCATACATTCCGGGTCCGTTAACCTGGCGGGGAAATATTCCGGACTGGTCATCAATCATCCATGTTTTACCAAACAGGGCACCTGGAAACAGCTCCATATTAAATCCAACTTTGTCAATGAATTCATCCGGCAAAGGCCGGTCAAGGTCGACTGTGACAATAACAGATCCGCCTTCTGCACGAGTTTTAACCGTGTAATTGAAATAAAGCTCGGGATATATTATGGGATTAAAACCTTTGCGATTGTTAGCCGAATCGGGATAAGAAAGGTATGTGGTTATCAGTTTGTCAGCTTTATCCGTTACTCGTTTTTTCTGTTTCGGTATCGGCTGCCACTGTCCCGGAGCCTCATCGAGCCTCAGATCGCCATTGGCTGCAATTCTGATCCCATGCATAATAATTGTTACACCTCCCTGGTGCCCTGAAGGGTAAAAGTCACTGAAGGCCATCACGCTAACTCCACTGTTTTCAAAATATTCCTGGTCGTTAAGCTGGAACTGTTCTTTTTGTGCAAATCCGTTGAGGGACATTATCAGCAGGCATGCGACTGTCAAAATCCTATTCATGGTTCAATTTCAAATTATTGATTAGTACTGTTAATTATTCCAGGAAACCTACGGTGATTAAGGTATGGCCCTTCATCAAATTTCGTGAATATAATTAAACCTGTCTGATTTTTGAGAAATATAACCCGGTTCTTTTACAATGTAGTATCTTTGTATTTCATATAAACGGGGCTGACCTGGTTTTGACAGCAAGCCGCGGTGGTATGTAAGCATGCAGAGTAGGGTGACGCAACTCTATAACTTGTGTCTCACAACAATAACTGGCGAGAATAACTACGCTCTTGCTGCGTAACCGAACCAAGTAGGTTATGCTTAATCCCGGCACAAGGTGCTGGGACGAGACGTTTCCCGGGCGGTGATGCCCTGTACCAACCCGATAAGGAAGCGCACGCAATTCAGGGATAGCCTGATGGTCTCTCCGGCCTGACGGTGAAAATAAAGGAGATAAGGAGTGGTTCGGCTGTCTGCCACCTGGTCACTCCCGACAATCAAGGCAGGATAAGCATGTAGAAAGCATATGGTCGCCTTGCCTGGACGCGGGTTCAACTCCCGCCAGCTCCACTGATCAAGAAGGAAACAAACACCCCCGCAAGGGGGTTTTTGGTTTACCGGAATCCGTTAAAAGCTTGCTTTTAAAAAGGAGACGGGAAAGCAAAAAGAGGTTGTATCAAAAGTATATTTACCACCCCGTCCGACCGAAGCGTCGGGACACCCCTCCTTAAAAGAAGGAGGGGAAATGTCTGATTTACAATATTTTAACTTTCTCCTCCTTAATAAGGAGGAGTACCCTGACCGTAAGCGTCAGGGGGAGGAGGTAACTTTTAAGACACCCTCTTTGTTTTCTTCTTGCAGGACTGAAGCCCAGGGTAGGTGAGCCAGGCCGCCAGCCGGCGGCCTGGCGAACACCCCCGCCAGCTCTGCATACTCCGGTATCATTCCTATTGAAATATGGGAAACTTCATAACCCACAAGGCCAAAATAGCCCGTTTCCCACATTTCAAAAGGACAGAAACATAAACTTAAGAAGCTTAATTTTAGATGCTACTAAATGAGGAAAGCTTTCAGCATCATGTTGGACATACACATTCACACTCGTGACATACAGGACATTCGTCTGTGTCGCAACCGATAAAGGTTAATGATAGCATCAAAGCCAACAACAATATATATATCTTTTTCATAAAAATTCCTTTTAAATGAATCTGAAATAATTAAATAATACTCAGATGTTTGAACCATCCTTTGGATAAGTAGAATCTAATTATTCAGGAGGTTGCCATATGGATGGAGAAATTCCTGATATAGTAGAAAAACCTGGCAAACCGGGAAGTTTTTGCTTTAATATCGAATTATAATCTGTACTATTTTCAAGCGAAAGATTATCTTCTTCGTGATTCTCTCCAACAACATGAAAAGTGTAGTCAACAAAATACTCACTATTAATCGATGAATGTAAATTCCATACATTCATTACTGTCTGACTCAGGATTAGAACAGACATAAATACAAAAGTTAATATTATAATCCTTTTCATCAGTCAAAATTCTATTTTGAATCAAGAATTATTTTTTCAAAATCATAAATTGGTTTTAATGATACTTCTGTTCCAGTTTCCCCATTGGCTGCATAGTCAAAAGGATTATCGAGGTCTTTTATTAAAAGAAACATATATGATATTAAGAAAGTTATCAGTAAAGTAAGAAAGAGAGAAGCATAAAATGGCTCAATTTTTATAATAAGAAGACCAAATACAGTCAGGAATCCCATTGCTTCAACAATTGCATAGGCAGAACCAATAAACTCGGTATCTCTTATTGTATCGATTCTCATAATCATTTTACGGATATTATTTTGCTCATTCCTAATTTTAATTATGTAATTCGCCTGAATGCCCTCTTTTTCTAACGCAATATAATAATCATTCATTGCACTAAGTTTGTCCAAAACAACTTTAATTTTTACCTTTTTATAGAACCAATCCTTCAAAGAACTGATAAAATCCTTCTGAAATACGATAAATTCTTTGGCTGCAACTGAGTTTTTCCCTTTATGAATAGTCAATGTATCATCATAAAGATTTCGCAACAATGCGGCAAGTTCGCTTGGTAACTTTTCGCTCTCCTTATAATCAGTAAGGACACCTGAGATTAAAAATCCAATAAGGAAGATTGTGCCCGCTACTAAACTTGAGAACAACGCATTTAACTCCATCACTTCAAAACCAAGTTTATGTGATACAAACTTCAGTGCGGTTACTAATGCAATTAATGGCAATATTTTTAATGCTATCAACCATTTCTGAATTATTCTTGTGCTTGATTTCATGTATGTCTTCCAGGTTCTTTAATATAATCTAAGTATAATATACAATTTTGATAATGCACTTGACCTTCCAATGCTAAATGAATTTGTTGTTGTTATCTTCTGCTTCAGATTGAACGTGACAACTATCCTGAGGTTCGGCATGAATGTACACTTCACTTCTGGGGACTACTGCATTTAAATCTTTTTCAATTCTATCGCAAAGTCCATGAACATCTGTGAGAATTGAGGCTGGATTCAGGTGAATATTAAATTTTATAAAGGTATCCGCTCCTGCTGTCCTTATTTTGAGACTATGATATAGCATTACTTCATTATAGGTCTTCAATACTTTTTCAACTTTATCAATTGTTTCCTGTGGTGCTTTATCGAGAAGAACCTCTATTGCTCTTTTTCCAAGTTTATATGAAACAAACAGTACGATTAAGGCAACAAATAAGGCAGCTACTGAATCAGCAAAGAATAGACCAAAATTCGCACATATAAGACCTAATAAAACAACAGCCGAACTATAGATATCTGTCGAAAAATGAAGTGCATCTGCTTCAAGTGCCTGACTGTTGTACTTCTTTGCAACTTTGGAAAGTGCTCGTGAGCGTCTTATGTCAATTAAAATTGAACTAATTACAACTATATAACTCCAAATAGTTACTTCTATATGGGTTTTACCAGATGCAAGTCTGCTAACGGCTTCGTAAATAATCCATACACAGGTAATGACTAGTAAAATGGTCTCGATAAGTGCAGATAAGTTTTCGATTTTACCATGTCCATAATTATGTTCTTTGTCGGCTGGTTTATCAGAAATTCTGACTGAGAAATAAGTGATTACAGCTGCAACCAAATCCAGTCCAGAATGCAATGCTTCTGATAAAATACCCAAACTGCCTGTTAGAATGCCAATAATTAACTTAAATCCTGTTAAAAAAATAGCAGCAAAAACCGAAATCAGCGCCACCCTTTTCTTCTCTTTTACCATTGGAAAAAAGTAAAAAGTTAAACTTTAATGAACTACAAATAATGGATTAAGATCTTTTTGGCGGTTGCCAGATTTTTGAATTAAAACTGTGGGTGGAATGAGAATTGGGAAATAAAAGAAAATCTCTTAAAATTTCTAATTTGTAGGGATTTGCTTTTGCCTCATAGTATTGAACTTCATCCTCGAAAAAATGAGTATTTGAATGCTCACAATGCTTTGAAAAATCAGGGCATTCACAATTTAAAACAATTTCGTTATGGGAAATCAAACTTAAGGAAACAAAATCAGCCATTAATAACATAAATGTGAATGAAATTGCAGGATAAAGTATGGATTTTGTTATTCTTCCCATGTTTGCAAAGATAGCATAATTTTAAAAATAGTTCCTGGATTAACATAAATCTGAGAAACTAAGAAAGATTACATTATACTACTCCAATCAAAGGCACTTGATTATTGAGCTGAACAGACTGCTGTTTACCGGCCGCCGACTGTCCCGCAATAGCCCGTCATATTTCTTTCTCAAAGACCCTGTACCTTCTCAGTGGTTTTGCATTGAGCTTGGAGATCGCATTATTCATCGGGGCATTATCTTCAAGAACATAGTTTATTTCCAACCAGAGGTCAGGTGTATAGAGCGACTCACACAAGGCACGATACAAAATACTGTCAATACCTTTCCCATGATACTCAGGAATAACTCCTAGGGCAAAAAGGCGATAATTCCGTAGTTTTGGTATTCCTAAAAGAAGCTTAAGCCATCCGAACGGGAATAAATGTCCATTTAAACCTTTCAATAACCGATTCACATCAGGAAGTGTAATTGCAAATCCGATAGGATTACCCTTTGAATCTTCGGCAAAAATTACACCTTTTGGCTGAATAATTGGCTTTAGATCACGCGCAACTGCTTCTGCTTCTTCCTTTGTCACAGATGTAAATCCCCAATTGTTGATAAGGCTCCGATTCGAGAGATCAATAATCTTCTGTACATCTTCATCATACTTCTTCATATCAACCTGGCGGACATGTACACCATACCGCTTTGCAACATCATCGGTAAGAGTCATTATTCTATCGGGTATGATGTAACCTTCCTTTATTGAAATATAATAAACAAGTAGATCCTTGACCTTTTCAAGATTAAAAGATGTCAATATGCTCAATATAATAGCCCGGATTATATGGAGCCATCACCACCGGCGATGGTGTAAAGCCTTCCACGACCAACCCCCACTCCTGCGACACAAAACTCCATGGCCCTCTCATTTTTGTCATTCCCTTTTCTGCCAGCCATGCGGCAGCTGTCCCGAAGAGTAATTTAGACGCGCTCAGATCTTCAATGCATTCATAATAACCAAATAATCCAATCGGTTCTTTCCATGTCTCCAAAGCCAGCCTGTCAATGAATGCAGCTATACGTCCCTTTACCTTTCCGTTTTCTTCAAGAAGGAACAGTGCAAATTCACAATGATCAAGCGTTGGGTTACGCTTCGCATCGAACTGGCTGAACTGCTCAACCAGCAACGGAGGCACCCACACCGGGTCATTCCTGTAAAACTCATATGGAAAATGAATAAATCTTTTCAGATCAGACTTTGTATTAACCTGGTTTATATTCATGTGATTGTTTTACTGTACTAAAGGCGCTTATAAACACCAGAATAAGCAGGTATAAGTACCTTAAGTACTTTTAGAATAAATCAAAGTTATTACTTTTTAATAGCTTATCAGCACGGTCGAAATGGCTTAGTATCGAAATATCTAATATTATTAAGGTAGAGTATTCTCAGGAAGACTTTCAAGAAAATCAAGGGCTTAAAAACTGCTTTACAGTTAGCGCATTCATAAAAGCACTGGCAGAAATCCACTGACATAATCTCTTCTTTTGAGAAACCGCATTCTGGACAAGTGATGGTTGATTTAAACTGTATTATTTTCACTTTAAACTGTTCCCAACATTAAAATACCAAAGTAATCATAAATACATCCCGTGAGAGCAGATTAAATTCTGGTTCATGTCCTGCGGGGTGTCGGACCCTTATACATGCCCAATGGCATGAATATCGGTGTTTTATCAAAAATTCTCAGACATAACTCAATCAAAGTGACTTTGGATTATTATGGAACAATAATGGTCGAACTTATGCTCTGAAATGTAAAGGAACTTAAAGAAAAACTATCAATGAAAAAGGAAGAATCAAAACAAATTGGGAAGAAGAAATTATCTCAACCACATGATGACTTAATTTCTCAAATAAAAAATGGGAGTAAGAATTAATTCCCCCTACTCCCATTTAAAATGATATCTGTTACTAATGGTTTACTTTACAACTTTTACTGGTGGTATTTTCCAAGTACCATTCAAGAACTCTTCTTTTGGATGGTACAGTCGCATGACAAGACTGAATTGTTCTTTTGATGCAGGCAACCAATTTGACTCTTTGTCTTTGGTTGGTCTTTCATTCTGAATATAAATATCCAGAGAGCCCTCATTATTGTATTTTAAGTTATCCCTATCTCCGATAGCAAAACGATTAATCGGATTTGCCACCAGCAGTTCATCAGAACCATACATGGTAATTGACCAGAAAGCATTTGCAGGCGGAGTCTGTTCCTTCTCGAAATGGATTACATATTTTTTCGAACCATTCAATTTTTCCCCGTCCCCATCTACTTGGCAAATTGGATAACTTGCATCTGCATTGAGGTTTGCTCCAAGACCAATCATTGCAATTAATGCCCTCATAGCGTAATTTGTCCCATAACTTCCCAAACCTGAGCGTGTAACATTCCACCCATTTTCAATAGCACCCATATTCTTTACCGCAACCCTTATTTCTTGGTGAATAGTAGTAGGCAATGACTTGAGTACGCCCTGTGTGGTTGTATCATAATCGGAAAGGGTGAATTTCTTACCTGCTCCGATACCCAGTACTCTCATTTTATTGATAAGATTGGAATCTGCCTGTGCAGGAGGATAATCGGCAACTAACTGGTTCATCAAATTAAAAAATGTTTCAATATCCATATTTTTCACTCTTACTGGTGGTGGAATTTTACTAAAAGTTGTATCAACAAAATGCTTTTCTGGAACATATGTTGTGCCCCATTTGCTAAGAGGAATAAGTTTATAACCATCCTGAATTTTGTATACGACTTCTTTCCCATCCTTGTCACTGTTTACCTGAGTTCTTCCAATTATCCATACCATATTGGTTGGTGCTTTAATCTCTGTCATTCCTGAAGGCACTGTACCAGTGTATGAAAGAGATGTAATCAGGAAGTTGCCATCAGCAGTGCCAGTGGTTCTTTTACCTATGGAAGCAAAGACATTGGTGTATGCATCCATCATTGGCAAGAGATAATACCTACCATTAGTATTTGGTACAGTTAGTACTACTGGTTCTTGTTTTAAATTAAGCCATGCTGTTGAATAATAAGTATCACAGTTTGGTCTTACCACATTCTTGAATGTAGCATCTGGAAATGAACGAAAATGCCCGAATTGATTAGCAAGAGTAACATTGGTGGATGTCCGCATTGTTTCATACATCAGAACAAGAGGATAACCAAATACATAAGCCTGTTTTGCTATCGATACAACCAAATCAGCGGATATCTGAGAATTGGTTACTTTTTTTGTTCCAGATTGACTGCAGCCGAAATTTGAAACAACTACTGCAATCAGCAGAATTAATAATAATTTATTTTTCATAAATTACTTGGTTATTAAGTGGTTGCTAATACAAAATTAAACATTCTTCAGCATAAACGTTAACTATGTTAATACAATTCAAAGTGCTGAAGAAAAAGCGAATTTTATTACCTGTTTTTTTAAGGTTTCCGGGGGCGGATGCAAAAGTCTTGCAGTCCGTATAAGTATTGAATATTAGCGTGTTGCGCAGGAGCGATTATGCGTTTGCTCATTATATGAACGCTTGCGTTACATTAAGTAGCGGAAACGCCTTAAAAACCTGCGCTGCGCTGGGGCAACAAAAAGACCCTAACTAATTGATTTAGAGTCTTTTTATTACGTATAGTATGTCAGCACCAGTATATTATGGATTGATCCCGGAAACAATGTCAGTTTCCATGGACCAGCATTCCTGCTGCAACAGTTTCATTGGATCCTTCGTCAATAAGGATTAAACTGCCAGTTATATGATTCCTCTCATATGTATCGAAGCAGATTGGTTTTGAGGTTCTTATCCTGATATATGCTATATCATTCATCCGGACGGAAATATCGGAACTGTCTTTTTCCAGCGTTTCGATGTTTACCTTATAATCGACAGCTTTAATCTGGCAGGTTGTATCATTGCTATAGTTGCAAATCACATATTTACCGGACGGTTGCAATGGCTTTTCGTTGAACCAGCACAACATCAGGTTAAGATCCTGACTTATCTCCGGCATATCCAATGGCTTGACAATCAGATCACCCCTGCTTATATCTATTTCGTCCTCAAGGGTTATACTAACCAACTCACCAGCAGAAGCTTCAGAGAGGCTCTTCTCAAAAACTTCAATGCTCTTTATCTTTGATTTAAGCATGGATGGAAGCACAATTATTTCCTCCCCGGTTTTAAAGACTCCGCTGGCTACCCTTCCGGCATATCCCCTGTAGTCATGATATTCCTTTGAATGCGGACGAATAATTGTCTGGACAGGGAAACGAGGACTTTCGTGATCTTTATTCTTATCTACTTCTATTGTCTCCAGGAGTCGGAGAAGAGTTTCACCTTTATACCAGCCCATGAATTCCGATGGTTCAACAACATTATCACCATATTTTGCGCTAATAGGAATATAAACGGGGTTTATGATATTCAGTTTCCCGGAAACCAGTCTTAGTTCAGCTGTTATTTCATTGAATACTTCTTCTCTATGATTAACCATATCCATCTTATTAATGCAGAAAACTATGTGCCTGATACCCAGCAGTGATGCAATATAAGAATGCCTGATTGTCTGTTCAAGGACACCTTTTCTGGCGTCGACGAGTATTATAGCCAGGTCAGCGGTACTGGCACCGGTAACCATATTACGGGTGTACTGGAGATGTCCGGGGGTGTCAGCAATAATGAATTTCCTGGCTGGTGTAGCAAAATACCTGTATGCCACATCAATGGTTATACCCTGTTCACGCTCTGCCCTCAAACCGTCAGTCAGCAATGACAGATCAAGCTCTTCGCGACCCAGTCGCTTCCCCGATTGCAATATATGCTCCATCTGGTCCTCAAAGATTGATTTACTGTCATAAAGAAGACGTCCGATCAGGGTACTCTTACCATCGTCAACGCTTCCGGCGGTCGTAAATCTGAGAAGACTCTTATGTTTATTCGCGTACACTTTCATCTATGAAGTTCTTAATATTTTGTTTATTACCAGGTTTTATTATCAGAAATATCCTTCCTTCTTACGGTCTTCCATTGCTGCTTCGGATCGTTTATCATCATACCTCCCGCCTCTTTCGGTTACTCTGGTTGCAGCAATTTCAGAAATGATCTCTTCCAGTGTTTGTGCTTTTGAAATAGTGACCCCGGTACAGGTTATGTCTCCAATTGTGCGGCAACGCACGTCAGCTTCAAAGACTTTTTCGGTTGGTTTCAGTTGCATGAAAGGCGCCCAGGCAAGATGTACTCCATTCCGACTGAATATTTTTCTCCGGTGCGTATAGTACAACTCAGGCAGTTTAATGTTTTCTGTAAGGATATATTGCCAGACATCAAGTTCAGTCCAGTTACTAATAGGAAAAACTCTGAATTGTTCACCCGGGTGTTTGCGTCCATTAAAGATATTCCAAAGTTCAGGACGCTGATTTTTGGGGTTCCATTGCCCAAATTCATTCCTGTGAGAGAAGAAACGTTCTTTAGCCCTTGCCTTTTCCTCATCACGGCGACCTCCTCCAATGGCCACATCGATCTTAAGTTCCTCAATTGCATCAAGGAGGGTAACTGACTGTGCTTTGTTACGGCTGGCATTAATTCCATTCTCCTCTGTCACTCTCCCATTATCTATTGAATCCTGTACGTATTTTATGATAAGGTCAGCACCCAGCTCTCTTGCCAGGTTATCGCGGAACTTTAGCGTTTCCTCAAAATTATGACCTGTATCAATATGCATTAGGCTAAAAGGTATGCCGGCGGGCCAGAACGCTTTTCTGGCAAGATGGACAAGTACAATCGAATCCTTCCCACCTGAAAAAAGCAGTACCTTATTCTCAAACTGAGCAGCCACTTCCCGCATCACAAAAATAGCTTCATTCTCAAGCTCCTTAAGATGCTCGCTGTTGATCTCCATACCTTCCATCATTGTATCTTTTCCTCTAATTCCTTAATATGACAGCCACACTCCTTAGGTCCATCATTCTCCCACCACCACCTGCCTGAGCGGAAATCCTGACCTCTTATAACAGCCCTTGTACATGGCTCACATCCTATACTCATGTAACCTTTATCATGCAGGGAATTGTAAGGAATACCATTCTCTTTAATATAATCCTCAACTTCTTCAAATGACCAGTCAAAAAGGGGATGATATTTAAACAGCTTCTTTGTTTCATCATACTCAAGTGAATTCATCTGACTTCGGTTGTCGGACTGGCTTGCCCTTATCCCTGAGATCCAGCATTCCATGCCCTCCAGGGCCCGGTTCAGAGGTATTACTTTCCTGATTCTGCAACATTCCTCTCTGTTTTCCTTTGATTCGTAAAAACTGAACGGGCCTTTTTCAGTAGACATCTTTTCAACTGCTTGATATTCAGGGAAATATATTTCTATTTTCTTTTTGTATTTAATGATGGTTTCCGAAAAGACATCATACGTTTGCCTGAACAGCCTTCCGGTGTCAAGAGTAACAATCTTAACGGGAAAGTTATTGCTGAAAATAATATGAGTAATTACCTGATCTTCAATCCCGAAGCTTGTGGTAAAGATTACTTTTCCTGTAAAAACAGATACAAGGTTCTCAAGGACCTCTTCAATAGATTTGCCTGTTAGCTGGTCATTTAACTCCTTCAACGCGATATTTCTTTCCATCAGATTTAGTCCAAGTTTTAAACTTTATTTTATGTATGCGTGCCCATAATCTTTCGTGAAAAAAGTACAGGACGGTCTTTGTAATTACCTCCACACTTCCAATAGACAGTGCAACAGTCACTTTTCCGGTAATAAAATAGCTGATTATTATTGTGTCAATAGTTCCGACAATACGCCATGAAACTGCCTTCATAGCACTCTTGATAGGTTTGTCAGCTCTGTCGCTAATCCTGATAGAAGCTTTTGAAGGATTTGTGTCTTCAGGTTGTTTTAAGAGTACATCGAGCATAGTAGATTCAATTATGCTCAAATGTAAGGGTGGAAATAATATGTATCAGTGGCACTTATGCCCTATCTTCAATAGTATTAGTACTATCGGCCAATGAGTAAATAGTCCTATTAAAAACTGATATCGTGTCAGGCATCCAATATAATTCCAGCCTGGCAACATCACCAGTTACTGCCTGGTTACCAATTATTAATATTAAGGCTCTGGTTACCATCAATCTGAATGTATTTCTTTCCATTCAATATGGCATTTCCGCTTCAACTGACTGTTGAAGAGGTTATTATGGAACATGGGAAATAAAGAACGACAAACTATACTGAATAGATTTAGAGTGCTCTGCAGTAAATCCTGAAAAAAGGTTATACCGGAAGGTCGGCACAGACATTTAATGAACGACCAATGAAAGAAACTATGGGTTTCATAAAGATCTTATGATTAAAGAAAACTCAATCAACAAGAAGTTATACGCACCTTATAAAACCTTAAAAGAGAACGTGAGACCACAATTTTTTCCACTATAACTCTTTCTCAAAGATCTATACCTCCTCAGTGGCTTTGCATTGAGTTTACTGATTGCATTATTCATTGGGGCATTATCTTCAAGAACATAGTTGATTTCCAACCAGAGGTCAGGTGTATAGAGCGACTCACACAAGGCACGATACAAAATACTGTCAATACCTTTCCCATGATACTCGGGAATAACTCCAAGGGCAAAAAGGCGATAATTCCGCAGTTTTGGTATTCCTAAAAGAAGCTTAAGCCATCCGAACGGGAATAAATGTCCATTTAAACCTTTCAATAACCAATTCACATCAGGAAGTGTAATTGCAAACCCGATAGGATTACCCTTTAAATCTTCGGCAAAAATCACACCTTTTGGCTGAATAATTGGCTTTAGATCACGCGCAACTGCTTCTGCTTCTTCCCTGGTCACCGATGTAAAGCCCCAATTACTGATAAGGCTCCGATTCGAGAGATCAATAATCTTCTGTACATCTTCATCGTATTTCTTCATATCAACCTGGCGGACATGCACACCATACCTCCTTACAACATCATCGGTAAGACTCATTATTCTATCGGGTATGGTGTAACCATCCTTAATTGAAATATAATAAACAAGCAAATCCTTGACCTTTTCAAGATTAAAAGATGTCATATGTTCAATATAATAGCCCGGATTATATGGAGCCATCACCACCGGCGATGGTGTAAAGCCTTCCACGACCAACCCCCACTCCTGCGACACAAAACTCCATGGCCCTCTCATTTTTATCATCCCCTTTTCTGCCAGCCATGCGGCAGCTGTCCCGAAGAGTAATTTAGACGCGCTCAGGTCTTCAATGCATTCATAGTAACCAAATAATCCGATCGGTTCTTTCCATGTCTCCAAAGCCAGCTTGTCTATGAATGCAGCTATACATCCCCCTTTACCTTTCCGTTTTTCTTCAAGAAGGAACATTGCAAATTCACAATGATCAAGCGTTGGGTTACGTTTCGTATCCAACTGGCTGGACTGCTCATCCAATAACGGAGGCACCCACACCGGGTCATTTCTGTATAACTCATATGGAAAATGAATAAATCTTTTCAGATATTAGACTTTGTATTAACCTGGTTTATATTCATGTGATTGTTTTACTGTACTAAAGCACTTATATAAACACCAGAATAAGCAGGTATAAGTACCTTAAGTACTTTTAGAATAAATCAAAGTTATTACTTTTTTAAATAGCTTATCTGCTCGGTCTAAATGGCTAAGTATTTAAATATCTAATATTATACAAGTAGAGTATTCTCAGGAAGGCTTTCAAAAAAAACCAAGGGATTCAAAACCATCAGTTACTCTTGGCATGTTACTTAATAGTACCTTGCAAGTCACCTAATTTTTATCAGATAAGATTAACCTCTCTCCAGTGAGATACCTGGTTGGTCCTTCCGGTGCATATGATGTCAGTTTGGAATTTGAGAAATACCTGAAATCCGGCCCGGGTTTCGCATTCAGAAACAGACATTTGATCTCACTTTAGACTTCTTAACGAGGCGGAACACCCCAGCCTCTTGACTTTGGGTTTTTATTGGTGTATATTCTTCATTAAATAATTGACTGACAGTTATTCTTAGTTATATACAATTACCAAAATCCAATCAAATGAAAACAAGACTTGTTTTACTACTTTTTGCTTATTGTCTGTTTTTCATGCGGTACAAACAATAAGCCTGTATCTGATGCTCAGAAAGAGAAGATAAAAGGGGAAGTAAAAGAAGTTGTAAATGCACTTTTTAAAAGTGCGGAAGAGGCAAATTTTGACAAGGGCTATCAAATCATAGAGTGTTGATTCACCTGATTTCCTCTACACTTACAATGGAAATTCTTTTGATTATAAAGGATGTGTAGATGCGATGAAACCTGTTTTCAGTTCGCTGATAAATCAAAAGAGTAGAAGACAATAATTAGTGAAAAAATTGCTGTTCTTGATAATTCCACGGTAATGTATACGGCTAATACTAAGTGGCTGATGAATTTTAAGGATGGTCATGCAATTCTTCAAAATCCGTGGACAGTGCTTTTCATGTTTAAAAAAATCGATAGCAAGTGGAGAGTTATTTATAGCATTGAATCTGGCATTGAGCAAAGTGCTGAGAATACCGAAATCCCGAATCAACTCAATCAGGTTGAGTTATTTAAGCAACTGATTGGCGTATGGAAGGCTGAAATAGCCAGAGACACCTTTTACATTGCACAATATAAGCCCTTTGGTACTGGATTAGAAGGGGAGCATTTACAAATTGTTACCGGAGGAAAGAAGATAATGGAAGGTAAGGTACTTCTGGGATATGATAAAAAAAATCATAAGTTTGTTGAAACTGACCTTGTTGAAGGTTCAGACATACAACTTTATGGAATCTGGTTTACATCAAAGAGTACCTTAACAGAAGTTCCTTGGGGAGATATCTTAAATCCTGAAAGGATTCCCGTAATATGGAAATATGAGATAAAATCACCGGATTTGTTTGTATGGAACAACATCGAAAATAGCAAAACAACCTTTTCTTATAATTTCCATCGTGAAAAATAATGATTGGTTGAATATAAAATAGGTTTTACTATCAATTGCATGCCCCAAGGTTAATATATTGGGGCATTTTGTATTTAATAATATATTATTATACAGATATTTAGTCATCTTTTGGCAACATCAAATTCAGTAAATTATGGTGCTTTAAATACTTATTCTTCAATGGTGACTATTACAAATTATTAAGATTTACTTGACTTGGGTTCAATATTGGTGTAACTTTCATCAAATCATTGACTCACAGTTATTTTTCTTATAACCAAAGACAAAAATCCAACAACAATGAAAACATCAATTAATTTTCTTAATCGGGGATTACTAATGATTCTCTTCGCATGGGCAATATCTTCCTGTCAGCCTAAAAAAACTGCCATTGACACTGAGAAAGATAAGACAGCCCTTACGGAATGGAATGATAATGGCTTGACAATAGTGAGAAATCTGAACAAAGACAATGCTGAAACATTCGTCAGTTTCACTTATTCAGAAGATGCAATCATATTCCCCCCTAATGCAAAATCAATCATGGGACAAGAAGCACTCATCAGGTTTTATCAGAACTATCCGCCCATGTCAGACTTCAACCAGGAGATTGAGGAAATGGAAGTCTTCGATAATTACGCTTATTTGCGGTTGAATTATTCTTTCCCGATTGACCAGCCGGGACTCAATCCTTATATAGATTCGGGTATAATTTTCTGCATTATGAAGAAGCATAGTGATGGAACCTGGAAGATATGGCGTGAGGTTTGGAACTCCGATATTTCCCTACCAAATGCACCAACGCCTGAACGCTGATTAAAATAAATATTATTCTTATCCAATTACAAAAACTCAATCAAATGAAAACGAGACTTATTGTTCTGGTTTTACTTATTGTCTGTTTTCATGCGGGACAAACAATAAGCCTTTATCCGATGCTCAGAAAGAGAAAATAAAAGGGGAAGTTAAAGAGGTTGTAAACAAGTTCATTAAAGGATGTGAAGAAGTAAATTTTGATATGGCTATTAAACCATTCCTTGATTCTCCTGATTTTACATACATCGGCAATGGGAAAACTTATAAATACCAGGAATTTATGGCTATGAGACCTCTTTTTGATAAAATTCTAAATCAAAAACTTACAATTGTGGATGAAAAATATAAAGTTCTTGATAATTCTACTGTCGTGTATACAACAAATTCTAAGTGGTTACAGAATTATAAGGATGGTCATTCTATACTTGAAGACCCAGAGGCATTTATGTTTATATTTAAGAAAATCGATAACAAGTGGCGAATAATTTATTGGGTTGATTCTTATGTTGAGCAAACTGTTAAGTACAAAGAACCATCGAAAGAACTTAATCAGGTTGAGTTGATGAAGAAGTTTGCAGGTAAGTTTAAGGGAGAATTAGGCAAAGACACAATTGTTATTTCAGAAATTAACGCTTTTGGAATTAGTGGATTGGAAGCAAATCAAAAGATGCTGTTCAAAGATAAGATTTTGTCTGAAGAGAAGAATGTCTGGGGATATGACAAAAATACGATAAATATATTTGTGCAAGAATTTGGAAAGATAATCCAGAAATTGCTCTTATGGTATTTTGGTTCACATCGGAGAATACATGTGAAAGAATTCCTTTTGAGTATAATCTCTAATCCAGAACTGGCTGCTTCAAAAGCAATATATGAATTTAAATCCACCGACTTGACCATAAAAACTGACATAGTAAGCGGTAAACCAGTTAGAACATATTCTTGGACACGAATAAAATAGTGAATTGAAAATCCAAAGCCAGTCAAATGAAAACATTTTGTTTAACCATTATAATTGCTGTATTCCTGTTACTCTGTACATATGGAATTCATGCACAAACCACGCAAACTAAACTTGACCATGTTGAGTTAATGAAGCAATTACTTGGTACTTGGGAATTTCTCAGATGTCTCAGGATACAATCTGGTCAGGAGAATGCAAAACTATCTGGAATGGACTGGAATGGTCTTCTAAAACAATTGTGAAAGGAAAGATTATCAGGGAAGCAAAGTCACTCATAGGTTATGACAAAAAAAACGATAGACTTATTGAGTCCGAGATTAATAATATTAATCCAAATATTAGGCTTTATTCAATATGGTTTACATCGACAAATAAATTCGAAGCAATTTTATTTGAAGATATTTCCAATCCCGAAAAAGCCACTTATTCAAATTATGAGTTTCAATCACCTGATCTGCTAATCGAGACGGATATAAAAAATAACAAAACAATTGGGACTCATACTTATCATCGAGTTTATAAATGACCCTGCTTTGGCTTTTTATTGGTTTTTAGTGTTTTTTTTGACGATATTGCCGGCTCTGTAATCTGAAAATTTTGAAAGCCGGACCATTAGCTTTTTTAGTTTCTATTCTACTTGTATCTTTTCACTCCACGATGAAGAGCCAGGCTTTCCTTAAAACCAATGGCCAGGCGATAGTAAATGAAGCCGGAGATACAATTATTTTAAGGGCTATGGGATTGGGAGGATGGATGCTGCAGGAAGGATACATGCTGCAGACAAGCGGTTTCGCTACTGCCCAGTATCAGATCCAAAACAAAATTGAAGCTCTGATAGGCAAAACAAATACCGACCTGTTTTATGAAGCCTGGCTTGCTAATCACGTAAGGGAAATTGACATTGATTCTCTGAAATCATGGGGATTCAATGCTGTACGTGTACCATTGCATTACAACCTGTTTACACTGCCGGTTGAATCAGAACCTGTTCCCGGCAAGCAGACATGGCTGACAAAAGGTTTTGACCTTTCTGACAGTATTATAAAATGGTGCAGCAAAAACAAAATGTATGTGATTCTCGATCTCCATGCAGCCCCCGGAGGACAGGGATATGAACAGGGCATCTCAGATTATAATCCTTCAAAACCATCACTTTGGGAAAGCGCTGCAAATCAGAATAAAACAATATCCCTCTGGACGAAAATTGCTGAAAGATATGCAGATGAGCAATGGGTAGGAGGTTACGACATGATCAATGAGACCAACTGGAATATGGAAGGCAACCTGCCGTTGAAAATATTGTATTCCAGAATTGCCGACAGTATCAGGAAGGTAGATAACAAACACATTCTTTTCATCGAAGGCAACTGGTTTGCAAATGATTTCACGGGGCTCACTCCGCCCTTCCGGCAAAATACTGTCTACAGTCCGCATAAATACTGGTCAGTAAACGATCGAGGCTTCTATCCAGTGGGTTCTTGATATCCGTGATACATATGATGTCCCTGTCTGGTTTGGAGAGGCAGGAGAGAATTCCAATACATGGTTCAGGGATGCTATCAGATTCCTTGAGGATCAAAAGATAGGATGGGCAATGTGGCCAATGAAAAAGATAGAGTCTATTTCCGGTCCTGTTTCTATAAAAAAGACCCCTGGTTATCAGGCTATCCTCGATTACTGGAACGGGACAGGTCCTGGCCCCTTCACCTGCTGAAGCCACCGCTTCCCTTATGGAGCTCACTGAAAACCTGAAACTTGAAAACTGCATTTATCAAAAAGATGTAATTGATGCCATGTTCAGACAGGTATATTCAGACATTAACCATCCCTTTCAGGGATCTCAACATACCCGGCATTATATATGCAACAGATTACGATATGGGTGTTGCCGGGAAGGCCTATTCCGACGTGGACCTGGCAACTTATCATGTCACAACCGGTAATTATACAGCCTGGAACAAAGGCTGGGTATACAGAAACGATGGCGTAGACATTGAAGTTATTGACGATAACGTGAATTCCAACGGATATAATGTAGGGTGGATTGAAACCGGGGAGTGGATGCAGTATGATGTAAATATTTCTGAAGATGCCATCTATGACATTAAGGTTAGATTGGCAAGTGCTGAGGCAAACGGCAGATTTCATTTTGAATCTGGTGATGCCTCAGTGACAAGCATTAATTCAGTTCAGAACACAGGAGGATGGAAAAACTGGAAAGACAATCCTTATCCAGAATGTGATCCTCTCAACAAAGGATGACAAGCTGAAATTCTCTGTCGATGCCGGCGTTTTTAACCTTAGTTCATTCGAATTTGTACAAAAGGGAGCAACCACAACCACCCCGGCAAGCCTGATATCAGCAGTGACCCTTGATGAGCACACCGTACAACTTTCTATCAACAAGTATATTCCCGGTCCATTGCCTGCCAGCCCCTCCGGATTTGAGCTAGCACGTTAACGGGACCCCGGTCCAGATCTCAAATGTTGAAACCGGCAGCAGTAATTCCCGTATTATTAAAATAACCACAGGCTACACTTTCCAGGCAAAGGAAGATATTGAAGTTACCTATTCAGGCACCCAGGTTGTTGCCGTTGACGGGACGCAACTAAGTCAGTTTACGAGGCGCGATGTCAGCAACATGATAATCTATTATCATCCTGTTCCCGGAAGGATACAGGCTGAAGACTACTCTTTTCAGGTAGGCGTACAACTTGAAAATACCTCAGATGTGGGCGGCGGACAAAATATAGGGTACCTTGATGTTGGAGATTATTGCGACTACTATATAAACGTTCAGCAAGGCGGATCCTATATTGTCAGTTACAGGACTGCCTCCGAAAGTGCCGGCGGTGGAGTTCAACTCTGAACTGATAGACCCTGCCGGCAATCCATCCGTCATTCATACTGTAAATTTCCCAGCTACCGGAGACTGGCAGACATGGACATCTACAACCAGAAGTGTTTATCTGCAAGCAGGTCATCACCACCTGAGATTACGTATCACCAAGTCGCAATTCAATATCAACTGGTTCGAATACAGCATAGGTACCTCAGTCAATGAAACAAGAGTGCTGGATAACCTGAAACTTTTTCCAAACCCGGGGAAAGACATATTTTACCTGCAGGGTAACACCGGTGGACTGAATCCAGCACAATTTGAAATCTATGACTCCATAGGACATGAGGTCCTTGCGAGGGTCATTGAATCCGGAACTCAGATCAATGAAACTGTTAATCTGGGTACTATGCATGACGGAGTATATTTCATAGTCTTACGATTTAGGGATGGAAGTTTCGGGGTGAAGAAAATGATAAAAATGAGCAAATTAAATTTACCTGGATTTTGCATAAAACTTAAAAGACGATTATGAAAAGAAAGAGAGGCAAGAAAGAGGGGGGAGACAATAACTGACACCGACCTGTTCTCATCATTGGCAAACACGGGCTTCATGGCACAGTCCGTTGGAGTTATTCAGAAATAGTTCAAGGGATCAGGTTCACCTCCCTCTCCAGCGAGACCCCAAATTTGTCGAGAACAGATGCCTGTATCTTTTCCGCAAGGTCAAGAATATCTTTTCCCGTCGCTTTGCCATAATTAACAAGTATCAGCGCCTGCTTGTCATAACATCCTGCATCGCCAGCCCTGTACCCCTTCCAGCCTGCCTGCTCGATGAGCCACCCTGCAGCGATTTTGTAAAGTCCGCCCTGAATGAAGAATTTTATATGCGGATAAGACCGAGAAGAGAATTTGAAATTCGGATTCGCTGATGACAGGATTCTTGAAGAAACTGCCGGCATTGCCTGTCTGCTGAGGATCAGGCAGCTTGGACCGTCTTATACCGGCAATAATCCCGGAAATATCCCTGACAGAGGGATTGGTAATATTCCTTGCAGCCAGCTCCTTTCTGATGTCGCCGTAGTCAAGTCTCAGCTCCGGGGTTTTCGACAACCGGAAAACAACCGAACAGATCACTGCCTTGTTTTTCAGTTCCCTTTTAAATATACTGTCCCTGTAACCGAACCCGCATGCCTCATTGTCAAGCGTCATCCATTCTTTTTTCTCCAGATGAAACGCATGAACACTGACAATCACGTCTGCGGCTTCAGCACCGTAAGCGCCAATATTTTGTACAGGAGCTGCTCCCACTGTTCCCGGTATCAGCGTCAGGTTTTCAATTCCTCCCAGGTTTTTTCCGACAGCATAATCAACAAGATCCTCCCACTTTTCCCCTGCACCTGCTTCAATGAATACAGATGTCTCCGCTTTCCTCTATTATACGGATGCCCCTGATCTCGTTCCTGATAACCACACCCTTGAAATCATGCGTGAATAAAACGTTACTGCCCTGACCAAGTATCAGCAAATCAGTCATATTACCTGACATATTGCTGAAATCAGGCATATCAGATACTTCTGCAATATCTTCCGGATTTTTCAGGCAAAAGAAATGAGCAGCATTTACATCAATGCCAAAAGTGTTATAAGGTAATAAGCTTATATTTTTCTTGTAATAAATCATTCCAACAATATTATGAAAATAAATCCTCTTAATGAAGATCTTCTTAGTTTTGTAATAAGCAAATAACAAGTTCAAAAAATTAAATCAATGAAATCATTCGAGGTAATTGGTGGCTCAAAACTAAACGGGGAAATTATTCCCCAGGGAGCGAAGAATGAAGCCCTGCAGGTTATATGCGCTGTTCTGCTCACTTCGGAGGAGGTGGTCATTTCGAATATCCCTGACATTGTCGATGTCAGATTGCTGATAGAAATCCTCTCTGACATGGGAGTGGAGGTGAAAAAGGTGGGTGAAGACACATACAGCTTCAAAGCGGCACATACTATTATCGACAAGCTGTACGACCCTGATTTTCACCGGAAAGCAAACAGGCTGAGAGGGTCGGTGATGATTGCAGGGCCATTGCTGTCAAGGTTTAAAAGGTCCGTTCTGCCAAGACCCGGCGGAGATAAAATAGGCAGGAGGAGGATGGATACCCATATCATCGGGTTTGAAAAACTGGGGGCCGTGGCGGAATATGACGAGGAGGAGGGCTACTTCAGACTGTCTGCCAGTTCACTGACAGGAACAGATATACTTCTTGATGAGCCCTCCGTGACCGGAACGGCTAACCTGATCTTTGCAGCGGTAATGGCAGACGGTGAAACCACCATTTATAATGCAGCCTGCGAACCCTATATACAGCAGCTGTGCACAATGCTCAACAGCATGGGTGCAGATATCAGCGGTATCAAATCCAATTTTCTGAGAATAAAAGGTGTTAAGGTTCTTAAAGGTTGCCATCACCGTATCCTGCCTGATATGATCGAGGTAGGATCATTCATAGGAATGGCGGCAATGACCGGATCATCAATAAGAATTAAAAATGCAGGTGTAGCTCATCTGGGTATCATCCCGGAAAAATTCAGACAGATGGGTATCCGGCTCGAGACAGAGGACGATGATATCATAGTTCCTGAGCAGGGCATTTATGAAATCCGGAATAATCTGGACGGATCCATATTAACAATCTATGATCACCCATGGCCGGGACTGACGCCTGATTTAATAAGCATCTTCCTGGTTGTTGCCATTCAGGCCAGAGGCAGCGTGCTTATACATCAGAAAATGTTTGAGAGCCGTTTGTTCTTTGTCGACAAGCTGATTGACATGGGTGCGCGGATCATTCTGTGCGATCCGCACCGGGCTACTGTAATTGGACTGGAGCGTCGTCAGAACCTGAGAGGTGTAACGATGAACAGTCCGGATATCAGGGCTGGCGTGGCCCTGCTGATTGCTTCAATGAGCGCTGACGGAAAGAGTATAATTCACAATATCGAGCAGATAGACAGGGGGTATCAGCACCTTGACACAAGATTAAATAACCTGGGCGCAAGGATAAGAAGAATAGATTCCTGATATGGTTCAGCTTTTGTAACAAAAATGTAACAGGACTATTTCCTGTATTTCTTTGTAATTGAATTAATTTCGGGATTTGAAAAACACAGGGAATACCTTAAACGTTTGAAAACTAATATTATATTGATGAGTTCAGAAAGTGTTGCAGAAAAATCATCCAACTCGTCAGTATATTACTATTAAAACTGTTTTGAGTGAATGTTTATCTCATAATAGTAATTGCCCTGCTTATTCTGGCCGTAGCTGACCTGGTAGTTGGTATTACCAATGATGCTGCCAACTTCATCAACTCTTCAGTCGGTTCCAAAGCTGCTCCGTTAAAGGTTATTTTAATAATAGCCGGACTGGGTGTTATGATAGGAGCAACATTTTCAAGCGGAATGATGGAGATTGCAAGGTCGGGGATTTTTCATCCCGGTCAGTTCTATTTCTCTGAGATCATGATCATCTTTCTTGCGGTCATGATAACAGATGTAATTCTTCTTGACACATTCAATTCTTTGGGGTTCCCCACATCCACGACTGTTTCAATTGTTTTTGAACTGCTCGGGGCAGCTGTGGCAATTTCGCTTGTAAAGATTTCCAACTCAACTGACAATATTTCAGATATCGGCAATTATATAAATACGGCCAAAGCCCTGGCGATAATCTTCGGGATCCTCTTCTCCGTGGTGATTGCTTTTACTTTCGGAATGGTGATACAGTTCATTACCCGCCTTATTTTCTCCTTCGACTACAAAAAGTACATGAAATATTTTGGCGCGCTCTGGGGAGGCGTTGCCATCACAGCAATTATCTATTTCATACTCGTAAAAGGAGCAAAGGGTGCTTCATTTCTGACGCCCGAAGCAATTGAGTGGCTCAGCAGCAACACCCTTAAGGTTCTTCTTTATTCTTTTATAGGGCTCACCATTATCCTTCAACTACTGATTTCACTCTTCAAGGTGAACATACTCAGGATTATTGTGCTCGTCGGCACATTCTCCCTGGCCATGGCATTTGCCGGCAACGATCTTGTCAATTTCATCGGCGTGCCACTGGCAGGATTTGAATCGTACAGGGAATTAATTGGTGATCCTTCATTTAATCCTGATACTTTGCTGATGGGTGCCCTGAGCGAACCTGTAAAAACCCCTACAATCTTCCTGCTTGCCGCCGGAATTATAATGGTGGTCACCCTCTTTCTATCCAAAAAAGCGAGAACTGTTTCCCAGACTGAGATCAACCTTGCCAGACAGGGTTCCGGATCAGAAAGATTTTCTTCATCAAGGTTATCAAGATCGGTTGTCAGGAATACAGTTGGTTTCTCCAGAACCATAAGCAAAGTCATACCGCAAAGTGTTACCAATTTCATTGAAAAGAGATTCGATTTTGTTTCCTATAAAAAGCTGTTTCCCAATCCCGCTGACGTTTCCTCCTTTGATCTCCTGAGGGGATCAGTCAATATGTTCGTGGCAAGTAGCCTCATTGCATTAGGGACTTCCATGAAACTTCCGCTTTCCACTACATATGTGACTTTCATGGTAGCCATGGGTACTTCACTTGCAGACAGGGCTTGGGGCCGGGAGAGTGCAGTATACCGGATAACAGGGGTGGTCACGGTCATCGGCGGATGGTTTATTACTGCCATAACTGCCTTTACGGTCACATTTCTGATAGCTCTTGTTATTAACTGGGGAGGGATTACTGCAGCATTGGCAGGACTGGCGATTGCACTTTTTATAATTATCCGTTCAGCTTTGAGGCATAGAAAGCGGGTAATTAAGTCCTCAAAGAAAGAAGAGTTTGATGAAAAACTCACACTTAGTGGCCTGAACATCCTCCATAAATGCAATACATCAATCATGGATGTGGTGGTATCAGTCAGAAAACTCTATTTTTCAAGTGTCCTTAACCTGATAAAGGAGGACTTCAGGAAAATGAAGAAGGTCAAGAGGAATGTAGACGATCTTAACCAGCGCACGAAAGACCTGAAATACAATCTCTATCCCACCCTCAGAAAACTTGAGGAGGAATTTATCGAGACAGGTCCTTTCTATGTACAGATCCTTGACTATCTGAGGGAAATAGCGCATTGCCTCAATTATATTGCCGACCCTATTTATGACCATCTCGACAATAATCATCCCCCTATCATCCAGGAACAGGTAAAGGATCTGCATGAACTCAACGAGTCAGTGAATTCATTTTATGACCATGTTGAGATTTTAATACGGGAACAGGAATATAAAAATCTGGACGAGCTTCTTGCAGAGCAGCAGAGGATTCTAGACCTTATTACCAAAATAAAAAAGAAGCAGATTAAATATATCAAGTCGGAATCTGTTGGCACAAGGAATTCCCTGATGTATCTGAATCTTCTCAGCGAAAGCAAAAACCTTATTCTTTATACTGTGAACATGGTAAAGTCGCACCGCGATTTCCTGATGAGCGATGCCCTGAACATAAGATCCTGAACCAGATCCATGACCGCTAAGCCACTTAATTCTAAGCAGTAAGGTTCATTTGACCATGCCCTGTAACCTCTTCATAGATTTGAGGTAATCCAACATCCCCTCACAGATCTTCTCTGCCATCAACTGACGGAAGTCAGGGTCTGCCAGCTTCTCCTCGTCTTCGGCATTCGTCATGAACGCCTGCTCAACAAGTACGGCGGGCATCTGTGATGTCCTGGTCACCGTATAATTGAAGGAACCCACTACCCCGAACTCGGGAAGGCCTGTCTCAAGCAGCCTTTCATAGATGCGCTCAGCCAGCGGTGCCCAGAAGGGATTGTGCCAGTATGTGCTTGTGCCGGCAACGGACAGGTAACCCCTCCCGCCTGCATTGGCATGGATGCTGATAAGCATATCGGCTCCTGAAGAAATGGCTATATCACGCTTCTCGATAAGCAGCATGTCCTTGTCCGAGTCACGCACCTGTATCACCTCCGCTCCCATCGATTTTAAAAGGTCTCCAAGCCGGAACGACAGGTCAAGGTTGATTTCCTTCTCAACCAGTCCCGACAGGCCTATTGCTCCCATGCCTGATCCGCCATGCCCGGCTTCAATCGCAATCTTCAGTCCTGTCAGAGGCTGCGGGTTCTCCAGATCATACACAGGCGGGTATTTGACACGCAGGACAAGGCTTCGGCCGTCGGGCTTCAGGTCATAACCCCATATCTGATCTGTATTGAGATTTACATAAACCTTGTATGTTTGCGAAGCTGGCTGATCCCACGTGATCCTGTCAATTATCTTCCGTCCCGTCCGGTGTGTCACCCAGGTACTGCTGGTTTCAACCCCGAAGAGGGTTATCACGATCCTTTTTCCGTCAGGGTCAGGGTACACTTCGTAAGGTACCGGCTCAGGATAAGGAATGGTCAGAACGTCGGCATCCGCAGACGGTCCGCACGACATGCTTGTGATATAGTACGACGGCTGCACCGCTTCTGCAGGCATCACCTCGACATCATCCTCATCTATATAACCATTTTCCGTCGCGCTGAGACGTATCCTGTAGTTTTTGCCGATCTTGCCGCTTGCCTTCATCACCACACCAGGTCCCAGCTCCGATCTTATCGGGCCCCCGAGCCGCGGGGCGCCAAGGTTGTAAGTCAACCTTGAATTTTCATTGCGGACTTTCACCAGGGGAAAATCCTCAAGAGCCCTGACCCTGATGGTTCTCTCCACAGGAAATTCATAGACCTTATTATCTGTCGCATCTGCTGATGGTTTCAATTTAAGATACAGCTTATATGTCTTTCGTGCGGACAAGTCTTTCAAAGGCAATTCAGCGCGGTAAAGACTGTAATCTGCAAAGTCCTGGCGCGAACATTTAATAACGGTTTTCCCTGGTTTCACGCCAATGTAGCCATCCTGACCCAATGAGCCGCGGAAACTGACCCTGACAACGTCTTCAGGAAGCAGTTCAAGTTCTGTGGCCGGCTCGACAGATTTCTCTTCAATCCACAGCGGGAAGGTCTTCCTTGTCAGGTCTCTCTTTTCATAGATAAACTCCTGCTCACAGAAGGCTGTCCGGCCGTCAGGAGTTGTTGCCTCAGCCCTGACCCTGTTGACTCCCTCATTGAATATGACCGTAGTGAAGAATATTCCCGTCTTATATTGTTTAAGTTTTATCCCGTTTATGCTTACAGCAGCAGGGTATTCACTCTTGCAAAGGAAGTCAAACTGTGGCTGATAGGTTATTGCCTCCGGTGTCTTGCGGAACTCCACCCACGGCGATTTGCGCTCTGCGATGCTATCGGGTTTTAATTCCCTGGTCACATTGGCAGGAACATCAGTTTCAGTCACTGTGGTATGCTGTGTCTTTCTGGCAGTACTGCATCCTGCCACCAAGGCGGCCAAAAGGATCAATACGGGGGCAAATTTAAGCGCTCTATAAGCTCTTGTTCATCGGTACAAGACGATACTTCTTCCGTAACTCCATGAACTCACTGACATCATCCTGGCATGCTTTTACCACCTGCTCTACGGTCATCCCAGGCTCATCCAGCTGCTTAATCAGCGCCGGCGGAGACCACACCAGTGAATCAGGAGAAGTCTTACGGTAGGCGTCAATAATGTGCAGCGATGCCTGTACTGACCTGAAAGCCTGAGGATCGGTCACCATTATCTCCACTCCCCCGCACATCTCATCCCATGGTTTTCCGGAACGGTTTGACCTTGTACCTGACGACCGGGGAATGAAATAGACAGGCCTGAAGTATGCTCCCTCGATTCCCCTGCTGTTAAGATCTCCGGCAGCTTTCTCAGCATTGACCCACGGTGCGCCCGTCAAGATGAACGGTTTGGTTGTGCCTCTCCCTTCCGACATGTTCGTTCTTTCAAACAGACACTGTCCGGGATATACAACTGACGTCTCCCAGGTGTCTATGTTCGGCGACGGCATCACCCACATCAGTCCTGTCTCATTCCACAGCATGCTGCGCCGCCACCCCTTCATCCTGATTACAGTCAGATCGGCGCCGTAGCCCTCTGTTTCATTCCACATCGTCGCCAGCTCGCCGTAGGTCATGCCGTGCCGCAAAGGCAGCCGGTGGCGGTAAATATTTATTGTATCCTGCATGGGTCCCTCAACAACCCTGCCCCCGAGCGGGTTGGGCCTGTCGAGGACGATGAACGGTATGCCTGCCTTTGCACAGGCCTCCATGGCCCATGACATTGAGAACTTGAATGTATACCATGCTGATCCCACTCCCTGGATGTCGAACAGCATCACATCGATGCTGTCGAGCCACTCTTGCTTCGGAGCATAGGAATCACCGTAAAGGCTGTACACGGGAATACCCGTTACCGGATCCGGTTCACCCTCACCGAAGATCCTTCCCTGAAGTGCACCTCTCACACCGTGTTCGAGGCCAAAGAGTGCCACAAGGTTTACTCCCGGCGTGCCGGCCAGTATATCGACGCTGCTTCTCATATCAGAACCTACAGCTGAAGGATTGGTGATCAGTCCCACTCTTTTGCCCTTAATCAGATCGAGATGCTCCTCAACCAGAACATCTATTCCAGGCTTGACAACAGGAGGCTTGAGAACAGGTACCTTTTCCATGGCTTTATATGCGGCAATAACCTCTTCCAGGGCCGGAGCATCATTGTAAGTGAGATCAGATACTGCCATGCGTGTCAGTGCACTCTCATTGCCAAAACGGTCAACAGAGGAGACAGCAACGGTGTCAAGCTTAAACAGAACATCTTCGGCTTTTTTGACTGTCTGCGGATCAGCACGGTCAAGGTAGGCACCGTTGACGACAAAACCGGGAATTTTATCTGTCCCGAAATCCGGGCCGTAGATATCATGTAGCCACTGAGGCCCGAATTTGAGGTAAACAACCCACCTGGAGACATCACCGGGTGTCTTATGTTTCCATGATACCTTCACGGAATCTTTTTCTACTGACAGGATTACCTCCGGAGGAGCAGGTGCTTTTTTATCGAGCCAGGGTGAGGCAGGAACCAGGGCTCTGTTTTTATACGGTCCTTCAGCGATGGTTTTTAACAGGTCAGGGGAATTGACAAGCGATCCTATGCTCCAGTGAATTACGCCGGGGCTTTCGGGAAGCATGCCCCGGGTAACCATTATCTTGTTTACGGTTTCGTCGGTAGCCCCTCCCGCCGCCTGGTTGCTCAGGTTTATACCAGGCCACAGATGGCGTCCCTTAAGGTTCTCATCCTTCCACCAACCGAGCAGCACAGGGTAGCTCTGGGCAAACTGGTTGATAGGCCAGTAGAGCTGTGGCGAGTAGTAATCGATCCATCCGTTGTTAAGCCACAGCTTCGCATCGGCATAGAGCGTCTCATGCTGATTGAAACTGCCTCCGATGGCAGGCGGATTAAAAGGCTGCCATATACCGAACGGGCTGAGACCGAATTTTACGTACGGCTTCTCAGCCTTGATCCCTTTATAAAGTCTTTCGATAAAAGTATTGACGGCTTCCCTGCGCCAGTCGCCCCGCGACAGCTTGCCGCCTCTCTTCTGGTATGCCTGCCAGCTTTCGTCATCCGGAAAATCCTTAAAGTTGTTATAATCGGGATACGGATAAAAATAGTCGTCGAAATGTATCCCGTCGAGGTCATATCTTCTGACAAGGTCCATCACGACGTCATATGAGTGATCCTGTGTTCCCTGCCTGGCAGGGTCCATCCACCAGTAGCCCTCCTCACCGAGTTTTACTACAAGGTCCGGGCGCTTCTTAACTATGGAAGCATCTGTCACCTCTCCCCCGGCAGGATGGTGTGCCCTGTAGGGGTTCAGCCATGCGTGGAGCTCGATCCCTCTCTTGTGCGCCTCCTCGATCCAGAACTCCAGCGGATCATAATATGGTTCCGGCGGTTTCCCCTGTTCACCAGTGAGGAAATACGACCAGGGCTCAAGATCGCTCCGGTACATGGCATCGCACTGAGGCCTGGCCTGGAATACGACAGCATTGAAATTATTCTCATACAGGAGGTCAAGAAGCTTAATAGCCTCTTTCTTCTGCTCTTCAACAGGCAGACTCGGTTTGCTCGGCCAGTTGATATTATCCACTGTGGCAACCCATGCAGCGCGGAACTCACGCTCAGAAGAGGGTGTGCGGCCGTATGGATCGCCTTTCACGGCAGGCTTGGTGGAAACGCATGCGGTAACAACCGTCAGCAAAAAAGCTAAGATGGGTAGCAGTAGGGACTTCATGGACATGATTCTGGTATATGAGCTGTATTACAAATATATTAAACCGGAGTAAAAGGCAATACTCAGAGAAAGGTATTCTATATTTACTCAGGTTTTCGTACCTGGCTGATCACTATCATACCATGAACGGGTCGGAGCGGAGAGGTTAATTGACAGAGTTGTAAAACTAAAAGATCATTATAATGAAAAGATTATTCCATCCATTGTCTTTCATCACTCTGATCATTCTGGCATCATCATGCACCACTGTCATACAGATGCAGAAGACATTCCCACCGGAGAGAGATCTTCCGGCCGACACAGGAAAATTTGTCTTTGTGAATTTTTATGACTACAGGGTGCCCCAAGATATCGAGGACAAATATGAAATTGCCTATGCTGTCGATGTCAGGGGCTATATTGAAGGGCTGGGCGAACTCATCTTAATGAAACCTGAGGCAAGATTTGCCACCGTTGATACCCTCAGGGCAGGTTTTAATGTCACCTCAATGCAGCTTCCGGATTTCATTGATACAGTAAAGGCTATCTGTGCCGGTCACGGTGCTGACATGCTCATAGCACTTGATTCAATAAACCTTAGGATAGATTGGGACATCAACCTGGAAGAAGATGACGAAGGATCGACCACGCTGGTCAAGGATTTCTTTCTGTATGTAAACAACTATATGACGCTTTATTCTTCAGGTGGTGAGGTAGTTGACCGCTGTGCAGGAGAAAAATCAGCTTTTATCAAATCGAAACGCACCATTTTCGGGATGTTCGGCGGACCCACAGTTGCCACAGCTCGTGAGTCTGTCAGGTCACTGGCCCGTGATGGGGCAAAAGACTGCATAGGCAAATTCTATCCTTTTACTGAGAACTCCACTGAGACACTTTATAAGGGAGGCCCGTTAAATAAAATCAACCAATTAGTTATCGACGGTCGTCCCGAAGAAGCCGTGGGGCCACTGAAGGACCTGGCGTTTGCCTCAGGCCAGGGCATGGCAAAAAAAGCCTCTTACAACCTCGCGGTTGTCCACAAGATCCTGGAAAACCGCAGGGAAAAAGAGCAGATCATGCAGGAATTTGTTAAATAAGCACCCCTGAAGCTCCTCAAACAGATGATTTTTTGATCAAACCCGATGTATTTCAATTTTTTTCCTACTTTTACCCCACTTTTGGAAATATGCACAATGACTAACAAAATGTGTAATTAAAACAGAAACTCATGAAAAAAATCCTAACTGTTATTTCTGCACTGGTTATTACCGGTTCTCTTTTTGCCGGCGGACTTGTAACAAACACGAACCATAGCGCCTATATGGTTCGTATGCTGAGTCGCCAGGCTTCAACCGGCGTTGATGCTGTTTATTACAATCCCGCAGGTCTGACAAAACTGGAAGACGGATTTCATTTCTCCCTTAATAACCAGATCATCGGCCAGACCAAGACCATCGGCAACGACTATTATTTCCTGACAGAAAAGCCGACTGAATATATTGGAACAGTCAGTGCTCCGATATTCCCCGGAGTATATGCCGTTTATAAGACAGGTAAATTCGCCTTCTCTGCAGGATTCAATCCTGTCGGCGGTGGCGGCGGAGCTGAGTATGCCACGGGTCTTCCTTCCTTCGAAAAGCAGATTGCAAATCTGGTTCCCGGACTGCAGACCCAGCTCGCACACTGCTTGACCAGGGCGTACTCGATGCAATCAGGTGCGGACCCCGACTTTCAATAATGTTACTGCTTATGACGGTGCCATATTTTTCGAAGGCAGCTCAATCTACTTCGGTTACCAGGCAAACGTATCATATGAAATCAATGATTTCATTTCTGTAGCCGTGGGAGCCAGGTATGTGACAGCAAAAAACACCTACCAGGGTTATATAAACGATGTTACTATTACCGCATCACCGGCAGCATTACCAGGGAGTGTGCCTGCTCCGTATAACGGCACTCCCGGCGACTACCTGAGAGCTATTGCCCTGACACCATACGGTGCCTCACAGGCTGCAACCCTGAACGGTACGGCTGCTGTACTCGACGATATGACCAATGTAGAGGCTGACGTCGTTGAGGAGGGAAGCGGATTCACTCCGATCATAAGCGTTAATATCACCCCGAACGAGATGTTCAATATCTCACTCAAGTATGAGTTCAAGACCACTCTCGATCTGACCACAACGGTAATTGATGGCAAAGATGCAGGAGGAATGTTTGAGGACGGCGAAAACAGTAGTTGCAGATATGCCGGCCATCCTCTCAGTTGGGGCTTGGCGTACGCCCGACAGAAAAACTCTACCTTGCAGCAGGCATGAACTACTTCTTCGACAAGAACAATGATTATGACGGCAGCAGAGACCTCGAGGTCGAAATGATTGACAAGAACTTCATTGATTACACAGTAGGCGTTGAATATGCGCTGAGCAAAATGTTCAGGATAAGTGCAGGTTATGCTGGTACAATAACGGGTGTAAACGACAATTATCAGAGCGACCAGCGGTACAGTCTTAATACTTCCACCTTTGGCGGCGGTATCGGGCTGACCCTGTCACCGGTGATCGATATCAACCTCGGTGGCATGTACACTGTGTATAAGGACGGAGGAAAGACAACCCCTTCAGGAATTACAGGCGTACCTGATATAAATGAAACATATGACACCGAAACATGGGTCGTCGGAATTGGAGTAGATCTTCATTTCTAAAACTAACCTATATTTATTGAAGGCCCTGCACTGGTTCCAGTCAGGGCTTTTTTTTAATAATCAATCCCCGCTCTCCGGAGGCTTTCCAGGTAGAGCCCGAGGTCAGGAGTGTCAGATGTCATCATCCTGTCATACCATCCTTTTGCCGTTTGCGTTCTCCCGTTCCTGTGGTCAATCAGAATAAGATTGGTATAGATAGATCCTTCGATGCCCAGATCAAGAGAGTCGGTCTCATTGATTATCTCCTCAAAGAGACGGTAAGCAGCCATCTCCTCACCTTTATCCGAAAGGGAATATGCTTCATTCAGCCGGTTATTAAGCACTCCGTCTGTCAGAATACCCCTGAATGAAAGGCATCCGCCGGCGCACTCCTCCACTAACTGAAAACCACGGTAAGAGCCCTGTACCCGGAAATGTCAGGGAAAAGGATAATTTCTCGCCCGGCCGTTTGAAGCGATAGGTGGCAGGGCAATAAGGCAGCCCTTTCAGGCTTTTAAGCCTTACCTTCATGCCGTCAGGCTTAACCAGGAAAGTATTCTTGTCGATACAGAACCAGGCGTTATTGATATCACTCATTATCGTCAGCCAGATAACAGTGGCATCACTGTTAAAATCGACCCTGACGATCTCGGCCGTGAGCGGCGCCTTCAGACCGTAGTTAGGATTCAATACGCTCTGCGCCTGTCCGGAAAGACAGGATACCAGCAAAACAGCAACAAGGATAAAAGGTTTCATGTTTTCTCCTTTATCAATTATTGTACCGTAAAGTTAACGATTTGTAAGGAAGTATTATAAGGCAATAGAGAAGCGATCGTAAAGTCCTCAGTCGGCAATCGGCAAAGAGAGCTGGCGGACTGCAGGGCAGGCTTTAGGCAAGAGTGTAGGACTTAATGGACTTTTGTACTTATACGCCAATCAAGTAGTGTTGCGATACCTTCCCTTTTTCTCCACCCTGCCGATGACTGCGGCCTCAGGGTGGGCTGACCGGTGCAGGTCGGACAACAGAGCGCCTGACTGCGCCTCTGCCACTGCCATCAGCAGTCCGCCAGATGTCTGAGCATCATGTGCGATCATCTTCAGGTTATAATCGAGGCCTTCCTCAAAGAGCGTATCTGCTCTCAGTATAATCCAGGTTTCGGAAGGCGGCACCCGGTATGCATCCCTGCTCCGCCAATACGTATGTACCGTCCAGAAGCGGTACACTGCTCATGTTTAAACGGATGGTTACACCTGACCCCCGCGCCATCTTCAGGGCATGACCGGCGAGACCGAAGCCGGTGATGTCCGTAGCGCCTCTGACACCGTACTTCTGCATCAGCCGCGCACCGTCATTGTTCAGCCTCATCATCAGGCGTTTTGCCGCGTCAAGCTGGTCACCGGAAGTCATCTTCATCCTGTGACCGGCAAGAATGATCCCGGTGCCAACAGGCTTAGTGAGAATAAGCAGGTCACCATCCTTCGCTCCGGCATTGGTGATGATCCTGTCAGGATGAACGGTACCGATAACGGCAAGGCCGTATTTCGGCGGATAATCATCTATGCTGTGCCCGCCTATGATGCTTACGCCGGCTTCCTTTGCCTTGTCATATCCTCCTCTCAGGATGTCAGAATAGACATCGGGCGGGATACGCGATGACGGGAACATCATGATGTTCAGAGCCAGCAGCGGCGTTCCTCCCATGGCATATACATCGCTTATTGAGTTTGTTGCGGCTATCAGTCCAAACTCATAACCGTCACTCACCAGCGGGGGAAAGAAATCGGTAGTGAACACCAGGGCAAGGTCATCACTGATCTTATATACTCCTGCATCATCGTGTGTGGCGATGTCAACGAGTATTTTCGGATCAACAGGCAACGGCAGCCCTGCGAGCAGCTCCTCAAGCTGCCGGGGAGGGATCTTTGACGAGCATCCCCCTGTCTCAACCGTTGTAAGAAGATCGAACGCCATTCTTGTCAGGGACGGATTATATGATCAGCATCATTAAGCAGGTTTAGGATCTGGTACATATCACTGAAGCTGCCCACCGGAAGACGGGCCTTAATCCCGAAGTGGTTAATGCATGTGGTGCAGAGATAAACGGAGGTACCCTTTGCCATCAGCTCCTTTATATAGTCCAGCAACGGTAAATCATCCATGGCAAGCTTCACCCCCGAATTATAAAATACCACCGAGGTTGGAGGGGGTTCAACCATCACCAGTGTCCTGAAAAAAGTGACCATCAGCTTAGCTCCCAGTTCGTCATCGCCGCTGCCCATTTTTTCAGATGTAACGGCGACAACAGTGTTGCGCCTGCGCTGCGAGGCAGCAGCTTCAGGAGCACAGTATTCTTCCTCGTTTGTACTCATCTCAGTCTTATCCCCCCTGGTGACCGTCACATAAGCCAGATCACCATCCTCCCTGACCGTGAAGGTCAGCTTGTTGTCAGCCAGGTACCGTTTGACGTTGCCAAGCGAGGTCTTATTGTCAATGATCACCTGCACAGTCTCTCCCTCTGCGGCTTCTGTCAGTCCCTGCCTGGTCTTTATCAGCGGAGCCGGACATGTAAGCCCGCGTGTATCAACGATCTTCATTTATTGTTTTTTAACCTTCAAATATAGACAGAAATGGGTATTTTTGAAGAACAGCAGAAATTCAAAATCATGAAAAGAGACAGAATTGGCCTGATAGTCTTGTTTTTACTTATGAATGCCGGCACAGCGATGCCGCAGACATCACTTAAAGATATTGAAGGCCCATGGACAGGCACGCTGACGGAAGGCGGCGCTGCAGCTGAGCATGGTTTTCAAATTCACCATGACCGAAGCAGATACGGTAAAAGCCACGCTTGACGTCCCTGCCCAGGGTGCAGTGAACCTGCCGCTCGGCCGGGTCACTTATAAAGACGACACTCTCACTGTTGATGCGCCAATGATAAAAGGTCAGTACCATGGCATTTTTTCGGGTAATTCGACGCTAACTGGCACCTGGACGCAGCTTGGAAGGAAGTACCCGCTTGATCTGAAGAAAAACGCTGCACCGGTGACATTCAACCGTCCCCAGGAGCCTGTAAAACCATACCCTTACAGGGAGGAGGAGGTCTCATTCAGGAACAATGTGGAGAATTTTGACCTGGCAGGCACACTGACACTGCCTGAAGGAGCGGGGCCTTTCCCGGCTGTAGTGATGATCACCGGGTCAGGGCAGGAGGACCGTAACGAGGCAGTCTTTGGACACAAGCCATTCCTTGTTATCGCCGACTACCTGACACGTAATGGTATCGCGGTGCTGCGTTATGATGACCGTGGCTTCGGAGAATCGAAAGGCAATGCTGCAAATGCAACCTCCCTTTCCTTTGCTGATGATGCCGCTGCCGCTGTGGCATATCTCCTTGAACGACCGGAGATCAATCCAAAAAAGATAGGTCTTGCGGGCCACAGCGAAGGCGGACTGATAGCCCCCATCGTGGCATCAAAAAATACTAATATTGCATTCATCGTCTCGCTGGCCGGACCTGGTGTGAGCGGCTATAACATTCTGTCGAAACAGACGCATGATATACTTGCCGCTTCAGGCAGTTCCGAACAGGAGATTGAAGATGCATGGGCAACCAACAGCAAACTGTTTAAAATAGTTCTGGCACAGCCTGACCAGAGGAAGGCTGCCAAAGAGGCAATGGAATGGTACAGCAAGGACCTTGACAGCAAGGGCCTTGCACCTGATGAACGCAAAGAGAAGACAGCAGCATTTGCCCAGGGGATCGGTCAGGTGAATAATCCGTGGATGAGGTATTTCCTCTCAACTGATCCTGCGGTTTTCTGGAAAAAGGTTAAATGCCCGGTGCTGGCTCTCAACGGGGATAAGGACCTGCAAGTGAATTATGAGCAGAACCTGCCAGCCATTAAAGCAGCTGTCACTGCAGGAGGCAACAAAAAGGTTAAGACTGTCGTCCTGCCAGGTCATAATCACCTGTTCCAGCATAGCACAACCGGAGCCCCGGCAGAGTATACCACAATCGAGGAAACCTTTTCACCTGAGGCACTCTCCATCATTACGAAGTGGATTAAAAAGACCGTGAAGGTGAAATAGGGTTGAAAGGTTGAAGAGTTGAGAGTGTTGAAGGGTTGAAAGTAGAGAATCAATAAAGGCCTTAAAATCAATGCACTATTGCCTATTGCCTATTGCCTAACCTTGCAATTACTTTCCGTCCTGCCGCCTTCATGCCGCCGGAGGCATCATTGACGGCCATCTGTACAGCAACAGCGACTTCGTTTATCATTTCAGGGTAGAGGCTGCAGAATGATGCCAGTATCTCCATGCCATAAGCCCTAGGCGCCACAGGTGTGTTCGCAGTATGCATTATTCCCAGGCAATATTCAATCAGCCTGGCATGGTGCGACTGCGGTATCGTGCTGACATCACTCTTCATAATCACCCTCATGAACGACCGCTGCACACTCTCGTTGGGAACTCCGGGCAGGGCATCGATCATCGTTGTAAGAAAGGGAGACAGAACTTCCGTGTTCATATCCGACACCTTCGAGAGTGCCCACGATGCCATGAAACCGACCCTTTTCTCCCGGCTTGAAGATAATGTGACCAGTTGTGAAAGGAGTATCGTATCGCTGACCGCGGAATGAGCCACCATTGTTATCTCCTGCGTGCTTGTGATCCGTCCCAGCATCCTGGCCATCTCCTCCCCTGGTTCTGCGGTGATGATATTATGTGTTTCATCAGGCTCCTGGCTGACAGGTGTCTTGCACTGCGAAATGTACTGCCGTGCCACGGGGATGTCGGCAGCAGTCATGTCAAGCTTAAGCAGTTCTCCGGGTTTCATCCACCGGTACTCATCGTGCTCCCTCAGCACCGGCTTTGATGAAAGCGTTTCGCACATGAAGGGGATGAGTTTTATCTTCTTATTCCCGTAATCGTACTCCACATTATCAAGCCTGCTGTTGATGATGATGCATATACCAAGCTCCTCTTCTATCTCCCTGATGATACAATCCTCATGATCCTCTCCGGGCCTGGTTTTTCCTCCCGGAAACTCCCACTTGCCGGCGTTGTCCATTGCCGGTCCACGACGCACAGCCAGCACCAGCCATTCATCATTGCGGATAAGCGCACAGGTCACATCAATCATGGCTCAGGACTGATAACAGTTTCATAATCAGGCACATGATCAAGCATCGAAATTGAATTGGCAATTTTGTCGATCTTCCCTGTACGATGCATTACACCGTTGGTAACCACCACCCACCTGACGCCGTAGGTGAAGTTATAATTGATCACCTGGTCAAGGACCGGCTGGGTGAGTTTCACTTCCGGGGCTTTGCATTCCACGACCATGACCGGCTGGCCGCTGCGGTCATGGATGAGAATATCCGCCCTCCGCTTCATGGTATTGAGCCTGAGAGATGCTTCTACCTGTATCAGTCCGGAAGGATAGTGCAGGTATTCCGTAAGATAGTTTACAAAATGTTGTCTGACCCACTCCTCCGGTGTCAGTGCCACATACTTCTGTCGCAGCCTGTCAAAGATGAGTTTTCCTCCCGGACCCTCTTTGATACGCAATGAACATGGCGGCAGTTTCAGTGGTTTCAACTTAATTTGTATTTTTGGTAACCGTTAGTACAGCAAATATAAATAATCAGCACCGAAGGTCATGAGAACAAAAGAAGATATAGTGAACAACTGGCTGCCCCGGTACACAGGCAAGGACCTCGCATCTTTCGGCAGCTTTATCCTGCTGACAAACTTCAATCATTACGTTGAGCTCTTTGCAGAATGGAACAATGTGCCGGTTGAGGGAAAAGACAAGAATTGTCCAAATGCAACAGCCAACGGCATCACCATCATCAACTTCGGCATGGGAAGCCCCAACGCAGCCACCATCATGGACCTCCTCAGCGCCATACAGCCCAAGGCGGTGCTCTTCCTTGGCAAGTGCGGAGGGCTCAAGAAAAAGAACAAGCTCGGCGACATGATACTGCCCATTGCAGCCATAAGAAGTGACGGTACGTCAAATGACTACCTTCCCCTGGAGATACCTGCCCTGCCTGCCTTCAAGCTGCAGAGTGCCGTCTCGGCGGCAATCACAAGAAACAACCTCGAGTACTATACCGGTACTGTCTATACGACGAACAGGAGGGTATGGGAATATGACGACAGGTTCAAGAAATACCTCATAAAAACCAGGGCGATGGCCATTGATATGGAGACAGCAACCATTTTCACCGTCGGGTTCGCCAACGAGATACCCACCGGTGCGCTGCTTCTCGTTTCAGACCAGCCTATGATATCAACAGGCATTAAGACGGAAGCCTCTGACCGCAAAGTGACACGGCAGTTTACCGAGATACACCTCCGCATAGGCATCGAAGGCCTGACAGAGATAAAAGACAACGGCATATCCGTAAAGCACCTGCGTTTCTGATGGCATCCGACTATAAAGAGATCATCAGGGATCTGAAGAACAAGATCTTCAAGCCGGTCTATTTCCTTGCGGGAAAAGAACCGTATTTTATAGATCTCATAACGGATTTCATTGAGGAAAACGTGCTGGACGAGTCAGAGAAAGACTTTAATCAGACTGTTCTCTATGGTCTCGATGTCACGGTGACGCAGGTAATCGAGACCTGCCGCCGCTTTCCGATGATGTCGAACCAGCAGGTAGTCATTGTCCGCGAGGCTCAGAAGATGAAAAAGATCGATGACCTCCTGGTCTATATAGATAACCCGCTTAATTCGACTATCCTGGTCATTGCATACAAATACGAAGATCTTGACAAGAGGAAATCGCTCTACAAGTCGCTTTTTAAGAAAGGATGGTATTTTGAGTCGAACAAGGTGCCGGAGTACCTGATACCCGGCTGGATAGACAGGTATCTTACTGACAGAGGGATAATGGCCGACACTGATGCATCACGCCTTCTGTCTGAGTTTCTTGGCAACGATCTGGGGAAGGTATCCAACGAGCTTGACAAGCTGATCATCTCTCTCCCAGAAAAGAATCCTCGCATAGACACGGCGCTGATAGAAAAGAGCATTGGTATCAGCAAGGATTATACTCCCACCGAACTGTGGAAAGCCATTGTCTACCGTGATCCGCTCAAGGCGGCCAGGGTGGTGAATTATTTCGCCGCCCACTCGAAGAAAGAGGTCATCCCGCTCTTCTCCGTGCTCTTCTCCAACTTCAGCCGCGTTCTTATCTACCACAGCCTGCAGGACAAGACAGACGGCAACGTGGTGGCTATGCTGAAGACTTACCCGGGGTATGTTCGTGATTTCAGGACTGCAGCAGCGGTCTTTAACGTGGGAGCATGCATGAATATCATCAGCCTGATTCGTACTTATGATCTTAAGGCTAAAGGATTTGGCGAGGCGGGCACTGACGAGGGTGACCTTCTGCGTGAGATGGTCTTCAGGATAATGCACTGACAGCCTGTCAGTTCATCTCAGGTGATTCTGGGAACTCAGCCCAGATACGGTATTTATTGTTCAGCGACCGCAGCACCTCGCGCCATATATTGCCGCGGCTCTTCATGATCACATCGGCAGGCACCTTGGCTATGACCCATGAGTTCTCGTTCAGCTCCCTCCTCAGCTGGCCTTTTTCCCATCCGGAATAGCCGAGGAAGAAGCGCACCTGGTCATGGCCAACGGTACCGGTGGCAATAAGATTACGCAAAGCATCGATCTCTCCCCCCCACCATATTCCCGGAACAACAGGCACGCTGCCGGGCACCTTCCTTCCAAGAGTATGGAGGTAGTGAAGTGTATCGGGCGCCACTGGTCCGCCAACGGAAAGGTGCTCGTCCCATCCGTCGAACCCCTCCACAGCACTGCTTACCATCAGGTCGATGACACGGTTGAGGATGAAGCCGACCGAACCCTGGGTGTTGTGTTCCGTCAGGAATACAATTGTGCGGTTAAAGAAACGGTCAGTGAGAAAGGGTTCGGAAATGAGTACCCTCCCCTTGCCGGGAATTTTATCCTCGGGATTGATGCTGAATATGTCAGGATAGTCGCCCATAGGTCTGATAAGAACAGGAAAAGTAATGACTTTTCAGGTCAAAATCAAGAAAAAATCAAAAAATGGTTTGAAAGACAGATATCGGTTATCAGTTGTCGGTTGTCGGTTGTCGGTTGTCGGTTGTCGGTTGTCGGTTACAGAAAACTGACTCGGGAATTTCAACAAAAGAAATTTCGGTTTGTTGTAATAATAAAGTTAGTCTGTGCTTAAGTTTGCAGACAGAAAGTGACAGTGATGTTTATAAAACTTCTTATAATTTCAGCCGTTCTGGTAGGTGTTGCGATGGCAGGACTGGCCATCAGCATTCTCCTGAAACCAAAAGGTCGTTTCCCTGATACTCACATTAGCCATAACAGGGAGATGCAGAAGAGAGGTATAAGGTGTGCCCAGGATACAGACTTGGGATGTAATCCCGGTGAAAATGCCGGCGGCTGTGCCGGATGCTCTGTACGTTAGGATTCGTTATCAGTTATCGGTTGTCAGTTGGTTTTAACCGATAACCGAAAACCGATAACCGACAACAAGTTTTACCTTTCCTCAATTCTATTCCGTAACCCGTCTGACATCCAGCTTTTCATCTCTCCCTTTTCATCGGAAAAGACCAGGTAGCCTTCAAGGAAGTCATATTTTTCAATGAAGGTTATCGCCGTGTCCTTCCCGGCTACCATGCATGCAGTAGCCCATGCATCTGCCACTGCACATTCCGGGGCTACAATGGTAGCGCTGAGAAGCGTATGCCTGGCCGGGTAGCCTGTCCGGGGATCAATGGTATGCGAATACTTAACCCCGTCATCAATGTAGAACTTGCGGTAGTTGCCTGATGTAGCCAGGGCGCTGTTATCAAGACCTATCTTAGCCTTCAGGTCGGCTCCCGGGACATAGTTGCCGTCAGCAGGCCTGTCGATGCCCACGTGCCATCCTTTGCCGTTCTTGTCTCCCGAGGTGCGTACTTCACCTCCCACCTCAACAAGACACTCCTTAATGCCCTCACGGGCAAGCATGTCAACAAGGAGGTCAACGGTGTAACCCTGGGCGATCGCATTGACATCAATATACATATCAGGATCAGCCTTGACAATCCGGTCGCCCTCGAGCCGGACTTTATCCATACCTACCAGGGCCAGCAGTGAGTCAAGCTTATTCTCGTCAAACCTTTTAAGGGCATCAGGACCGAAGCCCCATGCTTTCACCAGCGGCCCCACGGTGATGTCAAAAAGGCCATTGCATTGTTCTGATATCAACGCCGAGGCTCTGAACACCTCACGGAAGAGCGTGTCGGTCTTATCGCTTATATTACTGTTAATGAGAGATATGACGGAAGAGTCGTTGTATATTGAGAGCGAGTTGTCAACCTCGCTCAGCAGGGCTTCAACCTTCAGTCGGAGGTCACCGGTATTCATTCCCGGAGTGGTTTCAACAACTATATGGTAGGTAGTGCCCTGGGTAAGTCCGTTGAGCTCGGCGTATTCAACAGCCGGCCTGCAACGGGAAAGGAGCAGGACAACTAAAAAAAATATTATTGATCTCTTCATATTGACATACCACCCCAAAATATCTCATTTTGTTATTCTACACTATTGCCTGCTGCCTACTGCCTACTGCCTTCCTCATCCCCCAAAATCATCAAATGCAATGCTCTCCTGCGGCACGCCGAGGTTGTCAAGCATGCTGAAAACGGCAGAGTTCATTACCGGGGGTCCGCAGAGGTAATATTCGATCTCCTCAGGTTCCTCGTGTTTGCTCAGGTAATTGTCGAGCAGCACCTTGTGAATGAATCCCGTGTAGCCTTTCCAGTTATCCTCAGGCAGCGGCTCGGAGAGGGCAATGTTGAATTTGAAGTTGGGGAACTTCTTCTCGAGCGCCCTGAACTCGTCCTCATAGAATATTTCCCTCTTCGACCTTGCACCGTACCAGTATGATATCTTCCGCCCTGACTTTTCGGTCTTGAGCAGATGGAAGATGTGTGATCTCAGCGGAGCCATGCCGGCACCGCCACCCACATATAACATCTCGTTTTCGGTATTCTTTATATGGAACTCGCCGTAAGGCCCGCTTATAGACACCTTGTCTCCGGGCTTGCGCGAGAAAATATATGTGGAGCAGATCCCCGGAGGGACATTCATGAACTGTTTCTTCGCATTGTCCCATGGCGGTGTGGCAATACGGATATTCAATATTATGAGGTTCTTTTCCGCCGGGTAATTAGCCATGGAATAAGCCCTGTAAGTCTCTTCTGTGTTCTTCAGCTTCAGGTCCCACATCCTGAACTTGTCCCAGTCAGGTCGATACTCTTCTTCCACATCAAAATCCCTTCCGAACTCCAGATCGTACTTTGGCACATCTATCTGGATATAATCACCGGACTTGAAATGCAGGTCTTCGCTCTCAGGCAGCTTAACCACAAACTCCTTGATGAAGGTTGCAACGTTCCTGTTTGACACCACTTCGCACTCCCATTTCTTTATCCCGAGTATTGCCTCCGGCACGTGGATGGTCATGTTCTCACGCACTTTTACCTGGCATCCCAGGCGCCAGTTATCGTGCTGCTCGCGGCGTGTGAAGTATCCTGTCTCAGTAGGCAGTATTGATCCGCCTCCCTCAGTCACCTGGCATTTACAGAGACCGCAGGTGCCTCCGCCGCCGCACGCTGACGGAAGAAAAATGCCGTTGCCTGACAATGTTGAGAGCACGCTCGACCCCGGTTCTACAACCATCTCACGGTCGTTGATCTTCAGCGTCACGTCTCCCTGTGGTGTCAGCTTTTGTTTGGCATAGAGCAAAACAACAACCAGGAGGATCATCACCAGCAAAAAGACTATGATACTGACCAGAACAGTGCCCGGAACGGATAAGCCCAAAATCATTAATATCATTTCAGTTCAGATTTCTTTACAGTTCAATACCCAGGAAGCTCATGAAGGCAATGGCCATCAGGCCTGTAAGGATAAACGTTATACCAAGGCCTTTCAGGGGAGCAGGCACGTTCGAATAGCGCATCTTCTCCCTTATTGCTGCTAGTGCAACAATGGCCAGCATCCATCCTATTCCTGATCCGACACCGAACACCGTAGCCTCTGCTATGGTGTCATACTCTCTCTCCTGCATGAAGAGCGCGGCCCCGAGAATGGCACAGTTCACAGCTATAAGCGGAAGGAATATTCCCAGCGAGTTATAAAGGGGAGGACTGACCTTCTCAACAACCATTTCAACAAGCTGTGTGATAGAGGCTATAACGGCAATGAACATAATGAATGACAGGAAGCTCAGGTCAAGGGTCGCAAAGCTGTCGTTCAGCCATACTAGCGCACCATCTTTAAGCACATATTTTTCGAGCAGGAAGTTGACAGGAACCGTGATCAGGAGCACAAAGATGACCGCTACCCCCAGTCCCATCGCTGTTTTTACCGTCTTTGACACCGCCAGGTACGAACACATACCCAGGAAGAAGGCAAAGATCATATTGTCGATGAAGATCGACTTTACAAATATATTAAGCAGGTTTTCCATAATTGAGTTTATTTACCTGGTTTCCTGTAGATTTTTATTACGGCTGCGGTGCACCCATATTATTATGCCCACTGTAATAAGGGCCATTGGCGGGACTATCATCATGCCGTTGTTTTCGTACCCGATCTTGTAGAGGCCTATTTTTTCAAAGACAGGGTAACCCATGATTGAACCGCTGCCCAGCAGTTCGCGGAAGAAGGAAACAATTACCAGTATCAATCCATAACCGGCGCCGTTACCCATGCCATCGAGAAACGAAGGCCAGGGATCGTTTGCCATGGCAAATGCTTCGAGACGACCCATCAGAATACAGTTAGTGATGATCAGCCCCACGAAGACAGAAAGCTGTTTACTCACGTCGAAAGCAAAGGCTTTCAGGAACTGGTCGACGATGATCACAAGGGCAGCAATAACAACCAGCTGAACAATGATCCTGATGCGCCCGGGAATATGTTTGCGCATCGCAGCAATGATCAGGTTCGACAACGCTACGACTATTGTGACAGAGATTGCCATCACAAGCGCCGGCTTCATCTTCACCGTGACCGCAAGTGCCGAACAGATACCGAGTACCTGTACAGTGATGGGATTATCCTGACCCAGCGGGTTTTTTAACAGTTTTATATTTTTTGCCGATAACAGCGGTTCCCTTTCAGTATTTTCCATATCTACTTCCTGTTTTGGATGAGGTATTTTTCATATTTAATTAACCCGTCATGCACCATTGTTTCAAGGCCTTTGCTGGTGATGGTTCCTCCGGAGATGCCATCCACTTCGTGCCTGTTGCCGGGATCTGCGCCTCCCTTGACCACCTGCACTGAAACGAAGGAACCGTTCTCATAAAGGCTCTTGTTAAGGAACTGGCTTTCAAAGGGTGTGGTGTTGATCTCGGCACCCAGTCCCGGTGTCTCACCCTTATGGTCAAAGGTGACACCTGCTATCGTCGCCATATCATCTTTCAGGGATACATAACCCCAGATAGGGCCCCATAGACCCTTTCCCTCAAGCGGAAATATCTGAAGTGTGTCTCCGTTGTCTGCGACCGCTATGTAAACCGGTAATGACTGCTCGGCAAGAGGTTTCTTCTGCTCAGCGCGGAGAGAGACAGTGAAGGCATCGACGCCGTCTATATGTTTGCCTTCGGTATTAATCACAAATATCTCCTTTATATGCTTGTCATAGAGCGTCTCCGCGTTTGCTTTTGTCGATGTGACATTAATCGAGGAAAGGATATTCATTTTCTTCTCCACCTCCACGTTCTTATACTGCCGGGGTTGAAGCAGCAGCGCCGTAAGTGACAGCAGGATGGCTACAGCGACAACCATCACGGCAGAGAAAGTGAAAATATATTTGTTGCTGAAATCTTTCATCTCGTGCGTTTTTAAGTTGTCTTTACTCTTTTTAACCTTCGTTTGATATTCGCATTCACCACAAAATGGTCAATGAGCGGGGCAAAGACATTCATCAGGAGAATGGCCAGCATAGTCCCTTCGGGATAGGCAGGGTTAAAGACCCTGATGATGACCACCATAACACCTGTCAGCGCTCCGTAGATATACTTGCCTGTATTTGTCTGCGCTGCTGTCACCGGGTCGGTGGCCATGAAGACCGCGCCGAAGGCAAAGCCGCCCATGATAAGGTGATAGTATGCAGGTATCTGTGTATACTCATTACCTCCGGAGGCGTTGAGAAGCAATCCCATGCCCAGCGCTCCGAGGGTCATGCTCAGCATTATGCGCCAGCTTCCCACTCCGGTGATGAGCAGGATGAATGCTCCTATCAGAATGGCAATCACCGAGGTCTCTCCCACCGATCCTGGGATGGTGCCGACAAACATCTCCATGACCGACGGCATCTTTTCAAACTCATCGAGCTTAGCCAGAGCCAGCGGTGTCGATCCTGAGAAACCGTCAAGGGCACCGCCATTCACCAGGCCCTCTATCCATACCTTGTCGCCCGTCATCCATCCCGGGTAGCTGAAGAAGAGAAAAGCACGTGCGGTGAGCGCAGGGTTGAGGATATTCATGCCGGTGCCGCCAAAGACCTCCTTGCCGATGATGACGGCGAAAGCAACAGAGACAGCCACCATCCAGAGAGGTACATCAACAGGCATTATAAGCGGGATCAGCATACCGGTAACAAGAAAACCTTCATTGATCTCATGTCCCCTTAGCTGTGCGGCAATGAACTCTATGCCCAGCCCCACCACATAACTTACAATTATAAGAGGAAGCACCTTCAGGAAACCGAACCAGAACATGTGCATGACGGTCCATTCACTGATGCCGAATGCCCTTGTATGTTGCAGTCCGATATTGTAGCTTCCGAACAGCAGTGCGGGAAGGAGCGCGATGATGACAACGGTCATCGTGCGCTTCATATCCATATAGTCTCTAATATGGGAGCCCTTTGCGGTTACCTTGTCAGGCACGTACAGGAAAGTCGAAAAACCGTCAAAGACAGAATGTAACTTCTCAAAGCGCCCGCCCTTTTGAAACCTGGGCTCCAGCTCCTTTATTTTTTTCAGTAAGAAATTCATTATAAGCTCTTCCTTAAATTAATTCATCTCTTTTATCATTAGGTTGATCCCCTGACGTATGATATCCTGAATCTCGCTCTTTGAAGGATCAATGTATTCACACAGGGCAAAGTCTTCCTCAGCCACCTCATAGATGCCAAGGTTCTCCATCAGCTCAATTTCCTGAGCCAGTATCGCCTTGATAAGCAGCACAGGATAGATGTCCATCGGAAGGACGTTCTCATAGTGACCCGTGACAACGAATGCCCTATGTCCTCCGTGGATGTTTGTGTCGAGGTCATATTCCCTCTTCGGAAGCAGCCCGGAGAGGAATGTTCTCCAGTAGCTGTACTTGGTGAATCCGGGAGAAGCCCATCCGAAAAACTCGCTGTAGTCGCCCTCGGGAAGCACGGTCACCATATTGTCATAGAAGCCCAACGACCCATCAGGGGTAATCTTTTTACCCGTCAGAACATTTCCGCTGATGACCCTGTGATGTTCATCTTTCAGGTTTGATTTAAGTATTCCGCTGACAGAGGCACCCGGCCTGATGCGGTGGTATTTCCTGTGCAACACGCCCGTTCCTGCCAGGGCGATGATACGTTCACGGTCATGAAAGCCTGTGTTAAACAGCCTGCCAAGAGCCACAACATCCTGGATATCAATAGCCCAAACCACCTCGCCCTTTGAAACCGGGTCAATATGATGGATCTGTACCCCGACGTTTCCTGCCGGATGCGGTCCTTTGAAATTGTGCAACTCAACGCCCTTGAGAGTTTTCATCTCTCCGACCCTTGACCCTTCAAACTCAAACGAAATATGGATCTTTCCGTCGGTGAGGCGCGACAGTGCATTGATGCCTGCCTGCATAAAGTTCCCGTGTGTGTTAGCCATGACAAAATCAATATCAGGGGCCAGGGGAGCAGTGTCGAAACCTGAAACAAAGATCGCCTTGGGCACTCCTCCGGGACGGGCAACAATGTGATAAGGTCTCTGTCTCAGTACAGGCCATAAACCCAATTCCATGATCTTCGATGTGACTTCCTCACGTGAAAGCTTCAGCGGGTCAGCCACACCAAAATCAATCTTTTCACTGCCCTGTTGCTCTATCACTATCTCCGTCAGCAGACGCTTATCGCCACGGACTACCTCCTTCACCTCGCCGCTGACAGGTGAGACATATTTTATTTCAGGGAAGGCCTTGTCGTGAAAAAGCACGGTACCGGCTTTTACAGGGCTTCCTTCCCTAACCTCAAGCTTGGCTGTAAGACCCGGGAAGTCTTCAAATCTCACCCCGAAACGGGTCACAGGAACCTCCGGAAGAAGAATTTTTTCCGCCTTACCGGCAAGTTTGATGTCTAGTCCTTTACGTAATCTGATCAATGCTGGCATATATTGATTTCAACTTAATTCCTAAAAATTATGCAATTATAATACAATGTTATTTCTTTCACAGTCAGGTATGACATTAATCACAAATCTGTTTTTCTGAAGCGTTCAATTCAATACGGCAGGATATTTGTACTTTCGCAGGAAATAAATATTTATGTCCGCAAATATAGCAAGGATAAAAATATTAAGTTTTTTAATACCCTGTTTCCTGGCTACGACCTTTTATTCTTTAGCTCAGGATAATGCTTCTGAAGAATATGCGGCAGGAAACGTTAAAACTGTCTTTTTTGAGAAGGACGGCTGGAGGCTTGCATACCCTTTCGTGCAGATTAACAGCCCTGAACAGATCATACTTCATTTTGATATTATTGACGGGCAGGGCAAATCATTATGGTACCGCCTTGAGCACTGTGACCGCGACTGGAAACCCAGCGGTCTATTCACCAGCGATTTCCTTGAGGGTTTTGAGGAGAACCAGGTAAGGGATTACCAGCCGTCATTCAACACCAGGCCAGGATATACACACTATTCGCTCAGACTCCCGAATGAAGATGTCAGGTTAAAGATTTCGGGCAATTATATCATCACGCTCTGGGCTCCGGGAGAGCCTGAGAACCCCCTGCTCAGGAAGAGGTTCTTTGTAACTGAAGGAACGACTGTTGCCAGTGTCATGTTCAGGAGGCCCATGAAGCCCGGCACAACGGAGACCCATCAGCAGCCTGAGATAACCGTGTCAACGGCTAAGCTCCCGGTCACTGATCCTTACAAACAGGTGACAATAACGGTCATGCAGAACGGCAGGTGGGATAAGACCCATAGCAGCCTGATGCCCGATTTCATTGGCAACAACAAGCTTGAATTCAACGCTCTGTCTGATAACACACTCTTCCCTGGGGGGAATGAGTTCAGATTCTTCGATATTAAGACCACAAGGCATACAAGGCAGAATGTAAGGGCACTGGAGTTCGTCGAGGGACTTTACCATGCCTTACTTCTTCCTTCTGAAGACAGGGAGTTCAAACAGTATTTCTTTAACGAGGATATAAACGGGAAATACATTGTTGCGATGGAGGAGAGCGACGCACCCGACAGTGATGCGGACTATGTTTGGGTCTATTTCACACTGCCGCTTTACGCGGAGCTGCAGGGCGGGTCGGTCTATGTCACCGGTGCATTCACTGACTGGTCATACGGTCCGGAGAACAGGATGACCTGGAGCGCTGTAAGGGGATGTTATGAGGCTTCACTGCTGCTGAAGCAGGGATGGTATAATTATGAGTATGCCTTTGTGCCTGCCGGATCAAAGGTCCCTGAAGTGGCTCATTTTGAAGGAAGCCATTACGAGACTGAGAATGATTATCTTATCCTCACCTACTTCCGTGACCCGAGGGTAAGGTACGACCGTCTGACCGGTGTCACCGTGGCAAACACGCAATTGAGGCAGTAGGCAGTAGGCAGTAGGCAGTAGCGGATCATCACCGGATATGCAGGCTCTGCATGAAAAATGTCAACACTATTGCCTATTGCCTACTGCCTATTGCCTCATTTATGTGCATCAATCCCGTACAGCATATAAAACGTATGCTCCATCGTTTTGACTATCTCAGCCATGTATTCATGCACAGCCTTCACTGATCCCGGAAGGGTATAGATCAGCGTCTTGCCTGTCACGCCTGCCAGCGAGCGGCTTAGCAGTGCGTTCGGATTCTTCATACCGTACTTCACCCTGATCAGCTCCATGACACCGGGTATTTCTTTTGTCAGTAATGGTTTGATGACATCTGTCGTCATGTCACGCGGACCTAGACCCGTGCCGCCGGTGGTGATGATGAGATCCATATCGGTCGATGCCGCCATCGCATTGCGCAGGCTTGCAGCATCGTCAGGCAGGACCAGTGTATTGATCTCACAGTCCCATTCTGCAGAAACCATGGCATACTTAACGTATTTCACCACAGCAGGACCGCTGAGGTCCTTATAAACGCCGTTATGCACCCTGTCGCTGAGAGTGATTACCAGCACCTTGAATTTTTCAGGAAATGTCATATCTCTTTTTTCTGTTGAGTTTGTTATTGCCGTTAAATCTTCCTGACACTTACCATCTCTCCTTTTTGTATCCAGCTCTGTCCGCGTGGTATGGTGATTATACCCCAGGCATCGGGAAGGGCCGTGATATGAGCCGAGCCGTGGTACTCGAGCGGCATCGCTTCACACTCCCCGGTGATAACAAAAGGTATCCATGCCATACGGTCTGCTCTCTTTCTCGAGTAGTCAGCTGCCAGTGGCATCATCAGCCCGGGTTCCTCAGCCGTCACACCCGTCATCCTGTTCAGGAAAGGTCTTACCATCACCTCGAACTGCACGAATGTTGAGACAGGATTACCCGGCAGGCCGAAGACAGCCTTTCTCTCACCCGTGCAGAACGTCAGCGGTTTGCCGGGTTGCATTGCCACCTGGTCAAAATGGATGGTGAGTCCCAGTGACCGCATCACAGCCGGGACAAAATCGAATTCGCCGAACGAAACGCCTCCCGAGATGAGCACCACCTCGTTCTCATCGACAGCGGCCCTGAGCAATCGTGCTATCGAAGCCTCATCATCAGCAGCAATGCCGTAGTATTTGCCAATGGCTCCTGCCCTCGTAACCTGTGCCATCAGCTGTGAAGCATTGCTGTTGCGTATCTGCGCTTCTGCCGGGGTATGCTCCGGTTCAACCAGCTCATTGCCTGTGCTGATTATTCCCACGTGAACCCTGTTACTCACTGTCACTTCCGTGGCTCCCACCACTGCCATGACAGCTATATCCTGCGGTTTGATGATGCGTCCCGCCTTCAGTACTGTCTGTCCCTTGTACAGATCCTCAGCGGCCTTTGCAATATTGGACTTCCCGGCCTTGCCTGTGAACCGTACCTTTCCCCCCTCCTTTTCTTCGGAATCCTCGAGCATGAATATATAGTCTGCACCGCCGGGTACGGCCGCTCCGGTCATGATGCGCGAGCATGTACCCGGCGTCACCTCTTTGGCGGGCATGACACCTGCTGCTACAGTCTCAATAACCGTAAGTTCGTTGCCAAGATCGTCATGCCGGCAGGCAAAGCCATCTACAGTGCTTTTGTCCCACGGCGGCATGTCCATATCGCTCTTCACCGGCACAGCAAGCACCCTGCCCAGTGAATCATTGAACCTGACCTGTTCCTTCCCGGTACGGAAGACGGCGCCAGTCACAATTTTGTTTGCTTCTTCGAATGTTATCATAGCCTTAATATTCTTTTTTGCCTTCCGGCTCTCCCAGTATGCGCAGGGCTTCGGGAGGGAATGAAACCAAAACTTTTTCACCGGTGATGAAATTATTTTCCTCCATCTCACGGTGAGTTATATCCACGTAAAAATAGTCGCCGGCGTTGACCGTTATCTCATATCCGGTGGCTGACGGCACAACATCGTCAATGATGCCGTGAATGTTGTTCATCTGCATCCCCGGCGCACCCTGGCGCGACAGGAGGACCTCGCTGCTGCCGATGATAAGCAGTCCGGAAGCAGGGTAATCAGCCTTAGGCAGCCTGAATTTTGTCGTTTTCTCCGTTATGCCAGAGCAGTTTTTATACGAAGTAACAAACGTGACCCTGAAGAAGTTCTTTATACCGGCATATCTTGCCACGAACCTGTTGACAGGGTGGTTGAACACATCGAGCGGTGTTCCCTCCTGGATGATCTTTCCGTTGTGCATCACTCCTACCCTGTTAGCAAGGCTGATGGCTTCGCCGAAGTCGTGGGTGACGTGTATTATTGTCTGTCCGTTGCGGTTAAGGCGGCGAAGCAGGCGCCTGATGCTGTCCTTGAGGCTGGCATCGACGGAGGCCATGGGCTCGTCAAGGAGCAGTATCTTCGGGTTAGTGACCAGCGTGCGGGCCAGGGCTACGCGTTGCTTCTCTCCTCCCGAGAGATTATAAGGCTTGCGTGAAAGAAGAGTTGAGATATTCATTTCCTCTGGCCGCATACTCAACCCTCCGGTCCACATCCTCTTTTGATAAATGTCTGACTTTCAAAGGATACGCAATGTTTTCACGGACGGTATAATGGGGGAAGAGAGCAAAATCCTGGAAGACAAGACCTATACCTCTCTGCTGCACCTTTCGTATAGGTTATTTCTTCCCCGTCAAGGAATATATGTCCGCTGTCAGGTGTGGTCAGTCCGCAGATAAGCTCCAGCAGCTGTGTCTTGCCGGCTCCTGACCGGCCCAGCAGGACGTAATAGTCACCCGCAGAGACCTCGAGGGTGATCTCTCTAAGCGAAAAACTGCCGAGCCGTTTGTTCAATTTCTCAGTCCGCAGCATCTTCCTCCCTCCTGAATATCGTATGTCTTTCCGTTGCCAGCGTTCTGAAGATCACAAAGAAAAAGAGAGCCACGAGGATAAATATTATTGATGCCGGCCTTGCCGAAGTGATGCCGTAAGTGTTGAAACGGTCATATATCAGCACCGGTGCAATCATAGGGTGATAGGCTATTATGACCACGGCGCCAAACTCGCTCATCCCGCGTGCGAACATCATGATGAAGCCGGAGACGACAGACCTCCATGCCTGTGGCAGCGAGATGGTGAAAAAGATGCGTGAGGGTGAGGCGCCAAGCGTCAGGGCTGCCTTCTCTGTTCTCTCCGGCACAGCCGCAAAACCGTCGCGCGCGGCATTGATGAGAAAAGGTAGGCTGACGAATGCCATGGCCAGGGCAATGCCGGCGCCGTTATTAACGAGCAGTATCCCGGCTTTCTGTGCTGCGCCACCCAGGAAACCTTCACGCGAGATGAAACCCAGCAGGGCTATACCCGCTGCCGTATGCGGCAACACCACCGGCAGGTCAATGATGCCCTGCACCACCTTCTTGAGCGGAAACTCTTTGCGGGCCATGATCCAGGCCAGGGGTACAGCGCCGACAGCAAAGATGATCGTGGCCGAGAATGCTATCAGCAGTGTGTACCATACGCTGCGCTGCACCTCAGGGTCAGCCGCCGTCGTTCTTACCTCGCTGAACGACGAGTTAAGGAACATGCCCGCCAGTGGCGCAATGATGAACAGCAGCACCAGCGAAGCAAGAACTGTAAAAATCCAGTTGAAGAGCGACTGACCTTTCATCATCTTCTTACTGACCCGGGGTGCTGTTAACGTAAGACTGCAGGGCTGCCGGCACCGCAGCAAGGTTGCCGGTGACGACAGGGAGAAGAGGCTCCTGTCCTGAACTCTCTGAAGATCTTCCTACCCTCCCCGCTAAGGAGGAAGTTGAAATATTTTATCGCCAGCTCCCTGTGCGGTGCGTCATGGGGAACCGTTCCGGAATAGCTTATATAATCGCCCCTTATCTCCGAGCGCTCACCCGGTGTTTCTCCGGGAATCATGTAGGATACGCTGCCATATTGATCCTTCATCTGCGGGGAAGAAAGATTGATCTCGTCAGGTAGCTCCAGGTACTCAAAACCGTGCTGTATGGCAACCGACTTATACTGGAACATATAGTCTATGACCCCTGTCTCGGTCAGTGCCACCAGGTCGACCTCCTTCGGCCTGATATAATCCCGGTCCTTGTTCAGGAGCGAGTCTGCTAACCCTTTTCTGCCATAGAACTCTTCAGCCAGCCTGGCGGCGAAGACGGTGCGGTATCCGCAGGGATCGGCATCGGGGTCAGCACGGCCGATGATGACGTCATCCTTCAGCAGGATGTCAGGCCAGTTATCCTCCCTGAAGATGGAAGAGCGGGCCGATTCCGGACGGTAAGCTATCACGATCTCATTCGTTGCGAACCTGATATTCCATGAGGCATATGAGGGGATGAGCAGGTTATCTATGACGGAATAGTCGGCTGAGAGTATTATGTCACAAGGCTTGTGCAGCTCTGTGATCTTTCTTGCGCACTGAAGGCTGCCGGCCGCTTCCGGCAGGACCCTGACGCCGGGATTGGCCTTTTCGAAGGCTTCGTTTATCTTCTTCACCGGTACGGCGAGGCTGCCGGCATGGAAGATAATCAGGTTCTTATCCCTGCCGGACTGACATCCGGTTATCATTAGCAGGACCATGATCAGGAGGATAAGAGTGTTCCTCATTGCCAGCCGCTGATTTCGTTGATACGGTTAAAAAATATTCTGGCTATGCTCTTCATGGCGATGTCGGTGTCGTGGTGCAGGCTGTTGTAAGCCCTCACCAGATGCCGGCCCTCGCGCGACAGGTTCGTGCGTCCGCCGGAAGCGCCACCGCGTCTTTTGTCAACAAGATTAAAGCCTAGATGCTGCTCAACATTTCGCAGGATGCCCCATGCCTTGCGGTAGCTCATGCCAAGATTACGGGCAGAAGCTGTCAGCGAGCCGGTCTTTTCTATCTCCAGCAGCAGGGCGAAGCCCTCTCCGTCGAGCAGCCTTGTCTTGCTGACCGTCTCAAGCCATAAATCATAATTGAGAAAGATATCGTAATACGGTTGCCCTTTATGTCCGGCCATGGTCGCGGTTGTCATTAATGCCTGTCAAATTTACATTTTTTGCATAACGCTTGCAACCCCCTCCTGATTTGGGTCGAAAGGTCTGATAGTCTGAGGGTTGAAGGAGTTAGAGAGAGATGAAAGAGAAGAAAGAGTGTATAGTTAAATTAAAAAAGTTAAAAGGAGAGTTAAAGAGAAGAATAAAAAATGAAGATAGATGTAAGAGAGATATTTGTTATAGTATACGTAGGTCACCATCTCAAAGGGATGCTTCCTGTTCTTTGCAGGAATTAGCACATCACCCGGAGAGAGTAGCTGTACGTGGCGCTCCACGGTCCTGTGAAAGCGATGGCTGCCCGGGATTATCTGCCAGGGGAATGAGAATCCGCAGTCTTGCTGAACGATACTTTTGCTTTTTTTGCATCAGGGAACTCAGGCACCTGCTGAGCTCCTGTCACCGACGTGAGGCGCATCAGCACCCCTGACCATCTTCACATTGCCTGTAGGTGATGTCTCGCTGCGTAAGGAGCTCACCACCACGAAGCTGTTACGGGCAGACAGGTTCTCAACACCGGGTCTGACAGCAACTTCAGGCTGTCATACTATGGCCGAGACCGATACAGTCCTTGGTTTATCGTGGACTCGACAGTGAAGCCTTCAACCACAACACGCGCCTTCACCATCTGTCCCGGCTCAAATGCAAGACCTGTTACTGTGAAAGTGCCACCGGTGAATTGACCGTCCCTTGTTGACCTTTTGTTTTTCGGTCGTTGCCGGAGCTTTTGAGCTCTGCATGCTGGGTGTGTTCAGGGTGAGTACCGGCGCAGACTTTGTGACAAACTCAACTGGTCCCTTGTATACTGTGAGGTTATTCCTGAAAGCTTCAATCTTTGAAGCCATTGCAGAGGGAGCTATCATATTCTTCAACCGGTCAGCCTGGGTGTTTTGCTGTACCATCACGGCTGCAGGACTGCTACCGGCATCTGACGCTCAGCAAGGGAAGCTCATTTGCTCCTGCTTCCCGCCACTGCCCCTCTGCAACACCTGCATAATAATCAGCGGACCACAGGCTTATCTCCTTAAACGGTATGGTTGCATCAACCGCGGAGGGCGATGCCACACCGGACATCTTCAACATCACCTTATCACCGTATTTCAGCGGTACCTCTCTGGCAATAAAGACGCTGTTATCATCAGTGGTCGCAGAATATTCATTCTTCTGATTTCCCGGATGCTGCACAATTACCGTCAGCGTACCTGATAAGGAACTGTATCTTTTTTCCGGCAATGGTCTTACTGTCAGTGATGCTGTGCACTTCCCCGGCGACATAATCACCCAGGCACAGGCTTCATGAATAATCATGCTGTAACCTGGTAATCAGGTTTTTGAAATTTCCACAGAGAATAATATTTATCGACCAGGGTGAATTTCTTCGAGACGACCTTTCCACCTGCTTTCAGCCTCAGTCCTACATCAGCGCTGAGATCCATGCCGTCAGTGGTCACAGTGCCTTCCATCCCTCCGTTGATATAAACATCAAGTGCGTTATAGCCTTTTACCTTCAGGTTGGCCGTGCACTGAAATCCAACGAAAGCTTTTATTTCCGAAGTCACATCATACCCGATATCGCACCAGTAATCGAGTGTAGAGACATTTTTTATACTGGTGGGAACATAGTAAAAAGTGCCTCCCCTGGCTCCCATGGCCATTTCGAGACCCTGGTGTATCTCCACGGCGAGATTAATCTGTCCGTCGAGGGTGGCGAGTATAAAGAGGCCCACCTCGCACTTGCCCAGGTCAGATATTTCTATTTCTGTTCCCCATATCGGTGTCTTGACCTCCTCCTTCAGCTTCATCGTCGTATAGATCTTCATGTAGACCTGTTCCGTCGCCTTGAAGACAAGCCGGTAGCCGCCGTTCTTTGAATACATGCCTTCGACACGCGGATTGGAAGAAGTATCTGACTACCAGGGTGGCTGTCAGTAAGTTTGATCGAGCTTGTCAAGAACGAAGGTCACGCTGTCAAACTGCAGGTTCACGGCGTACTTGTTATCAAGCTGCAGCGAACTCTCTACCACCCCTTTCGCCATGGAGATAGTATTGGCCAGCGTTATCGGCACTTCCTGTTCTGGCACTTCTATATCATCAAAAACGGCTGACAGCGAAGAGTTGAAGGCGATCATCTGATTATCATTGAAAGGTTGAGCTGAATGACAAGGTCGCTTCAGGATCGACATAAACTGAATCGGGCTGGGACTGAAGGCTCCTCCCGTCAAGTGAAGGATGCCATCCTGCCTGAGTTTTATCCTGTTCTTCTGCGCAGGTGTAAGAGGCCTGACATTACCCGCGAACTCATAACGTACATTACTGAATGAGCCTGGCTTTTCGCCGCGGGCCATAGCTCTAGCGGCAACAGGATGCACCTGTGTTTCATAAGGCTTCATATCCTGCCTGGTGACAATACCCTGAATGCGCATTGCCTCATTTACCTTTAGCTGTTGTGCGCTGAGGTGAGACATTGAGAGCAACAGGAAAACAAGTGTCAGAAGTCCACTCTTTCTCATAATGTATGGTTTAGTTTGGCTAAAATGGGGTTAAATTGTTTAAAACTCATGAAACAGGATCTTATTATAATTACCTGCCTGAAATCATACCCGTTTCTGTTCTCATAACAATCGCATATCCCAAATTATTAACGCAATTCTAATTCTTAATTTTGTAATTAAACAGACCAATAAAACAGAAAACCATGAAGATTTCGACTTCCCGACATTCAACAAGGAATGGGACAAAGATGAGATTGAGAAGAAGACAAAGAAGATGCTGAAAGAGATCGGCGAGCTGCAGTATAAGATGTACGCCCAGAACAAGTACAGCATTATTGTTGTCCTGCAGGGAACCGACGGATCCGGAAAGGACGGCGTGACGAAAGGGCTGCTGAAATACTGCAACCCTATCGGCCTTGAAGTCTACAGCTTTAAAAAACCGACTGACCTTGAGTATTCCCACGATTTTCTCTGGAGGATCCACCAGGTATGCCCTGCAAATGGGGTCATGCAGGTCTTCATCAGATCACACTATGAAGATATCCTCGTACCGTCGGTGGGGAAATACATACCAGCTGATGTGATCGATAAACGTTATGAGATGATCAACACCTTTGAAAAGCTTCTTGAAGCGAACGGAACGAAGGTGCTGAAGTTTTTCCTCAATGTCTCAAAGGAGACACAGAAGGAGAGGCTGATGGAGCGCATCGAGCTGAAGGAGAAGCACTGGAAGCACAAGGACGGCGACTGGGACACTCGTGAGAAGTTTGACGAGTACATGAAGGTCTACCAGAATATACTCAGCAGGTGCAACGAGGTGCCGTGGACCGTGGTTCCTGCTGACAAGAACTGGCAGAAGCTCTATGCCGTTGCCGAAGTCGTTCTGAAGACTCTGAAAGGTCTTGACCTGCAATGGCCTGAGCTGGTCACGGAGAAGTTCAAGGCTCCCGTGAAGCAGAAGAAGAAAGTCTAAAGTCTTTAAAGTCCATAAAGTCAAAGGTCCTTAAAGTCTAAAGTCTTGAAATCGTTACCGGTTCTGATTTCGAATGTTCAAATGTTCTATTGTTCGTTTGTTCAATAGCTTTGCCTGATCAGCCAGCATCAACCTTTGCGTTCCTCCTTTCCCTGAATGTGATGAGCATTCCTCTTTTCTCATCCCAGAGTCTCAGCAGCAGTGACTCAAATGCTGACATGAAGGTAATAGGCTTTATCTGCCTGAAGATTGAATTCTCAAGGTGGCACCTTTTCAGATTGTAGTTGGGAATGCCGGGACTAAGATGATGTATATGATGGTACCCGATGCTGCCTGTAAACCAGTTCAGTACCGCCGGGAGTTTGAACAGTGAGCTGCCTTTCAGCGCTACCGTCATATAATCCCAGTTCCCGCTGTCGGTCCATAACACATGCCTGAACTGATGCTGCACATAAAAAAGCCACACGCCGTGAACGGTGGCAATGTAAAGCACCGGAAGCTGAATGAGGAGATAAGCCTTCCATCCTATTGCCCATATTACAAGCGCTATCGCTCCGGCAAGCGCCAGGTTTGTGAGGAGTATGTATAGCCTCTCACGCCATGACATATATTTCTTCGTAAAGCGGTAAAGCACACCAAATAATAAAATAGGAGCAATGCCAAAGAGAAAGATCAGGATTCCGGTACAGGCGATATCCGAAACGCTGCCATCCGGAAAGATTTTGATACTCCTCCACAGTGAGGGTTTTCACATCACCTGTGCCTCTCTTATCAAGGTTACCTACAGTCTGATGATGTATATGGTGGTCACGATGCCACCGGTGATATGGAGTGAAGACAAACAGGCCGGTTATAATTCCAACCACTGTGTTCATGCGTTTCGACCTGAAGAATGATCCGTGGCCGCAGTCATGAAATATAATGAATATTCTGACCAGGAATCCGGCTGCAAAAACGGATAGAACAAGGGTAAGCCAGTAAGATATCTCAAGTGACTTTACCATAAGGAACCACAGGATCAGGTAAGAGCCCACAGAATTAATTATCTGCCACCAGCTTTTAAGAGGATCCGGTTTATTGTACCTGGAGATTATCTCCATCCACTCCGGCCTTGTGTTTTGTATCTTCTGACCCTCCATAATCCTTACTGATTCGCGGTCGAAAAATGTCAATCAGATCGATCGGAAATCAATTTCCAAAGGTACTAATTCCGGTGACTGGTGATATCCAGTGTTTTGCTTTTAAGCGGCACACTTTGGATGATGGTTCCTGCTTTTCTTGATTCGATATTTAAAATCAACACTGCCTTTGCCGCTGACCAGAAACTGGTACTCAACCTTACCCTGGCCTGGTACCTGGCAGAACTGAATTTCAGGCTTATACTCCTTGTATTCAACCAGATCCATATAGAGATCAGTTATCTTGCCGCCGCTGACCACCTTTGCACCACTGCTCTTTACACTAAGCATGTCAAGCGGATACAGTTTATTTTTTACCGTCAGGTGGGTGACTGAGGGCATAACTCCTTCATTTACCAGCCTTACCCTGATCCTCCACAGATTATTCTCCAGCTCCTTAACCTCAAATACATCCATTTTTACCTTCGGAGTGTACTTTGCCGTGAAGATAACCGATGAAGCATTCCTGTGAACAAGATCCTGCAGCATGAACGGGTGGGGCAGGCGACTACTCATCTTCACCCATCCGCCTATCTCAATATCACCGTAGAGCGGATGCTTGTATGGTTTCCATTCCCTGTACAGCTCACCCTGTGTGACGCGGTCATTGAACAGCAACCTCTGCCGGTCTGTTTCTGATGATTCTTCGAACATCGACCTCTCTTCTTCCTTCCTCACCGGAGTCCCGTCAAATGTCTCGGCCTCACCCATGTACAACTCACCCACAAACGAGTAAGAGCCTAAAAGGTTGTCAGCAAAGTCGGTAAAGTCACCGTATGTCGGATAGAGATCTTTCCAGCTTATCAGGTATTTGTACCCGGGAACGATTTTTTCAATATTCTTACCCAGGTAGTTATACACCGCGATGTCTCCCTGGGGAAGCTCGCCCTCCGCCTTGAATGACGGTCCTCTTAGATACATTCCTCCGTAATTGTGAAAAGCAAAGACCATGATGATATTCGGCCGAGCCAGCATCCACTCCGCGATAGCCTTTATTCCCGTGCCCTCAAAAGGGTAATTACCCGAGCCGCTCTGTGCATAAGGGGGGTTCCAGTTGTGACCCCAGTTTCTGTTACCGTCAACATATCCTTCAGAGTCCTCATTAACCTTGCCGTCACCATCATTGTCAATCCCTTCCTGCCCCAGCCTTGTCCACTCGCCTTTCTCACCAGGCTTGACAGGTATCATCAGCCTCTTGTCCTCCGGGTCGGTCCTCAGCCTGCCCAGTGTGTCCCTTATCCTCATTGTGGAAATGTTGCCGTCACCGTCAAGGTCCTCAGGACCATCCTCATCAAACAGGCCGTCATGGTCATCATCAACAGGTATCCTTAACCCGCGGTTTGAGCTTGGGGTGTTGGCATCATCAAAGAAATGTGCTCTCCCGTCAACATTCACCACAGGAATGATATAGAAGGCGTTACGGTCAACCACTTCGGTTATTTCCTTGAGCTTGCCGTAGTTTGTCAGCAGCCTGTTTGCCAGGTAGAGACACACCTCACCGGCCTGTATCTCATTACCGTGTATGTTGCCGTCAGCGTACACACCAGGCTTGGTGAGCGGTTCACCTGTTTTGGGATTATTGATTGTCAGCGCCCAGATTGTTCTTCCTTCCTCGCTCTTACCTACCTCATCAAGCGTAGTAAGCTCAGGATATGCTGTATTAAGGGCCTTAAGAGCCTCAACCACCTTTTCATAACTGTAATAAAAGTCGAACCTGAGCGGCACCTTTACTTCCTGGGCCTGCGACAGCGTGATGGCCAAAGCCATCAGCCCAACTGCTATAACTGATCTTTTATTCTTCATGGCTAGCCTCCGATATTTATCTTCTTTAAATCTGTTCCGGCCTGTTTAAATTCAAGCCGCAGGGTCATTGTTCCTTTTTTCGGAGCCCTGACAAGCCAGATATACCTGGCAGACTTCTTTCCTCCCACCTCATTCACAGGTGTCCTCTTCTTGCCGGAAAGGATCTCCATGCCGTCTCCCTCAAGGGTAATGATGGCAGGTACAGGTATCTTGTTCCTCTTGCCCATGGCAGTCGGGAACGGCAGGTAACCCTCATTGGTTACCCAGGCCTCGAGCTGGTAAACATTGCCACCCTTCTCAGTTAGTTTTGTTTCAGTCAAATGCAGTTTCGGCAGGCGCTTCACCAGCTCAAACACGTAAGGAAGTTGCAGATCAAGGAGTGAGTCGACCATTACTGCCGGAGGGGTGTTATCGGAGAAGGGCGTGAACCCTCCTATTTCCACCTCCCCAAGCGTCGGGTGATTATATTTTTTCCATGGAGTAAATCCTTTGCCTTCCATCCATTTGTCAGAGAAAGCCAGGCATGCTGCCTCCTTCGCGTCACCCTTCTTCTCATCGGTCGCAGGAGCCGGCATCTGCTTCATCATGCCTGCCATCTGTGCCGGAGTGACCTGTCCACCCCTGACCATATTCATTGCCATTTTTGCATTGTACTGTTCAGGCGCACCCTTCTCTTTCAGAAAAGCGTTGATCTTGTCCTCACCCAGCGCCAGGAAATCGTCATTTGACATTTTTTCAAGCGCTTCGATAGTAATACCGCTGCTCTCTTTCTTCTCCTCCTTAGGTTTGGGCAGGCCCCATATGTCCATGCTGAATACAGGCACACCCAGGTGATAATATGCCCATAGCTCAAATGAGCCGTCTTCCGGCTGTGCGGGATCAAAACGTTCCCCGGTTACACCTTTTTTCTTCAGGTACTCCTTATAATCTGATGAGATCTCATTATAGAATGCAAGGTCCTCCTGCATGGGATTGACAATAGCACCCAGGCCGAGGAAGTTGGCTACCATGCCCTCGTCGAGGGTTATCCCAGGCGGAACCATCGGCTGCACGGCTTCAATAATCTCAGCCATGGTGTAAGTGCGTGAGACATCAAAGCCCATCGCCTTTCCAATATCCTCCGGTATTTTTATTTTTTCCATATCCGCTTCTCCTTTCCTGCCACCCTGCGGCGGGGAGAGAAGGAAATTAGTGGATCCGAAAGAGAATACCATTGCTATCTCCGGATGGGAGAATGCAAATTTCAGCAATGCACCTGACTCCTGTGCCGAGCCCGGATACAATCCGCTGCGCTTGTCGAAGGCCTTGAAGAGATGGGGGAAGTTGACATTGATGTTTGTCCCTCCAGGGGTATCTTCATTATATTGCCCGTCACCGTCATCGTCAATGCCCTCGGTGTATAGTTTATATATACCCTTCTCTCCCTTGACAGGATCAGCTTTGCGCATCAGGCGGGGATCGCCGGCAACGGGTATCATCGTGCCGTCAGGCTTCTTCACCCTCATCTGCGTGATGATCCCATTGCCGTCCAGATCATTGTACCCGTCCTCATCTGTCTGATCATCGTTGTCTTCATTATAAGGAATGGCATTACCCGGGTCCATGTAAAGTGGTTTGCTGAACCAGCGGCTGTAAGCATCAGGGTTGCCCATGGGCACTATGTACCATGTTAAAGCCGACGAGAGAGAAGCGTCAGCGGCTATTCTTGAGGCGAGCGACAGGGCCGCCTCGGTAGCGAGGGGTGTGGTGCCCGACATGTTGGCGGCAACCAGCACCGCCGGTACACCTGCACCGGACTTTCCGATCTCCATCATGAGCACATCGGTTCCGCCGGGAGTAACAGCCATCTTATGCACTTTCACCAGCCCTGCCGAGCCCTGTTGTATCTGCCCGATCCTTTTATTCACCCCGGCAGGATCGGTATACTTCTCAATGCCGGAAGCCGTTCCGGGTGTAATAAAAATAGTGACAACAAGAAGCATCATGATTCCTGTTGCACGTGGTTGTCTAATTCTCATATTCAAATGATTTGTACTAATTATGGTCTGGTTGTTAATGGGTATGAAGTCTGAAGTCTGAAGTCTGAGAGTCTGAAAGTCCTTAAATGTTAAAAGTCCTTATACTATTGCCTATTACTTTACTCAATACCAAATATTTCTTTGTAAGACTGGATGATATAGCTGTCAATCCATTTATAGTGCTCGGTTATCATTCTCTTTTTGCAGTCTGCCCTTGTCAGGCATTGATGCCATCAGTTCGGCTGTCTTTTTGAATATCTCGTTCTCAACAGGCTCAAGGCGCTGCATGATGCCGGTGTTATCAGCATTGATGAGAGCGGCCACATTGATGTATTTATTTCCGTTGCCTCGACTGATGGGAAAGAGCTGACCCTTTAGCTGTCATCGCAGCATCACAGAGAGGTGCGTGCATGTCATCCTTCATACTCACCACCCACGGGATGTTCTTGCCTGCGCTAACCCAGACCGGGACTGCCACGGCAGTCAGCGGGAAACCTGCAACCATCCATGCCATTGCTGCCGAGGGATCTTCTCCCTTCGCCGCACCGACAACCATGATAACCGATGCCGTTGAAAAGCGCGGGATGAAGTCTTCAAAGTTCCTGAATTCGGCGCTCTTGTTGTCGCGGGGCAGGTCTGCCCTCAGGTTAACTTTGTGAGCGAGTGGTTCAGGTTACGCGAGATATTGTTAAGCAGATATTGAGGCTCAAGCTTTTTCTGTGCAGCAGCCATATTGAGAGCCTCGCTGGCAGCAGCATACCTGATGTATCCCATACCCTGATCAACCACCCCTGTGAACGAGTGGTTGGTGCGGATGAGGTAACCGTCGGGTGCCAGTGCAGGATCATTGGCATCGATCTTTTTAAAGCCATAATTGCCGGTCTCGTAATACGCCGCGCCGCCGGAAGCATCAATGACACCGAAGTTGCCATTGACACCAAGTGGTTTAGGGAGGTCGTTGAGCAGTTTCTCAAAATCGGCCAGCGTGGCACATGAAGCCAGTGCGATCTTCATCACCACCCCTTCCTGATCAGCGAATTTTGTTGTGTCTCCGATATTATTGTTATAAGCCATTGAGTTCATGATTGCAAAGCCCGCTGAATTATATCCGCCCCACACATCCTTCATCCACGATTCCTTTGAATCGACAATACCTATATACTGATACTTGCCGTCATTGAAAAAAACGATGGCATTATCCAATGTGCCCGTGTCGCGGTTCTTGTATAATATCGGTTTGCCGTCCGGGGTATTTTTACCTGATATAATGAAGGTGGTACAAGCTACTGTAATATCAGTTATTCCGGCTGTTATCAGCAGCAGGGTGATTGCAAAAAATCGTTTCATATAGAAGGAATTGAGTTTGGATAAAGGTAGGTGTTTTTAGTCTTCAGTCTTCAGTCGCAATAAAAACTGATGACTGCCGGCTGTGGACTGTGGACTGCTGATTGCCTACTCCATGCCCAGTCGACATGCAAATAAACTTGACTCTCCTTTATTCCTGTCATACCTTTGATAGTTCATTGACATTCTGAATGAATTTTACTCATTATTAATAACAGAAAATTATGAAAACAAACACACTTCTGGCTTTTATGGCTTTGGTTCTTTTAATGCAGTGCACTGCCGATAAGAAACCTCAAAAACCACCCCTGGCACAGGCTAATCCTGTTGAGGATGAATATTTTGGAACCAAGGTATCCGATCCTTACAGATACCTGGAAAATCTGCAGGATACTGCTGTGGTGCAGTGGATGAAGGCACAGGCAGATTATTCACGAGCCATCCTGAACAGCATCCCCGGACGGCAAGCACTGGTTGACAAGATGAGAGAATTTGATGGTCGGAAATCATCAAAAATAAGCTATGTTATAATAACGGATAATGACCGCTATTTTTATCTTAAGACCACACCGGCTGACGAGACTGGAAAATTATTTTATCGCGACGGGTATGAAGGTAAAGAGACATTGCTTTATGATCCTGAAACATATACTTCAGATACTACAAAAAAATTTGTGATCAGCTCCATCTCTGCTTCGATAGATGGCTCGAAAGTAGCTTTCGATATTGCCCCGAATGGTTCAGAAAGCAGCGAAATGATGATCATAGATGTAGAAAGTCAACAAATATTTCCTGAAATCATTGATCGCTGCTGGGGCGCATCACCTTCATGGCTGCCTGATGGCAACAGTTTCCTCTACAACCGACTGCAATCCGCTGATGTTCATGATAAAGATCGGGAGAAAGACAGCAAAAGCTACCTTCATATTGTCGGGACTGATCCTGCAACAGATAAAGACATCTTCTCCAGGGAAAAATATCCGGAACTGGGAATTAAGCCAGAAGACTTTCCAATAGCATTTTATGACAAGGAATCCAAATATATCTATGGCCTTCTATCGACAGTGGACAATAGATTGGATTTATATTATGCACCCTTTGCAGAATTGAAAAATGAAAAGATAGCCTGGAAACACTTGTTCAAGCCTGAAGATGAAGTTTATGGTTTTATGGCGACTGATAAAGATATATACGTGTATACCCCAAAAGGAGCTCCAAAATTTAAAATTCTGAAAATGTCTATGGCGAATCCCGACCTGAAGAAAGCCGAGACCTTTATTCCGGAAGACCCTCGTGGGACAATTGTTTCAGCCGGGTTGACAAGTGATGGATTCTATTATGCCCTGTCTGAAAATGGAGTCATCGGCAAATTTTTATTCATCCCACAAGGAGAAAAAGCAGCAAAAGAAATTGAACTGCCATTTGCAGCTGGTGCTGTTTACGTAAGCAGTAAGGGATTTAAATTCCCTGATGCATGGGTTGATGTAATGGGCTGGACAAAGGATTATCAAAGATATCGATATTCGCCTCAAAAGGATGAATTTACACTTGAGAATCTCTCATCTACAGCTGAATACCCTGAGTATGCGAATTTGACTGTGGAAGAACTAATGATACCCTCACATGATGGAGTGATGGTACCTCTTTCATTAGTCTACAACAAGGATATAAAGAAGGATGGCAATAATCCAGTGTTTTTCTATGGATATGGAGCCTATGGTTCGTCAATGAACCCATCATTTAGTCCGAATAGATTACTCTGGACACATGGTGGAGGTATCCTGGCATTTCCACATGTAAGAGGCGGCGGAGAATTGGGGGATGACTGGTACAGGAGCGGTTTCAAAACAACCAAGCCCAACACCTGGAAAGATTTAATTGCCTGCGCTGACTATCTTGTGAAGGAAAACTACACCACACCACAAAAAATCGCGATCAACGCGGCAAGTGCCGGAGGAATTCTTGTAGGAAGGGCAATGACAGAACGGCCTGATCTTTTTGCGGTTGCAATACCTCTGGTTGGCTGCTTGAATACTGTACGGGCTGAAGAATCGCCGAACGGACCTGTAAATGCGCCTGAATTTGGCACCGTGAAAGATTCTGTTGAATGTATGGCTCTGATTGAGATGGATTCTTACCTGCATGTGAAAGACGGCACGAAGTACCCGGCTACACTGATCACGGCCGGAATGAACGATCCAAGAGTAATTGCCTGGCAACCCTCAAAATTTGCGGCACGACTGCAAGCTGCAAATACATCTGATAAGCCTGTACTTTTCCTTACGGATTTTGAGGCAGGCCATGGAATAGGAAACACAAAAACAAAACAGTTTGAAAGCCTGGCTGATGTATTGAGCTTTGCTTTCTGGCAGACAGGGCATCCGGATTACCAGGTAAAATGAAGCTTTTCAATTAGTGCCGGTAACCGGGTCTTAGGTAGACAAAAGACAAAAATAAAAGACAAAAGTGCACCAGATTAATACTTTTATCTTGTGCCTTTTGTCTTTTGTCTTGAACTTTGTGTGACCCCGTGGTGAATCCTTACTTCTTAATTCGTTTGTTCAAATGTTCGTTTGTTCAAATTTTCCTTCCTCCTTTGCCTCCTCACACCATGACCCGTATTTGCCATCGTATTTTTTGCGCCAGTCCTTTTTGTAACTCCTGTCATGGTGTCCTCCCCCCGGGGAGATACCTGCAAGCAGTATCTTCGACAGGAGGAAGAGGCCGGCTGTCTGCCAATAGGTCAGCGCAGGACCATTAAAGAGGCTGGGTATAAGCCAGTTCCATAGAGCCATCACGCCCCATATAACCAGGAAAACAAATGCTGTCCCGAGGATTCCGAAACCTATGTACTTAAATACTTTAAGTGTTTTCATATCATTCATTTTTAAATAGTTTATACAATTCCTTAAGATTTTCCCTTAGAGCAAGAACAGCGTATCTCTTCCTTGAGATGAGGGTATTGACCGGAAAACCGGTTTTTTCAGACATCTCGCTGAAGTTCATATCCTCAAACTCATTTAAGATAAAAGCTTCTCTCTGCTCTTCAGGTAATTCATCAAGCGTTTCCGCTATCGTATCCCATATCATCTCTCTGATCTCCACATCCTCCGGTGCAGGTCCGAGTGAAGGAAGTATCTCTTCGAGGGTTAATGGCTCGTCGTCACCTCCGCCGGCAGTCTCAGAGTAGGAGATGCTCACCGGTCTCTTCTTGCGGAAGAGGTCCGTTATGCGGTTATCCGTCACCCTGTATAGCCATGCCGTAAGGTTTTGAATCCTGTCGAGATCCCTGAAGCCTACCGTGAGCTGGTAGAAGACATCCTGCAGTATATCCTCTGCCTCCATACGTGCGGGCACCCTCCTGCTGATATAGCCGAGAAGCTTTTTCTTCTCGCTCTTATATGCAGTACTGATCTTTTCTGATTCAGAGGGGCTCATTGATCTCTCCTTTTACTGTGCTTAGACGAATCACCGGGAATAATATTTTAAAGTTCGGATAATATTTTTAGGCATTTGGTGTGTTTGCAAGGAGCATTTGGCAGTAAGAAGACAGCCAGCAATCCACGGTCCACAGTCGGCAAAGATTAATGAGACTGGAGACCGTGGACTGAAGCACTGAAAGAGTCCCGGCGCTTCGGTCGGGATCTTTACCCCGACTCTGCGTGGCTTCAGACTTTTGACAATTTTTTGTAACTTCGGCACCATTATGAAGACCATAGCAATCATATCTCCCAGCGTCAGGCGCGGGAGGAACAGCCACAGGGTGGCTCTTTACTTTAAACGGTATCTTGAGGAAAATAAACTGGCTTCGGCGGAATTACTCGATCTTAAGGAATATAACTTCCCTCTCTTTGATGAACGCCTGCGCCACCAGCATGACCCGGCACCGGCAGTTCTGCAGTTTGCAGAGAAGATACGGTCAGCCGACGGTGTGATAATTATTGTCCCTGAGTATAACGGCGGCTATCCTGCCAGCCTTAAGAACGTCATCGACCTGCTTACCGACGAGTGGCGGCGGAAGCCCGTAGCCATCGCCACTGTCTCCGACGGGACATTCGGCGGCATGCAGGTTATCACCTCACTGCAGTTTACACTATGGAAGATACGTGCCTGGACTGTTCCTGCCATGTTTCCGGTGCCAAAGATTACTGAGACATTTGATGAGAACGGCGTTACCGGCCGACAGGCCGTAACGGACAAACGCGCGGCTGCATTCATCGGCGAGCTGATGTGGTGTATTCGAGGCTAAGGAAAAGATGAACGGGTAAAAATTCTTAATCCTTCTGAACAGCATCCTCTTCTGGACGCTCATTGGTTATCCGTCCGAATTTATCAACATAGGCGATCATGTTTTCAAATTCTCCGCCGGATGAGTTCTCTTTGCGGAGCTGCTTCTTCTGCTCCTTGTCTTTTCTCTTCTTCAGACGCTTCTCGGTCTTTTGCTTCTTGATGTAACTGTTGTTCGGTCCCGCCATATGTCTTTCGGTTATTAATTAATAAATGTCAGCGCCTTTCCGCTGGCACCTGCCCTGCCTGTCCGCCCAATGCGATGTATATAGCTCTCTATGTCCTTTGGAGCCTGGAAGTTAATGACATGCGAGACATTGGTGATGTCCAGTCCTCTCGCTGCCACATCGGTAGCCACCAGCACCTGTATCTTGCGGTTCCTGAATGACTCCAGGGCCTTGATACGGTAATTCTGCGACTTGTCGCCGTGTATCTCATCAACGGTTATGCCGCCCTTACGAAGGTCGCGACAGATACGGCTTACTCCGCGTTTGGTGTCGGCAAACACCAGTACCTTCTCGAACGACTTATCGCGTACCATATTAAGGAGGATATTGATCTTACTCTCTCCCTCCTTCACGGTGATGATATCCTGTTCGATATTATCGGCGGAGATATTTTCATCCCTTACCCTCACCTCATAAGCATCAGACATTAGATTGCTGATGATTGCCTTCTGACTCTTGTCCTCGGTAGCCGAGAAAAGAATAGTCTGGGTGCGGTTATTCATGCTTTCGACGAGCCTTTTGATATCAGGGGCGAACCCCATGTCAAGCAGCCTGTCAAACTCATCGAGCACCAGTATGTTGAACCTGTTGAGCTTCAGAGCCCCCTGGCGCATCATATCGTTCAGCCTGCCCGGTGTGCCAATTACGATCTGACCGGGTCTGCGAAGGTTTTCGACATCGCGTCTGACGCTGGTGCCTCCTATCAGGCATGTGCTGTAGAGCTTAAGCCCGTGGGCGATGCTCCTGAACTCACTGTCTATCTGCAGTGCCAGCTCACGTGTGGGTGAGACAACCAGCACCTGTTTCATGGCATCCTTGCGGAGCAGGTTGTGTATCAGTGGTATCAGAAACGCACCTGTCTTACCGGTGCCTGTCTGCGCCAGCCCCATGAGGTTGCGTCCGTTAAGTATGGCTTCGATGGTTTTATCCTGTATCTCGGTAGGCTTCTCGTAGCCTTTTTTCTGAAGATTGCGGATTATGGCAAGATCAACGGGAAGATCATCAATGAACCTGTCAGATGTATATGCTTCAGCCTGGGCAGATGATGCCTTGCTGATAAACTGCCCGGGACTGAGACTTTGGGCGTTGTTCTTCTTCTTCCTGTTTGGTGTTCTTGTTCTTACCGTGCTTTGTTGATTGAAGTTCTTTTTTTCCCTGTGTCGGGAATTTTTGTAATATTCCATTTATAAAATGATTGGTTAATGCCGCTGAAAATTTCATTAACCATATATCTGTTCAAAGTGGTAATGCTCCTTTGGCGAAAAAATGTTCAGCGTAAACTAGTGGTTGTAGAAAGAATCTCTTCGAAATTGATTTTGGGAGAGAAGAGCTGACTAAACAGATCTAACTTATGCTTAAATCGCGGCGAAGGTAACAAAATTTGTACAAATCACAAATATGACGCATTTAAAAAGGTATTCGGTATTCGGTAGAGTAAAAACAATTACCAATCACTCAAAACTGATTACCTGAAATACGGGCACGCTACCTGAAGCTGATCAGCATGCTTCACTTCTCATTATTGAGCCTTAGCTTAAGAGTTTCAACCGCCGACCATAATGTTATCGGTTTTACCTCTTTGAAAAGCTCATTCTTATTGTGACATCTTTTGAGATTGTAGTTGGGGATGGCTAAACTCAGGTGATGTATATGGTGATACCCGATGTTTAGGGTGAACAAGGAAGAAGGAACGCTAAATGTTTTCCTGCGCTTTCGACGCCGCTTTTGCCTTTTTTACCGGATATGACCCGGGAAGAATAACATCTATAAGGTGTTTCCCCAGGAGGCCGAGACGCACTGCACAAAAGAGGCACCCCAGACTGAGGAAGATGGTCAACAGCCCGAAATCGCCATCCTTTGCAACAAAGAACATGGAAACGGCAAGAACTATAATTATCGAACTGAGAATGATCTTCAGCCTCAGTATTGGCGGTGTCAGCGTCTTGAAACGGAAGAGGCCGTCAAGAACACCGGAAGATATTGCTGCTATAAGAGTAAGCGGAAAGGCATAAATTGAAAATATCAGTACACTGCTGAAGACAGTATAATTGAAGTTCGGGAAGAGCAGGGTCGAGAGTATCAGCAATGGTATCAGTATCACAAATGTCTGCGAAAGGTGAATGGCTATAGGATGCAGATCAAGGCTCAGGATAAACAGCCTGTAGCGCTACTCTCTCCCTGTAAGGCTCAAAGGCTTTTGCAGGCATCCCCATGCAGGACATACATCTTTCAGTTTCCCGGCTTCCATTACATAGCCGCAAGGCTTACAGCGTACAAGTTCTTTCATAGCTATAAATGTCGTTAGGTTTATTACTGCTCAAATTAAATCTATTTCCCGCTCTTTTCCAAGATCATTGAAGAGCTAACATTTTCTTCATCATATCTTAATCTAATGAAAGTAATTTCGTGTTTATTCTAAAGAAGAAAGTAATTGTATTAATTACTGTAATTGATGGTTTCCCGCTTCAAATTATTTTGTCTGCTGCTCCTGATCATACCTCTTTACATTATGTCACAAACTGGTGATACGATCACTGCGACTGTGACTGACTCACTTAAAACTGTCTCTGAAAATTCACTTCACTCAATGATAATCTTTTCAACAGCTTCACTTACGGTGAAAATATTTACGGCATAGAGGCTGCAGCGGATACAGGATTAATCCGCAATTCATTGAGCCACTTACAACCTTGTCCATTACTTTGGCACACCCTTTGACTTATATACCTGTGAAGAGAGAATCTTCAAAAACTTAAAGAAATGAAAAAGTTCTTATCTTCACATCGATCCTCACAGTCCTGGTAGCATCAATGACAGCAGTCAGTGCCCAGAACAATCCTGAGGAATACCTCGGTCTGCCGGGGGATAATCTCAACCTCTACGCAACCATGAAGCTGTTCCAGGAATCTGAAACGCTTGAGGCTTTCGAGAGAGACCTTAACGATGAGAAATCAAAGATCAACAATCTCGACCTTAACGGTGACAACCTGGTTGATTACATAACTGTCACCGACTATGTTGAGGGAACCGTGCACACAATAGTCTTACGTACCGCTCTTAACAAAAAGGAATCGCAGGACGTGGCAGTGTTTACCGTACAGAAGTTCAAGGACGGATCAGTGCAGATACAGCTAATCGGCGACGAGGCACTTTACGGAAAGAATTATATCGTCGAACCCATATACGCAGAAACACCTAATCCCGGCTACAAAGGCACGACAGTCTATACAGACAATGTCAAAGTGGTAACTACCACATATTATGAGGTCGCTGCCTGGCCGGTGATCAGGTTCATTTACAACCCGTATTACGTAAGCTGGAACTCGTCATGGTACTGGGGTTATTACCCGGTCTACTGGAACCCATGGAGACCCTACTACTGGCACTACTACTACGGATACCATTACAACTGGTACAATGATTACTACTCGCGCACTATCGCCACTGTGACTACAACAGGTACCATTACTACGACGACCACTATTATCACAGCAACCGTCAGTACTCATCTGAGGTAGCGCATAGGGTAAGGGCCGGTAACTATACCTCCACCTACTCGCATCCCGAGCAGAGGAAAGCCGGTGAGGCAATGTACGCCAGCACACAGTCCGGCCGCAGTGCTGAAGCACGCAGACAGGCATCTGTACAGAGTGCATCTTCGGAACAGAGATCATCTGCTGACGTATCCCGGAGATCAACTGCTGATGTAACCAAGAGGTCAGCCTCTTCAGGATCGGCAACAGTACAGAGGTCAGAGCCCTCAGCTTCGAGACAGCAGTCTTCAGTGCAGAGGTCAGAGCCTTCAGCTTCGAGACAGCAGTCTTCGGTTCAGAGGTCAGAGCCTTCAGCTTCGAGACAGCAGTCTTCGGTTCAGAGGTCAGAGCCTTCAGCTTCGAGACAGCAGTCTTCGGTTCAGAGGTCAGAGCCTTCAGCTTCGAGACAGCAGTCTTCGGTTCAGAGGTCAGAGCCTTCAGCTTCGAGACAGCAGTCTTCAGTTCAGAGGTCAGAGCCTTCAGCTCCGAGACAGCAGTCTTCAGTGCAGAGGTCACAGCCCTCAGCTCCGAAACAGCAGTCTTCAGTGCAGAGGTCACAGCCCTCAGCTCCGAGACAGCAGTCTTCAGTGCAGAGGTCGCAGCCCTCAGCTCCGAAACAGCAGGCTTCAGTACAGAGGTCGCAGCCCTCAAGGTCATCATCCCCTGCAGCCAGCTCATCTGGCCGCAGCAGCAGCCAGAACAGGAGCAGTGCTCCTTCTCAGAAGAGCAGCAACTCACACAACTCTGACGACAGATCGTCACCCAGGTAAACAGCATAGAGCATAAAGCAAAGAGCGTAGAGACAAACTCTACGCTCTTTTTGTTTCCCGGTTTTCCGGACTACTGCCTATTGCCTACTGCCTACTGCCTCTTTTATTTTACTAAATTTGCCTCTTCCTCCGATATCCAAACCAGATGAAAGAGCAGAGCAACTCACTTCGTGCGGTATTATTCGCCCTCGTTGGCAACTTCGCAATAGCCGTCATAAAATTTATCGTGTCTGTCATCTCAGGCAGCTCCGCCATGCTCGCAGAATCTATCCATTCACTGGCCGACACGACTAACCAGGTGTTCCTGCTCATCGGCAGAAAACGGTCAGCGAAAAGTGCTGACGAGGTCCACTCCTTCGGCTATGGCAAAGAAGAGTACTTCTGGGGATTCCTGGTGGCAGTGCTGCTCTTCTTTATGGGCGGATGTTTTTCTGTTTATGAGGGGATCCATAAACTGATGCATCCGGAGCCGCTGGACAATTACATATATATCTTTGTTGTGCTCGTGTTATCAATAGCTATCGAACTGAAATCATTCACCGTTGCGCTGACTGAATTCAGAAAGTCCTCATCTGGTAAATTGCTGAAGGCAGTGACGGATTCAACCGATACAAATATCTTCGTAATCCTGGTGGAAGATTTCGCTGCACTGACAGGCCTCACCATCGTCCTGATTTCAAGTCTGCTGTCGTTGATCAACCCTCTGTTTGATGCTCTCGGAACTCTGCTTGTAGGGGCTCTGCTCTTAATCATGTCCTACTTCCTGGCCAACGAGCTTAGGAAACTGATCATAGGAGAGAACATCTCACGCGAGATGAGAAATGAGGTCAGGGCAATCGTTAACCGGCACGCTGCTGTCAGGCACATCAACAATATCCGTTCGATGTATATCGGTAATAACAACTTCATCCTGCTTGTCTCTGTCGATTTTGAGGACAGTACCAGTGCCTCAGCCATCGAGAGCATTACTGAGCAGGTAAAGTCTGACATCATCCGCCTGTATCCGCATGCGAGGTATATCTACCTTGAGGCAGACGAGCAGTAATTATTATGAAAATTACTCATTAATAGCTATTGACTCCAGTTGTTATTAGATTTAACTTTGTCCTGTCTAATCAAAGAGTTTTTTTCATAGGTGAGGTTAGTTTAGGGTTAATTAAAGGGGGTCCACGGTCAGACGCGGACCCTTTTTTTCGTCCGTACCAATTTTCATTATTCAGAATACCAGCACAAACGTGGCACCACCTATCTCCGGGGTACCCACTTCCAGGCGCCCGTGATGCAGCACCATAATCTGCTGCGACAGGCTCAGGCCAATACCCGACTTATCGGTCTTGGTTGAATAATACGGGAGGAAAATCTTTTCAATAATATCATCGCTTATGCCTTCGCCGTTGTCTGAAACAGATATCTGAACCTGGCCGGAATCATTTTTTCCGGCGCTGAGTTTCAGCCTGGGCCTTGATATGTTCCGGGTAGCTTCCAGGGCATTCTGAATAAGATTTATTAGTACCTGTTCAACAAGCTCAAGGTCAGCGTCAACAGAAAGGTCCGCCGGAGTTATTTCCTTTTCAAAGTTCACCCCTGCTTCTTTAAACTTCGCCTGGTAAAGGGCTGTGATCCGGTCAAAAAGTTCTTTGACTGAGATCTTCCTGAAGTTTGGTTTTGGGATCTGCGTAAGACTTTTGGTAGCCTTTACAAAATTGATCAGGGCCTGGGTACGTGATTCTATTATCTTCAGGCTGTGATGAATGTCAGCGGTGGTTTCCTCTCCTATCTTGTAAGGCTTCATCACTGCACCTGATTCATCCTCAAGCATCTGACTTGTCATTCCGGCAAGATTGGTTATGGGTATAGCTGAGTTTACTATCTCATGTGAAATAATATTTACCAGCTTCTGCCATGTGCTTATCTCCTTGCTGATCAGCTCATCTTCCTGCTGTTCGATCTTCTCTTTCTGTTCCTTCAGCTCCTTGTTCTGCTGATCAAGCTCCATGTTTTTTTTGTTCAGCTCCTCCTCATACCGGAAATTCAGTGACCGCAAAATAAATACGCTGACATTGATGATCAGGAACAGTGCAACCTGGGCGACCTTGTAAAAGGTATAGAAAGTATTTATCCTGTCAACTATCGGGAAATGTGTCGTCCCGTACATTACCATTATCTTGTCAATAAACAATGTAAGGAGGAAATAAAACGAAACCGAACACCAGAAGAGGAATTTCTCATTACGGGGACTTAACAGCAGCTGAGGAATTATTGAAGCAGCTACAACGAAGTAAGGATAATAAGTATAGCTTTCCTCTTCAACATAGCCAATCATGGTAGGGCCAAGCAAAAAGACAACGGGAGGAAGAAAAATAAGTGACAGCCTGCTAAGCCAGGTAAGACCAAGCCTGGCAGCTGCAAGGTTCAGGAAGGTCAGGACCATAAGTACAGGTATCCGCAAGGTTCCGTATGACATATCCTCATGCATGTGCTGAAGCGTTATGAAGGTTGTCAGGAACAATAAAACCATTCCAATGAAGATTACGAAGTTGAGCTGATTGGTCAGAACAATGCTTCTCTGACGCAGCTTTTCCTCATTGCCTTTTATCCCAAGGTTGGATATATACTTCCAGATATTTTTCATAAAACCTGCTTTTATATTTTCAGTCCTATGGTCCCCGGCAGTTAATTAATTCCTGCCTGTAACTTTCTGATATTAACCTTCAGACCCCGAAACGTGAGATCTTCCTGTACAGAGTGCTTCTTGCTATTCCCAGCTCTTCGGCAGCTTTGGAGAGATTGCCATTATGCCTGTTCAGCGCGCCGGAGACAGCCTTCCTGTCATAATCCTCAAGCCGATATGAAGCTTCATCAGCAACAGCGGCGGGTGCCTTGATCCTGAAAATGAAGTCCTCAGGCGTAATGATCCCGCTTTTGCATAGAATTACTGCCCGTTCGATATTATGCGCCAGTTCCCTGATGTTACCCGGCCAGTGATATTCTTCCAGCCGTGCTACTGTTCCTTCCCTGATCTTTATTCCCTCCTTTCCGTAGTGCGCTGAAAAATGCTTCAGATAATAATCAGCAAGCAGGCTGATATCCTCTCTTCTCTCTCTTAACGGCGGAAGCATTATCTCGACCGTGTTGATGCGATACAGAAGATCCTGCCGGAACTCGAAGGCGTCAGCCATCTTGTACAGCGGCATGTTGGTAGCTGAGATCAACCTGACATCTGTGGCAACAGGGTGATTGCTGCCTATCCTTGTCACCTCCCGGCTCTGAACTGCGGTAAGGAGCTTGGCCTGAAGAGGAAGGCTGAGATTTCCTATCTCATCAAGGAATAGCGTTCCTCCTGAAGCAGTTTCAAATCTTCCGGCCCTCTCTTCCTTTGCATCGGTAAAGGCACCGCGTGTATGACCAAATAACTCAGCCTCAAAAAGTGTCTCAGGGATAGAGCCCAGATCAACATGAACAAAAGTCTTCTTATTTCTCAGAGATTCCCTGTGCAGAGCCCATGCCGCCAGCTCCTTGCCCGTCCCGTTCTCGCCCATGATCAGAACATTGGCATCTGTCGGTGCAACAGTTTTTATCGTCTCAATGATCTGAGCCATTACCTTCGACCGGCTGATAATCTCAGGATACCTGCCCTTTCTGGCATCGCCAGAATCAGTGCCGGGACTTTTAGCTCTGTCGGTATTCTTCAGGCCTTTAAGGTGTATCACGTTCTGAACTGAAGCTATGAGATGCTCTTTGTTCCACGGTTTAACAATGAAATCCGAAGCTCCCATCTTCATCGCCTGCACGGCAAGGTTGATTTCACCATAAGCAGTGGTTGCCAGTACACTGGCTTCAGGGTCAATGTGGAGGATTCTTTCAAGCCATGCTATACCTTCCTTCCCGGATGTATCACCTCTTGAAAAGTTCATGTCAAGGATGACCACATCGTATTTGCACGACTTAAGAAATTCAGGTATCAGTCCGGGACGTTCCAGAGTGTCGACTTTGTCAAAAAGTCCCTTCATTACAAGCCTTGCTGTAAACAAGACATCCCTGTCATCGTCAACGACCAGGATTTTACCTGAACTGTCTGATTTCATTAAGCTTAAATTAATGATCCGTGACTGACAACATCTAAAGATAAGTAAAGATAAGAAGTGTATCGTTACAGGTCAATGCATTGTAGCGAAACGCTACAAATTTAATTCAACCGCGTTTTATCATATTTAGTAAATAGTTGATTTACTGATTTTTATAAGGACTGGCCCGGATCTTGAATTCCATTGTCTGAAAAATAATTAAAGACAATGAAAAGTTCTCCTGAAAATAATCCGGCAAACGAACATGAAAACGTCCATTTCAGGTATTCAGTCAGGGATTTCAGAATTACCGTTACTTTTTTTTCACTGATCGTCTGTACTGGTCTGACGGCACAGCCAGGACTAAATATTTATGCTGATGCAGGCAAAAACAATGCATCAGACGGCCTCTTTGTCAAATCAGCAGGCCTGGCAAACTATGGGTTCGGGAAGAACAGGATTGAAACAGGTTTTCAGATCAACATCATGAATGGCGGCAATTCCCTGCTCTCAGGATATAATGTTAATGTATCAAGAGAGCATTCTTTCAGGAGCTGCCTGTTCCAACTGCAGGGTTTCTATACATGGACAAGCAACTCTGAGTTATTACGTGAAACCAACTGGGGCGGTTTGCTTGAAATGAAACGCAAGCGCTTTGAAATGGCCGTCGGAACGAATTTCAGGACCTATGCTTTCAAAACCGGTGCAATTGATGAATACGGAATAGAAGGAGATGCCGGAAAGTTTCACCAGAACTTTAATATGATGTATTCATTGGGCTATAACATCAAACCGACTGATGACGTGTGGAATGCCGGAATAGCAATAACGAACTTCAACTCCTTCATAATAGAACAGGGCGTTAATCCTGCCTTGCGCCTGCGTGGTTTGTACATACCGGACTCGCAGGTAACTCTTTATGCAGAAGCCTGGTACTTAACTGCCGGCTTCCTTAATATGTCAATGAATTATTTTGGGTTTCTAATTAAAACCGGAATATCATGGAACTTCTGATGAAAAACAGGTGGATGCTTTTAACAGCAGTATTGGTAACCATGGCTTCATGCGAGCCTGTGGACTTCTCTCTTCCTGAACCGGCAGATCAGCGGTTTGAACAGTCCAGGGAATTGATTGCAGAAAAATCCTACCGCGAAATAACTGTTCAGTCTGATGATTACTCCATCCTTTTTATGGCTGACAGCCATTCAGGGACTACCAATAATCTTGACAGTGTATTCAGAATCGCTATGGCAACAGGTGTTTCAGCCGTCTGCATTGCCGGCGACCTGACCTCCGGCGATAATAAAGAATATGAAGTATTTGCCGGATCGCTGCCCGGTGATGATGAGATGCCGACATTTTTAACTCTGGGCAATCATGACCTCTGGTCTGATGAAGGATGGACTGAGTTCTATAACAGGTTTGGCCCTTCGAGTTATTTTTTCACTGTACGAACACCTGGTGCAACTGACATGTATATTGCCCTGGATTCAGGAAGCGGCACATTAGGCAGCAAGCAGCTTGAATGGCTCGAAGATATCCTGCAGAATGAGAGGTCAGGCTGCCGTCGCTGCATCATTTTTACGCATAACGATTTCCTTCGTGTCAGGCATGCCGAGATCAGCAATCCCCTGGTTGAGGAACTGACTGTACTCATTGATCTGTTTACCAGATATCACGTGGACATGCTCATAGCAGGTCACGACCATGAACCCAGTGAAGAATTATTCGGAATAACTGATTATGTCATTACCGGTGCAATAAGCGATGATGACGAAGATCCAGACTATATGTTGTTGAACGTTAAAAACGGCAATCTCCTGAATGAATTTGTAAATCTTTATTAATTGCAGCTAGCGACGCCCAGGTTGAGCGTCGCTGCAAATTGCCTGTCAGCGCATCGCTGGCTCCTGCTCTCCCGAATTATTGCAAAACAGAGCTTCTCCGAAATCAAAAATCGCATGTCTCCTTGTTCGCATATTCAATCGCTCAATGCCCTCCCGCTTCGCGGGACTCTGCTCCCTCTCCGCCATTCGGCGGATTCGTCAACTATGCCCCCTGCACCTATGCACCTTTTCATCGTATTAATACAAAATTTTCCTTTATTTCTTGTATTTGTAATAAATAATATACTATTTTTGTAATATATAAGTTACTTAAATATACTGATATGATACCAACAGATCTCATCAAAGGCTCACTGAAGACAATCGTGCTGAAGCTGCTCGAGGAGAACGGCCGTATGTACGGCTACGAGATAACACGCAAGGTTGAAATCCTCACAGAGGGCAAGATCAGGCTTACGTACGGCGCCCTCTATCCGGTGCTGCATAAGCTTGAGAACGAGGGGGTGCTGGTTACCGAAACGGAGAACTTCAATAACCGGATACGCATCTATTACAGCCTCACCGAGAAAGGTCACTCGGTGGTGACAGAAAAGATCCAGGAGATGAAAATGTTCATCGAATCTCTCCAGAACATCGTTAATCCGCAACCCGGACTGAGCTATGCCTGACCTGAGTTTATTAGAATATTGATCAGATAAGCAACGATATCAGGAAGCAGGAGATCACCTTCCCGCATCTTGCCGATGAGCTTATAGATCACATATGTTGCGATGTTGAATATGAGATGAAGAACGGATTGAGCTTCCATGATGCCTATCTGGCAGTAAAAGAGAAAATTGGTCACAGGAGGCTGAAGGAGATACAGGAAGAAACACTTTATGCAGTTGACACAAAATACAGACAAATGAAAAGCACAATGAAAATCTCAGCCATTGCAGGCACAGTTCTGCTTGGCTTTGCCGCATTATTTAAAATAATGCACTGGCCATGGAGCGGGCATCATGATGATCACTCGGCGCCTTTATCCTGGCTTTTGTTTTCATGCCCTCGGCGCTGACTGTTCTCTGGAAAGAGACTCACAGCGGCAAGAGGCTCTTCCTTTACATCTCGGCCTTCGTTACCGCGATGCTGTTCATAATAGGGGTAGTATCCAAGATACAGCATTGGCCCCTGGCTGCCCTGATCCTGATGGTTGCATCACTCTCCGGGATCTTTGCCTTCATTCCGGCGTTGCTTGCAGCCAAGCTGAAGGACCAGGAAAACAGGTCCAAAAAGATAGTATATATCCTGGGTGCGGCAGGACTGATCTTTTATACACTGGCGCTCCTGTTCAAAATACAGCACTGGCCTGGCGCGTCGCTGTTCATGATGTGCGGAGTGGTAATTATCTTTCCTGGTGGTTTTTCCATGGTACACATGGATCACCTGGAAGAACGACAAAAATGTCAGCGCAAAATTCATCGTGATGGTTACCGGTTCCCTTGCTCTTGTCATTCCGGGTGTAATTCTTAACCTAAGCCTTCAGAGAAACTACGATGCAGGCTACTACAGCCATCAGAAGGAACAACAGGCGTTGTTTGAATATAAATTCACCCAAAACCAGTCTTTTATCAGTAATTGTAAAGATTTGGTTGCATCGCCTGTTCTTGCTGAGATCAATGGCAAAACAAATGATCTTCTGAAATTTATAAATGACACGGAGGCAAAAATGATCGCAATGCCGAAGGAAAATATGGGGTACCGGCCGTCCTTACCTACCAGATAAAGGAAACCGGAAGCGGCCCGGTGGTACAGTATAATCTCCTGCGCGCTCCGTTTCACAAGTGCCTTTCAGGGAATTTCTCAGTGACGGATCCGGTTCCCGCACCGAACTGAACACAGCCCTTAAGGAGTACTCTGATTACTTATCCGGACTTACCCCGGGAAGTGATTTTGGCAAGTATGCAATGCTCCTTGATCCTTCTGCTTACCTGCCGGAGTTTAATCCTGAAACAGACAGGGTCTCACTGATGACCGGACTGCACATGCTGGAGCTTATGAAAAACGGTATACTTACTGCAGAGTCATATGCTCTTTCAGTTGTTGCAAACAATAACAATCAATAAAACAGAAGATCATGAAACAGAAGATATATATATTAGGTCTGATAACAACAGCGATAATTATTCTGGGTGCACTTCTCAAGATAAATCACTGGCCGGGCGGAGGTCAGTTGTTAATTCTCGGAATAGTTATGCTTGTCCTTGTGTTTCTTCCCCTTGCCCTCAGAAATCATTACAGGACTGAAGGGAACAGATAAGAATCCCGCACTTTATATAGTTACATGGCTGACGTGCTTCGTGGTATTCGGCGGGATGCTTTTCAAGGTAATGCACTGGCCGGGAGCAGGGAAAGCCCTGATGATTGCACTGCCGTTCCCGTATGTTGTTTTCCTTCCGGTCTTCCTTGCCGTTACAGCGAAGGATAAAAGTTTCAGTATTTATAATACGGTTTATGTACTGTTCCTGCTGGCCGGTATCTCGGTCTTCTCCGCCCTGCTGGCGCTGAATGTCTCGAAGGAGAAGATTGACGACAGCATGGGACTGTCGCGCAGCTATAACAGGCTGGAAGCAGTGCTGGATGAGATCCCCTCTCCTGCCGTTCAGACGCCTGTGGCCCAGAAGATTGATGAGCTGCTGAAGATCGTCGATGATTACCAGTCGCGCATTTTCGCCAGTCGAGAAGATGACAGAGGAAAAATGGAACAATGATCCGTGGAGCTTTCCGAACCTGCAATCAACGATTATATTCGCGGGCACTGATAATAGAAGGAAAACATCCGACACTGGATATACAGACTGCAGTCCGGACTGGCCGATCTTATCAGTGATACTTGAGAAACAGTGATGAGAATAGCGCTGGCGGAGGCTGCCCCAGGGATCTTTGACTTTAGAGAAGCCGGATGATCCTGATGGATGGACATATGGGAAGTTTGGCATTTCTCTCCGGGTATGGTCTATTATATACCTTGACGGACTGGAGACTGACCTGAAACTGATCAGGGCTGGCCTCTGATTGGTCTGAGGTCTGAGGCCTGAAGTCTGATGGTCTGGGGAATTTGCGATTTGCGATTTCGAATTAGCTGATCCTCAAATTCTTAATTCTTAATTCCAGGAAATATATAGCCGTTGATGACCCGGTTCTTCGAGCCGCCTACACCTCACTAACAGCTCCGCAATGGTATAAACAGTATCCTGATGCAATCCTGGATGAAGTGCAGAAAGCACCGTCGCTGATTGAAACAGTCAAGGCAGTCTATGATGAATATCCTGACAGCCGGTACCTTCTTACCGGATCAAGTCAGCTGCTGTTGCTAAACAGGGTTAAGGAAAGCCTTGCAGGCAGATGTATCATTTTTGAACTATTCCCTTTAACCATTCCTGAGATAATGACTGACAATTGGGATGATGTCAGATACTCATGGTTTCAGGATTTCTTAAGAACGGGAACCATGAAGTCATATTCACCGTCATTCCTTCTTGAACCTGATCATGCCTCAAGAGAAGCGGCTTTTCGTTATTATCTTACAAACGGTGGATATCACTGCTCTTGTCAGCCCTGACATGACAGAAGATGACAGGTATGCCTGGCTAATTAATTATGTCCGGACATATCTTGAGCCGTATCGTGAGAGACCTGGCTGATTTATCTCTTGAGCCATTTACAGATGACTGACCCTGTTGACAGGGTCGTTGCATTGATTCCATTTCTCTGGATGGCCAGGGAGGCGGTTACCCTCTGCCAGGCATTTATTACATTTCTCAGATAATACCATTTATCCTGCTGCAGATGGAGCCGAACTGGAAGAGGTTGGTGAAGAGTTTCAAGCTGCATTATCGATCACAAAAAGCCGTCAAGAGTTGAGCCTCTAATGAGTTTGAGAGCGCTGTCATCGCTCGAGATTAAGGCTATGAATATTCAGATCTTTTTAATCTGCGTACTTACTTTTATTTTGATAGCCCGCCATTTTACTGGCTTCAATACTTGATAAACCATTGCTGGCATCATTCCTTCTCAGTAATGATCCGGGGGTGAGGGTGATAACTGATAATACCCTTGCAATTCCCGCTGCGATGTTTCTGAGTTGATGGTCCGATAGCAATTATTCCCCAGGCATCGGAAAAACAGCTCCCGTATTGGGCGCTGATGCTATCGCCTGAATAAAATCATTGTTCTGTGCATCAATAATGCCTAAATTGTAGTCCTTACAATTAAATCTTAATGCCATGAAAAAACTTTTCATCATTTCTGTTTTTTGCACTCTTACCGCACTCTCAGCTGTTGCCCAGGAGGGAATGTGGCTGCTGTCTCAGCTGGGACAGCTTGATCTTGCTAAGAAAGGACTGCAGATCCCTGTGGAAAAAATCTACAGTCCTGACAAGCCCTGCCTTGCCAATGCCATTCTCCAGCTCGGAGGAGGCTCTGCTTCATTCGTGTCGTCTGAAGGACTTGTTGTCACCAACCACCATGTGGCATATACCGCACTTCAGCGGGCGTCAAGCGTCAGCAGCGATTACCTTACCAATGGCTTTCTCGCTAAGGACCGCTCTGCTGAGATAAGCGCCCCGGGATACCAGGCCTCAATCATGATTAAAATGAAAGATGTGACTGACGAGGTCCTCGCGGCAGCACAAGGCATCACTGATCCTGTCGAAAAAGACAAAAAGATAAATGAGAAGATTGCTGCCATGACCGAGGCAGTGAAAGAAAAGGAAAGCGATCACGAAGCTTATGTCGTCTCACTTTTTGAAGGCAGGCAATATATAATGCATACATATAAGGTTTTCAAAGACATACGTATTGTTTATGCTCCCCCCTTATCCATTGGAAACTATGGGGGCGAGATAGATAACTGGATGTGGCCCAGGCATACCGGCGACTTCTCATTCATGAGAGTGTACGTCAGTCCTGCAGGCGAAGGTACGGAATACAGCGCCGGGAATGTTCCTTACAAACCCGAGGTGTGGCTGAAGGTCTCGAAGGGAGACCTTGACGAGGGAGACTTCAATTTTATTATTGGCTATCCGGGTCAGACTACACGATACCGTTCATCTAACTCTGTCGCTTGGAATCTGCAAAAGAACTACCCTTCCTCTGTCAGCAATTTCAAAGAGATAATTGATCTCTGCGAAGGGCTCACCAAAGATGATCCTGCCGGCAAGATTAAGGTCGCAAGCCTTGAGAAGGGACTTGCAAATGCAATGAAGAACTACCAGGGTAACATCGAAGGCATGACAAAAACCGGTTTCCTTCAGAAAAAGCTCGACTTTGAAAAGGAGTTCCTGACCTGGGCAAACAGTGCTCCTGAGAGAAAAGCAAAATATGCTGATATCCTTGCAAAGGAAAAAGCTCAGTATGACATACTCGAAAAGACAAGAGACAGGGATAATGTCATTGGTATTTTGCAGGGTCTTTCCGGTACCCTTTCCGGTGTGGCGGCGCAGGTTTATGGTGTTGCCATGGAACTTGAGAAGCCTGAGGAAGAGAGACAGCCCGGACTGACGCAGGAGGCTCTTAATGAATTTGCCGAGGGATTGACTTATACATATAACGACTACTTTGAACCAGTTGACAAGGCGATGCTGCTCAGAGCACTGAAGATGGCAGGGGCTCTTCCGGCAGACCAGCGTATAGACGGGCTGGAGTATATTTTTACCGGTTCAGGCATGACGCCGGAGCAGTGGGTTGAGAAAGCTTACAGCACTTCAAAGCTGAAAGATATTGAGTTTGCAAAGAGCCTTATCGGGAAGCCATCATCCGAGATTGTCAAGCTTGAAGATCCTTTTATAGGTATTGCAGCTGGTATTTATGATGCTTCAGAGGAGTTTGCGAAGGTCTCCCGGGTCTTTGGCGCCAATGTCACTGCACTAAGAAAAGAGTATATTGAAGCCCTGTACGAATGGAAGGGATCAGCTCTTTATCCCGATGCCAGCGGCACCATCAGGTTTACCTGGGGACCAATCAAGGGTTACAAGCCTGCTGATGCTGTCTGGTACGAGCCGTTCACTTCGCTGAAGGGTGTAGTCGACAAGAACACCGGTGCGGAACCCTTCGATGCTCCGGCAGGTCTGGTGAAGCTGGAGGAGGTGAAAGATTATGGCCGGTGGACTGATCCCGAGCTGACAGATGTGCCTGTAGCTTTCCTGAACCAGTGTGATATCACCGGAGGCAACAGCGGCAGTCCTGTTATGAATGCCAAGGGTGAGATCATAGGCATTGCCTTCGACGGTAACTGGGAAGCCATGACCAGCGACTGGCAGTATGACTATGCCATGCAGAGGTGCATAGCAGTCGATTTCAGGTACGTATTATTCATTACTGAGAAATTCGGCAACGCCGGTTTCCTCCTGAAGGAGATGGGAGTGCTTTGATTTGGTCTGAGGTCTGAAGTCTTGCGGTCTTGCGGTCCTGCGGTCATCAAGGCTCCAGTCTTTGGTGTCTTCGTCCGCTGAATTCGCCGGACGTAGGCTCTGCTTATCGGGATGAAGTCCGGAGCTTCAGCATAGGTGGACTTCTGACTTCTTATTGCCTGCTGCTTTTTGCACCTGATGTTTTAACAAAAGTGCCCTATTACTCCTGCTTACGCTGTGTCAGTCTGTAGTGAACTGGATTTTAGAATAATGTCTGCTCCGCCCACAACGACAAGTGACTTGCGCGTTGCAAAAGAGTAACTATAACATAATCAGTGGTCAATTAGTGAATTGCATTCGTCAAATATATTTGCTTTTAGAGCATTTAAACAATAAATTTGGTATGTAAAGCCTTAAAAAGTCTTTACCATATATGTATTTTAGATTTTAAATGAGCTAATACCTGATACTATGAAAACGAAATTAACATTATTATTTGCGCTGCTGCTGCTGCTTCCTGGGTGCGAATGGCTTAAGAAGGCTGGCGAAGTTACTATCTCAACGAATTTGATCGTCGATATCCCTATCGTTGTTGGAGGATCAAAGTCAGCAAATCTTATTACAGAAGTTGCAGCACCCTTTAATGGAACTGCAGTCCTTTCACTTGCTGATAATCCTGATATTGAGAATTATCTGGACAAGATCAGAGAGATAACTCTTCAATCTGTTGTTATAACTGTTACCGGATTGACTGCCGGGCAGGCTGTTACATCAGTTACAGTGGAGGTATCCGGCGTAGGTGTTCTTGGTACGCAAACGAATATTTCCTCTACTAACAATTCATTTACACCAGCGGTAAATGCAAACATTTATGGTGCTGCTGAACAAAAGCTTTTGGATGACCAGTCGATCACCGTTGTTGCCTATGGAAATGCTACTGGTGAACCCATGTCATTTATCGTCACTTGTAATTTTACCGCTGACTTTGTTGCTGGCGCGCTAGACTAGTTACCAGGGTCCTTCTTATTCCTTGCATTGTCTGCCGAAGCTTTAGCGAAGGCAGGCTCCTTGCCCCTTGCATCTTGCATCTTGCATCTTGCTCCATGCTCTCCCGCTTCGCGGGACTGCCTCTCCGCCATCCGGCGGATCGCCAGCTTGCTCCTTGCACCCCCATCATATATTTTTTTTTCTTACTTTTGCCAACTCTCCCTCATGAGTAAACCGCAAAAAAGATAAATGATATTTGACGATTTGGATCTGGATCCGGAGCTGCTGGAATCAATCAACTATATGGGTTTCCGCGAGACCACCCCTATTCAGGAAAAGGCAATCCCGGTCATCCTTGAGGGCTACGATCTCATCGGCTGCGCGCAGACAGGCACCGGCAAGACGGCTGCTTACCTGCTGCCAATAATGAACAGTATCATTGATTACCGCCCAAGCCATACACATACACTCGTTCTGGTTCCCACACGCGAGCTGGCCATACAGATCGACCAGCAGATACAGGGACTGGCTTACACGCTGAATATCACATCGTTGGCTGTCTACGGCGGTGGCGACGGCAAGAGCTGGGACCAGGAAAGGGAAGCACTTTCGAAGGGAGCTGATATCATCGTGGCCACCCCGGGCAGGCTTATCTCCCATCTTAACCTGGGATATGTGAAATTCGACAAGATAGAGGTCCTTGTCCTTGACGAGGCCGACCGCATGCTTGATATCGGGTTCTACGACGATATCGTCCACATCATTTCCTACGTCCCCAAAAAGCGCCAGACACTGATGTTCAGCGCTACCATGCCGCCTGACATCCGGATGCTGTCGAAGCACATAATGGACCGCCCGGTGGAGATAGCCCTGGAGATGTCAAAACCCGTCGAAGGCGTCATACAGGCTGTATACATGTGCGGCGACAGTCAGAAAATACCGCTTATTAACAGCCTTCTCGCCGACAATCCTGACTATAACAGCATCCTGATATTCAGCTCCACCAAGAAGAAGGTGAGCGAGATAGTGCGCGGGCTGCGGTCGAAAAATTATAATGTCGAAGGCATCTCCTCTGATCTCGAGCAGAAAGAGAGGGAGAATACGCTGCAGAGGTTCCGGTCGCGCAAGACCAGGGTGCTGGTGGCTACCGATGTTCTGAGCCGCGGGATCGATATCAAGGATATCAACCTGGTAATCAATTTTGATACTCCTTCAGACGCGGAGGATTATGTGCACCGCATCGGCCGTACCGCGCGTGCCGAAGCCACCGGCGTTGCAATAACACTTGTCAACAGGATGGATATACCAAAGATGCAGCGGATAGAAAAACTAATCGGATACGAGGTTTTTAAGGCGCCGCTGCCGGCTTTCATTGCCGAAGTGCATGACAGGACTCCCGCCCGCCACCCCTCCTCCGGGAAACCTCACAAGGGCGGATTCAGGCGCAGGAAAAACTAAGGACCAGTCCTCAATCTACAATCCTCAGTCTGCAATATTTGCCGACTGCCGACTGCCTTCTCCTTGCCCCTTGCACCATGCACCTTGCCCCATGCACCTTGCCCCATGCAATAAACTTGCCAATATCTCATTTTTAAATATTTGTTCTTAAGTCGCTTATTTATAAACTAAGTACGAAGATATTTGTTACAATATATGAACAAGTTAAAACTAAGCCCTATGAAAACAAAGCTGACATTGTTCCTTGCAGCAATCGTGCTGCTTACAGGTTGCGATCTGTTTAAGAATGCAGCAGAGATAACCATCGACACAAACTTAACAGCAGATATCCCGGTCATTGTAGCTCCGGAAAAGTCGGCTGATCTTATCTCAGAAGCAAATGCAGTGAATTTTTCAGGCACTGCAACGCTTTCACTTGCAAACAATCCTGATATTGCTGATTATCTCGAAAAGATTAGGGAGATAGACCTGAAGTCCGTTGTCATAACTGTTAACGGATTAAGCTCCGGTCAGACAATTAATACCATTACAGTGGCTGTTACAGGAAGTGGTGAACTCGGGACACAGACTAATATTACCTCTGCCAGCAATTCCTTTACTCCGGAAGTGAATGCAACAGTGTATAATAATGCTGAAGCAGCTCTTTTGGCAAACCAGGAAATCACAATTACTGCTACAGGAAGTGCCAGCGGACCCATGACTTTTACTGTACGCTGTAATTTTACAACTGCCGTTGTTGCCGGCGCCCTCGATTAGCAGGCACTGTCGTAGTTTTTCAAATTGCAGTTTTAAGGTCTGAGGATTTTAGGGCGTGAAGGGTTAAAAGGTTGAGGGGTTGAAGGGATTGTCAGTAATCAACCGGCTTTCTCCGACAGATAGCCGATGATCTGATTAAGCTTGCCTTTCAGGTCGATCAGTTCATTTAAACTCATTGATCCTGTAGCAAGTCCTTCACTTAGTTTCCCGGGTATACCAGCTGCCCTCGACTGCAGCTTCTTCCCCTTTGGGGTAAGAGCGATGATAACCTTTCTCTCATCATCACCAGAGCGCCGCCTGGTAACTAGACCCTGTGCCTCCAGCCGTTTAAGCAGGGGCGTTGTGGTGTTGGTGTTGAGGATAAGCTTGCGGGATATTTCATTGACGGTTACCTCATTCTTCTCCCATAACACAAGTAACACCAGGTACTGCGGGTATGTGATCCCGATCTCATCGAGGTAAGGCTGATAGATCCTGGTAATGAGCCTTGAAGCTGCATATACCGGGAAGCAGAGCTGGTTTTCCAGTTTTAACTGTTCCTTTATCATGACTCACGGTTTTATTTGAGCATCGTGTTCTGGAGATATGTATCTATTTTGTCCGGCTCGGTTGCCGGTGCGAAGCGTTTTACCGGTTTGCCTTCGGCATTTATGAGGAACTTGGTGAAATTCCACTTGATCCTGTTGCTGAGAAAGCCAGGCAATGCACTTTTAAGGTATTTGTAGATGGGGTGGGCGTCAGGACCGTTGACATCGATCTTTGAGAACATCGGAAAGGTTACTCCATAATTTAACAGACAGCCTTCCGCGATTGATTTTTCATCTCCCGGTTCCTGGTTTGCAAACTGGTTGCACGGAAAACCAAAAATCACCAGTCCTTTGTCACTGTATTTTTTGTACAGTTCCTCAAGTCCCTCAAACTGTGGAGTCAATCCGCATTTGCTGGCCGTATTTACTACCAGAACTGTCTTACCCTTGTATTTCTCCATGCTGATCTCTTTTCCCCCCAGGGTTTTTGCCTTAAAATCATAGAATGATGTTTTCATAGCATTTATATATTATTTTATCGTTTGTGATTTAATCTTTCGCGATACAAATATACAACAATTATTTATATCGCAAGCGATATTTCTGCATTTTAACATTTTTTTTTAGAGTTGCGGTGTCTGAGGTTTTGAAGTCGAAAGTCTCGCAGTTATCTTATTCCCGTTCTGAATTCAAATGCTCTATTGTTCAACTGCTCCATGCTAAGAGAATTGTTTTTATCTTACTTTTGCTTTAACCCGAAAAGTTTTTGCAGTGGTTGATTTCCATTTCCTCCCGAAAATCCAAAAATACGCTCTGCTCTGTGTGCTGTTGACACTGGCTACCCGGGTGAGCGTCTTGTCGCAGGACACAGCCAGGGTAAGATCTGAATACCTGCCCAAAATTTTTGGCATCCTGAAAACCAAAGCCGAATATGACCTCAATAATTCCCTTGTACGTTTTGAGGTAAGGAATGCCAGGTTCGGCGCTGTAGGAAAGATCAATAACTACATGGGATACAGGATTGAGATCGATCTCTCCGACGAAGGCCAGATGAAAATGCTGGATGCCTATGTAAAGTTTACTCCAATTAAGGATCTCAGCTTCTATATGGGACAGAGAAAGATCCCCTTCAGCTCGGACTACATGCGTAATCCTGCTGAAAACATATTCGCAAATCGTTCATTTTTAGCAAAATACATCAATGACGGCATGCGTGACATCGGGTTCTACGCTGAATATAAAATACCCGTAGAGCTCCCTGTAAACCTGGTGGTCGGAGCAGTAAACGGTACCGGAAACAATAATCCGCAGTGGATTGAAAGGCCGAACCTGGTCAGTCGGTTGACCGTGGGACCTAATGACGGGTTCAGGGCAACAGGTAATTTTTATTATGGCGAATATCCATACGAGGAGGACCTGGTCATGCTCGGGGGAGAACTGAGACATACGATCGGACCATGGTTCATCGAATGTGAATATGTCAGCAGAAAATATACGGACACCCTGTCTGTAAGGCAGCAGGAAGATGGATTCTACATCCATTCATATTATAATTTCATCCCGGAGAGTAAGATGATCTATATGGTAACCCCCACTGCGAGGTATGATTTTATAGGCAATTCAGTCTTTGAAAGCAGGATAGATGTAAGCAGGCTCACATTGGGACTCAATGTCAGTTTTGATACCAGGCAGTTCTACTCCGAGATCAGGTTCAATTATGAGAATTATTTTGCAGGGTACCTCCCGATCCACACTGATAAGCTGACGCTGGAGTTTATTGCCAGGTTCTGAAGGCTGAAAGTCCTTAAAGTCGAAAGTCCCTTGAAGTTATGGGTTGCATGTTTTTTTGCTAACTTGATTGCCTTAATGATACGTAACAATTTAAACCAGTGATATGAAAACAAAATCCTCCCTCCTGCTTATTGTAATGGTTATTTTCTCAGTTCAGCTGACAAGCGGTCAATCGGCCGGAAACGCCGTTACCGATCTGTTGCTCTCGGCTTATTCTCCAAAGAAATTCACCGCGGAGCCTGTGACCGATCAGCAGCTTGATCTCATACTTAAATGCGGCATCAAGGCTCCCAGCGGAAGGAACCTGCAGCCATGGCGGTTCACCGTCGTGCGTGATGAGCCCTCCATGAAGGATATCATCGGCAATATCGATGCAGGGAATATTCTGATCCTTGTTTCAGGGCCTGAAACCCAGGAACGGGGAACGCCTGATTTCGACTGCGGACTGGCCACTCAGAATATGTTCATTGCAGCCACTTCACTTGGCCTGGGTGCCAGGATCTACGGAGGACCTACAGCCGCTGCCAACGCAAAGCGTGAGGCTCTGCAGGTCCCGGCCGGCTATAAAGTCATAATCATCCTGCGTGTAGGCAATATTGACAAGAGTGTAGACGCCGTCTCCGGCGCATCAGCCAGGAAGCCGCAGGAAGAAATCGTCAACTATAAGAAATAGAAGACCTGTTTACCGGGTGCTACCAGGTATAACGTACGCCTAATGCCACACCCCATCCAAACCCGGCATCATCACCCAGGAAATCCCACATCGGACGAACATCAAGACTTAATAAAATCGGAGCATTCAATGTGTTAAAATCGTATTCCATGCCAATCTGACCACCCAGGGCAACGTTTAAGTAGCCATCAGCGTCGTCGTATGAATAATATCCTATACCTGCTCCCGGTCCGACAAACCAGTTTAAACCCTCGGTTATATTCCAATCCCAGTGATAAATACCAGCCAGAAAAAATCTGCTGTGATGAGGATTACTGCCAAAACCTAAATCCAGCTCCAGCCTGTTTACATCGTTAAAGCCTTTCTGATAAGATAGTTCTGCTCCGTTAATATCACCATTACCTCCGATGCGCAAACCTATGGCATGTGGATTCACCTGAGCATTTGTAATATAGCTCATGCAAAAAATAACTAATGTAAAAAATAAGATCCTTTTCATAATTATATATTTAGACTACTGTTTGCTACAACTGGTTGCATGAAAAAATCGAATTACCTGCAAAGGTGCAACTCTTAATTGACAGAACAATTACATAATAGCCGGAATAAGTTATATAATTCACATATTCGAAGAACAGCTGAATATCAATCTGGTGAGAACAAATGCCCGGTTTTAACAGAAGGTTTACCAATAAGTAGAATCTTTGCTCTCATATCGAATCAAAAGAGCCCCCGGAGCTGATTTACTGAGGATAAAGATATGTTATTGTGCAATACCATATCAAAAGCTTAATGTTATTCCTAATCCAATCGCCATTGAATTCTCCGGCACTATATTAAGCGTCTGCAAAGTAAGATCCGCTTTTACCATTCTGTTACCCCCGGCAACCCATATAGGAATGCCGGCTATGGTCGTGGCAATGCCAGCCATAGCAGTTATCACTCCAATAGCAGAGCTATGTTCATCCACAGCACTTGCATAAAGAACAATACCTGTTATAGCTACAGCTGTACCGCTAAATGTCAAAATCCTTCCGGTATTTCTGGTCCTAACAGCTAAATCTTTGTACTCGTCAGTATCTAAAAGATAGAACTCCGCATTGGCTTTTCTGTTGCCTCCGATTGCCCATAAAGGAATGCCAGCTACTGCAGTGGCAATACCGGCCATACCTGAAATTCCAACTATGGCCACTGCAGTCCAGTCTTGAGTGCCAGTAGGTTCGTAATTAACTCCAATTATATAACCTGTTGCCATTATACCTACACCGCACGATGCTAATATTATCCCGGCATTTCTCATTTTAACAGCTTTATGCCTGTACAGGTTAAGCTGGTCTGCAGTTAATGTATCAGGACTAACTTTCTGAGCCATCACGATATTGGTAATAAAGCATGCCAGAAGTATCAAAATGACTATTCTTATGGAAAAATTATTTCTTCTCATATCCGGCCGGTATTGAATATCAAAGTTACATCGGCAAAAGGCCAAAGTCAAGTTCAGTTGCTGGTCAATAAATTAAATTGCCTTTGACATTATGAAGACAGGAGAATCCTGCCGGGGCTCATTAGCACGGGTTATAATCCGGGATTTAAAGGCCGGTCAAGATAACTGTAACAAGGTCTTTAATTCATTCCTCACTTGCGCTTACTGCCACCTCCCTCTTTCTTCCTTCCAGCCCCAGTGACAGCAAAAACATAGCCAGCAACAGGATTGATACTCCTGTAAAAATATTCCCGAACGCCCTGCTGCCGGCCATTGACACCATCAGTAACCCGATGGCAGCTGTTCCGGCTATCTGACCGATACTTATAAAAATTGTCAGCATCCCCTGTGATGTCGCCCTGTCTTCCGCGGAAGTGTTATTGAGCATGATATACCGGAGAGAACTGCCGGCAAGAACGGAAAGACCAAGGCCGATAACCACACCGCAGAGATAATAAATGATCTTATGACTGCCTGTCAGCGACAGCATATAAAACCCTGCCGTAAGCAGCAGGAGTCCTGTAATGACAATTCTCTTTACGCCGTACTTGTCTATAAGCCTGCCAAACAGAGGCGATCCTATTGCCGTGGCAAGAACGAACGGCGTAAGCATGAAGCTTGCCGTCGATGGGGTGACAGAGAAGTTCTGTACGACAAATTTGGGAATGAAAACAAAACAAGCCTGGACCACTCCAGTGGCTACCGCAATAAACCCTGCAATGAGTATCTGGCGGTTACTGAAAAAACTGAATTTGATAATAGGGTCCCTGGTCCGTTTTTCGACTCCAAGAAGAATAATAAATGATGCCAGGGCCAGGGCGAAAGGCACTGTGACCTTCGCGGCAAGCAAAGCTGCCAGACCCTTTGATGCATCGATGTTATTCAGGCTGAAGGTGAAACCTCCCAGGGCTGCTCCCATGGCAACGATGCCACCCCAATCGATGCGTGAAACATTTTTGTTCGGTACCGACGGAAGGATTTTAAAGCTAAAGTAAATCAGCACCAGTGATATGGGAAGATTTATGATAAAGAGAAAATGCCACTCGAAATAATGCAACAGTACACCGGCGATAAAAGGCCCCATGAGGAATGCCAGGCCAAACACTGCTCCTATTAGTCCGAGTATACGGCCGCGTCTCTCCGGAGGGAAGAGATCGCCTACCAGTGCAGATGCCACAGGGAAGATGCCGCTTGCGCCAAAACCCTGAATAGCTCTTCCTGTCAGCAGCGAGGTGAAACTTTGTGATAGTGATACCCACAATGAACCTGCAGCAAAAATTGCAAGTGCCAGTACATATATTATTCTTCTTCCGAAGATATCGGACAGTCGTGCAAACAATGAAATACCGACTAAATTGAAAAGTACATAAATGGAAAATATCCATCCGGAAAAGCGCGGGTCAGGGTGCAGGTAGCTCTCAATCGATGGTATTGCAGGTCCGACAATGGAAATATCGAGCGCCCCCATCAGAACGCCCACGAACAAAAGGGTTATTACCGCCTTTTGACTTTTATGCTCCATATGTTCATTGAATCAATAACAAACAAGGGTAAATAATAAACCACAAATCTAACGGAATTATTAATTCTATAAGGCTTCGCACTTCAGTACTGTAAACACTCCTCCCCTCACCTTCTCTCTAACGATCCTCATGCCCGCCTGCCTGACAAACCAGGGAGCTCCGCCATTCTGCATATAAATCCTGAAGTTTCGGTAATGATCTCCTCCGGCCATGCGTTCAATGCCCCATGCAATTCTCTTCGAAAGTCCTTCCGGCATATTATGGTTGTAATCGGCAATTATCACTCTTTGCGATATCCGCCTCATCTCAGCAAGAATCTTTATGGCCAGCTGCGCCTCAAACTGGTGGATAGCCATTGATGTGACAGCCAGGTCGAACTCGCCATCCCTGTAGCCTGACAGGTCAGAAGCATCATGCAGCTTAAAGGAAACGTTTGTGAACCCTCTTCTCCTGGCTGTTCGTTGGGCAGTGATGATCATGTCTTCTGACAGATCGATGCCGGTGACATGCATCGCTTTTTCAGCCATAGCTAAAGACAGCGCTCCTGTGCCGCATGCCACATCGATAACACGATGTAATGGATCAACGTGCTCAGCTACGCTCTTCCGCAGTCCTGATATCAGGGGATCAATAAATATCCGGTATATGAAACCGCTGAGTGAGAATCTCATAAGAAACATTATAAAGGTTGGTAAAGATAACAGGAAAAAGGTCAGCAATCGTTCAATAATGCCGGAGCCCCTGTGTGCGGGACAAGCAGCGCCGGGATACCGACCGAATCGAAGATCCTGACAGAGTATAGCGAACGTCAGTAGCATCGGGACAATTTTGTATCTTGGGCGCAAATAAACTGCCATGAAAGCACACTACTCAACCGCGTACGGAGGATCTGAGGTATCCGTATACGGCGATTTGCCCGATCCATCTGCGGGCGTTAAACAGCTTCTTGTCGAGGTAAAAGCAGCTTCAATAAATCCTGTCGACTGGAAAATAAGAAACGGCGATGCGAAGTTCATCACAGGGTCAAAGTTCCCGCGGATATACGGTGCCGACTTTGCCGGTATCGTCCGGGAAACAGGCAAAGGAGTGAACGGTTTCAAACCAGGCGATAGGGTCTACGGATCCGGATCAGTGCTCTTTAACAGGCACGGGGCAATGGCCCAGCTGCGGGCGGTAGATCAGAAAAATGTGAGAGCTAATCCCTGAAGGAATGTCATTTAACGAGGCGGCTTCACTTCCCATAGCGGCTCTCACAGCTCTTAACGGACTGAGAAAGTGCGGAGTCAAAGCAGGTTCACACGTGCTGATCAACGGAGGAACAGGCGGGGTGGGCCATTTTGCCGTTCAGATAGCCAGGGCCAGGGGTGCAATTGTCACTGCAACATGCAGTGAAGGAAACAGAGAGCTTGCCAGTAAGCTGGGAGCGGATGAGGTCATGGGCTACAGCCCGGAGGAACTTGCTGCCACAGACAAAAAGTTCGATGCTGTCGTGGATGCATACGGAAAAATGGAGCTCAGGCATGTCTGTCATCTCCTGAAGCGCGGTGGGACTTATGCCTCGACATTATTCATACCTCCGCCCTATTTATCGATGATACTTGTCCGGCTGGTCTTTGGTAAAAAACTGAAATCAGCAAATATGAGGAGACACCCCGAAGACTGGAAGGAATTAGAGAGGCTTTTCGCCGAAGGCAAGCTTAAGCCACTTATAGAGAACGTGTTTCCTCTTGAAAAGGCTGCTGAAGCTTTTGAACTCGCGGAAAAAGGGAAGCCCGCGGGGTAAGATCATCGTTACGGTGTAAACAAGTCAGGCAGTCCTTCGGCCTTGCGGGATTTGCTTTCTTTCCTGCACTTCAGTAACATATCATACATCTTACAACAAACATTCGCTCAGCCTCAATTTATGGGGCTTTGAGATGGTTTTGGCATACACTTTGCATTAGATACCTGTGAAGAGCAAATCTTCATAATACTTAAAGAGATGAAAAACTTAATTATCACATCGATCCTCGCAGTCCTGATAGCTTCAGCGACGACAGTCAGGGCACAGGACTATCCTGAGGAATACCTGGGTCTCCCGGGTGACAACCTTAACCTCTACGCAGTCATGGATCTGTTCCGTAACTCCGAAACACTCGAAGGCTTTGAAAGAAGTCTCAACGACCCGAAGTCAAGGATCAACAACCTCGACCTTAACCGTGATAATTTTGTGGATTACATCACCGTCTCAGATTACATCGACAGGAAAGTCCATACAATAGTGCTGCGCGCCGTGCTCGGCCGGAAAGAATACCAGGACGTCGCCGTCTTCACCGTGCAGAAGGTGGGCAAAAAGAAGGTGATGATACAGCTCATCGGCGATGAGGCTCTCTACGGAAGAAATTATATCATCGAGCCTGTATATTCAAAAAAATTCAGACACGGGTACTACGGAGACCCGATGTATGCTGACAATGTAACCATTATCAATAATTACTACTATGACATCTACGAATGGCCGATGATAGTGTACATCTACCGGCCATACTACCACGGATGGCACTCGTCATGGTACTGGGGTTACTACCCCGACCTACTGGGATCCCTGGAGACCCTACTACTGGGATTACTACTACGGGTACCACTCATGCTGGAACCATCACTACAACACTTACTACCACCACTGGGACTACCCGAGGTACAAGCACTACAACGACTTCTACTACCACGGTATCCGCCAGCAGTCGGAACAGGTACATCACCGGATCGCTGAGAGCAACTATACAGAGACCTACTCGCGTCCCGAACTGAGGAGAGCAGGAGCAGATCTCTACAACACCACTCGTGAAAACAGGAGCAGCGAAAGCCGCAGAGCTGCCGCCACAGTGAGCAACAGGACTGCAGCTGCCCCTGCAGCAGCAGAGAATACTGAAGCAAGGAGGAGCTCAGCATCCACAGGCACCGGAAAACCTGCCGCCGCTGAGAGCAGGGATGTCGAAAGAAGGCTGACTGCCGAGAGCAGAACTGCAGAGACCAGGGCTGCTGAAGTCAAAGCTACAGAAGCAGGAGCTGCTGAAGCCAGGGAAACCGAAAGAAGGACTGCTGAAAGCAGAGCTGCCGAAGCAAGAGCTGCGAGGTGAGACGAGGGCTGCTGAAATCAAAGCTACTGAAGCCAGGAGCCACTGAAGCCAGGGATGCCGAAAGAAGGTCTGTTGAAAGCAGGGCTGCTGAAGCAAGAGCTGCTGAGGCAATGGAAGCCCAGAGCAGGGCCACTGAAGCAAGAGCTGCTGAGGCAAGGGAAGCCCAGAGCAGGGCCGCTGAAGCGAGAGCTGCTGAGGCAAGGGAAGCCCAGAGCAGGGCCGCTGAAGCAAGAGCTGCTGAGGCAAGGGAAGCTCAGAGCAGGGCCACTGAAGCAAGAGCCGCTGAGGCAAGGGAAGCTCAGGGCAGGGCCACTGAAGCAAGAGCTGCTGAGGCAAGGGAAGCTCAGGGCAGGGCCGCTGAAGCAAGAGCTGCTGAGGCAAGGGAAGCTCAGGGCAGGGCCGCTGAAGCAAGAGCCGCTGAGGCAAGGGAAGCTCAGGGCAGGGCCGCTGAAGCAAGAGCCGCAGAGGCAAGGGAAGCTCAGGGCAGGGCCGCTGAAGCAAGAGCTGCAGAGGCAAGGGAAGCTCAGGGCAGGGCCGCTGAAGCAAGAGCCGCAGAGGCTAGGGAAACAGAAAGAAAATCTGCTGAAAACAGGGAAGCAGAAGCAAAAGCCTCTGAAGCCAGGAGAAGCTCAGGCAACACCAACTCAGCATCCAGTCCCAGCCGCCCCGACCGCAGACAATAGTCAGACAACGAATAAGAAATCCCGCAGATCCAGGTATGCGGGATTTTTTTATTATAATTTTCCTCTCTCCTGCCCGTTAAACTATGAAGCAGGTGTATCCGCGCCTGATTTGTCAACTGCAGAATCACTGATGATTAAGATACCTTCCATATCCAAAAGAAAATTCCTTATTCTGTTAATGATTGTCTGTCAGCCGCTTATTACCGACTGTTCCAAAAAAGCATATCCTGAGACATCTTTCAATAACATAAATACCCAGGCTGAAAAGCAAAAGCTGGATGAATTTATCAGTGCAGGCATTGAAAAAGTCATAGATACCAATGATGCCACTCCTGATGAAATCATTAAAACTGCCCGGCAATATCTTGGCGTTCCACATTGCATGGGAGGTACAACAATGAAATGCATGGATTGTTCCGGGTTACTTGTAACAGTGTTTGCCAAAAATGGTATTCATCTTCCGCATAACTCCGAGGAGCAGGCCAGGTATGGTAAGATAATTCCAGGTATGGAAGATCTTAAAAAAGGTGATCTGGTATTTTTTATCAGATCATACAGAACAAGTCATTTCATCACTCATTCGGGAATTTTCCTGGGCGATAACAAGTTTATTCACACTTCTTCCAGCGACGGCGTAACCGTCACCTCATTGGATGATCCCTGGTGGAACGAAAGGTTTCTGTTCGCAACAAGAGTGTT
>CAVRBS010000023.1:0-8984 GCA_963719235.1 uncultured Bacteroidales bacterium
CAAAAACAGAGCGAGAGTGAGAGCGGGAGCGAGCACTCTCGTTCCGTTTTCTGCCTTAAATGACTGTTAATATGTAAATTGTATACTTCGACTGTTGAGCGGCCGAAAGTGGTCGCCATGTCTGGCTTTTGCAGTCAAACTTTAGAATTAAGAGCAGCCTATCCGGTGCTTCCCTTTTTTAAGATCACCATCGCTTTTTCACGGAAGATCCGCCCAACAGGCAGTTCGACTTTTTTCAGCATGACATGCACTGAGCTGTACCCAGTTATCTTTTCAAGATTAACAATATATGATTTATGAATCCTCAGGAAGTGATCACCCGAAAGCTTCTGTTCAAAATCTGACAGGGAGTCGCGAACCAGATGGGTTTTTGAAACAGTGACTACCTTGACATACTCTCCGAAACCCTCAAGATATAGCAGGTCGTCATAGGAAATCTTGTAAATATTCTTGCCGTCCTGGATGAAAACATGCCTTCTTTCTGCTGACTGAGGCTGACCGGTTGAATTCTTATGGAAGGGATTGGTACGGTTGCAGTACCTGTTTATAGCCTTCAGGAAACGCTCAAAGGATATGGGTTTCAGCAGAAAATCAATTACATCAAGGTCATACCCCTCAATGGCATACTCCCTGTATGCTGTGGTGATTATTACATACGGGGGATCCGGCAGTGATTTCAGAAATTCCAGTCCCGTTATCTCAGGCATATTAATATCCAGAAACATCAGGTCAATATGCCCCCTCTTCAGAAATTCTATTGCCTTCAGTGCATTGCTGCATTCCCCGGCAACTTCGAAAGAGTCGAGCTTTGAAAGATGAGTCTTGATTAGCTTTATAGCCAGAGGTTCATCATCAATAATCAGGCATCTTGTTGTCATACGCCATGCTGCTTTAGAGCTGTAACTTGAGAAAAACAGAATAAGAGGATTCGGACTGATGAATCTTCAGATCGTAACGGTCTCTGTAGATCAACTGGAGACGTTTTTTTGCATTTTCAATACCAATCCCGCCGGTCTCTTTAATCATGTCCGTCCCTGCAGGTATGTTATTTTCAACCCTGAAATCAATAAATCCGCTATTGATATCAATTGAAATCTGTATCCAGGAGTCCCCGGAAATTCTCGCAGCACCATGCTTAAAACTGTTATCAATAAACGTGTGCAGAAGCATCGGGGCGATTTTCTGGTCATCAATGTTGCCCGTGATCTCCAGTTTGATATCGCATGAAATAAATCTTACTTTCTGGAGCTCAATAAAACTCTTTAGAAAATCGATTTCCTTGGAAAGGAGCACTCTGTCCGAGTTACAATCGTAAATGATATAGCTCAGCATATCACCAAGCCGTATAATCAAATCCGGTGTCTTGTCAGACTTTTCAAGGGCCAGAGAATAGAGATTATTAAGTGTATTGAAGAGAAAATGAGGATGCAACTGGCTGCGAAGGAGTTTAAGCTCGGTCTCTTTCAGCTTCAGCATGGCACTAAGCCTGTCATTGTCAAGTTTTTGATGAAAAAGCACATCCTCCTTGAGATGTGATGCGATTTTAAACCATGCCACAGGTGCCAGCCCGAAGACGAATATGAGCACCGAGGCGAAGTAATTATAGAAAGAATATGACTCCCGCTGATGATTGATGTACACATCAACAATTCCTATTCTTACAAGGTACGAAACAAGAGGGTAAGCCACGATAGTCAATGCCAGGTAGATACTGAAACGGGGAAACCTGTTAGTGAAATAGTATCGTGGCAGAAGGAATTCTGTAACAAAATGTGTTGCCAGAACCACTCCTGGCAGATAGGCAAGGTTAGCAAGGAATGAGTTAAGGAAGGTATATTGATCCCAGGCCTCTGCCAGGCCTGTTGCAGTTATAAAGAATGATCTTGCATAGAAACGCTGGACTGAAAAAAACATTAAGTAGAGAGCCCAGTACGCGATGTAGATAATTAACCTGCCGCGTGGTTTCCTGACTTCACCTCTGATAAACTCCATGATAAAAAAAGTTATCTGTAATCAAAGATACCGTCAATATCCTGAAATGACAGACTGTAAAAAGAAAAAGCAGTGAACTGCATGAATTTGTACATGAACGGCACATTTTATCGGAATCATTGGGGAAAACGTCGTTCATAGACTTTATAAGAGCTTTCACATCAATTATTTGTCAGGGTTAAAAGTCTTTAATATTCTTGACACGGATTTCAAAAACAAAGCATATGAAAAGAAGCTCTGTCACAACTTTTACTGTCACATTTCTGTCATTACTGGCAACAACCATGACGCTGTTTACCCCTATGCCGGGTAATATTAAGATAGTGTTGCGATTGCTTTTGATAACCATCTCAGTTGCTGCATGGTTATTGTTTAAAAGGCGAAATAAACACGTAGCCTCCCTGCTGGGGTTTTCATTCTTTGTATTGAATCTTGCATTCCTGATTGTCACCCCTTTCACCTCTGAGTTTCTAAACCTGGATATGAGCAGCTCAAAGGGGATCGCCCTCTCAAAACTAAGTGATTCATTGATTATCAGTACTGTCATCATAGCTTCTGTTCTGATAGCAAAACAACCACTCAGGAGCATCTTCATTACCTCGGGCAGACTGGTGGCAGGGATAGTGATTGGCCTCTCCTTTTTTATCCTTTTTGGTTATCTGGCATTTACAAATCCGGGACAACCTGTGGATCTTTCCTTTCTCGGGAATAACTGGATCTGGGTACTTGTCTTCGTGATGGCAAACGGGTTTATGGAGGAATTGATTTTCAGGGCTTTATTCCTTGAAAAACTCAACCTCATGTTTAATCATCACCTTTCAATTCTGCTAACATCAGTATGTTTTGCTCTTCCTCATATAGTTGTCCAATACCAGTCCAATGTACTCCTGTTTGCTGGAATCTGCTTCGTTCTTGGGATGCTGTGCGGCTATGCCATGCATTATACGCGTAGCATAATTGCCCCGACCCTTATACACGCAGGGGCCGATCTGATGATAATGGTCCCAATATTTGCCGCATATGGAGTTAACAGTTAGTATAAACAAATCGCACATAAAAAGGCAATGAAGACTGTACAAAAAACTCTGATTATCTGTCTCTTCACAATCCCATTGTGTGCAGAGTCACAGGTACCGCCTCCGCCACCTCCTCCTCCGCCTGCTGGCGCGTCAGGTCATTTAAGCCGTGCAGACAGCCTGTTGCTTGCAGGAGATGTAGGTTCGGCAGTAGAAGAATACCGGAATATGTACCCTCAGAACAGAAATGACCGGTTGGTCATCTATAATTATGCATGTGCCCTGTCTCTTGCCGGACAGCCTGACAGCGCTATCAGTTATTTAGAGAAAGTGGTTGAAATCGGCCCCTCGGTTTCCATCCTGACTGACCCTGACCTGCTTGCCGCCAGAGAATCTGCAGGGTGGGAGGAGTTTGAGAACGGGCTTGTTGCAGTCCTGAATGAGAAAACCGGTAACAGTATCAAGGATACGGAATATGCCAGTTCGCTGTGGAGGCTCCTTTGCCTCGATCAGACAGGGTTCTATGAAATGGGTATTGCGGTCAGAAATCTCGGACCAGGCTCTCCTGTTGTAACTGCCCTCAGAAGGATGCAGGCCCTGCAGAATGAAAAGAACCTGAAGGAGCTGGAAGTGCTTCTTGAATCCAGGGGATGGCCTGAAAAAAGCCAGGTGGGGAGTGAAGCATCTGAAGCCCCGTTCTATGTGCTTCAGCATTCAAATGCCGCAGCCCAGGAGAAGTATATAAAACTATTCGAGGAAGCTTGCATCAAGAATGAAGGCGACTGGCAGCAATACGTCCTTATGTTCGACCGCATGAGAATGAACCAGAACCTGCCGCAGAGGTACGGCACTCATGCAATTATGGATAACAGGGCAACAGGTGAGATGAAACTATATCCGCTCGAGGATGAAAGCCGGGTTGATGAATGGAGAAAGGAGAAAGGGCTTGAACCACTGAATGACTATCTGACACGCGAAGGTATCAGAAGATAGCAGGCAAGGCCGGGTAAATGAGCCTTTGAAAAACCTTTGGCGGTTCTGTACCCGGGCTGGAAATTTAATCTGAATTGATTATGAGAACTGTAGCATTATTTGTAGCTCTGTTTACAATGGTCGGATTGTCCGGTCAGGGTATTGATAATTCATTACCTAACTCTGCAAGTTCAGGGAAAGACCTGATCGTCTTCACATACTACCGGCAGTTAATCCCCGATCTTGAAAGCGTAACCTTCATCTCAAACGGCCAGGCAATTTATGCTACCTGTTATAACAGGTTGAAGAACGGCTCACTGTCTGGTTTGAAGTCTCATTTAAAAGGGGCTGCCGGACTGCTTTTCAGATTTGTATTTGACAAACCTGTTTTCAGAGATACGGAATCAAGGGAAATAATAATAATCCCGGTAAAACTTGAAAGTGGACAAAGACTCTATTTTTTCCCTGAGCACAGGCTCGTAATTGAATTTACCGGCCAAGCCCGCACCCTTCCCCTAATAAGACCTATTTTTGTTACAGAGTCAAAGTTTTCAGTATGGTTAAGAATAAAGTTATGATGAAGTGGACAGCATACCGGATTTTGCAGTCATCCTCCCGACATGGAATTCCCTGGGGAACGATGTACCTGTTGACTCCGAAACAAAAATAAAGGTCAGGTTTGATTACCTCATTATTAACTGGCTTGACCAGAATGTCAGGTAGTTCGATTTTAAAAACAAAAAACCATGAAGAAAGTACTAATGATCGTTGCAATGGCCGGCATATTGCTGAAAACCATTTCAGGACAGGATACTCCTGCAGATTTCTGTTCTGGTTATGTTGAGGTTGACGGAGGAGAACTGTTCTATGAGACAGAGGGAAGTGGAGACAATATTGTTCTTCTGCATGACGGCATGGTCAGTCATGAAATATGGGATTACCAGTTCCCTTTACTCGCGAAGTATTACAGGGTAACAAGATACGACCGGAGAGGGTACGGGAAATCATCTGATCCGCAATCCCCATACTCTGATATTGAGGATCTTAATGAACTGTTCATAAAGCTGGGCATTGAAAAAGCCACCATTTTCGGGATGTCTTCAGGAGGTGGGTGTGCTATTGACTTTACACTCAAATATCCTGAAAGGGTGAATGCCCTTGTCCTGGTCGGTGCTGTGGTTGGCGGATACGGATACACTTCGCACATGACATACAGGGGCGGGCACCTTAAAAATCCCGCGCTTATGTCTGATCCTGTAAAAGCTGCAGAGTATTTTGTATGGGATGATCCTTACGAGATCTATGCCGAGAACAGGGAAGCGAAACATAAGGTTGCATCAATAGTGGAAGCCAATCTGCACAGGCCTTTTAACAGAAGTTATTACACTCCTCCCGAAAGGATGGCAGCCAGATTCCTGTCAGAAATAAAGGTACCTTGCATGGTTATGGTTGGTGAACATGACATTCCTGATGTCCATGCACACGCGGGTGTGATTAGCTTTGGCATTCCTGGGTCGAGGCGCGAAGTTATGCCGAATTCAGGTCATCTCATTCCCGTAGAACAACCGGAAGAGTTCAATAAGTCGGTGTTCAGATTCCTCAGAAGGAATGATTTCCTTCGGTATCCTTAATACAAAAGGGGTTGATTCATCTGCACAATACTTCAGTACATTTTTCACCAGAGAGCCACAGGTGCCGATGTTCTCCGAGGCAGAGATGAACATGGCGGGGTATCAGTACCTTCAGTCCGGTAAGACCCGTGAGGCAATTGAGCTGTTCAGAATCAATTCGATTGCATATCCCGATGCATGGAATGTATATGACAGCCTTGGTGAGGCATTGTTAAAAGATGGACAGACAGAGATTGCCATAAAGAATTACGAAAAGTCGCTGTCGTTAAATCCGGATAACCAGAATGCAAAAAAGATCCTTAACGAACTAAAACAGGGCAAATAATATGAAAAAACTAATTACTCTCAGCATAATCCTGTTTCTTTTTCTCAACCTTCATGCCCAGGAGATCTTTGAGGCAGTCAAAACAAACGATCTGGCCAAAGTCAAGGTTCTTATCGGGAACGATCCCAGTCTTATTTCCGCGAAAGATGACCTGGGAAATACTCCGCTTCATACCTCGGCTATTGTGGGTTCGGTACTAATTGCCGACTTCCTGTTATCAAAGGGGGCGGATATAAATGCCCGGAATAACCAGCTATTGACGCCCCTCCATGTTGCCATCGACAACAAACAGGAGGCATCGGCCATTATGCTGATTGAAAAGGGGGCGGATGTCAACCTGCAGGACATGGCAGGAAACACTCCCCTTCACGGGACCGCCTATTCAAACAACGCGACAATCGCCGGGCTTCTGATCTCGAAAGGGGCCGGACTGGAGATCCGGAACAGGAATAATTACACTCCCCTTGGCGCGCTTACGAGGTCTACCCATAACTATGAGGTGGCTGAAGTACTGGTAAAGGGGGGAGCAAATGTCAACGCTCCATGGACCAACGGGGCCACTCCCCTGAACGACGCAGCCTCCTACAGCGATGGCCGTGTGATAGACCTGCTGATGGACCATAAGGCCGATTTCGATACTACCGGAGAGAACCTCAGGTTCACCCTGTCCTCAGCCGTGAGCAGGGGATATGTCCGGCTTTTTGAGGCGATCATCCAAAAATGCGGAGACAAAATCTTTGCCGATGCCGGCACCAACCGGACCCTCATGCGCAGCGCCACCACCGGCAACTCCCTGGAGATAGTGAAGAAGCTGCAGTCTTACAATATCCCGCTGGACCTTACCAAAAGCATCACGGGGGCAACGCCCCTCCACTCGGTGGCAGGCAATCCTGATGCCCTTGAAATGCTCCGCTTCCTTGTACAGAACGGCTGCGATGTCAATGCCAGGACCAATGATGGCAGGTCAGCGTATAATATTGCTGAGGCAGCAGGAAACGGAAATGGGATGGAACTCCTGAAGAGCCTGGGAGCGGATACCGGGCCGCAGCAATTCCCGGTCATCACCGGACCCTATATGGGACAGGATCCCCCTGGAAAAGAGCCTAAGCGCTTTGCCCCCGGGATAGTTTATCTGGACCATACAACCATCAGCCTTTCGCCCGACGGCAACGAAATTTATTGGGGAAATGGGTATTCCATTCTATTTTCAGCAATCAGGGACGGGAACTGGACCAAGCCAGCGTATCCTTCTTTCAGCGGGCCCAACGAACTCATGTTCTATGACGATGTGCCCTTTGTAAGCCCTGACAACCGGAAGCTTTTTTTTACTTCGAAGAGGCCTGTCGACACGCTAAGCGCCAACACGAAGAAGGAGAACATCTGGTACGTGGAAAGAACGGCCACAGGCTGGTCCGAACCCCGGCCCGTTGGTGCTGCAGTAAATGCCATGGGTTTGCACTGGCAGGTAACTGTATCCGGGAACGGTACCCTCTGGTTTGGAGGGGCGGACCAGAACAGTCTCGGCGCAGGTGACATCTACTATTCCCGGCTCGTCAATGGTGAATACACACAGCCGGTGAACGCTGGCCCTGTGATCAATACAGGCGAATCGGAAATGATGCCCTTCATTGCCCCCGATGAATCATACCTGTTCTTTTATCGCGCTATCCTCCAGCGTCCCTACCTGTTCATCAGCTTCAAAGGGAAGGACGGGCAGTGGCAGGAGCCAAAACCGGTGGACTGGTTTCCCACCTACGTGGGTGTTATGGTGTCACCGGACGGGAAATACCTTTTCACTTACAACCTGTGGGTCTCGGCCGATTTCATAAAAGCGATGAGCCCGGAAAAATAATTCAAACCAAAAACAAAGTTAAGGAGCAATCAAAATGAAAAAACAAATGATCTTATCAGCAGTGTTCTTGCTGTTCTTTACTGTAACACTTGTCGCCCAGGCACCTGCCGACACCATGGCCATTGAAAAAGCCTGCCGTGATTACGTAGAAGGCTGGGCAGAGGGTGATGCCGGAAGGGTGTCCCTGGGCGTTTCTCCCGAACTGGTCAAGCGAACGGTCGGGAAAGACCAGGACGGTGAAGCCTATACCAGTGACATGAGCGCCTCTATGCTCGTTGCCGCCACCAAAAGGAACCGCGGAGGGGTGAACATGCGGGACCAGGAACCCGGAAAACCTTTCAGCCTCGAGGTGACTGTTTACGACATTACTGGCGATTTCGCGCTCGCAAAAACAGTGAACACAAAATATGGATTCTTTGACTACTGCCAGCTGGCGAAAGTAAACGGGGAATGGAAAGTGATAAATGTGCTGTGGGGATATATACCTAGCAAATGATGTTCTTTGTATATAGCTGATTATAAGCGCAGTTATGGTAAAACCGAAAGCGTCAGCATTTTGGGCCAGGATTTAGACGAAAATGGTGTGTTTTTGATTGAAATCATGAGTTGGAACTGTCCCAACTCCTACGAGAGCATCATCAGAAATAAAATGATGAGGTAGTATAAGGTTAACTAATCGATTCTTATTTCATTATATAGTAAAAAGCCCCCAGAGTCGATTTCCGAGGATTCTTCATGATAGCCAGAATTGGATTACTCTACTGGCGTTTTGCCGATGTCCACAATTGTATAAACACAATATCGATAAGCAGTATGGCTATTCCAGCATTGTAAAGGGTCTCTCCATAATCCTTCCCAAGTCCGAAAGCCGAGGCAATCAACGATGCAGCTCCGATTATAAAAAGTACTATCTGTGCTAGTCTCATAGTCTTTTCATTGATATGATTAAAACAAAATATATTCTACTGTCAATATCAATTATCAAGAACAAAATTAAACCAGTAATAGGCCAAAGTCAAATATAATTTCACCACCTGTTGTTTTAATGTTACGTCTGTCAAACTTGATGTGGTTATATGACAACCAATCAGAATCTTGAGTTAAATCCTTGTTGTTTCGTTGTGTATGTTATGTGTTATCAGACCGTCTTTTGTCGTGGTCGAGGAAGGACGGATTTCGGGTAAGTGGTTTTTTCT
>CAVRBS010000024.1:0-113259 GCA_963719235.1 uncultured Bacteroidales bacterium
TCCTAAAGAGGTGATAAACAAGATATACAGTAAAAATGCAGTCAGATGGTATAAACTCCCCGTTCAGTAAGTTTATATAGAAACACTCAGTTCATGATTGCATTGCTTTTGCTGTCGCTCTCTACTTCGACCTTTCGGTCGAGCTTTTTGACATTCTTTCCCCTGTTGAATTTATAGGAATACATGAACTGGATGTAATTTGAAGCATCAAATCCTATGATATTTGTGGAAGTATAATCAGTTGTCTCGGTTTCAGTCCTGGTTAGTTTTACATGCGTTGAAAAAGGCAGCAGCCAGACCACGCCTATGCTGTGGTTTTTTATCTGTGCCTGAATGCCGGGGCCATAAAAAGGAGTATTGTATGTTTTGGAATATGCGTTTACATTAACTCCCTCATAGCTTAAAAAGGCAAATGCAGTTATTTTCTTTTTCTTGTCAAGATTGGCATATGCGTAGCTTGTTATACTGTAGGAGAAATAGTCCCTGGAAGGTATAAAACTTGACGGCCCCGTGTACTCATTGAAATGTCCTTTATATATCCTTGCATTGATATTTACAAACCATAACATGGTATTAATACCGCCCCCGAGTTCATTGCCGTTAAGCAGGTTATAGGGCTTGGTAAATGTGGTCAGGATGTCGTTGACAGGCGAACTGATTACCAGATATTCATTTCCTACCTTATTGGAAAAGAATTCCGTATAAACATAGGGTGAAAAATAATTGCTGCCAAAGTTCCAGGTGTAGGTAAGCTGCAGGCGGTCACGATAATCAGGCTTCAGATCGGGATTCCCCTGGGTGATATTATAATTCTGGTCCACCTTAAAATACGGATTCATATCAAAAATTCCCGGCCGGTTAATTCTCCGGTTATATGTAAATTTCAGATTATGTGATGCCGAGAATTTATATTGAAAATTGACCGAAGGCAGGAAGCAGGTATAAATGGGCTCAGAAACTAAATCGGCATTGATCTGGCTGTTTTCTGTCCGCAGCATTGCCTGAAATCCTATTTTTTTCAGATTATATGTAATTCCGCCATAAACCGAATTCCGCAACTCGGCATATTCGAACAGGTTATCTGATTCTTCATTATTTATTATGAAATCGTAGCCCATTTTCTGGTAATAGAATTGATATCCTGCTTCAATTTTTGCTGACATGCCTAATGGATGGACATAGTTTAATTTAACTGAATAGTAATCGCGTTTATTCAGATTATCTTCCGTCCTGGCATAGGTACTGATTATCGAATCAGAGTTATACAGGTACCTTGTATTTGTAAAGTCATTTGTTTCATCTGATCCGAAGTTGTAATAACTGGCTTCACCCGTGAATTCCTGAATAGGATTTTTAAATGCTTTTTTGTAAAAAAGGGATAATGATGTCTCATCACTTTTATACTCATTGGTGTAGGGCGCTGAAATTGTATTCAGGGGATTATCGCTTTTGGACAACAATGTTTCGCTTAACAGATCAATATTCTGCAGTATCGGTTTGTAACTGACATTAAAACTCAGGCTGTTTTTATCGTTTATATAATAATCGAATCCGCTGTTGATTGTCGTCATTGTCACTTTTATGCCTCCGTTGCCTGACAGGCTGATTGTGGAATCATTCATTACAAAACGACTTTCTTCCGAGTTGGTTATATCAAGGCTCTGTGCAAAATTCATGGCAGTCACATAGAATGTTATTTTACCGAATGCATAATCGAGACTGCCTGTTTCTGACCTTGTGATCTTATTGAACGGTTTAATGGTGAATCCGACATTTCCATTCATTCCGTACCTGGCTTCTTTTTTCAGGATGATGCTTAGCACGCCGTCGATGTTGCCTTCGTATTTACCGGATGGATTGCTGATTATTTCAATAGTTTCGATATCAGATGGAAGAAGCCTGGCAAGGTATTCCTTATCACGTTGCCTTCCATCGACCAGGATGATAAAATTGCTGCTGCCGTTAAGCGTCACATTGTTCTGAAAGTCGACATTAACCTGCGGTATTCTTTTTAAAAGGTCGTAACCGTTAATTGCGGATTTGGATACTACTGCAGGAATGGCATAAACAGTCCGGTCAACCAGTTCCTTTCCTTTCAGACGTTCACCCACCACAGTAATTTCATCTATGTTTGCTGTGGTTTCCATTAAAAAAATGGTATCAACCAGGACTTCGGGATTGCCAGTCTCGACAACAACACTTTTCCCGCTTGTTTCATAACCTACAAAACTTACCCTTATGAAATAGTTGCCGGGTTTTACATTTTCAAGAAGGTAGCCACCGTCAGTCAATGTAATAACCCCGGTAATCATATTTGAATCAGGCAACTGAACCAGTCCGACAGTAGCAAACGGTAAGGGTGATTTATCTTCCTCAAGACATACTTTTCCCCTGATGTTCTGAGCCTGAGCAGAAACAGAGGTTACCAGCAATAACAAGACTATATACTTTTTCATCCTAGCTGTGCATAAATTTTACTGCAATGAAATAACTTTTGATTCGCTGTTGATATCCATTGGCATTTGCATGCTAAAACCCGGAGCACTGATACCCAGATTTCCTGTAATATGTGTTTTCCCGATTATCTTCAACTTTCAGACCGGTACGGATATCAATCACCATGTTTGACTTGCTCAATCCTTTTATGTCGTCATAGGTCACTGTAGCGCCGCCCGATTCAATAGGCACTGCATTCGCCGCTGTCTTAATATTTGATTCGGCGGTTATTTTTGCATTGTTGCCATCTATTCCGTCCAGATGATAAGTGGTTATTATATCGAGCATCATACCGCCGGAACTTATCTGTTGTGTGATATTCCAGCTATCGCCTGCGGTAACCTGTTTGCCGGGTAAATACCAGGTAAACATTTCGATCATTGTTTTTAAATCACTGTCGCTGACCGAATTAATTATCTGCTTTTTAACAGCCGCCGCCGTTGGTCCGGTAAGCGTAATCGAACTGGTATCTTTTAAAACCAGGTCAGACAGCATTTTTAAATTTACAATCTCGAATGGTTTGCCTGCAAAATCCATTTTAACATAAATGGCATTTTTACTTAGCCGGTTCATTATGCATGATAAAACATCAGCTGTTTCTGACGATTTGATATCCCCTTCATTGACAGAACTGTAACTGACCGTTTTTCCCATTGTATTAGTATTGGTAGTCAGGGTATCAAAATGTATTTCAGTGACAATATAATCGGCAGTCGCATCAATCATTTTCAGCGACATTGTATAATTGACTTTGGATTCCGTGGTTTGCTGAACCCCGTTCATCGTTTGCGTAACAGTTTGCTCCGAAACAGACTTTAACCGGTAAACCTTGTTTTTCTCCAGGTTCATTTTAAGGTCGGTGGTGTTTTGTGCCAGAATCGAAACGCAGAACAGGACTGCGGTAAATGACAGCATAATCTTTTTCATCAGGTTGTTATTTTAAGGTTTATAAATCATGCTCAAAAATAGGACTGCAACAGAGTTTTATGAAGGATTTATCGGTAAATGGAGGAATTACTCTTGCGAATTGCAGAGTTTGCAAGGGAGATAAGAAATAATCCGGTGATAGAATTATGCGGATGGAAGTACCTTAAAAGTTATGTTTTATTTGTATTCCGGCGAATGGTCAGAACTAACAGGCCCATTAGCAGGAGCGCGCATCCGAGAATTAAAAGTGAAGTACCCGTATTCCCGGTTTTGTCCGTGATGATTCCTACAAGCATAGGGCCAACAAACCCTCCGAGGTTACCTACGGAGTTTATGAGCGCGATCCCGCCTGCAGCTGCCGTGCCGCTCAAAAACGCCGTTCCGAGAGCCCAGAAAGGACCCATGGTGGATTTCAGTCCGGCGAAGGCAAGTGTGAGGGCGGCCATGGCGAGCCATGGGTTATGTAAATATGCGCTCAGAGCGAAACCAAGGGCGGATGAGGCAGCTGCAACGGCCACATGCCATCGCCTCTCTCCGGTGTGGTCGGAATGGCTTCCTGTAACAAGCATAGCAACCATTGCCACAAAGTAGGGAATGGCATTTATCCATCCCACTTTCGCGAAGTTCATTTCCGAGAACCCTTTTATAATCGATGGCAACCACATCTCAAAACCGTATCCGCCTACGTTCAGCAAAAAATAGATGAGGCAGAGCAGCCATATACGGCCGCTTGAAAAAGCGTCTGACAACCGGAAATGTGACTGCCCTTTTGACAGAGCAGCCTCTTCGTCGAGGCGGGACTGTATCCGGATTTTTTCCTCTGCGGACAGCCAGCGGGCTTTCCAGGGATTGTTAGGAAGGGCGATGAGGACCACCAGTCCCATGAGTACTGCCGGAATTCCTTCAAGAAGGAAAAGCCACTGCCAGCCTTCCAGCCCGCCTTTACCATGAAGTTCGAGTATCGTACCAGAAAGCGGTGAACCCAGTACGCCTGCGAGTACGGCGCCTGAAGCAAAAAGAGCCACAATGCGGGCTCTCTCCTTTGCCGGGTACCAATAGGTCAGGTAGAGGATTACACCGGGAAAGAAACCTGCTTCAGCCACGCCCAGAAGGAATCGCACTGAGTAGAAGCCTGCCGTTCCGCTGATGAACATCATAGACATTGAAACCAGGCCCCAGACGATCATGATGCGGGCGATCCACAAACGTGCCCCTACGCGCTGCATGATAAGGTTACTGGGTACCTCAAATATAAAATAGCCGATAAAGAAAAGTCCCGCACCCAACCCATATACGCTTCCAAAGACATTCGGGTCCACACCAAGCACTTCACGGAGCTGCAATTTTGCAAAGCCTATATTGATGCGGTCAATATATGCTATGATGTAGGAAAGAAAAAGAAGCGGAATCAGTCGCCAGGTGATCTTCGAATAGAGCCGCCGGGACTGTTCCGCAGTCATGGTTGTCAGGCCTGACTGTTCTGCATCCGGCAGGCCAGAGAGCGGTCTCACTCTTTTCATCCAAAGCTATTTAATCCCTAATACCTTTCTTATCGCAGTAAGATTTTCAGGATTTACGATATTCTTAGCTTCCGGGGTATACAGGTAGTTTATTTTATCGCCGTGACGCTCTACAATCTTTGCCCTGACCATTTTCCCGAGACTGTTTAATTGTTTGTTATCCGAATTGAATGGTTCATTGAGTATGGCTATAGCCGCAGGCAGCCATCTCGAAGGGAAGAGATCATCATATGAACCCCCCGTCCTGTATTGGTCGATCACGGAATCCAACTCAATCAAAACGGCCTCAAGACCTTTTGGATCGGCCAGATCGATATTTTTATTTTTTGCCCACCTTCCGAGAGCCTCTCCGTTCGGGACAAGCAATGCAGTTGTATATTTGTTTTGATTATTATACAGCATCAACTGATCTATGAATGGAGATCTGTCAGTTATGGTTTCCTCAATTCCTTCAGGGCTGTATTTTTCTCCATCGTCTGAAATAAGAAGGCTCTTGAACCTTCCAAGAACATAAAGGAATCCGTCTTCATCCATATATCCCATATCTCCAGTATATAACCACCCGTCACGCAGGGTTTCCCTTGTAGCTCTTTCGTTTTTCCAGTATCCCTTCATAACATTTTCACCGCGGATCACTATCTCGCCTTTTTTCCCCGGAGCCAGTTCATTTCCATCCTCATCACATATTTTAAGCTCGAGATTTTTAACCAGGACACCTGATGATCCAAGCTTATATCTTTTCTCCACATTCCCTGAGATTACGGGGGATGCCTCAGACAGGCCATACCCCTGCAGCATTGGTATTCCGATGGCAGAAAAGAATTTCTGAAGTTCAATATCAAGCAATGCTGCTCCGCCAAAGAAGAACTTCAGTCTTCCGCCAAAACTCTCCCTGATTTTACTGAAAAGAATGACATCGTAAAGTTTGTACAACGGTTTAAGAAAGAACCTAAATCCTTTCCCCTTATCCCATCCAATGCCATTATAGGTATATGCAATCTTCAGTGCATGCCTGAATAGCTTTTCAATTAAATTACCCTTGTCCTTAATTCCCTTTTCAATCCCTTTGCGGAAGTTTTTTGCCAGGGCCGGTGCGCTCAGCAGAAAGACAGGTTTAATTTCCCTGATATTTTCCGGAATATGTTTAAGACTGTCAAGATAGGATTTACCGGATTGAACTGCTGCCAGGCTGGCTCCAGTGGCCATCATAATGTATATTCCCACTGTATGAGCGAATGAGTGGTCCCAGGGCAGAATAAGCAGTGTTGTCCACCATTCCGGCACATCCATGAGGGTAAGTGTCTGTTCAATATTGGCAGTATAGTTTCTGTGAGACAGGATTATTGCCTTGGGATCAGCAGTAGTCCCTGAAGTATAACTGATATTTACATAATCATCCGGCCCTATCGACTGTATTACGTCCATGAATTTATCAAAGTTATTTTTCAGATATTCCTCACCCATTTTCCTGACCGTGCCCATATAGATCTCATCACTGGAATAACTTTCCCTTGGGTCCAGAAGAATTACTTTCTCAAGATTCTTAAGATCCTGCTTAATTGCATTTATTTTATCAATCTGGTTACCCGATACTATCACCCATTTTGATTCTGAATGATCAAGCCTGAATTTCAGATCAGCGCCCTCTTTGAGCAAAATTGAGAGAGGTACATTTATGGCCCCCGCGTGTAATATTCCCAGTTCACTTATCACCCAGTCAGTACGGGATTCGGATAATAATGCAATACGATCGCCCTTCTTTATACCAAGCGCCATAAGGCCGGCTGCTACCATGCAGGCTTGCTCTTTAGTCTCTTTGTAGGTAATCGATTCGTAGCGGTCAGTTTTTTTCTCCAGGAGGTAGGGGTTGTTCCCAAACTTTTGCGCACTGCTCTCAAGTAACTCGACTATGGTTTTCATTTCAACTTTGCTTAAGTTAAATAACTACTGTTTTCAAAGTTACATCCCATCCCGGTCAAAATCAATTTTATTTTAAATAGAATCCATCCCGCTGCTTCCTGTTTTTAGGGTATATTGACTAAAAGGCTTATCTTAACGGGCAAAGAATTTGTCCCGGATCAGCAAAAATGAAATCCATGATGGTTCAGTATTTTCGTAACTTTATGAATAACAAAAATTAAGCCCCGATGTTAAAGAAATTTGTTCCATTTGAAGTACTTGAAAAATTCAATGTCGAAATTTTGGTTAAGGCCGGCATTCCCGAAGCAGATGCCAGAATAATTGGTGACGTATTGCTTCAGGCCGACAAGTTTGGATTTGATTCCCATGGAGTAAATCGCCTTAAGACCATATATCTTGACCGTATTAATGACGGTATACTGAACCCGGTGACCAATTATAAAATCCTGAAGGAAGGTCCCACCACTGCTGTCATAGACGGGCAAAACGGAATGGGCCATGTTATATCGTACAACGCAATGAAGCTGGCCATTGAAAAAGCAAAAAAATATGGCATGGGGATGGTAGCTGTGCGTAATTCAAGCCACTATGGTTTTGCCGGATACTATCCTTTAATGGCAGTCCGTGAGAATATGATCGGAATCACGGGTACCAACGCACGTCCATCCGTTGCTCCGACATTCGGTGTGGAAAACATGCTGGGCACCAATCCCCTTACATTTGGAATGCCAAGCGATGAGCCTTTTCCCTTTTTACTTGATTGTGCAACTTCAATTGCCCAGAGAGGGAAAGTAGAGTTATATGCCCGTGAAGGGAAAGACTTGCCTAAAGGGCTGGTCATGGATGAAAATGGTGAAAGCAAGACCAATGCATCGGAGGTACTTAAAGATTTAATTGCAGGAAATGCTGCACTGATGCCACTTGGAGGTGTGGGTGAAGAAACCGCCGGATATAAGGGTTACGGATATGCTGCCGTGGTAGAGATACTGTCAGCAGCGCTGCAGCAAGGCGCTTTCATGAAGATGCTCACTGGTACCATGGATGGGAAGAAGGTGCCATATCGGCTCGGTCATTTCTTTATTGTGATAGACATAAGTGCTTTTACTGAGCCTGAAGACTTCAAGAAGACGACAGGCAGTATTCTGCGTGAGCTCAGGGCTTCCCGGAAGATGCCTGGTCAGGCGCGCATATATACCGCCGGCGAAAAAGAATACTTTACATGGCTGGAAAGAAAAGACAAAGGTGTGCCCTTCAGCGATGAACTCCTGAAAGAATTCAGGGGATTATGCAATACGTACCACTTGGAGGAATTCCTGCCTGATTTTGAGGCTTAATAAAATATCCCGTGCAATAGGATTATTTATATTATACTGGATCTTTTAAAATAGTCCGATTTGGCTGTGGGTATGACGTATCCTGAAAAACGCTTGGTACTTCCTTCTGTAGGTGTTATGATGACATCGGCGTAGTTTCCTGCTTTCTTCTTCAGTGATATCTCGACTTTTGCCCTTATATAAAAGCCTGTCACCTGCATGGAAATCCTGACATTGCCTTTTTTATCGGTCTCCTGGTCGTAGTCAGATACTGTAAGTTTGTTCGTTTGGGCGTTATCTGCAAGGATCAGTCCCTGAAGGAACATAAACTCCTTTTCATATGAGATAAACTGCGAGTTATCGGTATTTGTTTCGAAACTGCCGTCTTCCTTTGCATAAGACTCTACAATGATCACAAAGTCTTTTGCTTCAATATCAGCAAGTGCTTTTTCAAATTTTATCAGGGCGATAAAATCTTTATCTGCTTTTTGTGCCACAGCAGAAAACAAAGCAAGGCTGATAAAACAAACCGACATAAGAACTCTTTTCATAACGCTTTTAATTTAAATGTACCTGCTCACAAAATTACTAATTATCAAATACGTCGAACATCTGTCTCGTGCTGATGATTGCAAAGATTATCGGGAATTGTTCCATAATAACAGCTTAAGTATATTATTTTAGCATTGCATAATTGAAATGGTTTAATTGATATGTCACCAAAATGCCCGGGATTGAAGTTAAGGAGTAGCTTAATAGTTGTCAGTGATTAACGCATGAGAATAACTGGAGCCATCAAGTACTTATGCCTGTTGTCTGTTTTCCTGCAGGGAGGGAACCTTTATTCCCAGGTGCTGATCAATGAAATAATGGCCTCTAATGCCAGTTCACATGCCGATGTTGATTATGGTACTTACTGTGACTGGATTGAACTTTATAACACAACCGGAAGCACAATCGACCTGAGCGGATATTTTCTTTCTGATGATGCCGGCAACCAGTCCAAGTGGCAATTTCAGACCGGATCACTGATCGCTGCATATGGTTATTTGCTGGTTTACGCTGATGGTTCGGGGAATGGCCTCCATACTAATTTCAAACTTGCGAAGGAGGGTGAGCAGGTCTTGCTGTTTAATAAGCAGGGACTGATCATTGATTCCTTCGGTTTCCCTTATCAGTTGACTGACATCTCATACGGAAGGAAGAGAAATGAGCCTCAGGTTTCAGGTTATTTCACAGTTCCGACACCCGGGACAATAAATAACGATCAGATGGTGACGGGTATCACTCCGGCCCCGGTTTTCTCTGTCAGCGGCGGCTTTTATCCGGGACCTCAGACTGTTGCAATATCTGTGGCAAGCCAGGGGGCGAAGATCTTTTATACGCTTGACGGGACTGATCCCACTGCAAGCTCATCATTATATACGGATCCAATTGCAGTTACCCAGACATCCGTGTTAAGGGTAAAAACCCTTGAGGATGGTCTTCTGCCAGGGCTCACCATCACTCAGTCATATTTTATCAATGAACCGATGAACTTACCGGTGATATCACTGGTAACTGATCCTGATAATTTATTCAGTGATGAAACGGGAATTTATGTGCAGGGAACAGCCGGTGTTGAAGGTTATTGTACCAGCGTACCGCATAATGTTAACCAGGATTGGGAAAGGCCCGTGAATATTGAGCTCTATGAGAAAGATGGCACAACAGGCTTGAACCAGCTTGCGGGAGTGAAGATATTCGGAGGATGTACGCGTGTGCGGTACCCCATTAAATCGCTTGCCTTTTATGCAAGAAAGGAATATGAGACCGCTGCTTTCAGTTATCAGCTGTTCCCTGACAAAGCCAGCCAGGAATATGAGACATTCATCCTCCGTGCCGGGGGTGACGACCAGCCCTTCACTATGTTCAGGGATGAGCTTACACAAATGGTGGTGAAAGACGTCATCGATATAGATGTTCAGGCATACCGTCCGGTGGTGCTCTACATAAACGGTCAGTACTGGGGAATTCACAACATGAGGGAAAAGATAAATGAACATTATGCCAATGATAATTTCGGAGTAAATGCCGATTCGGTCGATGTGCTTAGAAGAAATCCTGAAAACTCGTGGGACATAGTTCACGGAAGCGCTGACCATTACAATTCCATGATCGCATACCTGAAAAATAATGACATCACCCAACCCTCTCACTATGATTATATCTGTAAGCAGATGGACATGGATGAATACCTCAATTACCAGATTACGGAAATATTTTTTGGAGCCCGCGACTGGCCGGGAAACAACATCAAGTTCTGGAGGAGCAGGGAGAAACCGTATGACCGGTGGCGATGGGTGCTGTATGATCTGGATTTTACGTTTACGGAATTCTTTGCCGACATAATGGATGAAGCTACTGAAGCAGATTGCGGGTGCGAATGGCCTAATCCGCCCTGGTCTACCTATCTCTTCAGGAGACTGCTCGAGAATGAAACTTTCAGGAATGAGTTTGTAAACAAATTCTTCCTCTATTCAGACAGCTATTTTTCACGTGATCGCATTCATGGGATCATCGATCAGCTTCAGGCACAAATTGCTCCTGAAATTCCAAGACACATTCAGCGCTGGGGCGGACAAAAGACCAATCTGCCCGACAATGACTGGGTTTCCCCTATTTTTTCTTCTGTGGAACAGTGGGAGGGAAATGTACAACGGATGCGTGATTTTACCGATACCAGGCATGAGATGGCAAAAAAACATGTGATGGACTACCTCGGGCTATCGGGACTAAAAGGATTTAATGCAAAGGTGGAGCCTGAAAATTACGGAAGCATAGTGGCCGGGAATGCAGTAATCACAAGCACAGAAGTTATAGCTGATATCTGCAGCGGTCAGAAGCTGGAATTGATTTGCATACCTGAAACCGGATATATTTTGTCTCACTGGGAGGTCGCAGGTAACCAGGAGCGTGACAGTTCAATCATCAGCCGGGGAGATACATGGAAGTACCTTGAAATCATGGGGAACTCCGTCATGGAACTGGACTTATTTAAATTACGATGATGCTCTGTGGAATACGGGGAAAGCAGAACTCGGTTACGGTGACGGCGATGAGACGACGGTAATCGGTTATGGAGGTGATAGCCAGAATAAAATGATTACTGCATGGTTCAGAAAGAAGTTTATCATTGAAGATAAAAACGCGTTCATCAGGTATACTGCTCACTTGCTTAGGGATGACGGGGCAAGGGTATATCTTAACGGAATGGAGGTGATAAGGGATAACATGGACCGGTGGTCAGTGGGTAGTTCTTCAACAGCCATCGAAAATATTAACGGGCCCGATGAAACTGTTTACCATACTTTTCAGATAAATCCTGCGCTTTTCCTGGACGGTGAGAATGTAATTGCAGTTGAGATACACCAGGGATATGCCGCCAGTTCAGATCTGAGTTTCGATCTGGACCTTATTGCCACTCAACTGAAAGCGGGTTCTCCGATAACTTCCAGCGAAGACACACTTCGGCTTACTATAACCGATAACATGTCGGTGACCGCTCATATAATACCTGATACCAATAATGACAGAATGGTGTTTATCAATGAAGTAATGGCTAAAAACACTACGGGCTATAAAGATGGACAAGGTGAATACGAGGATTGGATAGAACTGTACAATGCAGGCAATGTTCCGATTGATCTGGCCGGGTTATACCTCTCCGATGCCCTGCCGGCCACAGATGCATGGCAAATTCCATCTGGTTACCCTGCGATGACTACCATTTTACCCAAAGGATACATGATCTTTATTGCTGATGATGAACCTGCAGAAGGATTATTGCACGTCGGGTTCAAGCTGGATAAAGACGGGGATGAAGTTGCCCTGTTGCAGATTATAGTGAAAGATACAATTGTGATTGATTATCTGAAGTTCGGCTCGCAGAATGCAAATGTTTCCTGGGGCCGGTACCCGGACGGGTCAGCGAATTTTGAGTTTATGTCTGTCTCTACTCCCTGGTATGCAAACATTTACGATCCGACAGGCATACCTGATCCGTCACAGTATGATTCTGACGAAGATTTCAGCATATACCCCATTCCAACTCACGGGCGCCTGTTTGTCAAATTCCACGGTGAGCTCCAATCAGGGAGCAATCCTGTGCAGATCTACGTCTACTCCGGTACGGGCGGACTAATCTCATTGACACAAACGCTTACTTCAGAATTAACAGAGCTATCGCTGGAAAACCAATCAAAGGGACTTTACATAATCAGGATAGTCACGGACCGTAAAGAGTATATCCGGAAGGTTGTCATGTATTGACCGGAGATCAAGAGTTTTACTGTCCTTTATTTCGGGCCCAGGATCTGGAACAGCAGGTACGATATTCCGAGAGTAAATATAATATTGAATCCCTGGGCTATCAGAAAACTATAGAACGGCCTCTTACTGTCCATTACTTTCAGATCGGAAAAACGGGTTTCGAGGCCTATGCTGACAAACGCCAGGTTAAACCAGAAGCTGCTGAACGATTTGATAACCTTTCCCGATGACTGGGCTGTTTCAGGACTTAAAATGAAAGAGAACACAAGTGATGCCATGATAAATCCCAGGACGAATTTCGGAAAGCGCTCCCAGATAATGCTTATGGGGACATGTTTGGCAGCGCCATCACCCTTTTTTCTGTAAGCCCAGAAGATGGAAATGGCGAACGCAGCCAGTCCTAACAATACATTCTGAGAGAATTTAACGATTGTGGCATATTTCAGGCCTGTCTCTCCGGCGATGGTACCGGCGGCAACAACGGCTCCCGTTGTATCAATCGTACCTCCCAGCCAGGCACCGGTGACTATCTCTGACAATCCCATCCATTTTGCCAGGATAGGCATGAATATCATCATGGGAATTGCAATGATAAGCACCAGGGAAATAATAAAGGAGAGTTTCTTTTTATCACCGTTGATGGCTCCGGCCGTGGCAATGGCAGCTGAAACACCGCAGATGGAGACAGCGCTGGCCAGCATGGTGGCAAATTCATCGTCAACCTTCATTTTGCGTGAAATCCAGAATGCAAAATACCACACTACAGCAACGACGATCACCGCCTGTATCAAACCGAAAGAACCGGCAGTAAGAATATCCTTGAAAAGTATAGTCGCTCCCAGCAGAACAAGGCCTATCTTGACAAAAAGCTCTGTCTGCACTCCGGCACGTAACCAGGCCGGTAGCCTGAACAGGTTACCTATCAGCAAACCCAGCAGCAGGGAAAAAAGCACGGTCTCAAGTCCTAATTCCTTAAATCCGGTAAATGCTGAAAGGAACTGCGCTAAAAAGGCGAGCAGGCAAACTGCAATGAAGCCAATGAAATATTTTTTCAACAAATCTCCGCTCAGGAACAAACCCAATGCAGAAAAGACGCCAAAGATAACAAGGGTCGAGATCAGGGATATCCCAAGGGCAGATGAACTAAACATACCGGTAATTCCCCCGAAGCCGCTCCACCCCGCTTTTCCTCCGAACGCGGGAGTACTGATTGTATAACCGGCTATGACCACAAAAATGATCAGGCCAAAACCAACTGATGCCGATGCCCAATCCTGGCCGATCTTAAATTTCCTGCCAGTTAATGCTCCTTTTTTATCTGTCATTTCTTAGGGTTTTAATAACCAGGCATAAACCTGATGATAGGTAAGAGTTAAAAAGTTCCTGCAAATATGAACACAGTTATGATTTTATTTATAGGTATAAATTCGTATTCTTTATGAGTATTAATTTTATCGCAGATTTCTAGAACATGCTGGCAATAAATTGATATTAAGTTATTTAATATTAATTTATAAATTAAGAAATCTTTCCGGTTCAGTTTCTTCCGTTCAGGTCTCACGCTTCAGAATAAATTCTTTTTCTAATTTCACCACCTGCTTTCAGGCTATTTTACACGTATAGAGTTGCATTATGGATCAGACATGTTTCAAGAACAAAAGCAAGGGAAGAAGCGGACTTGTCAGGAAAGTACTTCATGGTATGAGTTCAGTTTTTACCGGCAGGGTATATCCTTGCATTGCATTGGTATTTGCGGGATTGTCATTTTCTGCACTTTTGTCAGCACAGGAGGCAGAAGCTTTTAAGCCGGGAGGCAAACCTGAAGTAAGAATTTTTACAGGTATCAATAGTGCTTTTTCCGACGGAGAAAATCATACCAAGTTTGATCTGACCCGTGCATACCTGGGATATAACTACAACTTCACAAAAAATCTGTCAGGACGGATTGTTTATGATGCAGCAAATCCAACAGTAGGGAAGCTTCAGTTTACAGGAATGCTGAAATTTGCCTATCTCAAATTTCAGACGGATAAATGGACAATCTCCGGAGGTATGATTGCCCTCACTGAGTATGATTTCGGCGATAAAAGATGGGGTTACCGTTATGTATTTAAAACTGCCCATGAAGGATACGGTTTCGGTCCGGCGGCGGACCTGGGATTAAGTGTCGGATACAAGATCGCTCCATGGCTGTCAGCAGAGGTGACGTTGATGAACGGTGAAGGGTATAAGGTAAATGAGGCTGATTCCACTTTAAAGAAAGCCGCCGGAATCACAATAATGCCCGTGAAAAATTTCTCTGTGCGCTGCTATTACGATAACATGGGTAAGAACAGTGACAGGCAGCATACGGTGGAGATTATCACATCTTATGAGAACAAGGGTTATGGCATTTCCGTTGTGTATAATTACCAGAAAAACAACAATATGATTGCCGGACATGATTATGAGGTCCTTTCATTTAACGGGAATGTACCGGTTAAGGATAAGATAAATATATTTGGCAGGTTTGATTACCTGTATTCAGCAACAGTCGAAAACGAAGAAGATCCGTGGAACCAGGCTAAAGACGGACGGCTTTACATGATCGGTATTGACATTGCTGTTGCTCCGGGTATCCATATTTCACCCAACTACCAGGGATGGCAGCCGGCCGGCACCGACATGCCGTTCATCTCGAGATTTTCACTTTCACTTGATCTGAAAATCTGACCTTTCCGTACAATTACCAGGTCATAGGTACATAAAGGATCAGGAGCTCAGTCGAAGAGGAATGCCTTTACCGTTCCTTCCATGATTTATGTTGCTGATTTAGGTATCTTTAAATCAAAATTGCAATAATTAAAATCATGGCCGGTAATAATGTCCGTTCACTGATCCTGAGTATTATTTTTGTATCCGGTTTCTTTGCCTGCAACAGTGATAAGACTGCACGGCAAAGAGGAGCGGATTCATCCGTGATGGCTGATTCCACGTTAGTTCAGGAGACGCCAGAAGATTACCGTCCGGTTAATGCCATGCTTGTATTGCCAAAAAATCCTGGTCCCGGAGAGACGTTCCGTATTCTGGTGACCGGCGGAAAAAATATCCTGAAAGCACAGTTAACAGTCACGGGTCCGGAAGGTGATCTGAAATCGCTGAAAAGAAAAACAGGAGATGAATATCCTTACTGGAGGATTGATGATTTTACCGGCGGTTCTGCCGGTACATACAATGCCACCATAGTCGCTGGTGAAATGGCCATTGTTGATCTCGAGTTCACGGTTTCCGGAACGGAAAAGGCATCTCTGTCCGGTACAGTATGGAAGACTGTCCGCGGTTGGGACAGCGGTACGGAAGCCACCTATTCGGCCTGGATTAACGCCATGTTTCATGACTGCAAAGAGAACGCTTCCTGGCCTTCATTGCATGAGGTGACACAAAACCCTGATCAGAATTTCCTGTATAACTATCTCTCCCTTGGTGAGGATGACCCTGGCGGAGAAGAAAGGGTGATCATGCAGCCTGACTGTGCCGACAATCCTTTCTTTTTAAGGGCATATTTTGCATGGAAACTCGGTCTTCCGTTTGGCTATCATGTGTGCGACAGGGGCAGTCTCGGGCGTAATCCCGGAACAGGCCAGTGGGTAACCAATGCATCCCCGGCCGCGAAAACCAATCCGGTGCTGGCATTCAATGCATTCCTCAGGAGGGTGATGGACGGCGTCCATTCAGGTACAGCCAGAACTGCCCTTGACAATGCAAATTCTGATTATTACCCCGTAGCGCTTGAACGCAGCATCTCTGCTTCCCGGAACCGTTTTCGCCGACCCATACGGACATACGCTGATTATCATAGGATGGGTACCGCAAACCAATAACCGTCCGGGATTGCTACTTTCGGTAGATGCCCAACCGGACGGGACCATAGGTATCAAGCGTTTCTGGAAAGGGAACTTCCTTTTTACCACCTCCGGGGTGATCGGAGAGCCGGGGTTTAAGGCTTTCCGGCCCATTTCGCTCGAGGATGGCGTGCCTCACCTGTTGCCGTACAATGAACTGACTGAATCATCAGGGTTTACCCCTTTTTCACTTGAACAGAGAAAGATGGAATCCGATGTTTTCTATCAGACCATGGAGAGACTCATCAACCCGAAACCGCTTAATCCTGAAGCAGCACTGACCGGACTGATACAGTCACTTCATGAACAACTGCTGGTACGCGTCACCTCGGTAGCCAACAGTGAATCTTATTTCAAGCTCCATCCCGGCACCGTTATCCCGATGCCCTCCGGTACCGCCGGAATCTTCCAGGCCGGCGGATTATGGGAAGCCTATTCGACTCCCAACCGCGATCTGAGGCTGTTGATTGCAATGGATGCGGTTCTCGGTTTTCCGGATCAGGCAGCGCGGTCACCGGAGGATTTTAACTTTCCGGCGACAACTCCTCCTGAACAAATAAGGGAAAAGCTTCAGCTCATCCTGGATAAAAAAGCTTCAGGGCTGTCTATCAGTTACATCAGGACAGATGGTTCTGAGCAACAACTGACTGTAAGTGAACTGCTTAACAGAAGGGATGCTTTTGAGATGGCCTACAATCCGAATGACGGGATCGAAATACGCTGGGGAGCACCCGAGGGCAGCGATGAAATAGCGACATGCCGCCGACACGCACCTCCGGCCCAGATAGAAAAGATGCGCTCGGTACGCTCATGGTTCCGGAAACGCCTGCATCCGCCAACCTGAGATCATGAATCCTTTTAACCTGATGCAACAATAAAAGGTCAGGTTACATTCATTTGCCAATCATTTAAAAAAAACTAAATTTGAATACTCCGAAAACGTGAATGTTACATTTTTTGGTTTTAATTATTGATACCTGACAGAATATGAAATTTGAAGATTTCCTTGTTTCAAGCCTTGGTAAGGGAAATGTGATTTCGCCCCTTAAGCAAAGCCCCGACAGCCCGGTACATAAGTTTGTCGAGGATGATGACAGGTTACTCTATGATGTTTCTTCCGATTATTATGAACACTGCAGGACGACCGGCGAACTACCCGTTTCTTTTGAGAAAGCCGGTCCGAAAGAGACCATATTCTTTGAGCCTGCAAAGACCAAAGTAGGTATTGTTACCTGCGGAGGATTATGCCCCGGAGTAAATAACGTTATCCGCAGTCTTGTCAATCAGCTTTACTACAGGTACGGAATAAAAAGAATCCTTGGGATCAGATACGGCTACGAGGGTCTGATCTCAGAGTACAACCATGAGGTCATTGAACTGACGGCTCCGATGGTCAGTGAAATCCATCTCTCCGGTGGTACTTATCTTGGTACTTCGAGAGGAAATCAGGATGTCGGGAAGATGGTTGATACAATTGAGATTTTAAATCTTAATGTACTTTTCTGTATCGGCGGTGACGGTACTCTTCGCGGAGCTCATGCTATCTATGAGGAAATACATAACAGGAAGCTGAAGATTGCGGTTGCCGGCATCCCGAAAACCATCGATAACGATATAGACCTGATACAGAAATCGTTCGGTTTTGAAACGGCATTTTCCATTGCCAATGATATCATAAGGAATGCACATAACGAAGCCCAGGGGGCATATAACGGGATTGCTCTCATCAAACTCATGGGGCGTGACTTGGGTTTCATTGCCGCACATGCCGCTCTGGCAATACAGGAGGTCCAGTTTGTGCTTGTCCCTGAGATTTCCTTTGATCTCTATGGCGATAACGGATTTCTCAATGTTCTCAAAAAACGTCTTGAAGCAAGACATCATGCCGTTGTGGTCGTGGCTGAAGGAGCAGGACAGGATCTTTTTGAATCAAAGATGGAGGAACGGGATGCCTCAGGGAACGTAAAGCATAAGGACATAGGCATCTTCCTGAAAGAGAAGATCAAGGCAGAGTACAGTGCTTTAGGATTTCCATATTCAATAAAGTATATTGATCCGAGCTATATCATCCGCAGTGCGCCGGCAAATGCAAATGACAGCAAGTTCTGCAACCTGCTTGCACAGAATGCGGTCCATGCAGCACTGGCCGGAAAAACGGATTTTGTAATCGGATACTGGAACAACCAGTTTACGCTGATGCCCATTCCGGCGGTTGTGGCAAAACGCAAGAAAATAGATATCGAAGATGAATTATGGTGGAACGTCCTTGAAGCAACTGGCCAGCCGATCAGCATGAAGAATCAGTAATACAGAAAATATTATGAAAAGATTACTCGCATATTTTACAGTTATCAGCCTGGCTTTCGGGTTGACTGGCTGCGGTAACAATACCGCAAATAAGAATTCGAATCCGAATCCGGACCAGCAGATAAACACTGATGACAATGAAGTGTACGTCACCTCCAGGGACACCGAACTGAGAATGAGCCTCACGGATAAACTGAAATTTGAGGAATACGAACATACTTCAGAAAGGCAGCCAATTGTCTACGTCAATGAAAAGGTTACTTTCCAGACAATTGAAGGCATTGGCGGCGCTATAACTGACGCCGCCGCTGAGACGTATTATAAATTACCTGAGGATAAAAGAAACGAAATTATCGGAGCATACTTTGGTAACGGGAAAGGTATAGGGTACAATCTTGTACGCGTAAATATTGCCAGCTGTGATTTCTCATCTTCTTCTTATTCATATATTGATGAAGGTGACACTTTACTGACATCGTTTACCATCGACCATGACATGCAATATAAAGTCCCGATGGTGAAAGAGGCAAGAGCGGCAGCAGGTGAGGAGGTGCTGATGTTCGCATCGCCATGGAGCCCACCGGCATGGATGAAGACAAACGGGGACGTTCTGCACGGCGGGAAACTGCTGGACGAGTATAAACAGGTATGGGCAAACCACTATGTAAAGTTTATTGATTCATACACCAAAACCGGAATTCCTATATGGGCTATCTCAGCACAAAACGAGCCGCTGGCTGTTCAGACATGGGAGTCATGCGTCTTTTCCGCCGGTGATGAGGCTGAATTCATAGGCAAATATCTTGGTCCGACCATTGAAAAGAGTGCTTACAGTAGTACAAAAATACTCGCCTGGGATCATAACCGTGATCTCATTCACCAAAGGGCAAGCATGATAATGAACAACCCGGAGGCCGCTAAATACGTCTGGGGATTCGGGTTCCACTGGTATGAACCATGGACCGGAGGCGAAATGCAATTCAACAATGTCAGGCTGGTAAACGATTCCTATCCCGATAAAAAAATCATTTTTTCTGAGGGATGTGCCGAAAGATTTGATTCAACCAGAATTGACAGCTGGGATCTGGGTGAATTCTACGCCAACTCGATGGTGAACGATTTCAATTGCGGTACTGTTGCCTGGTTCGACTGGAATATACTTCTCGATGAAATAGGCGGACCAAACCATGTCGGGAACTTCTGTTTTGCGCCGGTACACGCCGACACCCGGACAGGCGAAATCATATATACCAATGCCTATTATTACATCGGTCATTTTTCCAAATTCATTCACAGGGGAGCGAGGAGAATCGGGGTTTCTTCCTCAAGGGATCATATAAAGACTACCGGCTTTGTCAATCCTGACGGCAAAATTGTCGTTGTCATATTCAACAAGTCGGACCTGAAGACAGACCTAAAATTGTGTATTGGCACCAAAGCTGCTGATGTGACCAGCCAGCCGCACTCTATCATTACGGTCATAATATAAAGAGCGGCTACAGGTTCCCTTTAAGAATTCTTTTTCTACTTTTGCAGCCCGATAACATCTGCAAATGGAAGAAATTAGAAATATAGCCGTCATTGCTCACGTCGACCACGGAAAGACCACCCTGGTTGACCGCATATTATACCAGGTCAAGCTTTTTCGTGAAAACCAGGTCATGGGTGACCTTATCCTCGACAGCAATGACCTTGAACGTGAGCGAGGCATAACAATACTCTCAAAAAATGTCTCCGTACGATATAAAAATGTCAAGATCAATATTATAGATACCCCAGGCCACGCTGACTTCGGAGGGGAAGTTGAAAGGGTTCTTAATATGGCTGAGGGAGTACTGCTCATTGTGGATGCCTTTGAAGGACCTATGCCGCAAACCCGGTTTGTCCTCCAGAAAGCCCTGGAGCTGGGGCTGAAGCCAGTTGTTGTCGTCAATAAGGTAGACAAGCCAAACTGCAGGCCTGAGGAGACACAGGAAAAAGTCTTCGACCTGATGCACAGCCTTAAGGCAACCGAAGACCAGCTTGACTTCCCGACTGTTTACGGCTCTTCAAAGCTGGGCTGGATGGGACCTGACTGGGAAGTCCCGACGACAGATGTAAGCTATCTTCTCGATACTATACTGGAGCATATTCCTCCTGCAAAAATGGTTGAAGGTACCCTGCAAATGAGAATATCATCACTTGATTATTCATCATACCAGGGACGAATTGCAGTGGGCAAGATAAGCCGGGGGATACTCCTGCCCGGAAGCCAGGTCTCACTCATGAAGCGCGACGGCAGTGTTGTAAGAAACACTGTCAAGGAAGCTTATCTCTTTGAGGGACTGGGTAAGGAGAAGACGAAAAAGCCGATAAGGTCCGGCGAGATATGTGCACTGTTCGGTATTGAAGATTTCGAAATAGGAGATACAATATCTGATGCAGACAACCCGGAAGGGCTCTCGCACATCCAGGTCGACGAACCTACCATGAGCATGCTGTTTGTTTCAAACAATTCACCTTTTTTCGGTCGTGAAGGGACACTCGTCACATCGCGCCAGCTGAGAGACAGGCTATTCAGGGAGACTGAAAAGAACCTGGCGCTGAAAGTTGAGGAAACGGGTACATCAGAGGCTTTCATGGTCTATGGCAGAGGGATACTTCACCTGTCAATACTGATTGAAACAATGCGCCGCGAAGGCTTTGAAATGCAGGTTGGTCAGCCTAAAGTCCTGCTGAGGACTATTAACGGTATAAACCATGAGCCCGTAGAAGCGCTTACTGTGCAGGTACCTGACAATTTCGTCGGCAAGGTGATTGAGCAGGTGACACAGCGCAAAGGTGAGATCATTAAAATAGATATAAAGGATGACCGGGCCAATCTCGATTTTAAGATACCCGTACGAGGGATCATAGGACTGAGAAACCAGGTACTCACAGTAACCGAGGGGGAAGCCGTCATGGCGCACCGCTTCGAGGGTTACGAACCCTGGAAAGGGGAGATGGCAGTCAAACGCAACGGATCACTGATAGCCATGGAGACCGGCATATCTGCTGCATACGCTATTGACAAACTGCAGGACCGCGGCAGGTTCTTCATATTCCCTGGGGAAGAAGTGTATATGGGACAGGTCATTGGCGAGAACACCCGTTATGATGACATAACCGTCAATGTGACAAAAACCAAGAAACTTACTAATATGAGGGCTTCGGGTTCAGACGACAAAGCTTTGCTTGAACCTCCGGTACGCTTCTCGCTTGAGGAGGCAATGGAGTATATCGCTTCGGATGAATATATAGAGATCACACCTAAATCCATGCGTCTGAGAAAGATCCTGCTCGATGAAAATGACCGTAAGAGGATCAGAAACGAGCAATAGCGGACCAATAATCTGTTGGCGATTTGCTGATACAAGCATTAATGAAACATAAAAGTCGGAGGAGAGATCAGCCAGTTTTTTATTTTTTGCAAAAAATATCTTTAAAAGTGTATTAATTACATTTTAAAAAATATTTACCTTGCACCTGATAGCTCAGAGCATAAAGCATGGAGCATGGGGCAAGGAGCATGGAGCAGGGCAATCGGCAGTCAGCAGTCGGCAGTCGGCAGTCGGCAAAGTTTGAGGATTGAAGACTGAAGACTGGAGACTGAGGACTGAATGATGAGACGAATGAGCACAGGGAGAAGGTAGGAAGGCGAACGGATGACTGAGCATGTAGGACAGGGAAAGGTGACACTTGTGTGTGTCACAGGTTGATAAGGAATACAGATAGCGTTAGAAGAGACCATAAATATTCTTATAATTAACCTAACAATCAAATAATCATGCAATTACTAGACTGGATCGTACTGGGGAGTTTCTGCCTTGCACTGGTTGCTTTCATTGTATTCTCGATGCGTTCAAAGAACAAGACATCGACAGACTACTTCCTTGCCGGACGCGATGCCACATGGATCGCTATAGGCGCTTCTATTTTTGCCTCAAACATCGGATCAGAACACCTTGTAGGTCTGGCCGGCGCCGGAGCTTCTTCGGGTATGGCAATGGCTCACTGGGAAATGCACGGCTGGCTTATCTTGCTGCTCGGTTGGTTGTTTGTGCCATTTTACGCACGAAGCGGTGTATTCACAATGCCTGAATTCCTTGAAAAGAGATACAACAAGGAATCAAGGTCTGTTCTCTCAATCATTTCTCTTGTAAGTTATGTGCTCACAAAGGTAGCTGTCACTGTTTATGCGGGTGGCGTTGTATTCAAGGATGTATTCGGCATTGAATCAGTATGGGGCATTGACTTTTTCTGGATAAGCGCTATCGGCCTTGTCGTTCTGACAGGTATCTACACTGTCCTGGGCGGTATGAAAGCTGTGCTCTGGACATCTGTCCTTCAGACACCTATATTGCTTGCCGGATCGATTGCAGTTTTAGTAGCCGGTCTTATCAAGGTAGGAGGATGGGATGAGCTGATGCATATATGCCGGGCTGTGCCTGTGAATGAGTACGGTGATACCATGACCCAGCTCATCAGATCACCAAAAGATGCCGTTTACCCCTGGACAGGGGTGCTTCTCGGTTCCGCAATAATAGGTTTCTGGTACTGGTGTACTGACCAGTACATTGTTCAGCGTGTCCTTTCAGGCCGTGATCAGACCCAGGCTCGCCGCGGAACTATTTTCGGGGCATATCTGAAGCTGACCCCGGTATTTATTTTCCTCATCCCCGGTATGATAGCATACGCACTCAATCAGCAGGGTGTTATACATCTGACCAGCTCTGACTCTGCATTCTCAACCCTTGTGAAGGAACTGCTGCCAATGGGCTTCAAAGGTCTTGTTGTAGGTGGCATCCTTGCCGCACTGATGAGCTCCCTGGCCTCGCTCTTCAACTCTTCCGCCACGCTGTTTACAATCGACTTCTACCAGAAGTATAAACCTAAGGCTCCTGAGAGTGAGCTTGTAAGAGTAGGACGAATTGCCACAGTGGTAGTTGTGATTCTCGGTATTCTGTGGATACCTGTAATGAAAGGTATAGGTAAGGTACTCTACGCTTATCTGCAGGATGTGCAGTCGCTCCTTGCGCCGGGAATAGCTGCTGCTTTCCTGCTCGGCGTTGTCTCCAAAAAAACCACCCCTGCGGCCGGACTCACGGGCCTTCTCACAGGATTTACCATTGGGATGCTGCGTCTCGGATTTACCATATTCAAGGGCCATGTACCTGACGGAGTACTGTATGATGTATTTGTCGGAACCAACTGGCTGCATTATGAGATCATCAACTTTGCAATAGTCATACTCGTTATGATAATTGTAAGTGCCTTCACGAAGAGAATGGATGAAACCAGGATTGTCGGACTTTACATGGGATCAGCAACTGCTGAACAGAAAGCCATCACCCGTGCCAGCTGGAACGTCTGGGATGTTGTTCTGTCAGCAATAGTTATTGCAGTTATTATTACATTTTATGCTTATTTTTGGAATTAGCATCCGAAAGAATTCAAAATAATAGTCAGTCAAAATGAAAAAAGATACTGTTGAATTATGGTTCATCACAGGAAGCCAGCACCTTTACGGAGAAGAGACGCTTAAGCAGGTTAATGCTGATTCGAAGGCAATAGCAGCTTCTCTTGACAAGGCTGGCGCCATCCCCGTGAAAATCGTATTCAGGCCTGTTCTCATAACAGCGGATGCCATTACGGCTATCTGCCTTGAAGCGAACAATTCACCCAAATGTGCAGGCCTTATCGCATGGATGCATACCTTCTCACCTGCAAAGATGTGGATTTCAGGACTTAAGAAGTTAAATAAGCCTCTCCTTCACTTTCATACCCAGTACAACCGTGACATACCCTGGTCAGAGATTGACATGGATTTCATGAACCTTAACCAGGCGGCTCACGGAGACCGGGAGTTCGGATACATCTGCTCGCTCCTTCGTCTTGAGCGCAAGGTTGTTGTAGGTCACTGGCAGGACAAGGATGCAGTAAATGCCATTGGCGTATGGGCGCGGGCTGCTATGGCGGCTCTTGATGCCAGGTCGATGAAGGTGGCCCGGTTCGGTGACAATATGCGTGACGTGGCGGTTACCGAAGGCAACAAGGTGTCAGCACAGATTAACCTTGATTATCAGGTACACGGCTTTGGCGTTGGCGATCTCGTAGCTGCTGTCAACAAAGTTTCAGACAAACAGGTTACTGCGCTTGTCAAAGAATACGGCGACGAATACAAGGCTTCATCAAAGGTTCTTGCCTCTCCTGCAATAAAAGAGGCAGCACGTATTGAGATCGGTATGCGCACTTTCCTTGAAAAAGGAGGTTTCAAAGCCTTCACCACCACCTTCGAAGATCTTCACGGGCTGGTGCAGTTACCCGGTCTTGCCGTTCAGAGGCTTATGGCCGACGGTTACGGCTTCGGTGCAGAGGGCGACTGGAAGACCGCAGCGTTGCTGCGCTCTATGAAGGTGATGGCAGAAGGGCTCAAAGGCGGCACATCATTCATGGAAGATTATACCTATCATCTTGATCCGAAGAATATGGCAGTGCTTGGCGCTCACATGCTCGAAGTATGCCCTTCCATCGCTGCCGGTAAACCGACACTTGAAGTACATCCTCTTGGTATCGGAGGCAAAGCTGACCCGGCAAGACTGATCTTCAGGACCAGTACCGGCAGGGCTGTGGTTGCCTCCATGGTAGAGATGGGTGACAGGTTCAGGCTCATAGTTAATACAATGATGGTTATCGAATGTCCCCCTATGCCTAAACTGCCGGTGGCAAGCGTACTGTGGAAACCTGATCCTGACCTTAAGACAGCCGCAACAGCATGGATTTACGCCGGCGGTGCTCACCATACGGGCTTCAGCCAGGCTCTTACAGCTGAACACCTGGCTGACTTTGCTGCCATGACAGGGACAGAGTGCGTGCTGATCGATGATAAGTGCAACATAGATGAGTTCAGGAAGGAACTCAGATGGAATGACCTGTATTATCATCTTAACAGTGGTTTATGCTAGAGATATATTCAAAGCATCCGAAACATTTTCAGGCTGTTGACTGCATAATCTTTGGTTATGATATAGTAGAGAAAGAGCTCAAGCTCCTCCTTATAAAGAGGAGCTTTGAGCCTGCAAAGGGTCAGTGGTCTCTTTCCGGAGGATTTGTAGAGGAGGGTGAGGGTCTTGACAATGCGGCAAACCGAGTACTCAGAACCCTGACCGGTCTTTCGCATCTTTACATGGAACAGCTGTACACTTATGGTGAAGTTGATCGTGACCCGGGCGCCAGGGTGATCTCCACTGCATATTTTTCACTGATAGGCATACATGAAATTGATGAAAAGATAAAAGTGAAGTACGGAGCTCACTGGAGGTCCATATCCAACCTTCCTGACCTGATCTTCGATCACCGGAAGATGGTTGACAGAGCCCTGAGTGAGCTTGTTGAAAAAGTGAAGATTCACCCTGTCGGCTTTGAACTTCTTCCTGAGAAATTTACACTTGTGCAGCTTCAGAACCTTTATGAAGCCATCTATCAAAAGTCAATAGACAAGCGTAACTTCCGGAAGAAAATCCTCTCAATGAACCTCCTGGAGAAACAGCATGACAAAGAGAGGGAGACATCTAAAAAGGGAGCCTGGTATTACAGGTTCAATGAAGAAAAGTACAAAGATTTCACAAACAACGGTTTCTTCTTCAACCTTGCCGTGAGCTGACCCCGGGGTCAAGACGGCAGGCATAACCATTAAAACAAAATAATCATGCTTGAAAAGCTTAAGGAAGATGTCTTCAAAGCTAACCTCGATCTGGTCAGACACGGCCTTGTTGTTATGACATTCGGTAATGTCAGCGGCATCGACAGAGCATCAGAGCTGATGGTCATAAAACCGTCTGGTGTTTCATACAATGAGATGACTGCCAATGACATGGTTGTTACCGATCTCAACGGCAATGTTGTCGAGGGCACATTGAACCCGTCCACGGATACTCCGACCCACCTGGCGCTCTACAAGGCTTTTCCGGCAATAGGGGGCGTGGTTCACACACATTCAACTCATGCTACGGCATGGGCACAGGCCGGAACGGCAATCCCGTGCCTCGGGACGACACATGCTGATTATTTCTACGGGCCTGTGCCTGTGACACGGAGGCTGACAGCGAAGGAAACGGAGAATGACTATGAGTACAATACCGGACTGGTCATTGCCGAGGTCATTGCCGGCAGAGATCCTTTAACCATGCCAGCGGTTCTGGTGAATTCGCACGGTCCCTTTACCTGGGGCGTGACGCCTGCAATGGCAGTCCACAGCGCTGTAATTCTTGAGGAGATAGCACGCATAGCGTCACTCTCTGTAAACATTGCCCCGCCGAATGAGATAGACAAGCACCTGCTTGACAGGCATTACCTCCGGAAACACGGCAGCGGTGCATATTATGGCCAGAAAAAGTAAAAGAATTAAAGTCATGCATAAGTTTTCCATTGGAGTAGATTTCGGCACCCTCTCGGGGAGAACCGTTCTTGTTGATGTTGTTAACGGTGAGGAAGTGGCAGTCGCTGTCCATGAGTATACTCACGGTGTGATGGACGAGAGACTGCCTGACGGCACTCCTCTTGGAGTTGACTGGGCGCTTCAGCATCCGCAGGATTACCTGGACGTATTCCGGATAACCATCCCGCAGGTGATGAAAATGGCCTCGGTGAGCCCTGAACAGATAGTGGGGGTGGGCATTGATTTTACGGCATGCACTATGCTGCCTGTCACAGCTGACGGCACACCGCTGTGCTTCCTCGATGAATTCAAAAACAGACCCAATGCCTGGATCAAGCTGTGGAAACATCATGCAGCACAGGATGAGGCAAATAAGCTCAATGCCATAGCAGAGAAGCGCGGTGAGAAGTTCCTGAGACGTTACGGAGGAAAAATATCTTCAGAATGGCTTATACCCAAGATCTGGCAGACAGCCGACGAGGATCCTGAGATATATGACGCTGCAGCACGCTTCCTTGAGGCAGCAGACTGGGTGATCTGGCAGCTGACAGGCATTGAGACACGCAATACCTGCACTGCAGGTTACAAGGCCATCTGGCATAAACATGACGGATATCCTTCGAATGATTTTTTCAAGGCCCTGCATCCGAAAATGGAGAAGCTGGTCGATGAGAAGCTCTCACGCAATCTTCTGCCCGTAGGTACAAAAGCCGGTAGCATTACCGCTGCAGCAGCCAGGCTGACAGGCCTTAAAGAAGGCACTGCCGTCGCCGTGGCCAATGTTGATGCACATGTCTCTATACCGGCAGTGGGGATCACATCTTCCGGCAAAATGCTGGCAATCATAGGCACTTCAACATGCCACATGCTGCTTGGCGACATTGAGAAAGAAGTACCCGGCATGTGCGGTGTCGTTGAAGACGGCATTATCGAAGGCTTCTTCGGGTATGAGGCAGGCCAGAGCTGTGTGGGAGACCATTTCCAGTGGTTCGTCGAGAACTGCACACCTGCAGATTACAAGGCAGAGGCTGATCGCAGGGGCATTGACATGCATGCACTGCTTACAGAAAAGGCATCAGCACTGAAACCCGGCGAGAGCGGACTGGTGGCACTGGACTGGTGGAACGGAAACAGGTCGGTGCTTGTCGATGTTGACCTGACAGGCATGATGCTGGGCATGACCCTGACCACAAAGCCTGAGGAGATCTACCGTGCACTCATCGAGGCGACAGCCTATGGAACAAGGATGATCATAGATACATTCGGGGAGAATGGCGTACCGGTTAATGAGTTTTACGCTGCCGGCGGTATTGCAGAGAAAAATCCGTTTGTGATGCAGATATATGCCGATGTGATAAACAGGGAGATAAAGATCTCAGGCAGTCCGCAGGCGCCGGCACTTGGCTCGGCAATGTTCGGGGCCGTGGCAGCCGGTAAAAAAGCAGGTGGCTATGACACCATCCAGGAAGCCGCTGCAGTCATGGCAAAGGTCAAGGATTATACTTACAAACCAATCGCTACAAATGCTGCAGCCTACCAAAAGCTATATGCAGAGTACAGGATCCTGCACGATTACTTTGGCCGAGGTGCCAATGATGTCATGAAAAGGCTGAAGGATATCAAAAAAGAGGTCAGAGGGTGAAGACCAGATACATATCGCTGCTGATATTTCCGGTTTTGATGTCATCATGCGCGCACTAACGCCACAGAGGGAAATATGACTAAATGGCTTGATACTCCTGCGCCCGGCGATGTTCGTATCACGGATAATTTCTGGACGCCGAAGATCGACCTTAACAGGGAGGCAACCATTCCCTATGTTTTCAGACAGTGTGAAGAGACCGGCCGCATAGACAACTTTGCCATCGCGGGCGGACTGAAGAAAGGCAAGCATACCGGTGAGAGATATAATGATTCTGACGTCTTCAAAGTCATCGAAGGTGCCTGCTACTCTCTTATGGAGACACCTGACCCGGCTCTGCGTCATTATGTCGACAGTCTCGTGTCACTTATTGCGGCTGCACAGGAGGATGACGGATATCTTTATACAACCCGTACCATTGATCCTGTCAATATGGCTCCCGGGGCAGGCAGGGAGAGGTGGATTGATGAACGTGTCAGTCATGAGCTTTATAATGTGGGACACATGTATGAGGCAGCCGTTGCGCATTATGAGGCTACCGGCTCAAAAGCATTCCTTGAAATCGCCCTGAAGAATGCAGAGCTTATTTATAAAGAGTTCGGATGGGGCAGGAGAGAGATCGCGCCCGGACATCAGGAAATAGAAATAGGGCTGGTGAAGCTCTATAAATGCACCGGCGAAAAAAAGTGGCTTGACCTGGCACAGTTCTTTCTCGATGTGCGCGGCCGGCAGGGTGATTATATCCTCCACCCCATGAGCTCAAGGTTCGCGGTTTATAATGATTCGATATACTTCCAGATGCATAAGCCGGTACTTGAACAGACAGAGGCGGTGGGCCACGCTGTCAGGGGTACATATATGTACACCGCCATGGCTGATGTTTCGGAACAGACAGGGTATAACCGGTATCTTGAATCATCACAGAAGATATGGAACGATGTCACAGCAGGGAAAATATATATCACCGGTGGCATCGGATCAAAAGAACACGGCGAGGCATTCGGTCAAAAATTCGAGCTTCCCAATATGACAGCTTATACCGAGACCTGTGCCTCTGTGGCAAATGTATTCTGGAACCACCGCCTTTACCGGGCTACAGGTGATGCCAGATACCTGGATGTGCTTGAACGGACACTCTATAACGGGCTTATCTCAGGCATCGGCAGTGACGGTTGCCACTTCTTTTATCCCAATCCGCTTGAATCTGACGGCAGCTTTGAGCGCGCCGGATGGTTCGACTGTTCATGCTGCCCGGTTAATGTGGCCCGCTTCATGCCTGCCATGAAACAATATATATGGTCAGAATCAGGCGACGGTGTGAATGTTAACCTCTTCATCGGCTCGGAAGCGCGACTTAAAACAGAGGCTGGTGAAATTTTCCTCAGGCAGACAACCGATTTCCCCTGGAAGGGTGACGTAACTATCAATGTTGATCCGGATAATGAGGGAAGCTCATTTAAGCTCAGGATACGTGTCCCCGGCTGGACTGGCAATGAGCCTATAGCAGGCGGCCTTTACAGGTATATTACTCCCGCAAAGGAAAAAATGGAAATAAAAGTGAACGGGAAGAAGATCTCTACGGAAACTGTAAATGGATTTGCAGTTATTGACAGAAAATGGAACAAAGGTGATGTGGTTGATGTCACCCTACCCATGGAACCGAGATTCATTGCAGCCAGGCAGGAGGTTAAGGCTGATAGCGGACGGACAGCCCTGGGAATAGGCCCTATGGTCTATTGTCTTGAGGAAGCGGATAACGGGAAAGTAAGGGAGGTAAAGGTCGACCCTGAAACAAAGGTGGATGTCGTTTATGATGACAGTAGCCCGGGTACTGCTGTGACACTGACATTTGAAGCTGAAATGCCTGACGGATCCTTGAAAAAGGTCAGGGCAGTGCCATATTACTCCTGGGCCAACAGGGGTAAGGGTGAAATGATAGTCTGGATGAAAAACAAATAATATTGTCATGAAAAGAGTAAGCAAAGCACTTCTGTTTGCAGCGACGGGCCTGATCTTCGTCGCCTCATCGTGCTCAACCGGTAACCATGATGAGAATTATCCTGTAAGACCTGTTCCGTTTACCTCCGTGAAGATGACAGATAATTTCTGGGCTCCGCGGATAAAGAAAAATCATGAAGTGACTATACCGATTGCCTTTGGATACTGCGAATCGACCGGAAGGGTAAAGAATTTCGAAATAGCGGGTGGACTCGATACGGGTGCTTTTCAGACAATATACCCGTTTGATGATTCTGATGTAACCAAAATTATTGAAGGAGCAAGTTACTCACTGCAAACATTTCCTGACCCTGAGCTGGAGGCATATGTGGATACTCTTATATATAAGATAGGACTGGCACAGGAGGATGACGGTTACCTGTACACCAACCGCACTATTGCCGAAAAAGGCTACGGAAAGCTCCATGAGTGGGCCGGTGAGAAAAGATGGGAGACGGATAACATTCTCAGTCATGAACTTTATAACCTTGGCCACATGTATGAGGCAGCAGTGGCTTACTACCAGGCTACGGGTAAAAGAAGCCTGCTCGATATATCCATCAAATCGGCAGACCTTGTCGATCATGATATGGGATGGGATGCATTTGTCACCTACCCGGGTCACCAGGTCATTGAGATCGGACTGGTAAAGCTTTACAGGATGACAGGTGAAAGAAGATATCTTGACCTGGCTAAATTCTTCCTTGATGCCCGCGGAACACGTCCCGACGGAGAAGAATACTCCCAGTCGCATATGAAGGTTGTGGATCAGACAGAGGCGGTAGGTCACTCGGTAAGGGCAACGTATATGTATTCCGGCATGGCCGATGTTGCTGCCATACTTAAAGATGAAGCCTACCTCAATGCTATCACGAAGATCTGGGAGGATCTGGTTTACAGGAAGATGTACATAACCGGGGGCATAGGTGCCAGCGGGGGCAATGAGGGATTTGCAGAACCGTATAATCTGCCCAATATGACAGCATACTGCGAAACATGCGCATCGATAGGGGATATCTTCTTCAACCACCGTATGTTTTCGATGCACGGTGAGGGTAAATACTTTGATGTGCTTGAGAAGACGCTGTATAACGGAGCCCTGTCAGGCGTCAACCTTGCAGGCGACAGGTTCTTTTATCCCAATCCGCTTAGAATCCAGACGGCCAGCATGAAAGATCACCGTGGTTCGGGTGTGCCTGCTGCCCGTCAAATGTCTGCAGGTTTATCCCTGCGATACCCGGTTATATTTACTCGGTAACTGACAATGATCTGTATGTAAATCTTTTTGCATCAAATGATGCGGATATCAGCTTCGGAAAGCATAATGTAAAAATCACACAGGAGACAAACTACCCGTGGGACGGGGATGTGATGATAACTGTAAATCCCGAAAAGGATGGCCAGTTTAACCTGCAGATTCGTATCCCCGGCTGGGCGCGCAATGAAGCCATTCCGGGCGACCTGTATACTTTTACAGGAAATGATGAAGAAAAGTATATCATACGCGTGAACGGCGAAGATTACAATGCCACCGTCACTGATGGCTATGCCGCTGTTTCACGCAAATGGAAGAAGGGTGATAAGGTTGAGCTCCTGTTACCCATGCCTGTCAGAACTGTAGCTGCTGACAGCAGGGTTAAAGATGATAATGACAAGTACGCTATCCAGCGCGGTCCACTGGTTTTCTGTGCCGAATGGCCTGATAATCCCGAAGGGCGGGTTCTTGACCTGGTTCTGGATGAGCAGCCTGACCTGAAATCAGAGTTCATACCCGGATCTGTTGAACGGTACAGAGGTAATCAAAACAAAGGCCCGCCAGGCGTCCCGGAACCTTGACGGCTCAATCTCTCTGGGAGAGGCTGAAGATATTACACTCATTCCCTATCATCTGTGGAATAACAGGGGAAAAGGGGAGATGAGAGTATGGATACCTTTTAATAAAATCTATTATGTCAAATTTATAAATTAATACACACGATCATGAAACGTATCAGATTTGCAATGACAGGAGTTTTAGTACTGTCAGCTCTCGTATCTTCAGCCTTTGCCCAGTCAAAGAAAGAAGCCGGTCAGGCGAACATTATCGTCAGCACTGACCTCGGGAACAGAGACTATCAGCCGTCATATCTACGGGCATTTCTCGGAACACCTCGGGCACTGCATTTACGGAGGCTACTGGGTGGGAGAGAATGCAGCCATCCCGAACACAAGAGGTATCAGGAATGACGTTGTTGAGGCGCTGAAGAAGACACAGATACCCAACCTTCGTTGGCCAGGCGGATGCTTTGCCGATGAATACCACTGGATGGATGGTATAGGACCGCGCGAAAACAGGCCGAAAATGGTCAATACCCACTGGGGTGGGGTAACAGAGGACAACAGCTTCGGTACACATGAGTTCCTTGACCTCTGCGAGCAGCTAGGAGCCGAACCTGTTATCTGCGGGAATGTGGGCAGCGGCTCGGTTGAGGAGATGTCGAAGTGGGTTGAGTATATAAATTTTGATGGAGTGAGCCCCATGGCAGACCTCCGACGCCGAAACGGCCGCGAAAAGCCGGGGAATGTCAAATACTGGGGTGTTGGCAATGAAAACTGGGGCTGCGGCGGCAATATGACTGCAGAATTCTACGCCGATCAGTTCAGGAGATATGCTACATATACACGCAATTACGGTGAAAATCGCCTGATGAAGATAGCCGGGGGAGCGAATTCAACAGACTATAACTGGACTGAAGTACTGATGCAAAAGATTCCTCATTATATGATGTGGGGCATTTCGCTTCATTATTATACTACCAACTGGGAGAAAAAGGGTTCAGCAACCAAATTTGGCGAGAAGGAGTACTTTGAAACACTTGAGCGCTGTCTGAATGTTGAGAAGGCCCTTGACAGGCACATTGCCATCATGGACAATTATGATCCCGCCAAGCCGTGTCGCTCTTGTGGTTGACGAATGGGGCACATGGTGGGATGTTGAACCGGGCACAAACCCCGGCTTCCTCTTCCAGCAGAACACCCTGCGCGATGCCATGGTGGCAGGCTTGTCACTGAACTATTTCAATGACCGTTGTGAAAGGATCAAAATGGCCAACATCGCACAGACGGTAAATGTCCTCCAGTCACTGATTTTCACAGACGGCGAAAAGATGCTGCTTACGCCTACATATCATGTCTTTGAGATGTACAAGGTTCATCATGACGCCACCATGCTTCCGTTGCATCTGAACTGTGAAAATTATGTCATGGAGGGGAGGGAGCTTCCCGCCCTTAGCGCCTCTGCGTCAAAGGATAAAAATGGTGTAGTGCATATTTCAGTGGTCAATATTGACCCTGCCAGAGAGGTTAAATTGCTTATAGACCTGCGCGGAGGTGACTATTCTGATGTTTCCGGCAGGATTCTTACCTCCCCGGAACTGAATACTCATAATACCTTTGAAAAGCCTGAAGAAGTTAAACCTGCTGTCTTCACCGACGCTGAAGATAAAGAAGAATATTGTCAGTCTGGATGTGCCTCCCAAATCAATCATTGTTCTTGAAGTGAAATAACCCTGGTGGAGGAATACAGATCTTTTAATTTTATCCCAATATGTGTCTTTAAAACTATTAATTTTAAAAAAAAATAAAAATGCAAAGACATAAACTTTTTTTCAGTGCTGCATTAGCGCTGGTAATGCTCGGCATGATCTCATGCGGTAACAATAAAACAAAAGAAATGGTCACTACTCAAAGCTTCGGTTCCTTCGACGGGAAGGATGTCTCCCTTTACACCCTTACCAATAAGAAGGGCGATGTGCTTAAACTCTCAAATTACGGAGCCGTGATTGTTGAGATCATTGTCCCTGACCGCAACGGCAGGAAGGAGAATGTCACTCTCGGTTATGACAATTTTGACGGATATGTCAGCGGTGATCCTTATTTTGGAAAAGTAGTCGGTCAGTATGCTAACCGGATTGCAAAGGGAAAGTTCACGCTTGATGGCGTCGATTATACTCTTGCTATCAACAATGCTCCCAATGCGCTTCACGGAGGCCCGACCGGATGGCACAGCCGCGTGTGGGATGCACAGGTGCTGAAAAACACTGATTTCCCTGCCATAAGGTTCACCTACAACAAGCCTGATATGGAAGAGGGTTTTCCGGGCAATGTCGTTGCCGAGGTGGTCTATACATGGACCGACAATGATGAGATCATAATGGATTACAAGGTCACTACTGATAAGAAAACGGTAGTAAACATTACCAACCATGCCTACTTCAATCTGCACGGTGCAGGTGTGGGCGATATCCTTGACCATGAGGCAGTCATCAAAGCTTCTTCCTTTACCCCGGTTGATTCAACTCTTATTCCCACCGGTGAGATCAGGCCTGTCGAGGGTACTCCTTTTGATTTCCGCACCCCGCACCTGATAGGCGAGAGGATCGGGGAGGACTACGACCAGCTTAAGCTCGGAGGCGGTTATGACCATAACTTTGTACTTGACAATGCCGAAGAGGTGGATGCAATGGTTTACGATCCGTCTACTGGCAGGGTACTGGAGGTTCTCACAGATCAGCCCGGGGTACAGCTTTACACCGGTAATTTCCTTAACGGCACACAGACCGGCCACGGAGGCAAGGTCTATAATTACCGTTCGGGCTTCTGCCTCGAGACGCAGCATTTTCCTGACAGTCCCAACCAGGCGGCCTTCCCGTCAGTCATTCTGACCCCGGAAGAACCATTCCTGTCAAGCACCACCTTTCGGTTCTCGGTCAGATAGCAGGTCTGAAGGTCTGTCGCTGCGCTCCGTAATGCGGTTCTGCAGTCATGTACTTGTACAGTCTAAGTGACTGAATACTAGTTCTTCACTATTGCCTATTGCCTACTGGCTACTGCCTACTACCTGAATACTGCTTCAAAGCTCCCGTATCTTGATGCTGCGGAAACATACCTCGTTTCCGTGATCCTGCAGCAGGATGTGTCCTTTTTCTGCTTCACCGAATCCGGGGTAGATATTATATTTGCTTTCGCTGACAAGCTTGCGGTATTCTTCGCTGCCCCTTTCATATTCAAGCACCCTGAACCCGTTCAGCCAGTGTTCAACATGGCCGTTGAGTGAAACTATATGTCCGGCGTTCCATTGGCCCACCCCGTTGAACCGCTTGTTGGCGGCAGGTATCAGATCATAGAGCGAGGCCACTGTCCTGTTGCCGTCGCGCCCCATTTTTGCATCAGGATGCCGCTGATCGTCAAGGACCTGGTATTCGAGTCCGATTGCCGAACCTGTTGAGGCATAGTCTTCCGTTACGAAGTATTTGACGCCGCTGTTGGCTCCCTCGGTGATCATGAATTCAAAGAACAGGTCAAAATTGCCATATTCATCCACTGTCACGATGTCACCGCCGCCTTTTGATTCGGCACCGCCCGAGGCAAGAACTTTCAGATAACCGTTTTCGATCACCCAGCCCGATTCGGGAAATGCATCTTTATGAGCGCCCCGCCAGCCTGCAGAGGTGGTGCCGTCAAACAGCAGCTTCCATCCGTCGCTCACCTCTTTTTCAGTGAGTGTGTTGGGAATGAAGTTCGCCTGGTAGATCTCCGGAGAATCAGTGATCATATAATTTTCAAGGTTCTCCGTCACTATCCTTATATTCTTCCACCTTACCCTGGGTGCCGGCCAGTTTTTCAGCCACGGCATGCACCTGGAAGCCGATGAAACCTGAGCTGTCGGCATCATCAACCAGGTCTGCAACAGGAATACCGTTGACCCATGTTCTGATTCTGTTGCCGATAGCTTCCACATGGTATTTATTCCATCCGTATCTGTCGAATGCTTTCACGGCAGCCGGGTTGTTGGGCGTGACCGGGTACAGCCACCCTCTGCGTGCCTCGTCATATATGCCTCCGCTCCAGCCCCTGTCGGTGGGATCAATCTCAACCTGGTACCCATAAACTAAGACTTTGCCCGTCAGCGTCTTTGCTGTGGCTCCTGATCTGGACACCGGAGTTGAGAAGGGTATCGACCCTGACTTCGAACTCAAGAATAAAATCGGAGTACTCTTCCGCGGTGCACATGAAACTGTTGGGCGTGTCAGGCGTGGATATTCCCACCATCTCACCGTTTTCCACGACATACTGAGCCTGTCCGCCCAGCTGCACAAATCCGTTAAAATTATTGCCGTTAAATAGTGTCTGCCAGTCGCTTTTCTGGCATCCGGCAGCTGTTATCATCAAAGCCAGCAAAGAGGATAATGAATTTCAGTTTCATAAGAAATGGTGTTTAAGTTAGTATTCGGGGAATTTCCAGGGTGGATCGTAATATGGTTTGATGAGGGCATTGGCATCTTCCTGTCTGAATTTGCCGGCGGCATTATCCCATGCAAGCGGTTTTCCAAGCCTGCACGAGACATTTGCCAGGTGTGTCATCGTGGCCACTTTTGCTCCTATGGCCACATCAGCGTTTGGAAGGTTGCGTGTATTCATGCACTCGAGGAAGTTCGCCACATGAGCAGCAAGTCCTCCTCCAGCAACAGCCTGACCCTCAACTATCTCTGATTTTTTCTGCACGGGCACAGCCTCCATGCGCGGAGCCGAATCAACCTCAGGAATAACCTCCCAACCGTTACGGTCGAGCACCAGGGTGCCGTTCTCACCTATAAACGCCAGTCCGTGTTCACGTCCGTAAGGCCCGTCTTTCACACCGCAGGCATGATCCCAGCTGATGGTGAAGTCATCATAGACATAAGACACCAGTAGCGTGTCAGGCGTCTCCATGGCATCGGTGGGATAAGCAAACTTACCTCCTGCGGTGTAGATCTCTTTTGGCAGGTCAGCCTTCATACCGAGCATTGCATAATCAAGGAGATGGACACCCCAGTCAGACATCAGTCCGCCTGCATAGTCCCAGAAGTATCTGAAATTATAATGGAAGCGGTTCGGGTTAAATGGACGGTGTTTTGCCGGTCCGAGCCACATCTCGTAATCAACACCCGGTGGAACGGGACCGTCTGGCTGAACGGGAAGAGTTTTTTTCCATATCATGTAAGCCCATACCTTGACGGTTCTGATACGGCCAAGCTTGCCGGAGTGAATAAATGCCACGGCGTCCTGCCAGTGCGGATCGCTGCGCTGCCATTGTCCTGTCTGGACGACCCGGTTATGTTTTCTTGCTGCGTTTACCATTGCATTACACTCAGCAATGGAATTGGCCAGCGGCTTCTCGCAATAGACATCCTTTCCCGCCTCCATAGCTGCAATCGCCTGCAGGCAGTGCCAGTGGTCAGGCGTGGCGACTATCACCGCGTCAACATCCCGGTTATCCATCACCTTACGCCAGTCTTTTTCTAGCTGCTGAGGCTTTTTCCCGACGATTTTTTCGACATCAGAGGCTCTTTTGTAAAGCCATTCGTCATCAATATCGCAGATCGAAACACATTGTACCTGAGGGAATTTAAGGAATGTCTCGAGGTTTGACCACCCCATGTTCCGTCCTCCGATAAGGGCTACCCTTACCCTGTCTGACGGGCTGACTTTTCTGCTGTACATGCCGTAAGCTCCTGGCATTGATCCAAGGCCTGCAATGCCTGCGGCAGCAATGGCGCTTGTCTTTCACAAAATCTCTTCTGTTGCTCATATCAATGAAACCATTTGATTACTGATTTATAAATTAAGGTTCTTTCCAAAGGTAATAAATCCTAACTTTAGCTTCAGACCATATAGTATCAAATTTGTATGAAAAGATTGTTATCAACACTCGGTATTTTGTCCGTCACACTGATGATCTGCGCACAGGAACCAGCATATCTGAACACTGGTCTTGCCTTTGAAGATCGGGTAAATGATCTTGTCAGCCGCATGACCCTTGAGGAGAAAGGCTGCCCAGCTACTTTATACAGCGCCGGCCATTCCGCGTCTGGGCGTGCCTGAGTATAACTGGTGGAACGAAGCGCTGCACGGCGTAGCCCGCGCCGGTTATGCCACCGTCTTCCCCCAGTCGATCACCATTGCCAACAGCTGGGATGAGGAGCTGATGCTTGATGTCGCCAATGCTATCTCCGATGAGGCAAGAGCAAAGTACCACGAGTTCATCAGGCGCGGAGATCATGGCATCTATCACGGTCTGACTTTCTGGTCGCCGAACATCAATATCTTCCGTGACCCGCGTTGGGGCAGGGGGCATGAGACCTACGGCGAGGATCCTTACCTGACCGGGCGCATGGGACTGCAGTTTGTCAGGGGATGCAGGGCTCAGACCCGAAGTACCTGAAAACGGTAGCCACGGCAAAACACTATGCGGTGCATTCAGGCCCGGAGCCGCTCAGGCATGAGTTCAATGCAGAGATCAGCGAGCGTGACCTGCGCGAGACTTACCTGCCCGCCTTCCGCACCCTGGTGAAAGAGGGCAAGGTCTATTCAGTAATGGGAGCCTATAACCAGTTCCGCGGACACCCGGCATGCGCCAGTGATGAACTGTACGGCATCCTCAGAAACGAATGGGGATTTGACGGATATATCGTTTCCGACTGCTGGGCTGTGTCTGACTTTTACACTTTCCAGGGATATGCAAAGGATCCTGCCGAGGCAGCTGCACAGGCTGTCAGGGCTGGCACCGACCTTGAGTGCGGTGTTGATTATAATCACCTGATGGAATCTGTGGAACGCGGACTGATAACTGAAGCCGAGATAGACAGGGCAGTCAAAGAGTAATGACGGCACGGTTTAAACTTGGTATGTTCGACCCTGATTCAATTGTGGAATATGCTCAGATCCCTTACACAGCAAATTGCTCGGACTACAACAGGTCACTTGCAAGGCAGGCGGCCCGAGAATTGATAGTGCTTCTTGAAGAATGAGCAATCGGATACTTCCCCTGAAAGTGAAATTAAAGACAATCGCTGTAATCGGCCCAACGCCGACAACTGGGAAGCGCTGGTTGGTAATTATAACGGCATTCCGAAAGACCCTGTGACGGTTCTTGACGGCATCACAGCCAAGGCTGCCTCATGCACAGAGGTGATATATGCCGAGGGTTGTGACTTGGCTCCGGGAGTTCATAATCTTGTCCCGGTGCCCTCACTGCTATTTCCGAACGCCTGACGGGCAACAGGGAGCTCGTCGGTGAGTATTACGACAACCGTGAAATGAAAGGAGAGCCGCTCTTTACCCGGGTTGATGATGAAATCGATTTTTACTGGGACAATGATTTACCCCACCAGCTGATGCCTGCCAATGACTTCGGCATTCACTGGGTGACTGACCTCGTACCGCCGGTAAGCGGGACATATCACCTTGGAACCTGGGCTTCATCGGCTTATGAAATGAAACTGAATGGAGATACACTGTTGTCATTCCGCGATGAGCATCACGGCTTCCACAAGGGGGTACCCGTTGAACTTAAGGCAGGAGAAAAGTACAGGATAGAAATGTTTTACAGGAACTACAGCGGTGATGCAGATATGAAACTCCTGTGGGCTATGCCGCGTGAAAATCTTGTACGAAGATGCTGTGGCAAACGCATCACGGGCCGATGCAGTCATCCTTGTGCTGGGCCTCTCACCAGCGCCTGGAGGGTGAGGAGATGGGGATAAGATTGAAGGGTTTGAAGGCGGAGACCGAACCAGTCTCAGCCTGCCAGCCGTCCAGGAAGAGCTGCTGACGGCGATGATCAGCACCGGCAAGCCTGTGATTGTGGTTCTCATGAACGGCGGTCCCGTTGCATCACTGCAGGCACATGAAAAAGCGGCAGCGGTTCTGCTTGCCGGTTATCCGGGCGTGGAGGGCGGAAGCGCTGTTGCAGATGTGATATTCGGTGACTATAATCCTGCCGGACGGCTTCCGGTCACATACTATTCCTCTGTGGATCAGCTGCCTCCGTTTGAGGATTATGATATGGAAAACCGGACGTACAGGTATTTCTCAGGCACACCGCTCTACCCGTTTGGTTATGGCCTCAGCTATACAACATTCAGCTATTCAGATCTGACGCTTCCGGAAAAGATTGTTGCCGGAATGATGCGCAGAGTAAGCGTCAGGGTGACCAATACCGGAAAAATGGCAGGCGATGAAGTGGTGCAGCTTTACATTACCGATGAAAAGGCCTCCACACCGAGGCCGCTGAGACAGCTTGAAGGATTCAAACGCGTGCATCTTAATGCCGGTGAGAGCAAAACCGTGGAATTTATACTGAAAGCTGAACAGTTTTCAATGATTAACAAAAGCGATATCCGGGTCATTGAACCGGGCTGGTTCACAGTTGCTGCCGGAGGTAAGCAACCCTTATTGACGGGAACATCAGACCAGCAGTTCACGCAGGTGGTGAGCAGCAGGATCAGACTTACGGGCAAAGAATCAAGACTTACTGAATAAGTTTTACCTTTTATCGTTGTCTGGCTTCAATGGTTATCTTTGCCGGCAAACAGAAAAACATGCTTCCGGAGGATTTTCTTAAACGAATCAGCCATCAGGATTATATTGATGCAAAGGGGCTGACGGAAGCGCTGGGGAAGCCTTCCCCGGTCTCCGTGAGAGTTAATCCGTATAAATGGGCTCACCCCGTCAGCGGTTATAAGAAGGTACCGTGGGAGCCTCAGGGTTATTATCTTCCGGTTAAACCTCTTTTTACGCCTGATCCGCTGTTTCATGCAGGGGTGTATTATCCTCAGGAAGCATCCAGTATGTTCACCGGGGAGGTCTTCAGACAGGTGACTGCCGGAATGAAAGAGCTTCGTGTGCTTGATCTCTGTGGAGCTCCCGGGGGCAAGAGCACTCACCTTTCAGCCCTGATTTCCGACAAGGGATTCCTTGTAGCCAATGAGGTAATCCGGGCACGGGCGGCGGTTTTGGCTGAGAACATAACCAAATGGGGACTTGGCAATACTGTTGTCACGCAGAATGATCCTGCAGCATTTGCCTTGCTTCCGTCGTTCTTCGATGTAATAGTTGCAGATGCGCCATGCTCAGGTGAGGGGATGTTCCGGAACCTGACAGCCGTAAATGAGTGGTCTCTGCAGAATGCCAGGCTCTGCAGCGAGCGGCAGCGGAGAATTGTGATGGAGGCATGGCCTGCCCTCAAACCCGGAGGCATACTCATCTATTCGACATGCACCTTTAATCCTGCCGAGAATGAGGAGAACATTTCATGGTTCAGGGAAAGCACGGCATCAGAACCGGTTGGAATTGACGCCGGAGGCAGTACCGGTATTGAGCCTGTCCGTTATGCCGGGACGGAAGGTTATGCTTTCCACCCAGGCAAGGTTGAGGGTGACGGATTTTTCATCGCTGTTCTTCGAAAAACAGAGGGTAAAAGTGACGGTCATCTGAAGATCAGGATTTTCGGCCAGAAACCGTCAGCAAAAACCTCGGGTCTGGCCGGGCAGATGCTTGCTGCTGACAGTGACAGGCTGATCATGTTAGGAAACAGGATCATTGCACTGGCCACTGACCGGAATGTTTTCAGTTATATTGACGACAGGCTTACAGTCATCAAGTCGGGCACCATGATCGGTGAAACCAAGAATGACAGTTTTATTCCGGCGCATGACCTGGCGATGTCGGTAAAGCAGAAGGAGGGAGCATGGCCGGTATACGATGCAAGTTATGATGAGGCTGTGGCATTTATCCGTCTCGAACAATTCCGCATTGAGGGTATGGCCCGGGGGAGGATACTCATTCGTTATCGTGGCGTGCCACTGGGATTCGTGAACAACCTTGGAAACCGTATCAACAACGGATATCCTCAGGCGTGGCGCATGCGGATGGAGAGGCAGCCGGATTACAGGGAGATATTGTGAAGAAATAAATATATCTTATTTTTATCCCAAAGAAAAATCTGATGAAAACAGACATTGAGATTGCACAAAGTGCCGTAATAAGGCCTATAGTCGAAGTGGCTGGCAAGCTTGGGCTCAAAGAGGACGACCTTGAGCTTTACGGGAAATACAAGGCCAAGCTGCCTCTCTCACTGATTGATGAAAAGAAAGCAGCAAAAGCAAAGCTTATCCTTGTGACTGCAATCACTCCGACCCCTGCCGGTGAGGGTAAGACTACAACATCGATAGGCCTGGCCCAGGGGCTGAATCTTCTCGGTAAAAAAACCACCGTGGTTCTTCGTGAGCCCTCCCTGGGGCCTGTTTTCGGAATTAAGGGAGGCGCTGCCGGCGGCGGTTACTCGCAGGTGATACCCATGGAAGATATTAACCTTCACTTTACCGGTGACCTATCTGCCGTTGAGAAAGCTCATAATCTCCTTTCTGCAATGATTGACAATAATATACAGGCTTCTGAGAGCAATCTTGGGATTGACCCGAGAACCATTGCCTGGAAGAGGGTTATGGACATGAACGACCGTGCCCTGAGGGATGTAGTCATAGGCCTCGGTGGCACGGCACAGGGTGTGCCAAGGGAATCGGGATTTGATATTACCGCTGCCTCTGAGGTCATGGCAATCCTTTGCCTGGCAGCGGGTATCAATGATCTCAAGGCCCGCCTGGGCAATATCTTTATCGGTTACACTTATGCCGGCAAACCTGTCTTCGCCCGTGATCTCAAAGCCCAGGGAGCAATGGCCGCACTGTTAAAAGACGCAATAAAGCCAAACCTGGTGCAGACTCTTGAAGGCACCCCGGCGATAATTCACGGAGGTCCGTTTGCAAACATTGCCCAGGGTACCAACTCCATACTGGCAACCCGCATGGGCATGACATTGAGCGATTATGTAGTTACCGAAGCCGGTTTTGCCAGCGAGCTGGGTGCCGAGAAATTTTTCAATATCAAGTCGCAGGTAGGCAAGCTGAAGACTAACGCTGTCGTAATAGTAGCGACCGTGAGGGCGCTGAAGTATCACGGCGGTGTGAAGCTTGCTGATCTTGCCAGGGAAAATACCGATGCTCTGGGCAAGGGCTTCGAGAACCTTGACAAGCATATCGAAAACATGCATTATTACGGCTTCAGGCCCGTGGTTGCAATAAACCGTTTTGACACCGACACCGATGCCGAGATCGCTCTTGTGAAAACATACTGCGAGGAGCACAATGTACGCGTTGCGGTCAACACTGCATGGGCTGATGGCGGCAAAGGGGCTGTGGAGCTGGCCGGGGCAGTGATAGAGGCAACTGACGCATGCACTGATTGCTTCACACCGCTGTACGCCATGTCATGGCCTCTCGAGAAAAAGATCGAGACCATAGCTACATTGATGTACGGTGCACGCAACGTTGAATATACTCTCGAAGCAAAGGAACAATTGAAAAAAATCAGCGAGCTGGGCTTCGATGACCTGGCAGTATGCATTGCCAAGACGCAAAAGTCTCTCTCTGACGACCAGACAAGACGCAACCGGCCGCGCGATTTCACTATCCGGATACGTAAAATCGAGCTTTCATCCGGTGCAGGATTCATCGTTCCCATTGCCGGCTCGATAATGCGTATGCCCGGACTGCCACCGGTGCCATCCGCAGAGAAGATTGACATTGATGATAAGGGCCAGATAAGCGGATTATTCTGAAAACAGTTTTCCCCGACATATCGGCTGCTGTTCTTTCCGGAGGTAAAGGATCACGTTTCGGCGGTATCAACAAATCCCTGATCGAGATTGACGGAATACAGATAATTACGCGTACTGTCAGCCTCCTGAAACCGTTGTTCCGTGAAATCATCCTGGCAGGATGGCCACCGGATAATGAATCGCCGGCAGGCACCATAACAGTTGCTGATAACTTCCCGGGTATGGGACCCCTGGCAGGCATCGAGGCAGCAATGAAAGCATCGTCGGCATCATGGCTCTTTGTCTTCGGAGGTGACATGCCATGGCTGTCTGAGGAAATGATAACGGATCAGGCAACTGCCTCGCTGAAGGCGCCCGCTGATGTTCTGATACCGAGAATTGATAAATCGATTGAACCGCTGCACGCCATTTACAGATGCAGTCTTCATCCTTATCTTGAATCCTACCTGAGAGCTGGTCAAGATCCGGCTGTCAGGGCATTCTTAAAACGTTTACAGGTCAGGTATTATGATCTTCCCAGGAATGAAAAAACCTTAAAGGCGTTTACAAATATAAACTCTCCACAGGATCTGCTCTGAGTATTGTAACAGAGCGATATGTGCTTTTTTATTCTTAATTTTGGTGAGTACCTAAAATGACTGAACCATGAGGGCATCTCTCATTGTCATAGCAACAGCCATGCTTCTCCCCGGTGCCTGCAAAAGTTACCAGGACTACAGCAATGCCGGGTGGCAGGAGAAAGACCTTCCCGACTGGGAAAACCTGGCGGTGAACACCATCAATACTGAGAAACCGCATGCCACAATGGTCAGTTTCCCTGACAATTCTGCTAACCGCAATTCAGGATGGAGGGAATCGGAAAATGTGATGTCACTTGACGGTATCTGGAAATTCAGCTTTGCCAACACACCGGCAGAACGTCCATACTGGTTTTTCAAGGATGACTATGATATCCGTTCATGGGCAGATATCGAGGTGCCTTCCACCTGGGAACGTGAGGGTTATGGCATTCCATATTACGTCAATATAGGTTACTCATTTAAGATGAATCCTCCTTTTATTGACCATTCTGATAATCCGGTAGGTTCATATAAGCGTTCATTCATTCTGCCATCCGGATGGAAGAAGAAGGAAATTTTCCTGACCTTTGACGGTGTCAGCTCTGCATTTTATGTATGGGTCAACGGCGAACAGGTTGGTTACAGTGAAGACAGCAAGACGACTGCAGAGTTTAATATCACACCTTTTCTCAAGAGGGGAAAGAATACCGTTTCCGTTGAGGTATACAGATACAGTGACGGCAGCTATCTTGAAGGACAGGATTTTTTCAGGTTAAGCGGTATTCAGCGCTCAGTGTGGCTGCATGCAAGGCCGACAACTTATATTCGCGATTTTTTTTCAAGAGCTACCCTGGTGAATAATTATACTGACGGCCACCTCGATCTTGCCATTGAACTGGCCAATGCCGGAAAAAGACCTGCGGATCTTCGCCTTGAGGCTGGGCTGTATGATGGCGCCACTAAGATTCTTGGCGAAATAAGAGATGCTGATGCCGTTGACGGAACGGCGCTGCTGAATCTCAGCACAGAATTACCAAATGTAAATCCATGGTCGGCTGAATCACCTTCGCTTTACACCCTGGTGCTGACTCTTGCTGACAGCAGGGGAAGAGTGCTGGAGAGCGTAAGCAGCCGGATAGGATTTCGGACATCTGAGGTAAAGGGTACACAGTTCCTGATAAACGGCAAAGCTGTGCTTCTGAAGGGCACCAACATGCATGAGCACGATCCGGTGACCGGACACACCATTGACGAAACAACCATGCTGAAAGATATCAGGCTGATGAAAATGCACAATATTAATGCTGTGCGGACATCACACTATCCTCAGCCAGAACGCTTCTATGAACTGTGTGACCAGTACGGACTCTATCTAATTAATGAGGCCAATATCGAATCGCACGGCATAGGTTATGACAAGGACCAGACCCTGGCTGACAAGCCTGAATGGCTTGATCAGCACATGCTTCGCACGGTCAGAATGGTGGAACGTGATAAGAACCACCCATCAGTAATAATATGGTCGCTTGGTAATGAGGCTGGTGACGGACAAAACTTTGTATCGACTTATAAATGGATCAAGGAAAGAGATAAAACCCGCCCGGTACAGTATGAGAGGGCAGAGAAGGAAACCAGCTCACCTGAGAGACACACTGATATATGGTGCCCGATGTACCCCGCTATAGAAGAACTGGAACTGTATGCGCAAAATGCCGGCAAATCCGGATATGACAGGCCTTTAATAATGTGTGAATATGCTCACTCAATGGGTAACAGCACAGGTAACCTGCAGGATTACTGGGACGTGATAGAAAAATACGATATCCTTCAGGGCGGATTCATCTGGGACTGGGTTGACCAGGGTATGCTTGAGACAAATGAGGACGGGGAGGAGTATTATGCTTACGGAGGTGATTATGGAGAGGTGGGAGCGCCCAGTGACGGCAACTTCTGCTGCAACGGTCTTGTCGGCCCTGACCGCACACCGCACCCTGCGCTTGACGAGGTCAAGAAAGTATATCAGTACGTGAAATTCAATCCGGATGACATGACAAAGGGGCTGGTGACAATTACAAATAAATATGACTTTACAAACCTGTCGTTGTTTAACATTAACTGGGAGGTGCTGGCTGATGGCATACTCTATAACTCCGGTCACCTGGGCCAGATTGACCTTGATCCCGGAAAATCAACAACGGAAGAGATACCATTCGGTACCATAACCCCGGAGCCGGGTGTGGAATACTATCTGAACCTGTATGTCTCGAGGGCTGATGAGTGGGGCATTGTACCCCAGGATCATCAGTATGCTTCCGAACAGATACTCCTGCCTTTCCATGCTGAAGCATCTGCAACCGGAGCCGATAACCTCGCGCTGGTAAACATTCAGACCGAAGGGACAGATCTTACGGTAGCCGGAGAAGATTTTGCCGTTGTCTTTGATATGTCTGCCGGGGTTATGAAATCATTCAGGGCAGATGGTCAGGAATTCCTCCGGTCAGGTCCGCGTCCTGATTTCTGGAGAGCGCCAACAGACAACGATTATGGTAACGGTATGGAGAAGAGAAATGCCGACTGGAAAGAGGCGGGCCAAAAAGCAGTTCTGAAATCGGCGCAGATCAGTCAGCCCGGCATGAACAGCGCCGGGGTACGTTTCACCTTCGATATTCCGGGACGCGACAACAGAAGAATTGCATCGCTGGTGACGGCATACCTTATTCATGGTGACGGGGCAGTAGATGTATCATTCAGCCTCACCAAAACTGACCTGAAGCTCGAAGAGATCCCCCGTGTGGGGATGCAGATGACAATGCCCGACAGGTTTACTGACCTGGCATGGTACGGCAGGGGTCCTCACGAGAATTACAGCTGACCGTAAGACTTCGGCTTTTGTCGGAATGTATGAGAGCTCAGTGGCTGAGCAGTATGTGCCGTACGTCAGGCCGCAGGAGAACGGTTACAGGACAGATACAAGGTGGCTGACGATTACCGACAACACGGGTATCGGGCTTCGCTTTGAAGGCAGGCCTGTCTTCAGCTTTGCGGCAATGAACTACCTGCATGACGATTTTGAATCGCCGGGCAACCTCTCAGGCTACAGGCCTGATGCAAAACTTGTTAACACCCATATTGACGATGTCAGTCCGCGTGACCTGGTATGTGTTAATATTGATTATGGCCAGATGGGTGTCGGCGGAGATGATTCATGGGGTGCCCGCACGCATGAAAAATATTGTCTGCGTGATGCCAGGTATGAATACTCATTCAGAATCGTACCTGTAAAGAGGTCGAAGTAAGAGAGGCCCTGACCGGATTATTTTAATGGAACAGCTATTTCGGCCCTGAGTACTGTGCCGCTTCCTGTAGTGATATTACTGACATTATATGTAAGAGGCTGTTCAAGGTAACGCCTGTCAGCTTTAACCCTCACACCCTTATTGGCAGGCAGTGTCAGGTTTGCAGGGGCACCCTCGGGACCACCCGTCAGCTGCATAGGCAGATCAGAGTGATTCCATATCTCAAAAAAGATAGCCTTTCCATCATCTTTATAGGGTACACTTGCTTTGACAGCAGCTCTGAACAGCGGGCCGGTGAACTGCTCGAAGCCTGCGAGGGAGTTGCCGTGCCAAACGGCAGTGCGCCCTGCGAACATCGCTTCGCGGAGCGATTCCATGGTACGTTCTTTGGCAAATACAAGGGTAACCGGCCTGTGGGTGTGCTCGGGTTCCATATATGTTTCGCTGATTACACCGTGGACGTCACTGTTACCCATTACTGCCAGCTTATGCTCGCGGCACATTTCCATCACAGTTGCATTCCGGTAGGTTTCATATTCATTGAAATATTCTATTCCGTGCAGCCAGCCCTTAGCGATGAGCTCCAGGTGAACAGGATACAGTCTGGGTATGCCGTCGGGTTGCTGAGACGTCCATCCCGGGTGGTTATACTGGATGAATGCACCCTGCTTTACTGCAGCCTCAATGACCTGCATAAAGTCCGGCTTGTCGAGTGAGTCCGCATCCTGAATGAAAAGTGCGTTAAGGTGTCCGGGAGGCATGCTGCGGGTTATCTCGGCTCCATGCACCAGGATAAGGTTATAATCTTCTGCCAAAGCTTTGGTAATCTTCCATGCGGCGTTGTGATCAGGAGAGATAAAGTCCTTATGTGGCTGATATTCCAAATGATCAGTGATGGAAAGAGCGTCAAGTCCGTCTCTCCATGCTTCCCCGACTCTCTGTGTTGGCCAGACGTTGCCGTCAGAAAAGACAGTGTGGGAATGAAAATCACATTTCAGAGTTACATATCCCGGGATATCCGGCATGTTCAGCACCCGTCTCTGTGCGGTCAGTGCCACCGTGGCCAGAAGTAGGATTGTGATTAAGATTGTTCTTAGTTTCATATTGTTTGGTTTTGTTGTCGGTTTTCCATTATCGTTTCGCTCCGCTGTCTGTCACTTCGCTCCGTCTTGCGGTCTTGCGGTCATGCAGTCAAAATTCACTACTGCCTACTGCCTACTGCCTCCCCTGCAAACAGGCGCCTTCGCTAAAATTGCCCACCGGGCAATTTTCAAACGCTCGGCCCTCTACTGCCTTCCCGATTCACTTCTCTGCCTTTAAGCACAAATCTATCGTATACAAATAGCAGCACACTTGCCAATATTGCAATTGCCGCAAACAGTACCCATATCCTTGAAGGATTATACGTGTCCCACAGGTAACGGGTAAGTTGTTGCGAATCCATTCCGAACAGTTCCTGTGCCCTTGCGAAATAATCAGTCTGGGTGAAGGTGCCGGAAATCTCCGGGATATCAAATCCCCTTTCTGCAACTGCTCTCTTCAGCAGGAAAAGCTTGTCAGCCATTACCTCGAACGGTTTCCCTGATATCAGGCCGGCTCCCAGGTGCCCAAGGGCTATCGGCAGGAATGCGGTGCCCATATAGAGAGCCTTCCTGTCTGAAGGTGCTATGCCGCCCAGGTACTCCTGTACTTTGGGTGATGAAGCCATCTCGCCGATGCTGAAGATCAGCATGCCCAGTACTATAAGCCATGGATTCAGGTTCGCGAACATCATGGCAAGGCCGAAGGCAAGGATGAAGATACCGGTCATGATGGAGTTCAGCGGCCTGAACCTGGTTGTTATTGATGATATTATCAGCTGGAAGAGTATTATATAGAACGATGCCAGGCTTGAAATGGTCACCGTTTTGATCGTACCCGGCTCCAGCCCGAGCGTCAGTGATAACCTGTCAAGGTTGACCCAGGCATCAAGAAAGACCGGGAAAGAATAATAAAGCTGGTTATAGGCTGTCCAGAATATGCCGATGATGAAAAGGAACATCAGGTACCGCCAGTCGGTCAGGGTGACACCAATGTTTTTAAATGCAATGCCTATATTCTGCAGGAATGTCTTGTCAGTCACCTCCACTGCAGGCTCTTTATAAACAAACAACACCAGGAGATAATTTATGGTCATGGCTGCAATGGATACGTAAATGACCATATCCCAGCTGTTTTTATACAGCATGCTGGCGACAAAGGGTCCGATAAAACCTCCGACATTTACCATCATGTAAAAAATTCCGAAGCCCAGGGAAGCAGTTTCTTTATTGGTCACCCTTGCAACAGTACCGGATATGATAGGTTTAAAGAGTGCTCCGGCGACGGCAAGCAGGATGAAAGCCGCAAATATTGCCCCGAAGGTCTCGAACCTGCTGAGCATGAAAAATGAAAGTATATAAGTTGTAAAAGAGAGAATGAGCACTTTCTTATAACCCACCCTGTCAGCTATTGCGCCTGTTATTACAGGAAGAAAGTACAGGATCATCGACCCGGCGCCCATTATGGTCCCCTTCTCCACATTGGAAAAGCCCAGGGCTCCGTCCTCTTTTGCAGATGTGAGGTATAGGGCGAAGAATCCGCTGTAAAAGCCGTACCATCCCCAGCGCTCGAACAGTTCAATGATGTTGGATATCCAGAATACTTTCGGGAATTTTTTCAGGACGCGGGTAAAGTAGGTCATCAGGTTATTTAACGCGGGATGAAAATAATGAAATAATTTAATTCGTGAGGTTGTATCAAAAGTATATTTACCACCCCGTCCCGACCGAAGCGTCGGGACACCCCTCCTTAAAAGAAGGAGGGGAAATGTCTGATTTTTAATATTTTAACTTTCTCCTCCTTAATAAGGAGGAGTACCCTGACCGTAAGCGTCAGGGGGAGGAGGTAACTTTTAAGACACCCTCACTACAAATGATCCTTTCCAGCTGTTTTCGTGGCATAGAAATACGCTTCTTTCCTGTCAGCGTCATCCCAGGTATATACATTACTGTGGCTGAAACCCCTCATAAATCCTATCAGTGCGGTATCCCCCGCACACATGGTGGTGTGGGTGAAAAGCGCGAGTGAGAGTACCCATTTCCACCAGGGAGAACAGAGAAACATGGTTACAATAATACCGGCTGTGATTATCACAAAAGGGGTGAAGGCCACAAGGGAAAAGAGCCTGAGATCAGCCACGAAACGGTGGGCGGTGACATAAATGATACCCTGGCTCAGGTCGGCGCCGTACCTGATGTCTTTTGCACCTGCCATACGGAATGGTATCAGATGAAGACCCTCATGGACAGGTATAAGAAGCACAGGCACTGCCAACAATCCCGTTGCGAGTCCGATTATTATGCGGGGATGTTCCGGAGGGTATCTGACACCCGGCCAGAACCATACTGTAAGGAAAGCAGTAATAGCCAATACTACCCAAACCGTCATCATGGGCAGATTGAAGGATTTCAGGCTGCCTATTACAAACGGTGCAATATCGCCGTAAGGAAGTGTCAGCACCTTTTCGTATGCCGAACCGTCCTCGAGCTCCTCTATTGCAGGCCTGGAAATCATGTGACCGCAAAGTTAGTTTATCCGTGGTAAGGGAAAAGGATCCCTGTCAGTTTTATTCTGATTTGAACCTTTGGCACGACAATTGGTTAAATTTGCAGAGAATAATGAAGCGGCTGTTTACCATATTGATGATCTCCCTGTTTTGTATTGCCGGTTATAGTCAGGACCCGGAGATCTCAGCGCCTGATTCAACTCAGGGTATCTACCATGTTCTCAAGACTGCCACCTACGACGGTCAGACATATCCTCTTGTTGAGCTTGACGAGATCACCGTTTACGGCAAGATGCCGCGCGGGGTAAAATTCAACTACCGCAGACATGCCCGCCTCGTATATAATGTCCGCCGTGTCTATCCTTACGCTCTGATTGTCAGGAATGAGGTTGGCCGTGTAAACAGGCTGCTGGAAACGATGCCCAATAAGAGGGATCAGAATAACTTCCTGCAGCAGTATGAAAAGGACATTTTTAAAGAATACGAGAATGATATGAAGAAACTCACCTTCTCTCAGGGCAAGATACTCATCAAGCTGATAGAACGGGAAACCCAAAATACCTCATTTGATCTGATAAGGCAGTACCGCGGTAAGTTCTCGGCCACCTTCTGGCAAAGTATTGCACGTATTTTCGGGGCTGATCTCAAGGCGACCTATGATCCTGCAGGCGAGGACTATCTTATTGAGCAGGTAATAACAGAGATAGAAGCCGGAAGGTTGTAATCACTTCTGTTCCACCATTTCCTTTAATGCTTTAATGACCTCCTCAGCGTCATGAGCTATTTCTGTGATGGTTGCATTAAGCATATAGGCAGGTGCCGTGACAATCCGGTTTTTTTTGTCGACTGATACCTCCCCGTGGCGTTTAGTCTCATGTATGCCTCCCATGGCGGTTATGTCGGAGGCTGTGGATGCATCATTACCGATGGTAACTGTAACATTGCCCAGCACCCTGGTGATAAGGACCGGTGAGATGCATAGGGCTCCGATGGGTTTGCCAGCCCTGTGAGTGTCACGGATAGCCGCTTCCACCACCCTGTCAACATGGCAGTCAGTACCGTCAACAGCGTATGTGCAGAGGTTTTTTGCAACGCCAAACCCTCCAGGGAAGATCAGGGCATCAAAGTCAGCCACCCGGTATTCTGTCAGGGCTTTTATTTTACCCCTGGCGATGCGTGCAGCTTCGGTTAGTACGTTTCGTGCTTCATTCATAACCTCCCCCGTAATGTGATTAACGACATGATGTTGCTTGACATTTGGTGCAAAGACCTGGTATGTGCCTCCAATCCTGTCAATTGCATATAATGTCATCACGGCTTCGTGAATCTCGGCTCCGTCGAAGACGCCGCATCCGGCCAGTACTACAGCAGCTTTCATGTCAGATATGATTTAGTTGGGCAATAAAGTTAAGAAAAACCTTTAGAACAGGAATTCAGTTTTTCAAAATCAGAGTTCATCATCTTTACTTTGTCTGTAACAGTTTAGTAATTAGATTTTTCCAAGGAAGTAATTTAAATTTTCATTTGTTTTGGCAAAAAAATGTTCAAAATCCGCTTCCAAGAAGAAAAATTAATTATTTTTGACAATTCCCGGGAGACGCAGGGCAATAAGGGGATCATGCAAATCCTGATTTTCCGGGGAGAATGTTAACCTAACTTAAATTGTTAAACTAAAACTCTGATCTATGAACAGATTAAAACTGTTACTTGCACTGTTTGTGTTTACAGGCTTTTCAGCCTTGATGGCACAAACAAGAACTATTACAGGTTTAGTTACCAGTCAGGAGGATGGCTTGTCTATACCTGGTGCCTCAGTAACTGTAAAAGGTACTACTGTGGGCACACTTACAGATGCAAATGGTAACTATTCTCTGACTGTCCCCCAGACCGCTGAGACACTCGTCTTCAGCTTCATCGGAATGAAGAAGACTGAGGTCCAGATAGAGGGTAGGGCACGGATTGATGTTGCAATGGAATCTGAGCTCGTCGGCCTTGATGAAGTTGTTGTAACGGCCTACGGTATCAAGAGGCAGGCGAGAGAACTTGGTGTGGCAACGGCTCAGATCGATGACCAGCAGCTGACACAAGGCGGTGTCAGTAACGTGGTGAACGGTCTTACCGGGAAGGTCTCAGGATTACAGATCAACACTGTCAACAACGGTGTTAACCCTGACACCAGGATCACACTGAGAGGTAACCGTCACTTCCTGGCCAGCAACCAGGCACTCATTGTACTTGATGGAGTTCCTGTGAGTGCAACTTACCTCAACTCAATAAATCCGAATGATATCGAAAGTGTGAACGTTCTGAAAGGTGCCAGCGCAGCTGCTCTTTACGGCAATGATGCATCAAACGGAGTTTTGATTATCAGCACAAGGAGAGGCGCAGGTGCTAAACCGATTATCAGAATAAGCAATACGACTACTTTTGAAACAATTTCGTATCTGCCGAAATTACAGGAACGTTTTGGTGCCGGCTCAGGTGAGGATACTGTAAATTATCCTGCAGAATATACATTCTGGATTGGCGAGGGCCGCTTTACTGATCCTTACACCTCTTATGAGAACCAGAGCTGGGGACCTGAATTTAACGGTCAGATGGTAATCCTGGGAGGCGTTCTTGAAGACGGTTCATACCAGATGATCCCTTACAGCGCTGTGCCAAATCAGAAAAAGAAATTCTTTGATACCGGACATTCCATACAGAATGACATTTCATATTCTGTTGGAGATGAGAGAAACAACTTCTACATCTCTGTACAGGATGTCAGTACAACGGGTACAGTTCCAAAAGACAAGAACAGAAGAACAGGTTTCCGTGTAGCAGGAGCAAGATCAACAGACTGGTTCCGCGCCGATTATTCCGTAGGTTTCACACAGACCAATACTGATGTGTCTGGCGATGAATATTTCCAGCAGAGACCTGTTTATTGGAATGTCCTGAATACACCTGCTGAGATTGATCTTACGAACTATAAAGACATCGTAAACAATAAGTTCGCAAATCATAACGGGTATTTTAACGGTTATTATCCAAACCCTTACTGGGCAATTGAAGAATCCCGTAATCAAAATAAGAGAAATGATCTGCTGGGGTCAATCACCCTGGGAATTACTCCGCTTAAGTGGCTTGATCTTTCATATCGGGGAGGTGTCATTTATTCGTCTAATGATCATAATTATTACAGGAACGGATGCGTATTTGATCCATACTATGCCGACAACGACCCGTGGGGCGCCGGAGGACAAACGACAGGATCACCTTATGCAGGAGTAGCCAATCAATATCTGAACCAGACCTTTATAATTACAGGTGACTTTCTGGCACAGATTAATAACAAGTTTGGTGATTTTACAAGCAAGCTGATCCTTGGCAACTCAATATATACAAATACATACAGTTACGTATATGTTGGCAATAACTCAATAGTTGTCCCTTATTTATATAATGTCTCCAACCGTCTCGGTGAACCCGGCGTTGATCAGTTTAACAGGGACCGTAATGCAATAGGGCTGTTTGCTGATCTTACACTGGGTTATAAGAACTGGGCATTCATTCATGGCTCGGCACGTAACGACTGGGATTCAAGATTAACAGAGGAGAACCGTTCATTCTTCTATCCGGGTGTTGATGCAAGCTTAATACTTACAGACGCTATCCCCGGCCTCAAAGGTAATTTCCTTAACTTCTTAAAAATCAGAGGCGGCTGGTCACAGACTGGTCAGATTGCTCTGGATAACTGGTATGCAACGCTGCCTTCATTCAATGTAGGAGCTGGGTTCCCGTATGGCAGTACTACAGGTTTTTCATTAAGCACTACCCTCAGCAACCCTCTTTTGAAACCTGAAATCACTCAGGAAATAGAAATCGGATTTGAATCAAGTTTCCTGAAAGACAGAATCCATCTGGCAGTGAATGCATATAAGTCGAATACAAGTGACCAGACAATACCTGCAACGATTTCTTATGCAACAGGATATGCAAGTGCTTATATCAATGCCGGTGAGCTTGAGACAAGAGGTCTTGAATCAGACCTTGCACTTACCCCGCTTCTGCAGCTTGGTGATTTTGCATGGAATGTGACCGTAGCCTATACATATAATACAAGCAAAGTTATTTCAATCCTTGAAGGGCTGAATGAGTTACCGATCGGAGATGCTTCATACGCTGTTGTCGGAGAACAGTTCCCGACAATAAAAGTAACGGACCTGCAAAGAGATCCTGAAGGGCATATTATTGTTGATGCTGAGACTGGCCAGCCGATCAAAGACTCAGAGCTCCAGATATTCGGACATGGTAACCCAAACCACATTCTCGGTTTGACAAGCAACATGGGCTGGAAAGGATTATCACTTAACATAGTTGCTGATTACAGGACTGGTAACGTCATTGTTAACCAGATTGGTACTGATCTTAGCTTTACTGGTACTTCATGGTTCTCCGCACAGAACGGACGCCAGAATTTCGTAATCCCGAATTCGGTTATTGAAGTTTCTGATGGCGTTTTTGAGCCAAACACGGATGTAATTACCAAAACAGCTGCGCAGAGATTCTGGTATAATGGCGACATCAACCAGGTACTCAGTACCTACGTTACCAGTGCCGCATTCTGGAAATTAAGAGAGGTATCACTAAACTATAGTTTACCTGTCCAGAATATTTTCAATGGTGCAATTAAAGAAGCACAGATTGGTATTGTCGGCAGAAACCTGCTGATGTTCAGGCCGGTAACTAATATGTGGACAGATCCTGAATTCAACCGCCAGGGTGGAACCAGCAATGCTGTAGGTTATACAGACGTGTATCAGACACCACCTACAAGGGTATACGGATTTAGTGTTAAACTTACTTTCTAAGTAATAAAACCAGAAAATATGAAGAAACTATCTATAATTTTAGCTTTATTGCTGGTCCTGGGAAGTTCATGTGAAGATTTCCTTACTGTCAATGAAACCAATCCCAACACAGCATCTGCTGTTCCGGCAAATCTTATGCTTCCGGCAGCACTTAACCAGGTAGCCGATATTTATAACAACCCGTTCAACTTCCAGTTTGTTTATGTTTGGCACGGTTTGATGGCAATATTCGGAAACTATGCACCAAGTGCAACCCTTACGCAGTACAACCTGCTTAACAGTAATTACCAGGGTAACTGGGCTAATACCTATGTCAACCTGCAGAACTTCGATTATCTTGAGAAGATTTCAAGTGATCCGAAGGCATGCTATTTCGCTGCAATAGCCAAGATCATGAAGGCTTATCAATTTCATTTCCTCGTGGATACTTATGGTGATATCCCGTATTCACAGGCTTTGAAAACCGGCGAAGGAATTTTGAAACCTGCATACGATGATCAGCAGACCATATATGAGGATCTGGTACTTCAGCTTGATGCAGCAATGGATCTTATCGCAGATGCTCCTATTGATGCCACCAAGGTGTCTGCACAGGATGATATAGTATTTGGAGGCGACATGAACCTGTGGTGGAAATTTGCCAATACCATTAAGCTCAGAATGCTTGTTAATCAGTCCGGAATGACGGGAAGGGACAGTTATATAACCACTGCCCTTGCAACACAGCCGCATTCCACTGCTGACTTTCTGGGAGTTGGTGAGGGTGCAATGTCAAATCCGGGTTATGTAAAATCGGCTGACAAGATGAATCCGTTCTGGGAAACTTTTTACAAACAGGATGACTCTCAGCAGGCTGATGGTTTGAGCTACTGGTGTGCTAACCAGGATGCATGCGATTTCATGAACGAAAATTATGATCCACGCGCCTTGAGGTTTTTCGCACCTAACAATGCCGGTATTGCAAGAGGCAACTATTACGCTGTACTGCCATCTATAACTCCGGCTGCTACTTCAGCATTGGGCCCGGGTCTGATCAGGGAGTATAATCAGGATGCTGTTATAATGACTGATTTCGAAAGTCTCTTCCTGCAGGCAGAAGCCGCATACAGAGGTTATATTACCGGTGATCCGCAAGCTCTTTATGAGACTGCCGTAACACAATCAATTCTCTATATGGGAGGCCCCGGCGGAAATAGTGCTGCCGCTGCCGCATATCTTGGTGATGATACTAAACCTGAGACTAACTGGGGTGCTGCATCTAATAAGCTTCAACTTATCATTACTCAGAAATGGTGTGCTCTGAACGGACTCAGCCCGTTACCAATATGGACCGACTTCAGAAGGTCGGGCTATCCTGATTTTATTCATTGGTCAACAGATCCGGATAAGAAAAATGATACACCACCTGTACGCTTATTATATCCACAGACAGAAATCAACGTAAATAATGATAATGTCGTGGCGGTGGGAACTATTAACGCGTTCACGTCAAAAATTTTCTGGCAGAACCGGTAACCCTAATCATGCTAAATATTCAAATGAATAAAATGAAAAATATGAAGAACAAAATATTATTAGCTATATCTTTTCTGGCAGTAATGCTTGTAACCAGTTCCTGCCTTAAAGATGACGTCGGGATTGATTGGACAGACGACCTCGCAGGGAAAATGTACGCCGAGTTCCCGACCAATGGTCTCAATACTTATGTAGTTCAGCCAGTAGCAGAGGATCAGATATTTAAAGCCCTCGTTAACATTGCCACTGACGCATTGCCAACCTCGGATATATCGGTGACATTCGCTATCGATGAGGCTGCAATGGGAGTATATAATGCAGATGAAGACGCCAGTTTCCGCTTGTATCCCGGAGCTGAAATACTAGACCAGCCTCTGGTGATCAAAGCAGGCGACAGGAATGCTTATGTTCATGTCAGGCTTCCACGGGCAGACACTCTGAATATGAATAACCAGTATATGGTACCTATGACAATTACCAATGTCACAGGTGGGGTTGTTATTGCAGCGAACAAAAAAACCGCTCTCTACCAAACTCCGGTGGCAAACAAATGGGAAGGCACCTATAAAGCCAGAGGTTATGTTATCAGGGAAGGCGATCCTGTGTTAAGCGGATATCGCAAAAATATCACAGTTAAATTTGCTACCGCGGGTGCAAACACCGTTGAGTGGACATCCACTCATATTTGGGGTGACGGTGCAGGTGGTATAGGTGGAATAGGAAATTGGTTAATAACCATTAACGAATCAACTGTACCTAATACGATTACCCTTGTGGATCCAATCAATCCTGCTGTTAAGCTTCTTACGACCTACCCAAACAGGTATGTACCAAGTGAAAGAACCTTCTATATTTCAGCATACTGGGGTTCAGGACCGACTAATAGGGCAGAGACCGATACTATCGTTTACAGCGGGCCATATTAGAATTTATAACAGATAATTTAACCTGAAATAAAAAAGTCTATCATATGAAAAAGATAATATCAACTTTTGTAATGCTACTGATCCTTTCAGGCATGTTCCTTTTCCAGGGCTGTCTTGATAGGGAGCCGGTACCATACGTAGAATATGGCGCGTTTACCAGACCCGTACTGGTCGCTCCTGATAACGGAGCCTTTCTGACCCCTGCAGGCAATACAGTAGAACTGAAGTGGTCATCATCTGACGCCGAAGGCGATCCTGAGAAATGGGATGTTTATTTCGGCCCTTCAGAAGACCCTGCATTAGTGGCAACAGGCGTGACGTCACAGACCTATACTGCTAACGTGAATATTGGAACCAGGTACTACTGGAAAGTTGTTGGTTGGGATGCCAAAAACATACCCACGAGAGGCGAAGTCTGGAGCTTTGAAATTATTGATCCCAACGCTCCCCTGAAGGTGAGAATGACCTGGACAACTGATGTATTGGATGCGATAGGATTGGATGTACCTCCTGCAGAGGCTGCTAATCTGAGGCTGAAGATTGTTGACGAAGACCTTGCTGTTGTGAAAATAGTCAACACCACCGGATTTGAGGAATATGCATTTCTTTCCTCATTACCTGACGGCAAGTACTATATTATAACTGACCTTGCCGGAACCATAGATGCCGGTGATTTCAATGCTCCCCTAAACATAAGTATTGACCTGAGCTTTAGTCAGAAAGGCGTTCTGTCACAGACAATTCCTTATGCTAATGTTATGACAAACGATTTTGTGTGTGATAGCTATTACACGGTACTTGCAAGTGTCACTAAAGCAAGTTCTGTTTATACTGTCGAAGTCCATTGGTAGAGCAGAATGGTTTGTTGATCCTGCCACTCTTGTAGGTAACTGGGACGCAATAGATCAGTATGATTTTGTCGATAATGTAGAAGCAACATTTACTGGTGGTAAACTGTACATCTACGGATTGGGAGTCGATATGATTGAAAATTGGTGGGGCGAGCCAGTTATTGCTTCAAACCCTGTTCCTGTGATATTTGACTTTACAGCGTTGGGCTCCATCTCAATTGATGACCAGTTTTACTTTACAACCACTTATGCCGGAGATCCGTACGACTATAATATTGTCGGTACAGGCAAGGTGAGTCTTTGCGGAGCAACTCCTGTGATAACAATCACCTATGACATAAAATATACAGCTGATGGCTGGAGCATAGGAGACTATCTGGGAGAATGGTTTATAGCCACATTAACTCCCAGTACCGGGGGCAAAGGTGTTAGAACAATGACTCCGGAAACAGAGGCCGCAAGGAAATTGCTGCCTCCCAAGCCAATAACTCACTAATTGTATTTCAGTAAAAAAGAGGGTGTCTCATGGAGTTGAGACACCCTCTTTTGTTTTTTGAAACAGCCATTTGAAATTCCGTGTTTAGATACCTCTTCCCCTGATTATCGTTCCCATGGTATAAAATATTATCTTCATGTCAAGATATAGCGAAACGTTCTCGAGGTAGAGAAGGTCATAATCAAGCCTTTCAAGCATCTTGTCAATGTCTGATGCATATCCGAGCTTAACCTGACCCCAGCAGGTGATTCCGGGCTTGACTGCAAGTACCCTGTTGTAATACGGTGCCTTTTCAATTATCTTTTCAATGAAGTGTCTGCGTTCCGGTCGCGGACCCACAAGGGACATATTCCCTTTTATCACGTTAATGAAATTGGGTATCTCGTCGAACCTGTGTTTCCTCATGAACCTTCCAAGGCGGGTTATGCGAATGTCGCCCCTGACTGCCAGCTTTGGTCCGTCATGCTCAGCATCATCCTCCATGGATCTGAGCTTGTAGATCATAAAAGGTTTACCATGCCGCCCTATGCGTTCCTGGCTGAAGATCACCGGTCCTTTGCCTGATATCTTTATGAGCAGCGCAAGCACACCTATAAGGGGTGATAATACAATGAGCGCCATGGCAGACAGCAAATAATCCAGCACAACCTTTATCATATACTGCCAGTGGGGCATCTCCCTGTAAGAGACCCTGAGCAGCGGTGTTGCATAAATAGGTCCGGCTTCCACATGGCCGGTAATGACCTGCCGCATCGAAGGCACTGCCTTAACCAGCATATCGCGGTAACATAAGCTGTTTACCAGTGTTTCCACAACGCCATATTCATCTTCCTCAAGAGCAAGGATTATCTCTTCGATTTCCTGTTCCTCAGTGACTTTAATGATATCATCCTTTGTTCCCAGGCAGGGTACTTCGCCGGCGAGCGGACTGCCTTCAGAACCGTCGACGCTGATGTATCCGGCGATAATATTGCCTGCCGGCACCTTTTCATTCTTAATATCGTTGATGAGCCTCAGGGCCTTCCCGTTGCTGCCTATTACCAGTGTTCTGAACCCAGCCACCCTCCTGTGAATCCTGCCTGATACCACCGATGTTATGATGAACCTCGGGAACCATGTGAGTATGAACTCCAGCAGAAAGAGTACCGTAAATGATTTATAGTACGTTGAGTAGTGACCTACAGCGTCATCAAGTATCAGGGCAAAAAAGAGTGCAACCACGGCAGCCAGGGTCACTGCAAACGATTTGCCGAATTCAAGCAGTCTCGATCTTCGAAGAGGATCGTAATAAAATCCCGCCAGGGCATAAACCACAAGGAAAAACAGCGGTATGAGCAGGATACCCAGGTAGAACTTGTTGCCCAGCTCCATCCTGAAGTACTCGCCGTATAACCTTGTCTCAATAAAGTACTTGCGGAAGAGGTAAAAAAGGCCCCATGCAATTGCCGAGCCAATAAAATCGGCTAAAATATATGATGCAGTAATCCGGCGGGCAAATTTTTTCATCGGTAATCGCGAGGGTAATGCAAAGATATCTGTTATTTTTAGATCAAAATCATGCAGTGATGATTGAGGAGTCGTTTGAGGCCAAAGGAAAGAGGAAGAGGCTTATTGAAGAGCTGCGGAGCAAAGGCATCACTGACGAAAACGTTCTGGGGGCCATTGGCAGGGTGCCGCGTCATATCTTCATGGATGACGCATTCATGAGACATGCATACCAGGACAAGGCGTTTCCCATTGCAGCAGGGCAGACGATATCACAGCCATATACGGTCGCAATCCAGACAATACTGCTTAATGTAGGAAAACGTGACCATGTGCTGGAGATTGGCACCGGATCAGGCTACCAGGCGGCCGTACTGGCCGAGATGGGAGTAAAGGTCTATACCATCGAGCGTCAGAGGGAGCTGTTTCGCAAGGCACAGACGCTTCTCGGCTCCATGGGTTACAGGATACAGTTTTTCCTTGGCGACGGTTATGAGGGACAACCCCAATATGGCCCGTATGATGGCATTATCATCACGGCAGCTACAGCAGAGGTGCCTGACAGGTTACTGAAGCAGCTCCGCATTGGGGGGCGCCTTGTAGTACCGCGCGGCGATCGTGATACGCAGGTGATGACCCTCTACACAAGACGCGGAGAGGATGATTATGAAATTACCACACACGGCTATTTCGTCTTTGTGCCCATGCTGAAGGGCATCGCCAACGGCAGTGAAAAAGAGTAAAGGGATGAAAATATACAAAGAGGTGTTCTCGCCAATAGATGTCAATACATACATTATTACCGGTGATGAAGCGTCTTGCATAGTCATCGACTGCGGCTGTTACGGGAAGACGGAAGAAAAGAAGCTTGCTGACCTGCTCACTTCACTGAAGCTTGAACCTGTGCTGCTGCTTAATACGCACTGCCATCTCGACCATATTTTCGGCAATGCCATGATGCTTGAGAAGTACGGATTAAGATCATGGTTTCACCAGGGAGAGAAATACAATCACTTCACCTCGCCAAAGCATGCGCTGATGTTCGGCCTCAGCATGGAGCCTCCGCCTGAGCCGGCAGGATACCTGTCTGACGGGCAGATTATAACGTCCGCGGGACTCGACCTCGAGGTTATTGCGGTGCCGGGTCATTCATCCGGAGGCGTTGCATTTTATTCCAAAGCAAACGGTGTTATCTTCACCGGCGATGCCCTCTTTGCAGGAAGCATAGGACGTTCCGATCTTCCGGGAGGCAACCACCAGCAACTTCTGGACAACATCCGGAACAGACTTTTCACACTGCCTCCTGAAACAGCCGTTTATCCGGGCCACGGTCCGGAGACAACTATCGGAGAAGAAATAAGGAGCAATCCTTTTTTCTCGTAAATCATGATGAATATGCTTTTTTTTGTATGCAGGTTTGTGCTAATTTCGCCCCAGCCTTGTTGCATGAAAATAAACTAAATAAAATATGATATCCGATCAGTTTGTTAACCGTCATATCGGTCCGCGGGACAGCGAAGTTGCTGAAATGTGCAAAACTATAGGAGTTGAATCAGTTGATCAGTTGATCAGCGAAACCGTCCCGGCATCCATAATGGCGGAGAAACCGCTAAACCTGCCGCCTGCAATGAGCGAATATGAATATACTGCCTATCTCAGGGACATGGGTAAGCTCAACAAACAATACCGCTCCTTTATCGGGCAGGGCTATTACGGTGTAGCCGTTCCGCCCGTGATAATCCGCAACGTGCTTGAGAACCCTGCATGGTACACATCATACACACCTTACCAGGCAGAGATCTCCCAGGGCAGGCTTGAGGCTCTGCTTAACTTCCAGACCATGATCACGGGCCTGACAGGTATGGAGATTGCCAATGCATCACTCCTTGATGAGGCTACAGCAGCCGGCGAAGCGATGATAATGATGTTCAACGCCCGGTCAAGAGACAAGGTAAAGGCCGGCGCGAACAGATTCATTGTTGACAATTCTGTCTTCAGCCAGACACGTGATGTGCTTATCACACGTGCCGCGCCGCTGGGAATAGAAATACAGTTCATTGATTACACCCATTTTGAGGCTGACAGCGCGGTCTTTGGTGTGCTGGTCCAGTACCCTGCTGCCTCCGGTGAGATACGCGACTACCGTGAACTGGTTGAAAAAACACATTCAGCAGGTGCCCTGGTGGGCGTTGGGGCTGACCTGATGAGCCTTGCCCTGCTGACACCTCCCGGTGAGTGGGGAGCAGATATTGTCTACGGATCAAACCAGCGCTTCGGTCTGCCGATGAGCTACGGCGGACCTCATGCCGGCTTCTTCGCCACCAGGGATGAACTGAAGCGCAGCATGCCGGGACGCATTATCGGTGTCTCCGTCGATGTCCATGGCAACCAGGCTCTGCGCATGGCCCTGCAAACGCGCGAGCAGCATATAAAACGCGAGAGAGCCACGTCAAATATATGCACTGCCCAGGCCCTGCTGGCAACCATGTCAGGCATGTACGCACAGTACCACGGTCCGGAGGGTATCCGGCAGATAGCAATGCACATCTTTTCGACAGCCTGCACGCTTGCACAGGCACTGAAGGATCTCGGTTACACCATAAGGCATGAACAGTTTTTTGACACAATCAGGGTACAGGCTGTTACCGGCGTCACTTCTGACATGATACAAAAGATTGCGCTTGAAAAAGGATTTAATTTCTGGTACCCGTGCGCCAATTGCGCTCTCATTAGCACGGATGAGGTAACTACTCTTGAAGAGATCAATGCCATAGTCGGGATCTTTGCTGAGGCAGCAGGTAAAAAAGCTGTTACGGTGACATCATTATGCGATTGTTTCTGCATTGATGAAAAATTCCACCGCACCACATCTTTCATGCAGGAGCGCACTTTTAACAGCTACCACAGCGAGACCGACATGATGAGGTATATAAAGATGCTGGAGCGCAAGGATTTCTCCCTTGCCAACGGCATGATACCTCTCGGTTCGTGTACCATGAAGCTTAATCCGGCAGTGTCGATGTTCGCTATGAGCTGGCCTGAGTTTGGCAATATTCATCCGTTTGTGCCTGCTGACCAGGCCCGGGGCTACCAGTAAGCTCATGGATGACCTCGGTGAAGCGCTGAAGGAGATAACGGGTTTTGACGCAGTTTCGTTCCAGCCTAACTCCGGCGCTGCAGGCGAATATACCGGTCTGATGGTCATACGGCAGTATCACATCAGCCGGAACGAAGGGCACCGTGACGTTGCCCTCATACCTTCGTCGGCTCACGGCACCAATCCTGCCAGCGCCGCCATGGCGGGCATGAAGGTTGTTGTCGTTGAATGCGATGATAACGGAAACATCAGTGTGGAAGACCTGAAGAAAAAGGCTGAAGAGAATAAAGACAGTCTCAGTGCAGCCATGATCACCTATCCTTCTACGCACGGTGTTTTTGAGGAGGCTATCGTTGAAATGGTAAAGATCGTTCATGATAACGGCGGCCTGGTCTATATGGACGGCGCCAACATGAACGCCCAGGTAGGCCTGACTAGTCCCGGAAGAATAGGAGCCGATGTCTGCCACCTCAACCTGCATAAGACGTTTGCAATACCTCACGGCGGCGGTGGTCCCGGGATGGGGCCCATTCTGTGCAACACAAAGCTGGCTGAGTTCCTTCCCTCGCACCCTGTGGTGAAAACAGGAGGGAGTCACGGCATCACTGCTGTGGCGGCAGCACCCTTCGGCAGCGCTCATGCACTGACGATAAGTCATGCCTATGTGATGTTGCTCGGAGGTGAGGGAATGACAAAAGCCACCAAATTCGCAATACTGAACGCGAATTATATTGAAGCAGGTCTCAGAGGTTTATATAAGGTGCTTTATACAGGTTCAAAAGGTCGATGCGCACACGAGATGATACTCGACTGCCGCTCATTCAAAGAGGCGGGTGTTGACGAGTTTGATATTGCAAAACGACTGATGGATTACGGTTTCCATGCACCCACGCTCTCATTTCCCGTTCACGGAACCCTGATGATCGAACCGACCGAGTCGGAGCCGAAGGCAGAGCTTGACAGGTTCATTGATGCAATGAAAGGGATCTGGAAGGAGATTCAGGAGATAAAGGATGGTAGGGCTGATAAGGAAGACAATGTCCTCAAAAACTCGCCTCACACCGCAAGGGCTGTGATCTCTGACAACTGGAGTCACGGCTACGGGCGCGAGAAGGCTGCCTATCCTTTGCCCTGGGTTGTGGAGAACAAATTCTGGCCGACGGTGGGCAGGGTTGACAACGGATACGGTGACCGTAACCTTGTTTGTTCATGTGCGCCGATAGATTCGTACAGGTTCGATACGTTCAAATTCGCAAAGGATTAGAATATTTATTAGAAATAATTAGTTTCCCCTCCTAGAGTCAGGAGGGGTACGCTGTGCCTGAAGGCACAGCGGGGGTGGTATTTTTGGTTTCCCCTCCTGAGCCAGGAGGGGTACGCTGTGCCTGAAGGCACAGCGGGGGGTGGTATTTTTGGTTTCCCCTCCTGAGTCAGGAGGGGTACGCTGTGCCTGAAGGCACAGCGGGGGGTGGTCTGTCAGACTCTTTTACAGGATTGCACTATCTTTCTTTTTTGGATTTTTAGACCTATTACTAAATCATCAAAATGTGAAAATTCAAAAAATCAGGAATACTCCTCAACTAAGAGACTACAGAAAGAAACTAAGAAGGAATTCTACTTCTGCGGAAGCTGAGCTATGGAATTTACTCAAAGGAAAAAAGCTTGAGGGAAGAAAGTTCAGAAGACAATACAGTATAAGTAAATATATCCTTGACTTTTTTTGTGTTAGTGAGCAGCTTGCGATTGAGCTTGATGGCGATCCGCACGGAGATTATATTGTAATACAGAGAGACGAGGAGCGGGAGAAATACCTTGAAAGCCTGGGTATAAAATTGATTAGATTTGAAAACAGGATGGTCTTTCAGGAACCGGAAGATGTTCTAAATACTATTAAATCAGCCTTTAAGCAAGAATAGCAGACCACCCCGCCCCTGACGGTACCGTCAGGGACACCCCTCCTAACTTAGGAGGGGAAATGATTTCTATAAAATTGACAGACCACCCCAAATAATTTTCAATAATTATTTAAAACAGATCTTCGATAACCATCGAATACAAATCTGTTTGCGATATGCCAAACGCTGCAGCCTGACGTGGGATGATGCTTTCCGGGGTCATGCCGGGGATAGTGTTTATCTCAAGAAACTGCGGACCTTCGGAGGTTACGATGAAATCAACCCTTACAATGCCCCTGCAGCCAAGGATATCATAAATCTCTGACGAGAGCTCCTGTATGCGTGATGCTCACTTCCTCCGGCAATCTTGCCGGTGTAATCTCCTCTGACATTCCGTCGGTATATTTTGCCTCATAGTCGAAGAACTCTTTCTTCGGAACGATCTCCGTGACAGGCATGACTATCTTCTTTTGCCTGGTCTTGACCACGCCGCAAGCCACCTCCGTTCCTTTCATGAACGATTTAACCAGCACTTCGTGACCTTCAGCGAAGGCCTTCCCGAGGGCAGTCGCAAACTCTGCAACCTCTTTCACCTTGGTCACTCCGAAGCTCGATCCGCTGGCGTTAGGCTTGACAAAACACGGCAGGCCTGTCTGCCTGACGATCTTGCCGGCGTCATACTGCTGCCCTTTTCTTATTAGCAGACCGCCGGTCATTGGTATGCCATACTCGTTGAGGTAGAGTTTGCAGGCCTGTTTGTTGAATGTCAAAGCTGATACAAAGGCATCGCAGCTGGTATAGGGTATGCCTGTCATGTCAAAATAACCCTGCAGGAGGCCGTTCTCACCCGGGTTGCCGTGTATCGCAATGAAGGCAGCATCAAACCGCACTTTTTCACCGTCAAGTGACAGTGTGAAATCGTTTTTGTCAATGCTGAAGAGACGGCCCCTGGGATCTTCCCAGTACCATTCCATTCCCCTTATGGTAATGATGTACAGCTCATATCTGCCTTTCAGCGCCTCTTCCACCCCCTGTGCACTTTTAACTGAAACGGGATACTCTGATGAATTTCCCCCGGCAACAATGGCAATTGTCCTCATCTTTATTGAATATGATTCAAAAATAATACAATTTCATGGCCTGATGAGCCGCAAAATAAAATACAATTCTTTTTTGTAATTTTGACCATAACCAAATTAATCTTAAAATGAAAAAAGGCATTGTTACCGTGATAGTTATTGCAGTTGTTGCTCTGCTGGTCATCTCGTGGGCTGTAGGCATCTATAACAAGATCGTGCCCATGAATGAGAAGGTCGCCACTGAATGGAGTAATGTCGAGAACCAGTACCAGAGAAGGGCGGATCTTATCCCGAACTTCGTTAACACCGTCAAGGGTGCTGCTGCATTTGAGCAGGAAACCCTGACAAGGGTAATTGAAGCGAGGGCAAAGGCAACGCAGGTGACTGTTGACCCGTCAAACATCACCCCTGAGCAGCTTCAGCAGTTTCAGGCTGCACAGACCGAAGTCAGCTCAGCACTGGCCCGTCTGATGGTTGTTGTTGAACAGTATCCTGAGCTGAAGGCCACCCAGAATTACCGTGACCTGCAGGTTGCCCTTGAGGGCACTGAGAACCGCATTGCCGTGGCAAGGAGTAATTTCAATGATGCTGCAAGAGGTTACAATACATTTATCAAACAATTTCCAAATAACTTTATCGCTTCCCTGACCAAGTTCACTGACCGGCCGTATTTTGAAGCTGCGGAGGGCACCGAAGTGGCACCGAAGGTGGAGTTCTGATCACAGCACAATGAAAGCCTCAACCTTTTTCACCAGCGAACAGCAGGTAGCTATTGTACGGGCTATCGGCGAAGCCGAACATGCCACGTCGGGTGAGATCCGTGTTCATATCGAGACCTCCTGCAAAGCTGATGTGCTTGATGAGGCAGCATGGCTTTTCAGGAAGGTGGGGATGCATAAGACAGCCGACCGCAACGGTGTACTCATTTACCTTGCGCTGAAGGATCGCAAGTTCGCAATCATAGGCGATACCGGCATAAACAGCTTGGTGCCGCTTGGATTCTGGGATGAGATACGTGATCACATGAAAAACCGCTTCAGTGAGAATCTATTCACCGAAGGACTTACCGAGGGTATCATCATGGCTGGTCAGCAGCTTAAGGAACACTTTCCCCATAGCAAGGATGATATAAATGAGATCACCGACACGATCTCATTTGATACTAACGAAACCGGGGAGTGAATATGAAGAATCTCTCTTATTTCATGTTGCTGGCTTCACTGTTCTTCTTGTCACTTTCACTTGGCGCACAGACACTGCTTCCCCGGCCTGACCCTCCCCGGCTGGTGAATGATTATGCCGGTGTTTTAAGTTCATCCGAAGTACAGGCGCTTGAAAATAAGCTTGTTGCTTTTAACGATTCTACCTCCAACCAGATCGCTGTGGTGATAGTAAGTGACCTGCAGGGATATGACAAGTCCGAGTTTGCCTATAAGGTGGCCAGGGACTGGGGTGTAGGCCAGTCTGATTTTAACAACGGGCTTCTCGTGCTGGTAAAGACTAAGACGGATGAATCCCTCGGCCAGATATTCATCGCAACAGGTTATGGTCTCGAAGGAGCTATTCCAGACCTTGCATGCGCTGATATCATTGACAGGGAGATGATACCACACTTCCGCGAAGACGATTACTACGGAGGTCTTGATGCAGGTACTGATGTTTTGATGTCGCTGGCTTCAGGTGAGTACAATTATGACACTTACGCCGGAAAAGGATCATCGGGATCATTCCCCGCAATCATTTTCATAATATTCATTATAGCTGTGATAATAATGGCGTCGGCCGGTAATTCGAACAACAAGCACATTAAGAAATCGGGAACCAGTAACCTGCCGTTATGGCTTCTTCTTAGCATGATGGGCGGTGGCAAGTCGCATGGCGGAAGCTTTGGTGGCTTCAGCGGCGGCGGCGGTAGCAGCGGCGGCTTTGGCGGGTTCGGCGGCGGCGGCTTTGGCGGCGGCGGAGCAGGAGGAAGCTGGTAGAAGACGCTTCGCTCTGTCTTGCAGTCTTGCAGTCTTGCGGTCTTGCAATCGTGCAATCATGTTATCATACAATCCGAAAACTTCTAAAATCAAAAATCGTTAATCATTGTTCATTATTCCTTGTGCCCTGTGCCTTGTACCTTAGTCTCTGCCTACAATATAGTTTCGCCACTTCTCAATCGCCTGTGCCATATCATCAGGCAGGGGTGATTTGAATGAGAGACGCTTGCCTGTCACGGGGTGATCAAACGAGAGCGTCTGCGCATGCAGCGCCTGGCGCGGCACGAGATCGAAGCAGTTACGAACGAACTGCTGGTATTTTGTAAAGGTTGTGCCTTTGAGAATACGATGCCCGCCGTACTCCTCATCATTAAAGAGAGGATGACCGGAATAAGCCATGTGCACCCTTATCTGATGAGTGCGTCCGGTCTCAAGGCGACATTCGACGAGCGATACATATCCGAGAGGCTCAATAATTCTGTAATGTGTCACCGCATGCTTGCCCTGGCTTCCGTCAGGGAAGACCTGCATTATCTTGCGGTCCCTTATATTACGACCCACATGCCCTGTGATGGTGCCCTCCTCAGGGTCAGGGGTGCCCCATACGAGCGCAATGTATTTTCTCCCTGTGGTCCTGTTGAAAAACTGTTTTCCCAGCCTGCTCAGGGCATATTCATTCTTGGCAACCACGAGCAGGCCGGAAGTGTTTTTATCAATGCGGTGTGCCAGACCGGGCCGGAGCTCACCTGTCTGAAACAGTGGCAGGTCTTTGAAATGGAACATCAGGGCATTCATCAGAGTACCTGAATAATTACCATAGGCAGGATGAACAACCATGCCTGCCTTTTTGTCGACCACTATCACATCGTCATCCTCATAGACTATACTGATGGGGATATCCTGCGGTATCAGCTCTATCTCACGCGGCTCGTTGGGAAGAAGGATCTGGATGACATCAGAAGGCTTAACGCGGTAGCTGGGTTTGACGGGATTGTCATTCACCATAATATTACCTGCCTGGGCAGCAGCCTGTACCCGTGTCCTTGAAACACCCTCGAGGCGCGCAGTAAGATACTTGTCTATGCGCAACATCGACTGTTTGGGATCGACCACCACACGGAAGTGCTCAAAGAGCTCCTGCTCCTGGTTGTCTGCCAGTTCCTCTTCAGTCATCGGGTTGATCAGTTGATTTTAATGAGGCGCAGAAGGGATAGAGGCTTGCCTTCCCGTGTTTTTATGATGATCATGTATGTGCCGGATGGAAGTGAGCTGAAATCCGGGTGGTCAGTGCGGGCCAGGGACATTACCCTGGCACCTGTGACTGAGATGACGTCAATGATAAAGTCCTCAGGTGCCCGGTCTGATGCAATCAGGGTGACCTGTCCGCGTGAGGGGTTGGGATAGATCATGAAAAGGTCATTCAGAAGGGTACCATCGTCTGACGATGTGGCTGATCCTGAGCCAACTCATCACCGGCCTCAGCATTACCGTGCCCTGCACCTGGCTGGGCTCCCAGGTTCCGCTGAGCGAGTAATAATGTCTCCCGGCAGCAACGGTATTAAGATCCAGTCCTGCGTTAAGAAATTTATCTGACAACTGTTTCCATCCCACCCAGAAGTCGCCATTTACGAATACCGGCTTGTCGAAGGGATATATGACAAAGCCGTTAGGACTGGCACCCGGGTCTGCCACCGGGCCGTCTGTTGTTCCGAGAAGCACGCCGGGCTTACCGTTGTCGTCAGCCCATACCATGATATCAAATCCGACCCTGGTTAGCGTTGTCATAGGCGTCATTGAAGCAGATCTTCAGGGCTTTAACCGAATCGGGAACAAAGGACCTGTATTTCAGCGCAACCATGGCGTTGCGCGAGCCATCCCCGTTTATGCCGTAACCAGCTTCCGCAGTGCCGTCGTCAACGGCAAAATAATCCGTGAACTGCTGGTAATATATTATAGTGTCATTGGTTTTGGGATCAAAATCGTCAGTGATGAGGGAGACTGTCACAAGGAACAGGGCTGAATCAGTTGATGAGGAGTTATATGTGTAGATAAGAGGTGCATCATATTTCATGTCCGTCAGCGGTTCAACGTTTACAGCTCCCGCATCGAAGTCGCGTACGACGACATTCTGAAGAACATCTTTTATTGTAATATGCCGGGTGACATTCCTGACAATCGTGTCGTTGTTACGATAGTTTATTGCAGCCGTTGGACTCATGACCGAGAGGTATGCCTGTCTGAAGTGACGCCACGGCATTGCCTCATATCCTTTGATAAGCGATCTCTGAGGCAGGGTAAGGGCTACATCATGAAGTACGGTGTCATTGACTGAGCGGCCCTTATCGAGCATAACATGGTCAATGTTCCACTGGTCTGCGTTGCCGGCGAGTGATGGTTCAGTAACAATTCCCGAAAGAGATGCATAGCCGGTGAACATAAAGCGGAAGCCCTTCTTCAGGAACCTGGGTTCCTTAATGGGTATCATTACGTTCCGGAATCCGTTTGTTGCTCCGCCTTCAGCCCTCCAGATGCTGTACCACCGTTCTTCTTCCGGTGCCCAGAAGTTGAGTGTGAGGCTGTCGTCACCCTCAGGCATGTCTGCCAGCCCTCCTGCCTCATAGAGGAAGCTGAGGCAAATGCTGTCGGCGGGCTGAAGAGCCAGGTCGAGCGGCGATGATGTCAGGCTGTCGGAGGCAAAGACACCAGTGGAAACATTGTCATATAGCAGCCCGAACTCGTCGAGGCAATCAAAGGTTGCCATCCCCATCGAGGGCTGTTTTACCGAGTATGTATTATTTATAAAGACGTGTCTGTTGGTCCATCTCTCCGGAGAGGGGTAAAGGCTGTCAAGCGCGAAGTCGTCTGTGAAGGGGAGGGGAAGGGTGTCAGTTCCCTTGGCGTTTTTCAGCTGAGGTTGATTCTTAAAATCTGCAAGCTGCCTGTTGACAAGCAATCCGGTGACTATCTCCTGGGAGCCTGCCCGGGTGGCGGGCAGGATGATCAGCAGTATGTATATCAGCCATCTCTTACTCATCAGGAGTTTTATAACTCTGTTTCTGCAACGCCGCCGGTTGCTGTGGTATCATTTAATTCAACTGTGATGGTATCGGCAGCTATTTTAAGAGTATCAACAGTGAGCCATACATATACAGCCGAGCCAAGCTGTGCCATGGCATCCGGATGATAATCAGGATTTTGTTTATAGACGAAGGCATTAAGGGAATCTGTGCCTGTGATCACTGTTGCATCAAAAACATAAGCGCCAAGGTTAAGTGATGAGCCCAGTATTTCATTCCGGGCCTGCTCAAGAGTGGTACCCAGCAGACGTGGTACGGATGTATGCTGGCTGCTCAGCCCTCTGCCGAGAACAAGATCAATGACCACACCTTTCTGGACCGAGTCCCCCGGTGAGACCTCGCGGCCGTGAATGGTTTGTTTCAGCACGAAATCGACAGTAAGGTCAGGCACATAGTTAAGCTGTCCGGGCTTGAGGCCTGCTGTTTCCAGCAGTGACAGTGCCTGGCGGCGCGGCAGTCCGACGAGATCAGGCACAGCAACCATCTCAGGATTGAATGCATTTATTGTCACTTTGATCATGCGTCCTTTCTTCACACGATGACCCGGCAGCGGCATCTGCTCGGCCACGCAGCCCCGGGGTACGTAGGCGGTATAGACAGAATCAATTACCTGGAATCTCATCCTGTTCTTTGCCGCTACCGCCTTTGCCTCCTTGATTGAGAGGCCTCTAACCTCGGGAGTGGGTCGCGACTGGCCGTGACGTGTGTAAATATTCAGCCAGATAATGAGTATTATTAATATGGCCACGCCAACAGCAAGAGCCAGTCCTATCTGCTTCCAGAAGAGACGGCTTTTAAGAAAATCCCTGGTGCTCATCGTATGATGAAGTATTAAGTAATAAACGCTGCGGCAAAGATAAAATTATATTGCGAGAGTATCGGCCATCACCACTCCTTAACCGTACGGTAAAGAGTGTCTCTCTCAACCGGTCTGAACCCTGCAGACCTGATCATGGCAACAAGTTCAGTAGTTGAAAGGCAGGGGTTGCTGTCTTCGGCACCTGCCATGGAATAAATCCTTGTGGTGTCGTCTATCGTGCCGTCAAGGTCATCGGCGCCAAAGGCGAGGCTCATGACTGCCGCATTCTTTCCTATGGCCGGCCAGTACGCTTTTATATGGGGAAAGTTATCAAGGAAGATCCTTGACAGGGCATAATTGCGCATATCTTCTGTCACAGGCACTTCGCCCAGGTCGTACATCCGGTTATTCTCCCTGAGGAATTTAAGGGGTATAAAAGCGTTGAACCCGCCGGTACGGTCCTGCAGCTCACGGAGACGTCTCAGGTGATCAATACGCTGTGAGGGGCTCTCGGCATGGCCGTAAAGCATAGTGGCATTGGAGGCTATTCCCAGGCTGTGGGCTGTCTCGTGAATGGCAAGGTAGGTTTCGGCATCAGCTTTGTCACGGCAAATTTTTAATCGCAGTGACGCGTCGAAGATCTCAGCACCTCCTCCGGGAATGGAATCAAGGCCGCAGTCCCTGAGAAATTTAAGCCCTTCGGTATAAGTCATTCCGGCTTTCCTGATCATATAATCAAGCTCAACAGCCGAGAAGGCTTTGATGCTTATGTCAGGTCTCAGCTTTCTTATTGATGAGAGTATATTGCCATAATAACGAATATCGCGTGAGGGGTGCACACCGCCAGTGATATGTACTTCTGTCACAGGAACACCTTCAAAGCGTCTTACGATATCCAGTATCTCATTTTCTGTCAGCTCCCAGCTTTCGGGATCGCCTTCAGGCTTATGGTATGAGCAGAAGCGGCAGTTAAATACACATATGTTTGTTGGTTCAATATGAAAGTTACGGTTGAAGAAGACCGCGTCACCGCTTTTTGCCTTCTTTGACTCAGTAGCGAGCACGGCCATGAGTGAGAGGTCAGCCTTTTCGTAGAGTGTCAGCGCTTCCTCAGGAGTTAATCTTTTACCATCGAGGACTGCCTCTGCAATTGTTCTGAGGTCAGAATCCGTATTTTTCAGGATAATTTCTTTCATCTTACGGAGTATTGACAAATTTAGCCCGCTTTATCACATTATAAAAGAAGAAACCGCCCTAATTGTTCATTAAGACGGTCTCTTTTTTATCTGTCAGCCGATCAGTCCTTGTGTCCTGCCTCGTCAGAAACGGTCAGTTTCTTCCTGCCTTTGGCTCTGCGGGCGGCAAGTACACGCCTGCCGTTAGGAGTTGACATTCTCTCCCTGAAGCCGTGGGTATTGGTCCTCCTCTTTCTCGATGGCTGAAATGTCCTTTTCATCTGTATTTATAATTTCGTGTTGTGCTTTCCTGTTTTTAAGACTGCAAAGGTAGACATTTTTTGAAATAAAAAATCAGCAGGGTTATTTTTTTAATCTTACCAGGGCAGGTAAACGATTTTTTTTGTCTCAAACCAGGGCTCGTCAAACCATTGGCTGACAGGTTCAACTATGATGGCAGGAGCGAAGGGCTCCAGTTCGGTACCCAGATCGCCGCCTTTCAAAAAAATATAACCGTTCTTCAGGGAATTGACCGAACGGGGAGATATCAAATGACGTGTGAGGTTAACAAAACGGCCTGTTTCAGTGACGGCACGGCTGATGACAAATTCAAATCGTCCGGAGTAATCCTCTGATCTTGTGGCAATTGCAGTAATATTAGTGATACCGGCGGCAGTGACTATCTCTTTTACAACATTTATTTTCTTTGCTATGGAATCAATAAGCGTGAATTTGACTTCAGGGAACATGATTGCCAGGGGTATGCCCGGCAGTCCGCCTCCTGTACCGACGTCAATTACCGAAGTGCCGGGGACGAAAGTGATAAAACGTGCAATGGCAAGTGAATGGAGCAGGTGGTTTACTTCAAAGTTCAGGATATCTTTACGGGAAATCACATTTACTCTCTCGTTCCATTCCTCGTACAGAATCGGCAACATCGAGAATTGCCGGCGTTGTTTTTCGGTGAGCGACGGGAAGTATTTTTCAGCGAGAGTGGTCAAATTTCGCTCTTTTTATCCCGTACCATATTGAATATAAGGACCTTTGCTCTGAAGAGCCGTGCCTTGACAGTACCTATGGGGAGGCTTAGCTCGGTAGCGATATCTTCATATGAGTAGTCCTCAAAGTAGCGCAGTTCAATAAGGCGGCGGTAGCGTGGCTTGAGACTTTTAACTATCCTGTTCAGGCTGGCAGCTGTCTCTCTGTCCATCATCACCTCATCAGGTGCTCTCATGTCGGAAGCAACGGTAGCCTCCATCTCATCCTCTTCTCCTTCATCCTGGTCAAAGGGCCTGGGGCTCTGGCTCTTTTTCCTCATAAAGTCGATGCAGTTGTTGGTGGCTATACGAAAGAGCCATGTACTGAACGCATGAGAAGGAACGTATTTAGGCAGGTTATGAAATGCCTTGCCGAATGCCTCGATAGTAAGATCCTCAGCATCTGAAGGGTTATTCACCATTCTCAGCAAGACATAGTATACAAAATCACGATACCTGGTCAGCAGCTCGGCGTATGCCTTACTGTCTCCATGCAGTGCCCGGTCAATGACCTTCAGGTCATGCCGGGCCTTATCAGATAGTCCGGTTCCTACTTCCATGTTTCTCTCCCCTTACCCTTTCTTCTGGAGGTCAGGTAAAGGAATGCGCTGACAAACGGCGCGAAGATATCAAAAAAGAGTGAGAAAAACCACAACCGTTCTTCATTGAAGGTCCGGGTTGCTTTCCTGAGTATCACCGCGCGCATGATCAGCCTGCCCAATGCGATGAACAGCACCACCGGCCAGAATACAAGCATGATGAGGAGAGTGGCCAGGAGGCCATAGTAAGCCACTCTTGATAATGGCTCAAGAGCCAGCCGTACCTTGTCATTTTTCCTGTAATATGCGGCGGCGGAGAAATGCCTGCGTTTCTGTTTTGCCCATGCTCCGATGTTATCATGGGCTACTGACCTCGTAAAAGAATCATGCGAGTGCATAAGGCTGCAGTTGGCGGCCGTGGCATTGCGGTTGACGAACAGGTCGTCGTCGCCTGACATAATATGATTATGAGGGCCAAATCCTCCGCGGTCGAAAAAGTAGCTTCGTCTGTATGCCAGGTTACGTCCTACACCCATATACGGTACACCTGCCATTGCCATTCCAAAGTATTGCATGGCAGTGAACATGGTCTCGTAGCGTATGTAGCTGTTGAGGATGCTCTTTTCAGGTATATAGCCTCCGTATCCGATGATAAGTTCAGCTTTACCGGCAGCGGCGGAAGCCACCTCGCGCAGCCACAGTTTCGATACCGGCTGACAGTCAGCGTCGGTAAAAACAAGGAGGTCATTCTTCGCTGCCTTGATGCCTATCAGCATGGCAAGCTTCTTTGTATGAGCGAATCCCGGGTCTTTCTGTATTGTTGAGACTTTCAGATGGGGATAACGCTTCATCATCGCGCCAAGGATATCAAAGCTGTTATCCTCAGAGCAGTCGTTCACCACCACCACCTCAAATGAAGGGTAATCCTGTTCAAGCACTGCCGGAAGGAATTTGCCAAGGTTCTCTGCCTCGTTGCGGGCGCAAATAACAACAGAAAGAGGAGGAAGCTTCCCGGTAACCGGGGCGGCATTCGGCCTGGCATAGGCTGACCTGCGGTAATACTGCAGCCAGTACCACGCCTGGATAATTGCCATGATCAGGAACAGTGCAAGCAGCACGATATGTAAAGGATCAGTTGAAAAGGGCATTCCGGTAGCTTATTTTGCGGCGTAATATTATAAATAATCAGAAAACGTTTTTCAGAATCTTTTCAACAATTAAGAACCGTTTTCTCAATTTGATATCCGGCTGTTCATAATGAGATGCAGAAAGCTTACTTTTGTGACCATCATTCAGCAGAAGATGTTCAGAATTGAGCGGACAGATCAATCCACATCAGCAAGGGCAGGTGTACTGCACACGGCTCACGGTGACATACCCACACCTGTATTCATGCCTGTGGGAACAGGGGGGACGGTCAAGGGGGTATTGCACCGTGATCTGAAGAATGAGATCAACGCTAATATCATACTGGGCAACACATATCACCTCTATCTGCGTCCCGGAACAGATATCATCAGCAAGGCAGGAGGACTTCACCGTTTCATGTCATGGGACAGAGCGGTGCTTACTGACAGCGGAGGATACCAGGTCTTTTCTCTCGCCGCAAACCGGAAGCTGACTGAAGAGGGAGCCATTTTCAGGTCTCATATAGACGGCTCAAAACATACCTTTACTCCTGAAAATGTTATTGATATCCAGAGATCAATAGGCTCAGACATAATGATGGCCTTTGATGAGTGCGCACCTTATCCGTGTGATCACAGCTATGCCCTGAAATCGATGGAGCTGACGCACCGCTGGCTTGACAGGTGTGCAGAACGGCTTAAGAGTACGGAGCCCCTGTACGGTCATGACCAGATGCTCTTTCCCATTGTACAGGGATCTGTTTTCGCGGATCTCAGGCGTATCTCCGCGGAGAAAATTGCATCAAAGGAGATGCCGGGCAATGCCATCGGCGGGCTCTCCGTAGGTGAACCTGCCGAGGTGATGTACGAGACAATAGAGGTTGTTAATGAAATACTTCCGGCAGATAAGCCGCGTTACCTTATGGGTGTGGGCACCCCGGCCAACATTCTCGAGTGCATCGCACGAGGCATAGATATGTTTGACTGTGTGATGCCTTCGCGCAACGGCCGTAACGGGATGCTGTTTACACGCGATGGAATAGTCAACATCAGAAACCAGCGATGGGCTTCTGACTTTTCACCGGTTGACGCCGGGTCAGCTTCTGAGGTCAGCCGTACTTACTCAAAGGCATATCTGCGTCACCTGGTAATATCCGGCGAGATGCTCGGTGCACAGATAGCCACCATACATAACCTCTCATTTTATCTCAGCCTCGTTACCGAGGCCAGGGAAAAGATACTTGAAGGCACTTTTGGAACATGGAAGGAAGAGATACTGAAAAGAATATCAGAAAGAGCCTGAAGAAGCTTCAGCCGGGAATACTTGACAAATATATTATCAGGCAGTTCCTCGGTACGTTCTTTTTCTCCCTGGTGCTGATACTGGGGATAGCGATCATCTTCGACTTCTCCGAGAAGATAGACGACTTCATCGAGAAACAGGCTCCCCTGAAAGCAATAGTTTTCGACTATTACCTCAATTTCATACCTTATTTCGCCACCCTGTTTGCACCGATGTTCGTCTTCATCTCGGTGATCTTCTTTACATCGAAGATGGCAGTGCACTCTGAGATCATAGCCATGCTCAACAGCGGGATGAGCTTCAGGAGGCTCCTGCTGCCGTATTTTACCGGAGCAGCCTTCATCGCTCTCTGCTCATTCCTTCTGATAAACTATGTTCTTGCCGCATTCAAATATTGTCAAGCTTGATTTCGAGGAGAAGTACTACCGGGGCTCCGAATTCAGGAGAGTGAACGTGGCATCGGTACACAGGCAGGTTTACCCGAATGTTTACATTTACATGGAATCATACAACTCCATCACACAGAGCGGACGCAACTTCAGCATGGAAAAGTTTGACGATCACGGTAAGCTGGAGTCAAAGATGACCGCCAACATGATCAGGTGGGACACCACAACCAACAAATGGGGAGCATGGTGGTATTACATAAGGGAGACCGACAGCCTGGGAGAGAGGCTTACCACAGGCAGAAGGATAGACACTGTTCTGAATGTCGGGCCTGATGATTTTGCCAGGTCACCGGAATTTGTCGGCACCATGACCCTCGGTGAACTGATTGATTATATCGATGTATTAAAGTCGCAGGGCTCCGATGAGATCAAGCTCTATCTTAACGAGAAACACAGAAGGTATGCCTCACCTTTTGCCTTTTTCGTACTGACACTAATAGGTGTTTCTCTCTCCTCACGCAAGATAAAGGGCGGGATAGGTATGCAGATAGGAATAGGTCTTGGACTGACCTTCTCATACATCCTCTTTATGCAGTTTGCCTCCCAGTTCTCGCTTAAGGGCGACCTTAACCCGGCTCTTGCCATGTGGATTCCAAATATTATCTATACTTGCATTGCTCTTGTTGTATACCGGTTTGCACCTAAATAATAATACTGCGATTTTTTCGCAGGTCATGGGAATTTATTTTATTTGCGGTTTCTTCCGCGGGAGTTTTAGAAACAGTTAAACGAAAAACAGGATTATGGCCCTTGATAAAAAGATACGTGAACTGAAAGAGAGGCGTGAGAAGATGCTTCTCGGCGGTGGCGAGGAAGCCATCGAGAAGCAGAAAGCCATGGGCAAGAACACTGCCCGTGAACGCATACTTGCCATACTTGACCCTGGCTCCTTCAGTGAATATGATATGTTTGTTGAGCATGACGCGCGCGACTTCGGGATGGATAAAAAGCATCTTCCAAGTGACGGTGTGGTCATCGGCACAGGAACCATACACGGCAGTCCTGTGGCTGTCTTCGCCCAGGATTTTACCGTCGCAGGAGGCTCGCTGGGGCTGATGCACTCACGCAAGATCACAAAGATCATGGATCACGCGCTGAAGATGCGGATACCACTGATAGGGATCAATGACTCAGGAGGAGCCCGTATCCAGGAGGGTGTCAACTCCCTTGCCGGTTACGGCGAGATATTCTTCCGCAACACCATTTCAAGCGGTGTGATACCGCAGATATCCGTAATACTTGGCCCTTGCGCAGGCGGCGCAGTATATTCGCCGGCACTGACTGATTTTGTGTTTGTAGTCGAGAATATCTCCAAGATGTTCATCACCGGCCCCGAGGTTATCAAGACGGTGCTTGGCGAGGAGATTTCGATGGAAGAGCTGGGCGGAGCAAGGGTACACTGCGAGGTTTCGGGCAATGCCCATTTCTTTGCCATGACTGAAGATGAATGCTTCAGCCAGATCAAGAAGCTGGTGTCATTCATCCCCCGCAATAATGAAGTGAAGGCTAAAGTGATTGATTCTGTTCCTCCCGACAGCAAGTACGATATTGAGAAGATCGTCCCGGGTGATCCGACGCTGCCCTATGATGTCAAGGATGTGATCAGGGCTGTGGCCGACGCGTCGGAGTTCTTTGAGATACAGGAAATGTATGCCCGCAATATGGTCATCGGGTTCGGACGCCTGGGAGGTAAAACGGTAGGTTTCGTTGCCAATCAGCCTCTTGAGATGGCCGGGGTCCTCGATGTCGATTCCTCAGACAAGGCTGCACGTTTCATCCGTTACTGCGATGCTTTCAACATACCGGTAATAACTTTTGTCGATCTTCCGGGTTACCTTCCCGGCGTTGACCAGGAACATGCAGGAGTGATACGCCACGGTGCAAAGATCCTGTATGCCTACAGCGAAGCTACCGTACCCAAGCTCACGGTCATACTGCGCAAGGCTTACGGCGGGGGATATATCGCTATGGGCTCACGCCATCTCCGCGCTGATTTTGTATTTGCATGGCCATCGGCCGAGATAGCAGTCATGGGGCCTGAGGGCGCCGCCAACATTATATTCCGCAAGGAGATAACCACGGCAAGCAATCCGGATGAAGTACGGCGCCAGAAGGTGGAGGAGTACAAGGAGAAGTTTGCAAATCCTTATGTAGCTGCATCACGCGGTTATGTTGACTCGGTCATCGAGCCGTCTGAGACACGTAAGCTGCTGCTTCACGGCCTCGAGGTGTCAGAGGACAAGGATGTGCAGATGCCGAAGAAGAAACATGGCATACCGCCATTCTGATTATCCCCGTTAAAAAAACGAATATGGAGAAGAAAGAAGCTGGCAAGCTTAACATAGACCATACCCTGTATACCACCAGGCTCAGCCGCCGCTATGCCGGGAGAAAAGCATACGCGCCGCCGCGTCCCGGCAGGATATGCAGCTTCATCCCCGGCACGGTGACAGAGGTGCTGGTCAGGCCGGGTGACCAGGTGACTGAAGGGGATGATATCGTGATCCTTGATGCCATGAAGATGAAGAACAGGCTGAAGAGCCACGTCTCCGGCAAGGTAGCAGCAGTAAACGTGAAACCGGGAGACAGGGTTACAAAAGGTATGGTCCTCGTAGAGATAGGCTGAGGTAAACAGACACAGAAATCAGAGCTCTGCTGATATCAGCATCGATTTCAACAGGTAGGGAGGCAGGTCAGGAACTTCCCTGAAAATGCCATAAACGACCGACCCGCTGCCTGACATCGATGCATATACTGCCCCTGCATCATACAGTGCCATCTTCAGTTCACCTACCCGGGGATAGTTACGGAAGATATTCAGTTCGAAATCATTTATCACCCTGCCGCGCCACTCCTCCACCGGCAGGCTGAGCAGCTGCCTGAGCGACTGGCCAGCCGGGTCTGGCACACATCCGGCATAGGCTTCGGCAGTGCTTATGCTTAATCCGGGGTTAAAGAGCAATATGTGGTAGCGGCTCAAGGTCAAGAGGAAATTCTGAAAGGATATTGCCTACACCCTCGGCAAAAGAAGGTGTGGCATCAATGAAGAACGGAGCGTCGCTGCCAAGCTTCTGGGCAAATGATCTCAGCTCCTCTGAATTGAGTCCGAAACCGAAATACCTGTTCAGCGCCTTCAGCATACCTGCCGCATCCGATGACCCTCCACCGAGACCGGCTCCAACAGGGATAGCTTTATGAAGGTGTATGCGTATTGACCGGGAAATCAAAGGAGCTGCGCATCAGCTTCACCGCCTTCATCACCAGGTTGTTGTCAGGATCAGTCTCATCCATCAACTCCGGTGACCCTCAGCGTATCATTTCTGCGGTTGTCTTTCCGGACGACAAACTCAAGAGCATCAGCGAGCTCAACGGGATAGAAGAAGGTCTCGATATTATGAAAGCCGTCAGGCCTCTTTTCAACGATCCTTAAGCCAATATTTATTTTCGCCTTTGGAAAAACAACCATATCTGTTACCAACTCTTCAGATCTCAAAAATAGATGAACCTTTTCAAATTTCATCATCTTTCGGTATTATATCCGTTTTCAACATCTTTTTAACAATTGCTGTTTGAAACAAAAAACTGGCAGCTGAGCCCTGATGGATTGTTATTGTTAAATTTGATCACGGTCGGAGCCAGTATTCCTGTTTCATAAATCATTGTAAAACAATACCTTATCATAATGGCACAAGTTACATCCAGGTCCAGGCAGGACAAGAAGTCTTCAGTAATGGTCATACCGGAGGGAGGGAGGATACCGCCACAGACACCTGAGATGGAGGAGGCGGTGCTTGGTGCCGCGATGCTGGAGATTGAAGCTGCAAGGATGGTGGTTGATATCCTGAGGCCGGAGGTTTTTTATTCAACTGCACATCAGAAGATCTTTGCTGCCATTGACGAGCTGAACAAGCGTGATCAGCCAATCGACCTTCTCACTGTCACGCAGGAGCTCAAGCGGGTGAATGATCTTGAAGAGGTCGGCGGGCCTGTTTACCTTACCGAGCTGACCTCCAAGGTTGTATCCGCAGCCAATATAGATTATCATGCGCGCATAGTCCTTCAGAAGTATATACAGCGCGAGCTGATACGGGCGGCAACCCTGATCCAGAATCTTGGTTTATGAAGACACGCTTGACGTGACGGAGCTCCTTGACAGGAGTGAGGATGAGCTCTTCAGGATCGCGGAGGGAAATATCAAGCATGAGGTTGCTCCGATACATGAGGTTATTAAGCAGGCTCTGTCAGAGATAGAGGAGCTGGGTAAAAAAGAGGATGCGCTGGTGGGTGTTCCGTCAGGGTTCACCAAGCTTGACAGGCTGACTTCAGGATGGCAGAAATCCGAGCTGGTGATCATCGCAGCGCGCCCCTCGATGGGTAAGACTGCCTTTGCCTTGACGATGGCGCGCAACATGGCGATTGACCACGGGAAGAAGGTGGCCATTTTCTCACTCGAGATGGCAGCCATACAGCTTGTTAACAGGCTTATTGTGACAGAGACAGAGATACCCGGAGAAAAGATCAGGAATGGTAAGCTCTCGCCTGAAGAATGGTCGCTCCTGGAAACGCGCATCAAGTCACTGACAGAAGCATCGATATATATTGATGACACACCTGCCATTTCAATATTTGAGCTCAGGGCAAAATGCCGCAGGCTCAAGGCGCAGAATAAACTTGACCTGGTCATTGTCGATTACCTTCAGCTGATGACCGGACCGCCTGACGCAGGCAGTCGCGAGCAGGAGGTGAGCTCCATCTCACGGTCGCTCAAGAGCATAGCCAAGGAGCTGGCCGTACCTGTGCTGGCGCTGTCACAGCTGAACAGGTCGGTTGAGACCCGTGGCGGAAACAAGAAGCCCATGCTGTCTGACCTGCGTGAGTCAGGCGCAATAGAGCAGGATGCCGATATGGTGGTGTTTATCCACAGACCTGAAAAGATGGGTGTCCTGCAGTTTGAAGACGGGGGGTCGACCAAAGGTCATGCCGATATAATACTTGCCAAGAACCGTAACGGTCCTACCGATGAGATACTTCTTTATTTCAAGGAAGACCGTGCCACCTTTGTCGAGCCTGATGAATTTGGTTCTGACATATCATTTCCCGCGTCACCGGCAGGTGGTGTCTATACCATGAAATCAAAGATGAATGATGATTTGTCCGGTGATTACAGCGATTTTTCACCGGATGACAACGGCCGCAAACCGTCATTCTGAAAAGTTAATTGAACCTGAGTTTGAGAGTGACCCCGGCACTGTTGAATGCCAGGTCATGGAAGCCTGCATATACGCCTAACTCAGCCATAAGGAAAATCTCGCTTACAGAATATCCGATCTCAGAGTAAAAACCATAGTCCGGAGTCCAGAGAGATGCAATACCGATGTTTTCCCGCATGAGTGTCCTGCTTAGTACCGGCAGACGCTTAAGGAGCAGCCAGGGAGTGGTATAGCGAATATGAGCCTCCGTAAAGAATGATGGTGATGAGATCGAGTAATATGGCTTCAGATAGAATGCTTCACCGAAGCTGTTAAGCAGAACCGGGGATTCCTGGGTGTTGAAGAAATACATATCCTGTAACTGAAGATTCTTTCTGTTAATGAAACCGCCGCCGGTCAGCCGCCAGCGCAACTCACTGAGAGCCCCGAACCTGTCTGTTCTTGAGATGTCAGCCTTCAGCATATCATAGTGGTCTGACAGCGTATCATTGTAATTATACCCATGTTTCCAGGTAAGGGTGAAGGTTGGATAGTCTGATCCGGCATTGATCTTTGCACCGTTTGAAATACGGTAACGCTGACGGGGGGTATACTTCAGTTCTGCGGTAAATGAGGCATGATAATGGTCTATCGGAGCCATTGTCCCATAGCCTGGCACATCACCGGTGACAAACGGATTCTCGGGCAGGTTGACCGTATATTCTTTTTCCGGCTGAAAAATTGAGAAATCGGAGTTGTTTTCAAGCGTCTCCCGGTGTTCCCACATAGCTGAGAGATTCAGGTTAAGGCCATTTGCCAGATCTCCGCTGTGCCCGGCAATAATGAATGTGCTGTTATAAAGCTTCATCCAGTTCTCTCTGAAAAGGAGAGATGAGAATGTATTTACTACCGGGTTAACCCCGGAGGGGGAGAACTCCTTTGAATAACTGCCGGTGCGAATGTAAAAACTGCCTGATGTCATTGGGTTGTAAAGTATGCCGGCATTCACCGCCCACATGAGACGCTCTCTTCCGAAAGCATACTTCACGGAGGGCGATAAAGTGAACCTGCCTTTCTCTCCGGTCTTTATAGCCATAGTCATTCCGGTGCCCAGTACCAATCCGTCAACAGTATTGAAAGAAGCGGCTTTCAGGCTCACCAGTCCGTCAAACTCAATCATGGTTTTTTCAGATGCCTGCCATCTTTTACCGCTTATTACGGCTTTCATGGCTTCTATGCCCGGTTTCTTGTCTTTGTCTTCAGATCCGCCCCCGATGTTTATTGCGAGTTTTGATGTATCGCGGGTTGCCAGGGTCCTTGAATCAGGTCCTTCCAGGGGCAGGCTTGTTTCCTCCTCTGCTGTAAGCGGGATGGGCCGGACCTTCTCCCAGTAAACAGAATCATTCCTGAGGGTATCTTTATCGATGATATATGTTGTTTTTTCCTTTATTTCGAGACTTTTGTCCTCGGTTTTGGAAGCATTTTTTTCATTCAGCTTTGCCAGTCTTGACATGTCACGGGCTGTGAGCTCATCCTTGGCGAATATTTTTTCAATCTCTTTCTGGGTTGGAGTCTTTATCTCCGTTACAGCAGTATTTGAGGGTTCCGTGCTGTAACCTGAAGGGGGAGAAAGGGATCTGTCAGGTTCCACTTCAAGATATTTCACAGCGCTGTTGTAGGATGCTCCTGCCTTCACCCCGACCACTGCAAGGTCAACCCTGAATTCATGACTTACGGGCATCCAGATGCCTTCTTCAACAGGCATATAAACCTGCCTGACGTTCACTTTTCCGGCCATATTCTCGTTAGTAAGGTCAAGGCTGTGAATAGCCCATAGATCCTCAACTATATACATTACGCCCTCAAAAAGCTGCTGGCTTTTTCTCTTCGGAGTAACTTTTATTTTATCAATGACGAAATCACCCTGTGATGTTGAGCCCAGGAATTCGTAGCTGTAGTGGGAGAATGCATTGGGTGACAGAGGAGAGATGGTCATTTCAGCAATGACAGGCTGATAGAAGCTGGCTTCCAGATAGTCCATGGGTGATGTCTCGCTTTCGCCTGCCGGAATGTTGGAACGTGATGATATTACCTGGTGGATGTACTTATCCGGTGCGTTGAAAGTGATAACATTGACTGACTCCATGAAGTAGTATTGTCCCTCCTTTATCGGTGTCTCATTTGCCTCCACCTTCATCTGTCTCTGCAACACCTTCGGGATCTTAATCAATTTTACCGCCCCCCCTTAATGTAAACCTCGGCCTTATACATCTTAACCTGGTTAAGGTGGAACGGAGCCATACCTATTGCCTTGCGCATTATGAAGTATGCCGGGTCCTTTCCTGATGCGGAGACCCTTACTGCAGGTATCTCAAAGAGTTGCTCGGTAAGGGTGATATCAGCAAGGATATCCGATGCGGCGACACTGATATTTCTTATAACGGGAGTATACCCGAGGAACTGCCAGGTGATGGTGAAGGTACCGGCGGGAAGGGTGATCTCGTAAAAGCCTTCCTGGTTTGAGGTGGTGCCTTGTCTGAGGCCTGAGACATAAACAGAGGCGCCCGGCAGAGGCATTCCGGATTCATCGGTTATCCTGCCGTGCAGCACCTGCGCATTGCACGCCAGCCATGGAAACAGGATTGCCAGGAGAATGATCAGTGCTTTTCTGTTCATCACAGAAACATTATTCCGTATGATCTTTCAGGGAAGTGCCGGCCACCACAATAACGAACTCGCCTCTTGGGGCAGTTTCTTTAAAATGTCCGGTAAGGGAGCCCAGTGTCCCGTGTATCGTCTCCTCGAATTTCTTTGTCAGCTCCCTTGACACTGATGCCCTGCGTTCTTCGCCAAGCGCTGCGGCCAGCTGTTCGAGCGTCTTCAGCACCCTGAACGGTGATTCATAGAATATCATTGTGCGCTCTTCGTCTGCCAGGGCAGTCAGTCTCTTCTGCCTTCCCTTTTTCTGAGGAAGGAATCCCTCGAAGCAGAACCGGTCAGATGGCAGTCCTGAGCTTACCAGTGCCGGCACAAAGGCAGTAGCTCCGGGAAGGGCTTCCACCGCTATGCCACGTTCAATACACCGCCTGACAAGAAGGAATCCAGGGTCGGAGATACCGGGCGTTCCGGCATCGGACACAAGCGCAGTGACAGTGCCGTTTTCTATGTTATCACATACAGCCTCCAGGCTGCGATGCTCGTTAAACTTATGATGCGATTTAAGCGGCGCTTTTATGCTGTAATGATTAAGCAGCACGTGTGTTGTCCTGGTATCTTCGGCAAGAATAAGATCTGCTGACTTCAGCACCTCCACGGCACGCATGGTGATATCACCAAGGTTGCCAATGGGAGTGGGTACCAGATACAGTTTAGACATTAATATTGAATTTTCTGCGCACGACATCAACGAAAGATGACTGCGCTGACGGGTCAGAACCCATAACGGTGTTTTCGTCAAGTATCTTCATGGCTTCACCCAGTGATGCAGAAGAGTTGAGACGTTTGATGGTGTCCTGATAGGCCCTCGAGTCACCGCTGAACAGTTCGCGTATAAAGTAGAATTTATCATTTATGCCTATTGCAGCGCCTATATCGCTTATGGGTTTGCTATGGAGGGCAGACGTAATGGCTTCATCCTGTCTGACAGATGTTGTCTTTTCGCCTATGGTATCAGCGGCACTGAACTTGTCAGCGAGTATGGGCTTGCCTTTCTCCGCTGCTGCTTCGGCCTTCACCTCCGGCTTAGGTTGTGCCTTCACGTCTACCTTCACTTCAGGCATTTGTTCTGCCTTCACTTCCGCCTTCACGTCAACCACCACTTCCGGTTTTGCATCCGTCTGCACTTCAACCACCTGCTGCACCATTTTAGCTGGTTCTTCCTTATGTGCCGGCTGAGGTACCGGTAATTCATTCAGCCTGGGAAGCAGCTTCAGCATTTCCGTAGCGCTGTGCACTCTTGAGCGTGCAAGCTCTATCTCTGCAATATGTGTACCCGGTGTCTCGGATAGCTGGTCAAGCAATGCACTCACCTCATCCAGATCCTTCCTGATTATACTCACTGCTTTAATGAAATCCATCACCCTTTATTTTTTATAATGATCGCTTTTCTTTATTTTGCAAAAGTAAATAATAATCGTATCAGCCTGATATAATCTTTTACATTATTGAACGGTGAAATCCTGATCTGAAGTATGGAGTTTCTCGAAAATTCGGTAGATAATGCCGGTAAGCGCGGGTCAATAGAGGTGATCGCAGGGTCAATGTTCTCAGGCAAGACTGAAGAGCTTATCAGGAGACTGCGACGGGCAATGTTTGCAGGACTGAAGGTAGAGATTTTCAAGCCGTCGATTGATACAAGATACTCAGAGGACAGGGTTGTCTCTCATGACGAAAAATCAATAATCTCCACACCGGTCGAAAACGCTTCGTCGATACTCCTTCTTGCTTCCGGCGTCGAAGTTGTTGGCATAGATGAGGCACAGTTTTTTGACGGCAGCCTTGTGGAAGTATGTACCAGGCTGGCGGATGCAGGCACAAGGGTAATAGTGGCAGGCCTTGACATGGATTTTGCAGGTAATCCCTTCGGACCCATGCCTGCCCTGATGGCTGTCGCGGAATACATAAGCAAAGTACATGCAATCTGTGTCAGGTGCGGCAACCTCGCGAACTACTCCTACCGCAAGGTCAAGGATGATAAAATAGTGATGCTCGGGGAGAAGGATATCTACGAGCCGATATGCAGATCATGCTATATTAAATCAACGAACAGGTGAAGATCAGCGCATCAGAGCTGGCTGAAATAACCGGGGGTAAACTGACAGGCGATCATTCGCTTGCCGTTACGGGCATTATGACTGACAGCCGGTCGTCCGGCGCCGGTCATGACGTTCTGTTCATTGCCCTGCGTGGTCCGAACCATGACGGACACGGGTTCATAGGACCGCTTTTCAGCAGGGGTGTCAGGCTTTTCCTTGTTGACACCCTGCCTGCTGATATTGATCTCATGACCGGCGCCGCATTCGTTAAGGTAGAAGACACCCTGGAGGCGCTGCACCAGTCTTGCCGGATGGCGAAGGAATGAATTCAGAGGCAAGGTCATAGCAGTGACAGGCAGCGCCGGCAAAACAGTTGTCAAGGAGTGGCTCGCAGAGACACTGGGCACGGTAAAAAGCGTCATACGCAGTCCAAGGAGCTATAACTCCCAGGTGGGAGTGGCGCTCTCACTGATGAATATTGACAACAGGTTTGACGTGGCGGTCATTGAAGCAGGGATATCAAGGCCCGGTGAGATGGAAAGGCTGGCCCGCATCATCAGGCCTGATACAGTGGTCATAACCAATATCGGTGACGCTCACGGTGAAAATTTTGTGAGCAGGGAAGCCATCGCCTCTGAGAAACTCAGGCTGGCGGCAGGAGCAAAAATGCTCATCTACAGTTCTGATGATGAGTTGATTAAGCGGGAGGTGGCACTCAGATATTCAGGAATACCTGCCTATACATGGTCAGTATCGGGAGCTGATGCATCATTAAGAGTTGACATTGCAGGGAGAACTGGCGACGGACAGGTTCTGCGATGTACCACGGAACGCTCCGTTTTTGAAGTTATCGTGCCGTTTGCAGACCGGGCATCTGCCGAGAATGCCGTGTCAGTGATCGCATGTTGCCTTACCGAAGGTAGTCCCGGAAGAGAGCATAAAAAGAGCGCTGGCAGATATTCCGGCGGTGGCGATGCGGATGGAGGTCAAAAAAGGGATCAACAGCTGCACGCTTATTGAAGATTATTATAATTCGGACCCCGGTTCGCTGAGCATGGCCCTCGATTTTCTGCGTTCGCATGCCAGGGGAAGGACGACGCTTATTCTTTCAGATTTCCGGCAGATAGGGGGAAATGAGGAACGTCTCTACGAGGGTGTTGCGGAAGCAGTCAGGAGCGCAGGTATTGACAGGTTCATAGGCATTGGTGAAGCCCTTACACGTCAGAAGGAGAAGTTCCCCGGCGGATCGGTATTCTATGGCTCGACCTCTGAGTTCGCAGAGACATTCCGGAGCTTCGCCTGGCATGATGAGACCATACTCATCAAGGGAGCACGCGCTTACGGCTTTGAGCGTATCAGCAGCCTGCTGGTACAGCAGCTCCATCAGACCCGTCTTGAGATCAACATGAATGCAGTGGTCCATAATCTGAACGAGTTCAGGCATCTGCTCAGACCCGGAACCGGTATCATGGCGATGGTCAAAGCATTTGCCTACGGCTCGGGTTCAGCAGAGATAGCGTCACTTCTTGAATACAATCATGTCAGTTATTTTGCGGTGGCTTATGCTGACGAGGGAGTAGCACTCAGGGAGGCCGGTATAACAACCCCTGTTATGGTGATGAATCCTGATGAGAGTGTGATGGAGCTGATCATCCGTCATAACCTCGAACCGGAGATCTATAGCATGGAATCTTACACAGGCTTCATAAGGAATGCAAAGAGGCACGGCCTGCTCCATTATCCCGTTCATCTGAAAATTGACACCGGGATGCACAGGCTGGGCTTCAGTATCAGCGAGGCAGACCTGCTGGCACAGATGTTGCCGGACGAGCAACATATCAGGGTCGTCTCGCTTTTCTCCCATCTCGCTGCGGCTGACGATCCTGGATCATGATGAGTTCACGCACCGGCAGGCCTCGCTTCTGATAATGGTGGCTGAAAAGCTGAAGAGCGCCCTCGGATACAGCTTTACGACCCATCTTCTCAATTCCGCCGGCATAAGCCGTTTCCCGCAGTACCAGTTTGATATGGTTCGCATGGGTATCGGCCTGTACGGGATAGGTGACTATCACGGGGTTGCGTTGCGGCATACCGGGCGGTTTGTTACCGCTGTGTCACAGGTAAGGACAGTACCGGCAGGAGAACCGGTGAGTTACGGCTGCAGCGGTGCAGCGGATCATGACCGTGAGATTGCAGTTATTCCTGTGGGCTATGCCGACGGACTGCGGCGTGAAATGGGTAACGGAAGAGGCAGCCTCTTCATTAAAGGCAGGAAAGTACCTGTCATTGGCAGCGTATGCATGGATATGTGCATGACTGATGTCACCGGATTAAATGTAAAGACAGGTGATGAGGCTGAGATATTTGGCAGCAACATTACCATTGAAGAGATTGCAGGGCTTTGCAATACAATTCCTTATGAGATACTTACATCAATACCCTCAAGAGTAAAAAGGGTATACGTGAATGAGTAAGGGAAGTAGTAATAGTACAAATAACCACCCCGTCTCCCGATTTCATCGGGATCCACCCCTCCTTGAAAAGGTGGGGAAACAGTTTATTTATAAACTGTTAAGATTGGGATTGATTTTTGATTAACCCTCATTTTAAGCCTGTCATTATCAATGATATTTTGAAATGATCGGAATTCTTCTGCCGCTTCCGAAGGCCCTTGAAGAGACCCGGAGCACTGGCGGAGACTGCCTTCTTTTGAACTCGCTGCTGCGCACAAGTTTTGCGACTTTTTCTACCAGGCCTGCATCAAAACCTTCATCAATTATCTGCTGGGGCGATCGTTCAAGCTCGATATACCTGAAAAGGACAGGATCAAGCCATTCATAGGGAGGAAGTGAATCAGTGTCAAGCTGATCAGGCCTGAGCTCAGCAGATGGCGGCTTGGAGATGATCCTCTCCGGAATTATTTCCTTCTCAGAGTTGATCTCCCTGGCCAGTTTGTACACCTCTGATTTGTACACATCACCCAATACAGAAAGTCCTCCGATCATGTCACCGTAAAGTGTTCCGTACCCCGTGGCGGCTTCGCTCTTATTGGAAGTGTTAAGCACCATGTAGCCGAACTTGTTGGAGAATGCCATAAGTATCACTGCCCGGAGGCGTGCCTGGATGTTCTCCTCGGTCACATCAGGGGCTCTGTCACCGAAAAATGGTTTCATGGTTTTCTCAAACACCTGCCGGAGTTCCTCGATGCTTACAATGTGATGAGGCACCTTCAGGTTCTCAGCCATCTCAAGGGCATCTTTCACGGAGTGTTCAGATGAGTAAACGGAGGGCATGAGCACAGCCAGGGTATTGTCTGTGCCGAGGGCTTCGGCGGCAAGTGCCAGCACCACGGCAGAATCAATCCCTCCCGAAAGGCCAATTATGGCTTTCTTCTGCCCGCTCTTGACAAAGAAATCCGTTATGCCTGTCGACAGTGCCTTGTGGATATATCCTGTCATGTCGGCAGGGAACGGTGCCGGGTGTGAGTATTTATTTCTGTCTGCTCCGGCAGCGGGGATGTCTATGACCTTGATTTCTTCCCTGCAGAAAGCAAGCTTCTCGAGCATAGTGCCGTCCGCGTCAATTACCATTGAGGAACCGTCAAATATCAGATCTGTATACCCGCCTGTCTGATTGACTGATATAAGAGGTGTTCGGTACTCAATGGCGTTCTTGATGAAAATCTCTTCCCTGATTTTTATCCTGTTGTGAGAGAAAGGATTGGCAGCGATATTTATTATCAGTGAGGGTTTTTCCTTCATCAGTTCATCGAGAGGTGTCACGCCATAGAGGCGGCAAACGCCCCTGTCACCGAACGGCTGTTCGTCCCAGATATCCTCACAGATAGTGATGGCTATCCTCTCACCCTTGTATTCAACAGTCTGGAATGTTGACCCTGGTTCGAAATACCTGTTTTCATCAAAGACATCGTAGGTCGGCAGAAGGGTTTTATTTATTACAGCCATAACCTTGCCGTCCTGCATGAAGAATGCCGAGTTAAAAAGGCTTTTGCCAAAGCCGCCGGTATTAGGAGAAGGTCCGCCCAGCACTGCTGCAATACCCTTACAGTGACGAGGCTATATCTTTTACGGCATCCATCGCAGAACCGGTAAGATCACTTCTCTGCAGCAGGTCGAGAGGGGGGTAGCCCATAACGGCGAGCTCGGAAAAAACGATCAGGTCTGCGTCAAGCGACCGTGCTTTGCTGATTGCTGATATGATTTTGGCGCTGTTATGCGCTATATCACCGGGTATGTAATCAAGCTGGGCAAGTGCAACTTTCATAGTGAAAGGGTCAGAACTTAACGCCGAACCTGAATCTGAACATATTTAATCTTGACCTGTCCTGCAGGCTGATCGGCATCCTCAAGGTCCTTTGTCACATCAAAGAAGTCACGATTGAAGCCCAGACCGAAAACGAGAGATGTTTCGGTACTCAGTTCATACTCCATGCCCAGGAGGACATGCCATCCGGCATTCATTCCATAGACTTCAGTCCTTGCATTTTCACCATCGATCGGGCCTTCACTGCTGACTGGCAGGTCAATGGTAGACTTCAGCAATACCCTGATATCGAAACCCAGGTCAGTGAAATATACCATAGGTCCGGATTGGTTTGTCTGAAGGCGGGCTCCCAGGGGGACATTCAGGTACCGCAGGTTGTATACAATCTCATCGCCGGGAGCCACATCTGCCTCAAAGCTGTTGAACACTACTGTGTGAGGATCAATAGCGGTTTGTCTTCCTCCTGCCGAAAGAAAACTTATTCCGGATGAGGCAGCATAGTTTTCCCTGAAGTAATAAAGAACATTGATTCCCAGATCCAATCCTGGCTTTGCTCCCATGCTGCTGTAATCAGAACCGTTGGAACTCATCCATGTGATGAGGGGGTCAGCATGTGCCACAAATTTAATTTCCTGAGCAATGCCGGGTGCAGTCAATGTGACAAACAGTATTAAAACCAGTGTCCTCACTTGTAAAAGGTTCATTATTCTTTCCATCTTCCAATAGTTTGCAGGGTAAATTTATAAATAAATGTCCTTATTTTGTGAAAATACCTGATAATACCGATATATGATTTCCAAATCAGCTCTCTTCACACTGTCAGCATCTTTAATTGTACTTTTTACCGTTACGGCATGTGACCGAAATCCCTATAAAGTAAACCTTACAGGAATTGAGTGTGACCTGACAGTGAGGGATCTTGGCCGCGATATATTTGAAACGCAGCCTTACGCGCTGAGTGACAAGGCAGACATCATTAAGGCTTGAATATGGTAATGCCCTGAGCACTTACAGCTCGGTCATCGGTCTGGGAGATCCGGCAGATGAACAATGGAAGACAGCTTTTATTCTTTTTGCCACTGACCTGCAGAATCTCGCTTTATGGGATGAGGTAAAAAAAGTCTGGTCCGATCAGAAGCCGCTTGAGCAGGGACTGGAGAGTGCATTCCGGCACTATAAGTATTATTTTCCGGGGAATGGTATTCCTGAAGTAATAACATGTATATCGGCTTTCAATAACAGTATCATCATTGATGACTCGCTGCTTATGATAAGCCTCGACCGGTACCTGGGGTCAGATTCAAAGTATTACCCTTCGCTTGGCATTTACGATTACCAGTCGCGCAAGATGACACCCGCTTACACGGTCTCTGACTGCATGTATGCATGGGCATCAACGGAGTGGGATTTTCGCGATTTCAACTACGGTACAAAGACACTGCTTAACACCATGCTGCACGAAGCCAAGCTTGTCTATTTCACAAAGAGGATGATTCCTTCGGTGGCTGACACCGTGCTCTTTGGGTTTACGGACGGGCAACTGAGCTTCTGCAAGGAAGGTGAAGGGATTATATGGGAATACCTGGTCAGCAATGACCTGCTCTTTTCAACTGACAGCTTCATGATACGCAAGTTTACGGGCGAAGCACCGTTCACCAGTTATTTTACGGAAGATTCCCCGGGAAGGGCAGTTGTGTGGACCGGTTTCAGGATCATTGAACGGTTTATGCGCAATAACCCTGACGTCACATTGCAGGAGCTGATGGAGATGAGTGATTGCCAGGCAATACTTACGGGGGCAAAATACAAACCCGGTTAGAAAAAAAGAAGCTGTCTTTTCAGGCAGCTTCCGGTTTCCTTAAAGGGGAATGCAGTTTATGCGGGATGGATTGCCTCAACAGGGCAAACGTCGGCACAGGCACCACAATCGGTACATATATCAGCGTCTATCTTATAGATATCGCCTTCTGATATAGCCTCAACCGGACATTCATCTATGCAGGTTCCGCAAGCTGTGCAATCATCTGAAATTTTGTAAGCCATTACTAAAGTTTTTTTAAGATTACGGGCGTAAAATTATCTTTTATTTTATTAAGTTCCTAACCAAACACTAAATAAAATTCACCCTCGTCAGGCCTTTATCAAATTTAGTGCCAACCATGCCATCGTCGCAGTTCCCGTTGCCATTGAACTCTCATCCAGGTCGAAGTATGGCGTGTGTGCCGGTCTCATCTTTTCTCCTTCGGGGGTTATCCCCAGCCGGAAGAGAAATGACGGGTATTTCTCAGCAAAAAAAGAGAAGTCTTCGGAGCTCATCCTGTCAGGCACTTCTTTTACTCTCGAATCTCCCAGCAGTTGCCGGCTCAGTTCACCGGCCCTGTTTGTAAGAGCCTCATTATTCACCAGGACAGGATAGCCTTCGACGATATTTACGTCAATACTCACGCCTCTTTTGAGGGCTATTTCCGATGCCGTTTTCCTTATAATTTCTTTTACCTCCTTTCGCCACCGTTCATCAAAGGTCCTGAAGGTACAGGCTATCTCTACTTTCTCAGGTATCACGTTGGTGGCGCCCATGCCGGTTATCTTTCCAATACCCAGGATGGTGGCAGCCTGCCCCTTGCTTTTTTCCGCAACAGTATCCTTGAGACTGATAACCAGTTCTGAGGCAATATAAATCTGGTCAGTGTACTGTGAAGGCTGAGCGGCGTGGCCGCCCCTGCCGGTGACGGTGATATAGATCTCGTCACATGATGCCAGGTAAGGGCCGGCATGAAAGCCCACCATTCCAGATTGCAGGTCAGGCAGGATATGCTGCGCAATGAACATATCCGGGTCATAGTTCCTGAAAATGCCTGTCTCGATCATCATTCTTGCTCCTCCGGGAGCCTTTTCTTCGCCGGGCTGAAATACCAGAAGAACAGTCCCGGCAAATTCCTTCCGCATGCTTTTAATTATCCCTGCAGCGCCTATGAGCATGGCCACATGTGCATCATGACCGCAGGCATGCATTACACCTTCATTCCGGCTATGATATTCTGATTCTCCGGCTTCAGTGATGGGCAGGGCATCCATGTCTGCCCGCAGCCCTATTGTAAGGCCTCTTCCCGGAGCCTCACCCCTGATGAAACCCACGATGCCTGTGCCGGCAATGCCTTTACGGTGCTCTATACCCATGGCGTCCAGCTTACTGCTGATGAATGCAGCTGTCTCATACTCGGCATATGAAAGTTCCGGATGCTGATGAATATGCCTCCTTATCTGCACAATTTCAGGCAGAAGGGATTCAGCCTCGCGAAGTATTTGTTCTCTAAGTAACATGATGGCTGGTGCGTCAATCAGAAATCAAGGCTGAAGGAAAGATAAAACTGCATGGGGAGAATATATCCGTTATCTATTCCCCATGCAAAGTCGGCCCTGATGAAATAGCCGAAGAGCTGTGCCCTGGCACCTCCGCCGAAGCCTGCCACGAGAGGTTCACGCATTGAATCAAGGGTCACTGTTACCGGCCCGCTACTGATCACTTTATCGTCCCAGTAGTTCTCGTTACCCCACGGATTCCACCCTGACCATGCCATTCCGATATCACCGAAACCGACGAGTTGCAGGCTGTTAAGGAAGTTGGATTTCAGGGGATGGCCTGCAAAGTATCTTACAACAGGCCAGCGCAATTCGCTGTTTATAAGTGCGAAATTGCTGCCGTTACGAATGTTTTGCGAAAATCCGCGCATGTTTGTCGCCAGAGCCTGGAAGCCGTAATTGACGTTTGGATCAACCGGAATGGTCTGATCAAACATAGTCTCATTGAAGAAGTATCCCATCCAGTTATCGACGCCGCCGAGGTAATAGATCAGCCTTGACGGTCCGAACGAGGTGCTTGCAGCAAATCTGTTTGCCCATATCAGGTCGCGATGTATCTTCAGGTAGTGCCTGAAATCTGCCCCTAACACGTACATGTCGCTGTTCTTTGCACTGACCTCACGGTAATATTCAGCGAAGATCTTGAACCTGGTCCCGTAATAGATATTTACTGATCTCTTGCGGGTGTTGTCATAAATGGCCTCCCCTTTAAGCCCTGCCCAGTGACGGCTGAACGGAGGTTCAGCCAGGCTCGCCTGGTCAGTCGACTGAACGACATAGTTGTCAAACCTGTAGGTAAGAGTTCCTTTCAGTGAAAGAACCGTGTTAATGGGCTTTCTGAACGAGAGATATGAGGTGTAGCTCTTGATCTTGTAATAGCTGGTGTCATTATAACTGTCAAATGACTGCCGGTGGAATATAAACTGCTTGTCAAATTTACCTTTAAGAGCCTCGAGGCTGACCAGGTACTCGTTGCTGTCAAAGTTCCCGGCGAACCTGAAACCGCCGGTGATGCGGTAATCCTCAAACAGGTCAAGGGTGCCTATCTTGAAAAGAAGGTTCAGTCCGGGATTGAAATAAGGTGCTCCTCCGTTATAGGCCTGGTATGTGTTGTTCAGGAAGTTGAAGTCTATCTGGGTGGCAGTGTAGTTATTGTAGAAGGAGGTACGGTAGACCCTTGCTTCGGGCATTGCCATCCTGGAAGTGTCAAGGTCAATATCCATGTAATCCTTTCGCCATTGCAGCTCGTAATAGTTTTCTTTCTCTTTCTCAAAGACATAATTACGGAAGTCAATAGGCTCGTCCGTGGCGTAATATTCATAGAGAGGTTTCTTAAGAGTGTCATTCATCCTTGCCCGCTCGGCAAGCAGTTTGTCTCTCAGCCTGTTGATACTGTCTGCGGCCTTAAGTGCTGCTATCTCTTCCGCGCGCCATTCGGTTGATTTTATTTCGTCACTGCTGACTGCCGGTGATGCCTCCGTTAAGTCAGTAAGGAACCTGTAACGACCTTTCTCATAGATGACTGCGGCATCCCTGCCCCCCTTCCTGTCAAATGCTTCCAGGTTACGGGGATAATCTGTAACCTGTTGTGATTCAATAAAGTACCTGTAATGCATGACCGTATCGATATAGGCAATGGCACTGTCGATGCCGGCATTGTAATAATTAACTATACCGTTACCGTTTCCGAGGAATCCTGTCGATTTAACTGATGCTCCCATGGGATTGGTATAATCGTTCAGTGTTCCTTCATCAAGGCGTGTCAGATTCCGGTTCCCTGCCTTCAGGTCGTATGTAAAAAGGTTGTAGGTGAGACCGGTGGGCTCCTGTGGGTCGCCCTTATTGGTAAGGGAGTCTGTCAGGCGGTTTGATGAGAAGATAATGGTCTCTTCACGCCCGTCAATAAAAGATGGATCAATATCATCGGCTACATCAAATGTTATCCGCTCGCTGGTGCCCGATATTATTGTATGGATATAAATATCGGTCATGCCGTTAATTATTCCTGAAAGGAGCAGCCTGGACCCATCCGGAGAGTAGGAGAGAGACATGACCTTTTCAAAGAACGGCATTGTGCGCTGCTCGGATTTTTTCTGATCGGTACGGTAGAAGTAAAGCTGCATGCCTCCCTTTTCTTCATTGACGAAGGTCAGTATCTGACCGCCCGGGTGCCAGGTCAGTACCGGATATGTATAGTCTACGGTCTGTTCGTACTTCGGTTCAAACGTAAATATTTTTTTGTTTTTGCCCGTACTGGTATCATACAGCCATATCCTGCGCTTTCCCCAGTCATTGGATACCCAGGCTACCATCCGGCCGTCAGGACTGACCTTAACGGAGGTATACCGTTCAAAAGGCTTTGAACGTTTGATTTCCACGGGTTTCTTATAATCTTTACCCGGTTTTATCTTATAATATTCATCATAATAATTTCTCCAGTCCTGGTAAGTGTCTTTCATACTTTTTCCGAGACCGTAAAGAAAACCGTCCTCAATATTTTTATAGATAGTCGAGAGATAGATAATATTGGGGATTATGGCATCGCCATAGGTCTCGCCGATATATTTCCAGAATGACTGACCGGCATAAACAGCTTCTTCATATTCAAGGTTAGCTATGTTTTTATACCTGCCGCTTTCAAATCCGTCCCTGACCTTGTTGTCAGTCTCGCTGTCCCAGTTGAAGGCAACATAATTCACCAGTCCCTTGATGTACCATGCCGGCACCTGTATATCTGAGCTGCTGGTCACCTTGTCACGCGATTCGGCATTGTACAGCATTTCATAGACCACGAGTTCTGCAATGGCAGAAGAAATCAGCTTGCTGAATTCTTCATGGTCCCCGTTGAACCAGAGCATCACTTTGTTTTTTATAACCTTGCTGTACCCCCCGACATTATAGTCCTCTTCCGTCGAGATCAGTCCTATATTGCTCTGCCTGAAGTCGTTCTTCTTGTTATAGATGATAAGAATAGGTCTTTTATCAAGGGTGTAATCAAAATAATCCTGGATCTCATTCAGTTTCTGATCAGCCACTGTGCAGGCATATTCGGCCACTTCCCGGCCGAATTCATTGTAGTAGCAGTCAATATCATCAAACCTGAAGTACGTCCAGTAGAAGTCTTTATACTGCACCCTGTTCTTGCCGAAGGTCATCTGCATTCCGTTATAAAACTGTCCGGAGGCCGGTGTCACCTGCAGAAGACAAAGAATGGCTAATGCCAGTATGAAGAGTTTTTTTCTTCTCATAAGTAAAATCCGGGATACTGTCATTGCTTGTCGCAAAAAATGTTCCAAACGAGACTATCCGTCAGACAAAACTAATGGTTTAAGCAATAAAAAAACAGTGACATATCGTTTTTTATTATTTTTGACGTTAATTATGATGCAACCAATATGGTCTGATATTTGTTGTGTGAACGGAAGGATTAATATTATCCTCAAAGAAAATGGATACAAAAGCAGTTTAATATGAAAAGGAATTTTTTAGTATTAGTAATGATTATCCTGGTTTCAGGACTTAATGCGCAGCCAAAGCTTAATTTCAGTAATGTTCGCCATGATTACGGGAACATAACCGAAGCAGCAGGCAAGAAGGAAGCCATCTTCAATTTCACCAACACGGGCGATTCAACCCTGGTGATCACGAGGGTGCAGCCTTCATGCGGATGCACCGCCTCAGATTATACCAAGTCACCTGTGCCTCCGGGAGGCAAGGGCTTCGTCACCGCTGTTTTCGATCCACGCGGTTACAACTCTCATTTTGCAAAGAGCATCTCAGTCTATTCAAATACCAAACCTGCTGTAACTGTTCTTATCATTGAAGGTACTGTCACCCCCAGGGAAAAGACCGTGGATGAGCTTTACACTTTTATGGTAGGCCCGGTACGGTTTGAGTCAAACCACCTTGCCTTTACAACCACAAAAAAGAGCGAGAAAAAGATCAGGGTGATGCCGATAATCAACACATCGAAAGAACCGGCAACGGTTGAATTTGAGGGGCTCCCGCCGCACCTGACGCTAAAGACTAATCCTGCAACCCTCAAGCCCGGCGAAAAAGGCGTTATTGAAGGTACTTATGACGCCAAGCTTAACAGCAGCGCCTGGGGTAATGTGAATGATCTTGTACGCTTAAAGGTTAACGGTCAGCCGCAGCAGAATATTTATCTGTATGTATCAGCAAACCTGGTTGAGGATTTCAGCAGTATGACAAGCCAGGAGCTTGCCAATGCTCCTGTCTTCAAGCTTGATTCAAACACCGTTAATTTCGGAACGATAAAGCAGAATTCGTCTGCTGATGTGGAGTATGTCTTCACCAACGAGGGCAAGAGTGATCTCATCATCAGGCATGTCAAGGCAGGATGCGGTTGCACGGCCCTTATGCCTACGGAAAATGTTATCAAACCCGGCAGTAAAGGATCGATAAAGGCCAAGTTCAATTCAGGTGGATACAAAGGCGACATCTATAAAAACATCTTTGTTTATACCAATGACCCCAAGAACTCAGAGGTGATGCTGATGATCAAGGGCAAGGTGCTTGTTGAGGAAGAGGTATCGAAGTAGCCGGCGGCAGCCAATTCAGGTGTAATGAACAAAAATAAAGGTCCAGCCGGAGCGCTCTCGGTTCAGAAGGGTGTTTTACAACCCCCGAGCATCAATCCCGATATGCTGAACCGTCTCAGGAAGAGCAGGCGCAAACGGCTCACCGCTGATGATTATGTAGATGGTATACTGCGTGGTGACCGCACAATTCTCAGTCAGGCTATTACACTTGTAGAGAGCTCTTTACCCGAGCATTACGATATTGCCCAGGCGGTTGTGGAAAAATGTCTTCCTGCCAGCTCGCGTTCGGTAAGGATTGGCATAACGGGTGTACCCGGCGCAGGCAAGAGCACATTTATTGAAACGTTCGGCACCATGCTGACGCGTCTTCATGGCAGACGTCTTGCCGTTCTTGCCATTGACCCGAGCAGCCAGCAGAGCCGGGGAAGCATTATGGGGGACAAGACCCGCATGGAGAAGCTCAGTACGGACCCTGACGCCTTCATCCGTCCCTCACCGTCAGCCGGCACTCTGGGAGGTGTGGCACGCAAGACACGCGAGTCGATAATATTATGCGAAGCAGCTGGGTTTGATACCATTATAGTTGAAACAGTTGGGGTAGGCCAGTCGGAAACCGCAGCACATTCCATGGTAGATTTTTTCCTCGTGCTGATGCTTGCCGGCGCCGGCGATGAACTGCAGGGTATCAAGCGCGGTATCATGGAGATGGCTGACACAATAGTGATCAACAAGGCCGACGGCAACAACGTCCGAAAAGCAGAGATGGCGAGGATTGAGTATAAGAATGCCCTGCACCTTTTCCCGCTGTCACCTTCAAAATGGAGCCCCAGGGTGCTCACATGCTCCTCACTGGAGAACAAAGGCATAACAGAGGTGTGGGAGACAGTCAGGGATTATGTCAGCATGACCAAAAGCAACGGCTGGTTCTGGGAGAGAAGACGCGAGCAGGCGGTCACACGGATGCACGAGACAGTGATAGACACCCTCAAGTATTCATTCTACAGCCATCCGGAGGTAAAGGCTCTGCTGCCTGAGCTCGAAAAACAGTTGCTCGAGGGAGAAGTAACTTCATACAAGCCTGCCCTGATCCTGCTCGAGAAATATTTCAAAACCAAGGGGTAATCTCCAAATATTTATATCTTTGACCATTCTGAAAAATCTTACTAAATACTGAAAAATCTTCCGAAATGAAAAAGCTTTTTATCCTTTTTGCTGTGTTTGCGCTTGCTGTCTCCTGTGCGAAGGAGCCAAAATTTGTAGTTACCGGTGCCATTGACGGCGCTGAAGGGGAACAGGTTCTTCTTCAAAAACGTATCCCCGGAGGTTATTCGGTACTGGATTCAGCCGTACTTGAAAATGGCACCTTCACGCTGGAGGGTTTTGTTGAATATCCCCAGATGGTCACCCTGTCACTTAAGGACAAGAGGGGAGGTCTGAATTTCTTCATTGAGAACACAGAGATAACCATCAATGGTCATGCCGATTCGATCTACCAGGCATCAGTTACCGGGTCAAAGACACAGGGTGAGTTTGAGGCATTCAGGGCTTCATCTGAAGAGTTGAATATCGAACTGAGGAAGATATACGACCGCTATCGTGTTGCCAGAATGGACGGTAATGAAGAGCTGGCAGCTTCAATTGAGAAAGAGATCGATGCTATTGATGCCAGGCAGGTTGAGATGCAGAAGGAGTTCATCTCCAATAACCCGGCTTCATATATTACTCCCGTAATTCTTAATGAAATATCGTACTCTCTTGAGAGTGATGAACTGGAGACAGTACTGAACACCCTTGATACCACTCTCAATAAGGTTCAGATAGTGACTGATCTGAAAGAAAGACTTGTTCAGATGAAATCAGTTGCTATAGGGCAGAAGGCTCCGGACTTTACGCTTAATGATGTCAGCGGAAATCCGGTCTCTCTATATTCAAAGATAGGAGGCGCCACAAAACTGTTGCTGATTGATTTCTGGGCAGGATGGTGCGGACCATGCCGCCAGGAGAATCCAAATGTTGTGAAGGTATGGCAGGCTTATAATAAAAAAGGCTTTGACGTGTTCGGCGTATCACTTGACAGGAATGCTGACGAATGGACCAAAGCCATTGAAAATGACAAGCTGACGTGGACGCAGGTCTCTGATCTTAAATTCTGGGATTGTGCACCGGCAAAAATGTATGCCGTGAGAAGCATACCGGCGAATTTCCTGATAGATGAGAACGGTGTGATCGTGGCTCATAACCTCCGTGGTGCGGCTCTGGAGGAAAAGGTAAAGGAATTACTGGGAACAAAATAAGTACCTGATATCGTTTGTTAAATAAGCCGTTGGAACCAGTTATCCAGCGGCTTTTATATCATAAATATACAGATCATGAGCAAAAAAGATGAATTTCTGGGTCAGATCAGTGAAGGCTATGCCTGCAAGGGTGATTACATCGTTCTGGGAGGTGCAATGCTTGAAGGAGAAACAATACCTGACGCACACATCAAAGTGCCTCTTAAGACCATAAACAGGCATGGTCTGATAGCCGGAGCAACAGGTACCGGCAAGACCAAGACCCTGCAGGTCTTTGCCGAGCAACTGTCGCTCAAGGGAATACCCTCCCTGGTGATGGATGTCAAGGGCGATCTCAGCGGTGTGGCTATGCCGGGGGAGGAGAAGCCGTTCATCACGGACAGGCACTCAAAGATCAACCTGCCTTATTCCACAATGGGATTTCCAGTGGAGCTACTTACCATCTCTGAGCAGAACGGCGTTCGTCTTCGCGCAACCATATCGGAGTTCGGACCGGTGCTTTTCTCGCGCATTCTTGACCTTAACGACACCCAGGCAGGTATTATCTCCATAATCTTCAAGTACTGTGACGACAACAAGCTGGGGCTGATCGATCTGAAAGACATGAGGAAGGTAATACAGTATCTTCAGGGAGAAGGCCAGGCAGAGCTTGAGCGTGAATACGGTGCCATGTCGCCGGCATCAACAGGGGTTATACTACGCAAGATTATTGAGCTCGAGCAGCAGGGAGCAGAGCGCTTCTTCGGCGAGGAATCGTTTGATATCAATGACCTGATGCGCTGCGACAGAAACGGGAACGGATACATTAATATTATCCGCCTTACTGACATCCAGGACAAGCCGAAGCTGTTCTCCACCTTCATGCTGTCATTACTGGCCGAGGCCTATAACAAAATGCCTGAGAGGGGAGACGTGGCAAAACCTGAACTGGTGATATTCATTGACGAGGCTCATCTCATCTTCAGCCAGGCAAGCAAGACCCTTCTGGAGCAGATTGAGACCATTGTCAAGCTCATCCGTTCAAAAGGAGTGGGTGTATATTTTATCACCCAGAACCCGATGGATGTTCCGTCGTCAGTGCTGGCACAGCTTGGACTTAAGGTGCAGCATGCGCTCAGGGCATTCACCGCAAACGACAGGAAAGACATTAAACTGACTGCTGAGAACTTTCCGATCTCCGGCTTCTATAATACCGAGGAAGTCATTACCTCACTCGGTACCGGTGAAGCTCTTGTGACAGTTCTTAATGAGAAGGGTATACCCACACCGCTGGCAGCCGTCATGATGCGTGCCCCGATGAGCAGGATGGATATACTGACGGATCAGGAGATTTCATCAATAAATAATTCATCGGACCTGGTACGAAGATACTCGCGTGTCATTGATGACGAAAGCGCATACGAGCTGCTTGAGCGCCGTATCTCAGAATTGGAACGCCAAAGGAAGGATGCAGAAGAAAGAAAAGACAGGGAGAAGGAAGCAGGACGCTATGGCCGAACCTCCACTACGCGACGGAGATCAGCCGTCAACCCGGTTGTCAAGGTTCTTACCTCCGCCACATTCATTCGTGGGGTGATGGGCGTACTTACTAAAGTCATTAAGAAGTAGTTGATGGGTTTATTAGTTGAAGGGTTGAAAGGTTGAGAAAATAGTTGAGAGGTTGAAGGGTTGAGAAAAAAGTTGAAGGGTTGAAAGGTTGAGAAAAAAGTTGAAGGGTTGATTAGTTGAAGGGTTGAAAGGTTTAGGGGGTTCAGGGTTTTTTAGTTGATTGGTATAAAGCGTTGAGCATTCGGCTGACTGAGTCCAGTTCAACCCTGATGTTATCAGTTTGTTCTTCTGTTAAAAATCCAAGCTCTTGTGATAATATCAGCTGATTAAGAACTTCCATCAGGCTTCCGTATGAAATTTCATAGAATCTTGCCTGATCCTGTCTGCTCCATCTTGTGCTACCTTCAGCAATATTACTGCTCACTGAAATTGTAGCACGCCTGAGCTGACTCACAAGCCCAAACTTTTCGTCCGGAGGAAATGTTGATGTTAGTTGATAAACTAATACTACTAATGCTTTTGATTTTTGCCATACCTCCAGACTTTCAAAGGCATATTTCATCTCACAATGGAATTTTAAATCACAAAACCTTTCAACCCATCAACTTTTAAACCTTTCAACTATTTCCCCTAACCTTTCAACTTTTCAACCCTTCAACCTTTCAACCAAATATCAGGGGGAATCCGAACACCACCACAATCGTCCATACCATATAGACCGGCAGGTATTTTGCCGTGGTCAGATTTACCCTGTCCAATGAGGCGTTTCGGAACGTGACCCTGAACAGGTCTATCGTTATAAGTATCAGGTTGCCGAGAATCAACAGGTTCGATCCAAGCACAGCGACACGGTTGGGAGTAATGCCATACTCACTCAGCCGGTAGAATATTGCAGAGAGAGCAACAATGTCTACCACAAGAGTGACTACCGAAAGAGCCAGCAGGACAACTTCGCTTATCTTTCTCCTTCTGCCTGCAGAGGTTTCTGAAAGTGAAAAGACAATGAGAGCCATCACCACCAGCAGCATAAGGTTGAACAGGATCAGGAAGTCGCGGTCAGTGTAAGGGTCTTTACCGGAAAAGATGACGGCAATAAGATAAATAACAAGGGTTATAAGTACTATGGGAGTAAAAATTGAAGCCAATACAGGAGCGATCTTCTCAGTCAGTCTTGGGTAATGATGGAGTATAAATTCAGTAATGGCCGGAGCTGCAACTACCCCGCATATTGCAATATAGTCAGTAACGAATTTTTCGATACTGATCTCAATTGAGGAAAAGAGTCCTATTGAGAGCCCTGCCAGCAACATTCCTGAAAGCAGTATCAGAGCTCCGAGAATGGCCATGTCACCGTTATGCCTGATGAAGGAGACTCTTTTACCGTTGTCGCGAAAATCAAATCCGGTATAAACGATACCGTAAATGCACCATAGCAAAAGCGGCAGGTGAATGCATGCAAGAACAACCGACTGGTCTTTGCTGTCAGACGGCAGAAGGTTAATAAACACTGCTGAAACAGCAAATATGCCCGTCAGCCCGGTTAACCATCTCTTGTCTGTTTTTTTTCGTATTGTCAGGTTGTAGGCAATAAGTGCTGCGAAAGCAATCATGCTGGCATTTTTGGCGTAAAAGAGGTTGGCATAAGGATCAAATCCTGCAAATTTCGGAATAAGAACCAGTGCGCTTGCTACCAGGCAGATAACCAGAATTACAGCCAGGTCTCTGATGGTTATCTGGAATGATGGCTGCCTGATATCGTCAGGTTGCTTTGCATCTGAATTAAGGTTTTCCATAACTGCATTTTATGATAATCGAACAGAAAGGTACGACTTTTTACCAACCCCGTGATTCATTGCAATCACCAATCAGGTACTTTGATTATGCCCTGCGCACTTAACCTTTAACCCTTTAACCTTTAACCTTTCTACTTTAACCTTTCTATGACCCTCCTCACTCTCTCCCGTGTCTCTTCGGGTGTGGGATTCAGCTCTTCAGTCGAGAACGACCCCCTTTCCGGATCAATTCGTTCAAAGACCATCATGTAGAGGTCAAAGATGATTTCCAGGCTAAGTCTGTAACGCGGTTCAAGAAGCGGGCACACATCATTGATCACCTTAAGGGTGCTGATTCGGTATCCGTCGGTAATCATGTAATATTCTCCCATCATCTCACGGAAGCCATCGCTGACAGGTCCTCCTTGTGCGATATTTTTCAGATCGGCCCGGGTGAGGTTATATCGGTTTATGGTGTCGTCGGCAAAGTAACTGAGGTTATTTAGCTGGTCTTTACGGAAATCGCGGATTATATGGACGAAGTAGCTGAACATTGCGCAGGGCGATGCCGTCCGGCGTACGTTAAACGGAGGGTCGGTATAGACACCGTCATTACCCTGCAGCCCTGCCAGGTGAACAAAGATGGAGGCAGGAGCGACTGAGGCACCGCCGGCATACTGCACAAAGTCACCTATAGTAGCAAATCCGTCATTATTGATATCGTAAAGCATTGATTCGGCAAAAGATTCAAGAGCCCAGAGAGGTATCCTGAAGCGTTCAATAGTTTCTGTCAGACCAATGCTGAATGGTGACAGGTCCTTTCCTTCGCGCAACATACCCATCCATTGGTTTATATTTTCCTTAAAGCGTTCTTTTTCCTCCACGGCAATACCGTTATGCTCTGCCTTGTGATTGTCTATCAGGTCATCCAGGGTACGCATGAACCTGTAACATGTCCGGGCAGCCTGATATCGCTCTTCATCCCAGAAGTTTGCTGCAATAAGTATATTCGGATGATCAATGATTTTTTCAAAATCGATTGATTCAAAAAGCGCAATAAATTCTTCCCTTGTCTTCATTGAAGTTTCTTTCCCTCCCTTTTTTGTTCGCTGATAATTCTCTCCGATACCAGCCTGGCGGAGAGAAGCACCATAGGAATACCGTTTCCGGGGTGAGTGCTTCCTCCGGTGAAATAAAGGTTCCTGTAGCGGCTGTCCCTGTTATGCGGCCTGAAATAACCCATCTGAAAGATGTTGTGTGCGAGACTGCCAAAGACAGATCCTCTGCTGATATTCAGAAAGCTTTCCCATTCTGCCGGAGGCACGGTAATTTCAAACTTGATATGATCCTCAATGTCAGTAATGCCTATCTTCTTCAGTTTCTTAAAGACCACCTTGCGGGCCACATCGGTGAGATGCTCCCAGTCCTGGGGGTGCTTTGCGTCAAGATGGCCGACGCCCACTGCAATTGAAAATGTATCACATCCGGCAGGTGCTGCGGACGGGTCACTGCGCGCGGGGGCATGGATATAAAAGCAGGGGTCGTCTCCCATAGACTTATCTATGAAGATCTTATCAAGCCCGGCGCGAAAATCGTCAGAAAGAAAAGTGCTGTGGTGTCCGATCTGAGGATACTGCTTGTCGAGCCCCCAGTGAATCACCAATGCCGAGCATGAGTATTTCAGGCGGTCGAGGTGGCGCGACTTGCGGCCTGAAGGCAGAAGCTTGCGGTACACATAAGGCAGATCAGCATTGGCAACAATGACATCCGCCTTTGCCTCCCCGCCGTCACTGAAGACCACACCGCTGGCTTTATTGCCTTCAACGGTAATACGCGAGACCGGCTTGCTGAAATGGAACCTGACGCCATGCTTTTCAGCCACTTCCAACAGCTTCGCAGCTACACTGTACATACCCCCGACTGGGAATAATGATCCTTCGGTCAGCTCGGCGGACGGTATCATCGAAAAGAGAGCAGGAGAGGAGTAGGGGCTCTGACCCACATAGATATTCTGAAAGGTATAAGCCATCCTCAGATGCTCTGACCTGAAGAAGCGGGCAGTATACCGGCTGTGCCTGATATATGTCTTTAACTTTATGAGCAGAAGGGCATTGCTAAGGGTAAAGAAATCGAAGAACCCGGTGAAGTTGCGTCCGATAAGTTTTTCAAAGGCTGTCTTGTAGAGTAAAAAGCCTGTAGTGACATATTTCTCAGCCCTGGCAAAGCTGCCCTTTTCGATCTTCTCGAGCTGTTCCTCCATCCTTTTTCTGTCGGTGGTGAAATCAAGCTTAATGCCGTCGTCAAAATAAAGGGAATAGATATCATCAAGAGGTTTCACGCTGAGCTCTTTCTCCAGTGTCAGCCCGAGTGAGCTGAAAACATCGCGGTAGACATCGGGCATCAGCATCATTGTTGCGCCCAGGTCGAACCGGTGACCGTCGCGTACTATCTTTCCGCACCGCCCTCCGGGCGAGCTGTTCATTTCATAGACATCAACACTGTATCCGTTTTTTGCCAGGAAAATTGATGTTGTGATTCCCCCTATCCCGGCGCCAATGATCAGCGCTGTTCCGTTACTTGCCATACGGATTTTAATCTTTTGTAGCGTTTAATTCCCTTACTGCCGTAAAAATGCCAACAGTGTAACAAATATATTAATAAACACAAAATATGAAAGGGCTGACGGCGGCAGACGACGGAATATTACGGGCGAACGGCGGAAAATGATGGTACATTACGGGTGAACGGCGGAAAATGACGGAGCATTATGGGTGAGAAGTGGAAAACAACCCGGTGTCACCGCAGGTGATGATCATGATGTTTTCACTGCTGGACCGGGATGTAAAACGAAAGGTTCATTCCAAAAGTAAAATGATCCAAACCTATCTCACCGTCTGACGTTAAGCGGTTTCCTCCTGAATACATCCAGGGCTTCTGATTCAGCTTCATTACATAGCCGCCGAACAGGCCAATCGACCAGTATTCGCCGTTGACATATGCATCATTGTACATCAGGCACTCAAGGTTTATGCCTGCAACGGCTATCGTCTGGTTGAACCTAAGGTCAAGATCCCTCTCGTCAAGGTACTGCGATAAGGGTATCTTTTTTTCGTTGGGATAGTTAAGCAGCCTGGATCTCAGCCATCTGACCGAAAGCAGGGGAGTGAGACGCACCCTTGTGGCTTTTATGACATCGTACCCGAAATTGAGATAGTATGCAGTATTGTTCATGTCAAGGACAAGGGAATCAAATTCCTGTTTTCTGCCTAACCCGAAGCCCAGTCCGGCGCCTGCATATATCCTTGAAAAAGATACCCCCAGCTCCGGGCCGATGGTTCTGAACTTATCCATGATGTCAGTGTTATATGAGCCTATTGACGGCGAGAACTGGCTGAAATCAGTTGCCAGTGCATCAATGTTCACGGTCCATCTCATAGTTGCGCGGGGCGTATTTTCGCTGTTGTATTCATCAGCATAAATATCGTTTGAGAGATACATTGGTACCAGGGTGATCTTTAAAGGATAGGTGGTGGTTTCGTTCAGTGCGATCTCAACCGGATTGAAGCCAAGGCACTCGACACGCAGTCTCATCTCCTTATCCGGTTCAAGGTCAAGGTAAAACATGCCATTCCTGTCAGCAACCGTGCAGTTGGATGTGTTTTTCTGACAGACGGTCACTCCTGTTATGGAGACACCGCGCTGATCGATGATAGTGCCGGACACTGTTGTTCCCTGGGCTGATAGCCGCAGGGTGCCGGCTAATAACAGAATAACTATTGCTATGCGTTTCATTATCTCCATCCTTCTTCTTTTTCAAGCAATGCCAGGTCAGGTTTCTCAGAGGCAATCTTCAGTGACTCTGCATAAAGATCTTCCAGGTTTCCAAGGCTTAATTCAGAACCTTTTTTTATGAAGAACAGGAATACTTGTAAGCCGGAGTTTCCACATTAATATAATTGCCACCCGCGTATTCTTTGCCAGGATCCCAGGCGTCTGTCCAGGTCTCTCCCGACGGGAGGTAAAGACGATGCCCGGCGGTGCCGCTGCTCCACACTGCCGATACAAGTATATCCGGCCCGAGCATATATGTCTGCCAGTCGTTCCACGCCTCTGCCTGTTCCGGGTAATCAAGAAACAGCGGCCTGGCTATAGGAGTACCGTCGTCATGTGCTTTCAAAGCCTGTGTAGCCACATAGTCTTTGAGCTTGATCCTGGTTTTCGCGTATAACCGCCAGACGGCAATTAGTTCCGGATCATAGTTAGGATCGCCGGGATTGCTCCAGAAGCCCCGGTTGTTTGTCGGGCCGACTTCCATAACCGGGGAGAAGCAGCCGAAGGCCAGCCAGCGCATGGCCGTTTCTCTTGAGAACGTGCCCCAGTAGCCTCCTATGTCTGATGCCCATACCGGGTATCCCATCACTGCACAGCGCTGCATCGCGATTATGGCAGAACGCAGTCCTTCCGGCTTGCCATCCGTATCTCCGGCCCACATTCCACCGTACGTGGAGCTGCCTGTGTACTGCGACCTTGGATAGAGTATGAAATCATTCCCAAGAACAGGCTGGACGGCATCATAGGCTGCCTTGACATACTGACGCGGGAAATCATTATAATTCTCACGGTAAGATGTACCGGTATGGGTTGTCAGATGAAGTAAATCAGTCAGTTTTTCTCCGTCAGCCCTGTCGAGCTTAAAGCCCTTTATGCCCATCTTCGCCAGCTTGCCCGGACCGTTCTCACCCCACCATTTCACTGCATCGGGATTGGTAAAGTCAATAAGTACCTGTCCCGGGTTGTCACCGTGCATTTTGCTGACAAGTTGATAGTTGTTCATCTCTGCATATTCTGCCATCCTGCCCATCACAAAAGGAGCGATCCACATCATGAGCTCGATGTCTTTCGCGTTGAGCCATTTTATCATGCCTTCAGGATCAGGAAAACGCTCTGTGTCGAACTGATAATCGTCGAAACCGTTCGGGCCTGTTGCCCACGGCCGGTCTATCCAGTATGCAGTGCAGGGGATACCGTAAGCTTTCATCATAAGGACATCTTCAACGATGTCTGTGTTGAAGGGCGCCTTTTTTGAGGTTCTGTCGTAATAGAACTTATTATTGGAATGTTCATCACGCCAACGCCACGGACCGAAAGCCCAATCAGGCGGTACAAAAGGCGGCCCGGCCTCGAGAGTATGTCTCCTTACAATGTCCATCGGGTTGCTGGCCGTGTAAATCTTAAAAGCAAGTTCAGGGCCTTCAAATGATATCTTTACGATTTCCGGGTTTTCGTTGCAGAAATCGATGACACCCGGCCAGGTACTCTCATTGAAAAAGCCATAATTGGCAGAAGAGATATAAAAGGGAGCATAAGCAGATACCGTAGGTTTCAGTTTTACATCGACCTTTTGCCCTCTCAGGTTTAGTGCGGCTTCAATACCGTCTGCCCATGAATTGGACTGGGGTCCGTCAACAACTCTTTCGAAAACACCCGTGAAGTATTCATTCTGCGAGGCGCTGAAATTGATCATCCATTCCGAGATCTTTTCTTCGCTTTGACCTGTTTTTGAAAGGTTGAACCTGAAATCTTTATCAACGTGTTCTATGGTCAGGATCACACCGGGCTCACCTTCTTCGTCCCAGGTCATGGCGATGGTTTTCTCTGCCGGTTTTGACTTTTTTGGTAATCCTTTGATCCATTTTACCCGGCCCCCGGAAACGTAGCCGACACTGCCAGTTAAATCATCTTCGGCAACAAGGGAAATTATTTTTCCTTCCGGACCTGAGATCTTTATTTCAGGGTATTTGTTTTTGAGACTGACAGAAATCCGGGTTTCTGACCCTCCGGTACAGGATATAATGATTGCCGGCAAAGCAGCCAGGATCAGTGCATAGAAATTTTTCATGGTTTTCATAAGGTTCTGTTGAAGCGTCAATTTAAATAAAATTTCAGAGGCTGATGCTTACTTCAAGTGATGCTGTTCTTGTCAGTGGTATGAATTGTCTCTGTAATTTTAGTAAAAATATCAGAAAGTGTTGCAAGGCAAATTTCTATTTCACTGTGCGGGATGGATTTTTTACAGCCGTTGGGTTCAACAACTTTACATGTTTTTTAATGTTGATTCC
>CAVRBS010000025.1:0-60987 GCA_963719235.1 uncultured Bacteroidales bacterium
GCATTAGGCAATAGGCAGTAGGCAGTAGTGTGAGGAATGGAGTGTTGCGCAAGGGAGTGACTGCAGGACAATTGACCGCAAGACTTGAAAACGATAAACGATAAACGAAAAACAGACATGAAGAAGAGTGTAGTTATTTTAATGACAGTAGTGCTGGCGGTGATGCTGGCAGGATGTGCTGCAACATCGATTGACACATCAGGCGGACGCGACGGGTCGTCGTTTGACAAGGCAGTGATAGTAGGATCGGTGAGGGCTGAGTACCTCTACATTGACCGTACATGGAAAGATGCTAACATCGGAAGCCAGGTTGTGACAGAGAATGCCGGGAAAACCTACGATGTAGTATCGATCACCACAAAAGAGGGTGCAGGCAAAGGATGTCTATTTTGATATCTCGTAGTTCTACAGGAAGAAGACGTACGCTGACGAGCTGGAATAGAGGTCCTGCGAGTCGTGCGGTCGAGTGTCAAGGTAACACATTCCAGTCAAGAGTTATCTTTTGACAGTTACTCGTTAAAACCTTGCGTCACTCTCGACAAGTCGGACAATTGTAGTTATTTTTTACCCAGTTACTTTGACACTCAAGACGGATAAATTCTGATCGGTAGCCGTCAGGATCTGTGCCTTTGGCATTTGAGGCAAGAGCGATGACATCAGTGATAGTAGCGGTGCCTTTGAAACTGCTGTTGCGGAGGATCATTCCGAAGGAGGCTACTGAAGCTGAGAAGCGAAAACGGTCGGTGGTTTCACCGACATTTTTTATATCAGTACCTACTGTTTTGCTGAACATCTTACTGGTCAGTCCGTCGGGTTGCTTGTAGCGCAGCTTGATATTGCAGAGCTCGCGAGGTGCATCATTCAGCGGGGAGCGTACTTCCTTTTCCGCCCTGCCATTCTGATAGCGCAAAGGGTCAACGATGGGCAGTCCGGTTTCATCTGATCCGGCAGGAATTATCTCATAGAGGGCCGTCACCGTGTGCCCTGCTCCCATCTCACCGGCATCTTTTGTATCATCATTAAAATCCTCGTCCGCCAGCATACGGTTCTCATATCCGACCAGTCGGTATGATTTTACATAAGCAGGATTGAACTCGATCTGGAACTTGACATCCTTTGCAATCGTAAAGAGCGTTCCGCCGAACTCCTGAACCAGCACCCGTCTTGCCTCCTGGATATTATCTATATATGCGTAGTTGCCGTTGCCCTTGTCGGCGATGATCTCCATCTTGTCATCCTTGATGTTTCCCATCCCGAAGCCCAGGACAGTCATATAGACGCCCAGTCCGCGCTTCTCCTCCACCAGCCGCTCCATAGAGGCGTTATCTGACACGCCCACGTTGAAATCGCCGTCCGTGGCGAGGATGATGCGGTTGTTCCCCTCCCTGATAAAATTCTTTTCGGCTATTTTGTAGGCCAGCATGATACCCTGACCGCCGGCTGTCGAGCCTCCGGCCTGCAGGTTATCGAGCGCCTGCATGATGGTCTCCTTATGGTTACCGGGAGTTGATTTAAGAACAACGCCTGCGGCACCTGCATAGACGACTATCGCTACATGGTCCTGTGCCCGGAGCTCGTTAACCAGCAGTTTCAGGGCTGATTTCAGCAACGGCAGTTTATTGGGCTGGTCCATTGAACCTGAGACATCAAGCAGGAAGACCAGGTTTGACGGAGGAAGCGCACTCTTGTCGATGTCCTTGCCCCTGAGACCTATGTGGAGCAGGTAATGGCTCTTATTCCACGGGCAGATGCCGGTCTCGGTATAAACAGAAAAGGGATGTTCGCCGGTGGCTTTCGGGTAATCGTATTTAAAGTAGTTGATCATCTCCTCGATACGCACGGCATCGGCCGGCACCTCCTGGCCGAGGTTGATGAAGCGGCGTACGTTTGAGTAAGATGCGTTGTCGACATCGATGGAGAAGGTTGAGTAGGGAGCCTTGAGAGGGTCTTTATAGCCGTTCTCATCGATACCGGCGTAAGATTTAGTATTATAATCGTTGCACGAGGGCTGATTATATAAAAACGATGATTTGCCTGTAGCTCTTGATGACGGGGCCGCCATTTCATATGCTACGGCCTCCACCCCACTGACCACCATGGCCTCGCCGGCATCCTTTTTCATTTCCAGATGATTTTACCTTTTCGGGTTCCATCATGACATTTATTACTGTACGTCCGGCGATAGGCTCTTCCACAGGCTTCATCCCTTTTAAAGAGAAAAGAAGAACTTTAGCTTCCGGGCCGACAGAGATAGTGTAGTTGCCGGAACTGTTTGTGGTGACGCTGTTGTTCGTTCCTTTAACCGTTACAGCAACACCGCTGAGTGGAGCATCGTCAGCTCCGGTGACTTTACCATTGACAGTAACCTGAGTGACAGGTTCCATTGATGTTAAAAGCATCAATACAAAAAATGATAACAGTGTTTTCATGACTTTGTGTTTTAGTGTTTCTGAGATAAGGATGCGGCGCGGGCAGAAATTCCATAAAGAGCCATGGAAAAAACGATAAAGAGTATCTTTATAGCTAGTAATAACCAGCACAGAACACGGATCTTCATGCCGTTAATATTTCTCAGGAAAAGAGCAACAGAGGAGAAGGACGAAGAGCTTCTGAAGAGATTTCAGGGAGGATGGTGACATTGAGATCCTGGGTGGTTTGTATGAGAGGTATATGCACCTCGTTTACGGTGTCTGCCTGAAGTATCTTGAAGACAGGGAAGCGGCGAAGGACGAGGTGATGAATATCTTCGAGAAGCTGGTTACGGCAGTGCCGGAGCAGGAGATTAATAAGTTTTAAAACCTGGCTTTATGTGGTTACGAAAAACCATTGTCTGATGCTTCTGCGGAGCAGGAAGAGTGAGGCGGCGCACCGGGAGCTGATGCTTGACGACCCGACATTTTTTATGGAAAATTTTTGGGAAATGCATCCTATGGAAAACGATGAGGGGATGGATATGAAAAGACTGGAAGAGTGTATCGGGAAGCTGAAGGAGGAGCAGAGGCAGTGCATACAACTGTTTTATTATGAGGGATACGGATATAAGGAGATATGCGGGAGGTTAGGTTTGGAGGAGGGGAAGGTGAAGTCGTATATACAGAATGGGAAGACGGAACTTAAAGATATGCTTAGAGATGGGAGTGACTAAAGTGAAGCTAAAAGTGACTAGAGGTCTGAAGTGCCTTGAAGTGCAATCTGGAAATGAGACTAGAGTGACCTACGAGTAAGAATGAGACAGCGAGATATGAAGTGATGAAAAAGAAGAAGATAAAAGATTGATGATTCCAAAGGATGCTTTTGAGGAGGAGGCGTCGGAAGGATTGGGGAGGCTGAACAGGGAGGAGGCGTCGGAGGATCTGCGTGAGCTGAAGAGCCGGATGGAACACATGGTGCGGAAGCCTCGGAGGATATGGCTGCCGGCGGCTGCGGCAGTGGTTATATTGCTTGTGGCATCAACAGTATATATTGCTCTGTTCAGGGACAGGAATAAGCCGGAAGCTGAGATAGCCATGACGGAGAAACCGATAACCGATACCGCTTTAATTGCAATGGCCGAACCGATACAGAAAACACAAACCAGATCTGCAGAAACCATTGCTACGCCAGGTATGAAAGGCAGTGCACGGGATGCCGTGTACGCCCCTGCGAAAACAGTGGAAACGAGATCAACCCAGGCAGCATTTGAGGTGGCCGGGGTTAAGAAGGATGAAGCAATTGCTGCCATGGAGGTGATGGAAGAGGAGGAATTAGCAGAGGTGGTCATCGTGGAGGCGATTCCGGGAATGGAGAAGGCAGCTGTGAATGATAAGAAAGAGAGAGCCGCCGCCGCGAAGACGATGGACGATTCCGCTGTGGCGACGCCCGCCGCTGGCGCCGGCATGCCCGACAGGCAGGCAGGTCCTGCCGGGGGGATGGAGGAATTCAACAGATGGATACAGAGCAATATCAGGTATCCGGAAGATGTTGTGCCCAGAGTTCGCCAGGTGATTGTGGTTACTTTTAAGATAGCGGCGGACAGCACATTATATGACCTGAAGGCAGAGCGCACCGCTGGTGATCTCTTCACTAAAGAGGCTTTCAGGCTGCTGCGCGAGGGACCGAAGTGGGTTCCGGCTGTTCGAAATGGTAAGGTGAGTGAGGAAGAGGTGAGGGTTAGCATTGTGTTCAAGTAGGCTATTATTGTCTTGCAGTCTTGCAGCTCTTGCAGTCTTGCAGTCCAAGACTATATTATATACAAAGGACTGCAGGACATCAGACCGCAGGACTGCAGGACAATAGTTTTTATGTACATTTGATGAAATTTTTAGCAAAATGAATTTATTAACTGGAAAACGGGTACTGGTGACCGGCGGAGCAGGGTTTATAGGATCATCGATATGCCATGACCTCCTGGATCGTGACAACGAGGTGATATGCCTTGACAACCTTGCAACAGGTAAGAAAGAAAATATCAGTGACCTTAAGACTAACCCTCACTTTAAGTTTATCAACGGTGACATCAGGGAACCGGAAGTATGCAAAAGGGCTGTCAAAGGTGTTGATGTCGTATTGCACCAGGCAGCTTTGGGCAGTGTACCCAGAAGCATAGCTGATCCCGCTACAACCAACGCGGTAAATATCAACGGATTTCCTGAACATGATCATTGCTGCAAGGGATGCCGGCATCAAACGCTTTGTCTATGCCTCGAGCTCATCGGTTTACGGGGATTTAACAGAGCTGCCAAAGGTGGAGGAGCGGACCGGGAAGGTGTTGTCTCCGTACGCCATCACCAAGCTGGTGAATGAGGAGTATGCCCGCATTTTCGGCAACCTGTATGGCATGGAGACAATCGGCCTGCGATATTTCAACGTTTTTGGCAGGAGGCAGGATCCGGAAGGACCATATGCTGCTGTGATACCAAAGTTCACACAGCGGTTCATGAAACATGAGGCGCCTGTCATCAATGGCGACGGGAGCAACTCGCGCGACTTCACCTATATTGATAACGTTTTACTGGCAAATAACCTTGCCGCCACGGTTGAGAATCCTGCTGCCCTGAACCAGGCGTACAATGTTGCCTGCGGCGATGCGGTGAACCTGAATGAGATGACCCGCCTGTTACGCGTTTATCTTGCAGCGCACGACCCTGAGATAGCAAAGGTTGAGCCCGAGCACGGTCCCAATCGTGCCGGCGACATACCTCACAGCATGGCCAGTGTTGGCAAGGCTGTGGGTCTGCTGGGTTATCAGCCGCAGGTATTGTTCCCTGAAGGTTTGAAACGAGCCGTCGAATGGTATGTTGATAACCTGTAAGTCGGTTAACAGGACAAGTGACAGGTTCTTTTTTATCTTTGTCTCAACAGATTTCGATACTACCGGCCTCATGTGGCCGAAAAATCATGATTTACAGCACGTTAGACACTAAGTGCAGTGTGACTGACGAACCGAAGGATTTATTAAATATCAGATTTGCCCATCAGGGCAAGAGGAAAAATATTGTCCAAAAATGAGCGAGCCAAGACTTATTTATCTTCCAAAAATCCTCGATGACAGAGGCAATCTGACCTTTGTTGAGGAGAAGAAGCATTTCCCTTTCAGGATAAACAGGGTATACTGGATATTTGATGTTCCGGGAGGAGAGTTCAGGGGCAGTCATGCATTCAGGGAGAACGAGGAGCTGATCGCGGCACTTTCAGGCAGTTTTGATCTCGTTCTTCATGATGGTAAAAGAGAGTACCGTTTTTCGCTTAACCGGTCATATAACGGAGTATATGTCCCGAAAATGGTATGGAGAAAGATGGAGAATTTCTCTACAAATTCGCTTGCACTGATACTCGCATCAACCACGTACAATGAGGATGACTACATACGCGATTATGACACTTTTATGAAGGAGGTATCATCATGAAGAGGGTCAGCGTTGAAGACTGTCGGATCATCGAGTTACCGAAAGTACTCTTTAAGGCAGGGAACATGTCAATTGTTGATGGAGTTAAGGAGGTCCCGTTCAAGGTGGCCCGTGTTTTCTGGATATATGACATTCCTGCCGGTGAGGCAAGGGGAGCGCATGCTCATAAGGAGTGTCACCAGTTTATAGTAGCTGCCAGCGGGAGCTTCGAGATAGAAGTTGACGATGGCACCGAAAAAAAGATATTCTACCTGAACAGGCCGTTTTCAGGATTGCATATTCCTCCGGGGATATGGGCCCATGAGATGGATTTTTCTGCAGGAGCAATATGCCTGGTTCTGACCTCCCACCCGTTCAGCGATGAAGATTATATAAAGGATTATGATGAATACAGGAGATTTGTCCTCCCGGAATGAGGCCATTACCGATTTTTCAGAGTTGCTGGATCTGAAGGTACCGGAATTATCATTCTATTCGCCTTTCAGCTTCCTGCATACTGTGGGTGATGATATTCTGACCAGGGAGACATTCATTGATCCGCTTAAAAAGGATTTTTCGAAAGGTGCCTGCATGATAAGGGATGTGAATGTTGATGGGCACAAACACTATTTTGTCTGGAGAGAATTGCCGTGGGATTCAGAATATTTCAAACGGAGGGTGATCAGGCTGGATCTTGTTTTATATGATCACGGGAAAGCAGATATTGTAAGTAAAGCGATAAACCGGTTCATTGACGATACCATCCACAATAACGATTATATTTTTATCAATGTTCCGTGTGAGGATCTGTCTGCTTCTACAGGGATTGTCAGGTACAGGTTTCAGGCTGGTTGAGACGCGTCTGAATTATTATTTCTCCGGCTTTGAGACTGCTGAGCCTTCTCTTCTTCCCGTAAGAAGGGCTGGCGTTGAAGATATCCCCGCGTTAAGGGATGTCGCAATGCGAATGCGCAACAGGTACGACAGGGTTCATGCTGATCCCGCTTTTTCTGCCGGGGAGGGAGACGCATACCTTGGCACTTTCATAGAGGAATCCGTGAAAGGGTTTGCAGATATGGTTCTTGTACCAGATGTAGCCGGAGAAAAGCCATTCGGCTTTCTGGCGGCGAACAATCCAAAGCCTGTTCTGGGTCACAATATTGCAAAACTGGTACTGGCCGCAGTTGACAATTCAAAACAAAAGGGATGGCTCTACCATCTTCTTTCAGGAGTAATTTATGAACTTAAGGGTCAGGGAACTGATATACTGACTACGATAACCCAGGCATCAAACAAGCCTGCCATCCGTATCTGGGAAAAGGCGGGATTCAGGCTTGGGTTTGTTACGCATGTTTATTCATATTCCGGACGATGATCAAATTTCTTGATATTCAAAAGATAACAGAAAGTTTTGAGCCAGAGCTTTCCCTGGCAGTTCAGCGTGTAATAAAGCGGGGTTGGTTTATTCACGGAGAAGAGGTCGCATATTTTGAGAAGGAGTATGCAACATACATAGGTTCAAAGCATTGCATCGGCGTCGCCAACGGGCTTGATGCCCTTCGGCTGATCCTGAAGGCCTATATTGAGATGGGTATAATGAAGGAGGGGGATGAGGTTATTGTTCCGGCTAATACTTACATCGCGACAATACTGGCTATAACTGACAATCGCCTGAAGCCTGTTATGGTTGAGCCTGACATCAATGCATATAATATTGATATCTCACTGATTGAGGAGCATATCACACCGCGGACACGTGCTATAATGATAGTGCATCTTTATGGGCAGGCGTGCTGGTCGGAGCATCTGGAGAAGATTGCACAAAAATACCATCTTAAGATAATTGAGGATAATGCGCAGGCTGCCGGGGCAGCATGGGGCATGTTGACGAACGAAGTGAGGAAATCCCGCGCAGCGGGAGAGCAAGGGGCAATTGGCAGGCAGTTGCCAGCGAAAAGGACTGGATCATTGGGGGATGCGGCGGGGCACAGTTTCTATCCGGGGAAGAACCTCGGGGCGCTGGGAGATGGCGGCGCCGTGACAACGGATGATGATGAGCTTGCTGCTGTTGTTAGAACAATGGCAAACTACGGATCATCACAGAAGTATGTGAATGATTATAAAGGATTGAATTCAAGGCTTGACGAACTGCAGGCGGCAGTACTAAGAGTCAAGCTGCCACGGCTTGATGCAGACAACGCACGTCGTCACGAAATCGCCGGTTACTACATCAATAACATAACAAATCCTGATATTATTCTGCCATATAAGCGACAACCGGCTGCCGGCAAACTGCACCATCAACCAGACTTTATCCTTTCTCCTTTAACCTTTCACCTTACCATGTCTGGCATCTCTTCGTCATACGACATCCGGAGCGTGAAAGACTTCAAAGTTATCTGACTGACAAGGGCATCCAGACGCTAATTCATTATCCGATACCACCACATAAGCAAAAAGCCTATAAGGAATGGAACAAGCTGAGTTTTCCAATAACGGAGAAAATTCACAGTGACGTTTTATCTCTGCCCATGAGCCAGGTAATGGCAGATGATGAGGTTCAGATAATTACAGAAAAACTTAACAAGTTTTAATATGCTTAGTATTATCCTGTTATCATATTACAGCAAGGAAAGGATAGCTGAGGCTTACAGCAAGGTAAGCAAGGTTATGGAGACAAATAATATTCCTTTCGAGTTCATTATTATTGATGACGGATCGCTGGACGAGTTTATGATATGGCACTTGAGCTTGAAAAGAGTTAAACGAATGTAAAGGCGTACCAGCTGAGCCGGAACTATTCGTCGAATTATGCTGCATTTGCGGGATTGAGTATCTGCTCCGGTGATTGTGCCGCGATAATCCCTGACGATGGGCAGCAGCCTTACTCCACCCTGGTCGAGATGTACAGGTTGTGGAAAAAAGGAGAGAAGGTCATAATACCCTTCCGGCAAACAAGAGATGACGGGTTTATGACAGACCTTGCTGCCAGAACATTTTACAGCATCATCAACAGAATATCTGAAGTAAAATTTCCTAAAGGCGGAGCCGACACCTTTCTCATCGACAGGGAGCTGATAGACCTGCTGAATGATAGGATCCATCCAATTAACACTGCTATCGTAACCGAGGTTTTGAGGCTTGGATTCAGTCCCTCATATATTCCGTATGACAGAGGCAAGGGTGTGAACAGGAAGTCGAGATGGACATTAAAAAAGAAGGTTCGCTTTTTCAAGGACATATTTTTCTCCGGCTCCACCTGGCCGATAAGGATCATCACCTGGATGGGAGTCCTTTTTGCGTTTGCTGCATTCTGCATGATAATTTTTTACAGTTATGTAGCTCTTTTCGGTAATCCAGATTTCTGGGGCGATAAGTTGCCGGGCTGGACATCGATGGTAGTCATCATTTCATTTTTCTCAGGGATAATTTTGTTTTCCCTGGGTATTATCGCCGAGTATATCTGGAGGATATATGAGGAAGTCAAAGGCAGGCCAGGGTATATCATTAAGAAAAAGGAGGATGGTGGAAGGAAGTAAAAGACTGAACTTTATTACATTCATTTTTGTCAGCGGCGCGCTCTGCCTTTTTTATACATTATTATTCCGTCCTGTAACCTATGAGGCCCAGGGTGACTACCCGGCCTACCTGGACCTGGCAAAACAGTTATACGGTCTTCCCGGGGCGTCGGATACCGATCTCAGCCACAGGTCGCCGCTATATTCACTTATCCTGGGTCTTTTCATAATTATTTTCGGGGAGGCACATTTCCTTACAATCTTAGTTGTATTTCAGTATATTCTGATCTTTATTACCTCTCTGCTGGTGTACAAGATCATCCTTCAGCTGACGGATAATAAGACAGCAGCTTTCATTGCCGGGATTGCGGGAGTATTAAACCTTACAACGGTGTTCTTCGGATACAATGATTCTTTCAGAGACACTGGCACTCTTCCTCTTTACTTTAACCTCATGGCTGCTATTAAAATATCTCACGGAGGAACGGCTCTTTTACAGTGCAGCATCAGGCATCGTTGCCGGGCTACTGGTTCTTACAAGATTCAATATGCTGGGGCTGCCACTGGTAGTTGCTATACTTTTCATGCTCGTGCCGTTGTTACGCCGGAAGAAGTTCAGACTGAAAAGTGTATTCTCAGGTGTAGCGCTGTTCGTCTCAGGTGTTTTGCTGATATTGAACTTCTGGGCTCTCAGAAATTACATATCCTACGGGAAATATGAAGTTTTACCTAAACATCACACTGGTCAGAGATGGGCAGTCCCGTCGACAATTAGTCCGGGTGACAATGTCAGCAGTGAGTACTCGGCGGTACTGGATATCTTTTTAAAAACAAGGGAGGATCTGGTAGCGGGGGAGGTAAACAGAAGAAACAGGAAGAGTTCCCTGCTTGAATACGGATTTATTGAGAAGGTCAATAATTACCTCAGGCCGGATATAAGTGGATACCTCTTATACCGGGGTTCGGAAGAAGAACTCCTAATTATTTTCAACTGGAAAACAATCCCGATGGTATCAGGGCCCTGAACGAAAGACTTAAACCTTTTTACGATGAGATTGCCATTCAGAATAAAAGCGAGATACGAAGACTCAGGGTTTATTCACTTTTCTATTCTTTCAAGCATGTTTCGCCCACTATTCCCGGAGAAAGCAAACTTAACCTGAATTATCTGCCTTCATTTTTGCTCCAGGCATACAAGATACTATTCATTCTGATAATGGTTCTGACCTATACAGGTTCAGCAGTTCATGTTTTTTACCTTCTGAGCAGAAAGGAGAGACTTGGGACCGACAAGCAGTGGCTTATGATATACGGTGTCATCTGGTACTTTCCCATTGTCAACACTTATGCGATAGTGCTCGGTGATGCAAATCGTTTCAGATATCCGGCCGATATGCTGATCATCGGTCTATTCGTTGCCTTCTGCTTTTCTTTGATCAGGTATCGCTATAAGTCCGGAGGAATAACTCAACAATTTAATAGTTACACATTATGAAGATTTTGGTTACAGGCGGTGCCGGTTACAAAGGCACAGTGCTTACAAGGAGGTTGCTTGAAGAGGGTTATGATGTCACCCTTTTAGATAATTTCATGTACGGGTATGAACCAATCATGCACCTTGCTACAAATAAAAACCTTGAAATTATCAAGCATGATATCAGGAACGGCATTCCCGATATCCGGCGGTATGATGTCATTTTTCATCTGGCTGGCATTAGCGGATTTCCGGCATGTGCTTCGAATCCGCATTCAGCTCAGCTGATCAATGTTGAAGCCACACGGCTTATAGCGAAAGACCTGTCGGAAGGACAGATGCTCATCAATGCATCAACCACATCACTATACGGGAAGTCTGGTCTCCCTTGTGACGAAGGAACAGCCGTTGATCCGGTAAGTACCTATGCCAGGACGAAGCTTGCTGCAGAAGAGATACTTCATGAAAAGCCCAATGTTGTCTCATTAAGATTTGCCACAGTGTTTGGATTCAGCACCCGGATGCGGATGGACCTGATGATAAATGATTTCGTTTATAAGGCTGTAAAGGAAAAGGTTATTGTGCTGTTTGACAGTTTTGCAAAACGCACATTCATTCATGTTGATGATGCGGCTGATTGTTACCTGTTCGCAATGAATAATTTTGATACGATGAGGGGCGGCATCTTCAATGCAGGCGGTAACAATCTGAATTTCTCAAAGGAAGAAATAACTGACAAGATAAGGCAGAAGGTGGATTCTCCGTTGTCAACTCGGAACTCAAAGACAAGGACCTCAGACATTTCGTGGTAAATTTCAATAAAATTGAAAAACTTGGATACAAGCCGGTCAGGTCTGTTGAGAACGGCATTGACGAGCTGGTAAGGGTATATCAGTTTTACGAATACTATTCGCATTACAGAACGATTTGAATTTAAATTCCATGACAGATAACACCAATCCTGCTCTGGCCATTAACGGTGGTGAGCCTGTTAACGACTGAGCCTGTTCTGATCCATAAGCCTGATCTTGACGAGGATGACTTTATGGCTGTTGACAGGGCCATGCGTTCGACTTTTGTATCCGGTGACGGTCCGGACTGCCGGCAGTTTGAAAAGATGCTCTCGGATTACCTCGGGGCAAAGCATGTTCTGTTTGTCAACTCGGCGACAACGGCTCTGGAGCTGGCGTTCAGGGTTAAAAACTTTGAGCCGGGGTCAGAAGTCATCGTGCCGGATTTTACATATACTTCGACTGCCCTGGGGGCTATTTACAACAACCTGAAGATCGTTCTTGCAGATGTTTATCCTGATAACGGAAGCATTGACGTATCCCGGATTGAAAAGCTGATCACTGAAAAAACCGTTGCTATAGCCCCGGTGGATTATGCAGGTATCCCTGCTGATATGGATTCAATAAATGATATAGCGAAGAGGCACAACCTGCATATTGTACATGATACAGCCCAATCTCTGGGATCTGTTTACAAGGGCAAGAAAACAGGCACTCTTGCTGATATCTCAACATTCAGTTTTCACGGTACAAAGAACCTGACAACCGGTGAAGGAGGGGCCGTGGTTACAGATAATGACGAGGTGGCAGCGAGAATAAGAGTATTAAGGGAAAAAGGCACTGACAAGCACTCTTTCCTGATTGATAACCACACCCGCGGGTTCTATCGATATATAGATACCGGCAACTCTTATGTGCAATCGAATATCCTGGGAGCCCTTGGCGTGTCGCAAATGAGAAAGATTGAACGGATGAATGCCAGGCGAAGGGAGATTGCACAGTTTTACATTGATAGGTTAGGCGGGATTAAAGGACTTGATTTTCTCCGGATCACAGAAGGTGCCGAGACCAACTGGCATATATTCGGTTTACTTGTTCCGGCAGAGGATAGGATATGGATAATGGATGCCCTGCGGGCGGAAGAAATTATGGCAAATACCCGTTATTCACCCCTGCACAGGAACAGGTTTTACAGCAACCTTGCAGTTGATGATGAAATGCGCGGATCAATGGAATTTTTCAGCAGGTTACTGAGGCTGCCACTCTATTCTTCACTCACTGATGAGGAGGCTGGTAAGGTTGTGGCAGCCGTAATTAAGGTTTTTAAACGTGGTACATTATGAAAACAATAGCGCTGTTTGCCGAAAATCTGGGATGGGCCCTGAAGTGCAGATACAATCTGTGGCTTCATGGCCGTATGGTCTGGCTAAAGTTGTTCAGAATCCCTTTCAGGTTCCTTATAAAATACCTGCGCAAATACGGCGCCACAATAGGTGAAAACTGCCGTTTTGAAAGAGGGGTAAGAATTCGCGGCCTCTTGGCAGCAGGCCGTTTGAAAACCTGGTCATCGGGAATGTCGTGTCCCTTGGCCATAACATCCTGATAGATCTGACACGAAAGGTGACTATAAAAAATAAAGTTATTATTGCTTCAGACTGCAAATCTGGACACACAGCAGTGTTTACGAACCTGGCGCTTCCGGGATTCCAGTCTATGCCGAAAAAGTCGGAGAAGTGGCCGTTGAAGAGGCGGCAATTGTCTATTCGGGAGTGATCATTTCTTTCGGTGTTACTATTGGCGGTTTTTCAAGGATCGGAGCCAACTCCATGGTTAATAAGAGCATTGGACCGAACACGTTTGCCGGTGGTGTTCCTGCTGTAGAAATAAAGAAATCATAAGGTTAGGATTTACAATACGGTTCAGTGGGCAATATTTTTAACAGAGCGAAGCTTTTACTTTTCTGGGCGGTTGAAAACACTGTCTGGGTGATGAGCCGACCTTTTTCCAGGGCAGTAACTCCGCTTGACAATCAGTTCACCATTGGTATCACCACGTTTATGGACAGGTTTGAAACCTGTCTTAAGCCGTTACTGGCAAAGCTTTCAGTCTTATTTCCAGACTGTCAGATTATTGTCCTGGCAAACGGACATGTCAGAAAGCAAGAGCAGGCAAAATACATATCTGAAATTGAAAAATACTGCAGCAAATTCAGCAATGTACAGCTGATCACCTTTTTTGAGCCCATGGGATTAAGTTATCTCTGGAATACGTTGATCAGGAATTCGAATTCCTCATCTGTGCTTATACTCAATGATGATATCAGGATAAAAAGAAGTTTCAGGAATTTCATTTCAGGCTCGGGCATTTGTACTGTGCAAATCGCCACCATCAACAGGTCATGGAGTCATTTTATAATCTCAAAGACTGTTGTCAGTGAAGCAGGGTGGTTTGATGAAAATTTTCGCGAGATTGGAGGTGAGGATGACGATTACCTTGCACGACTGGCCATGAATGGCATCAAAGCAGGGGATTTTGAAACCGATACTATTGCCCGTTCAGAGAGAAGAAGAACAGGCGCAACCCCAAAATAAATTCTTATGGCAGGGATATGTCAGGGGAAGCCGGAGGGTACAGCACTCTTAATGTGAAGTATCTTGCTGAAAAGTGGGAGACAGCGAATGAATATTTTGATGGCGCAGTGGAGGTTCCGGGAAGAAAAAACAAGGTACTGGAAACCGAGAGAAGCAAAAGCAGTCTGACGCTAAGCGTTGACTTGAGTTAGGATGGAGAGTTTAAAAACGAAGACCACCAGGGAGATATTCTGGAGTTTTTTGGATTCGTTCGGAGTTTACCTGGTAAAGTTCGGTTTCAGCATTGTCATTGCGAGGACCCTTTCTCCTGAGGACTATGGTCTGATGGGAATGATAGTGATTTTCATTTCGCTGGGGCAAATGATAATGCAGAGTGGCTTTTCAATGGCCCTGATCAGAAAAAGGACAGTGATACGGCGGACCTATCAACAGCTTTCTGGTTTAATGTTATTACAGCCCTTGTTGTTTATTGTATTCTTTTCTTCAGTTCCGGTGCAATAGCCGCTTTTTTTCAGAAGCCTGTCCTGGTCAACATAACCAGGGTAGCGGCAATTGGGATTATATTAAATGCTCTCTGTTCCGTTCAGGTCTCCATTCTATCTAAGAGGATGGATTTCAAAAAGTTAACGTGGATAAATCTTGCGGGAGCACTTATTTCAGGTACCACCGGGCTGATCATGGCGCTGCAGGGATATGCAGTATGGGCTCTCGTTTTTCAGACCCTGGCGGGCAACATGATATATCTGGCAGGGCTCTGGATTACCAGCAGCTGGAAGCCGGCCTTTGTTTTCAGCATTAACTCATTCAGGTCATTATTCAATTTTGGTACAAAATATTATTCCAGGGGCTGACCGATGTGTTATTCACTAAACTTTATTTTCCGCTTATCGGCAAATTTTATCCTGTCTCTCAGTTGGGTTTCTATACAAATGCCAGCAGGTTTCATGAGCTTTTTGTCCGGCAAACATCCAATTCAGTCACCCGTGTTATTTTTCCGGCGTTTGCGACCCTTCAGGATAAAAGGAGAGATTTAACACCAACTATGTCAGGTCATTTAATTTACTTGCTGCCATTATGTTTCTCGGGTCACTAATTTTGATCATTTCAAGCCGTCCCTTTATTTCAATTGCACTTACTGATAAGTGGTTACCTGCAGTTCCCTTTATGCAACTTTTATTCATTGAAGGGTTCTTCTTTCCCTGATGATGTTCAATCAGAATATACTCTGTTCAGCAGGAAGAAGCGGGCTATCCCTGAAGATAGACGTTTTAAGGAAGGCAGCTATCCTTATAAGTATAATTCTGGCTTTCAGGTCAGGAATAGAAGCCCTGATCATTGGACAGGTGATTTCAACAGCCGTTACCCTTTCTTTCCATGACTGCTGTCATCAAAACGCAGGGTATCAATATGCCGGATATTCTGGTACCTTTTTTAAAGCTCCTGATAATTGTGGCTCTGTGCTTCCTGTTTAACCAGTTTGTAATTGAACCGTTGCCTCTTACAGAATGGCTTAGCTTAATAGTCAGGTGTACAATTATACCCTTGATCTTCATAGTGTCTGCGAGGTTATCCGGATTGCATGCAATCACAGAACTCAAGGATCTGATAAACGGTCAGATTTCAACGCGCTCATGAGTATAAAAGAGCAACCACGTTCATTCTGCACGATCTTCCCGAATTTCAAGGACTTCCATTTTTATAAGGATCCAGGGCAGATTCCTTACAGATTTTCAAAGCTTGGCTACAACACTTCGCTTGTCTGTTACGGCAAAGGACGGGAGTTTGTTGAAGCGAAGAAATACCTGACTATTAAAAAGCTGACAGATAATTATTTTTCTAGGAAATTCAATTCAGGCATTCTTTTTTTCTTCTTACCAATTCCCGGAAGATAGATATCCTGCATACATTTCATCTGACCTGGAGCTCTTTGCTCTTTGTTTATCTTTACAAGATTCTTCACAGGTCTGGATTTTCATACCTGAAGCTTGACATTTGCGCATTTGCAGGCAAGCCTGATTGGGAATGGGATAATAAGGAGAACAAATTAAATTCTGCCGGACGCAGTAAAATAAAGGGCAGACTTAAGAACCAAATTATCAGGAGGTTCTTTTTAAATAAAGTTGATCTCTGGAGCGTCGAGGATGAATACAGTCGTGAGATATTTGAAGCCCGGTATGATTTCTTCAGGGGGAAGCTGATCACCGTCTATAACGGGCATACTTCAGATCTTCAGGGATCTGCAGGTATTCCTGATTTTGAGGAAAAGGAAGATATAATTCTTACAGCCGGAAGGCTCGGCACATTTCAGAAAGCAACCGATATCCTTCTTGATGCATTCAGGTCATTTGCATCGCAGACAAATTATGTTCTTCACCTGGCCGGCCCGATAGAGCCTGCATTCAAGACCTATCTGGATAAATTCCGTAATGATTATCCTTTGCTGAATAGCCGAGTGATATTTCACGGACCACTGGGCCGGGATGAACTGTACAGATTATATGGCCGATCTAAAATATTCTGCCTGCCTTCCAGATTCGAGGGAATGGCCATTGTTTTTCCAGAAGCGATGTACTATGGAAATGCTATTGTTACAACAAAGGATGTTTCAATGAAGTATCTGATCGAACGGTTCGGGTTTGGATTAATGGTTGAGAAAGAAAATTCCAAAGCACTGGCTGATGGTTTATTATCTGTCATGAATGACAATGAGTTAAGAAATAAAATGGCTCAGAATGCGCAGGAGATATCATCCACCCTTTTTAACTGGGATGGAATTATAATAATGCTTGAAAAGGAAATTGAAGTCAGGTTAAATAGCAGGACGTAATGAATTTTACCGTCACAACATTTAAAAACTGGCTTGGCCGGATTAAGCATTACGGAATCAGAAATGCATTTTACCTTATGCGTAACCTCAGGAAAGATGGCTCTTTTGCGTTAAAATTTGACGGGAATGATTTCTTTCTTCGTGGCAATACCGTTGATTTTGCTGTGTTCAACAGCATTTTTGTAAAAGGAGAGTATGATCTTAATCTCAGCTTTAACCCCGAGTATATAATTGATGCCGGAGCATTTACCGGTGTATCAGCGGTATATTTTCGACACAAATATCCCGAGGCTAAAATTATTGCTGTTGAGCCTGAAAAATCAAATTTTGATTTGTTAATCAGGAATACGAAATCTTACAAGGGAATATTTTGCGTTTACGGGGCTGTTTATGGCGAAGATGTGTCTCTGGTGATATCTGATCAGGCTGCTGAAAAATATGCATTCCGGGTTGAACAGGACAAAGCAGGAAAAGTTTCGGTGCCGGGATATACTATTGAGACGCTGATGAAAAAGTTTCAGCTATCGCATATAGATATACTTAAAATGGATATTGAGGGAGCCGAGTATTCCGTTTTTAAACACAACCCCCTTGCCTGGTTACCGGCAGTAAGGGTTCTGGTCGCAGAGTTGCATGAGTTAATTCATCCCGGCGTCATGGAATTAGTGATCAGTGCCTTGAAGAAGTCGGATCTTAGAATATCATGGCGAGGGGAGAATCTTATTGCATACAGAGACAATTCCGAGCATGATAAAATCATTTAGCCCATAAAATGAAACCTGTTCAATGATTTTCAACGGGATAATAAAATGGTTTTCAAGGTGGCCGGATGAGCTTAAGTTCCTGGTTTTAATTTCAGTTACCTTAATTATTACTTACTTCTCTGTAACACCTGTCAGGGTTGTATGGTACCTCCTGCTATTTTCATTTTATTTTTTTTCAAAGAATGAAGTCTTATGGCTTGCCTTTTTCCTTTCCACAACTGATGGTTTTGCGGGTTTTTTCGGGTTGTACTCGGCCGTATTGCCCATTCTGCCAGGATTGCCTGCTGTGGAGATCGTGCAGGTTTATGTTATACTGACCGTGATAAAGACAGTCCGGATTAATAACAGGACATCAATTTTCTATAATAAATATCTGCAGGTATTGTTTCTGTATCTGATATTCATGATAGTATGGGGTCAGCTTATGGGACTCACGGGAGGGCTGAATGTATATTTCCGTGTGCTTAAAGGATTCATCCCAATGTTATTATTCTACTCCATACCGAGGTTATTCTTAACCGAAGATCATTATTACAGATTATTCAGAATCGTTTTTTTGATTGTACTGGTTGCATTTGCCGCACAGATTTTTACTCTACTGACAGGCGTATCTCCCCTGGAGGCAACAGGCCTGATTATCGAGGAGGAGGAAGAAACAAAAGAGTTCAGGTTTTTTTTTAATGCCAGCAGTACTCTTCTGGGTTTGTTTGGCGCTTTATATTATCTAAGCAGGCAAGGAGCTAAAGCCCGCTCACGGATACTTCTATACGCTGTTGTGTTTGCATCGCTGGCTATGTCAGTACTATCTGCCACAAGAGGGTGGATTATCAGTTTAAGTATGATTGTTTTCACTTACATTCCTTTTCACCGGGATAATTCGGACCAGGAGAATCCTTGAGTTTGCGGTTGTAGCAATACCTCTTATGTATTGGGCTTGGTCAAATCCCACCATAAGCAATCAGCTTGTGTTTGCGCAGGAGAGGTTAGGAGCAATGGAGTCAATAGCGGGAGGTGATCTGTCGGCTGAAGGAACCCTTCAGAGACTTGACTTCAGGAGCCAGCGGGTTTTGCAGGGATGGAGGGAAAATCCGGTTTTTGGGTGGGGTCTTTCAGACAAAGGCTATGAATATGGTGATGGACATGTAGGCAATCAGGCCCTGCTGGCAATGTCAGGTCTGGCAGGTTTTATTCTGCTGAATGGGTTCCTTGTCTATTTTACCTGGAAGTTAGTCATTGTATATAATAGTTCATTTCGCAGAGTTTATGACAGAAATTCTTTACTGGTATTTATTATTTTTCTTGGAGGCTGGTTCATTATCCACTCAACCAGCGGCCAGCAGTTTAATTATACCGGTATGCCAGCTCAGGTAATCCCGCAGGCGATTTTTTTCAGTTTTGGTGCATTACAATATAAACGGTCATTAAGTCTGATACATGGAAAAAAGATTTAGCAGGGCGCTGCTCTTGTGTCCTGAAAAATATTCGTTTCACAACTCATTTTATGATATACTGTCTGAAATCTCTCATGAGGTTGAGGAATATGACATAAACTCCATCCTCAGTAAGAGAGATATTAAAATTAACAGGCAGATCTTCCGGCTTCCGTACAAGGTCAGAAAAAAATGGGAAGCATATTTTCTTGAAAAGGCAAACAGTGTACTTCTTGAAATCATCAATAAATCGGACCCCGGCCTGATCCTTGTTTATAATTCAGCTTTTCTCCTGCCTGAAACATGTTCATTGCTGAAAAAGCGGTCAAAGCTCGTATTCTTTATGGGTGACAGTCCGTTTTATACGCCTCAGAATAATTATTACCTGGCATGCCTTTCGCATGCAGATTTAATTCTCTCACCAGATTCGTTCTGGAGTCAGCAGCTTGGCACGATCGGATTGAGCAACACCATGTATTTCATACCGGGACCTGACGGGAAATCATATTTCAGGATTGATGATCTTTTAAAAGGACATGGAGACTTGGAGACTGATATATTGTACGTGGGGTCCAGCTACCTTAATTCGTGGGGTTACAAGAAAGCGTTGCTCATGAGCAGGTTCACAGGCTTTAATTTCAGGATATACGGAAACGGTGCATGGAAGAGGTGGTTTGACTTTTTTCCAGGGCTGGAATCTGTATACAGCGAGAGTGGGTTTATTCCACAGAAGACGTTGAACCGGATGTTCAATATGACAAAATTAATACCCGTCGATGGCAATCCCGGTATACTCAATGGAGTTCATCTGCGGGTGGCAGAAGCCCTGGCTTCCGGTGCATTACCACTGATTGAATACAGGCATGATATTGACAATTTGTTGTTTAAGGATTTCAGGGGTGAACTCCCGGTAATAAATAATTACAACACAGCGGGTGATCTGGCTTCCAGGTATCTGAACAATGAGCAGGAGAGAAGCGGGCTTGCATTGTCGATGTATGATTATTTTGTTAAGGAATACAGCGCTGAATTGAATGCCCGGAGGCTGGCCGGCGCACTTAAGTAATCTGGTCTTCTGTGGGAAATAAGGTATGCCTTGTTCATTACAGCTCTGCTCCGGGAGGCATTGAAGTTTTGATGCCTGAGATTATCAGAATGTTTCCCGATGCCGGATTCTCGGTATTTGTAATAAGGCCTCCGGTCAGGGGGGATATCAATGTCTATGAACAATCCGTCATTAATGTCACTTACGGATCGGCGAATAATTTCATTTCCGCCTGGAAACTCTGGCGTTTTGGCAGAAGAAACAGAAAAGCTCTTTTTCATGGATTTAACACCGGCCCTTTCTTCCTCCTGATCATTCGCCTGGCAGGTATAATGAAAGCGGTCTATTCTGTACGGGGTACAGTTCATTACAGTAACTCTTTTCAGAAAGCCCTCAGAAGATTCGTGTGGCATTTAGCAGCAGCTCCACACTACAGATTTATTGCCAATTCTGATTACAGCAGGGATGTGTTTATCAGGTATTTAAACCTGGCGAGATCGGGGATTGAGGTTATCTATAATCCCGTCAGTTCCGGCCGGCTAAAACTCCCGCAGATCAAAAAGAGCGGGGAGTCATTAAACATAATCTATGTCGGAAGGATGACAGACGGGAAGAATTTATTTCGCTGGCTGGATATTGCTGTGTCGATACATAGAGTACGGAGTCGTTCGAGGTTTTTTCTATATGGTGATGGCCCGTTGAGAAATGGGTTAACCGAGTACAGCCGGAGCATAGGAGCTGACGGATATATTTCCTTCATGGGATTTCTCGGGGATATCTCAGCAGCTTATCATCAGGCTGATCTGATGATGTTCCTTTCCGAGTATGAATCATTCGGGAATGTGGTTGTGGAAAGTATTCTTTGCGGCACACCGGTGATTGCATCAGACCTTCCGAGCCTGAGAGAGATTTTTGGAAACTATCCGCAATTCCTGGTACCGTCAGGTGATCTGATGGAATCAGCGATACTTGAAAAGGTGAGAAACCTTAATGAACTGAACAGACTTGTGCCGGAAGTTGCTACCGAATTCAGTGAAAGATTTTCTTTGGAGCAGCATATAAACGGACTGCGACAGGTATATGACAGTTTTGACGGCGCACGACACAGGCGATAAACTGGCGCTGATCCTGATGACTGACAAGAAGTGATGCAATTTTTGCTTGATATATCTGCCGGAAAGCTTCCCGGGGGCTTGTCTGAGTTCTTTATTTTAAAGCCGGAAATTAATCTCCACCTGTCAGGTAATGACTACGAGTTTATATCCTGGGGAGATCCGATATGTACTGATGTCTTCAGGGCTGGGCTGCCCGTTAAACGCAGTGTTGATTTTATAGTCAATAATTTATACGGTCATTACTATTATATCTTCTACGACAGGAACACCCGCCAAATTCTTACAGGCAACTCATTATTCAGCATCCTTCCGTTATATTATGTTTTCTCCGACAGCAGACTTTTATTGTCAGATAATGCATTCAGCCTTGGACGCTATACCGGCAGATCGACTTTTTCAAAACGGTTCATACTTGAATCGGTACTCTTCAACTATCCTCTTTTTAATCACAGTGTAATTGACGGTATATCACTTCTTTCGTCTAACTCGGGAATTACCTTTGATCTCAGTGGAGTTAAGCTGATAAAGCATACTTCTATAGAGGACTTGTATTGTCAAATCCTTCGCCAATAAGGAAAAGCGCTGGCCGGCTGACCGATATTTTTCTTGAAACAGTAAAGAAATATCTGCCAGAGGAAAATTATTTTACTGCCTTGACCGGGGGCTTTGATGGAAGGACGCTTACAGCTGCGAGCAGGTATCATGAAAAATCATTTTCATGTTACTGTTTTGGCACATCAGAATCTCGCGACCTTAAGCTGGCTTCAGCAATAGCATCGAAAACGGATATCCCGTTTTTTGCTATTGACCTCGATGATATTTATCTGAGGATTTACAGCCTTGAAGCAGGAAGGAATTTCATAATCAGATCATCAGGTACCGGAACGTTTACCAGGGCCCATTATCTGTTTGCTGCCAGCCAGCTGGCAGGCAAAACAAGGTATCTCATAACAGGCAACTTCGGAAGTGAAATATTCCGTGCTGCACATGTCCCGGGAGTAGTGATCTCGCCAAATCTGTATTCTGTTTTCAGTTCAGAAAATCCTGATGAAGCCTGTCAGAAATTGTGGAGCAGCACCGGAATGAGTTGGTTGAACCAGGCTGAAATGAGTTCTGAGCGGGCAGATCTTCATAGTGATATTGCAAGCCTTCCATGTTTCACCTCAAAATATAAGAATTTAAGCAGGAACAGGCAGTTTTATATTTTCGTTTTTGAAGAACTGTTCCGGAAATATTTTGGTGCGGAAATGATCAGCCAGTGGGATTTCATAAAAAACCGCACTCCATTTCTCGACATTGATTTCCTGAAGGAGTTGCTGGCCACCGAATTTGCCGGAATACATTCCCGGTTCTTTGAAGAAAATCCGTTTAAAAGATATAAGGGGCAGGTACTGTATGCTTATATAATCAGGAAAGCTTTTCCGCAACTTGGAAAGATACTCACAGACAAGGGTTACAAACCTGACGATCTGATCTCAGCATCAGGGGTGCCTCGTATTGTAACTGGTTACCTTTACAAACGATTAATAGGAACGAACAGCTCATATGACCCCAACGGAGTAAAAAAGGCATGGGATCTTAATCATATGTTTTATGAAAGCCTGCCCGTAAATAAGGCCCTGTTTAACAGCCGGAGCGTTAAAGAAGCCCAAAGTTACGGGCTTACAGATGAAAGGGCGAAACTTTTCAGCCTGCTATATGTAGATAATTATCTGAATAAGTTATTACATCCTGATGAATAAACTCTTTTTGTTGACAGACTATAAGGGTCGCTTTGGTTCGAGGCATGATGACCGGCCATACCGATCAGGGATGAACCTGCAGGTACTGAAAAGTGCTTTCATGGATTCCGGATTTGATGCGGAGTACCTGTCATTCAGTGATGTGAATCCGGCTGATGCCTTCTGGAAAGGCAGTGTGGTTTTATATACCTCATCAGAGGATCCCGGACTTATTTACAAGGAGTATATTGAAGATATTGTATTCTCACTCTCAAATGCCGGGGCAGAAGTGATACCCCGGTTTGAATTTCTCAGAGCCAATAACAATAAAGTATTCATGGAGCTTCTCCGCGATCTGATGCCTGAGAATATCCGGGGAAACTTGTTCTCTTATCATTTTGGCACCCTGGAAGAGATTGCGGCCAAAGAGAGTGAAATAAAATACCCGGTTATTATTAAAGGATTTTACGGGGCACAGGGGAGGAATGTGTTCCTTGCCCGTAATCCGGGTGAATTGCAGAAAATTATCAAAAGGAAGATCTCGTTGAAAAGTCCGGTTTGGCTTCGGATCAAGGAATATCTGAGGCAGTTAAAACATGAGGGATATAAGAGAGATTCATTCTACAGAGGCCGGTTCGTGGTTCAGAAGTTTATACCCGGCCTCAAAAATGACTGGAAGGTATATTTCTTTGGCAACAAGGCATTCGTTTTTTACCGGCCAGTTTTTCCTGATCGTGAATTCAGGGCAAGCGGAGGAGGCTACGATAACTATAAGTACGGGACAGATGCCGGCATACCTGACGGGCTGCTTGATTTTGGCTGGCAGATCTTCCTGGGGCTCCGGGTGCCAAATGTTTCAATGGATATTGCCTGGGATGGAAATCTTTTTTACATGCTGGAGTTCCAATGTGTCTATTTCGGCACTGCAGGCATTCTCGGGAAATACTCTCCAGTCTGCTTCCTTAATAATGGGGCAGGATGGAGCGTAATCAATAATGAGGGAATTATCGAAAAGGTTTACGCGGAGAGCGTGGCATGGTTTCTCAGTGAGGGAAAATGAAAGTGCTTTTTGTTTCCAGTGGAAGGAGCGGTGATGTGGGTCATGTTGTTAAGAACCAGGGCGAGTCTCTCGCCAGGCATGGTATCGAGGTAGAGTATTTCACTATTTCTCCCGGATTTATGGGATATTGCAGGGCCATTTCCCGCATTAATCAAACAGTCAGGAAGGGCAATTATGATCTTGTCCATGCCCATTACAGTCTGAGTGCTTTTGCAGCCTCGCTTGCAGGATCATTTCCGATGGTGGTATCACTTATGGGTTCCGATGCTGCACAAAACATGTTTTTCAGATGGCTGATCAGGATATTTTCACGTCTCAGGTGGAGTGCCACCATAGTAAAGACTGATCAGATGATGAGAAAGCTCCATTTGAAAGGATCGTATATCATACCCAATGGAGTTGATACGGAACGATTTGTGCCAATTGAAAAAGAGTTTGCCAGAAGAGAGCTCAATCTGACATCTGATAAAAAGACAGTACTTTTTATCGCAGGAAAGAATCGTCCGGAAAAGAATTTTGTCCTGGCAAAAAAGGCTTTAGAATGGCTGCATGACCCATCTGTGGAAATCTTGCACCTTTATGACACGCCTAATTCTGAGATCCCTTATTATTTGAATTCGGCAGATCTTCTTCTGCTGACCTCTTACAGGGAGGGTGGTGTCAATGTCATCAAGGAAGCGATGGCTTGCAACTGCCCGATAGTGTCAACTGATGTGGGAGATGTAAGGCGGGTGATATCCGGAACGGAAGGATGTTATATTTCAGGGCAGGATCTTGCGAGTGTTGCAGAGAATATAAAAAAAGCCCTGGCTTTCGGGAGAAGGACCAATGGCAGGGAGAGGATATTTGAGCTTGGCCTTGATTCTGTCTCTGTGGCAAAGAAGATCAGTGAAATTTACCAGACCTCCACACGAAGTGTCTGAAATGAAGTTTTTGAAAAACGAAGAGATTCCGGTTGATCAATGGAATGATTTCCTGGAAAAGAATCTGCATTCTACCCCATTTCAGTCACCCGGTTTTTACAGGTTTCTTAATAAGGTCAACAATATTACTGCTGTGGCGCTTGCAATATCTGATGATGGCATCCTCAGGGCACTGGCGGTAATAACGCTGCAGGGAGAAAAAGGTCCGGCAGCTCTTTTTTCAAAGAGAGCGATTATTTTCGGAGGCCCGCTGGCAGAAGACGAGTGTCCTCAGGCTCTGGGCTTGCTTCTTAAAAAGATCGATGAGTTTGCCAGCAGCGGGATAATATATCTTGAAACAAGAAATCTTTCGGATTACAGCTCATTAAAGGAAGTTTTTTTCACTAATGGATTTAATTATGTACCATACCTGAATTTCAGGGTTGATACCCGGGATATGGACCTGATGAGACGAAGAGTAAGCAGCTCGAGACTGCGACAGATAAAGAAAGCTCAGCAAAAATCCGTTACCTGCAGGGAAGCAGGGAGTACGGATGACGTTGTACAGTTTTACAACATATTGAAGGATCTGTATAAAAGAAAACTGCATAAACCCCTTCCCGATGAAGATTTCTTCCTGAAGTTTTACGAGGCGGGAGTTGGGAAATATTTCCTCGTCTGGCATGACGGGAAAATCATCGGAGGTATAATGTGTCCAATGCTGGAAGGAAGGGCTGTTTATGAATTTTATGTATGTGGATTGGATGATGAGTACAATGAACTGTACCCAAGTGTGATGGCCACCTGGTCGGCTATTGAGTATGCCGGCAGGAATGCAGTTCCTCTCTTTGATTTTATGGGGGCCGGTAAACCTGTGGAGCATTACGGCGTAAGGGATTTCAAGGCAAGATTTGGAGGGGAGCTTGTAGAATACGGCAGGTTTCTGAAGATCAGAAAGCCTCTCTTATATAAGATTGGGAAGGCGGGGTTGAGAATGATGAAACATACTGGCTGATGAAGGTTCTTATCGACATTGGTCACCCGGGGCATGTCCATCTGTTTAAGAACTTCGCCCATGTTTTTTCCAGGAAGGGACACCAGGTGCTTTTTACAACCAGGGAGAAGGAATATGAGGTGGAGTTACTGAGTTATGAAAAGCTGCCCTTTGTCAGAACGGGCAGGCATTATTCTTCGCGTTTTGGCAAGATTACTGGCCTCATACTTATTAACCTGAAGATATTGTTTATAAGCATCAGGTTTAAACCGGACCTGTTTCTCAGCCATGGCTCTGTTTATACACTTCTTTCCGCCACTCTGCTGAGGAAGCCAAACATAGCCCTTGAAGATTCCGGCAATTATGAACAGGTCAGGCTTTATCTCCCTTTTACGAAGGCTGTCCTTACTTCCACAAGTTTTCCGTACAGGTATGGCAAAAAGCAGGTCTTCTACAGCGGTTATCATGAGCTGGCTTATCTCCATCCTGATTATTTTACTCCTGACCCGGGTATAGTTAAAGAACTAGGACTGACTGAAGGAGAAAGATATTTTATTATCCGTTTTGTGGCATGGAGAGCCAGTCATGACAGAAAACAGTCCGGCCTTACAACTGAACAGAAAGTAGAAATAGTCAGGTATCTTTCAACCCGGGGGAGGGTTTTCATAAGCTCCGAGTCCTCTCTGTCTCCTGAGGTTGAGGTCTACAGGTTCCCGCTGAAACCCGAAAGATTGCACCATGCACTTGGTTTTGCCTCACTCTTTGTCGGAGAGGGAGCCACGATGGCTTCCGAGAGTGCGGTGCTTGGCACAGCTGCTGTTTATGTTAATTCTATCAGGCGGGGATATCTTGAAGAGCAGGAGAGAGAATACGGACTTGTCTCATGCTTCCATAGTTTTGATGGGGTAATGACTAAAATACGAGACCTTTTAGATCAGCCAGATCTGAAAGCCGAAACAAAAATGAAAAGTGATCGTTTAATAAAAGATAAATGCGACCTGACCGGATTTATGATCAGGTTCATTGAAGAATGGCCGGGTAGTTTCGGCAGGGCAGTTGATTCGGGCAGTTGAATAAGTACATGACTAAAATGAAAAACAGACGAATATCAGTGGTTTTATTTTCGGTGAGCCTTTTACTAATTACAGCAGGAGGAGCATCAGCTCAATGGTACAGGCTGATACCGGATTCGATTTATACATATACATATAACAATGAAACCCATACGGCGGATTTTTCCTCCGTGAATTATAATTATTACACTAACGGCGTACTTGATAGCACAGTTACAGCAGATAAGAACCTGAGACCTGTTGCAAAGACTCTATACTCATATGAGAACGGCAACATGGCAGAGGTTCTCTCTCTTGTGGTCAGTGCCGAAAACTGGATCAACAATCAAAATCAGGTATTCTACTATGACGGCGATCATACCCTGGTCGAAAGGATAGTAACAAAATGGAACGGAGATCAATGGCAGAACCTGAACTGGTTCACCTATCAGTACGATGAGAGCAATCACCTCAATGTTTACAACCGTTATTTCTGGAGGATCGACACCTGGACGGATTTTTCAGTCGACAGCCTTTTTTATGACGATGCCGGCTTCCTGACAGAGAGAAGTGCAAGATCGAAATCAACGGGTCAGTATGTTACCCGTACGCTCTATTACTATGATCTTTCCGGACTGAAATCATATCAAGTCCGGCAGGACTATATTAATAATGCATGGACAAATGTAAGCACAACCCAGTATTATTATAATAAATGCGGAACCCAGGTGATGTCTGAAACAGAGAAATGGATCGATGGAACATGGCAGCCGGACTCCAGGTCAAATGTATTTTTTCGGATAGAATTATTGCCAGGAGCCAGGAAAATCCCCGTATGCCATAATGGTCAGACACACTTGGTCTTCTACAAAACACTGGATGGCACATATTGCTCACGGTGATTGTATCGGTGAATGTATGACTGCTGATCCGGTTATTGAAACGCAGGCTATCCCTACGGACAAAAAGAGTAAATCCCTGCCTTTTATTGTGTACCCAAATCCTGTCAGTGAGATTGTCCAAATAAGCATAATTGATAATGAATGTCCTGTCACGGGGGTAGAACTCCTGGATTATTACGGAAGGGTCATCCGGGCAGTTAATCAGGGTGACCAAACCGAGATAAGACTGGATATGAACAGTCTTAAAAGCGGAAATTATATTCTCAGAGTGATATCCGATACGGTTTACAGTACGGTAATAACTAAAAAGTAGGCTTTTCCGGCAGCATTTTTGTTCCCTCCAAATGGATTTTACTTTAAATACCCTGAGAGGACTTCTCGCAGCTATTCATGATTCTGGTTATCGTTTTTTGTCGGTGGAGAATTCTCTGAGAGTAAAGTCCCCCGATCAGGCAAGCTGATAATATTACGGCATGATGTGGATAAAAAACCTTCCAATTCTCTTGCTACAGCACAATTTGAGTTTAAGATGCACATACGCGGGACATACTATTTCCGCATAAAACCAGAAAGTTTTGACGAGGGCATTATAAAGGATATTGCCTCAATGGGTCACGAGATCGGGTATCATTATGAAGACATGGACCTGGCAAGACAAAAGGCGAAAGGCGAAAGGCGAAAGGTGAAAGGTGAAAGATTAAAGCCAGGAATCAACATAGAAAAGGAGCTGGCGGAGATTGCCATTGAAAGCTTCAGCAACAATCTGACGAGACTCAGGGATATTGTACCCATTGATACTATTTGCATGCATGGCAGTCCTCTGAGCCCTTTTGATAGCAGGATGCTCTGGAAATACTATGATTATAGCATTTTTGGAATCACTGCTGAACCCTATTTCGATTTTTCCCTTGAGGAGATGCTTTACCTCACTGATACGGGAAGGCAATGGGACGGGTCAGCAGCATCAATACGCGACAGAGCGTATGTTCGTGATGTGGAATATTATTCAGACTGGGTAAGGCCCCCCATTACAGGAAGTTCTATGGCTATTACTGACAAGGGAGATGCTTTACAGAAGAGATGCAGGTTCAGAAAGACTGATGACATCGTACGGGCGGCAAAATCGAAGGACTTACCGGATAGGATGCTTATCACAATTCATCCTCAGCGGTGGAGTGAAAGCGTTCCCGAATGGATTACTGAATTACTAATTCAGAACCTCAAGAACCCCGTTAAAGTTTTAGTTAAAAGCCACAGGTGGTCTGAACATATTTGATAAGTATTTACACTCTGTTGATTAATCGCTTAAGGTTGCATTTTTCCATGCAACCTTTTTTCTTACTTTTTAGTCATATTTACGTATTATCAGCGTTTTATACCTAAGATTAACAAGATAGAACATGAAAAGTCCTTGTCTGTTCACCGAAGATATTGATTATCGCCCGAAAGGCAATTCCAGTTTAATGGCATTCGTAAGATCCATGATATTCAGGTATATAGTCGTTTTACTGCCATTGTTAATGTTGTTTAATGAGGATGTTAATGCGCAGCTTGTCGGCAGTCCTTCCAGTGGTCAGAGCGCTGTTCAGTATTGTGCTCCAAATGCACAGTATGTTGTCAGGTATCAATATGAAGTAAGTTTTGGTGTGGTGCCTTCGGGTTGGTTTCGTATTTTGTTCAGGCTTGAAAATCAGGCAGGTACTCTGGTGACGTCTCAAAACTATTTTATAGATGCAACCCATAATGATATAACCATAGCTCAGGATGTAAATCCGCCGTTTAACTGGCTTATCTCACGAGCTCATACATTTAACCTGCCCCCGAATGATGATTGTGAATACAATGCAAGAATTTGGTTTTATGAAGATCCGGAAAGGGACGGAACATGGGCGGTGGTTGATCTTACCCAGGTTCAGGTTCTGGCTAACTGGCATACGGATGATGAAGGTGACGGGAATATTGACATCACTCCCCCGATACATCAGGTATGTGAAGGTGAACCTCTTGCGAATTTTCACTTCCAGGATGCCAGTGTGTTTGCATGTACGGCGGCTACCTTGCCTGTTTTATCAAAGCCAAATTTCTACGAACGGCATGTTCAGTTCGTTTACAATACTACAGCCATTGCAGCCCAGGGTATACCCAATGTGACAATAAGTGTCTACGGAACCCCAGTCCAGCTTACCACAGCCACGGGGGCCCCGGTGCTAAACTGGTGGACAGTCAATCCACTGAATGGTGCCCCGATTGCGGGATATGCCACTGCCAGTGGCTACTTTGAAGGTCCCGTAATATCGACAGGGCTCAATGCCACAGGAGGTTCCCAGCAAACATTCCCGATATCTTATCCGGCGGGCGGAACGGTTGTGAATGACTATTTTGAGGTGACCCTAAGAAACTGGAACTTTTGTAATAAGTGGAATGGCAGTCAGACAAACCCAAATGCGGCGGATGCAAGAACAGATGTTGCAAGGATAGTGATAGTTGATGCCCCACCGGCTCCCGGTGTTCAGGGGGCAACTATCTGTTTTGGGTCCGGAGCCGACAGAACACTGAGAACTACTACAGGAGCCGTAGGACGCTTCTACTGGTATTCAGATGCAGCTCTGACAACTCTTGTTGCCTCTAATGTCACAAGCTATCTCCCTCCGGAGACTGCCGTTGGCGTGCACGATTATTATGTCGTTGACAGGGATGTCGCCGGCCTGCTCTGTGTAGGCCCTCCGGCCCAGGTATTACTGACAATTTACCCGGTAATATCAGGCAATTCTATCAATACTTTACCGGAGACTATTTGCTACAACACAAATCCCGCGGACTTATCAGGCAGCACTCCTACAGGAGGAACAACCTCATATGCTTACCTCTGGGAACAAAGCACCGCTGGTGTAGGCGGACCTTATTCAGGCGCAACCGGAACAAATACTAACCGCGATTATACAACTCCGGTGTTGACTTCAGACCACATGGTACAGACGCACGGTAATTTCCGGGCCCTGTACTGATGTAGGAACACCTCAGGCAATAACAGTCAGACCAACTCCTATTGCTACATTAAGCGGACCGGGGACAGTATGTCAAAATCAGGGCAGTGTTAATGTTACTTTCACTAACAGCGTGTCCCTGCCAATAAGAATTACCTACAATATAAACGCGGGTCCCGATCAGGTGCAATTATTAAACGGAGGTGCTTCTGCGAATGTAGCCGTGGGTACGGCTGTACCGGGGAGTTATGTGTACAGTATAACAAGTGTGCGGTTTCAAGCTGCTCCTACCTGTAATAATGTATTGGGTACACCAATTACCACAACCGTGGTAGTCAGGCCAACGCCTACGGCGTCTATAAGCGGAACAACATCCGTTTGCCGGAATGCCCCTTCTCCAAACATAACTTTTACAAATCCGCAGTCGTTAACAGAAAGGATAACCTACAATATTAACGGAGGGTCAAATACAACTATTGACGTTAACGCAGGTTCAACCAATACTGTGGCTGCGCCAACCGGAACAGCAGGGACATTCACCTATAATCTTGTAAGTGTAATTTATACTGCCGCACCAGCCTGCAGTAATGCAATATCAGGAAGTGCAACAGTTACTGTCAATCCATTACCTGTACCAACAATAACAGGCCCGGCTGCTGTCTGTCTGAACTCGACAGGCAATGTTTATACAACTGAACCAGGAATGACGGGCTACGTCTGGACCGTTTCAGCAGGCGGGTCTGTAACATCAGGAGGGACTGCAACAGATAATACTGTTACGGTTACATGGAATACCACAGGTGCTCAAACGGTTCGCGTAAACTATACTAATGCCAATTCATGTACTGCAGCCAGTGCTACTGTTTACAATGTTCAGGTGGGGGATCCGCCGACTGGTGCAACAATTACAGGATCAACCGTGTGTATTGGTTCAGCAAGTACCATCAGGGTGACAATTACAGGTGGGGCACCTAATTATACAATAACAATTCCGGAATATTCCGCCATACCTATTGCCGGGTATGTCTCCGGAACCGATATTAATGTCGGGGTTTTAGCCCTTGGGGCTCATACCTATACTCTGTCGTCTGCCCAGGATGCTTGCGGAAACCCGGTTCCGGGTCTTCCTAAAACGGCAACGGCCACCGTTAATCCTAATAATACTGTAAGTGCGGCTTCATCGACACCGACGCTGTGTATCAGCACACCGCTGACAGCAATAACTCACACCACGACGGGAGCGACGGGCATAGGGGCAGCCAGCGGATTACCGGCAGGAGTAACGGCAGCATGGGCAGGTAACACGATCACTATCAGCGGTACACCGACAGCATCAGGCGTATTTAATTACAGCATACCACTTAACTGGAGGATGCGGAACTGTTAATGCCACAGGCACAATCACGGTTACGGCCAACAATACAGTAAGTGCGGCCTCATCGACGCCGACACTGTGTATCAGCACCCCGCTGACAGCAATTACTCACACCACGACGGGAGCGACGGGTATAGGGGCAGCCATTGGATTACCGGCAGGAGTAACAGCAGCATGGGCAGGTAACACGATCACAATCAGCGGTACACCGACAGCATCAGGCATATTTAATTACAGCATACCATTAACTGGAGGATGCGGAACTGTAAATGCGACAGGCACAATCACCGTCATTACCAACAATACAGTAAGTGCAGCCTCATCGACGCCGACACTGTGTATCAGCACCCCGCTGACAGCAATCACTCACACCACGACAGGAGCGACGGGCATAGGGGCAGCCGTTGGATTACCGGCAGGAGTAACGGCAGCATGGGCAGGTAACACGATCACTATCAGCGGTACACCGACAGCAGCAGGTATATTTAATTACAGCATACCATTAACTGGAGGATGCGGAACTGTAAATGCGACAGGCACAATCACGGTTACGGCCAACAATACAGTAAGTGCAGCCTCATCGACGCCGACACTGTGTATCAGCACACCGCTGACAGCAATCACCCACACCACGACAGGAGCGACGGGCATAGGCGCAGCGCGGATTACCGGCAGGAGTAACGGCAGCATGGGCAGGAACACGATCACTATCAGCGGTACACCGACAGCATCAGGTATATTTAATTACAGCATACCATTAACTGGAGGATGCGGAACTGTAAATGCGACAGGCACAATCACCGTCATTACCAACAATACAGTAAGTGCAGCCTCATCGACGCCGACACTGTGTATCAGCACCCCGCTGACAGCAATCACTCACACCACGACAGGAGCGACGGGCATAGGCGCAGCCGTTGGATTACCGGCAGGAGTAACGGCAGCATGGGCAGGTAACACGATCACTATCAGCGGTACACCGACAGCATCAGGTATATTTAATTACAGCATACCATTAACTGGAGGATGCGGAGCTGTTAATGCCACAGGCACAATCACCGTCATTACCAACAATACAGTAAGTGCAGCCTCATCGACGCCGACACTGTGTATCAGCACACCGCTGACAGCTATTACTCACACCACGACGGGAGCGACGGGCATAGGGGCAGCGGTTGGATTACCGGCAGGGGTAACGGCAGCATGGGCAGGTAACACGATCACTATCAGCGGTACACCGACAGGAGCAGGTGTATTTAATTACAGCATACCATTAACTGGAGGATGCGGAGCTGTAAATGCCACAGGCACGATCACCGTCATTACCAACAATACAGTAAGTGCAGCCTCATCGACGCCGACACTGTGTGTCAGCACACCGCTGACAGCTATTACTCACACCACGACGGGAGCGGCGGGCATAGGGGCAGCGGTTGGATTACCGGCAGGAGTAACGGCAGCATGGGCAGGTAACACGATCACTATCAGCGGTACACCGACAGCAGCAGGTGTATTTAATTACAGCATACCATTAACTGGAGGATGCGGAACGGCGAATGCAACCGGCACGATCACTGTCATTACCAATAATACTGTAAGTGCGGCCTCTTCGACGCCGGCGCTTTGTATAAACACACCACTGACAGCTATTACACACACGACGACAGGAGCGACGGGTATAGGAGCAGCCGTGGCTTTACCGGCAGGCGTAACGGCGTCATGGGCAGCAAACACGATCACAATCAGCGGCACACCCACAGCATCAGGTGTGTTTAATTACAGTATACCATTGACGGGCGGATGCGGTGCAGTCAATGCGACGGGAACTATAACTGTTGTGTCACTACCGGCCACACCGGCAATTACCGGCCTGGCCGTGGTTTGCGGCACAGGAGCGGCAACATACTTGTACCAGATTGCGAACGGTTCATATTTTGTAGCGGGCAATGAATATGTCTGGACGGTACCTGCAGGTGCTACCAAGGTTGCAGGAGGCGGGTTGGCAGACAACTTTATCCTTCTCAGCTTTGCCAGCGCAAATACCTATACAATACAGGTAACTGAAAATACAACTGTGCCTGTTGCATGTTACGGCATACCTCAGCCTTATACAATAAACGTTTATAACAATCCTGTGCCAAATGCAGGCGCCCCTGAGACTATCTGTCAGGGAGATGCAACAATCCTGGGTGGCACACCGAATGGTGTAGGTCCGTCCGCATCAGGAGGGACAGGCAACTATACATACTCATGGCTGCCAACCTACGGTCTTAATAATCCTGCGGCTGAGCATCCGTCAGCCAACCCGGCTGTCACAATGACTTACCAGTTAATGGTAACTGATGTTACCAGCGGATGTTTATCTACGGCTCCTTCATCTGTAGTAGTGACAGTCAATCCGGCACCGGTCGTAATAATGCCGCCACTGTCACAGACCAAATGTATCGGCGATATAGCTGTCTTTGCCGCGACAGTTTCAGGTAATTCATATCAGTGGGAAATCAGTACTGATAATGGTGGTACTTATACAGATGTTGTTGATAATCTAACTTATGACAATGTTACTTCAACATCCCTGACAGTAAACAATATAACTCTGGCAATGAGCGGCTATATGTACCGGTTAAGAGTTATGGGACTGGCACCTTGTGCTCCCGTACGTACCAGTGCCGCAACCCTTACTGTCAATAGCAGTCCTGCTATCACAGTGCAACCTGCTGATGTAACTGTCTGTGAAACAGGGTTTGCCACGTTTACATCGACTGCCAGTGATGCATTTACCTATCAGTGGTATGTCAGCACTGACGGTGGTGGAACTTATAATCCGGTTGCTAACGGGGGTAACTATTTCGGGGCGAACACCACTACGTTGAATGTGTTAAATATACCGGCAGGATTTCAATACCTATAGGTATAAAATGGCTGCAACAGGATTGTGCAATCCAGTTGCTGAAAGCAACGCCGCCATACTGACTGTCAACACAAAGGTGGTCATCACTTCACCGCCTGCTGCAGTGACGCAGTGTGAAGGAACAACGGCAACTTTCAGTGTTGCAGCCACAGGCACAGGCCTGACTTATCAATGGCTCAGAAATGGTATTAATCTCTCAAACGGAGGAGACATCAGCGGAGCTACTTCGGCCACACTGACTATTAATAATATTGAGACAGCTGATGAGGCGAATTACAGCGTTGCGGTAATTGGAACGTGCAGTTCTGTTGTAAGCAATGCTGCGCCGCTCATGGTTGATGATAACGCGAGGATCACAGTACAACCGGTTAATGCAACCAGGTGCGAAGGTACGACAGCTACGTTCAGTGTTACAGCTAATGGCACCGGATTGAGTTACCAGTGGCGCAAGGGAGGAATAAACCTGAGTAACGGAGGCAATATCAGCGGGGTAACAACCTCTACCCTGACAATAAATAATGTTGCCACGGCGGATGAAGGCAGTTACGATGTAGTAATAACAGGGTTATGTTCGAACGTAACGAGCGCGGCAGCACTTCTGGCTGTTGATGATAATGTGGTCATCACGGCACAGCCGGTAGCAGTGACACAGTGTGAAGGGACAACGGCTACGTTCAGTGTAACAGCTACGGGAACAAATCTGACCTACCGCTGGCGCAAGGATGGTATCAACCTGACAGACGGAGGTGATATCAGCGGAGCGACAACGGCAACCTTAAGTGTAGCTAACATAGCCACATCTGATGAAGGACTATATGATGTGGTCATAACAGGCCAGTGCTCTGTGGTGAACAGTACAGCAGCACTGCTAAGCGTGAATGATAATATAGTAATCACCGGTCAGCCAGTAAATGTAACGCAGTGTGAAGGTACCAATGCAGTGTTCACAGTCGTTCACACCGGAACCGGCCCTGTCACCTACCAGTGGCGCAAGGGTGGCGTAGCCCTGGCCAACGGCGGGAATATCAGCGGAGCCACAACGGCAACGCTGACAGTATCGAACATAGCTACTGCGGATGAAGGCAGTTACAGTGTAACGGTAGGCGGTCTGTGCAGTACCGTGACCAGCAATAATGCGATACTTGGAGTGGATGACAATGTGGTTATCACAGTACAACCTGTCAATGTGACTCAGTGTGAAGGCACGACAGCAATGTTCAGTGTCACGGCCACAGGCACAGGTCTTACCTACCAGTGGCGCAGGGACGGAGTAAACTTAAGCAACACACCAGCCATCAGCGGAGTATATACCAGTACGCTTACAATAAATAATATACAGACAGCCAATGAAGGCACGTATGATGTGGTGGTCAGCGGCACCTGTGTACCGGCGACGAGCAACGGAGCAGTTCTGGCAGTAGATGACAAGCCGGTGATCACATTACAGCCGTCAAGCGTTGTACAGTGCGAAGGCACCACGGCCATCTACAGTGTCACGGCTACAGGAACAGGATTAACTTACCAGTGGCGCAAGGGCGGTGTAGCCCTTGTTAATGGCGGGGATATCAGTGGAGCGTTAACAGCAACGCTGAACATAGCCAATATAGAGACAGCAGACGAAGGGTCGTATGATGTTATCATAACAGGTACCTGTGGAACAGTAACGAGTTCGGTGGTACAGTTAACGGTGGATGATAATGTTGTTATCACAGTTCAGCCTGTAGATGTTACGCAGTGCGAAGGTACTCTTGCGAGCTTCACAGTCTCGGCAACGGGTACTGGTCCTCTTTCATACCAGTGGAGGAAAGGTGGCGTAGCCCTGTCAGACGGAGGCAATATCACCGGATCGGCAACCACGAACCTGAGGATATCGAACATATTGCCGGCAGATGAGGCTTTGTATACAGTAGTAGTTACGGGTAAATGTACCGGGGCAACATCGGCAGGAGCCTTACTTAATGTAGATGACAAGGTTGTTATCACGGCCCAGCCGGTTGCGGTGACGCAGTGTGAAGGCACAGCGGCGACATTTAGTGTTACAGCCACAGGGACAGACCTTATATATCAGTGGCGTAAAGGAGCTACTAACCTTATTAACGGAGGAGACATCAGCGGAGCGACAACAGCCACACTGACTATTAATAATATCGAGACAGCTGATGAAGGGTTGTACTATGTAGTGATCACTGGCAAGTGCAGCAGCGAGATCAGTACTTCGGTACAGTTATCGGTTGATGACAACGCGGTGATCACAATACAACCGGTCAATGTTACCAGGTGCGAAGGTACGACAGCCACGTTCAGTGTAACGGCCGGCGGTACGGGGCTGAGTTACCAGTGGCGCAAGGGAGGGATTAAACCTGAGTGACGGAGGTAATATCAGCGGAGTAACGACCTCTACCCTGACAATAAATAATGTTGCCACGGCAGATGAAGGCAGCTACGATGTAGTAATAACAGGGTTATGTTCGAACGTAACGAGCACGGCAGCATTACTTGCTGTTGATGATAATGTAGTCATCACGGCACAGCCGGTAGCAGTGACAGCAGTGTGAAGGGACAACGGCTACATTCAGTGTAACGGCAACAGGCACGAATCTGACCTACCGCTGGCGGAAGGATGGTATCAATCTGACAGACGGAGGAGATATCAGCGGAGCGACAACAGCAACCTTAAGTGTAGCTAACATAGCAACAGCAGATGAAGGACTTATATGATGTTGTTATCACCGGAACGTGTTCTGTGGCCACCAGCAATGGAGTGCTGCTTAGTGTTAATGACAACATGGTAATCACCGGTCAGCCGGTAAATGTAACGCAGTGTGAAGGTACCAATGCAGTGTTCACAGTCGTTCACACCGGAACCGGCCCTGTCACCTACCAGTGGCGCAAGGGTGGCGTAGCCCTGGCCAATGGCGGGAATATCAGCGGAGCCACAACGGCAACGCTGACAGTATCGAACATAGCTACTGCGGATGAAGGCAGTTACAGTGTAACGGTAGGCGGTCTGTGCAGTACCGTGACCAGCAGTAATGCGATACTTGGAGTGGATGACAATGTGGTTATCACAGTACAACCTGTCAATGTGACTCAGTGTGAAGGCACGACAGCAATGTTCAGTGTCACGGCCACAGGCACAGGCCTGACTTACCAGTGGCGCAGGGACGGAGTAAACTTAAGCAACACACCAGCCATCAGCGGAGTATATACCAGTACACTTACAATAAATAATATACAGACAGCCAATGAAGGCACGTATGATGTAGTGGTAAGCGGCACCTGTGTTCCGGCGACGAGCAACGGAGCAGTTCTGGCAGTAGATGACAAGCCGGTAATCACGATTACAGCCGTAAGCGTTGTACAGTGCGAAGGCACCACGGCCATATACAGTGTCACGGCTACAGGAACAGGATTAACTTACCAGTGGCGCAAGGGCGGTGTAGCCCTTGTTAATGGCGGGGATATCAGCGGAGCGTTAACAGCAACGCTGAACATAGCCAATATAGAGACAGCAGACGAAGGGTCGTATGATGTTATCATAACAGGTACCTGTGGAACAGTAACGAGTTCGGTGGTACAGTTAACGGTTGATGATAATGTTGTTATCACAGTTCAGCCTGTAGATGTTACGCAGTGCGAAGGTACTCTTGCGAGCTTTACGGTCTCGGCAACGGGCACTGGTCCGCTTATCATACCAGTGGAGGAAAGGTGGCGTAGCCCTGTCAGACGGAGGCAATATCACCGGATCGGCAACCACGAACCTGAGGATATCGAACATATTGCCGGCAGATGAGGCTACGTATACAGTAGTAGTTACGGGTAAATGTACCGGGGCAACATCGGCAGGAGCCTTACTTAATGTAGATGACAAGGTTGTTATCACGGCCCAGCCGGTTGCGGTGACTCAGTGTGAAGGAACGACGGCGACATTTAGTGTTACAGCCACAGGGACAAACCTTATATATCAGTGGCGTAAAGGAGCTACTAACCTTATTAACGGAGGAGACATCAGCGGAGCTACAACAGCCACACTGACTATTAATAATATAGAGACAGCCGACGAAGGGTTGTACTATGTAGTGATCACGGGCAAGTGCAGCAGTGAGATCAGTACTTCGGTACAGTTATCGGTTGATGACAACGCGGTGATCACGGTACAACCGGTCAATGTCACCAGGTGCGAAGGTACTGCAGCTACGTTCAGTGTAACGGCCAGCGGGTACGGGACTGAGTTACCAGTGGCGCAAGGGAGGGATAAACCTGAGTGACGGAGGTAATATCAGCGGAGTAACGACCGCTACCCTGACAATAAATAATGTTGCCACAGCAGATGAAGGCAGCTACGATGTAGTAATAACAGGGTTATGTTCGAACGTAACGAGCGCGGCAGCATTACTTGCTGTTGATGATAATGTAGTCATCACGGCACAGCCGGTAGCAGTTCACGCAGTGTGAAGGGACACCGGCTACGTTCAGTGTGACAGCTACAGGCACTAATCTGACCTACCGCTGGCGCAAGGACGGTATCAATCTGACCGACGGAGGAGATATCAGCGGAGCGACAACAGCAACATTAAGCATAGCTAACATAGCCACAGCAGATGAAGGTCTTTATGATGTTGTTATCACCGGAACGTGTTCTGTAGCCACCAGCAACGGAGTGCTGCTTGGAGTTGATGATAACGTTGTAATAACGACTCAGCCTGTTAACGTTACTGAATGTGAAGGGGAGACTGCGATATTCAGCGTGACAGTTACAGGGACCGGTCCGATAACTTACCAGTGGCGCAAGGGCGGTGTAAATCTTTCAGATGCAGGCGATATCAGCGGTTCTCAGACATCAACCTTATCAATAGCCAATACAGAGGCTGCCGATATGGGTTCATTCGATGTAATAATTGCCGGCCTGTGCAGTACTGTTACCAGTTCTGCGGTCACCCTGGCAGTCAGTGAGAAACCTGAGATCATTACCCAGCCCGTCCCGGTTACTGTCTGTGCCGGTGAAAATGCCATTTTTTCTGCTGACGCCGGCATTACGACTAACCCGATCTACCAGTGGTATGTCAATCCGGGGTCAGGATGGACTCCGGCTGTGGGTGCACGTTACCAGGGGGCTACCACCAATACTCTCACTGTGGTAAGCGCTCTTGAGATAATGTCCGGTTACCAGTACAGATTAAGGGTATCCGGTTCATGTACTCCTTTTGTTGAATCTAATATTGTCACACTTACGGTGACCCGCCAGGCTGAGATAACACAGCATCCGGTCAGCGCCACCGTCTGCGAGACTGATCCGGTGACCTTTACTGTCAATGCCGGTCTTACCACCAATCCTTCTTACCAGTGGGAGATAAGCACTGACGGCGGAGCCACATGGGGACCAATCGCAGGGGCAAACAGTGCCACTTATACAATAGCTTCCGCTGCAACTGCAGACAACGGCCATGCTTTCAGGGCTGTTGTAAGCAGCACATGCGGTTCAAGCGTCACATCGTTCCCGGCATTCCTGACAGTAAATGAGCTGCCTGAAATAACTGACCAACCTGATGATGTGACACTATGCGAGTACGCAATTGCTGACTTCATTGTAAATGCAGGAGTGACCACCGGCGCAACATACAGATGGCAGCGCAGCGATGACAATGGCTCCACCTGGAATTACCTGACAGAAAGCGCAACTTATTTCGGTGTGTCAACCATGAACCTGAAGGTAAACGGTACACAAAGAATAATGAGCGGTGATCAGTTCAGGGTCATTGTGAGCGGCATATGCACACCGCCAGTCACCTCTGCCCCAGCTATTCTGACGGTCAATTATGCCCCGGAGATTCTAGCCCAGCCCGTCTCGTCATCAATATGCGAGAATACGAATACATCATTCTCCGTTACGGCACAGGGCACGGCAATCAACTACCAGTGGTTTGTTGACACGGGTGGAGGCGCAGGATTTAAATCGTAACCAACGGCGGTGTTTATGCCGGTGCGACAACAAATACGCTTACTCTTACCAATGTGCCCAGAACTTATCGACAACTACCGTTACCGCGTAGAGGTGACAGGAACCTGCTTACCAATAGCAAGATCGGTAACTGTTCAGCTTGATGTGTCTATTGCAACAATAATCAATACCCAGCCGGCTAATTCAGCTATATGCGAATTCATGACGGCAAGCTTCACTGCTGTTGCTGACGGAGCCAACCTCACTTACCAGTGGCAGGCCTTCATCGGCGGTATATGGACAGACCTGACCAACACCGGTCTTTATATAGGTGTACAGTCCCCGATACTAATGGTCTTCGGTCCGGCACGGACGATGGACGGAACCCGTTACAGGGTGGTTATCGGCAGCGACTGTTCGGCTGATCTGATCTCCAATGAAGCTGTGCTTACTGTTTACACAGCTCCGGAGATCTCCGATCATCCTGATGAATTCAGGGGTTGCCCCGGCGGAAATGCAACATTCAGTGTTGTGGCCGCAGGCACTAACCTGGTTTACCAGTGGCAGGTCAACACCGGCTCGGGATTTAATAATGTGACTGATAACGCAACCTATACAGGTACCAGTTCACCTGATCTCACCATCCATAACCTTGATCTTACGATGAACGGTTACCTGGTGAGGGCAGTTGTCTCAGGAACCTGTCTGCCGCCTGTAACATCATCGTTCGCACCCCTCAGGGTTTACATGGAGCCCTCGATAATTTCAGAACCGGCTGATGCCGAGGTTTGTTACCAGACTGGTGTCACTTATTATGCCCAGGTGTTCAATACCGGAGCGGGTGAGACAACAGTCTGGCAGGTGGACCAGGGTGCAGGATGGAACAGCCTGAGCGACGGTGCACTGTACCAGGGCACTCAGACACCTCAGCTGGTGATCATGAGCGCTGACACGCTTATGACCGGATGGCATTACAGGCTTGAGATAACAGGTCCGTGCGGGTTATATCACACGAGAAATGCTCTGCTTACTGTCAATGCACCTCCAAGGGCTTATATAGCTAATGTTGACACCTTGCTTGTCTGCGGCGGAATACCCACCCAGCTGCACGGCAACCCGGCAGGCGGATCACTCATCTATGATGCACACAGATGGTTCGGCGATATAGGGCCACTCAGCGCATACAATATCGAGAACCCCGTGTTCAACACTTCGATGCCAGGCTATTACAGGCTGATCTACCAGGTGACTGACAGCAAGAGATGCGTCGGACTGGATACCCTGGTCATACAGGTTGAAAAGCCGGTGGCCATGTTCACGGTTGACGCTCCTTCAGGGTGTCAGCCACTGACGGTGAATTTCACCAACGGATCAATAGGGTATACGTCAGTGCTGTGGAACTTCGGTGACACCACTGCCTTATCGACTGACATAAACCCGCAGCATACGTATTACAATGCGGGTCCGGCACTGGCATATTTCACGGCGGAGCTGGAGGTCACTTCCGCAAACGGCTGTGTATCAACGATGTCGAATGGCATAACGGTTTATCCGGAGATATTGTCGGACTTCACCGTGAGCGATGACACCATCTGCTCCGGTGAGACCGTGACGTTCTCATTGCTGCCGGGGGCATTCAGGTATTTCTGGAATTTTGGCGACGGTCAGAGCGAAAACGGTTCCAATGTTATAAACCATGTTTTCATGAATACTAACACCGTACCGGTAACATATGATGTGATACTGACAACAGAATCATTCTTCGGTTGCCAGAGTGCGGATACGATGCAGGTGGTTGTCTACCCGACGCCGGTACCCGGTTTTACCGCTGCTCCTGTTTCTCAGGTCATCCCGAATGCAACTGTCACCTTCACGAACAGCACAAATGCAGGTACGTGGATCTGGCTGTGGGACTTTGCTGACGGCAACACTTCAGCGGCCCAGTCGCCCGTGCACACTTATGCGGCACCCGGTGAATATGCTGTCAGCCTTACGGTAAGCAACGGTGTATGTACAGGATCGGTGACGCATAATATAAGTATTCTTCCTACGCCGCCGATAGCATCGTTTGATCCGATACCTTCCGGCTGTATGCCATGGAATATTTCGATCAACAATACTTCCCTGTACGCCACCACCTATTACTGGGACTTCGGCGACGGTTATACTTCAAATGCCAGGAATCCTGTCTATACTTATTTGCAGGCAGGTTCTTACCAGGTCATCCTGACTGTTCAGGGTCCGGGTGGAAGTGATACGGAAACGCAGATGGTATATGTTTACCAGGCACCAAAGGCATACTTCGAGGTGTCTCCCGCCAAAGTTTATGTGAATGACGAAAAGGTGAGGATGTTCAACCTTACTGAAGGCGGAGACAGCTTTGTATGGGAGTTTGGTGACGGTGACACATCGCACCTGCGCGACCCGTATCATAAGTATACCACTGAGGGTATTTATGACATCACTTTGCATGCTTACTCTGCCAACGGGTGTTATGACACGTACGTGCTGTCACCTGCAGTGACTGTTGAGCCGTTCGGCGAACTTGTCTTTGCAACTGTGTTCAAGCCAAATCAGGACGGACCGATTGAAATAGACGAGCTGCCGACAAGCGGTGATGCTATTGACCAGTTCTTCTTCCCGCCCATAAGGGAGACTGTACTGAATTATCACATGCAGATATTCAACAGGTGGGGTACTCTGATCTTCGAGACCTATGACATCAACAAGCCATGGAATGGCTACTATAAGGGCAAATTGTGCGCCCAGGGTGTTTATGTCTGGCTTGTGGAAGGCAAGTATGCCAACGGAAGGCCGTTCAAGGAGGCTGGTGATATAACGCTGCTCCATTAATCACGGACGTGCGGTTATTAACGTAGAGACAGGTCTGAGACCTGTCTCTACGTTTTTATTACGGTGTTATGAAATGAAACAGAAAGGTTTATCCGGCCTAGTTGAAGGGTTTGTCGGAGAAGGGAGATGAGAACGGATCATCCGGTTTGCTGTCGCCAAGCCTTCTTCGCGGCGGAGGAGGTGGCGGAGCGGAAGTCATCATGACAAGAGAAATGGAGTAGTCAAGCTCTATACGGATAACCGCCGGCCTGACATATCTTCTTTTCTCCCCTTTCATTGATGGACTGTAATTGCGCCTCAAATATAAGATATTTGATTTATACCTAATTCAACATTTTTCAACCGGGATGTCCGGTGTATCAACCGGAATATCCGATGCCTTTTTACTTACTCTGCCGCCAGCACAATCTTTTCAAGATATCTTTTCCCCCCTGCCGTCAGTTCAACGATCAGCATACCGCGTGCTCCTGACGGAGAGTACTCTTTTACTTCCCCGGAGTTGAACCACTCTTGTCCTCCGTTCATAATCATCCTGCCGGTAATATCATAGATTTTCACATTACCCGAGAGGTTCTCCCATTCATTTCCCTGGGGAAGAATGCAAATTTTCCCTGATGAAGTATAGATTTTAAGCGAGCTGGCAACATCCTCTTGCACAAACACTTCAGGTTTATTTGAAGAGACCGTGACGGTAAATCTGCCTGCAAGCGATCCTTCCGGAGCGGAGAAAGAATATTCCGAAAATGCCAACAGGTCAACGTTTTTGCCTGCAACCATATCATTGAGTGTTACTTTGGAATTGCCGATTCCCTGCAATTGGCTTCGTTTGATCTTATAGGTTCCTGCTTCAGGGATTTTCAGAGTAAGAGGAATAACCGTTTTTGTCTCGGGCCATGGGACAGAGTTGATTGAATAGTTTTCACCGTTCACTACAGAATAGATCAGCGCTCTCTTGCTGGCAGAAACAAACATCTTTTCTGCATCGAATTCATTGTCAAAATCATTGGTAGCCATTGATTCAAGTCTTATCACCGTCTCATCTTCCGACTTCGGCGAGACCAGCGTCAGCCTGATAAGAGGCACAACCTGTGCTGACTTATATCTCGGTGTTTCATTATGTTCGCGGGCATTATCCGCTATGGTGATAGAGGTGCCGGTTGCCCTTGTTTTTACAAAGAATCCCTGCAGGGGAGGGATGTGTCCCGAACCTCCGTTTATCCCAACGCCATTCACATATGAAACATCTTCGCCATCTTTTACCCAGTAAATACCGTTTCTGACATGTGTCGGGTCTGACCGTGTCACCAGATCCCAGTTTATCCCGCAGGTGAGAGAGTTACCTACAAGGTAGTATCCGTAGAGTGATGTGTCACCGCCGGAACCGCTGAACGGAAGGTTGATCTGACCTATCGAAGTGGTGAGTGAGGTAAGGTTCCTGAACACAATCGTTGTGTCATTGTCAACCATAACCTGATATCCCTTTTTGGCTAACAGCGTACTGAAGGGGGTAGTCCCGTTATACCCGTCATGCCACTGCCATCCCTGGACTACATCATCTGTCACTTTGCTTTCATCGTAAAGCATAAGATTATAGGGTTCAATGTCTGTAAATACTGTCTTTGAAACCGTTGCAGGTGATGCGATATAGTGCCACAAGTAAGTATCCGGGGTAGTTGCCTTAAGATAAATGTCAGCAATCACAGATCCTCCTGCTCCCGAGAAACTGTTGGTAAGAAGGGAAGCCAGTGCCTGTGGCGTCTGCATGGATCTCAATTATCCCGTTATTGGTGAGTGATGAGAATGTTGCCTGGGCACCGGGTTGCATGGTCATTGTCAGGCCTGAGATAAGAGTAAAAAAGGGCCGGGGCAGCTGTCGGATAGCTTGACAGTTCCTGAAGGTATAACAATATGTGTAGTGCCCGGGACAAATCCTCCGTCCCAGTTTGCACCGGGCGGTCCAGGAGGTTGTTCCGCCTGTGCCAGCGGCTGTAGATCATTCTCATAGGCACCGGCATCAGTAGCGCCAACCGGCCTGACCCGATAAAGTCAGTCGGAGGTATTGTGATTCCAGTGTAAGTGTCAGCGCCCATGTCGCGGCACGGAGACACTAAATGTCAAATTAAAGTTCCCGCCGGCCGGGATTGACGAAATTTGGTCCGTCAGATGCCGTATTGTTACTGTTGAGAGTAATGCATCCGGTATAGGACGGCATCCTTCAATGGCGCAATAATCAAAGACAGATGACGGGGTTCCCGAAAGTCCTATGTGGGATGATCCTCCCCAGATAACAGTGTTGACTATTCTGGCGCCCGGTGAATTTTCAAGATATATTGACTTGCCGTCGGATGCAGGCGAGTTCACTGTACACAACGGTGGAATTTACTATTACAGGAGATGCTGATCAATGAGGCAATGGTACCGCCTTTCAGTGATAGCGAGAGAGTGAACTGTTGTTTCTGAGGACGACGTTGGAAATTACCGGGGATGATCCTGCTGCAATAAATATTGCACCTCCGTGATCTGATGCGGTATTGTCAGGAAGAGTGTGATTTGAAATGATCGGTGAGAAGCTCCTGTTGCAACATAGATTCCACCTCCCTTATATGCCGAGCAGTACCTGATTGTGCTGTGATTGATAGTTACTGAGCCTGAGAGTCCGATATGTACAGCTCCTCCGAGATAGCTGAACCGGCTGTCCGTCGTCCTCTTTCAATGGTGCAGAAATCAATGTGCTTGATACCGGTGGAGGTGATGTAAATATTACCCCAGAAATCAGTTGATTCTCCGAAGATACCGTCTGTGTCAAGATCTGCGTGATATTAATACTGGGGCGGCTGGCAGTTCCCGGAGCATTCAGTCTGTCCTGTACCGCTGATAAGAATGCAGGCATATTTACTTATGGATATCAGCCTTGTTCCGGCGGTAAGCGTCAGGGTTCTCGCTTGAGACTCCAAGATATATCCGTCAAAGTATTTGGTGCCGGAGATGGTAAAGTTGCCGCGAGTTTATCCCGTGATATGGATTAGCAAGGGTTCCGTTACCGAGCAATTTGCGCTATCGCAGTCCCCGCAACGAGAAACAGCAACGTCAACAAAAGAATGATTCTCTTCATGACTGGTCTTTCGTATTATAACTCTTCCTAAGCTCTAAAGGTTACATTAAAAAGCTACTTTTTAAACTGCCGGAAGTCATTATTTATCACAAAAGTAAGAAATCTCACGGTACTGTCAACCACAATGTTATATTTATGAGAACGACACCTGCCTGGCTTCGAATGTCTCTTCTTGCTATCTTTGTGCATATCCCTGTTAAAATGCCATCCCGGGAAAAGACAATAAACAGATCACTGAAGATCCTCCTGAGCAGTTCCCGCCGCGAAACGATCATTAGCCTTATGATACTGATTATCAGGTCTTTTCTGCCGTTGGCGGCAATTTTTCTTCTCAGACATTATATTGACATACTTACAGGAGAAGCAGGCAGTGGTTCAGTTTCCCAGGCCCATGCCATTACCGGACTGATAATGGCGGTTGCGCTTGCTCTTCTTATTGACGACCTGCTCTCCTCGGTGGGACAGTATATATCAAAAAAACAATCCTTTCTGCTTGAAGATCATATTGCCTCACTGATCCACAACCACTCGGCAACTCTTGGATTAAGATTTTTTGAGGACCCCGGATTTTATGACACACTGTCAAGAGCGGCAAGGGACATTTCGTGGAGGCCTGCAGGAATGGTTTCAGACATCATTCTCCTTTTGCGGGGCTTCATTTCATTTATCGCGATGGGTTATGTTCTCGGGACTTTCGGCATAATACCCCTTGCGGTGCTTGCAGTTGTTTTTTTACCGGTCTTATGGATGAAGCTTCGCAATTCAGGCAGGCTTTATGAAGCGAAAAAAGCTGTGACTGCCCACTCACGGCAGGCATCATATTTCAGCTGGCTCCTGACGGGAGAGAAGCCGGCCAGGGAGGTGAGACTGTTTGGCCTTGCCGGATATTTCGAAAAGCTTTTCCGGAAGCACTTTAATGCATCTAAGGAGCCTGAGATTGCTGCCGTCAGAAAGAACGCCATACTTGAAAGTGCAGCCTCTGTTGTGAAAGTGCTTGCATTTGCCGGCGTACTGATCTATGCCTCTTTTTCCTTTACCAGATCTGACATTACTGCCGGTGAACTGGCGATGTATATTATTGCCTTCAGGCAGGCGCTGGTCTATCTGCGCGATGCTGTCTCAGGTTACTCGGGACTGGCTGAGAACAGGCTCTTTCTTGACGACTTGTTTCATTTTCTTGATATGGAGAGCGATATGCCTCAGAAAGAAAAAGCTGCGGGCATCGTTTCATTCAACAGGCTTGATATTGAAAACCTGACATTCACTTACCCTGGCACTGACCGTCCGGCTCTCGAAAATATAAACCTGAGTATCACCAAAGGCGAAAAAGTTGCAATTGTCGGACCCAACGGTTCGGGAAGACAACCCTGGTGAAGCTTCTCTGCAGGCTTTATGATCCGGATTCGGGAAGGATAAGCCTCAACGGAGAAACATTGACACATATGCCCTGCATGAATACCGGAAGCTTTTTTCTGTTGTTTTTCAGGACTTCATGCTGTACTATCTCACGGCGGGTGACAATATCCGCCTGGCTGACAATACTGGAAGCGACAACCAGCAGCGTCTGAGGAGAGCAGCTTCAACGGCAGGAGTCTCGGCTTTGCTCGAGAGCCTGCCGCAGGGTTATGAAACTATGCTCGGTCATCAAACCGGAGGAAGCCGGGAGCTGAGCTGGGGAGAGTGGCAGAAGATAGCCATCGCCAGGGCGCTGTACCGCGATAGTCCTGTGCTGATTCTTGACGAGCCGTCATCATCACTTGATGCAGACTCTGAGTACGAGATCTTTTCTGACCTTGACAGGATCACTGACGGCAGGACATGTATCTTCATCAGCCACCGGCTTGCCAATGTCAGGGAGGCTGACCGCATTATCGTACTGGAGAAGGGACGCATTGCCGAAGCAGGCTCTCATGATGAGCTTATGGAAGCGAAGGGAAGATATTTTTCGATGTTCACCAGGCAGAAATCGATGTACCGATGACCCCATCCGAAAATGAAAAGGATCAGGTTTTCAGCGCTGTTGCTCCTTCTAAGCAGGAACATATTCACGGAAGAGGAACGGATGCTGGCAGAAAAAAGCTGCCGCAGCATGACCGGCTGGAAGCTCTTTACTGATCTGGCCATCAGGCATGGCGTTGCCGCACTCGTCTGGCAGAACATTACTGATCTGGTCTGACGGAGATGGTTCCGGAACCGGAGCGGGGCCTGCTTGAGAACATAAGGTTCAAAACAATTGCAAGGGTATCATACATCACCTCAGTGGCCGCTGAAGTTGTTGCAGAGCTTGAGAAGGAGGGCATCAGGGCGCTGCTTCTGAAAGGACTGGCTCTTGAGCACTCTGTTTACGGTTCAAGGGGACTGAGGCAGATGAGTGATGCCGATCTGCTTGTTGCACCGGAGGATGCACTCAGGGCACGGGATATACTTGTAAAGGCCGGCTTCATTTCAAGGCCAATGAAATCGTCATTATACAGGCATATCATTTTTGATCTTGGCAATCACCTGCCCGAGTTGCACCGCAGCGGCATCTCCGTCGACCTGCATCACCGGCTGTTCGGCCCGGAAGGCACGGAGATTGTCAGAAGAGCCCTGGATAGTCCGGAAGCGATTTCCGTAGCAGGCAGAACTTTTTATGTACTGCCTCCGGGGATTGCCTTACTGGGCCTGGTCAACCATATTTTCAAGCACGAGGTCAAGGGAGAGTTCCAGTTAGGCTTTATACGGACATTTACCTTCTCCTGAAAAAGGACGGAAGGAAGATCTTCAGTGAGAACCTCCATGCTGATGCAGACCGGGCAGGCATTTCCGGCGAGTTAAGAACAGTTCTGACCATACTGAATAAGTTTTATGGAACTAGATATTCCGCCGGAGATGGATCGCACTGGAGGGTGCTGAGCAGGAGAAGGTGGCTGCTTTCAGGGATAACCTCCTGGATCCAGGCCAGGCAAAGCCGCAGAGCCAGAAAGAAATGTTCAGGGAGAATTTGCGGTCACTGAGAGGTCTCAGGCGCAAACTGATATTCATTACCGGCGATATTTTCCCTTCATTGGAATTCATGAAAAACAGGTACGGATGCAGATACAGACCTTTCAGCCCTGCTCTATTACCCTCACAGACTCGGAAAAATTTTATGGGTGATTAATCCTATTTTGCCTAAGCATTTGCATAATTAAGAAAAATCCACATTTTCCTCAAAAACCTTTAAAAATTCTTGTTTTTTAGAAAATACGTTTATATATTTACTTTAGTCGGAATTTTTAAATTTTTGTGAAAGTTAAGTCTGTTGTTTGTTTATTGGCATTTTATGAGATGGAACTACATGTCTGCAACACGTTTTATTATTAACGGGAAACACAGGTACAGGCATTTTATAAGGCCTGTCTCGCTGCGTTGATTTCCTCCGTGTGGGGAGGAGCAGTTTGCTTCGGCCTGGGCTACTGCCCCGGGAAAGGTTATCCCGGGGCAGTTTTATGATATGTCATTTCAGTCGGGTTACCCCAAAAGAATTACTTTTGCAGAAAGAGCGGATGCAATGAAAAGTGCCCTTTATCTGTATAACACCCTCACCCGTAAGAAAGAGTTGTTTGAACCCCTGGCGCCTCCTTTTGTCGGCATGTATGTCTGCGGCCCCACCGTTTACAGCGAGTCGCACCTCGGTCATGCCAGGCCGGCTGTGACATTCGATGTGCTGTACAGATACCTGATGCACCTCGGGATATAAGGTGAGGTATGTGCGCAATATCACTGACGTCGGGCACCTTGAGAATGAAGTCGATGAAACGGGAGAAGACAGGATAAGCCGCAGGGCGAGGCAGGAGAACCTCGAGCCCATGGAGGTCGTTCAGAAGTACATGAACAGCTTTCATAAGGCCATGGAGAGGCTTAATACCCTCGCCTCCCTCGATAGAGCCGCGTGCCATCGGGCCATATCATCGAGCAGCAGCAGATGATCGACAAGCTTATCAGCAAGGGGTATGCCTATGAGGTCAAACGGCTCGGTCTATTTTGACGTTGAGAAATATGACAAAAACCTCTCTTACGGCATCCTGTCGGGAAGGGTTCTGGAGGATATGAAGGCCAACAGCCGGGCGCTTGAAGGCCAGGAAGAGAAGCACGGGCAGTTTGATTTCGCCTTATGGAAGAAGGCCTCTCCGGGACATATAATGCGATGGCCGTCGCAATGGAGCGAAGGATTTCCGGGATGGCACCTGGAGTGTTCGGTGATGAGCACAAAATATCTTGGCGAGGTGTTCGATATTCACGGAGGAGGAATGGACCTGATCTTTCCCCATCACGAGTGCGAGATTGCTCAGAGCACGGCAGCGCTGGGCAAGCCGCCGGTGCGTTACTGGGTGCATAACAATATGGTCACCATCAACGGACAGAAGATGGCAAGATCACTGGGGAACTTCATCACCCTCGAGGAGCTTTTCACCGGCAACCATAAGCTGCTGATGCAGGCCTACTCTCCGATGACCATCCGTTTCTTTATGCTGCAGGCGCATTACCGCAGCACCCTCGACTTCAGCAACGAGGCCCTTCTTGCTGCTTCGCTGGGACTGCAGAAGCTGATGGCGGCAGAAAGAACCCTGGCCAACCTGAAGCCCTCGGAAACATCCACCGTCGATGTGAGCGGCATCGAGAACAAATGCTACGAGGCCATGAATGATGACCTTAACACTCCGGTGGCGATAGCGCACATCTTCGAAGCCGTCAGGATAATAAACCTTGCGAGTGACGGCAAGGAGAAACTTACTGGAGATGATATAAAGATCCTGACAGGGATTTTCAAAACATTCGTTCATGATATCTTCGGCCTCAAGGCAGAGGAGGGCGGCGGCAACGAAAAACTCGCTGGTGTCATGACCCTGCTGCTCGATATGAGGCAGGAAGCCAAGGCCAGGAAGGAATGGGGCGTTTCGGACCGGATACGCGACAGGCTGAGCGAGCTCGGCATTACGGTAAAAGACCGTAAGGACGGCTATGACTGGGAGATAAACGCGTGACGGCTGTGTCATATAAATCACGGATAATCAATATCGGCAACCTGAGCATGGGAGGCGATCTCCCTGTGCGTGTACAGAGCATGACCAATACAGACACTCTTGACACTGCTGCAAGTGTCAGGCAGTGCATCAGAATAATTGAAGCCGGCGGCGAGCTGGTAAGGCTGACGGCCCAGGGTGTCAGGGAGGCAGAAAACCTTGCGAACATTAAGAAGGAACTGCGGAAGGCAGGATTTGACACGCCTCTCTGTGCTGACATACACTTCAATCCTGCCGCCGCTGAGGTTGCAGCGCGGATAGTTGAAAAAGTGCGCATCAATCCCGGCAACTATGCCGACAAGCGTGCTTCGTTCATCAGGCATGATCTTACTGACATTGAGTACACGGCAGAGCTTGAACGTATAAGGGAGCGCCTTCTGCCACTTATTAAAATATGCACTGCAGAACGGCACTGCGGTGCGGATAGGCGTGAACCACGGTTCGCTCTCTGACCGTATCATGACGCGTTACGGAAACACGCCGGAAGGGATGGCTGTCTCGGCAATCGAGTTCCTGAGGATAATGCGGGGTGAAGGCTTCAATAATCTTGTAGTGTCGATGAAGTCGTCGGACACCAGGGTCATGGTTGAATCAAACCGCACGCTGGTAAGGATGATGACCGGGGAAGGGATGGATTACCCCGTTCATCTTGGAATCACTGAGGCGGGAGAGGGAGAGGATGGCAGGATTATCTCCGCTGCCGGTATCGGAACACTGCTTGCAGAAGGCATTGGTGACACTGTAAGGGTATCGCTCACCGAGGCTCCTGAAAAGGAGATCCCGGTAGCCAGGGAGATAATCAGGTTCGCAGCAGGACCGTCAGGGCGCGTACAGAAACCATGGCCTCCGCTTCCGCTTGAAGAGACCGGAGAACGGTACTTCCCGCAGGTTTATTCCGAAGATGGCGGCATCTTCAAAGATGAGCAGGGCAATAAATACAGCGGCGCAGTTCTGACATTGACAGCATCAGAATTACTAAACAGTAATGAAGCTCAGGAGTTCCGCGGAGTTTTAAATCCCGTCTTCAGTGAAGATGACCGGGAGAAGCTTTGCATTCACGCTGCATCATTGCTTGGCCGATTTTTTATTGCTCGCAGGCCGGCAGGGCTATGCATAACAAACAAAGGGAAGTTCCGGGGAGAAGCGCTCAGCGCACTGGCATTCTCAATACTGCAGGCAACCGAAGCACGCATAACCCGCACAAGATATATCTCATGCCCGACGTGCGGCAGGACTAAATTCAATCTCGAGGAGGCGGTGCGCAGGGTCAAGGACGCCACATCGCATCTGACAGGAATGAAGATCGCAGTGATGGGGTGTGTTGTAAACGGTCCGGGCGAGATGGCCGGTGCAGACTATGGCTATGTCGGCGCCGCTGAGGGTAAGGTGCACATTTACCGGGGCACAGAGGCAGTCATGAAAAACGTCCCCGAGGCGGAAGCTCTTACCAGGCTTCTTGAGCTGATAGAGAGCGATCAGGCAAAGCGTTAGCCGGGCTCCCCTCCTGAGAGCAACAGGCAAAGCGTTAGCCGGGCTCCCCTCCTGAAAACTATCAGGCAAAGCGATAATCGAGCTGTCTCTTCTGCAGGTCAGCCTTAACGATTTCCACATTTATCTTGTCACCCAGCATATACACTTTCCCTGAGTGTCTTCCCCGGATGGAGTAGTTCTCTTCGTCATACTCAAAAAAATCATCCTGCAACTCACGTAAGGCGATCATGCCCTCACACTGATTCTCAATGATCTCGACATAGATACCCCACTCGGTGACTCCCGAAATGACTCCTTCAAAAACCTGTCCTATCTTATCCTTCATGAACTCCACCTGTTTGTATTTGATCGAGGCCCTTTCGGCATCGGTGGCGAGGCGTTCCCTCTTCGACGAATACTCACACAGCTTTTCGAACTTATCGCCGTCACGTGACGGCTGCCCCTCAAGGTACCTGGTAAGCAGGCGGTGAACCATCATGTCAGGATAGCGCCTGATGGGTGATGTGAAGTGCGTGTAATGGCTGAATGAAAGGCCGTAGTGACCTATGTTGTCGGTTGAATATATAGCCTTGGCCATCGATCTGAGAGCGAGTGTCTCGATCACATTCTGTTCTTTCTTCCCGGAGACCTCATCCATCAGTTTGTTCATGGCAGCAGGAAGGCCTTTCACATCCTGGGTGTCGAGTGTATAGCCGAAGCGCTTGATGAAATAGCTGAATGAACTCAGTTTTTCGGGATTGGGTTTATCATGGATACGGTAGACGAATGTTTTCCCTTTCAGTTTTTTGCCTACATATTCCGCCACGCGCCTGTTGGCCAGCAGCATGAATTCCTCGATGAGCTGGTTTGATGTACCGTACTCGCGGAAAAGGATCCCCAGCGGTACACCCGATTCACTCAGGTTGAACTTGACTTCAATCCGTTCAAAGGCAAATGAGCCGGTGGCAAATCGCTTTGCACGAAGGTTCTGCGCAAGGTTATGCAGTGTCAGCAGCTGTTCTTTCATATCGCCTTCACCGGTAGTCAATTACCTTCTGGGCTTCCCCGTAGGAGAAACGCTTATCTGATTTTATGATAGTCCGTCCGAACCACTCATTGACAACGGAAGCCTTACTGTCAAGCTCGAAGACTGCCGAGTAGGTCAGCTTATCCTCAAAGGGATTAAGCGAGCATATATGGTTCGAAAGTTTTTCAGGCAGCATGGGTATTGTGCGGTCCACAAGGTAGACTGAAGTGGCACGTTCCTGCGCCTCCTTTTCTATCACCGATCCGGGTTTGACATAATGGGTGACATCGGCAATATGCACTCCTATTTCCATATTGCCGTTCGGCAGCCGGCTGATGGAAAGGGCATCGTCAAAGTCCTTGGCATCTTCAGGGTCGATGGTAAATGTCGGCACACTGCGGAAGTCGCGTCTGGCTGCTATATCCTCAGTTGTTATCTCCGGGGAAATCTTTTCCGCTGCAGCTTCAATCTCAGGTGCAAATTTGTTCGGAAGGCCGAACTCGGCAAGGATGGCGTGCATCTCGGTATCATTCTCTCCGGGATAACCCAAGACCTCGGTTATTTCGCCCATCGGGTTTCGTGACCGCTGATCCCATTCCACAAGCCGCGCCACCGCCTTCTGTCCCTGCTTTGCTCCGTTAAGCTTCGACAGCGGGATAAAAAGATCGAATGGCATATTCTTGTTATCGGGAATCAGGAAGGCAAACTGCGGTGTCAGCTCAATCGTTCCGACAAAGGAGGCGCGTGACCTGCTGAGTATCTCAACTACCTCACCCTCAGGCCTCTTGCCTTTATGGCGGGCATAGAGAAGCACCTTCACCTGGTCGCCGTGCAGGGCGGTGTTGAGGTTACGCGCTGCAATAAAAACATCTTCCTCCGATTCTTCAGAGAGAACAAATGCATAACCGAATTTTGTAAGATCGATGGTTCCGGTGACATAGCCGCCGACATCTTTCAGGACATACTTGCCGTGGTTTCTCTCCTCGGCCAGGCCATCCTTTTTCATCCTCAGCAGAGCCTCTGAAAGGGCCCTCTTTTCTTCCTTTTCCGTGATCTGCAGCCTTGCGGCTAACTGTTTGTAATTAAATGTTTGTTTAGGGTTCTTTGACATCACCCCTGCGATCATTTCGATGAGCTTTTTCTGATCAATGCCGGCGCTCTTCTTTACCTGGTTCTTCTTTGCCATTATGCACTTGTTTTTACGGTTGCAAAGATAGGCTGAAATTGGCTACCTTTGAGTTAATTACAGATTTATGATATCAGTATCCTCAATACCGTCGCATTCACCCAGAGTGGTATTTCGCAGGATCAATGACGAATGTCTTCTCATACCGCTCACAGATAACATAGCTGACATGGACTCGCTGTACAGGCTGAACGAGACAGGGGTATTTATCTGGGAGCTGATAGACGGGAAGCGTGACATCAGGGATATAACAGCATTGATGGCCGAAGAGTTCGATGTCGATCCGCCTGAAGCGGAAAAAGATATCATGTTGTTTCTTGAGCAGGTTCAGGGTTTTCTTCATTTCAGGGAAAAGTGACAGTTGATCTGATCATAGCCGGGAAGCGAATTCGTCTTCAGTCTGACGATGGTATAAGACTCAGGCCCGATGAGCGTTTTACTGCGTTTACCGTTGCTGACGGAAGTGACCCGGAGCTGATCATTGAGGTAAAACCCGGAAGAGCCTTAATCCCTGCCGGCGCGGCAAAGGTATTTGATGCCCCGCTGCTTGAAGATGCGCCGGCCGGGCCCCGTCAATCCGGAGAACCTTTCTGGGAGGTGGCTGCCGATGAAGAAGCCATTTATGTTAAGGTTTCGCTGAAAGAACCTGTGCGATATCCGTTGCTGATCATTCCCCGGGGGAAAATGCTCTGGCAGCTCTTTACAGATGAAGCGGGCAGTGAAATCAACCCGCTTCAATATCCCCTTGACGGCCTTATTCTATATTTCCTGACATCGCTGCAAGGAGACATCATGATCCATGGATCAGGGGTTATCTGTGACGGCAAAGGGTGGGTTTTCACCGGCAGATCAGGCAGCGGCAAGACCACCATGGCAAAGATCTTCGACAGCAGCGGAGACAGGGTCGTTCATGACGACAGGCTGATATTGGTTAAAGAAGATGCCGGATGGAGGATGCACAGCACTCCTGTTTACAGAAATGACGAACCCCGGAGTGCGCAGGTTAATCATCTGTGGATCATCAGTCACGGCAAGTCGAACATCACCACACCTCTCTCCGGTGCAGAGGCTGCCGGGCTGATACTGGCCAACTGCATTCAGCAGAACTGGGACAGGGAGGCTTCTGCGCGGCTGATGGCTTCTGTCTCGGATCTGGCTTCATCAGCTAAGGTCAGCCGTCTTGCATTCCTGCCCGACAGTCGTGTCCGCGATTACCTTATGGCGCGTGAGAATGCTCCCGCTGAGACGGCCACCGCCGCCGCCTCATCCCTGCTCGCAGAAGGGAAAGAGATCAGCATTACCGCGGGGGGATACAGTATGTGGCCTGCAATAAAACCCGGCGACAGAATAATCCTTTCACCGCCTGATCCTGACAAACCTCTGAAAACCGGCAGGGTGGTGGCACTCAGACGTGACGGAGGATTTGTCGTTCACAGGATAACCGCCATACAGAGAGGCAAGCTCACCACCTTCTATAAAACGCAGGGTGATACAAGCATTATACCTGATCCATGGACCACAGAAAAAGATGTGGCAGGGCAGGCAAGGGAAATAATCCGGGGAGACAAAACAATGAAAATCAGCCGGCGCAGCATGCCTTATTTTATCGGGAGTATTTTAACTGCACTGGTTAAGTTATGGGGAAGCATAGCACATGGCAGGGCCGAGTGACCGGCCTTCTTTCCAGAAGTTTTGTAATTGAGGCCTTTTGAGGTATTTTTGTGCACTAATATGCAAGTCAGGTGAAGCGCGACATTAAAGAGACACTCCGGGAGAGGATACTTATCCTTGACGGTGCCATGGGCACGATGATACAGCGCCACAGGCTGACGGAAGAGCAGTACCGTGGCCAGCAGTTTCAGCTGCACCCCCGTTCGCTGAAGGGCAACAACGATCTCCTCTCAGTGACGCAGCCGAAAGTTATCCGCGATATTCACCTTGCCTATCTCAGGGCCGGAGCTGACATCATCAGCACAAACACTTTCAACGCCAACAGTATCTCCATGGCTGATTACGGCATGGAGCGTTATGTTTACGATATAAATCTCACGGCGGCAAAGCTTGGCCGTGAGGCTGTCATGGAACATCTCCGGGAAACCGGCAAAGAGGCGTGGGTTGCAGGCTCGGTAGGCCCCACCAATCGCACAGCCTCCATGTCGGCCGACGTCAGTGATCCCGGTGCGCGCACAGTCACCTTTTCAGGGCTTGCAGATGCCTATGCTGAGCAGGTGAGAGGACTGGTTGACGGAGGGGTGGATTTGCTTCTCGTTGAGACGGTCTTTGACGGTCTGAATGCCAAGGCTGCGCTGTTCGCTATCAGCGGGGTGCTTGAAGAAAAAGCCGTCAATCTTCCCGTGATGGTGTCGGGCACCATAACCGATGCCAGCGGACGAACGCTGACAGGGCAGACCCTGGAGGCTTTCCTCATCACCATGTCTCACTATCCGCTTCTCAGCATAGGTCTTAACTGCGCGCTGGGCGCTGAACAGCTCAGGCCTTTCATCGAAGAGTTATCAGGAAAAGCGCCCTTCTTTGTATCTGCGCATCCCAACGCCGGCCTGCCGAACCAGTTCGGCGAGTACGATCAGGATGCGGAATACATGGGCAGTATCATCAGCAGCTTCATGCAGAACGGCTGGGTCAACATCATTGGCGGATGCTGCGGCACAACACCGGAACATATAAAGGTCATCGCATCACTTGCTAAACAATATGTTCCCAGGACGGTGCCAGAAAGAAAACATGTCACCGCCCTTGCCGGGCTGGAGCCACTGGTCATCCGTCCCGACACAAATTTTGTCAACATAGGAGAGCGCACCAACGTATCCGGCTCAATAAAGTTTGCCCGCCTGATACGTGAAGGAAATTACCAGGCCGCCCTGGACGTTGCCCGTGACCAGGTTGAAAACGGAGCGCAGGTAATAGATATATGCATGGATGATGCAATGATCGACGGTGCAGCGGTCATTAAAAAATTCATTAACCTGGTGATGAGTGAGCCTGATATAGCGAAACTGCCGATAATGATCGACTCATCAAAATGGGAGGTTATTGTCTCAGGCCTGCAATGTGTACAGGGTAAACCAGTGGTTAACTCGATCAGCCTCAAGGAGGGCGAGGAGGAGTTCCTGTCGAAGGCGCGTCTTATCCGCCGGTATGGTGCTGCAACTGTAGTCATGCTTTTCGACGAACGAGGCCAGGCTGACACCTTTGAGCGAAGAAAGGAAGTAGCAACACTTTCGTACAAGCTGCTTACGGAAAAGGCCGGCTTCCCGCCTGAAGATATTTTCATTGATCCGAACATACTGGCCATCGGAACGGGTATCGAGGAACATAACAATTATGCAGTGGATTATATAAAGGCCACTGAATTCATCAAGGCGAACCTCCCTTATACAAGGGTAAGCGGCGGTGTCAGCAACCTCTCATTCTCCTTCCGCGGAAATGATGCGGTCAGGGAGGCAATGCATGCGGTCTTCCTGTATCATGCCATCAAAGCAGGTATGGATATGGGAATTGTCAATCCGGGACTGCTGAGGGTTTATACTTCCATTGAGCCCGATCTTCTTCGCCTGACCGAAGATGTGGTAATGAACAGGAGGAAAGACGCAACCGACAGGCTGCTGCAGTTTGCTGCCGGGATGAAGGGAGGAAAACAGGAGGAAGAAGCAAAACACCTGGTCTGGAGGGACAGTGATGTCAACACCCGGATCAAATATGCCCTGGTGAACGGCATTGACACGTTTATTGCAGATGATGTTGAAGAGGCCAGGCCGTTGTATGAAAGGTCGCTGCACATAATTGAGGGGCCGCTGATGGACGGCATGAATGAGGTTGGCGATCTCTTCGGTTCAGGAAGGATGTTCCTGCCGCAGGTGGTCAAGAGCGCCAGGGTGATGAAGAAAGCTGTTGCACAGCTCACCCCGCACATTGAAGCTGAAACAAGGATCGGAGAAGTCTCTTCAGCCGGCAAAGTGCTCCTCGCCACGGTTAAGGGTGACGTTCACGACATTGGAAAGAATATTGTCGGCGTGATACTATCATGCAATAACTACCAGATAATTGACCTGGGAGTGATGGTGCCGGCAGAGACAATCCTTGATACTGCCATACGTGAAAAGGTCGACTTCATAGGCCTGTCAGGACTGATCACCCCTTCCCTTGAGGAGATGGTCCACGTTGCTTCACTGATGGAGGCACGCGGGATAAAGATACCCTTGCTGATCGGAGGTGCAACCACTTCTGAAATTCATACGGCAGTAAAGATTGCTCCCGTTTATTCATTCTCAGCCGTTCATGTGAAGGATGCCTCAAGGGCTGTATCCGTACTGTCGGGACTGTTATCACCCGAAAATACGATGCATGTAACGGTAAAGGAAAAATACGAGAGGCTCAGGAAGGAGCATGAAGCCTCACGGAAGGTGAAAAAACTCATTTCCCTTGATGCTGCACGGAAGAATGCATTCAGGATTGAGAGGCCTGCTCCCGCTCCGGCCATGCCCGGAGTGATTAACTCAGGTCCGCTGAAGGTTAAAGAGCTGATTGATTACATTGACTGGACATTCTTTTTCTTTTCATGGAGGATCAGCGGACGTTATCCTGATATTTTCAATGACCCGGTTAAGGGCGCTGAAGCCAGGAAGCTGTATGACGATGCCCTGAAGCTGATTGAAAGGATATCAGAAGAGGAACTGATGACGGCTGAGGCACTCTCGGGAATATTTCCTGCAGAAAAGTCAGGCGATGATGTCAGGCTTTTTCCGGACAAAGGCAGCGAACGAGTGTTTTTGCGCTTCCTGCGCAACCAGGAGGAGAAGGAGAGCGGGCATTCCAACCTCTGTTTATCTGACTTCGTGGCGGAAAAGGACGATCATGCAGGATTATTTGTCGTTACTGTTAAAGTAAAGGATAAGCTGCCTGAGGATATTGCCGGCGACGATTATCATAACATAATGCTGAGGATACTGGCCGACCGTTTTGCTGAGGCTGCTGCCGAATGGCTGCACCGTGAGATCCGTGTCAGGCACTGGGGTTAC
>CAVRBS010000026.1:0-56509 GCA_963719235.1 uncultured Bacteroidales bacterium
GCCCCTGATGAAAAGCTGACGGCAGACGAGATGTTCAAGGTTAAGTACCAGGGTATCAGGCCTGCACCGGGCTATCCTGCCTGTCCTGACCATACCGGCAAGCAGGCCATCTTTGATCTTCTCAGGGCTCCGGAGACCATAGGAGTAACCCTCACGGAGAGCTTTGTCATGGTGCCTGTGTCATCGGTATGCGGTTATATTTTTGCATCACCGGGCTCATCTTATTTTAATGTGGGCACCATTGGCCAGGATCAGCTTGAGGATTATGCACAACGGTGTGGCATCACTATTGAGGAGGCTGCAAAATGGCTCGCTCCAAACCTATAAAATGAAGTTATGCAGGGACCAACAGTAATTGACCTTTTGAAGCAATCAAAGAAACCGCTTTTTACTTTTGAGCTTCTTCCCCCGCTCAAGGGGCACAGCATTGAGCGTATATACCGCACAATTGAGAGCCTGCTTGAGTATGCTCCGGCATATATCAATTTTACATCTCACCGCAATGAGGTGGTGCTGGCTGAGAGGCCCGACGGCCTGCTTGAGAAGCGTGTGACTCGCAAGCGGCCCGGCACAATAGCACTGGCAGCAGCAGTGAAGTACAAGTACAATGTGAATGTTGTGCCTCATTTGCTTTGCGGCGGGTTCACGAAGGAGGAGACGGAGAACGTGCTGATAGAGATGAATTTTTTAGGTATCAATGATGTGCTTGCCCTGCGCGGTGACCCTCCGAAGGGCAGCCGTGTGTTCATTCCGGAACCTGACGGCCACAAAAACAGCAATGAGCTGGTTGAGCAGATCGCAAACATGAACAAGGGCCATTATATCGACCCTGACCTGAATAACATGACTGCAACGTCTTTCTGCATCGGTGTCGCCGCCTATCCCGAGAAGCACTTCGAGGCTCCCAACATGACTTATGATCTGGCTAACCTTAAAAAAAAGGTTGATGCCGGGGCGAGCTATATCGTCACCCAGATGTTTTTCGACAATGCGAAGTTTTATGCCTTCCGTGATGCATTGCGGGCTATGGGCATCACCGTACCGCTGATCCCCGGTATCAAGCCGGTCTCGGCGATTACGGACGTGAACCTTCTGCCGCAGACGTTCCACATCGACATGCCGGAAGAGCTGGTGCATGAGCTGTCAAAATGCCGCACTGACGAGGAGGCGCGGGAAGCCGGAATAGAATGGGCTACCGTGCAGTGCCGTGACCTTCTGAAAAACGAAGTGCCGGGGATACATTACTATACCCTCGGCAGATCGGATAATATTGCGCGTATAGTCAAAAACTCCTTCTAAAGACCGAAGGCCTTCCGGATCTCGTTCAGCCTGTCAAGCTCCTCCCATTTGAAGAGATGAACTGTGATTTTCCTGTCCGGCTTGCCGTTTGCTGAACGGAATACTTTTTCAACGGTACGGGGTTTGCGGCCCATGTGTCCGTAGGCAGCTGTCTCGCTGTAAATAGGTTTGCGGAGACCGTACTCCTTTTCAATCATTGCAGGACGGAGATCAAACATTTTTTCAATTTTCTTAGCAATCTCCCCGTCAGTCATTTTAACCTTAGCGGTACCGGCAGTATTGACGTATATGCCCACCGGCTTAGCCACTCCTATGGCATACGATACCTGAACAAGCATCTCCCTGGCAACCCCGGCGGCGACCATATTCTTGGCTATGTGGCGTGCAGCGTATGCTGCCGACCGGTCGACCTTTGAAGGGTCCTTGCCTGAGAAGGCACCGCCGCCGTGTGCTCCGCGACCGCCGTAGGTATCAACAATTATCTTACGGCCTGTGAGCCCGCTGTCACCATGAGGACCGCCTATCACAAACTTGCCGGTAGGGTTTACGTGAAACTTTATTTTTTTGTCGAACAGCGCCTGCACCGGCTTGCCGAACTGCGCCTTTACCCTTGGGATGAGAATATTGATGACATCAGCCTTAATGGTCTCAAGCATCTTCTTTTCATCTTTGTCGAAATCGTCATGCTGTGTCGAAACAACAATGGTGTGCACCCTGAGCGGAGTGCCGTCGTCCTTGTATTCGATAGTGACCTGTGATTTGGAGTCAGGCCTGAGATATCTCATCACTTTGCCTTCACGGCGTATCTCTGCCAGCTGGTAGACGAGTTCGTGAGCGATGTCAAGCGACAGTGGAAGGAAATTCTCCGTTTCGTTGGTGGCATAGCCAAACATCATGCCCTGGTCGCCGGCGCCCTGGTCCTCTTTCTTCTTGCGCACCACGCCCTGGTTGATATCAGGTGACTGTTCATGGATGGCGGAGAAGATGCCGCATGAGTTGGCGTCAAACATATATTCGGCTTTTGTGTAGCCGATTTTCCGGATGACCTCCCTGATTATTGTCTGTACGTCGATATAGGTTTTTGTCTTCACCTCGCCGGCAACGACCACCTGGCCTGTTGTCACGAGGGTTTCGCAGGCAACCTTTGATTCGGGGTCCCATGCAAGAAAGTTATCAAGCAGTGCGTCGGAGATCTGGTCGGCAACCTTGTCAGGATGGCCTTCGGAGACTGATTCAGAAGTAAATAAATAGCTCATATGTTAATTTTTAATGTTTAACAAAGGCAGGGACGGATTGTTGATAAGCAGCGGGGGAAACCGTTTTAGCATTTTTTTCCGTGGTTGCAATCAGTACAAATTTGTCCACTGTCGATATTGGGTGCAAATGTAATAAAAAAAGTCTGAAGGTCAAAAGGTCTCAGGTCTGAAGGTCTTGAAATTCATCAGAATGGATGATCGTAGATCATCACATTGTTGTAGAAAACAAGCATGTACAGGAAATTCAGATGATCGTAGATCATCGAATAATAGCAATCATAAAGCAATAATTATTTGACCCTCTCCGAGGGTCTTATTCTATTCTAACATATTGTTCTACAATAATTTGATCTTCTACGAAGATCCGTAAGAATTTCATAATTTAATACAATCCCGGAATACCTCCAGCACTAATTATTATTTTAAAATTGACTTAACAAATCATGCAAAATGCATGATGAGTGAATCTTTACATTCAATGATTGCTTATCTTGAATTCCATAAAGTATGTACCCCGGATAACAGTAAAAACAATGGATCGCAGGAAATTTTTCATCAGTACAGCACTTGCCGGAGGCAGCATTGCTGCATTTCCGTCATGCAAATCAGAAAGTAACGATGTGAAGAATAACCCGCAGGAAGAGGCAATAGAAAAAGTAAGGCGCGCAATGTTTTCGATGCAACGCGCTTCATGGGAGCACGGCGTTGCAGCACAGGCAATGCTTGAGCTTGGTGATAATGAGATGACATATCTTATGGCTAAGGAGGCTGTCCTGAGACAACTTGAAGACGGACGACTGGCGGTGGTATATACTGACAACGGCGTAACTGATCCCGCAGCAGCAGGAGAGGCAGTACTGAAGGCCTATGAGATGACGAGGGAGGAGGATCTGAAGGCTGCAGCTGACAAAATGCTGGACTGGCTTCTAATAAAAGCTCCAAGAAGCAAAGAGGGCACATTATTTCATACCATGAATTCGCCTGAGATATGGAGTGATGCAATGTACATGGCACCTCCATTTATTGCCGCTGCAGGAAAGTACCCTGAGGCAATGGCCCAGATCGAGGGGTTCAGGAAGGCGTTATGGAATACGAAGGATAAATTGTTCTCGCACCGCTGGCATGACACCGAACAGAAGTTCATCAGCAAAAGATACTGGGGCGGAGGAAACGGATGGGCAGCAGCATGTTACGCACGTGTGATAAGGTTGCTTCCTGAGGGAATGACTGAGGAAAAACAGCGGCTGGTAAGTTACCACCGTGAGTTGCTCGAGGGGTGTCTTGCGCATTTCAGGCCCGACGGTTTTTTTCATGATTATGTAAATGAACCCGAAACCTTTATTGAGACTAATCTGGGGCAGATGCTTGGATATTCGATATACAGGGGTGTTAAGGGCGGATGGCTTGACCAGACATACCTGAACCAGGCTGATATGATGAGGCAGGCCGCATATTCGAAGATGGATGAGCACGGGTACATAACAGGTGCTGCCGGCGCGCCATCATTCGATCATCCCGGCAGGTCAACCGAGGCGCAGGCATTCTTTCTGCTTATGGAGGCAGCTTACAACGATTTGAACAGAAAGAAGCTATAAAATTATTTGCCTGTCAGCTGTCTGAATGTGTCTTCGAGGCTGGCGCCGGCAAGCGCGGAGATCTCTGCAAGGGGACCGTCGGCCACGATCTGGCCGTGATCAATAATAATAACCCTGCTGCAGATAGCTTCAACCTCCTGCATGATATGGGTTGAGAGCATCACTGTACGCTCAGTGCCCACCTCGGAGATGAGGTTCCGTATTTCAATTATCTGGTTGGGGTCAAGGCCGGTGGTGGCCTCATCAAGGATCAGCACCTGCGGGTCGTGTATCAGCGCCTGTGCCAGTCCCACACGCTGCCGGAACCCCTTTGACAGGGCACCTATCTTTTTATTTTGCTCAGGCGCGAGTCCTGTGCGCTCAATGACTGTGTTAACTGCATCTTTACGTTTCCTGCCCATTTTATATATGTCAGCCACATATCCGAGGTACTCCCTGACATACATTTCAGTGTAAAGAGGATTATTTTCAGGCAGGTAGCCGATCAGGCGCCTCACCTCCGTCACTCCCGGTCCTGTAGGCAGTCCGCAGACAGAAACCTCGCCGGAGTCAGCAGCCAGGAATCCGGTGATGATACGCATCATGGTCGATTTTCCGGCTCCGTTAGGGCCTATAAAAGCGGCTATTTCACCCTTACGTATGGAGAATGAGACATCATCAAGGGCCTTCTGGGCACCATAGGTCTTTGTAACATGATTAACAGAAATAGACATGAAGGAATTTGCGATTTGCGATTTGCGATTTGCGAATGTGTCAGGAATGATCAATTTTCAGATTATTTAAATCGAAAATCGAAAATCTACAATCGCAAATCATCCATACATGAACTGCCCGAGGTTAGCAAAGGCAGACGACGGGTTGACGCAGCATACCGGTATCTTTGAACTGTTGGCAATGATATACTGCTCCTTGGCTCCAACCACATAATCGGCAAAAGTGATGTCCTTCGTGGTCATAATAAGGATGAGGTCAGCATTTAGCTGCTGTGCTATCTCAATGGTCTGTTCGGCAAGCTTATCTGATGGCACCTCCTTGATCTCATACTCTATATTGTTCTGTATGAGCATTCTAACCGTAAAATTGAGATTCAGATTAGCCTTCTTGGCCAGAGATTCATCTTTTCTTGTTGCTTTCAGGATATGTACTTTCGTGTCAAAGTATTTGCTCATGAAGATTGCCATCGAGAGCTTCTCTTTCTCCTCGGCGCGCCAGTCAATAGGGCATACGATGATACGGAATCTCTCCATGTCGGCAGGCGGTGCCTGAACCACTATATAAGGGAACTCTTGATTTTGCGATAACCTTCAGGGCCCAGCTGCCGGTTAGTTTCTGCATTCCGCTCATACCGTGTGTACCCATGACAACCAGTGACGCACTTCGGTCATTGACAAACTCAGGTATCTGTTTGAATATGGTGCCGCGCTGAACATGTGTCTTGACCGTTACGCCAAAATTACGTTCAATCTCGTTTCCCTTGATGGTCATGGCGGCCTGTTTAGCCTTTATCCCGCCTTCCGTTGTGATCTTCTCAACGATATGCAGGAGGCAGATATCGTTATGTGTCATGCGCGATATCTTTACGGCATGCTGCAAGGCATACTCAGTAATGGGAGTGAAGTCCCATGGCACTACGATTATCTTGCTGTCAACTTCCATATAATTAGTGTTATCCGTTATGCAAGGTAAAATTACCTAATTCCGGGGTTAATTCAAATAGCCCGAACACTTATTAACAACGCTCACACTGAAATGAAAATTGCACCTGTGCACAAAAATAGTGCCATTAGTTAACAGTTCATTGCCGCAAGAGGAACTAAATGCTATTTTTGTACGGGTAAAGTATTGACCAACTATGAAGAGGAAAAGAGTAAAAGATCTGCTGGCGAATCCTGTAACCGGTGAGCAAGTGCTTGTAAAAGGATGGGTAAGGACAAAGAGAGAGATAAAGAATGTTGCCTTTGTTGCACTGAATGACGGCTCCACAATAAACAATATACAGGTGGTAGTAGACATCAGCCTCTTCCCGGCAGATTTTCTGAGGGATATCACCACAGGTGCCAGCCTGGGAGTGACCGGAACGCTTGAAGCGTCGCAGGGCAAGGGACAGAGTGTTGAGATACTGGCCTCTGATATAGTTCTTTACGGCAAATGTGATCCTGACAGTTACCCTCTGCAGAAAAAGGGACACTCGATGGAGTTCCTCAGGGAGATAGCTCATCTGCGTTTCCGCACAAATACTTTCGGGGCGGTGATGCGCATCAGGCATGCCATGGCCTTCGCCATACACAAGTATTATAATGACAGGGGCTTCTTTTACCTGCATACGCCGATCATTACCGGCAGCGATGCCGAAGGGGCGGGTGAGATGTTCCACGTCACGGCGCTTGACCTGCATGACCTGCCGCGCACAGGTGAAGGTGCCATTGATTTTGAAAAAGACTTCTTCGGCAAGCCCACCAACCTTACTGTCTCAGGCCAGCTTGAGGGTGAGCTGGGTGCTCTCGCCCTGGGAGAGATCTATACATTTGGTCCGACCTTCCGCGCAGAAAACTCGAATACTCCCCGTCACCTGGCTGAGTTCTGGATGATAGAACCGGAGATGGCATTCTGGGATCTCAATGACAACATGGATCTGGCCGAAAATTTCCTCAAGTATCTCATAAAATATGCTCTTGACAACTGCAGGGAAGACCTGGAGTTCCTTAACAAGATGATTGACAAAGATCTTATTGAACGACTGGAGTTTGTTCTTGCGAACAGTTTTGTGAGGCTGACATATACCGAGGCCATTAAGATTCTTGAGACAGCTGACCGCAAGTGGGAGTACCCTGTCGGGTGGGGGCGTGACCTGCAGGCAGAACATGAACGGTACCTGGTAGAACAGCACTTCAAATGTCCGGTCATACTTACCGACTATCCGAAGACCATAAAAGCCTTCTACATGAAAATGAATGACGATGACCTGACTGTCAGAGCCATGGATGTGCTCTTCCCCGGCATTGGCGAGATCATAGGGGGATCGCAGAGAGAGGAGGATCTTGATAAGCTGACACGAAGGATTGAAGAGATGAAGCTGCCGGTCAAAGACCTGTGGTGGTATCTTGACACGAGGAGATTTGGAACGGCACCCCATTCAGGGTTTGGCCTCGGCTTTGAACGCCTGATACTTTTTATGACGGGTATGGGAAATATCCGTGATGTAATACCATTCCCGCGTACTCCGCGTAACGCTGATTTTTAGTGAGTTAAGAGAACAAGGGTATGCTCGACCAGAGGTTACAGCAGAAACTGCTCCAGAAGTTGTCACCGCAGCAGATACAGATGATCAAGCTGCTGGAGGTTCCTGCCATGCAGATTGAGCAGCGTATCAAGAAGGAGCTGGAGGAGAACCCCGCGCTGGAAGAGGGAGAAGAAGGAGAAGAGAGAGAAGAGGATCAGGGCGAGGATGAGGATGAATTGACAGAGGCACAGGAGGAGCGTGAGCAGGATGAATTCGGCCTTGATGACTATCTCAATGACGAAGATATTCCTGATTACCGTCTGCAGATGAACAACACCTCAAAGGATGAGGAGCGGAGGGAGGAGATCCCTTATTCAGCCGGATCGTCATTTCATGAAAGCCTTACCTCACAGTTCAATCTCAGGGCTGACACCGAAAGACAGGAGACCCTTGGTGAATATATAATAGGGAATATCGATGATGACGGCTATCTCAGGAGAGAGGTGGACAATATGGTGGATGACCTTGCCTTCCTTCAGAACATAACCACTGATGTGAAAGAGCTGAACGAGGTGCTTGCGATTATACAGGACCTCGATCCCCCGGGAGTGGGGGCACGTGACCTGCGTGAATGCCTGTTGCTGCAGATAGAAAGGAAAGATCTTTCATCTCCGGCAGTACTCCTTACAAAAACTGTCCTGAAAGATTACTTTGAGGAGTTCTCGAGGCGCCACTATGAGAAAATAATGGCGAAACTTATGATCAGCGAAGAGGACATGAAGAGTGTCATTGATGAGGTGCTGAAGCTGAATCCGAAGCCCGGGGGGGCAGTAAACGACCCTTATCACAAGACGGCACAGCATATTATACCCGACTTCATTCTTGATCTGACTGACGGCGCGCTGGAGCTCAGCCTTAACAACCGCAATATCCCGGATCTGAAGATCAGCAAGGGTTACAGCGAGATGCTGGAGACATATTCACGTGATAAGGCGGCTGGCAAGCAGAACCGGGATGCCATTATGTTCGTGAAACAAAAGCTTGATTCAGCAAAGTGGTTCATCGATGCAATGAGACAGAGGCAGAATACTCTTCTGCTGACGATGAACGCCATACTGGAATACCAGAAAGAATATTTTTACGAGGGTGACGACACCAGGCTGCGGCCGATGATCCTGAAAGATGTGGCCGAGATGACCGGTCTTGATATCTCTACCGTATCACGTGTGGCGAACAGTAAATACATCCAGACGCATTTCGGGATTTATCCGCTGAAGTTCTTTTTCTCCGAGGGAATGCAGACTGATGCAGGTGACGAGGTCTCGACCCGGGAGATAAAGAGGATCCTTCAGGAATGCCTGAGCAGTGAGGACAAGAGAAGGCCCCTGACAGATGAGAAACTGACTGAGATACTTCAGGAGAAGGGTTACCAGATTGCCCGCCGCACTGTCGCCAAGTACCGCGAACAACTGAATATTCCTGTCGCGAGGATGAGAAAGGAGATGAAATGAGTTCCGGAGATAAACAATGGATCACCAGGACATCGAAGATATTTTCGGTGGTTTTTCATCCCGTATTCATCCCGCTGTACGGACTGCTCCTTATTTACAGCTCTCCCACTCTCCTCTCATTTATCCCTGCGCGGATGAAGTGGACTATTTTTTTACTTGTCCTGGCAAACAATGTTATCCTGCCGCTGTCACTGGCTGCCATACTGTATTTGAGAGGAGCCATAAAGACATTTAATGCGCGTGACCGGAACGAGAGGGTTGTACTGCTGACCTTTGCCCTTCTGATGTACACCATCACCGCGATACTGTTGCTGAGAATACAGGTTCCAAACCTCTTCAGGGCATATTTTATCTCCTTAGCATTTGTTACACTGGTCACTCTTATAATCACAGCCATCTACAGGATATCACTTCACGCTGCCGGCTTCGGAGGATTGCTTTCACTTATAGTTTTTATGATCATGCTTTATGACATAAGATCAGTCTGGCAGCTGGTAATCGTTATCCTGATCGGGGGTGGAGTTATGTCATCAAGGTTGTATCTTGATGATCACACGCCAACGGAGACCTGGACAGGATTGTTTGCCGGGGCGGGTGTGATGGCGTTAACTCTTTTTATTCTGCTCAAGTAAAAGTCTGACAGCCTCCTCCAGCAGAGAGGCAGTTTCGGGGAGACAAGGCAATAGTGCTCCCTGCGATTCGGGTGAGATTTCACGCAGATGTTCCAGATCGTTCTGCTTCACGGTTATGAAACCGTGACGGCCGTTATGTAATTGCCCCAGGTATTCCTGTTCCGTCTGTCCCGGCGTAGGAATAATCACCCCTCCTTTTCCCAGTGACACCAGTTCCATGACAGATGAGTAGCCGGCACGGGAGATGACCAGCGAGCTCCCGGAGATAACCTGTTTCATAGTTGCTGAGTCAGGGTTTGTAATGACGATAATATCATCACGATTTTCAGGTACGCTGGGTGCAGGGCTCCCGCACAGAACGGCAAGGCGGATACCGGACAGAGCCTCTGTAACTTTCTCAAAAAGCAGGGACCGCTGCGGCTCGGGCCCTGAAAGGATCAGGCAATGGTACGGTTGCGGCAGCATTACTTTTGACTCACCCGCTGACGCTCCGCTGAATCTTGAGAGTGGTCCCATGTAGAAAACATTACCCGGCAGTTTCAACTGGTGGGAGAGGCGGCCTGAGAGGTTATCATTCCCGGGGTAATCGGGCACCAGGCACAGATCAAAATTATTTATGATCTTCCTGTTAAGCCAGGCTGCAGCCGGCTCAAGTAACTTCGCCCATTTCGGAAATGGTATCCGGAGCTGGTGGGTCACAAAAACGGAGAAAATATCTTTATGAAAGAATCCGAACCTGTTATCTGAAATGATAATATCAGGCTTCAGTTCAAGGGCGAGGTGTTTAATCGCAGAATTTTCGCGGAATGCTGCCGCGACTATATGAGGCACCTGCAGGAAAATGCTGATATACTGAGGAAGAATACCGGAGTACCTTATTCTTACTCCGGGAAGTGCAATGATGTTTATATCCGGAAGATCTTTTTCAATCACAGGAATAATACTCTTGTCAACGCCGAAGATGATCTCGTTACCCCTTTTTCTTAGCTCAAGGGCGAGGGGGATCATCCTGCCGGCATGACCCAATCCCCAGTTCAGCGGGCTGATAAGAATTCTCCTGCCGTCCATGACGTTCAACCGGAGACGGATGCCGGGATCCCCAGTGCGTTCACCCGTGCCGCGATGGCTTTCAGCTCGGCGACCGGTATCTTTTTCAGGTCATTGCCCAGCGGGGTGTCACGTTCAATAGTATATATCATGACTGACTGTGGCCTGAGCTTCCCGATCGCGGCAAGCCAGGCATCAAGCTCAGCAGGGGTGGCGTTGTCGATGACCTCGCCGTGGTATGTACCTCTCACAAAGAGAGACTGGATGATGAACCTTCCATCAAAGTCCATGACATAACGTGGCAGGGCTTCCGGATCATATCTGCCCAGTGGCTGGTTCAGCCTCTTTACTGTTTCCGGAAAGGCCGAATCAAGCTTCAGGATATTCATGTCAACTTTTCTGAGGGCCTCCCTTACTGCCTTCCTGTGAAGGGTGGATCCGTTTGACAGCACTGATATTTTTGCAGAGGGGAAGAATTCATTGCGAAGCTTTATGGAATCATCTATTATATCCTTGAAATCAGGGTGCATGGTGGGTTCACCGTTGCCGGCATAGGTGATCACATCCGGCCCTGTGCCCTGCTCTTTCATATCGGCTAATTTCTTCCTGAGGGCATCACTAACCTCGATGCGTGATGGGAGCTTCACCGACGGTCCCGCACCGCATGTAGTCCATCCGCACTCGCAATAGATACAGTCGAATGAACATATCTTGCGGTCAATTGGAAGCAGATTTATGCCCAGCGAGACGCCTAACCTGCGGCTGCGGACAGGTCCGAATACTATGCTGTCAAAAAGAAAAGTTGACATTAATCGTGAAGGTTAAGGCTGCAAATTTACAATAATCTGCGCACCCTGCTCTCCGGCAGTAGGTGCAACCGGGCCAGGTCAACCTCTTCAATAAGGAGGAGGCCCGGCTTCTTACCTGGCTCTATCGATCCCAGGGTGCCATCCATCTCCAGCGCCATTGCACCGCTGATGGTTCCCCAACGTATGATTTCATCAAGCGGGATCCCGGGCGCATCTGCATGCAGAAGTTTAAGTTCACCCAATATGCTCAGATGACCGTTTGAGGCAAGGCTGTCAGTTCCGACTACAATACGTCCGGAAGCTTTTGCCAGTAGTTCCACCGGAGGCATTTTACCGGAGATACGCATGTTTGACGAGGGACACAGGCAGAACCAGATATTGGGCACAGAGACAAGCTTCTCCAGCTCATCTTCAGTGAGGACTGTGTTGTGAACAAGTATCAGCTGTGATGTCAGCTTTGACAGGGTGATGGCTGTCTCAATGTGCCCCTGCGTCATTTTTCTTTCGTCATCAGACTCCAGGAAATGCAGAGAAGTGACGGACGATGAACGGATATGTTCTTTTATAAGGCTGAAAAGCGGCTGTGAAACCGAATATACCGCATGAGGGGTGATGTGGCAGGGAAGCCCTGCTGCGCCTGCTGCAGATTCCAGTTCGAGGGCTTGTGCAATACGCGCGGTTGCCAGCAATGGATCAAGGCCAAATACCTCTATAAAGGTAAGGTACCTGATGGCACTTGAACTCTTAATATCAAATGTCAGGGAATTATTGCTGACGTCTCCGCAAGCCACCACACCCTCCCGATACATTTCGTTATCAGCATTGCGTGCTGCCCTGACTATTTCGTCCCGTTCAGCATCACGGTGCTGCCTTATGCCGTTAATAAATTCAGTCAATCCCCCGCCTGCTGGGAGAGTGTTATGCATGTGTGAAAGCTCAAGATGTGAGTGGCAGTTTACCAGTCCGGGTATGATTATACCGTTATAAAACTCCGTGCCGGATTTTTCTGTGAGATCTCCCCCGGTATCTTCAACAGAAAGAATGGTGCCATCGCTGGAGGCGGTCACGACTCCCCGTCTGAGAGGCTTGCCGGCAGAGGTGAAGACATATTGTGCCGAGATCCTGCGCATTACTCCTGCATCACCTGTTCTTTTTCAAGCTTAAGGATGATGTTGCTGACAGTGGCATGCTTCTTCCATCTGCCTTCCCGGGCAGTGTGATTCATCAGCCATCCCCTGATACTGTTATTCCCGGCAGTTTCAAAGGTCTTCCTTACCTCAATCTTCTGTAACTGTCCGTTCTTTTCAAGCCTGATCTCCTCCAGGTCGTTGCGCACTTCCGCTCCCAGGCTGTCATACGTTAAGAAGAAAACTGTAACCCTGGGATCAAGGCTTCCATCGTCTTCGTAAACCAGGATATCTGCCCTGAGTACGTACTCACCGGAAGCTTCTGCAGGAATGTCAAACCAGATCGAATCTCTCGGAGATTCGCCAGGGAATGTATATTCGGCTTTTCCCCTCCAGAGGTTATCAGGTATTGAATTTGCCTTTATGCGCTCATTCTCTACCTTCACTTCAAGAGCAAGAAGGTTACCGGTAACCCTGTCATAGATCTTTGCAAGCTTCTTCGGTTTGTTATGGAAATAGTACCGCATGGTTGTTTCGAGCTGCTCGTACGTGTAACCGTGACTACTGATTACGTCAATATAGTTTAGTATCGAATCCCGCTGGCCCCATGTTTCCCGCATTTCCTGGATATCCATCATCCCTGTGGTGAGATATGTGTCTGTGAGTATAGCCACCAGCTTGTCTTCCGGAATGCGCATCTTTCTTTCAGGCTTATTGGTGCCTGAAGGTCCACATGCCATCATCATGCAAATGGCAGCAACAGATAATATGATAATTTTCCGGTTCATTTCTGCTCTTTTTTATTCTCTTTAAGGTATCTCTGTGAGAGGTAATGAACAGGGTACCAGGCGGCTCCGTAACCGATGGCCATGACAGTCACCGCGACTAAAAAGAAATCGAACAGGTGCATCCTGACGGGATAAGCATCGATAAGCAAAGACTCTCCGGCCAGCTTCACAATGCCAAAGTGCTGCTGCGCGGCGCAGATCAGAAAACCGATCACCAGCCCCAGGCAGGTGCCGATGAACGAGATCATCCATCCCTCATAGATGAAGATACGTTTGATGAGGGAATTATCGGCACCGAGGCTCTTAAGTATCCTTATATCCCTTTCCTTTTCGATTATCAGCATTGTAAGCGAACCTATGATATTGAAGGATGCTATAATGAGAATAAAGGTCAGGATGACATAGATGGCCAGGCGCTCAGCCTTCATGACTTTATAGAACATCTCCTGCTGTTCGTACCTGTTTTGTACCAGGAAGCCGTCTCCCATGACCTCCTTAATTTCTTTCTGCGTCTTTTTCAGGTCGGAGCCCGCTTTCATCCTGACTTCGATGGAGCTCACCTCTGTGGGATAATCCAGCAGTTCCCTGGCGAAGTCAATAGGAAGGAATATGTACTTTGAGTCAAACTCCTGCTCGACAGCGAAGATGCCGGAAATGAAGATATATTTTCTTGTGAACTCATTTTCCGGGTTCAGGGCCAGGTGTGCTTTGCGGTCGGGAATATAGATTGCCAGCGGCGAAATAAAATTAAGCCTCATTCCAAGGTAATTGGCGACACCCAGTCCTGCTACGGCATACGGTCTTCCGTTCTCTGCAGTGAGAATAAAATCACCGTCCCACATTGCGGTGTCGAGGTCGGTAACATCCCGGTAGTTAAGCGATACTCCCTTAACAGTGGCTATGTACTGCTGTTCGTCATATCTGAGAAGGGCATTTTCCTCAAGCGTCTCAGCCCATACTTCCACGCCGCTGACAGCGGACAGCCTCTGTAAAGTTAGGGAGTCGGGAGTAAAGACCTTACCTTTGACCGGTGTTATCCTGATTTCCGGGTCTGAGGTACTGAAGATACCCTTTACCATATCCTCCAGACCATTAAATACAGACAGGATGGTTATCAGTGCCAGTGTTCCGACGGTTACGCCGGCCACGGAGATAGCTGAAATAACATTAATGGCGTTTCGCGATTTTTTGGCGAACAGATATCTTTTGGCTATGTAGAGTGACAGCTTCATCTGCTTTTTCCGGCAACAACCAGTAACCCTGTTCCTTTGTTGTGCCTGATATTCAAATCAATACAGTTCAGCAGAAGGACGAAGGGCATGACGGCAAGATAATAGAAAGGGAGGAGAATGTAGAACAGCCTTGAAGCTGTGAGCATGATAACCGGGTATTTCATGGAAAGTCTCCATGCGAGGCTTCCCGGACAGCCGTATGTATATGACACTGACACCTTCCCAAAGCCTGCATCGAGGAGTTTTTCCGTGATCCCGGTTTTGCTGTAACCGTCACGCACATGTTCACCTATGAATGACGTTTCATTTTCCGAATGAACGTCCGATCCGCCCAGGTCAGAAGGGGTTGAGATAACAAGATAACCATCAGGCTTCATCATGCTGAAGAAGGAGCTGAAGACTTTGCGGTCTTCCTCGATATGCTCCATCACATCGACGCACAGCACGAGGTCATATTTCCCTGTACCGGTCCATGTCACCAGGTCAGCTTCGACGACCTGCACCCTCCCGCCAAGGCCTTCCCCTCTGAAAAAGGCGCCGCAGTCAGCCACCTGATCACTTTTAATGTCTGCGGCGGTGATATGCCAGCCCGGAAATTTTCCGGCCATGCGCCATGTGTACTGTCCGAAGCCCATACCGGCGTCCAGCACCGCTGATGATGAAGGGAGCTTCAGGCTCAACTTTTTCAGGGCTTTCCTCACATGCCATGAACGCAGGAGGAGAATATCGAGAAGCAGGTAAAAAATCTTACGCAGCAGCGGGTGACGGTTGAAGTGACGTCCGAGAGGCTCTTTTATGGGGTCATAATCCATCAGCCTTATTCCTTAAGCAGGTTACTGATTTTGTCTATATAATCATTACTGTCATCGATGAAGAAGGCTATCTCCGGTACTATGCGCAGCTGGTTGCGCACTTTCTGACCGAGCTCATACCTGATTCGCGGCACATGGCTTCTTAAGCCTTCAAGGATCTCTGCGGATTTATCTGAGGGAAAAATGCTGATCCATGTTTTTGCGAGTGAAAGATCAGGGCTGACGCGTACAGTTGTCACAGAGATCATTTTCCCGGGCGCAAGCTCGCCGGAATGATGAAGTATTATCTCTGCGAGTTCCTTTTGCACCAGTCTTGCAACCTTCTTCTGCCGTGTTGATTCCATGATAAATGATTTTCACCGCTAAAATACAAAAATAGTTAGAGCGGGATGTCTCCCGGGGCTTTGCCGGAAAGATAGCCCGCGGAGATCAAATTCGTTATTTATCTCTATTTTTGTGGCGATAAAAAAATTTTATGGATACAGTAGTAAGCGGCATACGTTCAACAGGCAACCTTCACCTCGGCAATTACTTCGGTGCCCTGAAAAATTTTCTCAGGATGCAGGATGAGAATAACTGTTATTTTTTTGTTGCTGATTATCACTCACTTACCACGCATCCGCACCCTGATGACATCCACAGTAACATAAAACAGGTACTGGCTGAGTACCTTGCATGCGGCATTGATCCCGAGAAGGCCACTGTATATGTTCAGAGTGATGTTCCGGAGGTTTCAGAGCTTTATCTTCTTCTTGAACATGAATGCATATGTCGGTGAGCTGGAGCGTACCACATCGTTTAAGGAGAAGATCCGCCGGCATCCTGATAACATAAATGCCGGTCTTCTGACCTATCCTGTGCTTATGGCTGCTGACATCATCATCCACAAGGCGCACAAGGTGCCTGTTGGCAAGGATCAGGAGCAGCATCTTGAGATGACCCGGCGCTTTGCCCGTCGTTTTAACACGATATACGGCGTCGAATATTTTCCGGAGCCCGATGCCTACAATTTCGGAAAGCAGCTTATCAAGATCCCGGGTCTTGACGGAACAGGCAAGATGGGAAAGAGTGAGGGCAACGGCATCTTCCTTGCTGACACGCCCTCAGAGATAAGGAAGAAAGTCATGCGGGCGGTGACCGATGCAGGTCCTGAAAAACCCGGCTCAGAGCCTACTGAACCGGTCAGAAACCTGTTCACTATTATGGAGGTTGTTTCTGATCCTTCGATGGTGGCTTACTACCGTGCTCAGCATGCCTCATGCGAGATCAGGTACGGTGATATGAAGAAACAGCTTGCCGAAGATATTGTAAAGGTTACCGAGCCGATCAGGACACGCATCAATGAGATCCTTAGTGACCCCGTATACCTGGGCAGGGTTGTGGCCATGGGTGCCGAAAAAGCACGGGCAAGCGCCTCGGCCACCATCAGGGAGGTGAGAGAGATAATAGGCTACAGGCCTTTCTGAGAACAGCGGTCGATTTACACATTAACGACAGGAGCCCTGCTAAAAGGAGCATTCCTGTCAAAGAGATAACGGTACGTTATATGAGTTTTGATTATCCGGGCGCCTATCTGATCAAGGAGGTGCATCATTGACGGATTGAAGTCGCCGATCCAGTTAAACTCCAGGTCTTTATAAGGAAAGTCACTCCTCAGCGCCAGCCTGGCGAATGAGATGATAAGGGCTCCTTCCACACCCTTGCGCTGATGCTCGGGGACTATTCCGAAGATCATGCCGAAGGCTTTGGTAAGCTCTTTCCTGACATACCTGTACCAGAGGAATTTTAACCTTCCGATGTTATTCAGCTTGCCGTTGAGATGCCTGATTATCTGGTTGACTTCCGGCAACATTATAAAAAAACAGACTGGTTCACCCTTATAGAATCCGAACCAGATCAGTTTTTCATCGTGGATTGACCGGAAACTTTTCATGAGCAGCCTGGCATGTCTCTCGCTTATCGTTTTTACACCGGGGAAGCGTGCCCATCCCTTGTTAAACACGATCATGAAGTAGCGGGCTATATCACGCGCCTCCCATGTTCTCATGTATCTGAATGTATAGTCAGGGTTGGCAAATATCCTTTCTGCCTTGGTCCTGATCACTGCGTCAAGGTTTCTGCCGGCTGCTACCGGTGTATGGTAGGTATACTGTTCGAAATAATTCTTAAAGCCGTATTTTTCAAATAATTCCCTGTAATACGGAGGGTTATACGGCATGCAGAAGTTAGGCGGAAGGAAACCGTCAACAAGCAGTCCCCACCACCGGTCGCGCTCGCCAAAGTTCTCGGGTCCCTCCATGGCTGTCATGCCGTTGTCTTCGAGCCAGTCACGGCATGCGTCGAAAAGAACGTTAGCAGCTTCACTGTCATTGATGCATTCAAAAAATCCCATTCCGCCGACAGGCACCTGGTCTTTATTAGCGATTTTCCTGCTGTAGAAAGCAGCCACGCGGCCCACTGTTTTTCCGGAGCCATCCTTAAGCAGCCATCTGATGGCCTCGCCGTTACGGAACTGCGGGTTCAGCAAAGGGTTGAAAACCGTCTCAACCTCCTTTGTCAGAGGCTTGATCCAGTTGCTGTCACCCCTGTAGATTCGCGAGGGAAGATCATGAAATTCCCTGATATCCTTTTTTGTTATTACTTCAATAAGATGGAAGTCCCCGGCCATTAACATGCATATCCTTACAGGGTTGAAATTTAACCAATCATTTCGGAAAAACAATGCTCCCGCCCCGTGCGGGAATCCTCTTCAGATCCTTACCCTGGCAGAGAAAATGAAATTCATGCCTGGAGCGACAATACCTGATGAGTAAGGCCGGTATCTCAGGTCAAGAATATTCTCTACTCCGGCAGTCAGCTCAATCCTGTTTTTTATGTTGTACGATGATTTGAAGTTCAGGGTAAACCATCCGGGTGACCAGGGATTACCCTGATCGTCAACGGCATACATATACGGTTTATCTCTTTCGCTCGGGGCAAGTCTCTCGTAGGGTATGCTTCCGTTATAGACACAATACAGATCGGCTTTAATTGATGATTTTTCATATATAACGTGTGTTGCACCGAACAGGGGAGGCACATGGCGCCAGGGCTCCTGCTCATTGTCATGTCCTCTGGTCAGTGTCAGTGCAGACTTAATCCTGAGAAAAGAAATGGGTTTGAGTTCTGCTTTCACCTGTGCGCCGTAGACAATTGCATAACCGGCGTTGACCATGGCATAGACGGTACTCTCTTCGCCCTGGTAATCTATTGTGGACTCACCGTTATATAGATATTCGCGACGTACCATGGCATTATCAAGGTAAGAGAAGAACCCGGTTGCTTCCGCAAGTAGCATACCACCAAACTCCCTTGAAGCTCCGATATCAATATTATACAGGTATTCAGGCCTGAGATCAGGGTTAGGCACTACCAGTACGCCCGGGGCTGACTCGAACACCTTTCCCAGGTCATCAAGGTTCGGGGCCCTGAACCCTGTTGACAGATTCAGCGTCAGCTCAGTATGGTCGTCAGGCCTGTAAACCGCACCGGCACCTCCGGTGAGGGCACTGTTCGCGGTATTAATGGAAGTGAACGGGAAGTTATAGAATGAGTTATCGGCTATTTCTGAATCGAGTGACACATAATTATACCTTGCGCCTGCGGTGGCGGTAAATTTCCTTCTGAGGTTGAACTTGTAACCGCCGTAAAGCGCAAAGCTGTTGTAAATATTCTTGCCGTTCGGGTATCTTGACCCGGCCGGAACGGTTTCACCTGTTAAAATGTCTTTTGTGTCAGCTGTACTTTTAATGTTATTTCTGACATACTCAGTTCCGTAATAGATAAGTCCCCCATTCTTTTCAGTAGACTTGTCAAAATCAATATTGGCTGACCATATACCTACCTTTTCAGTCTGTTCATTAAGGCTGACGTCATTAAGCTTACGGTCATGCCGGCTCTCCTGGTAGTCCTGTCTTGCCACCGTCAGCCTGGCTTCATCGAACAGTCGCCGACGGCCTGGTGTAATTGACGGTACCGCTGGTCATTAACCATACCTGCGGTCCGTAATACCAGTCGCCGTACCTGAGCGTTCCGTTCTTCATCTGTATCAGCCTGTCATAGCGCGGGACGTCGGAGATATGTGAGTAATGGTTGGCAAGGTTAATATCAATATATTTACCTGCCTTGAAACGAAGCTTGTTTGTCGTGTTCAGCTGAGAGTAACCGGAAGCAATCTGTTTCCGGGGATCGTCATTCATTATTACTGTATCGCCGTTGGCTGTCCGGGCCTGGTATTCATTCCGGAGATATTCGGGGTGCTTCCATGAACCCATAACCAGGTTGCCGAAATCAGACCAGGAGGCTGAGGTGAAAAATGCAACCTTCCGTCCGCCTATATTGAAATCAGCATGATATGTCTGCTCATGGGATGCCGTTGAATAGCGGGCCAGTGCTTCGGCTTTGTAATATGCCGAGTCGCCTGTCGAATAAAGGGCTCTCTTGGTATGAAAATCCATAACCCCTCCCAGGGCGTCACTGCCGTACATCGTGGCGCCGGGTCCGAAAATTATCTCAGTACGGTCAATCACTGCCGGGTCAAGAGATATTATGTTTTGGATGTTACCTTCCCTGTAAATGGCATTATTCAGTCTGACACCGTCGATGACAATCAGGACCCTGTTTGTGGCAAAGCCTCTCAGCATCGGGCTGCCGCCTCCGAGCTGGCTTTTCTGTACAAAAACGTCTCCGCTGAGCGATACAAGATCAGCCGTTGTCTGTGGATTATGGATCCTTACCGAAGGAAGGGTGACAGTACTTATATAATTAGGAACCTCGTCAGATTTCTGTTCCCAGCGGTTAGCTGATACAATGAACTCTTCAACCTCAAAGGTCTTTGTAATGAGCTTAACCACCCACCCGGCCTTTTTGAGTTCGTCAAGAGTGTACGATACCCTTTCGAAAGAAAAATGCTGAAAATAGACCTGTTGCCCGGTGTTGAATTCAGAAAGGCTCGCTTTTCCTTTCTGGTTGGTGTAACAGAATACTGTGCGCGATTCATTATAAACGGCAACGTCAGGGACTGGCTTGCCATCTTCGACCCCTATAACCGTTACCGTCTGGGATATGGCAGGTATATAAGGTAAAATCAGTATCAGAACAAATAATATACGCTTCATCAAAACGGGATAAAATCACCTGCAAATGCACAAAAAGCGTTCCACAAATGTCAGGAATGAGGATGTTGCCTGACATGCTATTTATCGGCTAAGCTTTTGTCTTTGCCAAAGCAAATTAATATTTTATATTTTTGAATTGAGATCTGAAGCAAAAAATTGTGCGAAAAAGAACCGGGTTAATACTTGTCGGATTGCTAGCCGCAGGGCTGATCGTGGCAGCATATTTTATCAGGAAGGATAAGCAGGTTGTCATTGTCGATCCCTGGGTGGCTATTCCTTCAGATGCATTTTTTATCATAGAAACTGGTGATTTCCCGGAGCTTATCACCAGAACCACTGACAAAATAGGTATCACGGCGAGGCTTTCTGACATGAAATGGGCTGACTCCCTGATAAAGACTGCCGCAGTCATCGACAGCATTACGGGCAGCCGTGAAGTCCGTGAAATGATCAGTAACCGCAAGGTGCTGCTCTCATTCCATGTCATGGGTCAGGGGCGCGTCACAGCACTTGCGGTAATGAGTACAGGTACTTCATTAACTTCACGGCGGTTGCTTCAGCTCTGTGAGGCATCCGGAGCTGCAGTTACCGATACCAGGGAGCTTGGCGGAGCCAGAAAGTATGCAGTTTCCTACAGCCAGGGATCCGTCAAAACCACGGTACACATGGCATTAACCTCAGGAATAATAATAATATCATCATCGGAGGCGCTTGTTGCCAACGCCCTTAATAATAAGACCACCGGCTCAGACATACGGCACCAGCAGGGTTTTGCCTCTGTTGTCAGCGCGGCAGGAAGAGAGGCTGACAACCTATTCATCCTCTTCAGGAACCTCCCTAAATTCGTGCAGTCTTTCATTGCCGCCGATGAGATAACCCGGATATCGTCAGCAGCCATTGCTGCAGGAGGTGACCTTACCTCCCGGGAGGACGGTTTATTCATCAGCGGATTTCTTACTACCGCAGGGGCAGGGCTGGGTGCCGATAAGTACAGGGATGTTGCTCCTGCAGAGTGCGGTGTGCATGAACTGCTGCCGCAGATTACCCTGAGTTACAGGACTGTGATGAGAAGGGCTTCGCTTACCGGCGATATGACCTCTGATCCGGCATCAATAAATGCCACTGACCTGGCGCTTGCGGTGAGCCCCTTTACCGGGAATGAGGTGACCACGGCAGTGCTGCCCTTACCTGAAGGAGAAGAGAAAATCATTCTCTTCAGGATGACCGACCGTCAGTCGGCCGAAAATGTGCTGCGGGAAAGGCTCACTGCCAAATACCGCTCCATGGGACTGAGAGAAAGCCATTTTCTGGCTTCTGTTGAAAACAACGGTGAAGAAGAGGTTGTGATGTACAAAATGCCTTTCACGGGTGTCGCATCCATTCTTTCCGGAGAGTCCGCTGACACTGACGGCGATGACTGGGTACTCTTCTCAAGGTCATACATGGTCTTTGCCGGATCTCCCGAAGCGCTGGCGGTCATAAGAAGAGATTCGGAAAGTGACAACACACTGATCAATGACCCGGAGTTCAGGGAAATGGAAAAAACACTTCCCACAAAAAGCTCATTTCTTTTTTATACCTCGGGACAGGCAATTAAGTCGCTCACAGACAGATATCTTACACCTGCCTCATCCGCCGGGCTCAATAACCTCTCCTTTGCAGGTATTGACGGGATAGGCTTAAGCCTTACGCCCAGCAATGACATGATTTACCTGAGCTTCTCGGTCAGGTATCGCGACAAGGATCAGCAGCGGCCCGGGTTAACGGCTGTAGCTGCGGGTACCGGAACCACAAACACCGGCTCAGGTGCTTCTGCAGACCTCAGCCTTGCATGGAAAGTGAAGCTGGAGGCAGACCTGGCCTCCAGGCCGTTTCTTTTCCTGAACCATAATACTGGTGCAACGGAGATTTTTGTACAGGATCAGAAGAACAATATATACCTTATCAGTGCTTCCGGAAAGGTACTCTGGAAAGCAGCGATCAGGGAAAAGATATCAGGAGATGCCTTCATGATCGATTACTATAAGAACGGCAAGTACCAGATCCTTTTCTCAGGCAGGGATTATCTGCATCTTATTGACCGGAACGGCAACTATGTCGATAAGTTTCCCGTTAAGATGCGGTCGCCGGCAACAAATACGCTTTCGGTTTTTGATTATGAAAACAACAAGGATTACCGTCTTTTCATAGCAGGTGACGACAGGAAAATATATGCCTATGACCGGTCCGGTTCAACGGTCCGGGGATGGAATCTGTTTAATGCCCGCGGAAAGGTCACTGAACCGGTTAAATTCTTCAGGGTGAAGGGCAAGGATTATCTTTTTACAGCCGACGATCAGTCCGTTTACCTGCTTGACCGCACGGGAAATATCAGGGTAAATCTCCAGGAGCCTGTTAAAAAAGCCCCTGGTTCATCTGTCAGATTTGCAGGTAACGAGGATCAGGCACTGATCTTCACAGCTCCTGACGGGACACTCATACGGCTATATTTTGACGGTACGGTAAAAAAACAAACAATCAGCACCTTTTCAGCCCAGCACAGGTCTGACTTCTATGATTTTGACGGAGACGGCATGACTGACTATCTGTACATAGACCATGGGATGCTGAGGGTCTATGATAAAAACGGCAGTGAGATTTTATCCAAAACCTTTGATTCTAATAATCTCAGCAGTCCGGAAATGTTAATTCTCAGCTCATCAGACAGAAAAATAGCTGTATATGAGACCGACAAGCAGCTTTTACATCTTACAGGCAGGAGCGGCAGTTCAGCAAAAGGTTTTCCGCGGAAGGCAGGTCAGTTCTATACGGCCGGCAGAGTAGCAAATAAAAGCACCTGGAACCTTCTGCTCACACAGAATGACAGTTATCTTTATAATTACGTTCTCAATCCCGGGTTGTGATCGTTAACGGGTGGAATCCTTAAGCTGTTTGGCGAGAGCGTTTGCGAAAACAAATTCATTCAGAATCTTGCAGTCCGACTTAAGGATCTCATTTTTACTTCCTTCCCAGCACTTCTCACCCTCTTCAATGAATATTATCTTTTCCCCGTTTTCCATAACGGAATTCATGTCATGGGTATTTACAACGGTGGTCATGTTCAGCTCCCTGGTTATCTCCTTGATCAGCTCGTCAATCACTATTGATGTTTTGGGGTCGAGACCTGAATTTGGCTCATCACAGAAGAGGTAATGCGGCTTGAGCGCTATTGCCCGTGCTATGCCCACCCTTTTCTTCATGCCTCCCGAAAGTTCCGCTGGAAAAAGCCTGTTGGATTTAACGATGTTGACCCTGTCAAGGCAGAAGTTGACCCTGTCAAGTTTTTCACCATAAGTCATGGTTGTGAACATGTCAAGAGGGAACATGACATTTTCCTCGACTGTCATGGAATCATAGAGTGCGCTTCCCTGGAAGAGCATCCCCATGTTTTTTCTGATCTCTTTTTTCCCCTTGAAGTCAAGTTTCGAGAAGAGGATGTCACCATACCATATTTCGCCCTCGTCAATGTCAAGCAATCCTACCAGGCATTTCATAAAGACGGTCTTCCCCGAGCCGCTTTTCCCGATTATCAGATTAGTCTGCCCCGGTTCAAAGGTTGCAGAAATGTTCTTCAGCACCTCACGGTCTCCGAACCTTTTACTGATGTTTTCAGACCTGATCATGAAAGAAGGAGTTGGGTAAGGATCACATTGAAAAGCAGTAAGGTTACACTGCTGTAGACAACGGCTTTGGTGCTTGCGCGGCCCACCTCGAGCGACCCTCCTTCAACATAATAACCCTGGTATGCTGATACTGAAGTTATTATGAAAGCAAAGATGACGGTCTTGATCAGTGCGTAAGTGACGTAGTAAGGAATAAATGCATACTGAATACCATAGATAAAGTCCTGTGAAGTTATCACGCCGGTAGCTGTACCTGCGATCCACCCGCCAACGATGCCGACAATAATGCTCATAAGAGTGAGGAGCGGATTAAAGACAAGGGTTGCAATAATCTTGGGAAGGATGAGATACGAGGCTGAGTTCACGCCCATCAGCTCGAGGGCGTCAATCTGTTCTGTTACCCTCATCGTTCCAATCTCTGAAGCAATGTTTGATCCGACCTTACCTGCTAGGATCAGGGCCACGATTGTGGATGAAAACTCGAGCAGGATAGAGTCTCTGCACCCGAGACCAATAAGATAAGTCGGGTAGATCGGGTTCTCAGTATTATAGGCTGTCTGAAGGGTAATGACAGCACCCATGAAGAAGGAAATAATGGCCACAATCCCTATTGACCTCAGCCCCAGGCTTATAATTTCCTTCATAGTCTGTTTGTAATAGATCCGTGTTTTTTCAGGCCGGGAAAACACCTTCCCCAGCAACATCCAGTAGGATCCGAACCCTGACAGAAACCGAAACATAAGACAAAAAGTTTCATCAAATTTAGCAAATATTCACGGCCATCGATGCCTGTCCTGATTTAGTGGGCAGGAATTTATATATTTGTAAGAGCTCTCACATATTTTCAATAATCATGAACAACCGTTATGTACTGATCATGGCCGGTGGTATCGGAAGCCGGTTCTGGCCGCTTAGCCGGAAGGAGAAACCAAAGCAGTTCCTGGATATACTGGGAACGGGTGAGACACTGATACAGATAACCTACAGGCGCTTTAAAGGAATATGTCCGGAGGATCATATTTATATTGTGACCAGTGAAGAGAGCAGGGAGACCGTGACCGAGCAGCTTGGCATAGACAGCGGTCAAGTTCTTGCAGAGCCCATGCGGCGCAACACAGCCCCGTGTATTGCCTACGGTATTTTCAGAATAATGGCAGAGAATCCTGATGCGGTAATAGCCGTTGCTCCCTCTGATCATCTTATTCAGAAGGAGGATGAGTTCGCTGAGGTAATGAATGAAGCCTACCGGTTTGCCTCGGGTAACGACGCCCTGCTTACCCTGGGCATAAGGCCCGACAGGCCGGAAACAGGCTATGGATACATACAGGCTCACAAAGAACATCCGGTCAGTGGATTCAGTAATCTTCATAAGGTTAAGGCTTTCACTGAGAAGCCCGAGCTGGCCATGGCCAGGCTTTTTCTCGAGAGTGGCGATTTTTACTGGAACAGCGGCATTTTTATCTGGAAGGCCGGCACAATATTAAATGCTTTCGAAAAGTACCTGCCTGATATGTACCATGTTTTCGATGCAGGCAGGGAGCTGTTCAACACGGCTTCGGAAGACGAGTTCATACAGCAGGCATATTCTCAGTGCAGCAGCATATCAGTTGACTACGGCATTATGGAAAAGGCCGATAATGTATATGTTATTTGTACTGACCTGGGATGGTCTGATCTGGGCACATGGAATTCACTCTACCTGCATTCCGGGCATGACAGGAACGATAATGCAGTTCTGCGCTCGCAGGTATTTGCATACAATTCAGAGGGAAACATTATCAGTCTCCCCGGGGAAAAGATAGCTGTGATACAGGGGCTCGATGATTTTATCATAATCGACAGCGGAGATGTACTTCTCATTGTTCCAAGGGATCAGGAACAGAACATCAAGCGGTATCTTGACGACGTGGGCAAAACGGCAGGTGAAGGATATCTGTAAAAACAGTAACGACGCCCAATTAGGGCGTCGCTACATTGTAATTATTTCACCGTATTAGTATTCCCAGAGATCCTGTTCAAAATTGAATATCTCATTCTTGATCCTTTCAGCTTCATAGATCTGTCCGGGGCCAATCTTATACTGGTTGATTGACCTGTCATCATAGACGTTTGATTCGGCCACGATATATCCGTCAAATTTACGCTGAAGGAGGAGGTCCTCAAAAGAGATCCGCTGAGCATCATTGTATGAATTGAATGCTTCGTGACTTGCCAGTGCCTGTCTTACATCTTCATACCTGATCCAGAAGAGGCGCCTTTTAACAAGTCTGGCGGTGATCTGATCATATCCCATATAGATGGGGCAAATACCTATTATGCGTACGTCAAGGCGTGAATGCTTCTTGTCGAAGAACCATTCCTCGAGCAGCATGACCTGCTTGATATCGGCGGGGTTCTCCATGTTTGTAACCGTAGAATCCTGTTCCGCTCCCGCGGCATTGATGATTGTGATAGTCAGCGTATCACGGTTCATTTTCATTGCGATGTCATCATAGGTTGTAGGAACCGTCATGGCATCTCCGTCAAACGAAACAACTTTGCCGGCCATTATCTCATTGAGAAGGATCCCTGAAAAGTTCATCCTTCCGTCTGACATTTCTGAGGCGAAGCGGTTATTTTCAGGATCATACCTCAGAGACGGGTAATAAAGATTCAGGTTCATCTTTTCTCTCAGATCGATTATCCGGTACAGTCTTTTTGACCATACCACATCTGATTCGCCCAGATACGTATAGTTGATCTTCTGATTGTCGGGCATCGATTTATTATAGATGTCTCCGAACGACTGGGCCATCGCGCCTGTGCACATCAGGAGGCCTATAAGGCCTGCAAGAACTCTCCTGTTCATGGTTTTATCTCTTCCTATATTAGTTAATCTTAAGAATTATCGGGTTGAGATCCCTGGTTCTTCCGTCGGGGCCTACTGCCTTGATCTTTTCTATGATCAGCTTCTGGCCGGCCCTCAGGTTACTAATCAGGCCTTTCTGCTTGTCGGTAATCCTGTTGTTGTTAGATTCAGCGGTAATCTCAAAGCCTTTGTCATTAACAGAGACTGTAAAACCCGTGACTGTATATGTGAGGTCAAATTCGAAATTCTCAAGCACGGCGGTCACAACCTGCTGTGCTGCGGCAACGCTTCTCAGAACATTACCCTCTTTCATGTTGGCAAACCGTGCTTCGGGGTCAGGCAATCTTCTTACCCTGAATTCGACAGGCGGGAAGCTCTGTACTTTGCCGTTAATATTTGCAGATACTATTATCTGTGCGTTCTCACCAATTGTTCTGGGCTGTGCAACCCATTCACCGCGGTAGTTCTTATATTTTCCCTTCTTGAGTTCACCGTTTGTCATTCTCACGGTAAGCTTATCAGATCCCACTCCCGGAACGGAAATATCAAGCGGGTTCTGTATGCCCTGGTAAAGTACGTTCATTGCTGTAGGTGAAACAACTACGTTAGGCACACCAACCGAATATTTTGAACTGAAGTTATATGCACGCATGGTGCCATCAGGAGACTTCATATTGATAATACCGCCCCATGATTTCTCGCCGATTGATCCGGGTCTGACCCTGTATCTGCCGATACCATCATTATCAACAGGGAGCCTTGTATAATCACCAGTCATCTCATAGGCAACAGTGCCGTCAGCATTTGTTTTTGTTGTATACGGTCCGATAAGTATTTCCAGATCCTGTGTTGTATCAGTGGCAGCGACGAATACCTGGGCCTCGTATTCATTTCCCTGCATGATGTACGTTGAGTTGGGAATGACAGTCGGAATGATCAGGTTGAATTTAAATGAGCCGGCTTCAATCTGTGTGTAAAGGAAGTTAAGAACATCAGTCTCGGCGTTCCTTACGTCAACCTGTATCTTTGAAAGCATGGTTATAGCAGCTACCAGGGGAAGTGTCTGGAAGGTTCCAGTCACCCAGTTCTCTTTCCCCGTTTTTTCAAGGTTTTGCGGGTCATCGGTGTTGAGGATGTCAAGTATTGACTTCTCGGCAGCAATATCTTTACCTTCGAGTGTCTCAACAAGGAAACTGCGGTAATCTTCCATCAAAGCCTTAAGGTCATTGCCCTTGCCGTCCTGGTCGGATCCTATCAGCACTTCTGAAGGGATATTGTTCTCATCTATCTTTTTAACCTTGGCAATGTCAATCTGATTGTCGGGAAGGAGAGCTTCAGAATCCTCACCTTCAGCCTTGGTGATGATCTCAACCTTGAGGTCCTGAATATAATTGAAAATCTCATTAGCACGCCCCCTAACATCATAAGCTTTTGTCTTCCAGGCCCCTGCTTTCTCAGGGTTTTCTGCTGCAGCCGCATCAAAAGCTGCATAGGTGATATCATTCTTCTTGATGTAGTTGGCGGTGGTCTTAGTCAAACCCTTATCCACTCTCTTAAAGGCTTCAACGGCATCCTTTGAAACGTTAAGAGCAAGCATTGCGGTCAGGATGAGGTACATCATACCTATCATCTTTTGCCGCGGGGTTTCTTTTCCCTTAGACATTTGTGGCTATTTTAGGTGTTTGCAGATATATTAATGAGCTGAACATTACTTTACATTCATGGCGGCAAGCATGTTGCCATATACATTGTTAAGTGATGAAAGGTTATCATTCAGTTTTGAAACCTGTTCACGGTATTTCTTGGTATCATCGGCTGATCCCGAGAGATCTTTCATCATTGTCTCGATGCCCTTGTAGATCACATCTGAATTCTTGACATGATCATTGGCGCCGCGCAGTTGCAGTTCATAAGCTGCATTGAGAGCAGAGAGGTTTTTATTGAGATTCTCCAGCTTCTCCTGGTAAGATTTACCGCCGGTTTCAATTGTTTTGGTTGCTTCTCCCAGAGAATGGTACACCGTGGTCGTGTCAGTCATTGACTTTGCTGTCTGCCTGACAGAATCTGAAAGGTTCAGCAGAGACTCATTGGCTTTCCTGATGGTGCCTGCATATTCATTTGTCGTGGCAGCCAGATCGCCCATAGCATTGAAATTGTTTGTCGTCTCAGTGAGTTTCTTCAGTCCCTGGCTCAGTCGGTCAAAGACATCGGGGGTGATGCCTGCGTTGGCGAGCATCTTGTCAAACTGTGACAGACCTGCTCCGCCGCCACTGCCACCGGAACCACCGCCAACAGCTGCAAATCCAAATTCTTCCCCGGAATAGTTTGGATCAAGCTGCGGATAGACCAGTTTCCAGTCCGGTTCTTCCTTCAGTGGCTCAAAAGCCGAGAGGAAGAAAATGCATGCCTCGGTAATAAGACCGATGGCAAGAATTAATCCTGCAAAAGGATAGTGCTGTATTTTGAACAGAGCACCAATGATTACGATTGAGGCACCCCAGCCGTAAACTTTTGCCATGAAAGCTTTCCACGTAGTGGTGTGTACAAATTCTGAAAGGCCCATTTATTTAAAATTTAAGGTTAAACAGATTAGTTATTAGTGATTAATTATTAGTTATTAACGCCAATATATGTTCTGACATTGCGGAACCCGACAAAAGATTTTGTTGAGTCCTGGTATTCATAATCCCTTGTTGATGTCTGCATGAAATATGCTATGTCTTTCCATGAGCCTCCTCTGACGACCTTACGTTTAAGCACCGGAGGATCCTCAGGTCTGGCATTGTATTCATAGTCGGGGTTCAGGTCATGCGTAAAGACATATGCAGACGGATGGTATGCACATGAAGTCCATTCCGAGACGTTACCGGCCATATCGAACAGTCCGTATTCATTGGGCTCAAAAGAAGCCACCTTAATTGTATACACTGCTCCGTCATCAATATAATTACCGCGCAGAGGCTTGAAGTTGGCAAGGAAGCATCCCTGGTAGTTGCGTGTGTAGGGACCTCCCCACGGATACATTGACAGGTCAAGGCCTCCGCGTGCAGCATATTCCCATTCGGTCTCAAGAGGCAGGCGGTAGTTGTGAACATCGGCCACGCCCTGAGCACGCAGGTGCTCATTCATGAAGTTAGTACGCCATACACTGAAAGCACGTGCCTGTACCCATGACACTCCCACAACAGGATAGTCATCATAGCCCGGATGCCAGAAATAAAGTGTTGCCCATGGCTCATTGAATGAATAGGTGAAGTCTCTGATCCAGGCAAGAGTATCCGGATAAATGTTTACCACATGGTGCATGATGAACGATGAGCGGTTAACCACATCGGTGGTATTACCCTCCAGGTCAGTAACCTTACCCTCGTACACCTGATCTTTGTAATTATATCTGGCTTTTGCAGCCTGCCTGTAGTCGACCCAGAAATATGAATAGTTCAACAGCCGGGTGTCCCACTGCTTGTTGGCGTTAAATCTTTCTTCGGGAGGATAATACATGGTCTCGACGACGGAGAGGATATTTTCATCTTCGAAATCTATCTCCTCATCCCAGTTGAGAATATTAGGCTCAATGACATTTCCTTCTTCATCGGTCCTAAAGAATTCGTAGCCTTCAACACCTTCCTCGCCCAGTTTGGTCCTGAGGATAGAGTCACGTACCCAATAGGTAAACTGGCGGTATTTGTTGTTGGTAATCTCTGTCTGGTCCATCCAGAACGCCTCAACAGTAACTGTCTTGGACATACTGTTCATGGCACGCAGTGGATCCTGGTCGCTCGGGCCCTGGGTATAAGAACCTGCCGGTATGAATGCCATTTCATAGGGCTCGGGTTCATAGAACTTTTTCCTTCCCTGAACACCTGTCAACTCACCGGTGTCATAAGAGGTACAGCTACCCAGTATTAATGCTAATGCAAGAGCTGAAAGGGTTACCTTTTTCATATACTGATAAATTTTAAAGATGCAACTAAGTTAAATTTTATAAATCCAATCATAGGAATCTAATGCTTTTGTACCTGGTGTTACTTTTTCCCAGACCGAGGTCAAAACTGTACGAAACAACGAATTCGTGTGATCCGCTTGTACCTTTTCTGATCTCTGAGACCGGGAAGTCATAACCATATCCAATTTTTAGTCCGTTATATAATTCTATGCCTGCAAAACCTGTAACAGCATCACCGGCTCTGTAGGAAACGCCACCCCAGACCTTTTTATTGTATCTTACCATTGCAGTTCCTACATATTGTGTTGTTGCCCCATCATTTACCAGATAAACTGAAGGTATAATTTCAAAGGCCGGACTAGGCAACTGGAAATAATATCCTGCCGTAAAATGGTATTCACGGCTTACATAAGTTGCTGTTTCTGAATATTTTATTTTTGGCTGGTTGACGTGAGTGACCGAGAGGCCGGCATAATAATTCAGTCCCTCGTAATATACACCGGCAGAAATATCAAGGGCAACTAAACTTTCATCATTTTCCGGGATAAGGGGGTCTCCTGATGGTGGTGTATGGACCGGTCCGGAGGGTATGAACCACTCGGGTTTAAGTGCTTTATTAAGAACTCCGGCGCTGAAACCTGCTCCCAGGGTACCGCTGCCGATAGGGATAAGGTACGAATATGAGAGGTTAACGCTTATATCATTGCTGAAGCCATACTGATCAGCACCCACTAGTAATCCGGCACCACTGCTCAGCCCGAAAAGGTTAAATGGTGTATTGATATTGAAAATCATGGTCGATGGGGCTCCGGGGAACCCGACCCATTGCTGGCGTGTCAGCGCGGTGGCGGTAATCATGCCGCTCATGCCAGAGTAACCGGGGTTATAAGTTTGGGTATTAAACATATAATGACTCAGGACAGGGTCTTGCTGCCCTGACAAGATGCCACCTGAAACAACTAAAACAAGGATGACTGTCCTGACTTTCTTCATCTTCAAACAGTGCTTTGCACTCTGCATCAATAACGAGTAAATTAAGCAAAAAATATGCCACCCTCCAAAAAGAGGAAAATATTTAGTGACCGAACCTTAGCATAGCCCTTGTCCACCGGCCGGGGACCTGGTCTCTGTTGGCCATCAGGTAGTCGTCATATGAGCAGGCGAGGTAATGAGGTTCTCCGTCAGCATCACGGATCTCTATCCACCACCGGTCCGTGATTATGCTCTTAATAAATATTGCTTCTCCCTCGAGATCACTGAGTGTCACATGATATCTTGTAAACCGGTTGTTCGTCTGATCACTTATGTAGGGAAGCTCATACTGTTTCTGAGAGAAGCCTTCAAGGAAGAACCATATCATCTGTGCTGCAAGGTGAGAGGTCTGAAAACGGTTGTCATACATCGGGTTTACCTCTGTAAGAGCCAGTATCTTCAGGTTGTCAGACAGTCCTGCATATCTTGCAAGGAGGCATATTTCCTCTCCGTAAAATCCGTTTGCGGACGGAAGGACAGTTCCCGGCGCGTCGGACTGACGTACTGATCCTATGTCAAACAATGCTGCGGTAGCATCGCGGAACAGGGGCTCCGTCTCATGAACGGCAGCACGAACCTCTCCGATACGCATCATTTCATAATGTCTCCTGTTAAAACGGTTCACCACCTGCTGGTCAGTGAGATAAGTCTGATGTCCGATGGCGGAGAGGTGTGACAGCCGGTTCCCGCTGCGGTAGATCATATCGTTCATCCAGTTAAGGGAATCTGCAGGTCTTTTTTCTGCAGTGAAATCGAGTCTCGAATCTACTGATACCAGCGACCATGGCTGTCTGAGAGATGAAATGCACCTGTCGATTGCAGGCATCATGGCGCTGGTGCCGCCTATAATAATGGGCACGACATCCTGCTCAAGCAGCTGTATGATCACATCGCGCAGGCCTGCAAGCGTGTCTTCAAATGAAGTGCCGGTCTTCAGGTTACCAAGATCTGTGATCTTCATCTTGCCCGGCAGACGTGAGAATGAGTACAGGTTTTTCCTGATGGCATCAGGAGCGTACATAGCGCCTTTGTTTGACGAACAACGGTCATCAGGCACACCTATAAGCGCAACAGCAAAACCGGTAAGGTCATCCAGCGGTACGTTTCCGGTATTGACTGCAACATTGTGGGGGAATGCTGCAGAGCCTGTCAGATGTTCCACTTCAGGCTTGTCAAGACAGACAGGATCTAAGTACTGGTTCAGGTCAATCATGATTTACTTTTATCACTTCTTCTTCCCGCCTCTGGTGCGTTTAGCCGGGCTCCCTTTTTCAATAATGGCCAGGCAATCCTCCCTGGTCAGCTTCCTGGGGTCGGAACCTTTCGGGATACGGTAATTGTTTTTATCCTTCACTATATATGGCCCGTACCTGCCGTTAAGCACCATGATATCATCAAAATTACTGATGACCTTCATCTTATCGCCCTCTCTCTTATCCCTGATGAGCTCGGTTGCTCTCTCCTCAGTGATGGTGTAGGGATCATCAACATCTTTTTTCAGCGAGTAAAACTTGCCGTCATGTTTTACATAAGGCCCGAATTTCCCGAGGCCGACTATCATCTCGCTGTCCTCAAACATCCCTGCTTTTCTTGGCAGGGCGAACAGCGCCATGGCTTCTTCGAGGGTTATGGTCTCAAGCAACTGGTCGCGTCTCAGGTTAGCGAAGCGTGGCTTATTGTCAGGTGAGGCTTCGCCAAGCTGAACAACAGGACCGAACCTGCTCATCTTTACCATGACAGGCAATCCGGTCACCGGGTCAGTGCCCAGCTGTCGGGCTCCTGTCATACGTGCTTTTACAGAGAGGGATTCATCAACCGTCTTGTGGAATGGTCCGTAAAAATCCGCGATCATCTTCTGCCACTCCAGTTCGCCCGAGGCTATCTCATCAAACTCCTTTTCCACCTCTGCGGTGAAATTATAATCAAGGATGTCGGGGAAGTTTGAAATAAGAAAATCACTGACGATCATTCCTATATCTTTAGGAAAGAGTTTGGATTTCTCTTTTCCGGCCACCTCGCTCTTTTCACTCCGGGTTATTTTACCTTTAGACAGGGTGAGCTGCGCCACCGTGCGTTTCTCTCCGGGCCGGTCTTCGCGCGCGACGTACCCGCGCGATTGTATGGTTGATATTATAGGTGCGTATGTTGACGGCCTTCCTATGCCAAGCTCCTCCAGCTTCTTCACCAGGCTTGCCTCCGTATAACGCGGCGGAGGTGTTGTGAAACGCTGCAGTGCGGTGATAGTTACCGGGGCCAGTGACATACCTTTATCAACACGCGGAAGAATTGCCTTGTCGTCGTCAGCGGCGTTACTGTCATAAGATTCGGTGTAAACAGTCAGGAAGCCATCAAAAAGTATCACTTCGCCTGTTGCAGTGAAGTTTACCGGGGAGGTCGACATACCTATAGTAATAGTAGTCTTTTCAATTTCGGCATCAGCCATCTGTGATGCTATGGCCCTTCGCCAGATAAGCTCGTAAAGCCTTTTTTCGTTATTGGTACCCGCAATTTCCTTCTTGTCAAAGTAAGCGGGTCTTATTGCTTCATGTGCTTCCTGCGCACCCTTGGTATGTGTCTTGAACTGTCTCGTACGTGAATACCTGGCACCATAATCCAGTGTCACAACTTGCTTTGCCGTATTCAGGGCAAGCATGGAAAGATTTGTCGAGTCAGTCCTCATGTAGGTTATTTTGCCTCCCTCGTACAGCTTCTGAGCTACTGACATTGTCTGGGCTACTGAGAACCCCAGTTTCCGGTAAGCCTCCTGCTGGAGGGTGGATGTTGTGAATGGCGGTGCCGGCGATCTTGTTCCGGGTTTGACGACGATGTTCTCAACAGAGAAGGCCGCTGCATCACATTTTTCCAGGAACGTCTTTGCTTCAGGTTCCGTACTGAATTTTTTAGGACACTCTGCTTTCAGAACCACATCGGCCTCTTCCTTGTTCTTGCCGGTAAAAGTACCTGTTACCCTGAATGCCGAGTCAGCAGTGAAAGCGATGATCTCACGCTCACGGTCGACCAGCAGTCGTACGGCTACAGACTGAACCCTGCCTGCCGAGAGAGAGGGCTGTACTTTCTTCCATAGTACCGGAGAAATCTCAAAGCCCACGATCCTGTCAAGCATCCTTCTGGCCTGTTGCGCATCAACAAGATTCATGTCGACCTGCCTGGGCGACTGAATGGCCTGGGTGATAGCTTCCTTGGTTATTTCATGAAACACTATCCGGTTAGTGGAAGAAGTGTCGAGACCCAGAACAGATATCAGATGCCATGCAATTGCTTCTCCTTCGCGGTCCTCATCGGAGGCGATCCAGACTGTCTTAGCCCTTGAAGCCAGCTTGCGCAGCTCACTCACAACTTTCTTCTTTTCCTCAGGTACCTCATATACGGGCCTGAAACCCTTTTCTACTTCAATTCCGAGATTATTCTTTGCAAGGTCACGTATATGCCCGAAACTGGACACAACGGTAAAATCCTTACCGAGGAATTTTTCTATCGTTTTTGCTTTTGCGGGAGATTCAACTATTACCAGATTTTCTGTCATCCGAGATTTTTTAAAAACAGGGCAAAGTAAGCGATTATGGGTACTAACTTCAAAATTATTAAGAAAGAATTTGTATAATTCATTAAATTAGCGCCCATATTATGAGGGTATCATGAGGGATAAAAAGTTCAGCAAGAATATAGTATGGTTTTGGGTGATAATATCTCTTCCTGCCGTACTTCTGTTAACCTTGTTCATTCTTATCTCTGCACAGAAGCTTGGCCCTCTGCCCTCATTCGAGGAGCTTGAGAACCCTGCCAGCAACCTTGCTGCCGAGGTCTATTCCGAAGATAATGTGCTGCTTGGCAAGTTCTACGTACAGAACCGCACATGGACTGAATATGAAGATATCTCGCCTTATGTGATCGATGCGCTTATAGCAACTGAAGACATAAGGTTTTACCGGCATTCGGGTATCGACTTCAGGGGTCTTGTGAGGGTTCTAGTCAAGACGATTATTCTCAGGCAGGAGACCGGAGGGGGCAGTACCATCACACAGCAGCTGGCCAAGAACCTCTTCCTGCCGCGTGACCTCTCGAACGACCCTGCAATTGTAAGGGCTGCAAAACTGGCAGTAACCAAGTTCAAGGAGTGGCAGACGGCAGTGAAGCTTGAGAAGAGCTACACCAAGGAAGAGATAATAACAATGTATCTCAACGTCTTTGACTTTATATATAATGCTGCTGGTATTCATTCTGCGGCACATATATATTTTAATACCACTCCCGATTCACTGAATCTGGAGCAGTCGGCTCTCCTTGTGGGTATGCTTAAGAATTCCGTTGCATATAACCCTGTCCGTAACAGCGAGAACGCCCTGAAGAGACGCAATGTGGTGATAGGACAGATGGAACGGTACGGCTACCTTTCGCGTGATGTGGCTGATTCAATCAAAAAACTGCCGGTGAAGCTTGATCTGCGTGAAGACAGTCACAACTCAGGCCTTGCCACATATTTCAGGGAGTACATACGAACCACAATGATTAAATATGAGCCCCAGCGGGATATGTTCTATTCTGACGAACAGTATAATGATGCCCTGTGGCTCTGGCAGAACGATCCTCTCTATGGCTGGTGCAGAAAAAACAACAAGCCCGACGGGACAAATTACAATCTTTACAGGGATGGCCTTAGGATATACACCACTCTTAATTCAAAGATGCAGGGATATGCCGAGGAGGCTGTTGCGGAGCACCTGTCAGCCGATCTGCAGCCGCTTTTCAGCAAGAGGGCTAAATTAAACAGGAACCCGCCTTTTTCAAATGACCTGACCATCGTACAGGTCAAGGAGATCATGGAGCGCTCAGTGAGGCAGAGCGACAGGTACCGGAGCATGAGATCGGCAGGTGTGCCTGAAGATTCAATAACCCTGGCGTTCAACAAACCCATACCGATGAAGATTTTTTCATGGTCCGGGGAACGTGATACTGTAATGTCTCCGCTTGATTCAATAAAGTATTATAAGTTTTTCGTGAGGTCATCATTCATGGCTATGGATCCGCATACGGGTCATGTCAAAGCTTACGTTGGAGGACCTGACTTCCGTTATTTCAAGTACGACGCTGTTACCCAGCAGAAGAAACAGGTTGGTTCAACCATAAAACCTTTTCTTTATACACTGGCAATTCAGGATGGGTATTCTCCATGCTTTGAAGTGGAGAATATTCCGCAGTCATTTGATGTTGGAGATTCGATACCCTGGTCACCAAGGAGCTCAGGGCCCGAGGAATTTCATGGGAAGATGGTAACGCTGGGATGGGGTTTAGCCCAATCCGAGAACTGGATATCATCATGGGTTATGAAGCAGTTCACCCCAACAGCTGTGGCTGACCTGATGCACAGAATGGGTGTCAGGAGCTTCATAGACCCTGTATGGTCTATCTTCCTGGGAACATCAGATGTCAGTCTTGAGGAGATGGTAGGTGCTTACGGTACTTTCGTCAACAAAGGCGTTTATACCAGGCCGTTGTACGTCACCCGCATTGAAGACCGTAACGGTAACGTGATATCAACATTTACGCCGTTTATTGATGAGGTCATCAGTGAAGAGCATGCCTATGTAATGGCCTATCTGTTAAGGGGAGTAGTCGACAGAGGGACAGGTCTCAGGCTGAGAGGCAAGTATCAGCTGAAGAATCAGATGGGGGGCAAGACAGGCACGACACAAAACCACTCAAACGGATGGTTCATGGGCGTCACTCCAAATCTTGTGGCAGGTGTCTGGACAGGATGGGAAGATCAGGCAATACATTTTGAGGAGATGTCAGTAGGACAGGCATCAAATATGGCACTGCCTGTTGTAGGAATATTTTTGCAGAAACTGTTCGCTGACCCGGAATTAGGGTCAATGGTAAATGACGTATTTGAAACACCCGTCAATCTCAGCATCGATCTCGATTGCGCCGGTGCCAAGTCGAAGCAGAAGATCAATAAATCTTTCAGGGACAGAGATTACTGATCACGTGAACAGCAGTTTTACCAGGCCTTCTATTTTATAGACAGGAAGGACTTTAATACCGGTCTGGTCTTTTATATTGCGGTGATATCCCGAGATAACTATCTTTTCAAATCCCATTCTTGAGGCTTCGAGAATGCGTTGCTCAACGCGTGCGACGGGTCTTATCTCACCTGAAAGACCAACCTCGCCGGCGAAGGCAGTATGCTGGCCTACCGGTGCATCCAGGTTTGATGACAGCACTGAACTCACAACGGCAAGGTCAATGGCAGGGTCACTCACTTTCAATCCTCCTGCGATGTTGAGGAAGACATCCTTTACGCCCAGCCTGAAACCTGCTCTTTTCTCAAGCACTGCCAGAAGCATATTCAGCCTCCTGGTATCAAATCCCGTGGAGCTGCGCTGGGGGGTACCGTACACAGCGCTGCTTACCAGGGCCTGTGTCTCGATCATGAACGGCCTTAAACCGTCGATGGTTGCGGCAATGGATACGCCGCTTGCAGGGTCACGGTCCCTCCTTATGAAGAGTTCGGAAGGGTCAGTCACTTCGCGCAGCCCCTTGCTGTCCATCTCAAAGATACCTATCTCGGCAGTTGATCCGAAGCGGTTCTTAACCGGTCTCAGGATGCGGAACACATAATTACCATCACCTTCAAACTGCAGAACCACATCTACGATGTGCTCAAGCACCTTGGGTCCGGCCAGTGAGCCGTCCTTTGTAATATGACCAATGAGAATGACAGGCACACCTGTTTCCTTGGCATAACGGAGCATCATGGCGGCACACTCCCTTACCTGTGATACCGATCCTGCTGAAGATTCAAGCAATCCTGAACTGAGTGTCTGAATTGAATCTATTATAAGCAGTGCCGGGTTGATCACACCTGCCTGGGTGATGACATTCTCCAGCTCAGTTTCGTTATAGATGAAGCAGTTGTCGTTTTTGCCCTGCAGCCTTTTGGCGCGCAGCTTCACCTGACCTTCGCTCTCTTCCCCGGATACATAGAGCACTTTCCTGTCTTTAGTTGCCAGGGCTATCTGAAGAGCAAGGGTGGATTTTCCAATGCCGGGCTCTCCTCCCATCAGTATGAGCGATCCCATGACCATGCCTCCGCCCAGGATACGGTCCATCTCACCAATACCTGTCGTGATACGGTCTGATTCGTTCACCTCGATGCCTGACAGGAGCTCCGGTTTTCGACGCGGAGCCGAAGAAGAAACTGAAGAGGGAGAAGAGAGGGCAATCAGTTCCTCACGGTAAGTGTTCCATTCCTTGCATGCCGGACAGTGGCCTATCCATTTCGGGGATTCGGCACCACAGTTCTGGCATACATAAACAGTCTTGTTTTTTGCCATCAGCGAGCAATTGTGCAGAATACAAATTTAATAAATGTATGGTATCAAATGCTTTTGACCTCCTGGGAGGCTGATAAAATCTTTCCGCCTTTCATGCCAAAGAGGGCGAAAAACGAAATGGCTCCGAATATGGCAATGATTACCAGCTGCGATTCGTGCAGAAGCGTTGCAGACGCAAGTCCTTCTTCAAGAGGGATGCCATAGGCAAACAGGAGGCCGCGGGAAACAATCCAATGGAAAGCACCCAGTCCGCTCTGTACCGGCGCTGCCATACCAAAGCTTCCAATGATACCGACGAAAACAGCGCCTTTCAATCCCAGTCCTGAAGTTGAATCCAGGCACATGAGAGGGAAATAGGTCATCAGGAGATAAACCATCCACAGCAATACCGTCAGAAGGATAAATTCCCATTTCCTCTTAAGCCTGGCGATTGATTTTAATCCATCAATAATGCCATCGGTAAATGAATATATCTTTTTGAAAAAAGGTCTCCCTGAGAGTTTTTTTCTTAGTACGAAATAGAGTACTATTATCAGGATTACAGGGGTAGCGATGAGCAAGGAAAAGAGCATTGCAGAACCGTAAGAGGATGAAAATTTCTGACTTAAGGGTTCGGCAACATTCTCGGACAGAAAACTTCCTGCGGTTGTGCTTCCGGCAATCAGCGTAAGTCCCAGCAGGACCAGGACAGTCAGCATATCAATGGTTCGTTCTACGAGCATAGTACCGACCAGCTTATCGAATGGGATTTTCTCTTTTTCCGCCAGTGCAGCACATTTTGTTATCTCACCCAGTCTCGGGAAAATCAGATTTGCAAAGTAGCCCGTAGTTACTGCGTGGTAAGCGTTCATCATTCCCGCATTATATCCAAGGGGGTGGATGAGAAGGGTCCATCGCCGGGCCCTTATAAAAAAGGCGATCATCGTCATAAGCAGGGAAGGAAGAAGCCACCAGTAATTGGCTTTTTTCAGGACTGCCCAGAGATCTGAAAAGTTAACACCCCTGAAAGAGACCCATAACAACAAAATCGCAATGGCAAGAAATATTATTATTCTTACGGTTTGCTTAAGGCCCTTTTTCAATGTCAGATCAGTTTGTTGGTTGCTGTGTCAGGAAAGATGATGTAAGGTCTGAAGGTTTTAGCATCTTCGAACTCCATCATGGCGTATGACATAATGATGATCACATCACCAATAGCCGTTCTTTTGGCCGCCGGGCCGTTGAGACAGATTTCACCCGATCCTCTCTTTCCTTTTATGACATAGGTTATAAGCCTGTCGCCGGTGTTTCTGTTAAGCACATGCACCTTCTCATTTTCAATGATATTGGCGGCGTCCATAAGGTCTTCATCGATGGTCACGCTTCCTATATAGTTGAGATTGGCGCCGGTGACGGTGACGTAATGAATTTTTGATTTTACTACTTCTATCATCATGGTTTTTCAGGATGACCTGCTGCTGAATTTGTGCAAAGATACATTTCCTTTTATTTAACGCAACCTGATCCCGATGTTATCAATCAGTCTCACCTCTCCTGCAAACAGGGCGATGCAGCCATAATAATTCTTTTCCGGAGTCATTTCATTCTTTGATCTGATTGGCGTAAGGGTATTTTCTTCAACGATCTCGAAATACTCAAGATTAAACCCCGGTATCATATTTATGCGGTCAGCAACAAATTCCCTGATATCGTCATGTTCCGTGTCGGTAGCCATGGCTGCGGCAGCCAGCAGTGTTTTGAATATTTCGCCTGCTCTTTCACGGTGTTCCGGCAGCAGTCGTTTGTTTCGGCTGCTCATGGCCAGGCCGTCCTTCTCCCTCACTATCGGGCATGAGACGATTTCTGTTTTCGGGAAACCGCGTCGCGCCATTTCCCTGATTATGGTCAGCTGCTGAAAATCTTTCTGCCCGAAGAAAGCAGAAGAAGGCCTTATAATGTCGAAAAGCCTGGAGACGACCTGTGCCACACCGTTAAAATGCCCGGGCCTGTGAACGCCCTCCATCACCTTATCAAGTTCTCCGAAGTCGAATATCCTGGTATCAGGTTCAGGATACATCTCCTCAACTGAAGGGGTAAATACAAAGTCATTCTCCCTTAGCACCAGAGAAAGCATATCAAGGTCCGCCCCGAGTGTACGCGGATACTTTTTCAGATCCTCAGGGTCATTGAACTGGGTGGGGTTGACAAAGATGCTCACTGCCACCATGCGGCAGCTGCTTATTGCGGCTTCCACCAGTGAGATATGGCCCTCATGCAGCGCCCCCATAGTCGGAACAAAACCGGGAGACCTCAGCACACAGGTCTTGTAATGTTCCCTGATCTCTTTGACAGTATTAAACACTTTCATCTTTACGTTCTTTAGAAGTAATGATAGTGGCCTCTTATCAGAAGTGGTCTGTTTTTAACCTTGCGCAATTACAAAGTAACGCCATTTTGTTAGTAACCCGCGGTATCAAAGCTTGGAAATTAATTGTATTTTTTTTATTATCTTTGCACTTTGTATTAAATAAGGTACATCGGGAGGTTTTAATGGAAAGCAGAAGGGTGTTGTTTGTCTCACAGGAAATCATGCCATATTTGGGTGAGACAAAGCTTTCAAAGATCAGCCGTGATCTGCCGCAAGGCATACAGGAAAGGGGGAAAGAGATCCGGACATTTATGCCCCGATATGGCTCAATCAATGAAAGAAGGAATCAGCTTCATGAAGTCATCCGTCTGTCGGGGATGAACCTCATCATTGATGATACTGATCATCCTCTTATAATCAAGGTGGCCAGCATTCAGTCTGCGCGCATGCAGGTTTACTTCATCGATAACGATGATTATTTCCAGCGCAAGCAGACCGTAGCTGACGCAGCAGGAGTGGAGTACGAAGACAATGACGAAAGAGCCATTTTCTTTGCCAGGGGAGTGATTGAAACAGTAAGAAAATTGCGCTGGAGCCCCGATATAGTCCATTGCCATGGATGGCTCACATCACTGATACCCATTTATCTCCGGAAACTCTATTCTGATGATCCGGTTTTCAATAAGCTTAAAACTGTATACTCTGTTTACAATAACGGGTATAAAAAGCCGTTGAAATCATCGCTGTCTGAGAAACTGGCAGCTGACGGAATTGAAAAAAGCGCACTTAAGGCAATTAAAAGCAATACAGACTTCCTTAGCCTTACCCGGCTGGCAGCTGAAAATTCTGACGGAATAATTATCGGATGTGATAAAATAGACGAGGGTGTAAAGAAATATCTTGCCGGCACTGACAAGCCCCTCCTGGAATATCAGGGCGAGGAGAATTATATTGATGCTTACAATGATTTTTATGACAAGCTATTACAGGACAAAAAAAAATAAGAACCGCAATAGCCTGACAATTGGGCTGCTAAATATATTACTACCTGTCTTCACGCTGCTAACTGTGGTTTTTTCATCATGCGAACAAAATCCGACAAAGATCGGGATAGATCTTTTGCCGGATGAAGACTTTGTTAATATTTATTCGACTGATACACTCGGCATAAAAGCATACACCATGTACGATGAGCAGTCAATCTCTGCTGACAGCACCCGTATGTTTGCCGGCAGTATCCGGGATGCATATTTTGGCACAACAGATTGTGATTTTGTTACCCAGCTGAGACTTGTTACCCCCTGGCCGCATAAGGAAGTTTATATTGATTCGGTAATGCTCCAGTTCGAGCTCTCTGATGTCTCCGGCGATACAGCCGCCGTGCACTACATAAGACTCTATGAAACAGGAACCCTGCTCACTGATACAACGGATTACTATTCAGGACAGGATCCTGACACCATCGAATTCCTGGGTGAGTACCCTATGCCTGTCCTGGTTGAAGATTCTGTCTATTCAGTCAGACTGCCAAACTCGATTGGCCAATACCTGCTCCGTGACACAACCAAGTTCCTTCCGGCATCAGAATTCTATACGATTTTCTTCAAGGGACTTTATTTCGGCATCAGGAGCGAAACAAACCCCGTGCTCATAACATTGACTGCAGCGGATAGTCCGCTGGCAATAACCGTATATTATCATGATCCAGAAAGTGTCAAATACAGCTACTCCTTTGTGGCAACAAACAGGGCGGTAAATTATAACAGGTTCCTGCATGATTACACTACTGCTGATCCTGACAAGCAGATCCAACATATAAATGATTTTGTCGCTGACACGGCTGTTTATCTGCAGGCATTCAAGGGAGTTTACTCCCGGTTTGACATACCATCCCTTAGTACTTTCAGGAGCAATCCAACCATAGCTGTGAATAAAGCAAGGCTGTATGTTCCTGTTTACCTTAATGACGAATATTTCCCGGAAGCCGAGGTTCCGAAAAGAATCTACCTCAGATACCGCGACGGTGATGGTAACGAAATGGCCATACCTGACCTTATTCATGATGTCGGATTTCTTGACGGCACCTATTATAACGCCAATGATTATTACATCTTTAATATCACCAGTTTTGTCCAGCAATATCTTAATGGAGTTGTTGAAAATCCCTCAGTCGAAATGTATTATCCGCTGGCATCTGACAGTAATGTGATCTTTAAGGTCAATGCAAATGACCCTACTGTCAGGTTTGAGTTCGTTTATACACTCTATTGATTAACAAATACATATTAACGGCCTATGTGTGGAATTGTAGGATATATTGGTTCACGGCCAGCCCGTGACATAGTAATAAACGGGTTGAAACGGCTGGAATACAGGGGTTATGACTCCGCCGGCATTGCCATCAGCGATGGTCAGAGAACAGAAATATTCAAATGTGCCGGCAGGGTAAGAGACCTTGAAGAGATGGTTGCCGGTAAGGACTTTAACGGGACGATAGCCATGGGCCATACCCGCTGGGCCACACACGGCGAACCCAATGAGATTAACGCCCACCCGCAGGTATCATGCAGAGGACATTTCATTGTTGTTCACAACGGTATAATAGAAAATTATGCACGCATCAAGCGTCATCTCGAGAGCCGTGATGTCAAATTCACGAGCCAGACTGACACCGAAGTGCTGGCCAACCTGATGGAGCATCTTTATCTTGAAGGTGACCTGTCAGCTGAACAGGCGATCATCATGGCGCTCAACAAGGTGGAAGGCACCTACGGCATAGCTGTTTACTGCCGTGATGAACCAAACAAGTTGTTCGCTGCAAGGCAGGGATCGCCGCTGGTGATTGGCGTGGGCGAGGGAGAGAACTTTATCGCTTCCGATGCTACTCCTATTGTTGAATACACCCAGCGGGTCATTTATCTGAATGATGATGACCTGGCCGTAATAAGTAAGGATGAGATGGTTCTGAAGGCTATAAAGAATAAGTCCTTTGAACCCGAAGTAAAAAATGTCGATCTGAAGATAGGAGAGATTGACAAGGAAGGCTACCCTCATTTTATGCTCAAGGAGATCTTCGAACAGCCCCGTGCCATCCATGACACCTTCAGGGGAAGGGTACTTCCGAACCAGGCAGGACTGATGCTGGGAGGGCTTTATAATGTCTTTGAAACGATGGCTTCGGCAGACAGGATACTGATAGTGGCCTGCGGGACATCATGGCATGCCGGACTGGTCGGGGAGTATATCATTGAGGAGTACTGCCGGATACCTGTCGAGGTGGAGTACGCCTCTGAATTCAGATACCGTGATCCAATTATAAAAAAAGGAGATATCGTTCTTGCAATCAGCCAGAGCGGGGAGACGGCAGACACACTTGCGGCTATAAAACTGGCCAAGGAGAGGGGCGCAATGGTGCTGGGCATATGTAACGTGGTAGGGTCATCAATATCACGTGAGACCAACGCTGGCGTCTTCACGCATGCCGGCCCTGAGATAGGTGTTGCCTCAACCAAGGCTTTCACCACCCAGGTGGTCACCCTGGCCATGATTGCGTTTGAAATAGGATACCGCAAGGGCCTGATTGACGAGACACGCTACCACAATCTTATAGTGGAACTGACAAGGTTGCCCGATAAAGTGGCGGACACCCTGAAGATTAATGACCAGGCTCTGGCTCTTGCAAAAATATACAAGGATTCAACGAACGCACTTTACCTCGGAAGGGGTCTTTTGTACCCGGTGGCTCTTGAAGGCGCTCTGAAACTCAAGGAGATATCGTACATCCACGCGGAAGGATATCCTGCCGCTGAAATGAAGCACGGGCCCATCGCCCTTATTGATGAGCACATGCCCGTGGTGGTGGTTGCAACAAAGGAAAACTCCTATGACAAAATAGTAAGTAACATACAGGAGGTCAAGGCACGCAAGGGGAAAGTGATAGCAGTGGTGACCGAAGGCGACCAGGTCATCAGCAAGATGGCTGATTATGTGATGGAGGTGCCTGATACCATTAATGTCTTTGCTCCCGTCCTGGCTGTTATTCCCCTTCAGCTTCTCTCTTATCATATTGCGGTTTTGCGCGGATGTGACGTTGATCAGCCGCGAAACCTGGCAAAATCAGTCACAGTCGAATAATAAAATCAGAATTATATGGCCGACGGTTACAGAAATCTGAGTATCGGTGAGATACGTGGTCTTGAGGCTGCAGGTTGCAGAAGCAGCTCATGGGGAAGTGTTCTGGTCAAGGAGCCTTTCAATGCTGAACGGATCCAGAATGTCACTTTCTCCGGGATAGTTAAACTGGGACTCTTTAACGGCATAGCACGGGAGAGGTGCGGACTGCCGCTGCCGCACGGCATAAAAAACGCCCATATCCACAATTGCACAATTGAAGATAATGTAACTATCACCGACATCACGGGGTTTATTGCCAATTATGATATTGGTGAGGGTGTCGTGATCAGGAACTGCGGGCATATCTCAACTGAAGGACAGACATCATTCGGCAACGGCACGCGCGTGGCAGTTCTGAACGAGACCGGAGGACGGGAGGTACCCATTTGGGACAGACTGACATCGCACATGGCATATATAATAACCCTGTATCGTCACAGACCTGCCGCCATTGAGGTAATAGAGAATCTTATCGACAAGTATGCAGAGAGCGTGAAGTCCGATCGCGGTGTGATTGGCTCAGGATCATATATTGCCGGATGCGGGACCATCAAGAATGTAAAGATCGGTAATGGTTCTGTCATCGAAGATGTGTCAAGACTGGCTGAAGGTTCAGTGAATAGCTCATTCAAGGATCCGGTTTACATTGGCAACGATGTTATAATGGATCACTTTATAATATGCTCCGGATCAAAGGTCAATGATGCTGCAGTCATAGACAAATGCTTCATAGGCCAGGGATGTACCCTGTCAAAACAGTATTCGGCCGAAAACTCGCTCTTCTTTTCAAACTGCGGGGGATATCATGGCGAGGCATGTTCAATATTTGCCGGTCCTTATACGGTGACCCATCATAAATCGACCCTTCTTATCGCCGGTATCTTTTCATTCATGAATGCCGGAAGCGGATCGAACCAGAGCAATCACATGTACAAGCTGGGACCGATCCACCAGGGTATAATGGAGAGAGGGTCCAAGACCACAAGCGACTCCTATGTGCTATGGCCTTCCCGTATAGGCCCTTTTACCCTGGTCGTGGGACGCCATTACCATAACGTTGATACTACCCAGTTCCCCTTTTCCTACCTTACTGAAGTGAATTATGAGTCACAGCTTGTGCCAGGCATTAACCTGCGCAGTGTGGGTACCATACGTGATGCACAGAAATGGCCGAAACGTGACGCGCGCAAGGACGCTAAAAAGCTTGACCAGATAAATTATAACCTTCTGAGTCCTTTCACCGTGGGCAAAATGATGAACGGAAGGGGACTGCTGCAGAAACTGATGAAAGAGAATACGGAAGGATTGCCTTTTCTCACATATGAGAGAATGCGGATGAAGACCTCGGCTGCTGAACGCGGCATAACTCTTTACCAGATGGGTATCAATAAATTCATCGGGAACTCAGTGATCAAAAGGCTTGAAGGGATTGAATTCAACTCTGACACTGAAATAAGAAAGAGATTGAAACCGGATCATGAAAAGGGCACCGGAGACTGGGTTGACATGTCAGGGCTGATAGCACCGCTCAAAGAGATTGAACATCTGCTCTCATCCATAGAAAAGATGGAGATGCAAAGCGCAGATGCCATCAATAAAAAATTTGAGGACATACATAAGCGCTATTATGATATGGAATGGGCATGGATCTATGACCGGCTTCCCGGGGAAACAGGCAAGTCCAATGATAAGCTGACGGCTTCAGATATTATCGGCCTGGTGGAAAGGTGGAAGGAGAGCGTGGTCGATCTTGACCACATGCTTTATGAAGACGCACGCAAGGAGTTTACCCTGTCATCAATGACCGGCTTTGGAATAGATGGCGATGACGAAGTGAAGAAGCGCGATTTCGAGCAGGTGAGGGGTGACTTTGAAAAGAACCCGGTCGTGCTGGCCATACTTGATCATATTAAAATCAAGTCGGAACTGGGAGATGAACTGATCGCACGGCTGAAGCGCAGTAAATCCTGACAGGCAATAGGGAAGCGACCGTAAAGTCCCGACATAGTATGTCGGGATAGGGAGCTGTCAGATTGCAGGGTTGGCTCAAGGCAATAGTGATCTCATCAGTAAAAATCGCAAATCGCGAATCGCAAATCGACAATCGCCAATTCTATCTGTTACCGTACATTTCCTCGTAATATCCGGAATAGGCTCCTGAGATAATTGTCTCCAGCCATTTCTCATTTGCCAGGTACCAGTCAACGGTCATGGCAAGTCCCTGCTCGAAGGTCACTGATGGCTTCCACCCGAGCTCCTTCATCAGCTTGCTGCTGTCGATGGCATATCTGAGGTCATGACCTGCACGGTCGGTGACAAATGTGATCAGCTTTTCTGAACTGCCTTTATCCCTCCCCAGCTTCTCATCCATGATACGGCACATGAGGCGGACCAGGTCGATGTTCTTCCATTCATTGTCGCCGCCTACATTATATGTCTGTCCCGCCATACCATTGTGGAAAATGAGGTCAATGGCCGAGGCATGATCCTCAACATAAAGCCAGTCCCTGATATTTTCACCCCTGCCATATACAGGTATGGGTTTTCCGGTCTTTATATTATTGATTGTCAGTGGGATGAGTTTCTCCGGGAACTGATTGGGACCGTAGTTGTTTGAACAGTTTGAGATTACGAAGGGAAGGCCGTATGTATTTCCAAAGGCTCTCACCATGTGGTCAGAGCTTGCCTTGGAAGCAGAATAGGGGCTCCTGGGATCATAGGCTGTCTGCTCGGTGAACAAACCCCCATGCTCAAGTGACCCGTACACCTCATCTGTAGAGATGTGATAAAAGAGCTTCCTTGCATCAGTGGCAGGATTGACATCACGAAATGCCGCGAGGAGGTTTACGGTGCCTAATATATTTGTAAGAATGAACTCATCGGGAGAGGTTATAGACCTGTCTACATGCGACTCGGCGGCCAGGTGTATTACCCCGTCGAACCTGAACTCGTTGAAAAGCGCGTTTACAGCCTGCTTGTCAACGATATCAATCCTGCGAAACTGATAGTTCGGTTCTTTTTCAATGTCGGTAAGGTTACCGAGGTTGCCTGCATAGGTAAGCTTGTCGGCATTGATTATTTTATATTCGGGATATCGTCTGACGAAACGCCTGACAACATGTGATCCGATGAAACCGGCTCCTCCGGTAATAAGCAGTATCCTTTTCATTATTATTTGTTCCTTAATTTCTTCTCCCACCGCCAGGCTGTCTCCATGGCTTCTTCCAGGGTAATCTCCGTCTTCCAGTTCAGTTCCCTGTTTGCGAACGACGGATCAGCCCATATTTTTTCTATGTCACCTTCCCTTCTTGCGGTGACACTGTACCTCACTTTCTCTCCTGTGGCACGTTCGAATGCAGCAATGGCTTCCAGGACCGAGACACCCTTCCCGGTGCCAAGGTTAAAGACCTCATAATTTCCCTTGTTCCTTCCTTCAATAAGTCTCTTTAAGGCCATCACGTGTGCTTTTGCCAGGTCGACCACGTGCAGGTAATCGCGTATGCATGATCCGTCGGGGGTGTCATAATCATTTCCGAATACCCTTAGCTCGTCCCTTAGACCAATGACAGTCTGGGTGATAAAGGGTACAAGGTTTTCAGGCACACCGCGCGGCAGTTCACCTATATATGCCGTTGGGTGAGCCCCGATAGGATTGAAATACCTGAGTGAAATGGCCTTCTGCGCCTTCCTGGCAGCCATAGTATCCCTGATGATGACCTCTCCGGCCTGTTTGGTATAACCATAAGGTGACTCCGCCTCCTTAACGGGCGATGTCTCGGTGACAGGCAGTATGTCAGGCTGTCCGTAAACGGTACATGACGATGAGAAGACCAGCGCAGGATCGCCGTGCTGCTCCATCATATCAAGCAGATTCATCAGGGAGACGAGATTGTTCCGGTAATAATCAAGCGGCTTGTGCACTGATTCACCTACTGCCTTGTAGGCGGCAAAGTGAATTATGGCATCGATCCTTCCCTCGGCAATAAATACTTCATTGAGTTTACTGCTGTCACAGATATCATAGTCGTAAAACTTCGGCCTGATACCCGTGATAGCCTGTATACCGTCAAGAACAGTGATATCCGAATTATAGAGGTTATCAATTATCACTACCTCAAATCCGTCAACAATAAGCTCAACGGCAGTATGTGATCCGATGTAACCTGTCCCTCCTGTTACAATTACTTTTTTCTTCATCAGAGACTCCAGTATGTCAGCCACTTCATCTTATTCCTGTAAAGGCCTTTAAGGTCGACAAGGATACCCCTTTCATTCAGCAGGTCGAGGAAATATTTCTCATCGAGTCCGACATATTCTTTATGGGCCACAGCCACGATAATAGCGTCATATTTTCCTGACGGCTTGTCTTTCAGGTCGATGCCGTATTCATGTTTCACCTCTTCTGCGGAGGCGCCCGGATCGATGACATCAACCTCAACACCGAAATCGCGCAGCTCATTGACCACATCAATGACCTTGGAATTACGGATATCGGTTACATCCTCCTTGAAGGTCATGCCCATAACAAGCACCCTTGCCTTGTCAGGGCTCTTGTGGGCAGCGATGATCTTTTTAACTGTCTGCTTGCCGGCATAGGCACCCATACTGTCATTTGTGAACCTTCCCGAGTCGATCATCTGTGGATGATAACCCATTGCCTTTGCCTTGTAAGAGAGGTAATACGGGTCAACGCCGATACAGTGGCCTCCCACGAGGCCCGGATAAAACCTGAGGAAATTCCATTTGGTGCCGGCAGCTTCCAGAACCTCGATATGTATTGATACCCATCTTGTTAAAGATGATGGAGAGCTCGTTCATAAAGGCAATGTTTATGTCGCGCTGCGTGTTCTCAATGATCTTGGCAGCTTCAGCCACCTTTATGGATGATGCCCTGTGGACACCGGCAGTGATGATCAGCTCATAGGTCTTTGCGATATTTTCAGCTGACTCTGCATCACAGCCGCTTGTGACTTTTACAATTTTGGTGAGAGTATGATTTTTATCTCCGGGATTAATACGTTCAGGAGAAAAACCGACCTTGAAATCTCCGGGACACTTCAGGCCTGAATATCTCTCAAGCACCGGCAGACAGTCCTCTTCAGTACAACCAGGGTATACTGTTGATTCATATACCACATAATCTCCTTTCTTAAGGATCCGGCCGACGGTTTCTGAGGCTTTCAGCACCGGAGTGAGATCAGGAAGGTTATGCTTGTTAACAGGGGTGGGGACTGCTATGATATGGAATGAGGCCTCTTTCAGATCTTCCGGGTCAGAGGTGAATTTTATGTCTGTTCCGTCAAATGCCTCGTGTTCAAGTTCATTGCTTGGGTCAATTCCTTTTTTCATCAGCTCAACCCTGTCAGGCCTGATGTCGAAGCCTACAACCTTTATTTTCCGCGCAAATTCGAGAGCAATGGGAAGGCCCACATATCCGAGACCGATGAGAGAGAGTTTGGTCTCCTTATTAACCAGTTTATTATACATATTTATCTTTTTATTAGAGGATGATATTCGCCTGAAAGTATTGAAAGTGTTGAATTACGTATCTGGAATACTGTCTCAATGCTCTGCCGTGCATCTTCAAGACCGTAGCCGTTACCCTTCAGGATCTCACGGTAAGTTACCGTATGCAGGTCAGTGAATCCTTCGGAGAACTCAAGCTCTTCACCGTCAACGGTGATATTTCTGAATGTTCTCTTGCTTTTCTCCTTCACCGTTTCAGGCAGGTCATTGCTGTCTATGCTGAGGAACCATCTTACTCTCGCTTTTTCGAGTTCCAGAAAACCTGAGGCTTTATTTTTTTCGAGGAGATGCACCCTGTTTGAGACCACCGGCCCGAAGATCCATCCGAGCATATCGAAGAAGTGTACTCCTATGTTTGTGGCTATGCCGCCTGACTTGTTGACGTCACCTTTCCACGAGATATAATACCAGTTTCCACGGCTTGTAATGTATGTCAGGTCGATGTCATGCTTTTTGCCTGCAGGGGCAGCAGCGATTTTGTCGTGCAGCGCAATTATCACCGGGTGGTATCTTAACTGCAGTATGTTGTATATCCTGTGACCGGTCTCCTTCTCGATCTCCTGGAGGGCGTCTATGTTCCAGGGGTTCAGTACCACAGGCTTCTCGCAGATTGCCTCTGCCTGATGCCTGAGAGCAAACCTTATATGAGAGTCATGCAGGTAATTGGGAGAACAGATGCTCACATAGTCAAGCTGAACGCCGCTTCTCTTCAGCTTGTCAACATGACGGTCAAATCTCTCGAACTCAACAAAAAAGTCGCTCTCGGGAAAATAGCTGTCAAGTTTTCCGACACAGTCGAACCTGTCAAGACTGGCCAGCAGGCGGTTACCTGTATCTTTGATAGCTCGCAGGTGCCGGTCAGCGATATACCCGGCAACACCTATAAGGCCAAAATTTTTTGGAGCATTATCCATACATAAATTTATAAGGAGATAAACATACTAAATAACTTTTGTCACACTCTCATCGGAGAGCCTGTATTTCTGGCCACTTTCAGGGCACAGGGCAATACCATCGCGGTTGAAGGAAAGCTTGTGTCCGTACTCAGATACCCATCCGGTCTGGCGGCCGGGATTACCCACGACCAGGGCAAAGGGTTTGACATTTTTGGTTATCACTGCACCTGCGCCAATGAGAGCATATTCACCTATTTCATTTCCGCAGATGATGGTTGCGTTGGCTCCGATGGAGGCACCCCGCCTGACCATGGTTTTTACATACAGGTCACGCCTGATGACTGCACTGCGGGGGTTTATAATATTGGTGAATACCATCGAAGGGCCAAGGAAAACATCATCTTCACAGATAACGCCCGTGTAGATCGATACATTGTTCTGCACTTTAACATTATTCCCCAGTCTGACACCGGGCGAGACAACTACGTTCTGCCCTATATTGCACTTTTCACCTATGACAGAGTCCTTCATAATATGACTGAAATGCCATATTTTCGTACCCTTGCCTATTGTGCATCCTTCGTCGACTACTGCTGTCTCATGCGCGAAAAACTCTTTATTCATCTTTTCTTTTCATTTGAATTCTGACCTGATGCACCCGGTAATATATTCGAGCTGCTCTCTGTCGAGCTCGGTATGCATCGGAAGGGAAAGCACTTCGTTTGTAAGCTCTGAAGTAACCGGAAAGTCGTCAGCCCTGTACCCGAGATGAGAATAAGCTTTTTGCATGTGAAGAGGAACGGGGTAGTAGATCATTGACGGTATACCCTCGTTCTCAAGACACTCACGGAGGCTGTTCCTTTTGCCGTCAGCTACACGTAAAGTATACTGGTGAAATATATGCGTAGAATTTTCTGCCCTGACCGGAATGGTGATCCCCTTCAGTCCTGACAGTTCACTGTCATAGTGTGCTGCCGCCTGCTGCCGCGCTTCGTTAAAAGCATCGAGGTGGCGGAGTTTGACCCTTAAGATGGCTGCCTGGATGGTATCAAGACGCGAGTTGACCCCGATGGTGTCATGATAATACCTGACCTTCATGCCGTGGTTGGTGATGCTTCTGATGAGCGCTGCCAGTTCATCATTGTCAGTAAACAACGCGCCGCCGTCACCGTAGCATCCCAGGTTCTTTGAAGGGAAAAAGGAGGTGCATCCGATGATACCCATCGTGCCTGCTTTCTTTACCGTTCCGTTGCTGAAAGTGTACTCTGCCCCTGTTGCCTGGGCGACATCCTCTATGATATGTATTCCGTGCTGTCCTGCTATTTCCATAATGGGCTCCATATCAGCGCATTGACCGAAGAGGTGAACAGGCACTATAGCTCTGGTGCGCGGTGTGATTGCTTTTTTTATTGCTTCAATACTGATATTGAACGTGTCTTTTTCCGGTTCAACAAGCACCAGCTTTAGCCCGAGGAGCTCTATGACCTCTACGGTTGCTATGAATGTAAAATTTGTTGTTATGACTTCATCCCCCGGTTTCAGCCCGAGCGCCATCATAGCTATCTGAAGGGCATCAGTGCCGTTGGCACATGCTATAACATTCCTTGTGCCAAGGTAACGCTGCAGCTCTTCTTCGAAAAGACGGACATCAGGCCCCTTGATGAAAGCGGTCGAATCAATCACCCCGGAAATAGACCTGTCTATATCAGCTTTGAGCCTGTCATATTGCGACCGGAGGTCAACCATTTCAATTTTTTTCATGGGGTGTTTCTTCTCTCAAAAGCGAAGATAGCACAATTTATTTTAACCTTTTTTCCTTCATATAGTCTGGCCAGTTTTGTATCTTTGTTCATTATTGCATCTTCATGGCGAAGGATATCACCGTATACATCAGGGAACTGCTTTTCAGGCATGATTGTGTCATTATACCGGGGTTTGGTGCATTTATAGGTAACTACTTTCCTTCGCATATTGACCGCAATGAGGGGCTCTTTTACCCCCCTGTCAGACGGATAACATTTAACCGCCATCTCACCGGCAATGACGGACTGCTGATAGGGCATGTCTCCTCTCACCTGAATATCCCTTATGGCGAATCACGTGATATGATAACCACCTGGGCGGAGGAACTCAGGAATAAGATAATGGCCGGGACCAGTCTGAATCTTGATCATCTCGGAACATTCTCGCTCAACCGTGAAGGGACAATAATCTTTGATCCTGACAACACGGTAAATTATCTTCTTTCATCATACGGCCTTACCTCTTACCAGAGGCAGCCGGTAAGCGATTTCGATGTCCGTAAAAAGATGCTTGAGCATCATCATGAACCGGCCGTAAGCCAGCCCTCGGTGAGACGCCTTCTGATCAGGGCAGCAGTTATCATACCTGTCCTGATAGCCCTTGCCCTTGTGCCATTCAATGATCGTCTGTTCAAGGGCAAGATGGAGGAATCTACCCTTAATCCCCTGGCCAATGCCGAACTGGAATTTAACCGCGAACAGATCGCAGCAGATACGGCATATATTGAACCTGAGACTATTGTAACCGGGACGACTGTTACTGAAGAGGCGGCAACTGAAGAGCCGGTTATCGAGCCACCTGTCGTCATAGCCACCTGCCACTGAAGTATTCAAACCCGTACAGCAGGCTGTGGTTGTCCAGGAATACAGGTTTATGCTTATTATCGGAAGTTTCAAGACGGAAGATAATGCATTGACAATGATAGAAAAGCTGCGGAAGATCGGTTACGATCCGGAAATGACGGGCGGACCTGACGGTTTCCTTCGCGTCAGCGCAGTATCATACGGCACCGTTGAGGAGGCAAAAGCAGCCCATAGCAAGCTGATCAAGAATTTTCCGGGAGCGTGGATACACAAAAGCAGGCAATAGCCAATAGGCAATAGGCAGTAGTGGAGATTAAGAATTAAGAATTTGATTATCAGCTAATTCGCAAATCGCAAATCGCAAATCCGTAAGCCCTATTTAACCGGGCTTCCGTTTTTTATTGCCGTTTCGGGGACCACAAAGGTCAGATTGCCGGTCTCATCTTCAGCCAGCAGAACCATACCCCTTGATTCTATACCCTTGATGGTTCGCGGCGCGAGGTTCACAATGACGGAGATATGTTTTCCCGGCAGCTCTTCTGCCGTGAACTGCTCAGCGATGCCTGACACGATAGTCCGTACATCTATGCCGGTATCAACCTTCAGCTTGAATAAGTTTTGTTGTCTTTGGCACCTTCTGTGCCTCGAGGATGGTAGCTGTGCGTATATCCATCCTGGTGAATTCCTCGAAGCTGACATCATCTTTCGCAGGAATAATCGGAGCTGCACCTTTCTCGTTTGCCTGCCTGGTATCAAGCAGCTTCTTAATCTGGTTTTCTATCTCGGCATCCTCTACTTTGCTGAACATCAGTTCTCCGGCGGAGACCATATGGCCCGGCTTAAGCAGGTCAGCTCTGCCGGCCCTGTCCCAGCTGAGATCAGCGATATTCAGCCAGCTTCTCAGCTTGTCCATCGAGAAGGGAAGGAAAGGCTCAAGGATGATCGCAAGGTTGGCCGTTATCTGAAGAGAAATGAACATGATGGTTTTAACCCGGTCAGGATCGGTTTTGATCACCTTCCATGGCTCGGTGTCTGCAAGATACTTGTTTCCAAGACGTGCGAGGTTCATGGCTTCTGCAAGCGCCTGCCTGAAACGGAAAGCCTCGAGATTGCTCTCTGTGCCTTCCCTGCATGTCATGATTGAGTTTAGGGTTGAGGTATCATAATCATTCATCTCGCCGGGAACGGGAACTGCGCCTCCGTAATAGTTGTTTGTCAGCACCAGTGTCCGGTTGACGAAGTTCCCGAGGATAGCCACCAGCTCATTATTGTTCCTGGCCTGGAATTCTTTCCATGTAAAGTCGTTGTCTTTTGTCTCCGGTGCGCTGGCGCACAGGGCATAACGGAGCGAATCCTGCTTCCCGGGGAAATCAACCAGGTATTCATGCAGCCATACAGCCCAGTTTCTTGAGGTCGATATTTTCTCGTTCTCAAGATTAAGGAACTCGTTTGCCGGCACATTGTCAGGGAGGATATAGCTCCCCTCTGCCTTCAGCATCGCAGGAAAGATGATACAGTGAAACACGATATTATCCTTGCCGATGAAGTGTATCATGCGGGTCTCCGGATCTTTCCAGTATTTTTCCCAGTCGGGTGTCAGTTCCCTCGTTGCCGAAATATATCCTATTGGAGCG
>CAVRBS010000027.1:0-195840 GCA_963719235.1 uncultured Bacteroidales bacterium
TCAAACCACACATAAAGAACCTTGCCCTCAGCGCCCTCAACCGGTACGGGAACGCCCCAGTCGAGATCGCGGCTCACGGCTCTGGGCTGCAGGCCCTGGTCGAGCCACGACTTGCACTGGCCGTACACGTTTGTCTTCCAGTCGGCATGCTCCTCGAGTATCCATTTTCTGATCCATGACTCATACCTGTCAAGAGGGAGGTACCAGTGCAGTGTATCACGCATCACGGGGGCGCTGCCACTGATGGTAGACCGCGGATTGATCAGGTCTGTCGGGCTGAGTGACGTGCCGCATTTCTCGCATTGGTCGCCGTAGGCATTTTCATTACCGCAAAACGGACAGGTGCCTGTGATGTATCTGTCAGCAAGGAAACAGCCGGCCTCCTCATCATAGTACTGGCTGGCAGCTCTTCTCAATGAATTCACCCTGGTCATAGAGCTTGCGGAAGAACGCTGATGCGGTCTCATAATGTATTTTGTTCGATGTGCGGGAATATATGTCGAATGAGATACCGAATTCCTCAAAGGCTTTTTTGTTCATTTCATGATAGCGGTCAACGACCTCCTGTGGCGTGATGCCCTCCTTCCGTGCCTTGAGTGTGATGGGTACGCCATGCTCATCGGAACCGCATATCGATATCACATCGGCGCCCCGCATCCTGAGGTAACGTACGTAGATATCCGACGGTACATAAACCCCGGCAAGATGTCCTATATGAATAGGGCCATTGGCATAAGGCAGGGCAGAGGTGATAAGGTGGCGTTTAAACTTCTTCATCTGTAATGAAAGCTTGTTTCTGATGCTAATCCGGCAAAGATAATGATTTCAGGAAACTGCTGTAAAGCCTGTCAGCTCTCCTGGCCGAAGGCAGAAAGCACTTCGTGCATATATGTCCTTGATACAGGCACGGTTGAAGGAGGGGTACTGTCAAGCTCGAGCTGAAGTCCGTCCTTCTCCCTCCGTATGAGCTTAACCCGCTCAATATTTACAAGATATGAACGATGGCACCTTCTTATACCTTCCTGCTCCAGCTCATCCTCCATCGTTCTTAATGTGTTGCGCAGCATGAACTTCATGATACGGCTCTGTGACTGATACCATACCGTAACATAGTTGTCGCTTCCCTGAAGATAAAGAATGTCTGACCTCTTTAATGAGAGGCGCAGCACACCCTTCTCATCCCGGAGCGGTATCATCGGTTTCTGTGCCTGATCCGTCAGGTTGCTCTTTCAGCTCAGCCAGTTTGATCTTGTTGTCACGCCATGAAAAATAGAGCCAGAGCATTCCATACGGAAGCAGCAGCGTAAGTGAAGTATTCACAACAGATACTCCCAGGAGATCAGGGAAGCTTCGCTGGTCGTCAAGGATCACGATCTCAAAAAGACGAAAGAAGAGTGCCATCGCCACTATCTCAGCCGCTACCCAGGCAAGGTACTGCCATATGACAAGCTCCAGTCCCCTGCGCAAAAGCATGGTACATTATGACCCGGCTCAATGGCGACAACCAGCATACCGGTCAAGGATCACCCCGCTGGTATAAAGAAACAGATGTCGGTTTTGGATACTTCGAACCACGAGTTATGGCACCGAACGGTGTGTACAGGTTAAGAAAAAGGAGGGAAAATCCTGCAGTGAAGAGGATGTGCGTAACCATGTTTCCCTTTTCGGTAAGGTAGCCCGGAAGCTTTTTATTAAGATCAATATTCATTCACTTTGTCCTGCCACAAAATTACTATTTTTCAGGTCCGAAGGATTTTCCCGGGATTTAAGCCGGCAAATTTTACCCCTGTATTGACTTTTTTACCCCGGGCAGAGGGATTTACAGCCCCAGGCCGTACGGTCAGAACCTATTATTTGGACAGGCGTCAGGTATCTGTTTTTTTTGCAAAAAAACATGATGGGATACACGGCCCAGGAAAGGGAATTTGCCGAAAATTTCAGGGGAGGATTAACCGAGGGTCTTATCCCCGGCACGGGAGTGCGGATAGTAAGCGAGCTATTTCATTCCCCAAACGGCTATTCCGTACCGGACGGAAGAGAGTGGACCGGCATCTTCCATTCTATCTTTAAATCAAAGGAGCTTGAGCAGTCTAACAGTGATTTCCGTTACTATTTACTTATTCCTGGCAACAGCAATGGCAGAGGTGCAATCATTCTCCTTCATGGTCTCAATGAGCGCAGCTGGAACAAGTACATGCAGTGGGGTATGAGGCTGGCAACTGACACCGGAAGGCCTGTTGTGCTGTTCCCCAGTGCCTATCATATGAACCGTTCACCCCGCAGCTGGATTGACAGACATCTGATGATGCCTCTTGTGGCAGCGCGCACTGCCCTGGTGCCTGACACGCAGTTGTCAACCTTTGTCAATGTAGCCCTGAGTACACGCATGTCGTCATCACCCCAGCGCTTTATACTTTCAGGATACCAGACAATAAGTGACCTGAAAGTGCTGATCAGCTCCATAGCTGAGGGGACCCATCCTGACCTGCCGGGAGGCGGTCCGGTTGACATATTTGCCTATTCGATAGGAGCCCTGGCAACCCAGGTAATGATGCTGTCAAAACCTTCCATCCTTCCTGATGAAAGTCGTGTGATGCTCTTCTGCGGAGGCAGCGCCTTCAGCCTGATGAACGGTACATCAAAACTTATAATGGACAGCAGGGCATTTGAAAGACTGATGGCCTTCTATCTTGAATGGCCGGAAGACAGCAAAAATACTGACGGCGACAGGATAATGAATATTATGAATGACACCCCTGAAGGTGAGGCGTTCTACGCCATGACCTCCCTGAGCCGGCTGAAGGCTGTCTCAGGTACACCATTCAGAAATACTGAAGGAAAACTCAGGGCAGTCTCCTTTGCCGGAGACTGTGTCATACCTTCCGATGCTGTATCGGCTACCCTTCAGGGTGCCAATGTGGAGGTATGGTCTCCCGGCTATCCTTGTACACATGAAAATCCATTCCCGGTACTGGCAGGCAACCTGTCGGATGAAGTTGACTGTACTTTTAACAGACTGTTCAGCACTGCCGCCTCGTTTCTTTCCTAAAATAGCTACTTTTGATCCTGTCATCAGAAAAGGATCAGTCATGAAAGCTTTGACCATACCGCCTTATCTTAAGGAAGGAGACCGTATTTCTATTGTTTCGCCGGCAAGCCACATTGAGGGAAAGCTGGTACTGCATGCTGAGAAATTGCTTGAGAGCCTCCGGTTTTGATGTAGTGCTGGGTGAGCATGTCTTCTCTGTTGACGGTCCTTTTGCCGGGAGCGATGATGAGCGGCTGCATGATCTTCAGCAAGCCACCGATGACCCTTCTGTAAAGGCTGTGTTATGCTCACGGGGCGGTTACGGCATATCAAGGATAGTTGACAGGGTGGATTATTCAGCCCTGAAAAAGCATCCGAAGTGGTACGTCGGGTACAGCGATATCACCTCCCTGCACCTGTGGCTCAATACAGTTTGCGGCATTGCATCGCTGCATGCAGAGATGCCGATTAATTATTCCAACCCGGAATACTCGCCTCTCTGTTATTACACGATGATCAAAGCCCTGAAGGGCGAGCAGGAGCCGGTAGTATGGAAGAGTTCACGGGAAACATCATTCTCTGTGGAAGGGACTGTTTTAGGGGGCAACATATCGCTTATCTGCAGCCTGAACGGCACACCCGGCCAGCCTGACACTGAAGGGGCGATACTGTTTATCGAGGAGATAGGAGAGCACTTCTATCATCTCGACCGTATGCTGACATCAATGCGGATGACGGGCATGCTGAACAACCTGTCCGCACTGATTGTGGGAGGGATGGAGAAGATCACCGAAGGCGAGCATGTATTTAACCAGAGCGTGGAAGAGGTTGTGATGAATGTTGCCGGCCGGTACGGTTATCCGGTACTGTTCAGCTTCCCGGCCGGGCATATACCAGTCAACAGGGCGTTTTACCTGGGCCGTAAGGCAAGACTGACGCATAATGGTTCCGAAGCGTCCCTGAGCTACCTGTAAACAGAATCAGAAGGCTGCAAGCAGCAGGTTGATATCTTTTGAAAGGATCCCGAATTTCTGAGCAAGCATCTCATTGGTGAGGATACCGTTGTAGATATATACGCCGTGGCGGAGGCCGGTGTTGAACTTTAACATTGGTGTTATCCCTCCCGAATCTGCGATATCCTGCATCAGAGGTCTGAAGACATTGCTCAGGGCGATGGATGCCGTCTTGGGAACTCTTGAGGGAAGGTTCCACGCCGAGTAGTGGAGCACTCCGTGTTTCTCATAGATAGGGTCTTTTATTGCCCTGGGTTCGGTTGTCTCCACGCAACCGCCGGTATCAACACTCAGATCAATTATAACCGATCCGCGCTTCATTCCCTGAACCATCTCCTCACTTACATAAAACCAGGGTCTCAGATCATCGGTTGACAGTGCTCCGATGAGCACGTCAGCTGACTTCAGTGCTTTCTGCAGCACCTGCGGGTGAAAGGTCGAGGTGTAGAGCCTCTGGCCAAGAAGATCCTGGAAGAGGCGCAGGCGGTGGACCGAGCTGTCGAATACCCTCACTATTGCTCCCAGGCCGAGTGCTGCACGGGCGGCATATTCGCCTGCCGTGTTGGCTCCGATGATGACCACCTCCGTGGGTGTGACGCCGGTCACTCCGCCAAGCATCACTCCCTTGCCTCCGGAAGTGTTGCTCAGGTACTCCGAAGCAATGAGCACTGATGTAATGCCGCTGATTTCGCTCATTGATTCGACGACGGGCAGTATTCCGTCATTGTCTTTTATTCTTTCAGCCGCAATTGCCGTCACCCGCTTGCGCGTCAGCGCCGAGAGCGTCTCCTCGCCCATAGTGGCCGCATTCATGAACGATATGACAATCTGGTTACCCTTAAGCAGTCCGGCCTCCTTCTCAGTGAAAGGGGCAATCTTTATGACAATGTCGCACTCATATACTTTTTGAGCGGTGTCGGCCACCATCGCACCGTTGTCGCTGTAATCCCTGTCCGGGAAACCGGCACCCAGCCCGGCGTTAGCCTGGATAAAGACCTCATTGCCCGTGTCTGTAAGGATCTTAACGGCTTCGGGAGTAAGGGCAACACGCTTTTCATCATCATGGATGTCATGCGGGATGCCAATTGAAATCTGTCGCCTGCTCACTGCTTTTTCAATAAGCTCTTCACGCGGCATGAAGGCACTTCTGGCAGGTTGATTCATGTGGCTTCGTTTTAAGGGTTTAACAAAGTAATAGCTATTACTCAGATCAAAATTAAGATTTTAATCGGAGAGAATATACGGGAAACCGGATTATTCAACGGGATAAATTATCTGCAATTCACTGACGGTTTTCAATGACCCTGCTGCCGTCAGCCATTACAGTGACAGATATTCTGAGAGTTTCGGGAGGGAGCAGCGGCTCAATAAGCTCCGGCCACTCCATCAGGCAGGGTGAGGCTGAATCAAAATACTCCTCAATACCGAAATCAAGTACCTCGGCGATTTTCCTGATCCTGTAAAAATCGAAATGATAGACAGGCACATCGCCGGGGCGACGGTACTCATTTATAAGAGTGAAAGAGGGGCTTGTCACAGTGTCGGTCACACCCATCTCTTTGCACAGCGCCTTTATGAAGGTGGTCTTTCCTGATCCCATCTGCCCGTAAAAGGCGAAGATACGGTATCCTGCCGTCTCCCTGAGAAAATGCCTTGCCGCCTCCCTCAGATGGCTTTTATCTGCAATAATTACCTTCATGCAGCAAAAATAATATTTTTATACTGGCTCGAGAAAGGCCAGAGGCAGCATCATCTCATGCAATGATACTCCTCCGTGCTGGAATGAATCACGGTAATACGAAACTATATGGTTGAAATTATTCGGATAGACCAGGAAGTCATTTCCGCAGGCAAATATATACTTGGATGAGATGTTGGTCATTGGCAGTCCTGCTTTGGAGGGAGCGGTAATTTCAAATACCTCGCGCGGATTGTAGTCGAGGTTCCTTCCCGATTTATAGCGCAGGTTCATCGAAGTCTGTTTGTCGCCTACTACCCTGACGGGTTTCTGAACCCTGACAGAACCGTGGTCTGTGGTGATCACCACACGTGATCCTTTTGCAGCCACAGCCCTGAGAAGCTCAATGAGGGGTGAATGGATAAACCATGAATGTGTGAATGAGAGCCATGAAGCCTCATCTCCGGTCATGTCACGGAGAACGCCAACTTCTGTCCTGGCATGGCTGAGCATATCGACGAAGTTATAGACAAGCACGTTAAGGTCATTTGAGAGAAGCTGCGGGAGCCTGTCATTCAGGACTTTTCCCTCAGCGTCAGAGCTGATCTTGGTATAGCTCCATTTGCAGTTAATTCCGGCCCTCTGCAGGTGCTTGCCGAGCAGTTTTTCCTCATGTAGGTTCTTTCCTTCATCCTCAGTGTCATTTATCCAGTATTCGGGCATCAGGTCACCTATCGCCGCAGGCATCAGTCCGGCGAAGAGGGCGTTGCGTGAAAACTGCGTTGCAGTGGGGAGGATGCTCATGTAAATCTCGTCTGAAACATTTCGCAGGAAAGGACTGAGATCACTGGATATTGTCTGCCACTGATCGAGGCGCATGTTGTCAATGACGATAAAGAAGAGTGAGGATCCGTTTTTGATGAGAGGGAATATGCGTTTTGACATCACCGACGGTGAAAGAAGCGGCTTGTCACCGGCATCGGATGCCATCCAACCGGTGTAGTTCTTCGAAATGTACTTTCCAAAAGCCCTGTTGGCATCTGCCTCCTGCATGCGCAGAACCTCCCTCATGCCCGGGTCTGATGACCTGATAAGCTCACCCTGCCAGAAGACCAGCTTGCGGTACACCTCGCTCCACTGTTCGAAGTTGGAGGCTGCTGATATCATATCTGCTATTGATCCGAACTCTTCCCTGAATACAGTGGTGGTCTGCCGCGTTACTATATCTCCTATGTCAAGGATACGCTTAAGGGCAAGAAGTATCTGCTGCGGTTTGACAGGCTTGATCAGGTAATCAGCTATCTGTGAGCCAATAGCAGCATCCATTATCTCCTCCTCCTCGCTCTTGGTGATCATCACAACGGGGATGGAAGGCTTGATGGCCTTGATGCGGCGCAGTGTCTCGATGCCGCTGAGCCCGGGCATATGCTCATCAAGAAATATGATGTCATAGGGTTTTTCTTTTACCATCCGTATGGCATCATTGCCGGAAGGACATGTATCTGTCTCAAAACCCTTCTCGTGCAAAAAGAGAATATGTGACCGCAGTACCCCGATCTCATCATCAACCCATAATATTCTTACCTGTCGCATCGCCAGTCTCTCAGTTCATTTTTTGCCGGTAAGCAGTTTCATAGAAGATCCGGTACCTGGAAATATTCTTGTCACTGGTGAGTTTCTCCAGGTTGTCGCGGCTGATGATATAAAGTGAAATAACCGCATTTTCAGCCCCCCTGATATTTGCCTTGGGGTCGAATGCACTGAGCCATCTGCCTGCCTCTGCGGCATTTTCAAACGTACCGACAGTGATAAGAATATAATCAGTGTCAACCACTTTCCCTTCAGTACGGTAATTCTTATCGGTAAAATTATCGAGGTTATAGTTTATAACATCGAAGACCATCTGGTTCATGTTCGCCTGTATGTTTTCGGCAACGACAAGGACAAAATGAGGCTGGACGGAGTCAGCCTCATAAAGTTCTTCAGCTATGCGGGTATCTTCAGCAATCTGCAGTGCGGGGATCTCCCTTTTGAGGAAAGCGGTTATCTCGGCAGCTCTTTTGCCTTCAGGAGTTTCAGGATATTTTGCCGTCAGGGAATCAAGTTTTTCCTTGTATGCAATCTCACCTGCCGTAGCGCCTGTAGCCATTGCGTCAAGGAGCATGAATTTCGGTAAAAGGTCGTCACCGGGGAACAGTCCCGGCAGCTTCCCTGCAGATGTCCTGGGTCTCAGCGTACCGCTCTGAGACGAAGGCTTCATACGCAGCCTCATATATTGTACGGGCTTTCGTTGCCATCTCCAGCTGTTTTCTGACGTAGTCGGGATCGGAGAGGATAAGCGAGTATTCTGAATCAGGGAATGATGACAGGAGCTCAGCTCTGAAAGTCTCTGCCCTGGCCGGGTCATAGTTGCGAAGCAGCCTGAAGAGCTCATAGAGTGCCTCTGCCCTGATATATGTCACTGTTACCCGGTGCCGCCGCCTTTTCAAGTGACTTAGCTGCCATAAGTGTGTCAGCAAGACGTGAAGCCAGGATCTTGCCTTCACCAAGCAGGGCGTTGGCGCTCTTGCTTACAGAGAGGCTCATCAGTGAGTCGGTCAGCGGAAGGTTACGGAGATAGTATTCTTTTGTCCGCTCAGGAGCCGTTGCTGTGCTGTCGCCGGTCTGCTGTTCCTCTCCGTTCTCGGCAGCGGTGGGAGCAGTGAATGCCGCTCGTGCTTTGTTCGACCGTCGCCAGTTGTCCTCAAGCCTCCTGTCGCCCCAGCGGCGCCTGAACTCCGTACGGCCGAAGGTAAGTGCCGACTGGTTGTAGAAATACCATCCTCCTTCAGCGGATATGGCTCCCTGCTGAACGCTGCTCATTCTCATAATAAAGCCCCATATTGTACCTGTCGCTGCCGTCGCCTTGCACTGCCTTTGTCTGTTCCTGTTCATAAGAACGGATCATTTCTGCAATAAGAGCATCACGTTCGGTGCTGCTCATCAGGGCCACTCTGCGGAGACTGTCCTCAGTGATCACCACACTGTGGAAATCTGCATACTCACCCAGATCGCCTGTCCTGCGGCTGATAAGATTATAATCGGGGAAACGTTCATCAATCAGGTACGTGGCAGTGTCATAGTAAAGAAATGCCGTCATATATTCCGGCTGTGCGTAATAATGTTCTCCGAGTGCCAGGTAGGCACGTGCCCTCTGCCTGGTGTTTACGGTACTGCTGCGGGCAGACTGAATCCAGAGATTAAGGGCCTCATCAGTGTTTCCCATGCGCATCTCGAGCTCACCGAGCGCGAAATAGATCTGGTCGAGATAGTCCTTGTTCTTCGAGTCACGCAACATCCTGCGCAGTGATTTTATCAGATCTTCTGCATCACCGTGCGATAGATCAGTTACACCGGCAAGGTTGATTGCCGCATTGAACTCAAGCTCATAAGGCGGGTTCATCCTGATCACATCGCGAAAATAACGTGTTGAAAGGCTGTTGTCGCCCGTTGCTTTGCACACCTGTGCCAGGAGATAGGTCAGACGCACCTTGAAATGCTTGTTGGTACTGGTCTCCACTGCACTGGTAAGGGGACTGACAGCATCATTATAGCGTTTCTGCCTGAGGGCAACATCAGCCAGGGTAGAGTAGAACATCGGCTTCAAGGCTTTCGGCAATCTGTCAATGTCAGTGAAGCCCTGAAGTATGCGTGATGCTTCTGAATAATTGCCCTCTTCAGTCTGTATCCTGGCCATCCAGATATTTGCTTCGCTGACAAGATCAGGATCAGTGGCTATACTGACAGTATAGGAGAAAGCGGACCGTGCTGCAGGGAGGTTTTTAAGATAGAACTGTGCTTTTGCAAGGAGAAGATAGGCATCGTCCACCCACTCGTTGTACTCACGGCGGTTGTAGAACTCTTCATCACGGGCATCATCTCCCCTGCGATTCTTCTCTTTCGGTTTGGCAGTGATGGAATAGAGCGCAATCACCTTGGATGCTTTCTGTGCGGCACGTTCCATGTCTGATGCGGCCGCTGCGACAGATTCATCAGAGGTGTATTCAAAAACAGGGATCAGAACGCTGTAATCATCACGGTGTGACTGCTGTACCTTTTCAACGCCGGCTTTGTATGCTTCATTGCCGTTGAACCAGACGTTATATTTTGCAACAGTGAGTTGTAAAAACGGCTCGCCCCGGTGTTCTTTTCAACAGAACAACCGGTTATAAGTGCGGTGAGCACCAGGGTCATCGCGACATAATATACTGAGTGCCGTGATCTCAAGAAAGAAGGGTATATACTCTATAACTGCCAGGGGCAGCTAAAAGTATCCAAAGGTACTAAAAAGAGGTTAAACAGACCTATCTGCTTTACGGTGGTGAGACGCCTATTTCATCTCGACCCTTTTTGTGGGGGCCTGTTCAGAATTACGCTTCTCCACCTGCCTGACGACAGCCTCCGCTACCCTGATGAAAGCATTGCCTGTCTCGCTGTCATTCAGGGCGGCAGGCGTACCTGCATCACCGCCATCGCAGATGCTCTCTTCAATGGGGATCTGCCCGAGAAGCTCAACACCGGCTTCGGCGGCAAGCCTGCTTCCGCCCTCCTTGCCGAAGATGTAATAACGTCTTCCGGGCAGCTCGGGAGCTACAAAGAATGACATATTTTCAACAAGACCCAGAACAGGGACATTGATAGCCTCACTGCGGAACATGGCTATGCCTTTGCGGGCATCAGCAAGGGCCACCTCCTGCGGCGTCGTCACCACCACTGCACCGGTGACAGGCACCTCCTGCACCAGCGTCAGATGAATATCACTGGTCCCGGGAGGCAGGTCAAAGATGAGATAGTCAAGCTCACCCCAGTCGCCCTGGTTGATGAGCTGCTTGAGAAAGCTGCTTGCCATGGGACCTCTCCATATAACGGCCTCGGAATTTTTAACAAAGAAGCCGATGGAAAGAATGCTCACACCGTATTTCTTCATCGGAATGATCATGTCAGTGCCATTCTCACTGTGAACATCAGGCTTGTATTGTTCTGCATTGAACATACGGGGTACCGAAGGCCCGAAGATGTCTGCGTCAAGCAGGCCTGTTGCATAGCCTTTGCGGGCCAGCGCCACTGCCAGGTTCACTGCAACAGTCGATTTGCCCACGCCACCCTTGCCCGATGAAACGGCTATGATGTTTTTTACTCCGGGCAGAACATCCCTACGGGGTTCTTTCTTTTTAGACACCACGGTTTTTGGCCTGACATCTATCGACGAGATCACTGCATCAGGCCCGAGTGCGTCCTTAACAGCCCTGACGCAGTTGCTTTTGATGGACGAAAGGAACGGGTCGTTTGATCTTTCTGGAGTTAGCAGGATCTCTATTCCTTCACCAGTCACCGTAACATCACTCACGATGCCCAGTGTAACGATATCACTTCCTTTTTCAGGATGGGTGACCTTTCTCAGCGCTGCAATGACATCCTCTTTTGTATACATAGTCTATTTGTTAATGGCTTTTTTTGATTTACGAATATCGAACAAGGATTTTTGATTTGGGAAGTGAAAGTAAAAAACAAAAACTTCAAAAATCATAAATCGGTGTTCCTTGTTCTTAAATCAATATACTAATGAACATCCTTCCAGTATCAAAGTTCAAACAGCCGGATCCCAGAACTTCTGGCTGAAGTCAATAACCTTGTCATCCATGACAGTGAAACCTTCATTTTCCAGTAATTGCTGCATTGTTGATGAATTGCCAAAATGATATTTGCCGGTAAGCATCCCGTTACGGTTGACAACACGGTGTGCGGGAATGAATTCAGGAATAGTATGCGATGAGTTAAGCGCCCAGCCGACCATCCTGGCAGAACCGGCAGTGCCGAGATACCTGGCTATGGCTCCGTATGATGTGATACGTCCGTAAGGTATCAAGCCGGGTAACATCGTATACCCGGTTGAAGAAACCTTCATTTTTATTATCAGGGACTGACGATCTCTTTTTCATTTGGCAGTCTGAATGAAAGATAAGTGATAAGGGTTCCCTGTTTCAGGAAGATCTCCTCATAATGTGTTCTGATCGACAGCAGCGGATCACCCGGCAGCTGGCCGTACAAGTCTGTTACAGAGGTAATTATTTCCAGACCGTTTACCTGCACCAGGGAGAGGGTATAATCGTACAGCTCCCTGCTGTCGGTTTTAAGGTGCACAATGCCATTGTCTTTCAGGAAATTCCTGTAGAGGTTAAGAAAGACAGGTCCGGTCAGCCTCTTTTTCTCTCTTTTCCATTTCGGTTGCGGGTCAGGGAAGGTGAGCCAGATTTCATCTACTTCGCCGGCAGCAAAGAATGACCCGAGAAGCTCAATCCGGGTACGGAGGAATGTCGCATTGGGCTGTTTCCTGTGATGCGATTCTTTTGCGCCTTTCCACATCCGTGGCACCCTTGATATCAATGCCGATGAAGTTCTTCTGCGGGATACATCTCAGCCAGGCTTACGGTATATTCTCCCTTACCGCAGCCCAGTTCAAGAACGATCGGATTATTGTTTCCGAACCAGTCACTGTGCCATTTTCCTTTGAGCTGGAAATCACGCCCGAAAACATCATCAAACAAAGGCTCTATAACATGGTCAAAGCCTTTCATCTCAGCCCACCGTGCCAGTTTGTTCTTGCCCAAGACCCGCGAGATTTGTATTAGTTCTCTTTGAGCGAAATCCTCATCCCAAGGTCATATACCCCGTTCAGAATTGTATCTCTCATTCCGTGTATCACTTTAAAATGATATTCGCCTTTTTCGGGGAAGTAAACATTCGATTTATAAGGTATGGTCAGCTCGCGGAGGTCGCCGGCGCCCCTGCCGAGCCAGTCGCCTTTTTCATCTGCGAGCATTGCCTGGATGGTATCAGTGACGGTGTTTCCTGACGGGAAGGTAGTAACGACAAAAAGATACAGGTTACGGTACGGGTAACCGGTTGAGGTCCGGATTGAGAGGTCAAAATTAAATACCCTGACTGTGTCATCGATCTGACATGTAAACTTGCACGGGTCGTACATGCTCCAGGTCTCTCCCTGCATTTTAACATTTTCGGCGTAGTAGGTGCCCCTGTCGCATGATAGGGTGATGAGCATGATCAGCGCACTTATTGCGAGTATCTTACTGCGGGTTTCCCTCATTTTTCTTGTTGTAAGGTCTGCGCCTGCCTCGTGACGGGCGCGGGTTGCTTTTAGTCTCAAACCTCGTAAGACCGCTGTTCTGAAGCAGGAGATCGTTGCCCTTTTCAGGGGCATTGGCACCTGCACCTGCCAGCAGACTATCGGGTTTAATGCCTTTTCTGTTAAGCTGTATTATTTCGCGCACTCTCGCAACAGGCACAGCAGTCATGTTCACAGCCATGCGCTGGTCAGTTGAATACCAGTAGATGCCGGTATGAACCTCCATCTTCATGAAATAAGCTGTACTGTTAGCCAGCTCAAGCGGTATCTCTCTTGAGGGGAAATCCTTCTGCGCGTCTATATAACAGTCCAGTTCATAATTCAGGCAGCACTTTAGTTTACCGCACTGTCCCGCCAGCTTCTGCGGGTTCAGGGACAAATCCTGGTAACGGGCATGAGAGGTGGTCACTGAGACGAAGTTGGTGACATGAGTCGAGCAGCAGAGCTCACGTCCGCATGTGCCTATGCCGCCAATACGCCCTGCTTCCTGGCGGGCTCCTATCTGCCTCATCTCGATACGGATATGAAACTCTTCGGCCAGCAGTTTAATCAGCTGGCGGAAGTCCACCCTCTCGTCGGCGAGATAATAGAAGATGGCTTTTGTCTTGTCTCCCTGGTACTCCACATCGCCTATCTTCATTGCGAGCCCGATATCCTCAGCTATTTTTCTTGACCGGAGCATGGTATGAACCTCCTGCTTTCTCGCCTCCTCCCACTTCTGCAGGTCAACCGTCCTTGCCTTCCTGTAAACCTTCTTCATCTCCTCGATGACAGGTTTTATCTTCATCCTCTTTATCTGTTCAAGGACAAGAAATCCGGTCATGGATACATGACCGATATCATGACCCGGCGAAGCTTCGACGGCAACAATGTCGCCCACTTCAAGCCTCAGATCATTGACATTGCGGTAGAAACCCTTCCGCGTATTCTTAAACCGGACCTCGATCACCTCATTGTACCGGGGGTCATAGGGCAGACCTGCAAGCCAGTTGAATTCATCAAGCTTGTTTGCGCCCCTTTTATATTTTATTACAGGTTCTGCGGGTTCTTCACCTGTGTGTGCCTGTATATCTTCGTTTGCCATGCTGACATATAATATTTCCCGGATGACGGTCAAAAATAAACGGCTGCCCGGTACGAGAATGCAAATTTAGAAATAAAAGAGCTATTTTCAACAGTCGTCAGGCACTTACCTGATCAGCCTCATTGTCCTGAGGGCAAGATCGAGAAAGATCATTTTGGTATTGCCGTTGCTTTCAATGTGAGCATAAGCCAGGTTGAACTCACGGTCAAGGGCACTGATATTCTTTTCGTTGATGAATGGATGAAATTTTCTTGAGAAGTCGTCTTCAGCCTCTGTGAGGTAGACGAAATTATTCTCTTTGCCACCGAGGTTCAGCATGAGGTTTTCACGGATCATACGCAGGGAATATGAGAGGAAGGTCTTCTGTCTCTCCCGTCCCAGGGCAGCTGTCTCCTCTGACCAGGAGACGAGTGTCTGTATATCACGGGTATACGCAGTCCGCATCAGCCTTGTAAAACGGTCAAGGTGCAGAATGCTGTTGTCGTCCTCACTGGCCAGTTCCATCGCTCTTACCATATTGCCGTTTGCTATGCCGGCTATCGCTGCCGCACGGGTGTGTACCAGGCCCAGCTCCTTCTCCAGGTAAAGACTCATATCTTCTGCTGATATAGCAGGTATCCTTATATGCTGGCAGCGTGAGGTGATGGTCGGTAACAGCCTGTCCTCCTCTTCGGTGACAAGGATGAAGAGTGTCTTTTCAGGTGGTTCCTCTATTATCTTCAGCAGCTTGTTGGCTGTCTCGGCATTCATCTTTTCCGGCAGCCAGATGATCATGATTTTGAAGTCGGACTCGAACGATTTGAGGCTTAGTTTCTTTATTATCTCTGCAGCTTCGGCTACCGGTATCAGCGCCTGTTCGTTGGCAACTTCCATCGCCTCTGTCCAGGTGCTCAGTGAGAACCACGGCGACCGGAGCACCATCTCGCGCCAGTGCGCAATAAATGTGTCACTCACCGGTTCGGTTCCGGCCTTCTTTTTTATAACCGGAAAGACGAAGTGCAGATCAGGGTGTATGAGCTTGTTGTATTTGACACATGACGGGCAGACGCCGCAGGCATCTTCGGCAGTGCGTCTTTCACAGCTGATATAACGGGCAAATGCCAGCGCGATGGCAAACTTCCCGCTTCCTTCAGGACCGTTAAAGAGCAATGCGTGACTGACACGGTTCTCAGCAACAGAATTCCTTAACCTGTCAATAACTGCTTTCTGTCCGGGTATTTGCGAAAAATTCATACTGGTCTGATGGTGAAGGAAAGCAAAATTAGCAATTTAAAGTGAATGATTCTGATCAGAGTTCTGTCAGTAAGGCAGCATGTTTTTCAAATTGATTAACTTTGTACTCCGGTTATTGAAAATCATAAACAGAAAATATTATGAAAATTATTGACAATTTCGATTTCAAAGGCAAAAAAGCCATCGTCAGGGTTGATTTCAACGTGCCGCTGGATAAGAAGACACGCGAGGTCACTGATGACACCCGTATCCGCGGTGCATTGAAGACAATAAAAAAGATCGTCAGTGATGGCGGGTCAGCAATACTTATGTCTCACCTGGGTCGCCCGGAAGGGGTGCAGGAGAAATATTCTCTCAAACCTGTGATGCCGGTTCTCGAGAAACTGCTTGGCATGAAGGTGGCCTTTGCTCCCGACGCTCTCGGCGATGAGACGGCAGCTCTGGCTGCTGCCATGAAACCCGGAGAGGTGATGATGCTTGAAAACGTCAGGTTTTATCCCGAGGAAGAGGGGAAGCCTATACTCCCCGAGACGGCTACAGATGAGGAGAAGAAAGCTGCCAAAGCGGCTCTGAAGGTGAAGCAGAAAGAGATGGCTAAGAAGCTTTCGGCATATGCTGATATTTATGTCAACGATGCTTTCGGCACAGCGCACAGGGCCCATGCCACCACAGCGGTGATGGCTGATTATTTTCCGGAGGAGAAGAAGATGTTCGGCTTCCTGATCAACAGCGAGCTGGCCGCCATGGACAAGGTGCTAAAGAGCTCCGGTAAACCGTTTACTGCCGTAATGGGAGGAGCAAAAGTATCTGATAAGATACTCATCATCGAGAACCTCCTTGACAGGGTTGATAACCTGATCATCGGAGGCGGAATGACGTATACTTTTATAAAGGCAAAAGGAGGTAAGATAGGGAATTCGCTCTGCGAGGAAGATAAGCTCGATATCGCAAGAGCCGTAATGGAAAAGGCAAAGGCAAAAGGTGTTAACCTTATTTTCCCCGTTGACGGCGTTAACGCCGATAAGTTTGATGCCGGGGCAAATACTTATTTGTCAGCCATAGATGATGTGAAAGACGGCTGGATGGGACTTGACATCGGGCCTAAGAGCATCGCACTCTTTGAAAAGGTGATAATGGATTCAAAGACCATTCTCTGGAACGGCCCGATGGGTGTCTTTGAAATGGAAAAGTTTGCCGCAGGCACCACGGCTATTGCAAAAGCAGTGGCAAGAGCAACGGAAAAGGGAGCCTATTCGCTCATCGGAGGAGGTGACTCTGTCGCTGCCATCAACAAGAACAACCTGGCAGACAAGGTGAGCTACGTGTCAACAGGCGGCGGTGCGATGCTTGAATACATGGAAGGCAAGAAACTGCCGGGCATTACAGCAATAAGGGGAGAATAATGAAGCTGCGGCTCATACCGGCACTGGCCGTCATGTTACTCCTTCCGGGGTGCGATGATGAGGATGTCCCTTATGCAGGTACGATAACACTTGACTAATGAGTTGTATGAAAGCGGGTCATATTATTATGCGTTAGGACTTTCCTTTGAGGAAGGAATGGCGGTCCCGACGCTTCCGGATGCAAATGCGTTATGACATGCATTGTCCCCACCGGGGAATGTGGCTTTACTTTCAGCAAACACTCTCGAAGCGGCATTTGCCCTGATGGGTGAATACAGCTCAGAGACTGATGCAAAAAACGCTTTTAAGGCGCTTACGGCTGTTGGGTCTGCTTCATACATTGCCATGGCATCACCGCTAAAGAATAACCAGGTATGGGTAGTGAGAACGCGTGACAGAAATGATAACAAGTTCAGGTATGCCAAGATCAGGACTATTGAGGTCACTCTTGATACAACGGCAGATCCTGATTATGCCTCATGCAAACTGGAGTGGGTTTATCAGCCTGACGGGTCTGCCACTTTTCCATAACAGAGATGATACAGCACGCACCGGAAGAGATCTTCAGGGTTACCGATACTCGATCGTTTGAGGAACTGGCTCTGGAGATTTTTCGTTTTCAGGCAGATGAGTGTCCTGTTTACAGACAGTACATAACCTCCTGGGAATTGATCCGCAGGATATTGATAATATCCTTAAGATTCCTTTCCTGCCTGTATCTTTTTTCAGAGATCATCTTGTTCTTTCCGGTGGCGGTGAGCAGAGAAAGTTTTTCTCAGCAGCGGCACCACAGGTATGAAACAAAGCCGGCATGCGGTTAAGAGCCTTGCCCTTTATGACGATAGCCTGACGCGAACTTTCAGGCAATTCTACGGCGACCCTTCACAGTATGCAATAATGGGCCTCCTTCCGTCTTATCCGAGAGCGAGGGATTCGTCACTGATCTACATGGTGAAAAGACTTATTGACCTCTCGGGAAATACTAACGGCGGTTTCTTCCTGGAGGATAATAATGCTTTACTGAAGGCTGTCGGTGAGGCTCGCCGGGCGAAGCTGAAGGTTATTCTTTTCGGAGTGACCTTTGCCCTGCTTGACCTTGCGGAAAAGCGCCCATGCGATCTGAGTGACGTGATCATTATGGAGACCGGAGGGATGAAAGGGAGGAGGCATGAGATGGTAAGGGAAGAACTGCATGGTATACTTAAGGCAGCTTTTAATGTCAGGTCTGTCCATTCCGAGTATGGTATGACAGAGCTGCTGAGCCAGGCATACTCAAAGGGTGAGGGCCTCTTCAGCACACCGCCATGGATGAAAGTGCTGATGCGCGACAGCCATGATCCGTCATCACATACTACTGAGGCCGGGGCATCAGGAGGCATCAGCATCATCGACATGGCGAACATCTGGTCATGTTCATTCATAGCCACCTCCGACATTGGCAACATACATGAAGGAGGCTCGTTTGAGGTCCTCGGGAGGTTTGATAATTCTGATATCAGGGGATGCAGCCTGATGGTCACATAGGTATGATGTAAAGCTTCAGGCTTTCAAAGCCCCAGTTTTTTGTCGAGCCACCTGAACAGTTTCTCACGGTCTTCCTTCCTGCACATTTCAAGGCCCTGAATGCAGAGGAACATAATACCCGGATTGCTTTCACAGAGAGCGATCTTCCTGTCTACATAATCGTCTGCACGGCCCTGCGGCTTAAGATAGGCCAGCGCCGGTCCGGCAATTTGCCTGTTGCCATCAAGTAGCTGCAGATGATTTGAAAGTGAGATAAAAGTGAATTGTGAATGATCACGGAAACGAAATGAAATGTTTTTTCTGAGCAGGGAATCGTTTTTGCCGAAATAATCTTCAACCAGCATCCGGTTGACTGTATGCGGCGTATGGCTGGTTGTGAAATATCTGAATTTAAATCCGAGAATTGCTGCAGAATTCCACTGACCCAGATGAAAGGAAGCCCTTGGTTCAAAGTCATGCTTACCAAGAAAATGCCTGTTAAAAAAAATCCTTACGCGGTTCCAGAAAGCTCTAGGAGTAGGGGCAGGCACCCATCTGCCTCTTAAAACAGGCCTGCCGTTAACAAACCATTCTTCAGGCTTTATACTCCTTACCAGGAATGTATCATCATTGAAATAGACAAAATTTTCAGAGAGGCCTTTTATCCTCCATATCATATTTGCTATGGATATGCTGTTGAAGGTCGGCAAATAGCTTTCGTATCCCTCAAAGATCTCTTTATGATCAACTATTCTTATAGACTGAAGCCTTTCAGGAAAGTATTTCCTTACGTCGGCAGCAATGTCCGGATCCTGCTCATCGGTTACGATGAAGATGTTCCTGACAAACGGAGCAAATCTCAGGACAGACAGGACGCAGTACCGGATTTCATTTGACGAAGCAAAGCGGGTCGAGTGCGCACCTGATCCAATGTGTATGTTTGTCCCATGAACATAATTGCTTCTTTTATGTGCCAGTTCAGGGTCATCACCGTCAACCCAGGCAATAACCACATCTATGGGTGGGATGGTCTCAGAAGGTTTATTGCTGGTCATAGTAATCACGTTTTCGGCTGCAAATTTAGTACTGTATCCAGCCATCTGAAAATTTTTTCCCGCTGCCCGCTGCTGAGCATCTCTATGTTTTGAATGCAGATTGATCTGATTCGGGAGTCCTTCCTGCAACGGCTGATTCTTCTGTTCAGACGATTTTCCGAGTAATATGGATGCAGATAGCCCAGGTTAAGTTTTGCAAAATTTTTGTTGCCGTTTAAGATCTCAAGATGATATGCAAGAGATTGGGTGAGTATCTGTTCAGGGTCCCTGAAGCGGTATGAAATGGTTTTTTCCAGCAATTCCCCGTTTTCAGTGAAAAAGCTTTCGAGTGTTTTTCTCCTCATGGGATGCGGTGTGTGGCACTGGAAAAAATACCGTCTTTTCATCCCCAGCAAAGCTGCACTTTTCCACTGGCGTATATAAAATGATATCTTTGGCTGGTAATCTGCGTTATTGCGTATATATTTGTGTATTAACACCTTCAGGCTATTTCCGATTAATTTTCTGTAAGGCGGCAGCAGCCACTTTCCCCTCAGAACAGGCCTGCCACCTATGAACCAGTCCTCTGGCTTAAATTCTCTTATCAGAATCATATCATCATTGAAATAGATAAAATTTTCCGACAGCCCTTCAATCCTCCAGATCATTGTATGAATGGACGAGCTGTTGAAAGTGGGCAGATACTGCTCGTACCCCCTGAATATTTCTTTGTGGTCAACAATTCTAAGGCAGTCAGCTTTTTCAGGAAACCTGGCCCTGATATCCTCATAAAGATCAGGATCCTGTTCATCTGTGACAATGAATATATTTCTGATGAAAGGGGCAAAGGTTAAAATTGACAGGACACAGTATCTTATTTCGTTTGATGATGCGAAACGTGTCGGAAGAGCTCCCGGGTGAGCACCGGTCTTTTTCTCCAGGCCAAGGTAATAATTCCTCTTTTCTGCAAGTATCGGGGTCACTGCCGTCAACCCATAGAATTACTGCATCGATAGGATTTACATTGGCAAAACCGGTGTTATCTGACATTGTTTTATTGTAAATTTACTGTATTAAATAATTTTTTACAATTTTAGCCTGAAAAACAGAGACGAATGTCCGAAAACAATCGCAAAAAGATTGGAATTGTATCCATGGTCAGAAATGACCGGTTCTTTATCCCGAAGTGGATAGAATATTATGGAACGCAACTTGGTTATGAAAATCTCTATCTTATCCTGGACGGGCACGATCAGGCTTTTCCCGAAAGTCATGAAAGCGTTAATGTTATAAGGATTCCACAGAAAAAGCTGAAGAGGGACAGGGGAGACAGAAACCGTATAAATCTTATCTCCAACTTTGTAAAGGCATTGTTTCTCAGGTATGATCTGATAATTGCACATGATATAGATGAAATTCTGGTTGCAGACCCCAACCAGCATCTTACCCTGGCCGATTATCTTCAGCGGCCGGTAAGATCCGCTTCACTCTCGGCACTGGGGTTAGATGTCGGGCAGCACCTTGACCTCGAGCAGCCTATTGATCCTGCACGACCCTTCCTTGAGCAAAGAAGTTTTGCCCATGTATCGGCACGATACACCAAGGCAGTTGTGGCAATCCGTCCTCTTACATGGGGATCGGGGTTTCACCGGGTAAGGTTTAAGAACTTTCATATAGACCCAAATCTGTTTCTGTTTCATTTTGGAATGGTTGATTACGAGATTTCAAAGGGGAGAATGGAAGATCCGTCGCTGCTTCATGCCGGCTGGCAGGGTCATCTTGACAGAAGGTTTGAGTTGTTTGACCTGATCACGAAAAAGACCCCTGTTGACGGTGACGCGTTTTTTAAGCATGCCAGAAGAAGAGAAAGCCTTTTTCGTCCGCTTTTTGCGCTTAATAAACCGGGGATGCTCTATGAGAAACCGGTCATAAGAATTCCGGAACGGTTCAGGAGTATAGTATAAGACACAATTTGCAATCATCAATATCTAACTCTTAAGCAACGTGAGGTTTAAATACAGACTCAGGAAAGCATACAGAAAGTTTCTTTTCAACCTTAGTGCATCTGAAAATCCGCTATACCTGGGATATTTAAAACAGATGTACAAGCCCCGGCCCGGTACCATCGAGGTTTTTCTTGATAAATACTCCAGAGAGCACAAACCGGTAACTTTCCTGCAGGTAGGGGCTAATGACGGGTTCATCAATGATCCGCTTCATAAATTCATCAAAAGAGACAACTGGAATGGAGTGCTTCTGGAGCCTCAGCCTGACGTCTTTAATGATTTTTTAGTCAAACTGCACAGGAAAAGACCCGGGATTATAGTCATAAATGCTGCTCTTGACCAAAACGATGGAACGAGACTACTCTATAAACTGTCTGTCAGCACTGAAAGATGGGCAACAGGATTATCAAGCTTCAACAGGGAGTTGCTGGAAGAAAAACTTAAAGACGGCAGTATGAAAAAGAATTTGCGAAGGCAGGGAATAACACTTCCTGATAAGAAAGATGATTGCATCATCTCTGATGAGGTAGCTACTATCAGTCCGGCGACGCTGTTGAAAAAGTTCGACGGAAAAGACCTGGACCTGCTGGCGATTGATACCGAGGGATTTGACTATGAGATATTAAAAATGCTTGATCTTAATAGAATTGCTCCTGAAGTGATTATTTATGAGGAGTCTGTCTTCGATGAAAAAACAGCAAAAGAATGCCGGGATTATTTACTAAGTCATGGCTATTCCTGCCAGTCTATCAAGAGAGACGTTCTGGCAATTAAAAACTAACCGTCATTGAAGCATAGCACAAAAGATGGCTGCTCATTCTGACATAACCAGAAAATCAGTACATCAATCAATATATATTGCTTCTATGTGCCTTTTTGTGGTTTCCCTGCCGTCATCAAGGTATTTTTTGACAGTAAGCGAGATTGTTCTTATTTGTAACTGGCTGGCAGAAGCTGATTTCAAAACGAAGTTCAATAAGCTGCGGTCTGACAAGGCTGCGATTGCTTTTATCCTGATTTATATCCTGAATGTCATAGGGCTGTTATGGTCTGAAGACTTGGGGTATGCCTTTAGAAATGACCTCCTTCATAAATCACCCACACTGTTTTTGCCACTTATTATTGCAACATCCCCGGTACCTGACGGAAAAAAAATCAGAATACTGTTATTACTTTTCATATCATCGGTGCTGGTTGTATCATTTATTGGATTTTTCAGCAGGATTTTCCGGCCAAATCTTTTCTTCCGTGAAGCCTCCCCCTTTATTACTGGTGTCTATTTTGCAATGATGCTGATTATTGCAGCTTTTCAGTTGCCACTTCTGGCAAAACAGATGACCGGAAACAAGATGTACTTTTATATCAGTCTGGCAATATCTGCCTGGCTTATCTTTTTTCTCTTTTACTTAAGGGCTTTGTCAGGGGTTACCTCATTTGTTGCAGTTCTGATTTTCATAACCGTAATTTTTATTACCAGGGTAAACAGTGTACTTCTTAAAATTTCAGTGCCAGCCATTGTTATTCTTCTGGCAGGTCTGGCAGTTTGGCCAATGGTCAGCATTTATAAACAGACTCACGCTGAGACAGCAACTGATTTCAGTGCATTGGACAGGTACACCGGTCTGGGCAATCCCTACTTGCATGACACCATTAATTTTATAAGGGAGAACGGCAATCTGGTCTATATCTATATTGCTGACGAGGAGCTAAGGGATGCCTGGAATGAAAGGAGCGATCTGGATTTCAACGGAAATGACTTAATGAACCAGGAGCTGAGGGCCACATTGTATCGGTATATGTCATCGCGCGGCCTTAAAAAGGACAGGCAGGGGTTAATGGAACTTACTGACACTGATATAAGGGCAATTGAAAAAGGAACGACTAATTATTTAAATGTCACAAGGCCCGGATTCTATGTAAGAGTATATGAAGAGATGATGAGCCTGTATGTCTATTATCAGAGTTCGCGTAAAGTTACTTCATGGGGCTCCCTGACAAAAAGAATTGACGTGTGGAGAGCTTCATGGGAGGCGTTTAAAGAGCACCCCGTTTTGGGCTGGGGCACCGGAAGCATCCTGATTGCTGTAGACTATGGTATAAAAAAGAACGAATCTACATTGGCAGGGTTAAATATGAGGCCGCATAATCAATTCCTCTACATCCTGCTCACGCTGGGATTAACCGGACTGATCATCATTGTAATGCTCTACGCTTATTTCCTTGTGAAGAAAAAAGCGCATGAATCTTTTATGTTCATCCTGTTCCTGATTGTTTTCCTGGTCAATTTCGTCGGCAATAATTCCTTTGAGCCACAGCCAGGTCAGGATCTTTTCGTCTTCTTTTCGCTTTTTTACGGCTATTTTTATCCTGGTCTGAGACAAGAGTCAGAGTTCATTTACTAACTTCGGTTAGAATCCCAGTTTCTGCCTGATCTCTGCCGGAACAGCATCCTTATGCACCATTATGTATATCGTCTTTGCCCTGACGAAACTCTCTGACATGTTAAGGTAGCCGCCGAACGGATTCCTTTCTGTGCCCCAGGAGTTTTTGGTTACGAAATATTTCATTCCGTTCTGGTCCTTTACTATGCCTGTAAGGTGCATCAGGTGATCATCAGTTGTGACGAAAGTTTCATATCCCTTCTGGCGTATATCCTGGGTGACATTAATCTCAGGATAGGGTTTTTCAAATTTGTAGACCTCTGCCATTCTCTCCTGAACAGGCATCTTCTCAAACCGTGCACGGTCAGTGATTGAAAAATTATCAATATTAGTTACATCAGGATTAACAGCCACTCCCTTTGAGTGTGAGAAGCCTTTCTCACTGACGTCACCGTCCCAGTCAACTGAAAAACCCTTTGAAAGCGCATTGTCCATTATCATCATCAGTTCATCAACAGGCACATTGTAGAACCGGGTCATCTCCCAGTTGTCATGCACCTCAAGTACTCCCTGGGTGTAGAATGGGAAATGCGAAAACGAGGTGATGTTTACATAGTCGTTCATATCGAGTCCGAGGCTGGCAGCGAATGACTTTGAAGTATATGTTTGTCCTTTGTAGGTAAAATTCTCAGGCACTTCGCCGAGGTAGATATCAAGAATTGCATCTGTAACCTCCTGCGATTCAGTACTCATCTGCCTGTTCTTTACGGGTACTGCCGTCACAGCTTCAATATAGGCCTGCAGTTCACGGTGATTATGTACCGGTGAAGTGTAACTGATACCGGAATATACCTCCTGCGGCACTATACCTGATTCATTAAAAACCCTTACCCATGAGGGAGAAAGGCTTCCCTCCCCGAGGTTTCCCCTGCCCTCTCTGAGATAGTTGTCTCTGATCCTGTTCTTATAAGTATTTCTTACAATAAACATCTCTGACAGGTCGTACTCCCCTTTGCCAAGACGCAGAAGCTCCGATTCCATGAATGATGTCGTTGCAAAACACCAGCATGTACCTGTTGCGGACTGGTTTTTGACCGGGGTGGCAGGTAATGAGACCACCGTAGTAAATTTATAACCTTCAGGCGTGACTGCAGTTTCCTTGTTCTTTTTCTGCGCTGACAGAGGTGTAATTACCAGGATGAGCGCCACGATGACAAAAAGCGAGTTTTTCATATTTGATATTATTGTTTATTTATGATGCTGTTCAGGTCAAAAATATTCAAAATTTCCGATCAGATAAATACTTTTAAGCAGTCGCGATCAATTTTAGCAGTCACATCGTAGGATAAAAGGCATTTTCAATATGGTCTATTTCCCATTGCTGCCCGCTGAAGATAACAGTGATGATGTCGAACCTTGCTTCCAGGGAGATACGGTAGTTGTTGATGTAGTTTGATGCGGCGAAAATTATTGTCCGTTGCTTGGGTACATTTACAGCATCGGCAGGACTCACCTGGTAATCGGCTGATCTTGTCTTGACCTCCACGAAAACTATGTACTCGCTGTTCTCCGCAATGATATCGATTTCTGTGCGTCCCGACCTCCAGTTTCTGTCGCGGATTGTATAACCATGCTGTCTGAGCCAGCCGGCAGCCAGCTCTTCGCCCCTGATGCCCAGCGATGCCTTATCGCTCATGTCAGATCTCTATCAGCCTGTTTTTTATAGCGTACAGAATGAGGCTGGCCGTGTTTTTTGAGCCTGTCTTTGCCAGAAGGTTTGCACGGTGCTTGTCGACAGTGCGTTTGCTTATGAAGAGAGAGTCGGCAATCTCATGGTTTGAAAGTCCTTCGCAGATCTTCAGCAGTATCTCCTTCTCACGTTTCGAGAGGCTTGAGCTCTTTACTTCCTGCTCCCGGTTCTTGATGCGGTTAATTACATGATAGAGCAGTTCCTGCGAGAAGTAATTGCCGCCTTTATGCACTGCAATGATTGCGTCATGCACGTCGGTTATGTCAGAATCTTTAAGGATAAAGCCCTTTGCGCCTGCGTCAACCATCCTGTAGTAATACTCTTCTTCGCCGTACATTGAAAGAGCTATCACTCTCGTGGCGGGCATCTGGCGCGACAGTACGCCCGTAGCCTCCACGCCATCCATCTCCGGCATGCTTATATCCATGAGCACGATGTCGGAGGGACAGGTCTCCAGTGCTCTAAGCAGCTCATTGCCGTTAGAGGCTTCGGCTACCACCTCAAACTCACTGAAACTGCCCAGCAATATCTTCAGCCCGTTCCTGAACAGCTGATGATCATCAGCGAGTGCAATTCTTATTTTATCCATTTTTCCTACAATACTTTATGCCCTACGAGCAATATATTTTTCTCCATGCTCCATGCCCCATACCCTCACGCTTTACGGGGCCAACACTACTGCCTATTGCCTATTGCCTACTGCCTTAATAGTTGACCCTAATCAGTGCACTGGTTCCCTTACCCTTTGAGCTCTCTATCAGGAAGACCCCGTCCACTGCCCTCACCCTTGTCTCGATGTTGGGGATTCCCATGCCCACGGCTTCTTCCGAGGTCAGCTTCTCTGTGTCAAAGCCCCGTCCGTTATCAAGATACTGCAAGGTAATTATTTTTTGGTGGCGGTGAAGATCCATCTCTATTCTCGATGCACCTGAGTGCTTCATGCCGTTGTTGATCAGCTCGCAGGCAGCCCGGTACATCACTACCTCCTTGTCTGTGTCAAACCGTTCACCTTCCATATTTGTCCGGAAATCGATGCTGACACTCCTTGTCTGGTTGACCTTTGCCGCGAAGGTGCTGATGGCGCTTGCCACGCCTAGGTTTGTCAGCACATGAGGGCTCATGTTGTTTGCTATTTCCTTAATGGTACTGAGAGCTTCGTTGACCACATGGTTGGTGTTACCAAGGATCTCTTTTCCCACGGGATCAGACACCATGGGAATGAGCGCCGAGAGTGACATCTTCACTGTAGACAAGAGGGGCCCTAGTCCGTCGTGCAGATCCTTTGCAAACCTCTTTTTCTCCGTCTCTTCGGTGTTGATGATGGCATTGAGCAGCCTCCGGTCAGACCTCATCCTGTCTGTCTCTGCCCGCTTGAGAGAGGTGAAGAGCTCCCTGATAAGAACAACACCGGAGATAATCAGGACAGAGATCAGGACATTCATCCAGTCATCCATCATTGTGAGCTCGAAAGATGGTTTGCCCTGGAAGTACTCGATCAGCTGTATCAGCGTTCGCAACGACATCAGTACGAAGGAAGTGGAGAGCAGTATCCAGGAGAGCCTGTACCTGGTCATCTTCATGAAGCGGAGAGCGATGACGGCAGCAATGATCTGCAGCGCTATTGAAATGATGAGGGCGATTAGACGTACCATTGTTTATGAGGGATTACCATACAAAAATATGAATTATCAATAGTAACACCGAAAATGGTGTGCGACAAATAAATATCCTGATATTACTGAATAATATATTCCGGAGATTCCTTAAATGATTAACTTTACATTAAGCACCATTTGCGGAGTATAATGCGTTCACGGCAAAACGAGTGCAAGAAACTGAGATATGCTGGGGATCACTCAAAGCGATTTAGACCTGGTTCTCTCTGATGCAGGGGCCGGCATAGCAAATTCTAATCTGGGATTTTTCTCGAAACCTTACCGGATAGACTATAAAAGTCAGCAACTGATTGTAAAAAAATATCTGCCTGTCCGTGATGCTGAATTTGTTTCCGGAATTGTTGAAAATCATGACAGGTATATCCGGGTATTAAGGAATGCAGGCATTAAGGTTCCTGACACCATAATAACTACACGCCATGTAAATGGGAAGATTCAGATAGTTATTATTCAGGAAGCATTCCCGAAAGTTGAGCTGTTAAGAAATCTTGTTGAAACTTCGTCAGAATCGGAGTTATTAAAACTTTGCAGTTTGATTTTCGATGATACAATTAAGTTCCTGAAAAACGGGGATGAATCAATGAAGACAGGCTTCCACCCAACTTTGCGAAATTATGCATTGCATGATGGGAGCTTGTTCTATTTTGATACTTTTCCTCCGATGCTGATGGATCAGAAAGAGCTGAACAGGATTATCCTCAGGATGTCACCTTTTGGGTCTTTCTTTAAGAAAATCATTCCGTTGACCTGGATAAACCGTGTTTCAGACGAATATTATTATTTTGATAAAATGTTCAAAGGAATAGCCGGCAGCTGTTGCAGGCTCAGGCCTGAGTATACAGATGCTGTTTTAAGGTTTGGCATCGATTACATAAACAGTTCTCAATGTTCTCAGGCTGAGAAACACAAAATCACTGGGTTTCTTCAATCACCTCCGGACTTGCCGGTACTATGGACTTTTATCAGAAAGCTCTCAGGTAATGTGGGTAAACCAAATATCAGAAAGCTTTAATTCAGGAGTTGTTTAAAAGTATCTGTCTGATGCTGCGGCTCTTAGCGCGGGCGGAATAGTTTGAGCATCGTATATTATTGAAAACAAGGGTATTATGGGCAGGGTATTTAAGCTGGGATTTCAAAACATCTGATTGATAACTTATTAATAACACGTTAAAAACTTGTTTATAACTACAAAATACCAAATCCTATGAAAGTCTGCCCGGAGATGTAATTTAACGCTCTCGCTGACAGAAGCGGGACATTATTTCTAATTAATTTGCATTCAATACATTACAACGAACTATAACCATAAACCTTCTAACTCAAATTAAATTATGCGAAAACTTAAGTTCACTTTCATTCTGTTGTCTATGTTCCTGGGGTCAGTGACTCTGATGGCGCAGGTGACAACCTCTTCACTAAGTGGAAAAATTACCGACGCGAACGGAGAAACTCTTCCGGGTGCTACCGTTGTTGCGGTTCACATTCCGACAGGAACGCAGTACGCAGCCCTGTGTGATAATTCCGGCAACTACAGGATCCAGAACATGCGTATCGGTGGTCCCTACAAGGTTGATGTCTCCTTCGTGGGTTATTCAGCCAACACCTACACAGATATTTATCTCAAACTCGGTGAGAACTATGTTCAGAACGGCCAGCTGACAGAGACCACTACCTCATTGCAGGAAGTTGTTGTCACGGCAGGTCTGAAGAACTCCATCCTGAGCTCTGAGCGTGCAGGTACCCAGACCAACGTCAGCGGACGCGAACTGGCGAGCATGCCGACTATAAGCAGAAGTATCTCTGACTTTACCAAATACACTCCTCAGGCACAGGGTAACTCATTCGGAGGAAGGGACGGACGTTACAACACTATTACAATTGACGGCGCCGCATTCAACAACAACTTCGGATTGAGCAGCAATCCGCTCCCGGGTGGTGAGGCTCAACCTATCGCACTTGATGCTATTGAGGAGATTTCAGTAAGTATGGCACCCTATGATGTACGTATGTCACAGTTCACCGGCGCCAGCATCAACGCTGTCACACGCAGCGGCGACAACGAGTTCAAAGGATCAGTTTATACATATATACGTCCTAAATCATTTACCGGAAACACCGTTGACGGAAAGGAAGTCACAGGTGCAAACTCAAGAAGTTCACTTAACGTCGGAGGACGCATTGGCGGTCCCATTATCAAGAATAAACTCTTCTTCTTCCTCAGCGGGGAGTATGGTACAGAAACTATACCGGGAGTTACGTGGAAACCAAGTACAGACGGTGTAGCCAACCAGGACCTGATGATCTCAAGAACACTTGAATCAGACATGGTTGCCGTGAGGAACCACCTGTTGGAAACCTATAACTACGATCCGGGCAAGTACAAGGACTTCGATCCGTTCAAAAATATAAATACCAAAATACTTGCACGCCTCGACTGGAACATTAACAAGGATCACAAGTTCACCATACGGTACAATGATGTTGTTGGCACCTCTGATCAGACAACCAATTCTACCAGCGGCCCGCCAAACAACGCCAGGAACTCCAGCCGTATCGGCAGCCAGTCATTGGCTTTCTCAAATGCATTCTACGGATTTAAAAACACGGTGCGTTCAATCACGGGTGAACTTAACAGCAGTTTTGGCTCAAGGTTCTCGAACAAGTTCCTTGCCAGCTATACTTTTATACAGGATACCCGTACCAGCAACTCAGACCTGTTCCCCTTTGTTGACATCTGGGAAGGCGGTGATCAGTATATGTCATTCGGTTATGAACTCTTCTCATTTAACAATGATGTCCAGAACAAGACATTTACATTTACTGATAACCTCTCCATAAACCTTAACAAGCACACTCTTACGGCTGGTGTCTCATTTGACCGTCTTTGGTTTCGTAACTCATATATACGTGAAGGTACTTCATACTACCGTTACGGCTCCGTCGATGATTTCCTGACAGGCGCTGATCCTACCGGATTCGGTGTTACCTATGGTTATAACGGTGTTGATGCACCCGGTGCAACAGCAACCTTCGGTTTCGCATCGGTTTATGCACAGGATGAGTGGGCTGTAGTACCGAAACTTAAACTGACATACGGTGTCCGCCTGGAGCTTCCCCTGTACCTTGATGAGATGCAGGGTAACCCTGCCATTGCTGCCCTCACTTTTTATGACGGTCAGAAAATGGACGTAGGCACATGGCCTGAAAGTCAGCTTGTGGTATCACCACGCTTAGGATTTAACTGGGACGTAAGAGGAGACCGCTCTCTGCAGGTACGCGGAGGAACAGGCCTCTTCACAGGCATGCTTCCCTTCGTGTGGTTCACCAACCAGCCAACCAACTCCGGCGTTATTCAGTCGCCTGAAATAGGCTGGGGCCCGGGTAACGCAAATCTTGTAGATCTGGAATTTAATCCTGATTATAAGGAGTATATAGCAAGCAATCCGACCCTCTTCCCGCAGAGTGCAAGCACACTGCCGAACAATTCGACACTTACCCAGGTGGGCAAAAACTTTAAATTCCCGCAGATCTGGCGCTCAAACCTGGCTGTTGACGTTGAACTGCCGTGGAGTATGATATTCACCGCAGAAGCAATGTATTCAAAGGATATCAATGCTGTACAGCAGATAAATATTAACCTGGCTGATCCAACAGGAACACTGGCCGGTCCGGATAACCGTATGTTCTGGTCCAGCAGCACTGCCGCCAAGGTGGTTAGTACTGTCAGTGCAGCTACGGAGCTCAGAAATACCAAGCAGGGCTACCAGTATTCTCTTACCGCAATGCTGACCAAGAACTTCAGTAAAGGGCTGTCAGGTATGTTTGCCTACACCTATACTGAAGCAAAAGACATCAGCGCTAACCCGGGTTCATCAGCTTATTCTGCTTATTCATCCAATACCTCTATCGGAAGTCTGAACGATCCTGAACTGAGCTATTCACTTTTCTCTACTCCTCACAAACTTATCGGTAGTGTATCTTACAAGATTGAATATGCTAAACACTTTGCAACCACATTCTCGCTGGTATATCAGGGATATCAGACAGGAAGGTGGACATACACATATTCCAATGACCTGAATGGTGACGGAATAACAGCTGACATAATGTATATTCCTTCGAGTGCATCTGAAATTACTTTTGTAGATTATACTCCAAGCGGAGGAGCATTAATGACTGCAGCACAACAGCAGAATGCATTCTGGGAATATGTCAACCGCAATGAATATCTCAGTAGCCGCAAGGGTGATTATGCTGAAAGATATGGTGAAATTCAGCCCTGGATGCACAGGTTTGATGCCAAAATTCTTCAGGATCTCTTTACAAACTTCGGTTCAGATCGCAAGTACACTCTTCAGTTCAGTGTTGACCTCCTGAATGTGGGTAACATGATAAATGACAGCTGGGGCACATACACATACAATCCTCTGACCAGTTATGAAAACGTACGTCCGCTGACTGTTGTCGGCAGGGGTAATGCAACCACTGCTCCTACGTACAGGCTGAATGCAACATCACTGGAAGATTTTACTAATAAGACCACTCTCAGCAAGAGCATAAGTACCTCAAGTACATGGGGTTGCCTTCTGGGCATTCGTCTTATCTTCTAAACATCTTATATTCAGTTGTTTAAAGAGGCCGGGAAACCGGCCTCTTTTTTTTCACCACAGCGGTTTATAAAGTTAATATGTATGTTGATAAAAGAGAAGTTTTATTCTTGTGTCCTCTGTCTTACTAGTCTATTTTAGCAAAACCCGTTCATTTTTATCGAAGGTAGATTAAGTAGCTTATTTTCAAACTGTAATATTCTTGCACTATAATGGGAGATTCATTTGTCCACATACCATCCGTCGCCCCTAACGAGAAGGAGATGATCAAAAAAGAGGAGAAGAAGTTGAAAAAGGAAGAGACAATGGTTAATAAAGAGACCGGGGCGGAAGGCACAGGTGAACAAATCACATATCTCTATGAGGATGCCATAAAGGCAACACGCGAATACTTTGGCGGCGACGACCTGGCGGCTAAGGTATGGGCAAGCAAATATGCCCTTAAAGATTCCTTTGGCAATCTCTATGAAAAAACTCCTGACGATATGCACCGTCGCCTGGCTTCCGAGATACATCGCATTGAACAGAAGTACCCGAATCCCATTCCGGCAGAGACCATCTACAGGGCTTTCAAGGACTTTAAATACATAATTCCGCAGGGCGGACCAATGACCGGAATCGGTAACGATTACCAGATTGCTTCGCTCTCCAACTGCTTTGTCATTGGGAACAAAGGTGATTCGGATTCCTACGGCGGGATAATGAAGATTGACCAGGAGCAGGTGCAGCTTATGAAACGCCGCGGCGGTGTTGGACACGATCTCTCGCACATACGTCCCAAGGGCTCACCGGTGCTTAACAGCGCGCTCACCTCAACAGGTGTTGTGCCCTTCATGGAACGCTATTCAAACTCGACCCGCGAGGTGGCACAGGATGGCCGCCGGGGTGCACTCATGCTGTCCATATCCATCAAGCACCCTGATGCCGAAAGCTTTATCGATGCGAAGCTTGAGGCAGGCAAAGTAACGGGTGCAAACGTCTCGGTGAAGATAACCGACGATTTCATGGAGTCCGTGATCAAAGGCAAGAGCTTCCGTCAGCAGTATCCGATAAAATCAGAAAAACCAAAATTCGTTAAGGAGATTGACGCACGCAAGCTCTGGAACAAGATAGTCCATAACGCATGGAAATCAGCTGAGCCGGGTGTCCTCTTCTGGGATACCATCAAGCGCGAGAGCGTGCCAGACTGCTATGCCGACCAGGGCTATGAGACCGTATCGACAAATCCGTGCGGTGAAATACCCCTTTGCCCGTATGATAGCTGCCGGCTGATTGCCATCAACCTCTTCGGGTATGTGAAAAATCCATTTACGCCAAAAGCTTCATTTGACTTCAGGCTGTTCAGGGAACATGTGCATCTCTCACAACGGATCATGGATGACATCATCGACCTTGAGCAGGAGAAGATCGATTGCATAATAGCAAAGATTGATAATGACCCTGAGCCTGCGGAATTGAAGCTTGTTGAACGTAATCTGTGGGAAAATATCCGGCATAAGACCGAAGAAGGAAGACGTACCGGCATCGGCATCACCGCCGAGGGCGACATGCTTGCTGCCCTGGGTATGCGATATGGAACCGATGAGGCAACAGAGTTTTCAGTCGGTGTCCACCGTACGCTTGCCATTGAAGCATACAGGTCATCCACAGAGATGGCAAAAGAGCGGGGTGCCTTCCCGATGTATGACAAGGAGAGAGAGCGTAACAATCCTTTCATCAGTCGTCTCCGCGAGGCTGATCCCGAGATGTACGCTGAGATGGAAAAATACGGCAGACGCAATATTGCGCTGCTGACTATAGCCCCTACAGGATCAACCAGCCTTATGAGCCAGACGACATCCGGTATTGAACCCGTGTTCCTGCCTTTTTACAAGCGCCGTCGCAAGGTGAACCCGAACGACAAGGATGTAAAGGTGAGCTTTACCGACGAGGTTGGCGATCACTGGGAAGAGTTTGTGGTATTCCATCATAAGTTCATCGAGTGGATGAAACAGAATGGCTATGACTACGAACAGGTAAGGAGTATGACCGAGGAGGAGATCAATACAATTGTCGAGAAATCACCTTACTACAAGGCTACTTCCAATGATGTTGACTGGATGGCCAAGGTGCGTATGCAGGGGGCCATACAGAAGTGGGTTGATCACTCGATCAGCGTGACCATTAACCTTCCGTCCGATGCAAAGGAAGAACTGGTATCTGAACTCTATCTCACCGCATGGAAGGAAGGATGCAAGGGTGCAACGGTTTATCGCGACGGTTCGAGAACCGGGGTGCTGATATCGAACAACAAGGAGGAGAAGAAATCGGACTGGTCCCCACTCAGGCCCAAGGTGCTTGAGGCCGACGTACTTCGCTTCCAGAATAATGAAGAGAAGTGGATTGCCTTCGTGGGGCTGAAGGACGGTGTGCCATATGAGATCTTCACAGGCCTCCAGGATGACGAGATGTTCCCCATACCAAAAAGCATCGTCAAGGGAAAGATCATCAAGAACAAAGACGATGCGGGTAATACCCGGTACGACTTCCAGTACACCGATAAATACGGGTACAAGAACACCCTCGGCGGACTGTCGCATATGTTCAAGCCTGAGTTCTGGAATTATGCAAGGCTGATATCCGGGGTGCTGCGCTACGGGATGCCAGCCAAGGATGTCGTGGAGCTGGTGTCATCGATGAAGCTCGACAGCGAATCCATCAACACATGGAAGAACGGAATTGAGCGCTCGCTGAAGCGTTATATCCCCAACGGTACAAAGGCCAAGGGCAAGTGCGGCACATGCGGATCCACCAGCCTGGTTTACCAGGAGGGATGCCTCATCTGCAGCGACTGCGGCACATCAAAGTGCAGCTGAAAATTATTTAAAATAACCCCCTCGTCCCGACAAGTCGGGAGCTCTGCTGCAGTCTGGCGCCTCCCTGTCCCGACATAACATGTCGGGACTATACGGTCGGCCCTCCCTTGTCAAGGGGGAGAACTTTAATTGATTAAATATCAAATAGTTTCCCCTCCTTTTCAAGGAGGGGTGCCCCTGACGGTATCGTCAGGGGCGGGGTGGTAATTATATTTCTGACTGACCTGTTCAGATAACAGGTAGGTTCAATTCCGAAAGGGACTTTTCTATCTCCTCCGCCGTGGTTTCATGGTCAGGCAGATTGCCCTCGAAAAACTTCTCATAGGCGGTGATGTCAAAATGACCGTGACCGCTCAGGTTAAAAAGAATCGCCTTTGACACACCTTCAATATCCGCTCTCCTTGCTTCATCAAGAGCTCCGGCGATGGCATATGACGACTCAGGTGCAGGAAGGATACCTTCCGTTCTGGCAAAGAGAATACCTCCTTCAAAACACTCGCGCTGCTGCTTGGCTTTTGCTTCGACAAATCCGTCCTTCCGTAACTGGCTGACAAGGACGCCTGCACCGTGATATCGCAGACCTCCCGCATGGATCTTATCAGGGATGAAATTATGACCAAGTGTGTACATGGGGAGAAGGGGGGTCATGCCTGACTGATCACCGAAATCGTATGTGAATTTTCCTTTGGTCAGCTTGGGGCAGGAGGAAGGCTCCACAGCAACCAGCCTCGTATTCTTTCCATTCGTCAGGTTCTCGCGCAGGAAGGGGAATGCAATTCCGGAGAAATTTGATCCTCCGCCGAAGCATCCGACCACAACATCCGGGTAATCGTCAGCCTTTTCCATCTGGAGCAAAGCTTCCTGCCCGATAATGGTCTGGTGAAGAATTACATGGTTAAGTACGCTGCCGAGAGAGTATTTTGTATACGGATCCTGTGCAGCAATCTCCATCGCTTCGGAAATTGCTATCCCCAGACTTCCTGGTGAATCCGGATCAAGTTCAAGGACCTTTCTTCCTGCGGCAGTCATTGTGCTTGGCGATGGGACGACCCTGGCACCGTATGTATTCATTAAGAGCTTGCGCCCGGGTTTCTGATTGTAACTGACTTTTACCATGAATACCAGCAGTTCAAGTCCGAAGTGGTTGCACGCGAAGCTCATTGCGCTTCCCCACTGACCGGCCCCTGTCTCTGTTGTTATCCGCCTTACACCTTCCATCTTATTGTAATATGCCTGCGGGATGGCAGTATTTGCCTTATGAGAGCCTGAATAATTGCCACCCTCATATTTGTAATATATCCTGCTCTTCGTTCCCAGGACCTTTTCAAGGTTACGTGCCCGGAACAGGGGCGAGGGGCGAAAAGTCCTGTACAGATCGAGGACCTCATCAGGAATATCAATGTATCTCTCGGTTGATACCTCCTGTTTTATCAGCTCCATCGGAAAAATGACCGACAGATCATCTGGGCCCACCGGTTTGCCGGTGGCGGGGTTCAGCGGCGGCAGCGGCTTGTTGGGCATGTCTGCAACAATATTGTACCACTGGCGGGGCATCTCACTTTCGCTTAACAGAATTTTGGTAATCTTTTCCATAACTATTTGATTAAGGTTAATATATAAAAAAGGCACGCTGTGATCAGCGTGCCTTTTTGCATAATTATCTTATGATATTATATAATGGCTTGAATCACAGCTTCATCTTATGAGCTGCACCAGCGCCAGATATATAATACTTTTGTCTTCATCTGATGCAAATATAACAATAATTCAATATTTATTTGTGAGGCATATTTTTTTTATTTATATCAGGAAGGAGGATATTAGCTGTTATTTCCTGTGTCTTTCACATAACACTTTTTCTATATCTGTCAGGCTTACTGACTTAGCCTTAAGAAGAATAAGCAGATGATACAGCAGGTCGGCGGCTTCGTTTTTGAACAGATCATCGTTATTGTCCTTTGCTTCAATGACCAGCTCCACCGCTTCCTCACCCACCTTCTGTGCAATCTTGTTAATCCCTTTCCTGAAGAGTTTATTTGTGTATGAACCCTCTGTGTCATCATCAATTCTTTGACTGATAATTTCTTCCAGATTATATAAAAACCCCCGGGCAGTTTCTTCTCCGAAGCATGAGAATGATCCGGTATGACATACCGGGCCTGCCGGATCAGCCAGAATAAGAATGGAATCACTGTCGCAGTCGGCGCGTATCTCTTTTACATAGAGGTAGTTGCCTGATGTCTCTCCTTTGGTCCACAGCTTGTTGCGGCTCCTGCTGAAGAATGTGACCCTGCCCTCCTGCTCTGTTTTTGAGAGTGCCTCCTTATTCATGAAACCCAGCATGAGCACCTGCATGGTCGTGTTGTCCTGTATAATAACAGGAACAAGGCCGTTTCCCTTTTTAAAATCTATATTCACTATCTTATGTTTATATTATTCTTTGACAAATAGTCTTTAAGATCAGGGATTGAAATTTCACCAAAATGAAATATGCTGGCTGCGAGTGCGGCACTGCAATCTGTTTCCATGAAGACCTCCCTGAAATGCTCCATGCAGCCTGCCCCACCGGAAGCAATGACAGGTATGTTTACTCTGTGGCTTATTTCACGTGTAATATCTATTGAGAATCCGGCTTTTGTACCGTCAGAGTTCATTGAGGTAAGCAGTATTTCGCCGGCACCAAGTCTTTCTGCCTTCTCAGCCCATTCAGAAGCTTCCAGGTTAGTAGCCGTTCTGCCGCCATTGACAAACACAATCCATCTGTTATTGATCAGCTGAGTATCGACAGCTACCACAACACACTGACTGCCGAATTTTCCTGCTATACCTGAAATCAAATCAGGATGGTGTACTGCCGCGGTATTGATACTCACCTTGTCTGCCCCTGACCTGATAAGCAGCGAAACGTCATCAAGTGTGCTGATGCCTCCGCCGACAGTGAACGGAATACTGATTTCACAAGCTATCCGTTCGACCAATATTGCAAGTGTCTTTCTCTTCTCAATAGTTGCGGTTATGTCGAGGAAGACAAGCTCATCTGCTCCCTGATCCATATAAACTCTGGCAAGTTCAACGGGGTCACCTGCATCCCTGATGCTGAGAAAGTTGATCCCTTTGACGGTACGTCCGTCCTTAATGTCAAGGCATGGTATTATTCGTTTCTTAAGCATAACTCCTTGAGTTCTTTTAATGTTATTTTGCCCTCATATAAGGCTCTGCCGATAATTGCTCCTTCACATCCCGTATCCTTCAATTTATTTATGTCATCGGCCGTTGTTATTCCTCCGCTGGCAATAAGCTTCAGCCCGGTTATCGTGACTATCTCCCTGTAAATGTCAAGGGAAGGGCCCATAAGCATGCCATCCTTTTCAATGTCGGTACATACTGTATATATTACTCCTTCAGCCCGGTATTTTTTCAGGAAGGTGATTATGTCAATCTCCGATTTTTCTGTCCACCCCACGGTGGCAATATTCCTGTTTCTGAAATCGGCACTGAGAATGATCTTTTCCGGACCCCATGCTCTCATCCATTCAAGGAAGAGAGGAGGGTAAGCAACGGCAACAGTGCCGCAGGTCACTTGCGAGGCGCCGCTGTCAAACGCTCTTTTAAGGTCGTCATCAGACCTGATCCCTCCGCTGAAATCAATCCTGAGTGACGTTGACCCTGCAATAGATTCAAGCACGTTATAATTCACAATCTTTTTAGTTCGTGCGCCATCAAGGTCAACCAGATGCAGGTATTTTATTCCATGATCCTCCAGCTGTCTTGCAACCTTAAGCGGGTCCCTGTCATAGGTCTTCTTTTTATCATAATCTCCCTGGATGAGCCTTACACACTCTCCGTCGATCAGATCAATCGCTGCAATGATTCTCATAGCTCGAGGAAGTTTTTCAGTATCAGGGCACCTGTCTCTCCCGATTTTTCGGGATGGAACTGGGTGGCATAAAAGTTATTTTTTTTCATTGCTGCACTAAATGGGAGTATGTAATCGCAGACGGCAACGGTGTCAGGAGTTACATCAGCATAGTAGCTGTGCACATAATAGACGTTGTCTTCGATCATGATCCCACGGAACAAATCCCTTTGACTCAGCGATGAGAAATTATTCCATCCCATGTGGGGAACCTTGTTACCGGGAGGAAACCTCTTTACAACTGTATCAAAGATACCAATGCACTCAGTATCACCTTCATCTGAATGTTTTGTCATTAGCTGCAGTCCCAGGCAGATCCCCAGCACGGGCTGTCTCAGCGATCTGATCAGTATATCAAGCTCTTTCTCCTTCAGATATTTCATTGCCGATCGTGCTTCACCCACGCCGGGGATAATAATTTTTTCAGCAGATGATATCTCATCCGGGTCATCGGTGATGATACTTTTGTAGCCCAGTCTGTCAAGAGCCGTGCTGACAGACCTGATATTGCCTGAACTGTATTTAAGGATAGCTATCATATAATTCCTTTCGTTGTCGGCAAATCACTACCGCCTGACTTTGCTGCAGCCATTTTCACCGCCTTTGCAAATGCCTTGAACAGAGCTTCCGTTTTATGGTGCTCATTCTGGCCTTCTGCTTTTATATTAAGGTTGCACTTTGCGTTGTCAGAGAATGATTTAAAAAAATGAAAGACCATTTCAGTCGGCATACTGCCGATACACTCTGATTTATAATCCACATCCCATACAAGCCATGGTCTTCCTCCGAAGTCAATTGCCACCTGTGCCAGGGCATCATCCATCGGGAGTGTGAAGCCATATCTTTCGATACCCCTTTTGCTGCCGAGTGCGCTACTGAATGCTGTTCCGAGGACTATTCCAACATCTTCAATCAGGTGATGTTCATCTACATCAATATCCCCTTCTGCATCGAGAAAAAGATCTGTTCCGCTGTGCTTTGCAAATTGTTCAAGCATATGGTTAAAGAACCCGATACCTGTTTTTATGGAGCATTTTCCTGAGCCATCAAGATTCAATTCTGCCCTTATCCTGGTCTCCTTTGTCTCTCTTGTTAAGGAAGAAGTTCTGGGTATACTCTTCAGAAGCCGGAAGATCTCATCCCAATCTGTTGTGGTCAGAACTGCCCGGTCATTCTTTTTATCTGAGAGACAAATGGCTCTGCACCCCAGATTTTCTGCCAGTTTAATATCTGACTCTCTGTCACCGATGACAAATGATGAGACAAGGTCAACACCTTGTGCCAGGTATCGTGTTAACATGGCTGTTCCGGGTTTGCGTGAAGGGGAGTTTTCTTCAGGCAGCGACCTGTCTACAAAGATCTCAGAAAAGATGACCCCCTCACCTTTCAGTATCGAAAGCATCTTGTTCTGTACCGGCCAGAAGGTCGCCTCAGGGAAGGAATTCGTCCCAAGACCGTCCTGGTTTGTAACCATTACCAGTTCAAAATCAGTCTCACAGGCTATTCTGGAGAGTGCCGTTATCACACCTGGAAGAAACTCAAGCTTTTCAAGGCTGTCAATCTGCCAGTCAGCCGGTTCATAAATAATAGTACCGTCCCTGTCAATAAAGAGGACTTTCTTCATAATGTTATTTTTTCAAGTTCACTTATCAGCCTGCTGTTTTCATCTTCAGTACCTACTGTTATGCGAAGGCAGTTGCTGATAATCCTGCTCCGGTTCCTGACGATAACTCCTTTCTCCAGCAGCCTTTCATAAATATAGTCGGCATCCATAACCCTTACGAGCAGGAAGTTGGCATCAGAGGGATATATCTTTTCCACTACCTTAAGTTTTACCAGGCTCTTAACCAGCCGGCTCCTCTCTTCAATGATTCTCTTTACCTGATCCCTGCTTTCACTGACCTCATCAAGTTTTTTCAAAGCCGCAGCCTGGTTTGCTGTGCTTATATTGTAGGGAGGCTTCATCCTGAAGAAGTACTTAATTATTTCCCGGCCCGCAAATGCCATCCCGATCCTTGCTGCTGCAAGCCCGAGAGCTTTGCTGAAAGTCTGCATGACAATGAGATTCGGATACTGCATTATCTTAATACTGAAGGAGGGGTACACGCTGAAGTCGATATATGCTTCATCAATTATTACAATGCCTTTGAAGTTGCGGATTATGAACTCAATATCGTTGCTGTTCATGCTGTTGCCGGTCGGGTTGTTCGGCGAGCAAATGAAGATCAGCTTAAGCCTCTCATCATCGAAGTATGGCTCAACGGCACTGATACTGATATTGAAATTTTCATCGAGCGGGACTTTTATGACTTCAATGTCATTTGCTGCTGCAGAAACTTCATACATACCGTATGTAGGATAAAACATCAGCGCTTTATCTCTGCCCGGGTTGCAAAAAATACGATAACAGAGATCAATCACCTCATCACTGCCGTTTCCGGTGAAGATGTTTTCCGCAGGTAACCCCTTCAGTCGGCTGAGCTCCGACCTCAGTTCCCTGTGATAGGGATCGGGGTACCTGTTAAGGTCGCCGAAGGGATTCTCATTGGCATCAAGAAAGATGCCCTCCCTGCCTCCGTACTCATCTCTTGCACATGAGTAGGGGATGAGTTTTCTGACATTGTCTCTGACGAGTTTTTCAGTATCAGTCATTGTTCAGTGATTTTAATCTTATTGAAACGGCTTTTTTATGGGCATCAAGCATTTCTGCCTCTGCCATTAACTCTACTGACGGCCCTAAGTTTCTTATCCCTTCGGCTGTGACCTCCTGGAAAAAGACTTTCTTCATGAAGCTATCTGTTGACACTCCGCTGAAACTTTTTGCATAGCCATTTGTAGGCAGTGTGTGATTAGGGCCGCTTGCATAGTCGCCGATGCTTTCACAGCTGTACGTTCCGAGAAAGACAGACCCCGCATTAATTACTTTGTCTGCCAGGGAACTGTAATCAGCAACAGTTAAAATAAGATGTTCAGGGGCGTACATATTACTGAAACGGATGCAATCATAAGGCGATTTCAGCAAAATAAGGGCACTGTTTTCGAGAGCCTTTGAGGCTATATCTTTCCTCTTCAGGTGTTGTACCTGCAGTGCCACCTCGTTTCTGACCAGGTCAATCAGCTCACTGCTGTCTGTCAGCATTATTACCTGGCTGTCAGGTCCATGTTCAGCTTGTGAGAGAAGGTCCGCGGCCACAAACCGCGGATTGGAGGTTTTATCTGCGATTATCAGCACCTCGCTGGGTCCTGCAGGCATGTCAACAGCAATGCCGTCAGCCTGCACCAGCTCTTTTGCTTTTGTTACGTATTGATTTCCGGGTCCGAAGATCTTATACACCTGCGGAACAGTCTCAGTGCCGTAGGCCATCGCAGCTATTGCCTGCGCACCGCCGACCCTGTATATCGCTTTCACCCCTGAAACCGAAGCAGCATAGAGAATCAGAGGGTCGATCTCACCGTTTCTTCCCGGAGGAGAACAGAGGATTATCTCCGTGCATCCTGCCAATGCAGCAGGTATGGCAAGCATCAGCACGGTTGAGAAGAGCGGAGCAGTTCCTCCGGGTATATAGAGTCCTACCTTTTCTATCGGCAGCTCCCTGCTCCAGCATCTCACACCGCTGATACTCTCCGTCACCTTTATTGCAGAGGCGGGCAGAAGGTGGAACTTTTCAATGTTTAACCTGGCCATCTCAATGGCTGCTTTCAGTTCTTCCGGGATGCTTGCTGATGCTGCCGCTATTGCCTCTTCTTCCACTTGCAGAGCCGCGGGAGCAAAACCGTCATACTTCTCAGAGAATTCACGGATGGCATTGTCCCCGGCATCTCTTACTCTGCTTAAGATGCTTTTCACAAGGTTTTCCAGGTCATTTCTGCTGATCCCTGGCCTTCTGCACAGGTCGCTCCATTCTTCCTGCGGCGGGTATAATATTGTTTTCATCACAGTACCATTTTTTCTATTGGTATTACCAGGATGCCTTCTGCTCCGGCATTTTTAAGCTGATCTATCCTCTCCCAGAATTCATCCTCTTTCACTACGGAGTGCAGGCTGCACCATCCCTCTTCTGCCAGGGGCAGTATCGTCGGGCTTTTCATTCCGGGCAGGATCTGGCAGATCTCTGTTATGGCTTCACGGGGTGCATTCAGCAGGATATATTTGTTCTCCCTGGCATTCTTTACCGCCCTGATCCTGAACAGCAGTTTTTCCAGGATTAACTTTTTATCAGGAAGAATGTTCCTGTTTGCAATAACTACTGCCTGGCTCTTCATTATTATCTCCACCTCCTTCAGGCCGTTCATAAGCAGAGTGCTTCCCGAACTCACGATATCACATATTGCATCGGCAAGCCCCACGCCAGGAGCGATCTCAACGCTCCCGCTGATCTCCTCCACCATTGCCGTAATATTATTACCTGCAAGATATTCACCCAGCAGCCGCGGATAGCTGGTTGCCACTCTCTTGTTCATGAAAAAACCGTGACCGGAGTAGTTCTCCTCCTTTGGTATCGCCAGGCTTAGCCTGCAACCGGCAAAGCCAAGCTGTTCAAGGATATCCACTTCCTTGTTTTTTTCAAAAACCATATTCTCTCCTACGATCCCGATATCTGCTACATCCTGCTCAACATATTGCGGTATATCATCATCGCGAAGAAACAGTATTTCAATGGGGAAGTTACTGGCTACGATCTTCAACGTTCCGGCACCGTTTGAGAGCTTGATGCCGCATTCTTCGAACAGTTTGCGGGAGCTCTCGCTCAGCCTGCCGCTCTTCTGGATTGCAATTTTCAGTTTGCTCATTTTCTCTTTCGTTATTATCTGAGCAAACCCCACGGTAAAAAAAAACCGCCTGATCTGCTCAGACGGGTTCATTATATTTATGGTTACACTACACCATTCTTACCTCGCCTGAGTGCAAGTATGAAAATGATGATGATGTAATGTGTTTAATAACATGTCTTCCTGGTTCGCTACAAAAATAGTAATTATTTGTTCATAGCATAAATATGGCTGTAATAATCACTTATCAAAGTATCATTATTTTTTCTCTCCGTTGTTCATAATCTTCATCTGGTGATTTATTGATTCCTGATGAATAGCTTTAAAAATTGTATCAATAAATTCGGCGCTCAGTCCTTTGGCCCCCGTCTTGCTCATAACCCTGTTTATTATTTCATCCCAGCGGGTAGGCTGGAGAATGGTGATGTTGTTCTCTTTCTTGTACTGCCCGATGGTCTCCGCTACTTTCATGCGCTTTTCCAGCAGATCGAGCAGATGTTCATCAAAGAGATCAATCTGCTGGCGCAATTCTCCCAGAATATCCAGCAGTTTGGGATCTGATGCAACAGGATTACGTATGACCAGCTTGCTTAAAAGGTCCCGGAGACCTCCGGGGTAACCTGTTGAGCCGCGTCGCTCCATGCTTTGTCAGGATCGATATGAGACTCGATCATAAGGCCGTCAAAGTTCAGATCCAGCGCTTTCTGGGAGATTTCCCTCAGAAATTCCCTTGATCCGGCAATATGACTGGGGTCACAGATGAGCGGAAGTTCAGGCATGCGGTGACGAAGCTCGATGGGAAGCTGCCAGTTAGGCTGGTTCCTGTAGCTTGTCTTCTCATAGGTGGAAAAGCCACGGTGAATAGCTCCAAGATGCTTAATTCCGGCCTTCGCTATGCGTTCGATAGCTCCTATCCAAAGTTCAATTTCAGGATTAACGGGATTTTTGACAAGCACAATCACATCGACACCTTTCAGGGCATCGGATATTTCCTGTACGGTGAACGGATTAACAGATGTTCTGGCCCCGATCCACAGCATATCAATACCATATTTAAGAGCCTCATAAACATGCTTTTCATTTGCTACCTCGGTACCGACAAGAAGCCCTGTTTCCTGTTTGACATTCCTGAGCCATCTCAGTCCCTCCGATCCAACTCCCTCGAATGAATCAGGACGTGTACGCGGTTTCCATATCCCGGCACGGAAAATGTTCACTGTGTTTAGCTGAGCCAGCTGGCGGGCTGTCTTTATCACCTGTTCCTCAGTCTCGGCGCTGCATGGGCCTGAGATAAGGAACGGGCGGTTTTTATACCCTTTCCATTCCTGTATGGGCAATGTATTTAATGCGGTTTCCATGATACTGTCAGTTAATTAGTTAAGTATCTTCCTGATTTTGTTGGCCTCATCCATAAGCTCTTTCAGGCCGTCCATGTCTCTTTCGGCGATCATCTTCCTGAACAAACTCATTTTTTCAGTATAGGTATCAATAACCTCAAGTATGAATTTGGAATTCTCAAGAAAGATCGGAGCCCAGGTTTCAGCGTTGCTTTTTGCAAGACGCACCGTGCTTTCAAAACCACCGCCTGCAAGAGTCAGGATATTCTGCTCCTCGTGTTCCTTATCAAGAACAGTCAGGGCCAGCGAGAAGGAAGTGATATGCGAAATATGAGATACGTAGGCGACATGTGTATCATGATCTGACGATTTCATATATACGATACGCATATTAAGCGTCGTCAGCATCTTTTCAACCAGTTCAAGTGCATCACGGTCACAGCGCTCAGGATCACATATAATGGCAGGCTTGTAATCGAAGAGCCTGCCGATGGCTGCCAGGGGACCGGAATATTCGGTTCCTGCCATCGGATGCGCGGCTACATACCTGCCACGTTTGGGATGATGTTCCGATATCTTTGAAATGCTTCCTTTTGTCGAGCCCATATCTGTTACCACCTTTGAGGTTCCGTCTATCCTGTCAAGGATAAGAGGCAGCATTTTACAGTTTGCATCCACCGGAGTACACAGTATGATCAGATCACTTCTGTCAATCGCATTTTCCAGAGTGTCAATTTCATCGACAAGTCCGCAGAGCTTTGCGATATTCTGATGCTGAAGATTGGTATCAACGCCGATTATATGTTCGGCAAAACCACGTTTGCGAAGGTCTATCATCATCGATCCTCCTATAAGACCTATTCCAATAACAGCGATTTTCATTTTCTTGAATTTGATTTCAGGTTAACGAAGTCAGTGTAAGAGGAAATTCTCTTTTTGGCCTCTTCCAGCAAATCTTCACCGGCACACAATGAAATGCGGATATAACGATCTCCCTTGCTCCCGAAAATAAATCCCGGGGTGATGAAAACATTTGCCTTATTCAGAATCTCTTCCACGTAATCCTCGCAGCTGGCAACGGATTCAGGTATGCGGCCCCACACAAACAGCCCGACCTGGTTTTTGTCAAACCTGCAACCGAGGATGTCCATAATCTCCTCAACTTTCTTACGACGCTTTTCATAAACCAGGTTAATCTGTTCATACCATTCCGGCGGGTTGCTGAGCGCCTCGGCAGCAGCCTTCTGGATTGGCAGGAACATACCCAGAGTCCATATTGCTTTTTACCCTGAGTATGCTCTTCAGGTATTCACTGTGGCCTGCCACCATACCAATACGCCATCCGGCCATGTTGTGAGATTTGCTGAGGGAGTTCAGCTCAAGAGCAACCTCTTTTGCGCCGTCGACTGACAAAAGACTGACATAATTCCTGTTTAATATGAAGCTGTATGGATTGTCATTGCAGATCAGGATGGAGTGCGTGTCAGCAAAAGCTACCAGTTTTTCAAAAAGTCTAAACGATCCCAGTGTTCCGGTAGGCATGTGCGGATAGTTCAGCCACATTAATTTCACCTTGCTCAGGTCAAGGAGTTCAAGGGCTTGCAGGTCAGGCATCCAGCCCGTTTTTTCATCAAGCTCATAGTACCTGATCTTGCCACCGACAAGATTTGTAACAGAGGAGTAAGTCGGATAACCGGGGTCAGGAATAAGGACTTCATCACCCTGGTTGACAAAGGCCATGCTGATGTGCATTATTCCCTCCTTGCTGCCCATTAGCGGAAGTATCTCATTGTCAGGATTGAGTTCCACCCCGAAATATTTTTTATACCAGTCGGCAAATGCTTTCCGCAATTCGGGAATTCCGATATAGCTCTGGTAGCCATGTGAGGTGGGTTTGATACTTTCCTCATTAAGTCGTTTGACAGTATTTTCTGACGGAGCCTGATCGGGACTACCTATCCCAAGACTGATCACATTCGCTCCGGCTTTCCTCATCTGGTCAATCTGCCTGAGCTTCTGTGAAAAATAGTATTCCTGCACACTGAGTGTGCGGTCAGCAGGTTTAACTTTCATATAGCATGTTATCTTTATTATAAACTCCCAGCACTTCCAGGTTGCTGGTGTGTTTTTCCAAAGCTTTTTCAACCATCCCCACGCTTGTGTTATTACTTAACTCAAGGTCAAGGTAAAACATATATTCCCACTCACCGTTCAAACGCGGGACGGATTGAATCTTGGACAGATTAATATTCATCTCAGCAAGCAGAACCAGCACGGCAGCCAGGGAACCGGGTTTGTGGCCGGTGGCAAAACAAACAGATATTTTGTTTCCTCCATTATTCTGATTTTTCTTATTGCCAATGACAAGAAACCGGGTGTAATTCTTTTTGTACGTCTCAATACCTTCTGCTAGTATGTTCAGGCCATGAATTTTTGCAGCAATTGAGGGACCTATTGCAGCGACACCATAAAGGTTGGTTTCACTAATAATTCTTGCACTGCCAGCGGTATCGGCGCTCTCAATAAGGATTATTCCGGGATACTGGTTAAGAAATTCCATGCACTGAGCAAGTGCTATCGGGTGTGACCTTATTTCCCTGATATCTGTTATCTGCTGGCCGGGAAGAGCCATAAGATTCTGCTTTATTCTGACATTATGTTCGCCAAACACCTTCAGGCCGGATTCCCTTAAAAGTGTGTAATTGTAGAGAATACTTCCTGACCGTGCATTTTCGATGGCCATGACTGCAAACTCGGCACTTCCCTGTTTTGCAGCATTGACGGTCATGTCAAATGTCGGACATTCCACTAATTCTATTGTCTCAGATCCGAAATATTGCCTTGCAGCCACATCATGAAAACTTCCTTTCTCTCCCTGTATCGCTATTTTCATTTCAAAGTCTGTTAACAAAAAAGGGCCTCTTTCCGGGGCCCTTGCTTTCATCTAATTTCTATTATCTGTACACAAAAATCCCCTTATCTGCTTTCAAAATAAAACCAGAAACAGTAAGAGAGGTTAAAATTCCTGTGTATGCTATTCATTTTGTTGTCTTATTGGCTTACAAAAATAATGGAATTTTGAACAAAACAAATCGGATGATATGAATTAATGAGATATTGTTGATTTTCACCTGATTTACTGACCAAGTATTCTTTCAATTCTTAAGAATAAAATCGCTGATCCAGTCACCCACTTCCGAAGTCGATTTTGGATTGGCCTTGCTGAGGTCTTCAGTAACAAAATTATCCTCAATTGATTTTTCGACGGCCCTCTTTATCACTTCAGCCTCTTCTTTCAGCCTGAATGCAAGGTCAAACATCATAGCTGCAGAGAGTATTGTGCCGATAGGGTTTGCAATATTCTTTCCTGTTGCCTGTGGGTAAGAACCATGTATCGGTTCAAATACTGATGTTGACAATCCGACAGATGCTGATGGCAGCAATCCCAGCGATCCGGTTATAACGCTTGCTTCATCAGAAAGGATATCCCCGAACATATTTTCAGTTACAATAACATCAAATCTTTTAGGATTTTGTATCAGCTGCATTGCAGCATTATCGACAAACATAAAATCAACCGTGATATCCCTGTATGCCTTTGCTGTTTCAGTTGCAGTCTCCCGCCATAGCCTTGATGTTGCCAGAACATTAGCCTTGTCAACGACTGTAATTTTATGAGTACGTGACATTGCATAATCACAGGCAAGCCTTACAACGCGTTCTATCTCATAACGGCTGTAAACACACGAATCATAAGCAGTGTTTCCATCTTCAGATCTGCCCTGAGGTTTTCCGAAATAGATTCCTCCTGTAAGTTCTCTTACTATTATAATATCTGCTCCCTGCACGATCTCTCTTTTAAGGGGAGATTTATCTATCAAAGCAGGGAAGGTGGTTACAGGTCTGATATTTGCATAAAGGCCAAGTTCTTTTCGCATGGCAAGAAGACCTTGCTCAGGCCTTACCATAACCGAGGGATCATTATCATATTTTGGATGGCCGATAGCTCCGAAAAGAACTGCATCTGACGATTTGCAAAGGTCAAGGGTTTTATCAGGCAAAGGAGTTCCGGTTTGATCAATAGCTGTTGCACCCACAAGTCCAAAGTTGAAAACGGCCGAATGATTAAATCTCTTGCAGACAGCCAGGACAACTTTCTTTGCCTGTTCTATAATTTCAGGACCAATACCATCACCAGGTAAAACTGCGATGTTAAAATTCATGTGTTGTATTTATTAGTGTTTTTCCATTTAATGCATTTTCATTATTCTCAATGATATTCAGCATTTTTTCGGTAGCCTTTATTGCCGATTCTGTCTGATCGGCATCGAGTCCTTTTGTTCTGAACTCCTTTCCCTGGTGATTCCATGTTATGACTGTTTCAACCAGCGCGTCAGTCTTCCCGCCCGGCGGAATAGACACCTGGTAATCAGTCAGCAAGGGAATTTCCTTTCCCAGTTTGTCATATATAATCCTGATTGCCTTCATAAATGCATCATATTGTCCGTCACCCGAAGATGTTTCCTGATAAAGATTACCGTTTATTTCTATCTGAACGCTGGCAAATGGCTTCAATCCATACGACAGTGAGAGGGAATAATTTTTAATGAAGATCTTATAGTCGATTGAGGCGTCACCAAGGACATCGGAAATGATAAATGGCAGATCATCAGTTGTTACATTTTCCTTTTTATCTCCGAGTTCAATAACTCTTTGAGTCACCTTATTCAGTGATTCGGCATTGAGTACCAGGCCGAATTCTTCAAGGTTCTTTCTGATTGTCGCCTTCCCTGACTGTTTTCCCAGGGCGTATTTCCTTTTTCTTCCGAAACGTTCAGGAAGGAGGTTATTAAAGTAAAGGTTGTCCTTGCTGTCGCCGTCAGCATGAACGCCTGATGTCTGGGTAAACACATTCTCACCGATAATAGGTTTGTTTACAGGAATACGTATCCCGCTGAATGTTTCCACTATCTTGCTGACCCTGGTGATCTCAAACTCGTTAACACCTGTCTCTGCTTCAAGATGATCACGCAAGACCCCGATGACACTGGAAAGAGGTGCATTACCGGCTCTTTCACCCAGGCCATTCACCGTAGTATGTATTCCGTGAACACCTGCCTTTACCGCAGCGAAAACATTGGCAACGGCAAGGTCATAATCGTTGTGCGCATGAAAATCAAAATGTAATGAAGGATATTTATCAATCATCTTTCTGCAGAAATTGAAGGTCTGTTCCGGATTAAGTATTCCAAGTGTATCGGGAAGCATAAACCTTATTATCCTCTCATCTTTAAGTGAATCCATCATGAAATAAACGTAATCTTCCGAAAAGATCATTCCGTTAGACCAGTCTTCCAGATAGATGTTGACCTGCATATCAAGTTCACCTGCCCTGGCGATAATTTCCTTAATATCACTGACATGCTGAGCTGGAGTTTTGCGAAGTTGTTTCTCGAGGTGACGCAACGATCCCTTGCAAAGCAGATTGACAACTTTGCAGCCGGTATCATTAATCCAGTTAAGGGACAGCTCTCCGTCAACAAAACCAAGTACCTCGATTTTACCTAGGAGATCATTCTGGCGAGCCCATTCCGTGATCTTGCTTATAGCTTCAAATTCTCCGGAGGAAACCCGTGCGGATGCTACTTCAAGATGATCTACCTTCACATCTTTAAGCAAAAGTGTTGCAATATGGAGTTTTTCGAGAGGAGGGTATGAAACGCCCTGGGTCTGTTCTCCGTCCCGCAGGGTTGTGTCAATTATTTCGATTCTCATCTGCACTCATTTTGATTTCATAGTCTGTTATAAGACTCTTAATACCAAGAAGGTATTCAATATCATCAAGACCTTTCAACAGACACTCTTTCCTGAATGGATTTATCTCAAACCGTGAAGATTCTCCGATAGCGGGAATCGTTACCAGCTGTTGTTGCAGGTCTATCTGCACTATTGTTTCAGGTTTTTCCTTAATAAGTTCCAGAAGGTCTGCCAGTAATTTTTCAGGTATAACCACAGGCAGAAGGCCGTTGTTGAGCGCATTATTCCGGAAAATATCTGCAAAAAAGCTTGATACTACTGCCCTGAAACCATAGTCATAAACAGCCCAAACGGCATGTTCACGACTTGAGCCGCATCCGAAGTTTTTACCTGCTACAAGGATTTTTCCACTGTATTCAGGGTTATTCAGGATAAACTCCGCATTTTTCTTTCCTGATTTATCGAATCTCCAGTCACGGAACAAATTTTCGCCGAAACCTTCCCTCGATGTTGAGCTCAGAAACCTTGCCGGGATAATCTGATCAGTATCCACGTTTTCATAAGGTAGCGGGACGCAGGTTGAATTAAGAATATCGAATTTGGCTTTCATTATGTCGGATTTTTCGATGGAGTTTTGTCAACTGATTAATTCCCTGGGGTCTGTTATCATGCCAGTAACTGCAGCCGCAGCAGCCGTCAGCGGGCTTGCAAGGAGTGTTCTTGCTCCCGGGCCCTGTCTTCCCTCAAAGTTCCGGTTGGAAGTTGATACGGCATATTTCCCTGAAGGGATCTTATCTTCATTCATGGCGAGGCATGAAGAACATCCGGGTTGTCTCAGTTCAAATCCCGCGTCATTGAGAATTTCAACCAGTCCCTCGCTGATTGCCTGCTGTTCAACCATTTTAGAGCCCGGAACAATCAGGGCTGTTATATTGGGAGCCTTTTTTCTTCCCCTGGCCACCTGTGCAAATGCCCTTAAATCTTCAATTCTTCCGTTTGTACAGCTTCCGACGAAGACATAATCAACGGGGTGTCCCAAAATCTTCATTCCCGGCTTGAATCCCATATAGGCAAGAGATTTAAGGAATGATGCCGAAGCTTCGCTCCCGATCTTTTCGATTGCCGGAATATTATCATCTATCGCCATTCCCATGCCCGGATTGGTGCCATACGTGATCATGGGTTTTATTTTATCAGCATTGAATTCCAGTTCACTGTCGAATTCAGCTTCATTATCACTCTTCAGCTTTTCCCAATTTTTAAAAGAATCAACCGGTCTGAAGTTTCCGGGGAAAGAGGGAAGTCCCTTTAGATACTTAAATGTTGTTTCATCCGGTGCTATTAGTCCGCCACGTGCGCCCATCTCGATGCTCATATTGCATATTGTCATCCGGGCTTCCATGCTCAGATCCTTTATCGCAGTACCGCTGTATTCGACAAAAAAGCCTGTGGCACCGCCTGTTGAGATCCGGGATATTAAATACAGGATAATATCTTTGGAGGTCACACCTTTCTGAAGTTCCCCGTTGACAGTGATTCTCATTCTTTTGGGTCTGGCCTGAATGATGCATTGCGTGGCAAGCACCATTTCAACCTCGCTTGTTCCGATACCAAATGCAATCGCTCCAAACGCCCCATGGGTCGAGGTATGGCTGTCACCACACACAATAGTCATTCCCGGGCGTGTATAGCCAAGTTCCGGGCCAATTACATGAACAATGCCGTTTTTAGGATGGTTAAGCCCGAACAGCTCAATACCGTAACTCTTACAGTTTTCTGTAAGCTGCGCAACCTGGTTCCTTGACAGTTCGTCTTTTATCGGCTTATCCTGATTTATAGTTGGGATATTGTGATCGGCAACAGCAAGAGTCTTCTCCGGTCTAACAACCTTTATTCCTCTGTTATAAAGGCCGCTGAAAGCCTGGGGGCTGGTGACCTCATGAATAAAATGCTGGTCAATATACAGCACATCAAGGCCTCCGTCAATGTGACTCACCACATGATCATCCCAGATCTTATCAAAAAGTGTCTTTGCCTCCATTTATAGATTACATTTTAATAGCCATCTTCAGGGGACTGGCGGTTACTTGATCTTATCGATAGCGTCAATAAAAGCCTCCACTGAAGCTGTGATTATATCTGTATTGGCAGAGAACCCGTAGTAGGTTTTACCCTGGTGCTCAACCTGTATATGAACTTTCCCGATATCGTCGCTGCCTTTTGTAATAGCCTGAATCAAAAACTCTTCGAGATGCACTGTTTTGCTGATCAGTTGTCTGACCGCCGTAAATGCAGCATCGATAGGTCCGTTGCCTGATGAGGTGGAAGTATGTATTTCCCCGTTTATCCTGATGCATACTGTAGCTACCGGTATCATTGATTTTCCGCATGTAACCTGCAACCGTTCCAGCTTAAGCGCTTTTTCTCCCTTGAAAACCTCACCTGAAAGGATCCTTATATCTTCATCGTTAATCTCCTTCTTCTTGTCGGCCAGAAGCAGGAAGCGATGATAGATGTCATCAAGCTCCTCCTTACCAAACTTCAGCCCGAGCAGCTCGAGCCGGTGATTAAGGGCCGCCCTTCCGCTTCGTGCTGTAAGAATGATTGAAGATTCTTTAACTCCGACTTCCACCGGGTCAATTATTTCATAGTTCTCCCTGTTTTTGATTACCCCGTCCTGATGAATTCCGGATGAATGTGCAAATGCATTCCGGCCGACAATGGCTTTATTGGCCTGCACCGGCATGCTCATCAGGGTGGATACAAGCCGGCTTGTGCTGAAGATGAGTTTTGAATTTATGTTTGTTGTGAGGTTAAGGTTGTGGTGGCTTTTGATTATCATTGCCACCTCCTCGAGTGAAGTGTTTCCCGCTCTCTCACCGATACCGTTGATTGTCACTTCGACCTGTCTGGCTCCGTTAATGACACCCATCATTGTGTTTGCTGTAGCCATCCCCAGGTCATTATGGCAGTGGGTTGAAATAATGACTTTCCCGATATTCGGCACATTTTCTTTCAGGAAACGGATCTTCTCACCATATTCTTCCGGGAGACAGTATCCGGTAGTGTCCGGTATATTGACAACTGTTGCGCCGGCTTTTATCACAGCTTCAATTACCCTGGCCAGGTATTCGTTTTCACTCCTTCCGGCGTCTTCAGCGTAAAACTCCACATCCTCGACAAATTTCTTTGCATACTTAACGGCATCCACAGCTCTCTTTATCGTCTCCTCGGGTGTTGTTTTAAGTTTGTACTTAATATGAAAGGGCGAGGTTCCTATACCCGTATGGATACGCTTCTTTTTTGCATACTGAAGAGCCTCTGCGGCAACCTCAATATCTTTTTTCACAGCCCTTGTCAATGCGCAGATCACGGGCTCAGAGATTGCTTTCGAAATCTCAACCACGGATTTGAAATCTCCGGGGCTTGAGACAGGGAATCCAGCCTCAATGACATCGACACCAAGCGCTTCAAGAGCCTGGGCGACTTCAATTTTTTCGATTGTATTAAGCTGGCACCCGGGAACCTGCTCCCCGTCCCTGAGGGTGGTGTCAAAAATTATTATCCTGTCGCTCATCTTCGTGTTTTTTGCCATGTCTATTTTCCGGGCCTGAGTTTTCTGACCATTGCACCTGCCTGCCACATTTCTGAATTGTGAAGTTCGTCAAGTTCAGCGGCCAGCTTTTTCCGGTAATCAGGCTGTTTGTTTGCTTCGATTGTTATCCGGGCTTCATTGCCGCTGGCTACGCTTGCATACAGATTGTCAAATACAGGAGCAACTGCATCGCGAAACCTGTTTTTCCAGTCGAGAGCACCTCTCTGCGCTGTTGTTGAGCAATTTGCATACATCCAGTCCATTCCGTTTTCAGCAACAAGCGGAAGAAGGCTCTGTGATAATTCCTCGACAGTTTCATTAAAAGCTTCGGACGGGGAATGCCCCATTTTTCGCAGTAGGGTGTACTGAGCCTCCATAATTCCGGCTATGGCGCCCATCAGAACACCTCTTTCTCCAGTAAGGTCGCTGTACACTTCCTTCCTGAAATCGGTTTCAAAAAGATAGCCTGAGCCTACTCCGATGCCCAGCGCAAATACCCTGTCCCTCGCTTTTCCTGTGGCATCCTGATAAACTGCATAGCTTGAATTGAGGCCTTTTCCTTCAAGGAAAAGCCGGCGCAGGGATGTCCCCGAACCTTTGGGTGCAATCAGGATCACGTCAACATCAGCCGGCGGTACAATACCGGTCTGGTCATTGAATGTGATTCCGAAACCGTGAGAAAAATAAAGAGCTTTTCCCTTCGTAAGGTGCTTCCTGACCACCGGCCATGAAGCAATTTGCCCGGCATCAGAAAGCAGGTATTGAATGATTGTGCCTCTTGTGCACGCCTCTTCAATTTCGAAAAGATCCTTTCCTTCTTCCCATCCGTCGCTGATCGCTTTTTCCCAGGAAGAAGAGTTCTTCCTCTGTCCGACAATTACATTAAGACCGTTATCTTTCAGGTTAAGCGACTGTCCGGGACCCTGGACGCCGTATCCGATTACGGCTATTACTTCATTTTTTAAGACTTCACGGGCCCTTGAGAGAGGGAATTCCTCCCTTGTTACAACGTTCTCGGTGACGCCACCAAAATTGATTTTTGCCATGATTTCCGGTTATTTGATTATTATTTCTTCTTAATTGTCTATCTCAGCTTCCTGCGGTTCCGGGCGCTTTGCCTCGTCCATCTCCTTCAGGTAAGAATTTAATTCCCTGACCTGCCTTGTGATTGCCACTCGTCCTGATCGTACAAACTGAAGGACTCCGTAAGGCTCGAGCTGACGGAGGAGCTCGGCTATTTCAGATTTGTGCCCGGTTTTTTCGACAACCATATATTCGGGAGTAACCTCCAGTATTCGTGCATGATGTCCGCGTACAACATGATCAATTATATTTCCCGACATTAATCCACGGGTGGCAACTTTAAACATTGCGATTTCCTGATAAATTATTTCATCGGATGTGTGCACAAAGACCTTCAGCACATCCACCAGCTTTTCCATTTGCCGGGCGATCTTCCTGACCATTTCCGGAGTGGTAATGACCACCAGGGTCCACAGATGCACACCGGGGACTGCAGATTCGGAGGCTGTTATACTCTCGATATTTATCTGCCTCCTGGTAAGTATTATTGTTACCTGGTTCAGTATGCCGATATGATTTTCGGTAAATAGCGACAGGGTATATTCATTTTTCATGTTCTAACTGTTTTAATTTGTCAATCTTATATCAGAGACTGATGAACCCGGTTCAACCATAGGCATTACATTTGCTTCCTTGTTTATGGTTACATCAACCAGGTAAGGCGCATCAACCGCAAGCATCTCAGCCAGTGTTTTTTTAAGATCCTTTCTTTCCGACACTCTCCTGGAGGCAATATTAAATCCCTCGGCTATCTTAAGGAAATCAGGATTAACGAGAGCGGTTGAGGCATATCGTTTATTGTAGAACATATCCTGCCACTGTCTCACCATACCGAGAAAGCTGTTGTTCAGGATAATTATCTTAACAGGGATCTGATACTGAAGAATGGTTCCAAGCTCCTGGATTGTCATCTGGAAACCGCCGTCACCGAGGAAAACCACAACCTGTTTATCAGGTCTTCCGATTTTGGCGCCTATTGATGCCGGCAGTCCAAAGCCCATTGTTCCCATGCCACCGGATGTCACCAGGCTGTTTGGATTTTTGAATTTATAATACCGGGCGGCAGACATCTGGTTTTGCCCCACATCGGTGACAATTATTGCATCTCCGTGTGTCAGGTCTGACACCAGGCGGACGACCTCACCCATTCTGATCTCGCCGGATTCAGGTTCTGTCTCGGACCTGATTACTTTCTCATATTCTGTTTTATCGCATATCCTGAATTCCCTTATCCATCGTGCAAATGAGTTTTCTTTCACAAGTGGTATCAGGTGGCGTAACACTTCGCGGGCATCATTATTTATTTCAAGATCGACCTGTACATTTTTATTGATCTCTGCTTCGTCAATCTCGATATGAATTATCCTTGCATTCTTTGCATATTTTTTCAGGTTACCTGTTACACGGTCATCAAAACGCATTCCCACGGCAATTATAAGGTCAGCCTGATTGGTAAGAACATTAGGGCCGAAGTTGCCGTGCATGCCAAGCATCCCTGCATATAATCTGTGACCATAGGGAAAGGCTGAGAGACCAAGAAGGGTAAGGGCAACAGGAATTCCGGTTTTCTCGGCAAATTCTTTAAGTTCATTCTCCGCCCCTGAAAGAAGAACTCCATGGCCCGGCAAGAATAAGTGGTTTTTCAGCATGGTTGATCATAATGGCTGCTGATTCTATCTCCCTGGTATGCAATGGTATCCTGGGGTTATAGCTTCTCAGGTATTCACATTTTCTGTATCTGAAACTGAGTTTTTCAACCTGTGCGTCTTTAGCCACATCAACCAGCACCGGTCCGGGACGGCCTGATTTTGCAATATAAAAGGCTTTTGCTATTGTGTCGGGTATATCCTCCGGCCTTTTGACCTGGCAGTTCCATTTTGTTACCGGCATGGAAACACCAAGAATATCTGTCTCCTGGAATGCGTCTGTACCTATCAGGTTTGATACAACCTGTGCAGTTATGAAGACAACGGGAATTGAATCAAGGAAGGCATTTGCAATACCTGTTACCAGGTTTGTTGCGCCGGGACCGGATGTTGCGAAACAGACCCCGGGCTTTCCGGTCACCATTGCATAAGCCTGGGCTGCATGTGCAGCTCCCTGTTCATGACGGGTAAGTATATGCCGGAGCTTATCTTCATAATCAAGCAGTTTGTCATAGACGGGCATGATAGCACCTCCGGGATATCCGAATATAGTGTCCACACCTTCCTCAATAAGACACTTGAGAAGTGCTTCAGCACCTGAAATCTGCTCCTGACCGTTACCGGGTACTACTTTAATATTTAAATCTTTGTTCTTCTTCATTTTAACTCTGACTTAATCATCATTCTTTTGTCCTTATGCTCCACTACTGCCTATTGCCTATTGCCAATTGCCTGACTTAAGCCATGTGCTTCAGATAATCCTTACCGCTCCCTTGTCAGCAGAGCTGACTGTTGCAGCATATGCTTTAAGTGAAGTCGATATCTCACGCCGGCGATTTTCTGGTCTGTAGGCCATTTCTCCTTTTGCTTCTTCCTCTTTATGCCTTTTAAGAATCTCAGTTTCAGAAAGGCTTACATTTATTTTCCGGTTTTCTATGTCAATCTCAATCTGATCTCCTGTTCTGAGAATTGCAATTTCTCCTCTTGCGGCAGCCTCCGGAGAAACATGGCCGACAGACAATCCGGATGTACCTCCTGAAAAACGGCCATCGGTTATTAACGCACATTTCTTATCGAGACCTTTTGATTTCAGGTAAGATGTAGGATAGAGCATCTCCTGCATACCGGGTCCTCCTTTCGGACCTTCGTACCTGATCACGATCACATCTCCCGGTCTCACAATATCATTCAGGATTCCTTCCACAGCATCTTCCTGGGATTCGAAGAGCACCGCATGACCTGAAAAAGTAAAGATTGAGGGATCGATGCCTGCTGTCTTAACAATACATCCGTTTTTTGCAATGTTTCCGTAAAGGACTGCAAGACCGCCTTCCTTGTTGTAGGGATGTTTCACACTTCTTATACATCCGTTTTTCCTGTCAGTATCAAGTGTGTCGTAAAGAGTGTCATGAGATGCCATTTCAAGACTTCTCTTCATTCCCGGAGCGCTCCGGAAATAGTCAGATGCGAGAGGTAATGCCTTTTCTCCCGAAATATCCCAGTCAGAAATCGCCTCATGAAGAGATGGATAATCTATCCTTCTTACAGAGCTGTCTATCAGATTGTTTCGCTCTAATTCCCCAAGAATGGCAAAAATGCCTCCGGCACGATTTACATCCTGGATATGGTAATGTGAGCTGGGAGAGACCTTGCATATGGTGGGTGTTGAGCGGGAAAGCTCATCAATATCCTTCATTGTAAAATCAACACCGGCTTCATGTGCGATTGCCAGAAGGTGAAGAACTGTATTTGTTGATCCCCCCATTGCAATGTCAAGTGACATGGCGTTTTTAAATGCCTCCCTGGTTGCTATTGATCTTGGAAGAATAGAATCATCACCTTCAAAGTAGTACTTGTTTGCAAGATCCACTATCAGCGCGGCAGCTTTTTGAAAGAGTCTCATCCGGTTCTGATGTGTGGCCACTATTGTTCCGTTTCCCGGAAGGGCCAGACCCAGCGCTTCATTCAGGCAATTCATTGAATTCGCCGTGAACATGCCTGAACAAGAGCCACAGGTAGGACATGCAGCCATTTCAATATCATTCAGCTCCTTGTCACTCACGGCGCTGTCAGCCGCTGACACCATGGCATCAATCAGGTCGAGGGTCCTGCCGTTGGATTTTCCCGGCCTCCATCGGGCCGCCTGAAACAAACACCGCCGGGATATTAAGCCTCATGGCAGCCATCAGCATGCCGGGAGTGATCTTGTCGCAATTACTGATACAGATCATTGCATCTGCCCGATGCGCGTTGCACACGTATTCGACACTATCGGCAATGAGTTCCCTGGAAGGCAGAGAATAGAGCATTCCTTCGTGGCCCATGGCAATGCCGTCATCAATTGCGATAGTATTGAATTCAGCGGCGAAGAGGCCATGTTTCCCGATTTCATCTTTTATGATCTGACCAATCTTGTGAAGATGAACGTGTCCCGGAACGAACTGGGAAAATGAGTTGACAATAGCAATAACCGGTTTTCCGAAGTGTTCTTCCTGCATGCCGTTAGCCCGCCAGAGACTTCTTGCACCGGCCATGTTCCTGCCGGTGACCGTTATTGCACTCCTGAGTTGGTTCTTCATAAGTTCAAAAACACATTATAAAAAAAAGCTTCCCGGGTTTCCGGAAAGCTTCTGTATACTTATAGTGTTACATATTATTCCCGGATCAACTGCCTGTGGCAATGAGAATGAGGGCAATAATATATAATACAGATTTCATCACTTTTTCGTTAATAATTGAGGGTCAAAAGTACACAATTTTATTACAAACCAAATTATTTTTCAATTTATCTTTATTTCGTCAATATTATTTTTTGGCTCTCCGCATTCCCCTGCCTCCAAGGAAACCCCAGCCGCCACTGCCAAGAATGAACCCCAGTGCATAGAAGCCTCCGTTGTTATTTTGTGCATACATGGTGATCTTTTCACTGAAAAGCATACCTATAAGATCAAACGGAGCGATAAACCCATGCCACAGACCACCGAAGAAACCATATGTGTGGCCGGTAAGGCATTGGCCAACCTCTTCATACCGGGCACAACCTGTGATCAACAAGAGAATGAGTACAGCTACTGAAAGCAAGAAACTTTTTTGTGAGAATAGAGTTTTCATAATCCGGGTATTATTGGTTTTACAGCAACAAGTTAGACTAAAAAAGCAAGATAAATATTATGCTTTACTTTAAAACTCCAAGCTCCCGCCCGACTTTCGTAAAAGCCTCAACTGCCTTGTCCAGATGTTCTCTCTCATGAGCAGCCGAGAGCTGCACCCTGATACGTGCCTGGCCCTTGGGCACAACCGGATAATAGAAACCTGTCACATAAATACCTTCATCAAGAAGCCTGGCAGCCACCGCCTGTGAGAGCTTCGCGTCATACAGCATCACGGCGCAGATGGCCGACTGTGTCGGTTTAATGTCAAACCCTGCTTTCAGCATCTTCTCAACAAAGTATTCAGTATTGAGATGAAGCTTGTCCTGCAGCTCATTGGTCTCCGGTCATCATCTCAAGCATCTTTATCCCTGCAGCAGCCACCATCGGTGGAATGGAGTTGGAGAAGAGGTACGGTCTTGAGCGCTGGCGAAGCATCTCGATGATCTCTTTCCTTCCGGTGGTGAAGCCTCCTATGGCTCCGCCGAAGGCTTTGCCCAGGGTACCGGTGATTATCTCGATTTTCCCCCTGAGATTATGGAGCTCTGTAACACCGCGACCTGTTTTTCCTACCACACCGGCTGAATGACATTCATCAACCATGACCATGGCATTGTATTTATTAGCCAGCTCATAGATCCTGTCAAGCGGCGCCACATTACCGTCCATTGAGAACACTCCGTCGGTAACTATAAGCCGGAAACGCTGTTCCTGTGCAAGCTGCAGTTGTGTCTCAAGGTCTTCCATGTCAGCGTTCTCATACCGGTAGCGCTGTGCCTTGCACAGGCGTACCCCGTCAATGATGGAGGCATGATTCAGAGAGTCTGAGATTATTGCGTCTTCACTTGTAAGCAACGGTTCAAAGACACCGCCGTTGGCATCAAAGCATGCCGCGTACAGAATGGTGTCTTCAGTTCCGAAAAACTCAGCTATCTTCTTTTCCAGGTCTTTATGAAGATTGCCCGTACCGCAGATAAACCGTACTGACGACATGCCGTAACCATGGGTATCAAGAGCATGCTTTGCGGCTTCGACCAGCTTTTTACTGGCAGATAGCCCAAGGTAGTTGTTCGCACAGAAATTAAGTACTGTCTGACCGGTATCAAGCGTGATCTCAGCGCCCTGCGGCGACACAATAACACGTTCGTTCTTATAAAGCCCGGCCTCTTTTATCTCCCTGAGCTGGATACCGAGATGATCCTGGTAATTATTGTACATCTGATTATATTATTCACAAAAACGGATGCAAAGATGGTGTTTTACAGCGATTATCCAATGATGATAATCATCCATCTCAGCTTAATAATTGACAGGATTGTCTATCCGGCAGGAAGGTTGTTATTGCCCGTATTTTTCTATTATCTGGTCTTTAGTAAGCCCGAGTATGCCATGTTTGATGCCTACTTTAATGAATGCAGACAAAGCCTTGTCAAGGTGAGTGATATCATGCCCGGCAGATATCTGGGTCCTTATCCTCGCCTGTCCGTTGGGAACAACGGGGAAGAAGAAGCCTATCGCATAGATGCCCTCATTATACAGATCCTTTGAAAAATCCTGTGACAGTTTTGCATTGAAGAGCATTACAGGAACAATTGGTGTGTTGCCGTCTTTCAGGATAAACCCTGCCTCTGTAAGTCCTTTCCGCCAGTAGGCTGCGTTTTTCTCAAGCTTGTCGCGTCTCTCTGTGCTTGATGAGAGAATATCAAATACCTTCAGCACGCCTGATACTATGACCGGTGCAATGGTATTTGAAAAGAGGTAGGGGCGTGCCTTCTGCCTGCACATATCAACTATCTCCTTCCTTCCTGAGACGCATCCTCCCGATGCTCCTCCAAGAGCTTTACCGAATGTCGTGGTTATGATGTCAATCTTACCGAAGACATTGCAGAACTCATGTGTGCCGCGCCCTGTCTTCCCTATGAAACCGGTAGCATGCGAATCATCCACAAGCAGCATTGCCCCGTATTTCTCGCACAGATTTACCATTTCATCGAGTCTGGCGGTATCTCCATCCATTGAGAAGACTCCGTCAGTGATAACCAGCTTCAGTCGTTTGTCAGCATGCAGCAGCAGTTTCTCTTCCAGGTGCTCCATGCTCGAGTGCTTGAAGGTATCGTGCTGTGCACTGCAAAGCCTCATGCCATCTATTATTGAGGCATGAACGAGCCTGTCGGATATCATTATGTCCTCACTGGTAAGTATAGCTTCGAAAACACCGGCATTGGCATCCATGCATGAAGGGAAAAGGATTGTGTCTTCGGTGCCGAGAAATGCGGTAACCCTGTTTTCCAGCTCCCGGTGAATATCCTGTGTTCCGCATATAAAACGAACGGAAGACATGCCGTAACCCCTGTTCCCAAGTCCGTCATGAGCTGCCTTGATCACATCAGGGTGGCTCGAGAGGCCAAGGTAGTTGTTCGAGCACATGTTAATGACTTTTTTAAGGTCAGAACCTGTGGGGAACTCGACTTCAATATCGGCAGCCTGTGCGCTGTGGATGAACCGCTCCTCCTTGAAAATGCCGGCGCTTTTTATCTCTGCCAGCTGTGCCTGGTAGAGATCCCTGGTTTTTTCAGTGTAGCTCATGATATTCGGGATTTATTTGTTCAGATATTGATTTACCAGCGCCACAATGCTGTTCACACTGTCAAAGGCTTCAGGTGTCGCTTTGCTTGGCGGGATCTTGATTTTAAACTTATTCTCAAGGAATACAAGTAGAGAAACCATCGAGAAGGAGTTGACATAGCCGCTTGAAATCAGAGGTGTATCATTAGTTATCGTAACATCATCATCATCGATATACTCCTTGGTGACATAGTTCCTGACCAGATCCTTCATTTCATTCAGAGCATTTTCTTCCATAATTGCCATTATTAAGTTTAGAAACAAAAATAGTCAAATGGTTTAATCATTTTCAAGAGTTGATATGTCGCCAACCTCCTCACCCCATTCCCTGGCATGCAGCACCCTCCTCATGATCTTTCCGCTGCGCGTTTTGGGCAGGCCGTCAACAAATTCGACAGCCTGGGGCATAGCAATTGGCGATAGCCTTTTTCTTATAAAATTCATTATTTCAAGCTCGAGATCAGGTCCTGGAGTAAATCCCGGTTTAAGGGTTATGAATGCTTTTACGACTTCCATGTTGATCTCGTCCGGTTTAGATGTGACGGCCGATTCGCCGACAGCCGGATGTTCGAGCAAAGCAGATTCGACCTCAAACGGGCTTACGAGGTGTCCGCCTGTGTTTATTACATCATCGTCACGTCCGATGAACCAGTAATAACCTTCATTGTCAATAGTCGATCTGTCACCGGAGAGGTACCATCCGTTCACGAATTTTTCCCGGTACTTTTCCTCATTTCTCCAGTAAGTCCTCATCATTGCGGGCCATCCGGGTCTGAAAGCTATCAGGCCTGCCTTGCCAGTCTCTTCAATCGGAACAAATGTCACCGGGTCAAGTACTGTGCCGATGATGCCGGGGAAAGGTTTTCCCATCGACCCCGGCTTGATCTTCATCCCCGGGAAGTTAGTGATCATTATCGAACCCGTTTCTGTCTGCCAGAATGTATCGTGGAAAGGTTTGCCGAATACTCTCTGCGACCATATCACTGCCTCAGAATTTAAAGGCTCGCCAACGCTTGCCAGGTGACGAAGTGAGGTGAGGTCAAAATTCTTCACAATTTCATCCCCGGCTTTCATCAATGATCTTATGGCTGTAGGAGCGGAGTACCACACCGTTATCCTGTGTTTCTCTATGAACCCGTACCATGCCTGTGCCGAGAACCCAGTATCAAGGACGCACTGTGTCGCCCCGAGACTCCATGGACCTATTATTCCGTATGATGTTCCGGTGACCCATCCGGGGTCAGCCGTGCACCAGTAAATATCATCATCATGCAGATCCAGGACCCACTTCGTTGTAAGATATTGTGAAACAATTGAATAATGAACATGTTTTACTCCCTTTGGCTGTCCTGTTGTGCCTGAGGTATAGTGTAAAACGGAAGGAGATTCGGCTGTGGTGGGGAAAATATCGAAATGTTCAACCGGTACCGCCTCGTCAAGACTGAAGAGTATTTCACCCCTCTCAAGGTCACCTGGTTTAATGGAATCCACTATAATCACAAATTCAAGGGAGGGAAGCTTTGAACGGATCTTCCTGACCTTTGAAAGGTGTTTCTTTTGTGTAATGACGGCCCTTGTCTGTGCATTCTCCAGTCTTACGAACAGGGAATCTTCACCGAAAGCAGAGAAAAGAGGCTGAACAATGGCTCCGATCTTCAGGATACCGAGAAATGAAAGATACAGCTCGGGTACCCTGTCCATGAAAAGACACACCCTGTCCCCATCTGTAATACCAAGCTTACGCAGAAAAGTGCCGATGGTATTTCCGGCAAGCCTGATGTCATTAAACGTATATTTCTTTTCAACTCCCCCAAACCCCTCATAGAACAGGGCTGTCTTCCCGGCGCTCCCCTTATTGCAGATCCTGTCGGAACAGTACCATCCGATGTTTATTATTATCACCTTGATTATAGCCCAGTTCTTTTTCCGCTATGCTCCAGTCAAAATCTCTGGTCAGCTCGTCATAGGAAGTATGCTCAGCCATGGTAGTTCATTTTAGTCACTTTAGCTCACTTTAGTTCACTTTGGTTCACTCCCAACTTAAGATGACCTTCCCGCAATTGCCTTCCTCCATGATGTCAAAACCCTTCTGGAACTCATCGATATGGAAGCGGTGGGTGATGACCGGATCGAGGTTGATGCCTCCGATGATCATCATCTGCATCTTGTACCATGTCTCCCACATCTCCCGGCCATAGATACCTTTAAGTGTCAGCGCCTTGAATATAATGTCACTCCAGGGAACCTCGAAGTTTGAAGGAAGGATACCCAGCAGGGCTATATTTGACCCGTTGTACATGTTTGCTATCATCTCACTGAAGGCGGCGGGTGAACCCGACATCTCCAGTCCCACATCGAAGCCTTTCATGTGAAGAGGTTCGAGAACATCATGTATTTTTTGTCCTTTCTTAGGGTTAATCACCATGGTGGCGCCCATCTTTTTTGCAAGATCAAGACGGTAATCGCTCAGATCGGTCGCCACTACATTGCGTGCGCCTGAGAACCTTGCTATTGCCACGGCCATGCTGCCAATCAGTCCTGATCCTGTTATCAGCACATCCTCGCCCAGAAGGGGAAAGGCCAGCGCAGTATGAGTGGCATTACCAAATGGGTCCATAATGGCGGCCCATTCGTCGGGAATGCGTTGATCAAGCAGCACCACGTTTCTTGCCGGTACCTTTACATATTCAGCAAACGAGCCATCTATATGTACACCTATGCCTACCGTGTTCTCACATACATGTTCCCTGCCCCTGCGGCAATTGCGGCACACGCCGCAGAAGAGATGACCCTCGCCCGTCACTCTGTCGCCAGCCTTTACGTTGGTCACTCCCGGTCCTGCCTTCTCCACATAACCCATATACTCATGACCGATGGTCATCGGCACTTTGATGGTTTTCTGCGCCCACTCATTCCATTCGTAGATATGAAGGTCGGTGCCACAGATAGCCGACTTTTTCACCTTTATAATAACATCGTTATATCCAGGTTCCGGAACAGGCACTTCCTGCATCCACAATCCCTTGGCTGCCTTAGCTTTGACGAGAGCCTTCATCTTATTCATAATGGTTGATGATTAAAATGTTATGTTGTAAATTTAATATAAATACGGGATGCAAACCATGATTTTTTATGATGTAGCGACGGACAATCTGCCCGTCTCTGCGTCATTATATTTATCTTTGCCCCATTCCATAAAGTTACAGAAATGACGGACAATAAAATACGCGTGCGTTTTGCTCCCAGTCCCACCGGACCACTGCATATCGGCGGGGTACGCACGGCTCTCTATAATTATCTTTTTGCAAAACACTTCGGGGGGGTATTTATCCTCAGGATTGAAGACACAGATCAGGCCCGGTATGTAGATGGTGCCGAAGATTATATCATTGAAGCTCTTGGATGGGCGGGAATAAAAATTGACGAGGGAGTCAGGGAAGGTGGGCCCCATGCACCTTACCGCCAGAGTGAAAGAAAGGAGATCTACCACCAGTATGCTGAGAAACTGCTCGGCACGGGCGATGCCTACTATGCCTTTGACGCACCTGAAGAGCTGGAGAAGCTGAGACAGGAATATGAGACACGCGGTGAGACATTCAATTACGGATGTACCACGCGTATGGGTATGTGCAACTCTCTCACCCTGAACGCTGAGGAGGTCAGGAGGAGAATTGCCACAGGTGACCATTATGTTGTCAGATACAGGATGCCTGAGAATGAAGATATTCACTTCACTGACATAATAAGGGGAGAGATCGTTGTCAACACATCAACTCTTGACGATAAGGTGCTGTACAAGTCCGACGGCATGCCTACCTATCACCTGGCAAACATCGTGGATGATCATCTGATGGAGATATCACATGTTATCAGGGGCGAAGAATGGCTTCCTTCCCTGCCTCTTCATGTGCTGCTGTACCGCTCCTTCGGATGGACAGCGCCTTTGTTTGCCCACCTGCCACTGCTGCTCAAGCCTACAGGCAAGGGCAAGCTCAGCAAACGCGACGGCGACAAGATGGGCTTCCCTGTCTTTCCGCTCTATTGGCCTTACGGTGAGACTGCAACAGGCTACCGCGAGGAAGGCTATTTCCCTGAAGCCTTCGTGAATATGCTTGCACTGCTGGGATGGAACCCGGGTACGGAACAGGAGTTGTTCTCCATGCAAGAGCTGATACATGCCTTCTCAATTGACAGGGTAGGAAAGTCAGGTTCACGCTTCGATCCCGAAAAGGCAAAGTGGTTCAATCATCAGTATATGCAGCGAAAGAGCGATGAAGAAATTGCAGGGTTATTTGCCCCGGTTGTCCGGGAGAAGGGATTCAGTCCTTCGCATGAGAGGCTGGTTAAACTTGTTTCGATGGTCAGGGAGAGAGCGACATTTGTCACGGACCTGTGGAAGGAAGCTGATTTTTTCTTTGTTGCACCTGATTCGTACGACGAAAAAGAACTGAAAAAAAGGTGGGATGACAGGTCGGCTGAGATGATCAGATCTCTTCGTGAGCTGGTTGCCTCACTGCAGGTTTTTACCCCGGAGGAGATGGAAAAGGATGTCAGGGAATGGGTAAATGCAAACGGATATAACAGCGGTAATGCATTCAATATGTTCAGGTTACTGTTAGTCGGAGCCTGCCGCGGCCCGCGTCTCTTTGATATAGCTGAATGGTTAGGCAGGGAGGAGACCCTTCGCAGACTTGATACCGGACTCAGAAAGCTGGCACCAGGAAATGAAGCTTGATGAGGACATAAGGTATATCGATTTTCATTCGCACCGTGCTGAGGGAGAAGAACACGCTCTGGTAATAAAAAATCTCTTTGCGGGCGAAGAAGTGCCCGTATCTGTGCCTTCCGGCATATATTTTTCAGCTGGGATGCATCCGTGGTACCTCACAGAGGAAAACGCTGTTGAGATGTCGGCGGCACTGAAAAATACCCTTAACCATCCCCTCGTTATTGCAGTTGGTGAGGCTGGTTTTGATCCAATGAAAGGTCCGTCAAAAAATATTCAATACGATGTTTTTATTTACCAGGCAAAGATTGCTGAAGAGTTTAACAAGCCTGTGGTGATCCATGCAGTGAGAGCTTGGGATGTTCTCAGGAAGGCGAAGAAAGAGGTCAAACCTTCGGTGAAATGGATTATTCATGGTTTCAGGGGTAAGGCACAGCTTGCATCTGCCCTTGTCTCCGAAGGTTTCATGTTCTCCCTTGGTGTCGAAGGCATTTCACCGGAGGTGGTCGAGGCGGCAGGAATGCAGAACATACTTCTGGAGACCGACAACTCCGGCAGATCAATAAGTTCTGTTTACAGCCACTTTACCAGCATAACCGGGATCGGTCAGAACGAATTGATTGACAGGCTGAGGGACAACTTTAATTCATGCTTCGTTATTAAAGAGTAATATGATGGAAGAGTGGCTGTCGCGCACTGAAATGGTTCTGGGAGAGGAGGCTTTAAAGAAGCTGAAAGAGTCTCACGTGCTGGTTGCCGGTCTTGGCGGGGTTGGCTCATGGGCTGCTGAAATGATATGCAGGGCGGGCATTGGCAGGATGACAATCATTGACGGTGACATTATCACAATGGCAAACATTAACAGGCAATTGCCCGCACTGACATCAACCGTCGGCAGAAAAAAGGCTGAGGTAATGGGAGAAAGGCTGATGGATATCAATCCTGATCTGCATCTGAAGGTCATCACAGAGTTCATCCGCGATCAGCGGATGAATGATATCCTTGAGGAGGAGAAATATGATTATGTCATCGACGCCATCGATACACTGTCGCCAAAGGTTTTTCTTATTTATCATTCATTAAGGCTTAAGCTGAAAATAGTAAGCTCAATGGGCGCCGGCGGCAAGTTTGACCCATGCACCATCAGGGTTGCCGATATCTCAGAGACTAATTTCTGCAATCTTGCCCGAATACTGCGGAAGAAGCTTCACAAGCTGGGTGTGCGCGACGGTTTTATGGCCGTTTACAGTCCTGAAGTAATTGACAAGGATAAAATAATCCGCGAATCTGATGAGAGCAACAAGGCCTCTAAGGTAGGGACTGTTTCCTACATGCCTGCCGCTTTCGGAATTGCATGTGCTTCGGTGGTCATAAGAGAACTGGCGGGTATAAAAACAGACCAGCTCTTTTAAGACAAAAGACAAAAGTAAAAAGACAAAAGTAAAGTCACTTATAAAACTGTGCCGTAAATTAAAGTCCTGACTTTTTTCTTGCGCCTTTTATCTTTTATCTTATTTGTTATTCATTTTTCCCTTTATCGGGGGAAGGTCCGTCCCCGGAGGTATACTCAGATGCATATTTATTTCTGCATTCTCCTGATCAAATTTGAAGGTCATCTTTACAGAGTGAGGGCTTTCAATATATCTTAATACCAGCTCGAGTGTATTATCATCTTTCCATGTATAGGACCCTGCCGTCTTGTTCATGGACAATGCCCCGGGCCTGCTTAAGATATTAGGTCCGGCCAGGACTGTTTCAGCCAGAGCCCATTTTCCGGCGCCAAACGGAATAAGTGGTAATCCGTCTTATCAGCATTCATTGACAAATAGCATGTGTCTCCGGAGAATTCTAATGAAAAGGATTCAAATCTCAGGTCATTGCTTTCAAGTGCGAATGTCTTTGACGACAACGTTGAGGCTATGGGTGATTCCGGTCCTTTAGCTGCCAGTGGAAGTGCCAGTGATAAAAGTCTCTGCTTAAGCGTTTCAGCTGCTGCATTATTTTCAGTGAGCGGTTCATCTGCCATGGCCGGCAACAGGTATTTCCATACCATATTAATCTCATCCTGCATGTCAGGAGATTCTGAAGTGATGGCGATAACGGCATCCTGATCCGGCATGATGATGATGAACTGTCCGAAGGCCCCGTCAGCCCTGAATGCGTTGTTGCGGCTGCGCCAGAACTGGTAACAGTAACCCTGCTTCCAGTCGCTGGAGTCTTTTTCGGACTGAGGGGCGTCGGGTGCCTGGTCTATCTTGAATGTGGTTGCCTCATCTACCCATTCTGCAGGAATAACCTGTTTGTCGTTCCACATACCTTTCTGCAGGTAGAGCTGTCCGAATTTGGCCATATCCTCCGTTTTAAGGAGTAAGCCCCAGCCACCCGTGTTGTAACCGTCAGGGCTGATTTCCCAGTTCATGCCCTCAATGCCTAATGGCTCGAACAGACGCGGTTTCAGATAGTCTATAACCATCTCTCCGGTTACTTTCTGGACTATCGCTGACAGCATGAATGTGGCCATGGAATTGTAAAGGAATGTGGAGCCCGGATCATTCGTTACCGGGTAAGGCAAGAAAAGACTTCACCCAATCCGGACCGGATGACCTTATAGCACCTGTGGGCTCAGGTGACTGTCCTGCCGACATGGTGAGCAGATCCTTCACGGTCATGTCAGCCAGGAAGGGTGAAACTGAATCAGGCAACTGATCCGGGAAGAATGAAATGACTTTGTCATTGACGGTAAGAAGTTTATCGCTGACAGCAAAGCCGACAGCAGTTGAGGTGAAGCTTTTGCTTGTTGAGTAGAGAGTATGTCTCAGTTCGGGATTGTAAGGATCCCACCATCCTTCGGCTATTACCTTGCCGTGACGGAGGAACATGAAGCTGTGGAATTCGTGTCGGCTGGTTGCGGCGGAGTCCAGGAAAGTGATTATGGCTTCGGATGAGACTCCCTCTGCTTCGGGGGTGCTTCTTGGTAACGAAGTGGTTGCGGGAGTGTCATTCTTACAACTGGTGGCAAGCAGGTGAATAACAGCAATACACAGGATGAGGCGGGATTTTTTCATATCATTAATGTATTATTTACAGAGTTTGTCACAGGTATCATTTCCCGGTACTTTTACTATGACAAATATACTTAAACCTCTACGAGGTATTGAATAAAACTTAACATATTATTCTACAATACTTTATGCGCTACACGCAATGTATGCATGCAAATTCACTAAGGTTCTGATTTCAAAATTCATTTGTTATATCACTGTAATATAATCCAAAGTCATTTAATATTGATTTTCAGTTGATTCGCTGAGCCAACTCTTCCAACTTATGCTTCATCTTTATCACCCTGCCAAAGGAATGCGAAAAACATTCAGTTGAGGACTCTTGTCGGTTTTACCTATTCCGCCAGCCGGTGGACAAGCTATTTCATTAAAATACCGGAAAACCTGCAATCTGGCATATTAATATTAACTTATATGCTTAGTTATCAACGATATGATGATTTTCCAAGAATCGACTAATTAGCTTCCTAGTCTTTACAATAGTATGCAATATTTATATCGACAATGCATAGTATATTTGTTCGTTAAACATATTAACCTTAGTTGGGATGGAAATCTTGAAAAGGTAAAACTATGAACAAACGTAGATTTCTGAAAGCTCTAAAAAGAATAAAAAGGTTACCAAAGTACAAGTATTTCTTTTTCTATACTGCAAATAAGGTAAAGCACTTATACTTAAAACTTATTCGATCTACCAGGGTTGCATATCCTTCCACAATAAGGCTCGAGCTGACAAATAACTGCAATCTTGCCTGCACCACTTGTCCCAGGGAGTATGATTATGGTAAGGAGATGGAAATAGGAACAATGACAGTTGAATATGCAAAGACTATAATTGATCAGATATGGCCATATTTGGATTCAATTGGACTTACAGGTATGGGAGAAACATTCCTATTCAGGCAGATTGAAGAAATTGTCGACTATATCAAGTCAAAAAACAAAGGAATAGTAATCTCAGTATCCACAAATGCAGTCGTTCCGAATTTTATTGAAAAGATATCTCCGTTGATTGGCAAGATTGACACAATTCAAGTTTCGATTGATGGCTTAAATGAAGTTTATGAGAAAATCAGAAAGAATGCTTCTTTCAAAACCTTTAATGACAACCTAACAGCCTTGTCGGACCTTTGCAGAGGTACAGATACTGACCTTATGCTGAATATGGTAGTCACAGAGGAAAATTTCCGGCAGATGCCCTTACTCGTTCAGTATTCCGGAGAAATAGGGATAAAGTACATGGATTTCACTTTATTTAACCTGGTTGCAGTAAATAAAATAAATCGGTCATATTATGGATTGTATAAGTCACCTGAGTTTTTAAAAGTTCTTTTAACACTTGAAGAATATATTAGAAACGCCAAAGACGTTATTGTTACCAATAGGAATTTCAAAACGGAAAATGGATTTCACAAATGTCCATTCCCCTGGACTCATTTTTACATTACCTGGAATGGGTTTGTAACGCCTTGTTGTGCAAAACCATTTCCCAAAGAGCTTAACTTCGGGAATGTCTTTGACGGGAAGCTGATCCGAATTCTTAATAGTTATGATTTCAGGAAATTCCGTGAAATGTGGTATAAAAATGAAACGCCTGATTTCTGTCATAAATGCCATTTCATAGATATAGAACCTATTAAAGGCTACAATTGATTCAATCTTCTTGAAAACAGATAATGAGAAGAAAAAGAACCTGGATTTCGGTTGGTGATTTTATAGACCTGAAATATAAAATAAAGCAGAAGGGGTTGCCTGAATTACAGTCCATATTCCGGTTCTCAGGCCAGCAAAGATCCATAAACAAATGGGATAATGTCAAACCATCATCTGACTTCTGGATTGTACCTGCAGTAAGGAGGCGATGGAACGAGAAATGTACAGGAGATCCGGACGTGGAATATGAAGATTATGTCGTAAAGAAACTTTTTAACAAGGGGGAGAACCTGAGGATGCTTTCCGTCGGTTGTGGAACGGGTTCAAGAGAAAGAAAATTTGGGAAGTATGAGAACTTCAGTCTAATTGAGGGAATAGATCTTGCACCGTCCAAAATTGAAGAAGCACGCAATTATGCAAAAGAGTCAGATTTGAATAACATAAGATATTATGCCGGGGACTTCCGATCATTCGCATTTGAACCCAACTCATATGATCTGATTTTATTTAATTCAAGCCTTCATCATTTTAGCCGGATAGACCATTTAATGAGATCAAAGGTATTGCCGTTACTTAAGAAAGATGGGTATCTCGTAATCTTTGAGTACGTAGGTCCAAAAAGACTACAATGGACTACAGGGCAGTTGGATTGTGCAAACAAGTTATTGAAAGAGATCCCGGATAAGTACAAGACCAGATTCAACAGTGCTACGATAAAAAAAAGAATATACAGACCTGGCCTCTTAAGGATGTTTCTTGTCGATCCTTCTGAAGCCGTAGAGTCTCAGGAGATATTACCCGCTATCCACAAATACTTTAAACCGCATGAAGAGAGGAAAGTCGGATGGGATGTCCTGCATCTGCTTTTAAAAGATATTTCGCATAACTTTCTTCCTGATAATAATGAAACCAAATCGTTACTAACCTACATTTTTGAACAAGAGGATAATTATATATCAGAAACAGGAAGAAGTGATGGGATTTTCGGAATATATAAAAAGTGAAGTTTATTTAAACTGTGACCTACTGCCTTCTCCCTGCCCCATGCTCCCTGTCCTATGCCACTGCTTCCTCCTCTCATTAGCAGTACCCTGAAATAAAAAATATATATATCTTTGCCACCTCAAACCGGCGCGTTCCTCTAACGGTTAGGAGTTCGGTTTCTCACACCGACAATAGCAGTTCGATTCTGCTACGCGCTACAAACAGAGGCAAGTCTCAGACCTGCCTACTTTTACTGAATTTTGCGGAAATGCTGTCTGTTGATTGCCGTGCCCAATCAATCAGCAGGTTCTTTTCATCTGAATTGAGCCGCGCATTTTTATGCATCATTTTATAAGACCGCAAAGGCATAATATCTTCTTCGACAACGGCAGTAACTCCATCGAGTTTGCTTACTTGCGTTCTCTGAGAATATCCGCCGAACTCACTGAAATTCAGATCACCCTTAGCCTCCGATATGTGCCCCGCCATCCACCAGCCGGCAGGCTGAATATTAACATACCATGGATATCTGGTATTATTGCTGTGACAGTCATAGCATGCATTTTGCAGAATGACCTTAACCGGATCAGGCACGCTGATCACACCTGATATATCAGATGACGATGCCTGGCTGTCAATGTTCCGGTCAGGACGGAAAAACTGCATAACTGCAAAGACTGTCACTATGACTAACAAGATTTTTTTGGCAAGTTTCATGGTTATTTCAATTCTTCTTTTATTACGCCACAAGTTAGCATTTCCTTAGCAAAAGACCGCTCTACGATTTTATTTCAGAGGTTTTCTCTTTAGCCGTATATCCCAGCTTTTCAAGAGCCCTCTTCAATAATTCAGGTTTCGTCCTGTCTTTCTGATACCCGATAGTCACCTCTTTGGTGACGAGATCGCACTTTACATCCTTTACTCCCTTCTCGAAAGGGATGTTCTTCATAATGGTGTTTACACAGTTATCACATTCAATGTTCGTTACGAACTTTACGGTGTCAATCTCCTTATTCTTGTTTTGTGCCCCGAGTGACAGCGGAGCAAGAAAGAGCAGCACTGCGATTGAAATCATGATGTTTCTTTTCATTGTATATTATTTTAATCGTTAATAATTATTCTTGCGGGCGGTTTATTGCGAACCTGAACCCTGCATATATCTTACGCCCGTGAACCGGGCCCCATATCATTGTTGCATCGAAATATTCTCCAAAAGGATCTTCGGAGGCGATTATTGGATCATGCTGCCGGAAACCTGTAATGTTTTCGGCACCGGCATATACGCTCCACTTCCTGAAGTATTTAGTGATCTGTGCATTCATGATCGGGTATGCCCCGAAGCTGTCATGTCTCATGTACGGCTCCGGGTTATCCATTGTCGATGGCACTCTCCCCGGTCCGTTATAGCTGCAGCGTATAATCAAACTGCCATTTTTTCAGGCGTGTTGTGTACGAGGCAGTGACCAGTCCCTTGTAACGTGATGCCAGCGGCTTCTCCATCAGCTCACCGCCGATCGTCTGCCAGACATCATTCCATCTCCATGCGGCAGTGATATCGAAACCGTCAACAGGCTGTATCTGCGCTTCAAGCTGCAATACATTCGACCATGATTTTCCGTCAAGGTTGTAGAAGTGCACCTCATCAACACTGGCATCAAGGTCTGTGACTATCTGGCGGATGAAGCCGGTACGGTAGAATTCACCTGTCATCCTGAGCTCCCGGCCGCCAAGAGGAACATATCCCGTGAGGTTAATCCCTGCATTCCAGGCTTCCTCAATGTCGAGGTCAGGTTCAATGATTATTGAACGGCTGCTGGCAAGGTAATACATATTCTCAGCCATGACATGCACGGTCCTGAAGCCCTTTCCTGCTGAAGCCCTGAGGGTTAATTTAGGCACGATTTCGTAGCGCAGGTGGATCCTTGGTGTAAACAATGCTCCGTGATCTTTGTAGAAGTCGTATCTCACCCCGGCCAGAAGTGTCACTTTTGCAGAATCAGTATAAGTGTACTGCAAAAAGACCCCGGGAACAGATTCAATTGTTTCACGGGTATAATCATGCATAATATCATTAACCGGTTCAGAGAATGTACTCCGCATTTCATCGTAATGGTCATAACGGTAGCTGACACCGGCATCTACGGTATGATTCTCACTTGGATAGTACTGGTAAAGGAGATTTGTGTAATAACTTTTCTGGGTGGCATCATAAATATTGAAACCCATCCCTGAATTCATATCGTGCCAGGCAAGATTCTGTATCCATCCGATGGACATGTTGTCTCCCGGGCCGAACATGCCTCCCAGCTTGGTGAAGACCTCTGCACGCTCAGTCCCGATGTTGATGCCGTAACTGTCACCCCATGTGGTTGCATCAGCCCTGTCATAGCCAAACTGCCCGCCAATGCGTTCCTCTTTCATATATTTAATACCCGAACGGAAAGTAAGGTTTGTACTCAGGTAGTCCCATCTGTTGAAGAAGCTGTACTGTCTCACATCCGGCTCATCGCGGAATCCGTCTTCGTTATGGTCCCTGGCACCTGACTGTGTCTCACCATGGGCAAAGAGCATAGTGCTCCAATTATCACCAAGCCTGACTGAGGCATTGGCGTTGGACTCGAATTTTCCTGCATCGCTGACAAAGCCGTTCACAAAGACTTTATCACTGGTTGCAGGCTTTTTATACTCGATATTTATTTGCCCGGTGATTGATTCATTTCCATTGCGTACAGACGACGTTCCTTTAGAGACCTGTATTGACTCCATCCAGGGTCCGGGGATGTAACTAAGTCCGTATGCCGCACCCAGTCCGTACATGGCAGGGATATTCTCTGTTAGTATCTGTACGTAATTTCCTGCCAGGCCGAGGAGCTGTATCTGTTTTGCCCCTGTGGCAGCATCTGCATAATTAACATCAACTGATGCATTGGTAACGAAGCTTTCCGACAGGTTACAACAAGCTGCCTTGCATAATTCAGCTGCAGTTATGTTTACGGTGGCTATCGTTGCTGCCCTGTCAATGTGAGTACCGGTCGCCCGACCTATCACTGTTACTTCCTGCATAACATTACCCTCTTTCAGGTAAAATTCAGCATAATCATCTCCAGGTGCGATTGTCAGGGTATCTGAATCGTAACCAACGAAACTGGCTACCAGATTGACCTTTCCCCTTAACTTCCTGATTGTGAAATACCCGGCATTGTTGGTTGCTGTGCCCGAGGAGGTTCCGGCCCAGATAATATTGGCTCCGGGCAAGGCTATTGTGTCAGCCTCACCTGGCCCTCCTGCTATCAGCACCTTTCCCTCAACGGTTCCCTGTGCAAAAGCGACAGTAGGTATGAGCAGCGCTATTATTATAATAACATATGGTTTCATAGAGATAGATTAATGAAAACGAAAATAAATACCATGCAGGGAGCTGCTGTTTACAGCGTCCCGGCATGAAATCTCTATGAATGTTTCAGGAAAGGATCTGGCAATGCATGGTCATCAGGTCACGTCCGTCATGCATTTGCATATTATATGGAAATAGTCTGACACTCCGTAAGTCGTGAACCGGAATAATTGTCAAACAGGATGCTGCCAGGAAATAGGGTACGATCTCTGTCTGCACTTGGGTGCGGACAACCTGGACAGCGATAATTTTTTCGGTCTCAAGTGAGCAGCAGTCGTGTGAAAAGATGTATTCACCCACGTTGTGACCGGGGCTTGCAATGTCCTTATCATGCCCGCAGCAGCACTTATCATCTGCTTTGGCTGGTGTGAGTGAAGTGACCAGATTCTGCATGCCACAGTGGTAGCAGGTGTGTCTTGTTAAAGTAAAGCCCATAGTAACTGAAAGCACCATAACTATCAGCAGGGCGGAGATAAAAGGCGATATGTTTCGCATGCTTTTCACCTTGCAAATATAACGAAAGAAAGGATTGATTAGTCTAAATGAAGCGGAGACGCTGCATGCAACGTCTCCGCTCTAATCAATTAATCCGCCAGTATTTTATTGGTTGGGAGGTATTACCAGCACCTGACCGGGGTGAATGAAATCAGTCCCATATTTTTTTTGATTTTATTAAATAACTTCGAAGGTGATCTTTACATTAACACGGTATTCGGTGATTTTGTTCTTCACCACCACGGCGCTCTGATCCTGAACATAAACGGAGCGTATCTCCTTGACTGTCTTTGCTGCTGTCTTTACAGCAGAAGCTGCTGCGTCTTCCCAGCTTACCGGGGAGGATGCAAGAATTTCAATAACTTTTAGAACTGCCATAGCTTCTGTTTTAATTAGTTAATAATTAATATTTTATAAATAAAAGTCGGTCTGTCTACAGATTGTGTAAGTTAGGCAAAAATCCTGGTATTTTCTATATCTATGTATGCATTACTAATAATAAAACTAAAGGATCAATTTAGATTTTGTTTTTGTACTTTTATAAGTCGTTAAACCGGAGAAGAGTTTCTAACTTAAAACCTGATTATTATGGGAATGCTTAAAGAATTCAAGGAATTTGCTGTGAAGGGCAACATGCTCGACATGGCAGTTGGTATTATCATCGGTGCCGGATTTGGCAAGATCATTTCATCTCTTGTGAATGATGTTCTTATGCCCCCGCTGGGACTTCTCCTTGGCAGGGTCGACTTCACACAGCTCAAGGCTGTCATTCAAAAAGGTTCGGATGCCGTCATGGATGGCGCAACGATTGTGCAACCGGCTGTTAACCAGGTGAGTATCAACTACGGGAACTTTATCCAGACAATCATTGACTTTATCATTGTTGCTTTCTGTATTTTCCTTGTGATCAAGGCAATGAATAATCTGAAGAAGAAGGAAGAGGCCGCACCTGTTGCACCTGCAGCACCTCCGGAAGATGTTGTACTGTTGAAAGAAATACGTGACCTTCTGAAAAAATAAAAAAGGACTCTGTACGTTAAGTAATAATTGTTTGCATATTTGCGGACAATTATAAAACATGGCAAGAATTAAGAAGTACAGGTGGTGGCACAGGCTTTTTCCCGACAGGGGATAAGACCGAAACAGTCATCATCATATTATGATACCGGCAGCTGCAGCTCATCACTGCGGCCTGCCTTTAACAGAGATATGTGAAGAAAGCCGGCTGCGAGGCCGGCTTTCTTTTTTACCCCGGAAAAGTAACCACAGAACCTGTACCTGAAAGATTATTGGATGTAAATGTTGTATTCGTAGGTCAAACCATTTTCACGTAACCACCTGCGAAGCGCTTTGGCAATCTTTCTTTTCCGGAGCAGGACAATTCCTATTCCATCTGCTGATATCTGATAATATGTTTTCATCTCTCCCTTATCCGTGAAAGCCTTACTGGTACTTTCACGATCATATCATAACTCACACCAAATTATGATATTGAGAGGCATTGTCAAAGCTCATTTTGATATACTGCGGCCAGCTGTTGATAAACATACCATATCCATAGACATGGCAAGATCCGGCTCCGGTTTTTAAGTATGCCAGGAGATATGCCCGGCCAGCTAAGCAAAGGGCAGCTTAATTGAAATCTGTCAGATATTTATACAGTTCGCTGTCGGTCGAAAGTATGATTGTTGTGGTCGAATCAAATGTCATCCTGAAGGTTTCCATCGATTTCATGAAACCGTAGAGACTTCGTGAAGAGGCCGACTGGTCATATGCGCCGGCGTAAATGGCTGCAGCGCGAGCATCGGCACGGCCGCGTATCTCCTCCGCCTTGCGAAATGCCTCCGACTGGATGGATTTCAGGTCCCTCTCCTTTTCACCGTTTATTCTTGACGCTTCCCCCTGACCTTCAGACCTGAACCTTTCTGCAATGCGGTAACGCTCACTCTTCATCCTTTCATAGATCTGCGTCCTTACCTCCTCGACATAATTCAGCCGCTTTATCCGGACATCCAGAATGACAATACCCAGGTCCTTTACTTTTTCATTGGAAGATACAAGGATCATTTCTTCGATTTTCAGTCTCCCTGTTACAATGTCAGAAAGAGTATCCCCGGCCTCCTCGCCGATCAGCCCAGAGGATGTCGGTGTCCTGTTGGTTGAACGTACCACCTCTTCCAGGTTATGACTGGCAATGAAGTCACGTGTCTCTCCGTCGAGGATGTCAGCCAGTCGCGACTGTGCACCTCTCTCATCCGTCAGCCTCTTGAAGAACTGCAGCGGATCGGTGATCTGCCACCGTGCATAGGTGTTGACAAAAATAAATTTCTTGTCCTTGGTGGGCAGCTGGTTAGGGTCACCGTCCCATTCCATATATCTCTTTTCAAAGAAATTAGCCTTCTGGATGAAAGGTACTTTTAACTTTAGTCCGGGAGTTATCTTTGGTTCTCCGATTGGCTTGCCAAACTGAGTTATGACAACCTGTTCCGTCTCCTTCACCATATAAACACATGGAAGTATAATGATCAGTGCAGCTGCTATAACGGCGAGGGTTATGATTATTTTTTTTGTGAGTTCGGACATAACATTACTTATTTGTGTTTAGCTGCATCTGCAAGAGCGGCAACACATTGCTACCGCTCTCATCGGTAATGATCTTATTTCCGAGCCTGGGTATAACCTCTCCCATTGTCTCCAGGTATATTCTGCGCTTTGTCACTTCCGGAGCTTTGATATATTCAAGGTACAGGGCATTAAACCTGGCAGCTTCGCCAAGGGAGTTATTCACCCTTTCAGTAGCATAACCCTCAGCTCTTTGGATTGTCTCGTCTGCCTGGCCTTTTGCCTTGGGTATTACCTTGTTATATTCAGACCTTGCCTGGTTGATCAGTGTCTCCCTTTCCTGCTGAGCCTGGTTTACATCGTTAAAGGCATCTTTCACCGGGTCGGGGGGATTGACATCCTGCAGCACCACCTGTTCAATCCTGATGCCCAGAGAGTACTCCGTGCATAATTCCTGGATCTTTACATGAACGCTGGATGCTATTTCGGCCCTTCCTACCGTAAGCACTTCGTTTACCGTGCGGTCACCGACTATTTCCCGCATTGATGCCTCGGAGATGTCGCGCAGTGTATTTACCGGTTCCCTGACCTTGAAAAGATAGCTGTAAGGGTCCTCGATACGGTATTGCACTATCCACTCAACGTCAGCAAGGTTGAGGTCGCCGGTAAGCATAAGTGATTCTTCAACCGTACCCACTTTGGTATACTCGGATTTTACAGCAGGCCTTGTGGTCCGAAAGCCAAATTCCTCCTTTTGCTGCCTTTCAACCGCAACTTTGTACAAAGTCTCTATGATGGGGAATTTCACCTTCAGTCCGGGTTCCACCTTACGGACATATTTGCCAAAGCGGGTGATGACACCCACCTCTTCCGGTCCGATCTGGAAAAGAGAACTTACAAGCAGAATTAACACAACAAGGATGCCAGAGAAAATACTTCAACAGCATCCTGTTTTGTTCCATCCAGCCGGTAAACCCTGATTTCCTAAATGTTTGTTCAGTCAATTTCGTATGAATTTATTCACCTACAATCTTGATAAGTTTCCCGGCCTGAACCTGGTCTGTAAGCTCAAGGTTATTAAGCAGGGCAAACTCTTTCATCTTATCCTGTGGAACTCCGTATGAGCTGAAAGCACTGGCCAGAGTTCCGGTACGCTGAACTTTCCTGACAAATACCTTCTGCGGTTTGACATTTATTTTTGAAGCGTCAGTAAGCTTTGCAAAGGTCTTCATTGAAGATTCCATGGCACCTGCGTAGTTTGGGAAATCAGCCTCGGTGGAGATTCCGTGGAATGTATAGATGATAGATCCGTACTGAATAAAATATGACAGGAAAATATTGGTGCTTGTTGTACCTGTTGACTGATCCTCATTAACCAGTTTCGACAAAGTGACCATAGCCGGCATACCATTGACGGTTCTCTCTTCGCTGCGCTGGAGCTGAAGTCCCACTGTAGCCAGAGCTGAATCTCCGGGCTGCCTTCAATGTCGTCTGGTGCGAGAGTAAGAAATGCTATAAGGGCTTTTCCATCTTCCGGAGCCATATTAACCTGTGTCGGGGTATTTTCCAGTTTCCATGCTGTGGGGAAGGAGAATTTGAATTTCAGCTCCGGATGATAGAAAGTATTTCCCTCCGTATAACCCTGCCTTGGATCTTCGCCATAAATGATACCGTCAATCATAGTTAAGGTAGCTGTCGGCGTTGACCTTCCATGACGGAAAGTTAAGACTGTCCTGCCATTGGAGCGCCTGGGCCCTGACGGCTGTCTGGCGGTCCCCCGGATCGGGGTGTGTTGACATCCATGTAGGTACTCCGCCCTGAGATTGTGCCAGGTTCATTTTTTCAAGTACCCGGAAGAAGTCAGCCATCTTTTGTGCGTCATAGCCCATTTTTGAGGAATATGCCACACCCAGCTGGTCAGCCTGACGTTCATCATCACGACTGAAGCTCAGAAAGAGCAGCTGCATGCCCTGCATGGCATACTGCGCATACTGGGCAAACTGTTCAGAGGCGATCATTCCTCCTATCAGGAGCAGGGTGCCCAGTTGCTGTTTGGACTGCTGGCTGACAGAATGGCGTGCTGCAATGTGCCCCATTTCATGAGCGAGTACACCCATAAACTCTGCCTCGTTATTAAACTGGGCCATAATTCCGCGGGTAAGATAAATATACCCACCCGGAACGGCAAAAGCGTTCACTACAGGAGAGTCAACAACTTTGACATGATACTCAAGGGCCGGGCGATGTGAAATCTTACCCATGTCCGTGCCTTTTGCCTGAACATAGTTCTGCATATTAGCGTCGGCGTACTCACCGAATGTGGCCATAACCTGAGGATCATAAGAGACACCCAGCGCCACTTCCTGCGCTTCACTCATCAGCATGATCTGCTTCTTCCCTGTGACAGGATTAACAGCACATGAAACGACTATGGCAACAGCTGCTGCGAAAAGCAATACGTTTACCAGAATACTCGATTTTTTCATTTGTTGTTGCAATTTTGTCCTTATCAAGACCTTAAGATCGAAATCAATGGTTGACCTTCAAATTTAGTAAATGTTGACCAAAAAACAAAGGCCGCTTTTTCTGCAAAGCGGCCCCTGATTTCACGGCGATTAGATGACGTCTATCTCCTGAATATTTTTTCGAGTATGGTCCTTATTTTATTTTTGCCGGTTTCCTCAAAATTGACTTCATCGTCCTTAAAGAGATCGATAAGCCGGTCAAAGAAGTCCTTATCCCGGAAATCAGGGCAGTCAAGCGCATCCCTGCAGCTCAGGAGGCAGATCAGGAAAGGGAGTATCAAGCTGCTTCATCAATTCAGGATCTGATTCAGCTTTCTTAAGCGTCAGTGCCACCAGGGGCAAAGCAAGGGCACTCCCTGAGCCATTGCTCCCGCTGTTAAAGTGAATGGCCGGCGATGATGCCCCAACCCTGCTCACAATGACCAGATGAGGATTGAAAGCCGCGAACCAGGCATCGGCATAGTTTTGCGAGGTACCTGTCTTCCCCGCCAGCGGTATCTTAACGCCGTAGACACTGTACACCGAGGCTCCCGTCCCTTCACGGATGGCTTTTTGCAGCATTGCTGACATAAGCATTCCTGTCCTTTCGGTAAATACCCTCTCTTCAGCCTGCGGGAATTCATTTTGCCAGATCACCACTCCGGCAGACGTTTTTATGGAAACTATGCTTTGCGGGCTGATCTTCATCCCCCCGTTTGCGAATGATGCATACGCCACTGCCACTTCAGCAATACTCGCTTCAGCAGTACCCATGGGCAGTGAAGGAGTATTGTCAAGAGGAAATGAAAAGCCCATTCTCCTCCACTGCATATCCAGCTTTTCGAAACCGACCTTCAGGAAGAGGCTGAAAGTCGGGATATTCATCGACTGTGCCAGCGCTCCGGCAAGTGAATATTTGCCTCCGTAGGAGTGATTATAATTTTCAGGACTCCAGTCGTTAAACCCTGCCAATGTAACGGAGTCATTATCAAGATACTGACATGGTTCCATCCCGTCTTCAAGAGCGGCAGCGTACAGGACCGGCTTGAATACCGAAGCGAGTTGTCTCCGGGCTGATATCTGATCGTAGGGCTGGGTCTGGTAATCGATACCGCCAACCCATGCCCTGATGGCTCCGGTAACCGGATCCATAGCCAGCAACCCTGCCTGCAGTGTTGTCACATCCTGCCTGAGGCTGTCGGGGATGTCCTTCAATGATCTCTTTCCGGGTGCAGTATTATATTGTTCGTTGAGCCTTTTCTGCATCACGGAGAGATGTGTCTTGAAGGCTTCATTGGCTGCGTTCTGCAGTGAAAGGCTGATGGTGGTTGTAATTATCAGTCCGTCTTTTTCAATATTCCATTCCTTTCCTTTTGCCGGATGTGATTCCTTCAGTATTTTTTCAGCTTCGTTTCTTACCCTGACCATGAAATAGTCTGCCGGCCCGGTAATGTCATATTTGTTATAATCGAGCTTCATAGGAAGCCTGCATAATGAATCAGCAACCGCAGCGGTCAGATAGTTGTATTTCTCCATCTGCTTAAGCACCACATTTCTTCTATTGACGGCATTTTGAGGATAGAGGCGGGGGTTAAACAAGGTGTTTGCCTTAAGCATGCCGGTCAGGACAGCTGCTTCTTCAATTTTAAGGTCCTGCGTTTTTTTATTGAAATATCTGTGTGAGGCAGCCTCTATCCCGAAGAGGTTCTCTCCGAAAGTAACGGTGTTAAGGTACAGGGTCAGTATCTCTTCCTTGGTAAAGACTTTTTCTATTCGCCGGGCCAGCAGGGCCTCTTTTGTTTTATTTATTAATAGTGAAAAAAGGATATAATCCTTTCTGCCGTACATGTTTTTTGCCAGCTGTTGGGTGATGGTGCTGCCTCCGCCGGAGCTCTGGTCATTGAACAGGATAGTCTTGAAAATGACCCTGAACAGGCTTCTTGAATCAATGCCGCCGTGTTCATAGAAACGTGCGTCTTCAGTAGCGATAAGTCCGTTGGTCAGATGAGGGGGTATCTGATCGAATGTGATGTTGGTTCTGTTTTCGGAATAGAATTTGCCTATCGGAATGTTTTCGGCGGACACGACTATTGAGGCAGTCGCATTTTTATAGTTCAGCAGCTCCTTTTTGTTCGGCAGGCGGCTGAATACGCCGCCATACACTGACGACACAAAAAATCCCGGAAGGAAAATTATGACGGCAAGACCTATAATTGATATTTTCCAGATCTTCTTCATCTATTGGCTGAACTCGATCTGTAAACGTAGTGATTTTTCATATAGCGTTTTTTCCGTTTCCCAGATAGGCAAATTCGAAGCCGGAGTCCTGAAAGAGCGACAGGTTTAAAAACAAGCCCTTATTTTCTTACGGTAGAACGTATGCTTTTCTTTTGCTTCTGACTTTATTTTTTCAATGGATTGTTTCCCTTCTTCAAGGCAACTTCCTGATTCAAAAAGGTCGACAAGCTCTTCCAGGGTGTCAAGAATATACATGTTGCTTTCAGAAGCCGTTTTCCTGAATTCTTTCCCTGAGCAACGCAATTCCCGGTATTGAAATTCCGAAATGGTCATGAACCGCAAAATAATTGATTGCCCATTTAGACAGGTTGGTCACTCCTTCGGCAGCTCCACATCCACTCTGCAAAGCATCCGAAGGCAGTTGAATAGCAGTCGTTAAGCGAGATGGGTATTGAAAGTCATAATCATAGATATCCCGGCCTGCCCTTCAGCCTGCCCTGTTCACGCAGCTCTTTTTCAACACGGGTTTCAAAGTAAGGCATCAGCTTTAAGAAATGAGACAGGTGTATATCCGTCGCTGCATATCTTTCTCAGAAATCCGAGGTTTTCCCTGAGGGAATCGAAAGTTGTATCAGGCTGAAACATCATAAAGCCGTAATCAAAGCTTGTACCTGAATTCTTAAGAAGTTTTATGCACTCAATGTTTCCGGCAACAGTGGTTCTCTTGTTAAGCCTGGTTAATCCCTCGTCAGTACCGTCTTCCAGGCCAATGAACACCAGGAACAGCCCGTGTTGTCTCATTAATTCCAAAATGTCTTCATCTATTTCATCAGGCCTGCAGTTGATTTTCCAGATTATTTTATCATGCAATTCTCTGATTTCACCAGTTCATTGCAGAATGACCTTATCCAGTCATTGTCACCCCTGACCTTAACCGGAAAGTCATCATCATGGAACAGGAATACTGAGCATCCTTTGTCACGGTAGAGGTGCTCCATTTCCCTCACGACCATTTCAGGGCTTCTTGTGCGTTTTGTGGGCCCTGCATGGTGTTCTGTAGAATTCCCGTGCATTGCAATAAGAGCAGTTATTAATGCAACCCCTGCCTGCAATGATGGTGACATAATTCTTACCGTATGCGTACTCTCTCAGGGGGACCGTAACGGAAAAGGGAACTGTCAAGATCGCGCTCCAGGGGACGAAGAGGTGTCACAATAATCATTGTGATCCTCCCTGAAGGCAATGCTCCTGATACTTCTCCAGTCTTTGCCTGAGCTAAGGCAGTTAACCAGTTCAGAAAGTGTATATTCACCCTCAAACCGGACTATGGAATCAAGCCCGGGATCAGGCTGAAAAGTTCATGCGGGCGAAGGCTTGCAAAATGGCCACCGGCAGTAAAATGGCAGTTAATGCCTTCGCTCCTCAGCAATTTTACGAGGTTGGCGAACTCATCAATATATCCTTCATAGATAACCGAGAAACCAACCACAAGCGGATTGCTTTTTTTCAGATCTTCCAGGATCTCTTCATTAGGCAACCTGAAATCAATCATCCTGCTTTCAATCCGGCCTGGTTCAAAACAGCCGACAAATATCCTACTCCGAGGTTAGAATAATCCCCGAAGACAATAAATATTACCGGCCTGGCAGAAAAATTCAAACCTTACTTTCCAGGCAAGAATATTTCTTTCAATGCGATCACAATAATTCAACATCCGAACTTAGCAATTTTCTCTGCATATGATCCAGCTGCAGAGAACTATTGCTTTAATCTGTTGTGAGAGTCAGCCCCAGTTTTTCAAAATGCTCGGCATGCATTCTGAAGACAGGAGGCTAATTCTCAAATGCCGCCAAATCACCGTTGCTCATGATTTACTGTTTTTAAGGTTAAAAATCTTGTTTATTATTTGGTACCGGTCATTTTACCGGTCATATTCTTTAAATTCCGGCGATTTCTGCCAGTTTTTTCCAGTCCGGGTCAACCTTCATAAAGTTCAGTGAGAAAGCTGAAGGATTGTTGAGGAGAAATTCTACCTCCCGGGTTGCATTTACAAAATCACCTGTCAGCAAATAGATCTTTCCCAGATTAATTTTCATGTCACTCTTCTATCGAGCGACATCATTGCAGCCAGCTCGACAGCCGTTTTACCCGCAATGACTGCATCGGTAACATTTCCTGAATTGGCATAGGCAAGGCCGGAAGCAGCTGTAAGCATAACAGTCGTTCGGATTTTCCAAAATCCGTTGTTTATAAACGGATCAGTGCCGAATCATTATACATGCTGGCCTGTAGCTGATCATTAACCAGTCTGTACATCCAACCTGCGGTCAGATATCTCAATTCCCGTGAGCCAAAGTCTTCATCTGATGATGATTGCAGCTCTTTTAATGCATCACGGTATTTGCCTTCATAGATGTTAAGCAAAATCTTAAAGTATTTTTGTCTTGTACCGGTCCTTGCAATTAAAGTATCCAAGACTTTCCTTGCCTCGATGGTATTCCCGTCTTTTAAAATAAGGGTTTCAATCAGACTGCTGTATGGTCCTGACCAGCCGGGCATCACCAATGGCGCTTTCTGTAGAATAGGCTACTGCGGTGTCATAGCTGTGCATATAGGTGAATGAAATCCCTATATTGATGCAGTGCAAGAGCATCCTGCGGATCTTTTTCAATTACCTTCCTTATCAGGTCCTGTGATTGTTTCCAGTCACCCATTTTACGGTATACCATTGCCATATAAAACGGGGGCTGGTAATTACCCGGATCCATTTCTGCAGCAATGCTGAAGTGGGTCATGGCTTGGTGATAATCTTCAGTGCAGTAATAGTAATAAAATCCGAAAGCTATCTGTGCATCAGCCAGGTCCTTTTTCAATTCAAATGCCTTGTCAGCATCGGCCTTGCATTTATCAATATGTGATTCATCCAGCTCGACCTGTGTGTAGCCCCATGAACGCGCAATTGATCGTTTGGCGTATGCAAGAGCAAACTGAGGATCATCTCTTAATAGCCTTGTCATACATCATTATGGCGGAAGCAAAGCTTGAATTCAGAGTTCGATGTAATAAATTTATTTCCTGACCAAATAATATAATAATGCATTTTCAGACATAATGTTGGCAGAAAGATAATTCATGTAGGCCCCGGGCATTTTTAGTGGGATCTTTCTCAATTTTTGCTTTTTCTTCAGGTGAAAGGACTGTCTTCAGGTTTGAAGCTGTCTGCTTGGCTATATCACCATGCATTTCTGACATATCATCCCATGCCGGTCATAAGTTGTCACCCCATATCTGCTCATTTTTCCTGGCGTTTATCAAGTCTCACGCTTATCCGGAACTTATCATCAGTTTTCAGGTAACTGCCTTCAATAATATAATTGGCATTCATCTCCTTGCCTATAGACGGGAATTTTTTCTGATTACCCTTGTAGCGTAATACTGAGTTTATCGGACGTAAACTGACCAGCTCGTTAATATTACTGAGCTGCGATTGATCAACTCCTCGGTAATGGCATCACCAAGCCAGATATTTTCATTATTATCTCCCAAATTTTCAAATGGTAAAACGGCAATGGATTTTTCACGATGCCTGCCCGATCCTGTTGCATTTCCGGAAAATTTATAGATAGCAAAGAGACTTGACATAACAATAAAAATGTCATCAGCAGAATAATTCTCTGACGTCATTCCACTGGTTTTTTTTGCGAGCACCTCCGGCAACCCCTGCTTTTTGCCTCAGGCTCTTCCCTCGAACTCACTTTTCTATGGTCTTTCCTTCTGTGTCAATGACTGTTCCGGCTGCAGTGATGAGATTATATCCTTTACAGCGTTGGCAGTTTTATTGATCTGATTGCGGTATTTCGTCCCGCAGAGGTTTTTGTTTTCATTATCTGCCGGAGTGAGTGGCCTGTTTACCCCGGGTTCCTTATAGATGAAATCAATTGCCCTGAGAGTTCCCCCAAGTTCGTTCTCGACCATTTCCCTGTCTTCAGGATCAAGCTCATGGATGCGTACCGGCAGTATCCTGCTTGCAACATTTCCGCTGTGCAGGGTGACTTTCAGTCCGAACCTGTCAAGCGATGCCTGCGTGATAAATGCCTTGAACTCATGCTCCCAGGCAAATGCATTGGAATCACAGTAAGTGTGCGAGATTACGGGAATAAAAATCAGACATTTAAGCTTCTCTTTCAGTGAGGCATCGACATCATGTGTCTCCAGAATTCCGTCATGGGGATTAATGTCGAAGTAAACACTGATCTCTTCCTTGAATGTCGACTCGAGCTCTCCCTTCAGGTTTTCCACAAAATCAGTGACCCAGCCGTCATGCTTATTGTCCTTCTGGCGATAGCTGATAAAAATGTCATATTCAAATCCCGGAATGAGGCTTGCCATAACGTCCGTTCATGGTGTTAAAGTTACGAAAGAGCAGGAGGCGAGTCAAATATATTTCCGCCGGCTTCAGCTGACAGCCAGATGTTTCAGATCCTGATACCAATGATGGTAATATCATCGGTCTGATCTTCCCCTTTTTCCTCTCTCCACATTGCAATCTCTTCATAGAGCCTGTCTCCCTGCTCAGGCATCGGCAAAGCACTTATCCGGAGCAGAAAGTCGTTAAGTCTTTTTCTGGTATACCTCTTGTGGTTACTGCCGCCGAACTGGTCGGCATAACCATCTGAACATAAGTATAAGACATCGTTTTCTTTAAGCTGCAGCGCCCCGGTGACAAAGGTTTCGTCCTCCTTGTCACTGCTTCCTGCCCTGCCAGCCATGGACTTAATCTCAGTTATCCTGCCGTCAGTCACATGCAACAAACTGTTGCCGGTACCTGAAAAGGTCAGAAATCCGGAGCGTGTATCCAGGTTGCACAACGCGATATCCATATCATCCGAAACCCCATCCTCCTGGAGATCCCTGTGCAGGAACCTGTGTACACCCGAGTACAGGTAATGCATGATATCGGCAGGATTGCTGAGCTTCATAATGTTCACGGCCTGATCGAGTATTCCGTACCCGATGGTGCTTATCAGCGCCGCGGGGATACCATGCCCGGTACAGTCTGCCAGCGCAAAGATTATATGATCATTGTTCCTGCTGAACAGATAAAAATCACCGCTTACAATATCTTTTGGCTCATAGAAAACGAAACTGTCAGGAAAGCATTCCCTGATGAAAAGATCTTCGGGGAGGAAAGCCTTCTGTATATGCCTGGCATAATTGTAGCTTCCCTGAACTTCTCCGATAGTCAGCCTGATCTTTTCATTGACTGACCTGATCTTTTCATCGATCTCAGGAGATGATGATGCGAGACCTCTTATCTGGTCGCTCAGTTCATTGGTTTCACTTAACAGTTTATGGATACTGCTCTGTGGCTTGATTGCATATGATAGCTTGCTGATGCTTCCCGGCGAGACAGGATAGGCTTCGTAATTAATATCCTGAAGAATGGCAGGTATAAGCCTTACAAGCTCCCTGTCCTTTTCTTTTTCAGGTTCATCAAGCTCGTCGTATGGCACCAGGCCAGGATGAATCTTCTTACCCTCGTCTTTTGTCTTGCCGTAAGACCATCCGTTCAGCCTTTTCTCCCAGCTCCACCTTAGATGTTCAACTCTCGCCATGGTCTCAACCTCTTCATCGTCAATATGCAGGGCCAGGGGTTTAAACCCCCTTTTAACAGCTCTGATCCTGTAGCCAATTGATAAAAGCTTCGTTGGAATGTGAGCGGCGTTGTCAATGTTTGAATGCTGGAGTTCGGCAGGAAGATCATTAAACTGCTGAATAACAATTCCCTTCTTATCCGGATCACTGCCAGCCTGCTTTCTTATTTCATGAATATACCTTGAGTGAATTGCCCTGGCAATTTTTTTGATCATTGAAAAATTCACCCCCACAACCTCTTCGTGCCTGACGATCTCATAGCCGGCTTCCTTCAGTGCAGAGGGTATCAGGTAATTAAGTTCCCGGAAAAGAATCTTTCTCTCTTCCCGGCCACTCTTTGCCGGGAACCTGTCGAGATCCATCCTGACAAGGAGGGTAATCTCATCGTCTGTAATTATACACGTCCGGCAAAACTCCTGAAAAGGACGCACGAGAAGATTAAGCGACCTTAGTTTGACAGGTATGACAGAGGCATAGTCGTACCAGAAACTCTTTTCACTCCGGGTGAGATCTGCGAAATTCTTAAGGAAAGAAACCGGGTGGGCAAACAGCCCGGCTCTCTGCCTGATACCCTGGTAGAGACCCTTTCCAACCGGATCAACGAAATGTTTCTTAAAATCTGCCGGGTCAGTCAGTTCTTCGCTGATTAACCGGCTATCAGTATCATATATGTTTTTTGGTGACATCAGGACGCATAAAAAATCCTATTGTTCTTCCATCTCTATGAACTCAAACGGAATTTTTACAATCTGAGACATCTCAATACCGGCTTCAAGCATATCGGTATCATTTTTCATATAATACCATTTTACCGAGGTATTGAATTCCTTTGCATTCAGGCGGGCCAGGACCTTACATATGTCGAGGATGCATTTTGCGGAGGAGGAATTGAAGTAGTCGAAATTGAAATTGAATATTATAGGATCCTTTCTTTTCCCCGATGAGACTAGGTCACCGAAATCGTTCATCCAGGCAAGAACCGGTCCGTAAAACTCCCGTACATCCTGAGGTCTGGATTCCCCAGCTATCTCTAAAAAATACTCTTCGTGGTCGAGGATGACCTTCGGGGTAAAGGAAGTAGGGCCGATAATTAACTTTTCCATTAATAAACCTGTAAATGCTCTTCCAGGATAATACATACAACGCCGCCGCTAAAGCCGGCTAAGGAGTTCGCTTAAAAATATTTCTCCGGATAAATATTTATTATTAACTTGAATAGCTGAAACAAAGATAAATTTTCTGGCGAAATTGATTTAGGAATTAATATTAATATTTCAAATTCTAAAAATTCTTGATAACCCCGGGTAATGAGTGAACCGATCCTGAAAGCATTAATACAGTTATTTGCCCTGATAAGCGATGTTCATGATGATACGGAGATTTCAAGCAGGGGCAGAGACATTGTGAGGCTGTTCCTGACCAGGCACCTGAGCAATGAGCAGGTTCTGAAATATATGGAGATGTTTGATGAGTATATCAGAATTTACCATCCTGATAATATCTCGAAGGGAAGCATTCAGGACAGGAAACGCACATCCCTCACGGCAATGAGGATACTGGCCATATGCGAAAAAATAAACGAGGAGCTTCAGCAAAAACAGAAAATCTATGTGATGGTCCAGATGATGGACTTCATTTCATTCAGTGCCGAGATCACCGAGAAGGAACTGGATTTTCTTGAGACAGTTGCGACAGCTTTTAACATACACAGGACGGAATACGATGACCTCAGATGCTTTATCCTTGAACCCGTAAGACGAAAAGTGAGAAAAGACAGGCTCATGGTCATTGACAATAATAATGAGTTTGACAGGAAGGGCATCAAATATCTTTTCAATGAGAATTTGAAGGGCAGGATCCTTTTCCTCCATATCGTCAGCACAAACACTTTTATACTGCGCTACTCCGGGAAACAGGATCTTTTTCTGAACGGCCAGAATATCTTCCCCGGGCAGACATATGTTTTTGACCACGGATCATCAATCAGGGGCTCACTCACAGATACGATCTTTTATAATGATGTTGCGGGGGTGTTCACAGGAGAAGCCTTCAAGCTTAAAATATCTCTCGATGCCAGGGATATCAGCCTCAGGTTCAAAGACAGCGAGAACGGACTGCAAAAGCTCAGCATTCATGAGGATTCCGGAAAGCTTGTAGGTATCCTGGGAGGCAGCGGCGTGGGAAAATCCACCCTGCTGAATGTCCTCAACGGGATGACAAAACCGGATAGCGGCGAAGTTCTTATTAACGGATACAACCTTTATTCCCCGGAAGGGAAGGAAAAGCTTAAGGGCGTTATCGGGTTTGTGCCTCAGGATGATCTGCTGTTCGAGGACCTGACCGTGTTCCAGAACCTGTACTACAACGCTAAAATGTGCCTTGATAATCTTGGAGAAGACACGCATAAAGAGAAGCAGTGGACAGGATACTGGTTGATTTCGACCTTGATGTCATCAGGGACCTTAAGGTAGGCAATCCGCTGAATAAGATCATTAGCGGGGGACAACGCAAAAGGCTGAATATCGCACTGGAGCTGATTCGGGAACCGACGATACTCTTTGTCGATGAGCCTACATCAGGACTGTCATCGGTTGATGCCGAGGCGGTAATGAATATGATGAAGGAGCAGACCTACAAAGGCAGGCTGGTGATCATAACCATTCATCAGCCAGGATCTGACATTTACAAGATGTTCGACAGGATAATGATCATGGACAAGGGTGGCTACATGATCTACTACGGTAATCCCACCGAAGCTGTAATCTGGTTCAAGACCAGGGCAAATCATGCAAATGCCTTTGAAGACCAGTGTATTGCATGCGGCAATGTGAATACTGACCAGCTCCTGCAGATAATAGAAGCAAAGGTCGTCAACGAATATGGAAAACCAACGCATATCAGAAGGGTTACACCTGCGGAATGGGCTGAAAATTTTATGCCGGAAGTCTGAAAAAATAATTCTGAAAAACCGGCCTTGCTGAAGAACCGTTGCCTGAAAACAACTATTCCATCCCGGGCCTTTTAAAGCAATCCGGAATATTTTTTATCCGTGACTTTCTGTCTAAGCTTGCTGACCGGCAATACATTCTGATTAGTCTTCTCGGAGCGCCACTGCTGGCACTGCTCCTGGCTTATTTTACAAGGGACACAACAGGTTATGCCTATAATTTCAGCGAAAATGAAAATCTGCCCGCCTATATCTTCATGTGCGTGATCACTGCACTTTTATGGGACTGATTATCAGCGCCGAGGAAATAGTAAAAGACCGCAGAATACTTAAGAGAGAATCATTCCTTAACCTTAGCTGGTTCAGTTACCTGAATTCCAAAATACTCCTGATGTTCATTATTTCAGCCATCCAGACCATATCATTCATCCTGATAGGCAACTTTATTCTGGGCATCAGGGGCATGACCCTTACATACTGGATAGTATTATTCAGTACTTCCTGCCTTGCCAATATGATCGGACTGACCATCTCCTCAGCATTTAATTCAGTTGTTACAATCTATATTCTCATACCGTTCATTATCATACCCCAGCTGTTGTTCAGCGGAGTGCTGGTAAAATACGACAGCCTTCATACAGCTGAACGATACACAAACGAGTACGTTCCTGTAATCGGTGATCTTATGCCTGCCCGCTGGTCGTTTGAAGCACTGGCTGTCGAACAGTACAAGAGCAACAGGTACGAAAAGAACTTTTTCGATTATGATATGGAGATCAGCCAGAATAACTGGTATGCCTCATTCCTTATTAAAGCCCTGAAGACAGACCTGTGGTTATGCCGGCAGTTTAAAGACAGCACCCGGTACAGTGACATCATCACCGGCAAATTCGGGAAGCTGACCGCTTATACATGGCAACTTTCAGGCCTGGCAGGTTTTGGCCAGCCTCCTGCCGGGCTGATGGCATCCCTGAACATAAACGGATTTAATACTGCTGTTGCTGATATGGAGGAAAAATATCTGGACAGCCTGGCACGGCAGTTTTTAATTTTCAGAAAGAAAAACATTGATCTTAAAGAATCAGTTGAAATATCACTTCTGGAAAAGCTGGGCAAGGAGGGATTTCAGGATCTGAAAGACGACTATACCAACAAAAAACTGAGGGAGATCCTTCTTGACGAATTTAATCAGAAGAAAACTGTCCCGACTTCTGATAAGATTGTCCAGAGGTATGAGCCTGTTTATATGAAGCCTGTCTCGCAGAATGGCCGTGCACATTTTTATGCGCCGTACAAGCAGGTTGGAGAAAAGAGGATTGAAACTTTGTGGTTCAATATTATTGTTCTGTGGTATTGCTTCGTTACTATTGTATTTAGCATTGTATTATAAACTTTTACAGAAAGCGGTCAATTTCAGGGTTCCCAATCGGGTAAAAAAGGTATTGAAATAATCTTTTTGGGTAAATGTAAGGGCATTGCACGCAACGCCCCTGCTGTTGTTGTTTTTCAGCAGCGGTTAACGGGGGAAGTATTGATCCAGCAACTTCCGGAAGCGTACATCATACTGCAGGGCATGGAAGTCAGGGTTCATTTTTACCCAGGCAAGGTCACGGTAGCCGTTTCTGAAAGCTTTCTCCATTTCTTCCAGCGCTTCGGGTATCTTTCCCTGGAGGCAGAGAACCTCTGCAATCAGTGCGTGCAGCGACGGGTCAATATCAACAGCTTTATGTAGCATCTGTTTTGATGATTCCGGGTCCCCTAAACGAGCATCTGCTTTAGCGATGGATAAATAAGTATGGGCATCGTCAGGAAACGCTTTGATCCATTCTTCAGCAGCGTATTTTCTGTATTGGGACAAGTATTTACGGGCTTCCTCCTCATTCCTGCTCAGCTGATAAACAGCCCCCAGGTCATACCAGGCAGAGGAAGCCTCATCCTGGTTTATTTCCGGGATTCCTTTTAATACTTCTGCCGCTTCATTGTATTTTCCGCGCAAGGCGTAAGTAAATGACAGCCTGAAAAGATTGAAGGTGAATTTTGGATTAATTTCCCGGGCTTTCTCAAATGCAGTCTCTGCTTTCGCCAGACTGTCAGCACATATCCAGGCTGACCCGAGGTAGGCATATGCCCATGCGTTAAGGGGATTATCCGATATCATTCTCTCAGCCCAGACAATCGAAGAATCCGTCTTCCCCAGTTTCTCCAGGTATACCCATAGCAGGCCTCCGTATGAAAGAGCCTGGTGTGGATTGATCTTTACAGCCGACTTGTATTCTTCCACTGCATCCTCATACTGCTCTGCCATCTGATAATACCATCCGAGGTTATTGTGGTAAGCGGGGTCGTCAGGGTAAAGGCCGGTAAGCCTCTTTGTGTACTCAATGCCTTTTACAAGATCATTTTCAACATTTACTGCATAAAATCCAAGTATGCCGTATTTTTCTTTCTCTGTAAGATTGTCGACAGTTTTTATAGCCTGAGCCAACAGCACCTTTCCCTTTTCAGGATCAAATCTCTCGACAAGTATATTTCCGAGCGAGGCTTTTGCAGCTGTAAATCCCGTATCAATGCGAAGTGCACTCTCATAAAAATCTCTTGCTCCCGTAAAGTCTAGTTTGTAATGACGTTCGATACCCTGGGAATAAAATTTGAGCGCCTCTAAAGAGGAGGTGGTCACTTTTGACAGGGGCTTGTCCTGTGCGGAAATGCGGTACCTTGATTCACCCAGGCCTCGGCGGACTTTCTTGCTTAACTGGTCTATGCCAGCGAGGATTTCATTCCTGCTGTCGGCATACAGAACCTCTGTCCTGAGAAGGTCTCCTGTCTTAGCATTATGGATTCCGGCCGCAATGACATAACGGTCTCCCACTTCGCTTATCCCGGGTACGATATAGATATCGATATTTTCCCTTGCTGCGATCTCCCTGCCGGTGTTGTCGTCAATGAATGTATCCTTGCTGCGTTCCATCATCGATAAGGTTTCAAGCATCCTTGATCGGGGGAAAATGTTAATATACCTTGATTGACTGGCTGCCAGGCAGAATGCCGTGTACAGTGATTTATCGAATACCTGCGTCACCGGTAGTGTTTTCAAAATCCGTTATTACGATCCAGTCACGTTTTTCAAAGGGGATGGTCGTTGACCCTGAAAAAAGAAAAATGACCGTAAAAACAAGCAGGAGGGTAGGGATAAAGAACAATGGTTTTCTGAAGAATGAGAAAATGCCTGCTTTTTTGGAATGTTTGGTTCTACTTACTGTTTCATCTGGTTCCTGTTCGCTTGCAAACTCAGTCTGACACCGGCCTGGAGGCAGATTTCATGCCTTCAATGATGCTCCTTACTGCAAGCGCCACTTTGTTAATCTGGTCACGATAGATGGCATGGTTCAGGTTGTTGTGCGGATTATCTTCCACAGACCTCAGAGGCCTGTTGACCCCTGATGACTTGTAGACAAATTCAACACCGCGAAGCACCCCTCCAAGCATCGATTCGCAAAGTTTTATGTCAGCGCTGTCAAGGTCATGAATTCTAACAGGTAACACCCTGTTTGAAACATTCCCGTCAGGAAGAGTGATTTTCAGACCGAACTGATCCCCGGAGGCCTGATCGACGAAAGCTTTGAACTCATGCTCCCAGGCAAACGATTTAGGATCGCAATAAGTGCGTGAAATAATGGGTATAAAAACAAGACACTTAAGTTTCTCTTTCAGCGATGCACCAACATCATGGGTCTCCAGAAGCCCATCATCAGGATTGGTGTCAAAATATACACTGATTTCCTCCTTGAAGGTAGATTCAAGTTCGCTTTTCAGGTGGTCAACAAACTCCGTTACCCAGCCATCATACCTGTTGTCCTTCTGTCGATAGCTGATGAAGATATCATAACTAAAACCTTCAATCAGGGCTGACATGTTAATCTTTAATTATGATAAAGTTACGAAAGACTATAACACCAAAAAAATATTATTTTGGTGTACCGTGCGCAATTTGCTCGGCGCTACGGGCTGCAAATCGTTTTTTTAATACCTTGGAATATTATTACAGATGGCTAAGAAACTGCTATATAAAATCCGTATCACTGGCCAGGTTCAGGGAGTGGGCTTCAGATGGCGTGCCGCTCATGAAGCCTGGAGGACAGGTATTACAGGATTTGTGAAAAACCTGTCTGACGGGAGCGTCTATATTGAAGCTGAAGGATATCCGGATCAGCTGAATTCTTTTATCGGGTGGTGCAGAAAAGGCCCGGGCACCGGGTTTGTGGATAATGTGGAAATTGACACTTGCCCTCCTGTAAATTTCAAGGATTTCACGATTGAACATTGAGCTTCACATTGCCGGGCTATTATCATCAAAAAGGGCACATTTGTCAATTTACAGTGTTCATGCATCAAAAATTATTTGTTTCCGGCCTTCTCAGGCAGTACTTTCGCTTCATGGAAATGACCGGTTAATACTGGTATCAAATTTGATGGAACAAATTACCGGTCGTGGCCAAAAAGGCGAAATTAAGGTATAACCAATGGATTCAGTAGCTGCAGAGAACAACTCAGATGTCATTAAGGATAAAGCTATTAAGGGTGCTTACCCGAAGAACAAATCTTCAAGGGATAGCCACCTTAATCGTCTTTTTGATGAACTTTCTGATGCTGCGCGCGAGGATTTAATGGAATATCTTGACCGGATGGGCCTTATAAATGAGGCTGACCTGCTGGTCATTCCTTCGACCCGTCATTATTTCTATGATGCTGAAGACATGAAAGGCATCAAAACCGTGGTGAACCTCAGGCAGCTTAACCATGTCAGGGAGGTAAGGGAATTCCTCAGGAACATTGTCGATCTGTTGCCTGTCAAAAGCAATTTTGTCGGATGCTTTGTCGATAACAAGGTCCAGAATGGTTTTTCAGATAAATACAGCAATCTGCCGCAGAAAATCTCAGATAAGGCAGAAGCCTATGAGAACGGCATTGAATCAAGGATACCTTTCATAAACAGGATGTACAGCTTCATAGATTCCAGGACCGACAGGTACCTGACAAAGAGAGCAGTAACTCATCTCCTTGAGGAATGCGGCCTTCAGATTATCGGTATGACCGACCTCAATGGACTGACATATTTCTGGACTCAGAAAATTAAACCGGCCGCATAGTACCCGGATTTTTATCCTAAGGCCCATGAAGGCACGGTGAATGTCAGGTTACAGGACCCTCTTCGAGGGTCTTTTTTTGATGGCAGCAGGCTGTCGAACGAAATTCTGATGCAAAAGGATTATTCAGAACCAGGCTTTACTAAAAAGAATCTGATTGATACAGGTAACTTTGATACGCCAGTTGGCGGATGTCGGGATTTCCTCCCTTCGGTCGTCAACTTCCCGCCCTTCCGTCGCAACAAAAGCCGCAAACACTGCGGCTTTTGTTGCTCCGTCAGGGCTCGAACCTGAACTCTTCTGATCCAGAAGAATACGAGAATATAATAATCTTGTCTTAATACATTGAATATCAATGGTGAGTTATAAAGACAAAATCATTACATTTCCATTATTTAATACCTGTTATCCCCAAAACCTAGCAAGAAACCTAGCAAGATTTTAAACCTCAAGATTAAGGAAAGGGCAGTGTATACTAAAAGAAGAAAACATTATGTTGAATTTGTAGAAATATTATAGGATGAACACAGCGAAAACCACTTCGTTAAAAGATGATAAAGAGCCGAAAGAACGGAACTGGTCTATCCCCGATCAAGTGGTTTCTATGGAAGAGATTCAGTCTGCCATTAAGAGTGCTGAAAAAGGACCATTTATGAAGGTTCAGGAAGCAATGAACGATTTTGAGCAATATTTACCACAATATCATTCAAGGTAGTTATCTTATTATATATCTTATCACTAGTGAAAGGTTTGAAGTGCTTATGGTTCTCAACTCAAGGGTGCCAGTCAGGAAGATAAGTGGAGCGAGAGGTACTAAAGTTTAGAAAAGAAGCTCTTTTGATGATATTTTGTAATCCCTTTATCCTCGAATGAGAGCGGGGTAACATTTAAATAAATAGAATTACTTTTGAATGATATAAACAACTTCAGAGTATCTCAATAAAACTAAAACATCTCAGTTAAAATTATGAAAGGTGATATTATAATAGTGGAAGAACATCATAAGAATGTTGCTAATACTATTGTTTCTCAACTAATTGAAAATGTAAATATCAAAGCTACCCGTTATACAATTGCCGTTGCAGGTGAATCAGGAAGTGGCAAATCGGAAACAGCAAGGGCAATAGTTGATGAATTTTTGAAGCATGGAATTAAATCCGTTGTACTTGCGCAAGATGACTATTTTTATTTGCCACCAAAATCAAATGATATAAAAAGGAAAGAAGATCCTGAGTGGCTTGGCCCACACAAAGAGGTAAATTTTAGTATTCTTGAGAATAATCTTAAAGATGCGATTAAAGGAGAGAATGAAATATCCAAGCCGCTAATCGACTATAATGAAAATTCGATTGAAGAGATAAAAATAAGTTTGACTGGAATAAAAGTGGTAATTGCTGAAGGAACCTACACATCACTTCTTAAAAACGTTGATACCAGAATCTTCATAGCAAGGAACAGGTTAGACACTTTGGATCATCGAAAAAAAAGAAACAGGGGAAATGAAATACATGACTCATTTACTGAGGAGATATTAATTACAGAGCACAAAATTATTGCTGGTCATAAGTACCTGGCTGACTTTGTTATAACAAAGGATTATGAGGTAATTATGCTTGATTAAAATTATCCCTTTATGGCTGTCAGGAATCAGGTACAACTTATAACATATCCCAATTCGCTTGGGGGAGATCTGAAAACACTCAATAATGTTCTAAATAAATACTTCCTTGATATTTTTAAAGGTGGAATTCATATTCTGCCTCCTTTCCCATCTTCCGGTGACAGAGGGTTTGCTCCTTTGACATATCTGGAGATTGAACCTGAGTTTGGTGAATGGGGCGATGTACGTAAAATTGCCGGGAACTTTGATGTGATGCTCGACCTGATGGTCAATCACATTTCCAGACAATCGGCCTGGTTTAAGGATTTTTTATCAAAAGGACATAAATCAAGTTATTCAGATCTATTTATAACGTTAAACAAAATTTGGCCTGATGGTAATCCAATAGCAGCAGATATTGATAAAATGTTTTTACGTCGTAAAACTCCTTATTCCTGTTATACAATAGAAGAAACCGGCAAAACAGAAAAAGTATGGACTACTTTTGGGAAACAGGATCCGTCAGAACAGATTGATCTGGATATAAATTCAGAGATTACCAGAAGATTATTTAAGAGTTTTCTTCTGAATTTCAGCAAGCAGAATGTGAAATTTGTAAGGCTTGATGCCATTGGATATGTAATTAAAAAACCAGGGACAAGCTGCTTTTTTGTCGAGCCTGAGATTTATCAATTCCTCAATTGGATTTCAGAACTGGCAACTGCACTCGGAATTGAGCTGCTTCCTGAAGTTCATGCAAATTCAGAAACACAGTTTAAACTTTCACGGCGTGGATTTTGGATTTATGATTTTATCCTACCTTACACTATTCTTGATACACTTATAAACAGGACCAGTACAAAGTTATGCGAATATCTCAGGGTGAGACCCCACAAACAGTTTACAATGCTCGATTGTCATGACGGAGTGCCCGTTAAACCTGATTTGGATGGTTTGATTGAAACCGATGAAGCCCGAAGATTGATTGACAATTGTCTAAAACGAGGGGCCAGCTTAAGCCTGATTTATTCGGATAATCACAAGGCAAAGGATGGATTCGATGTTCACCAGATCAGAGGGACTTATTATTCATTGCTTGATTGCAATGATGAGGCTTACCTTGCTGCCAGGGCAATTCAGTTTTTCACACCCGGAGTTCCACAGGTTTACTATGTAGGATTACTTGCAGGAGAAAATTACAATATGAACGTAAACCTTACTGGCGAAGGCCGCGAAATTAACCGCCAGAACTTCAGCATTGAAGAAATTGATAAGGCAGTTCAGAAACAGGTAGTTAAAAGGGTATTAAAACTAATTCGGTTCAGGAATGAATACCCTGCTTTTAATGGTGAATTTAAAGTTATGGAATCATCTGATAGCATAATTCATCTTTTGTGGAAGAAAGATGAAAAGAGTTGTTCCTTACTCGTCGATTTGATTACTTTAACATCTGAAATAAAGTTTCAGAACGATGCAGGTAAAATTGAATACTATAAAATTTAAATCTCCCCAAACCAGTTCGTTTTTATGGTAAGAAGTACCCTTAAATATATAGTATTGGCTTTTTATCTGGCTTTTATAGCCTCCTGTATTAAGGATAATAAGAACATTATAAGGTTTTCGAGCTGGCAATCGAACCCATCTGAAAAAAGGCTGACAGATTCTTTGCTTCAAAGCTTTGCTAAAAAATATCCTGAGTATAAAGTTAAGTTCGAATTGATTCCCGGGAATTATTCCGAAAAAATTCAATTAATGCTGGGAACGCATTCTGCTCCTCAGGTATTTTATATTAAAGATTTTGTCGCACCATCTTATCTCCGATATGATGTATTGCAGCCACTAAATGAATATATAGAAAAAGATTCGAGCTTCGATATAGACGATTTCTATCCGCAGTTCTTAAATGCATTCACGAAAAACGGGAAGATTTATGGGCTTCCTAAAGATTTTGGTTGTTTTGTTTTGTTTTATAATGAAGATATGTTCAAAGCTGCCGGACTAAGCGATCCTCCAAAGGATTGGACAGAACTGGAAGAATTTTCTGAAAGATTGACCAAAGATCTTAATGGTGACGGAAAAATAGACCAATATGGCATTGTGATAGAGCCTTCTATCGATAAACTGATCCCTTTTGTATTTCAGAATAATGGCAGTTTCCAGGATACAGCTGGAAATCTCACTCTTAATACCCCTGAATTTTTAGGAGCTTTAAAATATTATTATGGTCTCTACGAAAAAAGGATTGCTACCATCCCTTCAGAGGTTAGTATGAACAATACCGAAGAGGTTTTTGGCAGAAAGCGTGCAGCAATGGTGGTTTCCGGTGGATGGTTTGTGCCACAACTAAAAGATCAGTACAAAGACGTAAATTATAGGGTTGCTTTTTTGCCAAAAGGGAAGCAAATGGCAACCATAGCTTTTACAGTTTCATATAGTTCCCCTAAAGAAAATTCACTCAAAGAAGAATCCTGGAAATTATTGAGTTATCTAACAGGAAAAGAGGGAATGAAGATATGGACAAGTAGCGGCATTGCTATGCCAACCCGTAAGAGTGTTGCTGCACAACTCGATTACGTTAGTCATCCTGAGTATGCGGTTTTTATGGGAAGTGTTGATTTTGCCAAGGTTTTTCAGGTGGATTACAATGAGCGCTGGTATTCAATCACGCAATCTGCAATGCAGGCTATTTTCTATGAGAAAGCTGATATAGCACAAAAACTTAAGCAGATGGAAAATGATATAAAAACGTTAAGAATAAAAAAGTGAATTAGTAGTATTTTTGTTTGTTCTATTTTATGTAATAGCTTATAAGCTAATTATTTGAAATCAAAATGGCAGAAAGTAGCAGTACTAAAAAAGAACAGCAATTCTGGGCATACACTTTTCTGTTTTTCCCGCTGATGTTGCTTACCATATTTTTGTTTATTCCTATTATCTTCTCTTTCATAATCAGTTTTTTTGACTGGGAGCTTATGGCATCGCAGCAAAAATTTGTATGGTTAAACAATTACATCGAGATATTCGGGGATAAGATTTTCTATAAAGCAATGCTTAATACGGTTTTATACACGATAGGAGTAGTTCCTGTTCAAACTATGCTGGCTTTATTTTTGGCATTTGTGATGAATCAGAAGATCCGTGGCAGATCTTTTTTCCGCACTGCCTTTTACATCCCGGCAATTACTTCATCGGTAGTTACATCTATTATTTTTGTGGCAATTTATTCTAAAGAGGGCTTACTTAATTCTTTGCTTGGGAATCTGGGCATACCGCCCAACGATTGGCTAACTAATCCCAGGACAGCCCTCATTTCTATAATGATGTTGAATATTTGGACTACTTCAGGATACTTTATGGTTTCCTTTCTGGCCGGGTTACAGAACATTCCCAATTCTTTATACGAAGCTGCCAGACTGGAAGGAGCCACTCAAAGGCAACAATTCTGGCATATAACTGTGCCTATGGTACGACCGGTTACTTATTTTGTTGTTGTAATGAGTCTGATCGGTTGTTTCCAGGTATTCGATCAGGTGTTTGTTATGAGTGACGGCGGCCCTAATAATGCCACAACCACAATGTCTTATTATGTGTATCAGAACGGGTTCAGATACTTTAGATTAGGATACGGCGCCGCAGCTGCAATTGTTCTGGCAGGAATTATTATGATAGTTACTGTTGTTCAGAAAAAATATTTTCCGCCAAATCCTTATTAGAAAACAATATAATCACAATAAAAAATGTTAGCAATAAAAATTCAGAAAATCTTATTATTAACGTTACTTAGTCTGGTAGCAATGGTTTACCTGGGGCCATTTATCTTCTCTTTAATTGTTTCATTTTCTGACAATAAAAATCTTATAAATCAGCCCGGTCAGATTGTGAACTCAGGGTGGACACTGAGGAATTATATTTACATCTGGAAAGATCTTCCATTCTCAACATGGCTTTTTAATAGCGTAGTTATTACACTTTTCCAGACAATTACGAATGTATTTTTTTCAGCCCTGGCAGGATTTACGTTTGCCAAGCTGGAATTCAGGGGTAAAAACCTCATATTTGGAGCAATGATGGCCAGCCTTATGATACCGGGAATCATATTAATTATCCCAAAATTTATGCTTATCAACGAATTGAGAATGATCAACTCCTATCCGGGACTCATTCTTCCGGGAATGGTAAGCGTAGTAAATATTTTCCTGATGAAGCAATTCTTTGAAACAATGCCCAAAGATTTGGAGAAAGCAGCTTTAATTGACGGTTGCAATTATTTTCAGATGTTTTGGAAAGTATTTATCCCAAACTCAAAACCCGCTTTGGCAGCAGTTGCTATTTACACATTTCAGGGTACGTGGAATGAGTTTTTGTGGCCATTAATAGCAACTAACACCGGCGAAATGTTCACATTGCCGGTGGGAATGGCATCCCTCCGTTATGAATTGCTTACCGATTGGCCGGCAATTATGGCAGGAACCATACTGGTTTCAATACCTACTTTAATAATATTTATTGTCTTTCAACGATACTTCGTACAAGGAATCGCTTCAACAGGCGGAAAAGAATAATTTATGAATAGGACCTAGAATGTTTCTTCATTAACCGAACAAGCAAAAACAAATGGCTATTATCGAAATAAAAAAATTGCAGAAAACATATTCAAACAATTTTCAAGCAATTAAGGGAATTGATATCTCTATTCAGGAAGGAGAATTTGTTGTGCTGGTAGGTCCATCCGGATGTGGAAAATCAACACTTCTTCGAATGATTGCTGGCCTTGAGGATATTTCCGGGGGGGAATTATTTTTTAATGACAAATTAATGAATTCTATTCATCCAAAAGACAGAAATATTGCAATGGTATTTCAGAATTATGCATTGTACCCTCACATGACTGTATACGATAATATGGCTTTTGGATTAAAGCTGAAAAAAATGCCAAAAGCCGAAATATATCAAAGAGTTACCGATGCCGCAACAACTCTTGGGTTGACAGAATACCTTAAAAGTTTACCAAAGGAAATGTCGGGAGGGCAACGGCAGCGGGTAGCTATTGGGCGAGCCATTGTACGACAACCCGACGTGTTTTTATTTGATGAACCTCTATCCAATCTAGATGCAAAACTTCGGGTCCAGATGCGGACCGAAATTAAACGACTGCATAGGCAGCTAAAAAACACCATGGTTTATGTGACACACGATCAGATAGAAGCTATGGCGATGGGAGATAAAATTGTAATTCTGAAAGATGGCGAAGTACATCAGATAGATTCCCCGGGGAATGTTTTTGAACATCCTAAAAACAAGTTCGTGGCTGGTTTTATCGGAAGTCCCGCAATGAATTTTGTACGGGGGGAAATTATTAAAGAAGAGGAATTATTTTTTGTCAACAAAGGAATGAAAATTTCAATACCTCCTCCATTGAGGATCTCAATGGAAAAGTATCTGGGCAAAACGCTTGATATGGGGTTTCGTCCGGAATATGTATACGACAAAGGACTGGAAAAAGAGAGACGTTTATCTACCGATGTAGAGATAGAAATACTGGTAGTAGAAAATGTAGGAAGTGAATCGTATAACCATTTCATAATAAATGGGATCGATACAATTTATTCCTATAGAAGCAATTCTTCGAATGTGCATAAACCAGGAGAAAAACTTACCGTAGGAGTTGATTTGGAAAGACTACATTTCTTTGATATTGAAACAGGCGAGACTATTTTATAATTAGTAAATACGAAAACAAAAAATCGGATAGAATATGCTGCAATATAATAACGGTGGGGGAGAGTTAAAGAGCTGGCTGTTAACGGAAAATGATTTTGATACAAAATTTCAGGGGAAATGTGAGACCATTTTTTGCCAGGGTAACGGTTATATGGGAATGCGCGCCGCAACAGAAGAAAGGTATATAGACCAGGTGCGCAACACGTTTGTATCAGGCACATTTAATAAGTTCGACAAATATGATGTTACGGAACTCCCGAATGCCGCTGATGTATCAAATATTGATATCCGGATTGATGGCAAATTGTTTGGTCTTGACAAAGGCTCATTTTCAGATTATAATCGGACACTTAACCTGAAAACCGGCGAAGTTACCCGGGAATTTAACTGGAAGAACAAGGAAGGCAAAGTATTTCAATTCTCTTTCAGACGATTTATTTCGTTCGATAATCTGCATTTATTAGCGTGTAAAATTGATGTTAAAGCATTAAATCAATCAGCAGAAATACAGTTTGACAGCGGTATCAACGGACAAATGACAAATAGCGGAGCACAGCATTTTCATGAAGGGGAGAAACGGATTTTTGACAAAAAATATTTGCAGATGGTGCAGCAAACTACACAGTCCAAGATCACCTTTATTCACAATACTGCTCACTCAGTTTCTCTGGAGGGAGTTGAAGTAACCTCCCGTTTTGAAATGGACAGACGAAAAGTTTTCATGGTTTTTAATGCAGAAGTGAAAGCAGATCAAACAATTAGGTTTGAGAAAATATCAAGTCTTTATACTACCCGCGACAAAAATTTCGAAAAGACAGCGTTGGAGCAATTAAAAGAATACTCAATTTTACATCTTAAGTCTGCATGCAAAGCAGGCTATAATGCTTTACAACTTCTTTCGGCAAAAATATGGGCTGAAAAATGGAATGCCATTGACATAAAGATAGAAAGTAGCGACGAATCTAATCAGCTCGCTATACGATTTGCACAATATCATATGTTAATAATGACTCCAGCTCATGATAGCCGCATGGGGATTGGGGCAAAAGGTCTTTCAGGAGAAGGTTACAAGGGACATTCTTTTTGGGATACTGAATTATTTATATTACCCTTCTTTACTTTTACCCTGCCACATATTGCCAGAAGTTTACTGGAATATCGCTACAATACTATTAATGGAGCACGTAGAAAAGCCCATGAAAATGGGTACAAGGGAGCGATGTTTCCCTGGGAATCAGCCTGGGCTGATGATGGCGAAGTGACTCCGGTCTGGGGCGCAGCTGACATTATCACAGGTGAATCAACTAAAATATGGAGCGGATTTGTAGAACAGCATATAACTTCTGATATCTCTTTTGCGACCTGGCAATATTATAAGGTAACAGGAGATGAAGATTTTATGGACAAATATGGGTATGAGATTTTATTGGATACCGGAATTTTCTGGGCTAACCGTTTACAATGGAGCGAAGATAAGAAGCAATACCACATCAATGAAGTTATTGGCCCTGATGAATACAAAGAGCACGTTAATAACGATGCCTTCACAAATTATACAGCCTTTTGGTGCATTGAAAATGCAATTTATTTTTATAATCTTCTGAAGAACGAAAAGCCAGAGATATTTGACAGGCTAAGTACCATATTGGATCTGGAAAGTGAAATCATGGAATTGCAGGAAAAACTTCCGCTCATATACCTTCCTCAACCCGATAAAAATAACATTATTCCTCAGGATGATACTTATCTGACACTTAAGGATATTGACCTGACGAAATATAAAAACCAGGAGCATGTTGGATCTATTTTTCTAGATTATAGTTTGAGTCAGATTGGCACAATGCAGGTTTCCAAACAGGCGTCAGTTGTAATGCTGATGTATCTGCTTGAGAATAAATTTAGTCCGGATGTCAAACTTGCTAACTATAATTACTACGAAGCCAGGACATTACACGACTTTTCATTGAGTTTTTCAACGCACTCAATACTGGCAAATGACTTGGGGAATAGTGAATTAGCCTACAGTCTGTTCAGGAAGGCAGCAACTATTGACATGGGGATGAATATGAAATCCTCCGATCATGGAATACATGGTGGTTCGCTGGGCGGAGTTTGGCAAATTATTGTTTGTGGCTTTGGAGGAATGCGTATGGTCGATGGAAAACTGAGAATTGAACCAAAATTACCGAAGGAAATTAGCCGTATTAACTATCCTCTTTATTGGAAAGGCAACTTGCTTGAAGTAATAATAGAACATAATATTCTGCATCTTATTAACAAAGGAACAGAAGTGGTTTCATTCATCCATTATGGGAAGAATTACCAGGTAGACTCAAATTCAGAGATAAAAATTCAAGAGTATTGAATGAGATAAAAATTTTACCACCTGAAGAACTTTATGGACAGTTGTTTTATGATGTAATGTCTAATGATAAACTGTTCGGGAAAGGTATGATTTTTAATGATTTAAGGACTTTTCCGATTGTATTCCAAAATTGGAAATAAAAGCGATTTTAGAAAAGTACTCAAAACTAGAAAACAGATCTGATATTGAAGTTATAAGTAATTTTATTAACGAGAATTTTCAATTACCCGGGTATAGTTCTTCTTTCATCAATTCAGATGAAATAAAGGTACATATTTTAAAACTCTGGAGCTATCTTAAAAGAGGACCTGATACAAACAGATCAGGAACACTCATCCCCTTAAAATATCCTTATATCGTGCCTGGCGGCAGATTTAGGGAAATATACTACTGGGATACCTATTTTGCGATGCTTGGATTAGAAATTGATGAACAGGATGAACTAATCCGGAATATTGTCGATAACTTTTCAGACCTTATTGATAAATATGGTTTTATTCCAAATGGGAACAGAACTTATTATCTGAGTTGATCTCAGCCTCCATTCTATTCTTCGATGATTGAACTGCTAAGTGAAAAAGAAGGGAGTGGTATTTTTGTAAAATACTTGAAGTATTTAGAGAAAGAATACAATTTCTGGATGAACGGTGCTGATAAACTTGATAATATTAACAGTACTTACCAGAGAGTTGTCTGGCTGAATGATGGTGAAATTTTAAATAGATATTACGATAATAAAAATACTCCTCGACCAGAAATGTACCGGGCCGATATTGAAACCGCCAGTAGGGCAGAAAAGAGCGTACCAAATTGTATCACAGAAGATGTATTCAGAAATTTACGTGCAGCAGCTGAATCAGGTTGGGACTTTTCAAGTCGCTGGTTATCTGATATATCTGATTTGTCTTCCATCCTGACCACTGAAATAATTCCAGTAGATCTTAATTCTTTACTTTATAAGTCAGAACTCACAATTTCAAAAGCATACAGACTTAACAATGATTTTTTGAAGGAAAAGATATTCAAAGCTAAAGCTGAAAAAAGGAGAAAAGCAATTACAAAGTATTGTTGGAATAGGAAAGAGGGTTTTTTTATGGATTATAATTTCAGGCAAAGAAAGCAATCAGGGATTTATTCCCTTGCAGGTGTCTATCCTTTATTTTTTAAAATTGCAACTGATGAACAAGCTATATTAATTGCAAAAAAAATTGAAAACTCATTTTTGAATTGGGGTGGCGTAGTAACGACTCTGACATTGAGTGAGATAAAACAACAGTGGGATTATCCTAATGGTTGGGCACCATTACAATGGGTTACTATAAAAGGATTAAGAAATTACGGTATGGCCGAACTAGCCAATAAAATAAAATTCAGTTGGTTGTCCTTAAATGAAGCGATTTTTACAAAAACTCATAAGATGCTTGAGAAGTATGATGTTGTTGAATTACAGGAAGCCGGTGATGGTGAATATCCTAATCAGGATGGATTTGGCTGGACAAATGGAGTATATCAAAGACTGTCGAAAGAAGAGCATGAAATGAGATAGCCATATCATTTACAAGTAATTACTCTCAAACTGATTTTGTTCCGGATCACACTTTGTAAATTACTCAGAATACAACAAAAGCCAGACATCTTTGCCATATTTGGCCAGTCATGTTACACTTAACATATTTAAAAAACAAAAAATAAATACATATGAATTACATAGGTATAGATATTGGCACATCTTCAATTTGCGGGGTTGTTTCAGACAACAGCAATCAAGTGATGGAATCAATAACCATAGGAAATAACACGTCGATAAACTCCCGAGAAAAATGGGAAAAAATTCAGGATCCACAAAAAATTTTAAAACTGGCTGAGGAAATTATTAATACGTTCTGCAGCAGGTACCTAATCTGATTTTGAAGACTTCAAGAAACATTCAGACTGCATGACCGAAATACAACAAAGCTGCTCTGAGGGAAGTCGAAGAGCGGGCTTTTCAGTTGATCTGTCAGGTCTTCCCAAGTCGCTTCGCCTTCTCGCGATTTGGCTTCGACCGAGCTCTTTTTGTTGCTCCGTCCCCGCTGCGTCTCCACTACGCGGGGCACAGCAGGGCTCCCCGACGATTACTCATTTCGTTCATAATGTCGGGGCAGGCAGTTCTCGCCCTTCCGTCGCATAACAAAAAACCGGCTAAAGATGCCGGTCTTGTGGTTGCTCCGTCAGGGCTCGAACCTGAACTCTTCTGATCCAGAGTTATAACGAAATATAAATATCTAACCTTAACACATTGATTATCAAGATAAATGTAAAAAGATAAAATACTTATATTTCCATTGATTAATACCTATTATCCCCAAAACCTGGCAAGAAACCTAGCAACTTATTACTCAAATAGTCTGAGCAGATGAGTTCTGTGAAATAATTAACAATAATAATAACAGTGTCATAACTGTCCGAAATGATTTAAGCCTGCTAAACATATTCTTAATTGTCTTTAATTTTATAATCTGTTTTTAAGATCTTTGAAAACGAGCTAAATCTCGAAGTTGATCAAAAACCGGATTAAGCGACAATTCGCTTTTTTTAAGAGCACTTGGTATTGAAAGATGATCCTCTATCATCGATAGCAAGTTCATAACGCCGGTAAAAATATAAATCTCCATAAGATCCTGTTCTTTAACTGCACTCTGCCAGGCATCAAGTTTAATTGGTTTTAATTCTACCGCTTTCTTCCACAAAAAATGGCTTCTTCTTTTTTACCTATGAAAGCATAACATTTTCCAATAGCGGCATAATACCTGTCATCATCGGGAATTGGTTTAGATCTTTTTTGAAGTTCTGTAATTGCAAAATTTGCATAGATACTGCAAAGATACCCGTTAGCGTTTAAATAATGGATGAATGCTAGTTTAGTTGGTTTATCCTCGAAACTAAATTGCTGATCGGTAATTACGATAATGTCTTTGAAACATATACTATCAGCTTATCAAATTGTTTTGAATATAAATAGATTAGAGATTGAACATTTTCTACCTTTTCGCCTGATTCCTATAAAGAACTTCCAAATCACCAGTTTTGTACAGGAAGGCTTAGAAAATATCAGAAGAAAATACTTTATATTTGGATCAGCATCGATAATCCTGTTTTGAGTTATCAATAATGTTATCGTATTGATGTAAAAGCAGATATGTATTATTCAATTCATTGATAGTTTTTGCATTGAACAGATCCATTTCATTTGCTTTTAGAAGTTCACGCACTGCTTCTTCCATATCACCCTTTCGCCTTAAAATGTAAGCAGATAGCTCATATAAATGGGCCAGCTTGGGCATTTTTGTTTTTTAATTCATTCATGATTTTTAATGCCTTGTCATAGTCACGTTTTACATGATAATAATAATATGTCTGTGCCACTTTTACCTGAAATAATTCCGGGTCCAATTCCAGTACTTTCTTAATGTCCTCCTGTGCTTTCAGACCATAAATCTGCCATCCTTCCACCCGTGTCCACCAGAGATATAAATGAACCCTTGCTCTCATTGCATATGCATCTGTGAATGAAGGATATTCCTGAAGAGCTTTTGTGTACATTTCAATAGCCTGGAATGTGAAGGATCTTGAATAGAGGTCATTCCCCTTAAAAAATAATCATACGCAACCTGGTTACTGGAAAGTTGTGCGCTCTGTATCAGGCGCGCTTCATCAGGAGTTAATGTGACTTTCAACTCCCTGGCAATATTCTGGGCCACTTCCGAGTAGACAGAAAAAACATCAGAAAGCGCTTTGTCATATGCCCCTGACCATAAATGTGTATCAGTCCTTGTGTCAATAAGTTGGGCTGTTATCCGGACATTATTCCCAATTTTTTGCACACTTCCCTCTAATATGGCAGAAACACCTAACTCATGTGCAATTTATTTCAATGAGAGCTGGGTTTTTTTATATCTCATTGTTGATGTCCGGGAAATCACTTTCAACTCACCTACTTTGAACAGGTGATCCAGAATTGCATCAACCATGCCATCACTGAAATACTCCTGATCCGGGTCATTGCTAAGGTTGTTAAATGGCAGAACTGCAATAGATTTTTCAAGAGGAGAGTTGGTTTTTATTATTTTAGGAATAAAGAAATATCCTGCCACTAATAATGCAAGCAGAATTATAATTCCAACAATTAATTTTGTTCTCAGTTTTTTTGGAGGAACTGGTTCATTATCGATTATATTAATTCCCTCATGCTCCTGGCTGTGTTTTCTCAGTGCAGCAATGATTTCTTTAACAGCATGGGCTACTTTATTGATCTGATCGCGATAATAAGTTTTATTGAGATTGTCCTGAGGGTGTTCCTCGTTGGCTCTTAAAGGCCGGTTCACCCCTGAGGATTTATAAATAAATTCTATACTCCTCAGGAAACCACCTATTTCATTTTCCAGAAGTGTTTTATCTTCAGGATCAAGATCATAAATCTTAATTGGTAGTATTCTGCTTGCCACATTTCCACTGGAAAGCCTGATATCTCTACCAAATTTGTCTCCTTTAGCTAACTTATTAAAAACACAGAATTCCTGCTGCCAGGCAAAACTTCTTAAATCACAATAGGTTTGAGAAATTATTGGGATAAATATTAAGCACTTTAATTTATCCTCCAATGATTTATCAACCAAATCCGTCTCAAGTAAACCATCCTGAGGATTGATATCGAAATAAACAGATATTTTATCTTTAATATTAGCCTCGAGTTCTTTGTTAAGATTATCTACAAACTCAGTCACCCAGCCATCATACTTGTTATCGTTTTGCCGATAGCTTATAAAAATATCATATGAATAACCTTCTATTATGCTTGGCATCTGAGGTGTAATTATTTCATTATCAAAATTACTCCTTATTTAAACCGATGTCAATTTTATTTCAGTTTGTGAGAAGGTTATGGCCTGGATGTGATAAGAATGGTGTTAATTACCACCAACCTTTGTTTATTTTTAAACGATTTCGTTGGAATTCTACCCAAAACCTAGCAAGAACCTAGCAAGAATCAAAAACCACTTATACTTGGTGTTGTATAAGTGGTTGATTTAGTGGTTGCTCCGTCAGGGCTCGAACCTGAACTCTTCTGATCCAGAGTCAGACGTGTTGCCAATTACACTACGGAGCACTGTTAAGAGGGTGCAAATATAAATATTTTTCAGAAGACCCTTCCCGTTAAACAAAAAAAGTGCACCGGATCATCCCGGTGCACCTTCTCTGCAAAGACCAATATGACTTTCTTAAGGCAAAGTGTAGTAAACAGTCAGCTCCGGCCTCAGGGATGCATCAGCATTGTCACTCGATCCGAAACGGAATCCCGGAACCCACTCACGCGGCCATAACCTGAAGAACATGCCGTAATTGGGATATTCAACGGGGTCCGTATTGGCTGACGGAACATAAAGTGGCGTCACATCAACAGTTATGAAATTGGCGTTCAGGATGAACGGAGAAATATATACCTGGTTGGCTTCAACGGTCTTGGGCTGATTATTCCATGTGACCAAATCTTCTTCCCATGGCTCAACTATCTTTTGCAATACGCCTCCGCACCATTCAATTCCTCCGTTGGTGCCGGGATAGAAAATCGTACTGTCCCATCCAAGTGGAAGATCATATATGAGTCGAAGGGTCACTTTTTTAATCGTGGCCGACTTGGGCAGGGCATTCAGATCAAACCATATAAGGCTGTTGTTCGAACGCATCACGGTCAGCACCGGCTCAGTGATAAAGGTTGCCTCAAACGACTTGTGGCTGCCGAAGTTCTTATCGGGCTCGAGATTGGAGATCATCGCATCTTTACCCTCATCAGGCCCCGGCTGAAGCTTCAGTACCTTCCATCCGCCGCTGTCATACGGGATTTTCAGAATAAGAGGATTATCCTTTGTCGTAGCTGCCAGCTCTCTTGCAGTGAAAGTAAAGTACTGAGGCTGATACCCCTCCTTCTCAAGGAGGAAGCTATAGACTTCAGACCCACCTCTTATAAAAAGCCGATTGACCTCTGCCGCAAGCTTGAAGGTGTAGTGCCAGTTGGTATAGGCATAAACTGTCAGCTCAGCAGTAGTCGGGATGATCCCCGGAGACATGCTAAGCGGATTGTCAAATATTGCCATGACATAGAAACCGAGCGGTTTGATGATCTGACCGCCGAAACTGATATACCCGAAATCACCGGGGGCATAATCACCCACCTGGAGCAACTCGGGGGCGATCATCGTCGAAGTGCCTCCAACTATGCTGAAGCCGATCGGCAAAGGATCGTCAACAAGATAGGCCAGCGGAGAGCCTTCAACAGGCGTGGCTAAAATCACTTCGCCGGCAGGATTAATTACCATAAACTTCGTGAGAGCGTAGTCCCCTGATGCCATCTCCACCTCCTCGCTGATGAAGCCTGTCCCGAACATATATACAGGAATAAGTACATCAGTGAGAACAGGATTGCCCTCAGTGTCTTCTACAGATACCAATAAATGGTACGAAACCAGCGCACTGTCATCTGATGTGAAAGCAGATTTGTTCTGGTTGGATTCATCAATCGATGCGATTGAAAATTTTGCAGTTCCCTTGCTTGTGTTATCGGAGTTCTTTTCACAGGAAGAAAATGTAAAAACGGCAAGCAGGATCAAAAGAAATGATCTGGTCATGGTTTTCATGTTTCTTCGGTTTAAGTTGTGAAAAAAAACGTAGCAATTACCTGATAATAAAGCAAAAAGTGTGCCAAAAAACAGAATCCGACCAGTGGTTTGACGAAAAATTCCAATAAATTGGAATTATTATGGCAGGGTAATTGCTACATTGCCGAAGAACACCAATTTAAATTTTCTGACAGATGAGAAAAAAAATATTCCTGACCAGCCTTTTATCTATTGTGATTTTTACCATTGTATCAATCATTAATGCTAATGCACAGGGAAATACCCGGGAAGAGCCACCAAATCTTGTACTTCCTCAATTTGCACAGGCTACCGTAAAATTAAAAACCGGGCAGTCCTATAGCGCTGTCATGAATTATGAGAAAATAGAACAGGAGATGATCATCTTAAGGAACGAGAGGTTATTTCTTTTTAAGGACAAACAGGCCGTTGACACTATAATTATTAATAGCAGAGCGTTTGTGCCTGCGGGGACAGGCTTTTATGAAGTCCTGGTAAACGCTCCTGTCTCATTGTTTATACAACATAAAGGAAATCTTAGATCTCTTGGAAGCACGGTTGCCTACGGCACAAAATCGAACACAGCAGGGGTAACTCATATCACCACAATCTATGGTCAGGAAGGAGCAATAGTCCTGCAAATTCCCGAAAATTATAAAGTTGTTGATGCCTCCGTTATGTGGATTAATAAAGATGGTAATATGACCAAGATATTAAATAAGAAACAATTCCTGGCGTTATTTAATGATATGAAACGCGATCTGGATCTGTATATAAAGAAGAACAACACGAATTTCGGGGAGGCAGATGACGTCACCCGGCTTGTCCTTTTCTGCAACGAACTCTATAAATGATTGGTTGCCGCGCGCGAGCTACAGCTATCCTCTAAAATCATTTGTTAAGCTTTGCCCAGGTATCTTTCAGGCTGACGGTGCGGTTGAAGACCAGGCTGCCAGCCTTGCTGTCGTAGTCAACGCAAAAGTATCCCATACGCTGGAACTGGAATTTATCAAGAGGCTTCGCCGATGCCAGCGACGGCTCAACCTTGCATCCGGTGAGTATGGTCAGTGAGTCCGGATTCAGGAACTCCCTCGCATCTTTATCCTTATGTCCTGAGGGATCTTCATCGTTGAAGAGCCTGTCGTACAGCCTGACCTCGGCATCAATCGCATGTTCAGCCGAGACCCAGTGCAGCGTGCCCTTGACCTTGCGTTCAGCCAGCGGCCCACCGCTGCGCGTCTCTGGGTCATAGGTGCAGTAAACCTCCGTTACTTCACCGGCATCGTTCTTTTTAAGGCTCTGGCATCTGATGATATATGCTCCCTTAAGCCTTACCTCCTGGCCCGGTGTCAGACGGAAGAACTTATGCGGAGGAGTCTCCATGAAGTCTTCCTGTTCTATATATATCTCCCGGCTGAAGGGCACCATGCGGGTTCCCTGGCTTTCGTTTTCGGGGTTATTGAGTATTTCCATCTGTTCCGTTGGACCTTCCGGATAGTTGGTGATGATCACCTTCAGCGGCTTAAGCACTCCAAAGACACGCGGTACCCTTTTATTAAGGTCTTCCCGGATGGCATATTCAAGCAGTGATACATCGTTGATGGCTTCCACCTTTGTGTAGCCGATCAGATCGACAAAGCGCCTGACAGATTCGGGGGTATAGCCCCTGCGGCGCAGACCGCACAGTGTAGGCATGCGCGGGTCATCCCATCCCCGTACCACGCCGTCCTTCACGAGCTCAAGCAGCTTGCGCTTGCTCATGACTGTGTAGGTGAGGTTCAGCCGGTTGAACTCAATCTGTCGCGGACGGTAGTCGCTGTCCATCAGCTGGTCAATGAACCAGTCGTACAGCGGCCTGTGCACCTCGAACTCCAGCGTGCACAGCGAGTGGGTTATACCCTCAAAATAATCGCTCTGACCGTGCGCGAAGTCATACATGGGATATACCTTCCATGTCGTTCCGGTACGGTGATGTGGCGTATAAAGAATGCGGTAGATGATGGGGTCACGCATGTGCATATTGGGAGAGGCTATATCTATCTTCGCTCTCAGCACCCGGCTGCCCTCTCCGAACTCGCCGCCGTTCATGCGGAAGAAGAGATCGAGGTTCTCTTCGACGGTACGGTCGCGGTATGGGCTGTAAACGCCTGCCTGTGTCGTAGTACCCTTCTGTTCGGAGATGGTCTCCGCGCTCTGGTCATCAACATAAGCCAGCCCGCGTTTAATGAGGGTAACGGCAAAATCCCACAGCTTTCCGAAATAGTCAGAGGCGTAAAACTCGCGGTCCTCCCATGTGAAACCAAGCCATTGTATGTCCTCTTTTATTAAGTCGACATATTCAACGTCTTCTTTTGTAGGATTGGTGTCATCAAAGCGGAGGTTGCACTTGCCGCTGTATTTCTCCGCCATGCCGAAGTCGAGACAGATAGCCTTTGCGTGACCGATATGCAGATAACCGTTGGGCTCTGGCGGAAAGCGTGTGTGTACGCGTCCTCCGTTTTTACCCTCGCTCAGGTCCTTCTCAATAGCTTGTTCAATAAAGTGTTGTGATTCAGGCTTTAATATCTCTTCTGGCTCTTTCATCTTCTGGTACAAATAGGAAAGTACAAAAATAGAAGGAAAAAGGGGACGTGGTGCAGATATGCAGTAATTTTGGGCGAAGAGTGACTACCTCGTCAGTTCCACACTGACCCTGCCTATCCTGCCACCCATAACAGGATTTAGTTTTGAAACCTTGACCGTGGCTTTCCTTATGCCGGTTAATTCATTATAAAGGGCATCAAGGATCCTTGTTGCTATGTGTTCCAGCAGTTTTGAGGTTATCTCCATTTCTCTTTTCACTACAAGGTATGCCTTCTGGTAATTCAGGGTGTCCCGAAGTTCATCACTCTGTCCTGCCTTGTCGGTATCCGTCTCAATTGACACATCCACCATGAAGTGATTTCCGACTATCTGCTCCTCGCGGTAATGCCCGTGAAAAGCATAAAATTCCATATCCTCAATCCTGATCAGTCCCATGTTGTGGTTTTTATTTTTTGTAATATTCTTTATAATAAGCAGTTGCGGCCCTGACGACATTTAAATTAAAAAAAGTTGTAAAAATATTTGGTTTATAATATAAACCAGTTTATATTTGTAATGAATAATTATAATAATCACTCAACGTAAAATTAGTAAAAGCCATGGAAAATGAAGAAAAATTAATGACCGGAGAAGAGAGCCTGAAGGTCATCACCGCGATGATCAACAAGACCAGGGTCAATGTCACGCAGAGCAGTTTTCACCTTCTCTTCTGGGGGTGGCTGATATTTGCCTGCAGCCTTTCAGAGTTTCTGCTCTACAAGTTCACCAGTTTCACAAATGCCTGGTATGTCTGGTTTTTTGTGATACCGGGAGTGTTTGTCTCAATGATCTACGGATTTACAAAGGGCAGAAAAGCATCTGTTCATACTTATGCTGAAGGAATATATGTCTGGGTATGGATGGCCTTTTTAATTGCTTCGGTTGTACTTTTCATTGTTCATTCGAGCCAGATGGAGAGTATCTCAAAGTACATCCTGCTGGTTGCAGCCATGCCTACTTTTATTTCGGGCATTGTCTTAAAGTTCAAACCGCTGATCTGGGGAGGTGTCAGCATGTGGGTACTGGCTCTGGCAGCACATTTCGGCGGTGATATTGTCTCAGGCCTTGCCGTTCCGGTAGCAATGATCACCGGATATCTCATCCCGGGTTATATACTCAGAAGAACGGGCAGCCATGAAACCGTTTAGGGAGCTTGATCCTCTGCTGCATTCGCAGCTCAGGCTGGCTGTAATGTCACTGCTTATCAGTGTTGACAGGGCGGACTTCACCTATCTGCGGGAAAAGACCGAGGCCACGGCAGGCAACCTCAGTATCCAGATAGGCAAGCTGAAGGAGGCAGGGTACATCTCAGTCAGCAAAAGTTTCGGCGAGAGCTATCCCCAGACCATGTGCAGCATTACTGCCCTGGGAAGGAAGAAATTTGCTGAATATGTTACGGCACTGAATGATTACCTGAAACCGAAGCAATAGGCACTTTAGGCAGTCTAGATCTCACTTTAGCTCACTCCTCTCAACTCCTAATCATCCATCGCCCCCAAAACAAGAACAGCGGAGCATTCCAGTTGATGCAGATCTCATTGGTCGAGTAGCTGCACTCAGAATCGGTATATGAAGCGGCAGGGAATTTTGAACGGTTGACGAACGGGTCGCAATCATTCATGACGGATGTGTTCGGTCCGCCGACAAGAAATCCCGGTACCGGTTCCGGCACTCCGTCGGCGCCCGAGGGACGGTGATGAATATTCATCGGTGAAAGAGTTCCGAATCCTGTCACAAAACAGTATCCCGTTGGATTTCTTCCCAGGAGCCAGTCGATATCACCCTGAATGGACGGTATATATTTCTTATCGCCTGTCTTTTTTAAAGCTATCAGCTTCAGAAGAGCCTGGTTGGCGACATCGGAATTGCTTCCCCACAAGAAGAAATCGAGGCTGACGTGGTAAGGCGATGTTTCCGACTTCACGACCAGCTCATCGGCAAACGATATCAGAATATCCGTTGCAGCCTTGCTGTGCTCCCTGAAATTCTCCTTGTCTGAAAGCGCCAGGGAAATAATTCCGAGCATCTGATTCTCCTCCACGATGGGGTGACGGCTACAATACCGTTGATCTGCGCAAGGGGCAGATCACCGGGATGGTCCTCTGTAAGGGCCATCTCTGCCTGGCCCAGAAAAGATCGTCAGTAATAAGGTGTCACCGTACTGTCCCGTCATAATATCAGGAGGTTGCCTGTAGAGAATATCCGGGTTCTTTTCAGCCCATATCATCGCTTTCCCGGCTGCCTCCCGGCAGACAACGGAAAGATTTTTAAGTTCTTCATCAGGATCGTTGGCAAACACCCTCGATGCCATCGCCATCACTGCAGCAAAATCAAGAGTTGCCTGGGTGCTCTTCTGAACTACATATCTTGGTGTGACAGCTTTATCCGGCATTTCAAATCCGCCAAACTCCTTGTCTGTCAGTTTATGATAGACACCCCCGTCGGCAGGATCCTGCATGGTGAGCATCCACCTGAGGTTATAGAGCAGCTCGTCAATGACATCGGCGATTGCATTGCCGCTCTCAGGGATATTTAAATTCAGCGATCTGCAGTAATCAGGGTAAAGCTGGTAGAAAAGCAGCAGGGTATAATTGGTTATGCTGCTGTTGACGATGTATTTATTATAATCGCCGGCATCGTACCAACCACCGGGACTTGAGATTATCGTTCCTGCAGGCCTTGCCTCTGAAGCAGCTGATTCATGCACAATTACGGCAGTATCAGGATGCCCTGCCGGGCGTGCCCATTTTGAACCGTATTCAGCAGTGATCTCATACCCTGACCTGTTGAAATAGAATGCCTTCACCGAGGCTTTTGTGATATCAGTATAAATATTTTCACCGATGGCGAAATCGCCTGAACAAACTGCTGATCCATCCAGGCATAACCTGTATGTGCCCGGTTTTTTCAGGGCGGAGAAATCGGCCGCACGGACAGTGTCCCCCGAGAAGGACCAGTACTCCGGTTCTCCTGTGGTGCCTTTAAAAGCGCTTTTCCCTGTCACTGCATCAATCACTTCAAATTTCACTGCGGGGGTTCGTATCAGCGCTACTTTCTGCGCATCAGGATAATATCCGATCTGATTAACCAGTATCACTCCCGTTGTGTCAGTCGTTCCGGGCCCGGCATTTTTCTGTCCGGCAAGGCTGCAGCCGGAAAAAATAACAGCAGTACCTATTGCCGTAACAACTAAAACCCTGGATATACCTTTCATTTTATCAGATAATTACTTTGACAATATGTTCAGTTCCCTCCGGAAATACCGGAATAATGTTGGTTTCCAGCCTGTTTCCGTCGACAGTAATCTCCCATGCACCTTTTGTTCTGTGCACCGGGTTCAGAAACTCGATATGATAAGTGGCCCCCCGGAACTTGCGTGTCACCGTAAATCCGTTCCACTCGGGAGGTATGCAGGGATCGATCATCAGTCCGTCATAATCAGGGCGCACACCCAGAATGTATTGTGTTACGGTATACATGCACCATGAAGCTGTTCCTGTCAGCCAGCTGTTCTTCGCCTCACCGGGGGTGAAGGCATCCTTGCCGGCTATCATCTGGGCATAGACATACGGTTCTGTCTTGTGCAGCTCGCTTATCTCCTCCAGGTAAGATGGCGTAATACGGCTGTAATAGTCAAAGGCCCTCCGGCCGTTGCCGGTGAGTGTCTCGGCAATGATGATCCATGGATTATTGTGGCAGAAGACACCGGCGTTCTCCTTGTAGCCCTCGGGGTAGCTTGATATCTCGCCCAGGTTAAGGTAATACTTTGTGAATGCCGGGTTGTTCAGTACTATACCGTAGTCACAGGCCAGGTATTTGCTGACGGAAGCAAGGGCGTCAAGAGCCTTGTCATCCTCGAGTCCCATGCCGGCCATTATGCACATGCCCTGTGTCTCAATGAAGATCTTGCCTTCCTCGTTCTCTTTGCTGCCGACCTTCTTTCCGTAATAATCATAGGCGCGCAGAAACCAGTCGCCGTCCCAGCCGTGGGTTTTAATGGCCAGTTTCATATCGTCGATATGCTTCTGTGCCTCCTCTGCCAGGGCTGTCTCTCCTCGCTGCTGTGCCATCTTCACGAAGTCGGCGCCGTAGAGCACGAACATCGCCGCTATGAATACCGACTCAGCCACGCCTCCCTTCTGGTTCTCCGTTGTCTGGAAGCTCTCATCGGGGTTCGACGAGAAGCAGTTCAGGTTAAGGCAGTCGTTCCAGTCGGCCCGGCCTATCAGCGGCAGCCGGTGCGGCCCCAGGTGATTGACTACGTGCCAGAATGAACGCTTAAGATGCTCGAAGAGGCTGGCAGCGTTTTCTGCGTTATTGTTAAAAGGTACCTTTTCATCAAGCAGCGACCAGTCACCCGTCTCCTTGATATATGCTGCCACGCCGAAGATAAGCCATAACGGGTCATCGTTGAAGTTGCCGCCGATCTCGGCATTGCCTCTTTTTGTCAGCGGCTGATACTGGTGATAGGCGCTGCCGTCATCGAGTTGCGTGGAGGCAATATCGATGATTCTTTCCTTTGACTGCGGAGCTATCATATGCACATATCCCACAAGATCCTGGTTGCTGTCGCGGAAACCCATACCGCGTCCGATACCGGATTCAAAATAGGAAGCACTGCGCGACATGTTGTAAGTGACCATGCACTGGTACGGGTTCCATATGTTGACCATTCGCGACAGGCGCGGGTCAGGATGATCAAGGGTTATGACAGAGAGCTGTTTCTCCCAGTAATCCTTTAATTCCCCGAAAGCCTTTTCCACCTTGTCGTTGGTATCATACCGCGCTATCATCGCCTTTGCCCTCTCCTTGTTTATCACTTTCGGGGCAATGAACTTCTCGTTATCGGGATTCTCAACATAACCAAGAACGAAGACCAGGTTTTTTTCCTCACCCGGCTCCAGGTCAACCTCTATGCAGTGCGATGCCACGGGTGACCATCCGTGGGCAACTGAGTTGCCGGGATGGCCGGAGAAAACTGCGTCAGGATGATCAAATCCGTTATAAATGCCAAGGAACGCTTCCCTGTCGGTATCGAAACCTGCCACAGGGGTGTTGGCGGAATAAAAGGCATAATGGTTTCGCCGTTCCCGGTATTCTGTCTTGTGATAGATAACTCCGTTTTCAACTTCCACCTCACCGGTCGAGAAGTTACGCTGGAAGTTTGTCATGTCATCATGCGCATTCCAGAAGCACCACTCGACAAAGGAAAAGAGGCGGAAGCGCTTTGGAAGTTTTCCGGTGTTGCGAAGGGAGACACGCTGCACCTCGCAGGTGTCACCTACAGGCACGAAGAACAGCATCTCCGCCCTGATATTGTCTTTCTCCGAGCCAATGATCGTGTAACCCATGCCGTGACGGCACGAGTAGTTTTCGACCTCAGCCTTTACCGGCTTCCACCCGGGTGACCATACTGATCCGTTATCGTTGATATAGAAGTATTTACCTCCGTCGTCCAGCGGCACGTTATTGTACCTGTAGCGTGTCAGCCTGCGGAGACGGGCATCCCTGAAGAAGCTGTAGCCGCCTGCTGTATTAGAGATAATTGAGAAGAAATCCTTGTTGCCGAGATAATTGATCCACGGGTAGGGTGTCTTGTACCGGGTGATGACATACTCTTTCTTATCGTCATCAAAGTGTCCGAACTTCATGATCAGGTCTCCTCTTAATCAGTCTTTAAGTTTATTCCACCAGGTAAATTTCAGGATGATGCTGGTGACTATCATTATCCCCGTTGCGATATAGAATGCTTTCCATTCACGGATGATGAGGAACACAGGGAAGGCCATCAGTGACAGCTGCCAGACTATTCCGACTACAACATTGAACATATCCCTCCAGAAATCCTTGTTCCCTTTGAATGACGGGTCCTCAGCCAGTATCATTTTGTGTACCGGTTTCCAGAAACCCCATGGGCGAACCTGCCTGTAGAATTTTTTCAGGGTCTCATCACTTTCCCGTTCCGTTAAAAGTGATCCCAGTACGCTGCCAATGATAGAAATGAGGAAAATAACCGGGAAAGCGTTCATGCTGAAGTTTTCCGTCAGCGGCCAGTTCTGCAGTATATCCAGGTTAAGCGCAGGCAGGATGAGGGCTGCAACTATACCCGACAGCATGCCCCAGAAGTAACCGTAACCGTTAAATCTCCACCAGTACCATTTCAGTACGTTGGGTGCGGTATATCCTCCCCAGAGGGCTGCGGTGATCCACAGCACCACATCGTTTATGGATGTTACCATGAAGCCGACGATGATGCCTACGATCACTATCAGAAGCGAAGCGGCATAGCTCATCCTGACGTAGGTCTTTTCGCTGGCGTGAGGATTGACGTAACGTTTATATATGTCATTGACGAGGTACGCCGGCGCCGCGTTCACCGTGGCTGCAAAGTTGCTCATGAAGGCTGCTATCAGGCCCGCCAGCAATAAACCCAGCAAACCGACCGGAACGTACGTGGCGAGCACCTCGGGCAGTATGCTCTCGAAGTCAGGATTGGTCAGAGAACCTTTGTACAGCGTGTCAAAGTGTACAAGGGCAAGTATGGTAAGGCCGGCAACCATAAAATAACGCGTCGGGTTGAGAACCACATTTACCAGCGAGCTCATCTTGGAGGCTTCCTTGGGATTTTTGGTGGCAAGGACGCGCTGCATGTCATAGTTGGGTGCAGGTCCGGCGGCAGCTACAAAAATGCCCTTGAAGAGCATCATGACAAAGAAGAGGCCGAAGAGCTCATAACCGTCACCCTTGATCCATTCATTGAACGAATGCAGCTTGGGTGAAGCCGCAGCGGAGATATTGTTCCAGTCGAGCCCAGTGGTGTGTCCGAACCACAGGCTCTTCCATCCTTCAGGGATAACCGCATGTAAGAGCTTCCGGAGAGATCTGCCTGATGGCGATGATGCCAACAGCTATCGAAGCGATGGTGAGTATGACATACTGGATTACCTCGGTGATCACAACGCTGAACATACCTCCCTTGACCACATAAAAGGTCGTGATGGCCATCAGTATCAGGGCGTAGAGGTTGACGTTTATCTGCGGGTGCGCCAGAAGGTATTCAGGGTTGGAAACGAGGGGGGCAGGAATGCGGCCACAAACTTGCCTACACCCTTGAACCCGTATGAGAGAAACCCGATCACGCTTACCAGGGCAAAGACCACCACTATTATATGAGAGAGAGTGGCGGCTTTGCCATCGCCGAAACGGGTCTTGATCCACTCGGCCCCTGTCATGACGTTGGAACGGCGAAGCCAGGCCGAGAGAAAGACCATAAGAAATACCTGGTTGAAGACCGGCCACATCCAGGGTAACCAGAGGCTCTTCAGTCCGTAGACAGCCAGCCAGTAAACAAGAAGCATGGTTCCTGCTATATCGAACATGCCGGAAGCATTTGATATCCCCAGAAAATACCATGGAAGACTGTTGCCTCCGAGAAAATAGGACTGGATGTTTTTCGATGCCCTTTTTGACACCCAGTTACCGATAAAAATGGTTGCGACCAGGTAAAGAATAACTATGCCAAGGTCAATAATATTCAGATTCATAGTCCTGTTGGTTAGTTACGGGTTTCAGATAATGAATGAGATACGTCCTTTTCTTGTCTTTTCATACACTTCACGGCTGAACAGATAATACTGTGCAGGTTTGTGCGCCACACCCTGCTGCTTTTTCTTCAGCGGGATGACATAATGCATCTGAGCTACTTTTTTCCTGAAGTTACGTTTGTCGAATGATGTTCCGAGCAGGGCTTCATAAAGTTTCTGGAGCTGAGACAGGGTAAAATAATCAGGCAGCAGTTCAAAGGCGATAGGTTCAACCTTTACTTTTTTCTGAAGAGCCTCAAGGGCCTGTAGAAACAGAAATTTATGGTCAAAAGCCATTTCCATATCTTTGATCATGGTGACCGGGAACCACTGCACATTCCGGTCTGCGAGATGGAGAGTGACCTTAGTGTTGTCAATAAGGGCCAGGTAACCGACAGTGACTACCCTGTCTGCAAAGCCCTGGTTGATATATTTCAGCCACATAACGTCTTTTCCGGCAGACACCCTGTCAAGCTGTCCGTATGCCCCGAACTGTTCGAGGAAGATGTTGTCAAGTCCCGTAAGGCCTTTTAATATCCTGCTGGCTGCGCTGTCAAGATCCTCATCCTCAAAAATATGGTAACCCGTCAGCGTATGATCATTGATCAGCAGCTTGCCTGTTTTTTTATCTTTTAACTGACGTTCAACAAGGAGTACATTTAGTTTCTGGAAGTCAAAACCAAATACAACACAATCAACTGAAATGTTCGGGACAATCTTATGAGATATCATTTTATTATATCTTATAAGCAGTTGAAAGTACTTAGTGTACAAAGTATGAATTTCAAAGATATTGTAAATAAAACAGTATAATCAACAGGAGTTTTAAAAAAGAATCAGGGTGAGTATTTCAAAATTGTTCCGGGAATATATACATTATATCATGTAATTATATAGTAGGATTTTATGTACAGAATGACGAAACTCAATAAGGTATTGTAAAGCAATGACTGTAAACAGATGCAAACATGTTTTGTGTAATAAGTACACTAACAAGATTAATTCAGACTTGAATCAGGAGTAATCAAATTATTACAATAAACAGACAAAATAGTATCAGTGTCACCGCTATGAAGATGGATTACCTTTAAAAACCTAAAACTGTACAGCTATGCAAAACAAACTCTTCAAAGTATTTTTTCTGATTTGTCTTGTAGCTGTTGCTTTCCCGGCAGTTCTTTCTGCACAACAGCAGACGAGGACGGTCACAGGCACTGTGATGGAAGAAAGCAACGCTCCATTGCCCGGGGCTGCAATAGTAGTGAAGGGCACGACAATTGGAACAAACTCCGGCGCTGACGGGTCATTTACCCTGCAGGTTCCGGAAGGCTCAAATACTCTTTTAGTAACCTTTATCGGAATGGACCCCCAGGAAGTTTTGATCACTCCCGGGCCGATGAGGATTACTATGGTGACGTCACGTCTCATGCTCGATGAAGTTGTGGTGGTCGGGTATGGTACGCAGCGTAAAAGTGAAGTGACCGGTTCATCTGTTTCTGTTTCCAATGAAGACCTGAGGGTCTCTGTTGTTGCTAACCTTGACCAGGCAATGCAGGGACGTGCAGCAGGTGTTACGGCAGTATATACTTCCGGTCAGCCCGGATCAGCAGTATCAATCCGCGTCCGTGGTCAGGGCAGCTTAAGGGCTCAGGCTTCTGAACCGCTTTATGTGATTGATGGCGTTCCTCTTCAGAATGTAAGTCAGAGCGGTCATGAAATAGGACTTGGTGACAGGCTTGGTAACGGATCGGTTCAGGCTTTTTCCGGCCTGGCAGGTATCAACCCGGCAGACATCCTGACAATGGAAATCCTTAAGGACGCATCGGCCACAGCCATTTACGGTTCACGGGGCGCAAACGGTGTTGTTCTTATTACAACAAAGAGCGGCAAAGCCGGTGAGGCTAAATTCACATATGAAGGTTATTACGGCATTCAGGAACAGGTTGCCCGTCTCGAAGTTATGAACCTGCGGGAGTTTGCTCAATACAGTACTGACTGGGCTGCTGAGACCAACGGACGTGACCCCAGGGTTGAATTTATGGATCCGTCAATACTTGGTGAAGGAACCAACTGGCAGAATGAGCTGTTCCGCATAGCTCCGATGATGAGCCATCAGATCAGCGCATCAGGAGGTGATGCCAGATCAAGGTATTATGTGTCAGGAGGATATTTTACACAGACAGGCACCGTTGTTGGCACTGATTTCAAACGTTATTCTATCCGTGTGAACCTCGATTCAGATCTGAAAGACTGGTTCAAGCTGGGGACCAAGCTGATGTTCTCAAACACATACGAGCATCTTGCCCTTAACAACAGCACAGAGGGTATTATCAGTATCGCTATGCGCACCACGCCTGACATACCTGTTAAAAATGCTGATGGCACATGGGCAGGCCTCTCATTTGAGGGCGCCCCAAGCATTATAAACCCCATTGCCAAGGCTCTTGATGAATCCAACATTCTGAAAAAGAATATGCTGACTGCTAACTTTTATACAGACATTACTTTCTTCAAGGGGCTCACTTTGCGTTCCGAGATTGGCGGTGAACTGGGACCTTCAAATGCTTATCATTTTACTCCGACTTATCAGTATGGCAGCCTTGTCAATAATACCAACACATCGCGCCATCAAACTAATCAGAATTTTTTCTGGCAGCTAAAGAACTACCTGACCTATAACCATCAGTTTGGCAAGCATAATGTAACCACCATGGTAGGGCAGGAAGTTTCAGAATATACCTATGAATACCTGAGCGGTACCAGCAGCAATCTTCCAAGCAATGATATTCAGGAACCCAGCCTGGGGGAACCCACCAGTATGCAAATTGGTTCCGGTAAAGGCAGCGGTGCTATTGCTTCCTTCTTTGCCCGGGCAAATTACAATTATAATAGCAGATATTATCTGACTTATTCATTCAGGTATGATGGCTCCTCGAATTTCGGCCCGAAAAACCGCTGGGCACCCTTCCATGCCGTTTCAGGCTCATGGAGGGTATCACAGGAACCCTTCATGCAAAACCAGGATGCAATAAGCGACCTGAAGATACGCGCCGGATGGGGTCAGACAGGCAACCAGGATATCGGTGGTTACCGCTGGGGCGCGGGGATCAATAAAATGCCTTCAAACCTGGGCCAGGGCTACAGGCAGACAAATATTGCCAACCCGTATATTACCTGGGAAAAACAGGAACAGACAAACCTGGGCCTCGATGTGGGGTTCGCTAAAAACAGGATTAACTTTGTTTTTGATATGTACCTCAAAAAATCAAGCGCTATGCTGATGGATATGCAATTGCCATCATACATGGGTACAAGCGGAAACGGTTCAATTCGTCTGAATCCTCCCATGGGAAATTTTGGAGAAATTGAAAATAAAGGACTGGAGATTTCTCTTAATACCCGCCCGGTTGACGGAGAGTTTACATGGGATGCCGATTTGCAGCTGACTTTCAATAAAAACAGGCTGGTATCACTGAGTGGCACACCTGCTACTTCTATTGCAGGATATGGACAATGGACAGACCTGGTCAGTCTGACAGAAATAGGCGGACCGCTTTATAATTTTTACGGGTACCAGGTTGTCGGAGTTTTCCAGGACAAGGACGATATCCTTAACAGTCCCAAACAGACTGCATATCCAGTTGATGAAAACTTCAAGAGAAGCACAGTATGGCCCGGTGACCTGAAATTTGCCGACCTGTCAGGCCCGGACGGTGTGAAAGACGGAGTTATAAATGAATTTGACAAGACCAACATCGGCTCTCCGCTTCCCAAATTCACTTTTGGATTTAATAACATCTTACGCTACAGCAATTTTGAACTCGTAGTCTTCCTGAACGGCTCATATGGTAACAAACTGATGAATTATGTCGGAAGAGATTTAAGCGGAATGACCAGCATGTGGACAAACCAGCTTCAGACAGCTGTCGACCGGGCACAGCTTGAACCTATAGATGCAACGAAGGTCTATCCTTTTGTCAACGAATTTGGATCAACGATCTATAACTGGTTCGATGACATTGACAACGTCAAAGTAGCAAATCCGGAGGCTACAATACCGCGTGCTGTCGCTGGAGATCCTAATGAGAATATGAGAATATCTGACAGATATGTTGAAGATGGTTCTTACCTGAGGGTAAAGAATATTTCTCTGTCGTATTATCTTCCCCAAAGTGTTCTTAGCAAAGCGAAGATCAATGATATAAAGGTATACGTGAACCTCCAGAATATGTGGACCTTTACAAATTATACCGGGTTGGATCCAGAAGTGGGTGCAAGCCAGACCAGTGATATGGTATTTGGCCTCGATAACGGACGCTACCCTGCAGCGCGCATCTATACATTTGGGTTGAGTATGAGTTTCTAACCAATGAAAAACGATGAATATGAACAACATATCCTACCTTAAGAAAATATTGGCGCTGATCTTTGTAATTTTTACTTTCAGCGCTTGTGAGGAATTTCTCAATCGCCCGCCGGAAGACATTTTCACGGTTGACAGTTTCTTCAAGACCGATGAACAATGTTTCCAGGCTGCCAACATGCTTTATAATGCCCCGTGGTATGACTTTCAAAGGGGATGGGTAAAGATCGGTGATGTGATGGCCGGGAACATTTACTACGGTACTGATGATGTTTACCAGGCCTTTATCCTGACACCGTCAAACTCCCAACTGGCTGATGCATCAAACTCGCTGTGGCTGGTGAACGGTCACTGCAATGCAGTCATAGATAACATTGCCACAAAGAGTGGGCCTGATGTAAGCCAGGCCACTAAGAATACTGTTACTGGTGAAGCAATGGTCTGGAAAGCCATGGCTTATTTCTACCTGGTACGCTGCTGGGGCGCCGTTCCAATAATTCACAACAACAGCGATGTGATCGGAGCTGGTACTGCCCTGGACCTGTATAAGAACAGGGTTGAGGATGTTTATGAGTATATAATTCGTACTCTGGACAAGGCTGTTACCTTGCTCCCGGAACACAATCAACCCGGCCGTATAAATAAATATTCGGCTTATGCATTGTTATCTAAAGTGTATCTGACCCGTTCGGGATGGGGGCAGACTGGAACCCGCAGCCAGCCAGACCTTGACAAAGCCAAGGAATACGCTGCAAAGGTCATCAATGAAAGCGGCGCCATGCTTGAACCGGTATATGAAAACCTTTTCCGTATCTCAACGGGTAACCGGAATCCTGAGAACCTGCTCTCATGGCAGTGGGTTGCTTCAGATCAATGGACCTCGCAGAACACGGAACAATCAGACCTGGCCTTGAACAACTTTACAGGCATGGCTGATTTATGGGGCACCTGGGTTGGACCTACCATCGACCTGCAACGTCTTTTTGGTGATACAGCAAGCAGCAAAATACGTGTCAACACTGATACCAGGAGGAAGTCTACAATGATGATGTATACTGATTATTTTCCCTATTTTTGGAGGGATAAAGGCGGATTTACGGCCACCTGGGACGATGCCAATAATGTTGCCGGTGCAACATTTGGCTGTGGCACCGGAGCCAACTGCGTCAAACATATTGTTGGCAATACCGAAGACCATAAGGCCGAATACGGCTCTTCTTCACTGAGGATGGCAACAAGTCTGTCAACGCATCTCATCCGGTTGGCCGACGTATATCTTATCTACGCTGAGGCTGTGCTTGGCAATCAGACCTCAACCAGTGATCCGGAAGCCCTGAACTCTTCAACGCAGTGCGCCAGAGAGGGATACCCACCGCACCTGCCGAGACCGAGCTGACATTCATGAAAATATTCAACGAACGCAGACTTGAATTTGCCTGTGAAGGTGATAACTGGTACGACTATGTAAGGCTCCATTACTATAACCCGGAGCTCGCCAAGGAACTGATCAACAAGCAGGAAAGAGGAACATACAACAACCTCAGGGAATATTACATGGATGAGGTAGCCCAGGATCAGGTGACCCTGAATACATTCAAGGTAGGCCTTACGGATGATAGTAAATTCTTTCTGCCGTTTCCAAGCGGTGATATAAATGTAAACAAGCACCTGCTTGAGGATCCGGTAGAGTTTGATTTCAATACTATCGGATATTAATGCGGCAAACTCTAAAAAGTCTAAAAGATGAAAAGAGATAATAAATTCAATAATAAGTTGTCTGCGATGATAATGTTGCTGATAACCCTTCTTACCGGTATGCTTTTTCAGGCATGCGACGATAAGGAGGAGGAGATGTTTATGCCGGAGATAAGCTATGTCCGCATTACTGATCCTTTGAAATCTGACTCCCTGGTGACACATGCCTTTATGGGCAGCACTATTGCCATCATGGGTAATAACCTGAAGGATGTGGATGAGATCTGGTTTAATGACCAGAAAGCGTTTGTGAACTTTAGTTTTGTCACAAACTCCACAATTATTGTCACAATACCTCCCATAATCCCATCCACAGTAACTGGCAAGATGCTTCTGATAAACAGCAACAAGGTAGATACTCTTGTGTATGACTTTGGCATTGACGTCCCTGCACCGCTTGTCAATTCATTGTTGTGCGAATATGTTGCTGACGGCGGGACAGCAGTGGTGAAGGGTAACTTCTTCCTCGATGACCCCAGTTCACCTCTGAAGGTGATCTTCCCGGGGAACCTTGAGGGTACGATCGAAAGCTTCACAATTAATGAGATAAAGGTGACCGTACCATCGGGAGCTGGTGTGGGCCCAATATCTGTGAAATCGATCTACGGTAACACCCGCTCAGCATTCTGGTTCCGTGACGACAGAAACATGGTCCTAAACTTTGATGATCTGACTGCAGCGGGAGGCTGGCGTTCAGGGAAAACAGGCAACTCCAATCCTGCCGGTATAGATGGAAATTACGTCAGGTTCCAGGGAGCTTTGTTAGGTGGTGCAGGTGCTTCATGGGCTGAAGATGATTTCAGCTTTAACCTCTGGCCAAGCTCAAACGGCAGGCCTGACGCTCCGTTCTATACGGGTGAAATTGCAGACGGAGTTATAAAATTTGAAATATATGTTGTTGCGCCATGGTCATCCTGTGCGCTGCAGATGATCTTTACTCCCTATTCTACCAGCGGCACCAACGGCTATATTGGCGACGCCGGTGTACCGAGGGGACTATGGAATCCATGGAAAGACAGCGGGACATATAAAACGGAAGGCTGGACTACGGTTTCATTTCCTTTAAGCAGCTTCACATTCACTGGCTCCGGTGGAACATGCGCAAATGTCCTTACTAAAGAGATGCTCCGCGGTCTTACATTCTTTGTATGGAATGGTGGTGTGGACGGAACAGATTGTACTCCGCATATCTGCATAGATAATATTCGTGTTGTACCCAAATAACATCAACTGAAAAATAATTTGCGATGCAAACAAAACATATAAAATTCCGCATTTGGGCACTACTGTTCGCGGCATTGTGCGTGGCAGGGGCCAATGTCCTGCTTACCTCCTGCGAGGAAGATAAGCCGGACACAACGGTTGCTCTCCACAGCTTCGGGCCTATGCCCATCGCCCGGGGAGCCGAATTGAAATTTATCGGTGTTAACCTTGATAAAGTGACAGCCGTGGTGATACCTAACGCTATTACAATAACAACATTCACCACCAAGACGCCGACAATGCTGACGGTAACCGTACCGCAGGAGGCTATGCCGGGTTATGTAGTTCTGAAGACGCCTGATGGTGATATAACCACTAAAACCGAAATAGGGTTTTCAGAGCCGATATCTATTGCCAGCTTCACTCCGGCAACGGTGAAAGCCGGTGATGAACTTACAATCGCCGGCGACTACCTCAGCCTTGTTGGCGAGGTTATATTCACCGATCGTATCTCTGTTCTGGCAGCAGATTTTACCAGCCAGATCCGCACTGAGATAAAACTGGTGGTGCCGGCAGAGGCACAGACAGGCAAAATTGCTGTATCAAATGCAGCAGAGGATCCTATCATAGTTTACTCCGCAACACCTCTTACAGTGAAGCTTCCTGTTTTCACAACGATAACTCCTAATCCTGTAAAGGCCGGAACCACGCTTACGATTACAGGCACTGACCTTGACCTGGTGAAAACCATCACTCTGGGCGGCAATAAGACTATTGCAGCTGCTGCCTTTACCAGTCAGTCAGCTACTCAGATCGTTCTGACTGTACCGGCAGATACCAAAGACGGCATTGTAACAATGATACCCGCTTCAGGTGTAAAGGTTGAATCGACAGCAGATCTTGTTATGGTCGTTCCGACTGTGAGCGTTACTCCCGTGACCCTCAAGAACGGTCAGGATATTACTGTAACCGGCACAAACCTTGACCTGATAGATCATGTGATCTTCGGCGGCAACAAACAAGGAACTATCAAGGCCGGAGGAACTGAAACCCAGATACTGGTGACAGCACCAAATGATGCTGTTACCGGTGTGGTCACTTTCGTTACCAAGGCAGATAAGGAAGTTACAGGACCTACACTGACAATGATTAATCCGGCACTTCTTTCTTTCTCTCCGACTTCAGGGAAACCCAATACGGATATTACCATTACAGGCACTGATCTTGACCTGGTTGTTGACGTAGTGTTTATGGATAACATTAAAGGGACCATTGGAGCAAGGACAGAGACACAAATGACAGTCACCATACCCGTGGGCGCCAAGACAGGGAAAATCACCCTGGTTGCAAAGAACGGCGCAAGGGTACAGTCTGCCATAGATATCACTGTGCTTACCAACCTTCCTAATTTCACCGGGTTCTCTGAACCGGCAGCCGTACCGGGCAAGATACTGACCCTTAATGGTACTAACATGCTTCTGATCAAAGAGCTTGTTTTCCCCGGTAATGTATACGCAACAGCCTACGGGGTCAAGACCGACACAAAAGTTGAGGTGTATGTTCCGATGGATGTTACTACCGGGAACGGACAGATCAAAATGATTACCTATGAGGGAGAGGAAGGACTGTTACCTTCAATATTCATTGGTGGAACAGATCCTATTACAGCCGCAACTAAAATGATTACCAATTTCAATGGCGGCGGAGCAACACAATCCACATGGGGCGGAGTTGTGACATTTGGCACACCTTCTGTATACCTTGACGGTACCGCAGCCATGCTAGGGAAAACCGGAAGTGGATGGAACTGGACCTGGTCACAGAACTGGGATAACAATTGCAGGCCTCCTCTCGCTCATCCTGAGAATTATGTACTTAAGATGGACGTATGTATCATCACTCCGGCGAGTGTCGATGCCGGCATCTGTCTCAAGGGTTGGGATACTGCTCCAGGCCTTGGAAAGCCTTTCGCTACTTCCACCAACGGAAACTGGATCACCCTGACTTTTGATATCTTAACTGCAGGAATGGTGATCGACGGTACAGGCGACTGGGGCATCTGGATTAACGGAGGCAGTTTTGATATGACCGGTATCATGGTTGACAACTTGCGTTTTGACCCCAAATGACTATGAATAATTAAATTGTAGTTTTAGATTTTAACCGGGGGTATCTCATTAACTTTGTAATAATTGAGATGCCCCTGGTTTTTTTAATAGGCTCAGACTAAACAATGACAATGAACTTTCTCCGGCGATTATCATTCTGCACTCTGTTTCTTGTTCAGGGTGTGCTGCTTTTACAAGCTCAGGGCACCAAACATGAAGCCGAAACCGGAATCCTGACAGGTACGCTGGCTGTTCAGACTGCGGTGGCAGGTTTTTCCGGTACCGGATATGTAGGCAGGTTTGAAAATGACGGAGACAAGGTAACAGTTACTTTCACCCTGGCACAGGCCGGAAATTACAATATCTACGTAAGATATGCGGCTCCCTACGGAGACAAGAAAAATAACCTCAGCATAAACGGGAATGTCACTGAGATGTCATTCCCATCTTCGTCAGGTTTCACAGAAGCAGCTTACGGCAAAGCAGCCCTGAAGGAGGGCAGTAACACTCTGGCGGTCATCAAGAGCTGGGGATGGTTCCTCGTTGATTATTTCCGCATTGAGCCTAATACCGATCCGGACATTAAAGTGCAGATACCGTATGAGCTGGTCACTCCATCACCCCTTATTAAAACAAGGAGGCTGTGGAGCTATTTGTTGGACAGCTTCACGCATAAAATTCATTCAGGCGCAATGAGCCTAAACGCAAAGGAAGAGGCTGACTGGCTTTTTGCCAATACCGGAAAATACCCGGCACTGATAGGCCTTGACTTCATGAACCATACCCGCAACTGGAGCTGGTTTGACAAGTCAGTCCTGTTGAACGAGACAAGGAACTGGTATAACAATAACGGACTGGTTGCTTTATGCTGGCACTGGCGTGACCCGTCAAGGACGACTGATGAATTCTATACTTCAAAGACCAACTTTGACGTCTCGAAGATAACCGAGACAACATCGCCAGAGTACCAGGCAATGCTCGCTGATATTGATATCGTTGCCGGTTATCTCAAACAGCTTAATGACGAGAATATACCGGTGCTTTTCAGGCCTCTGCATGAGGCTGCAGGCGGATGGTTCTGGTGGGGAGCAAAGGGACCTGAACCGTGCAAGGCATTATGGCGACTTATGTTTGACCGTCTGGTTAATTATCACGGCCTGAAAAACCTGATCTGGGTATGGACTACCGATGCCGCAGCTAATAACCTTGACTGGTACCCGGGAGATGAGTACGTAGATATTCTTGGAACTGACATTTATACTTCGCAACCTGATTTCTCCTCACAGGTGCTGACTTACAACGCAATCAAGGATAAGTTCCAGGGAAAGAAACTGATCACCCTAAGCGAAAACGGATCAGTTCCTGATCCTGATAATCTGGTAAGCGATAATGCACACTGGTCGTGGTTCATGCCATGGTACGGCGACTTTATCCGGAACAATGTGTGGAATCCCCTGGCACACTGGCAGAAAGTCATGAATCACAATTATGTAATCACTCTTGATGAGATGCCTGATCTCAAGAATTATCCGCTCAGCGACCAGCCTGATTACAGCATGTACCCCCAGGGCTTTTTTCTTGCTGACTGGCAGCCCAGGACAACCACAAGCCCTGAGTATAATGATGTTCCGGCAGTCGTTGATCCGGTGACCGTCGCCATAACGGTCGACTTCAGCGACACTATCACTAAAATTCCTGATTACCTTTTTGGCGACAATGCCAATCTGTGGACTGGATGTATGTCTGACAACAAGACTCTTATGGAGAATATCGCGAATCGTGAAATGGCTGTCCTTCGCGGACCTGGCGGAAGTATCTCCGATGTTTTCTTCTGGAACCGGAATGTTGACCAGCGTCCGGCCGATGTACCAAACACACTTGTTGGTTCGACTGAAGTTAATTGGCCATGGTACGGCGACAGACCTTATCCATATGAGACATGGACCATGGATGTTGACTCGTTCTATAGCATTTTAAGCCAGACCGGCGCCACAGGCATGATCACAGTCAATTACGGTTACGCAAGGTACGGAACCAGCGCAAGCCCTGTTGCACAGGCAGCACATATGGCAGCCGACTGGGTGAGGTATGATAACGGGAGATCAAAATTCTGGGAGATAGGCAATGAGGTGTTCGGAAGCTGGGAGGCAGGCTACCGCATTGACCTTTCACAGAACAAGGACGGACAGCCTGAATACATCACCCCGGCTATCTACGGACAACATTGCCTTGTTTATATTGATTCAATGAAAGCCGCCGCGGCTGAGACAGGGGCTGAGATAAAGATTGGAGTAGTAATGGTTGAGGCATCATCAACCGGTGCGGGGTGGAACCAGGCGGTAGCAGCACAGGTGGGAGACAAGGCTGATTTCTATGTGGTGCACAGCTATTTTACGCCTTACAACACCAACTCAGACGTAGCCACCGTCCTGAGTTCTTATACCAAAACAGAAGGTTATAAAACCTATGTCTGGAACGAGGTGGCAAAGGCCGGGAAACCAAAACTGCCGGTAGCCCTGACAGAATACAATATTTTTGCCGTCAGTTCAAACCAGCCTGTATCTCATGCAAACGGCATGCATGCCGTGCTGGTGACAGGTGAGGCCATGAAGACCGGCTACGGTGCGGCGACAAGGTGGGACCTGGCAAACGGATACGATAACGGCAATGATCATGGAATGTTCGCATATAATGAGCCTGATGTTCCAAACTACACGCCTCATCCTGCATTCTATCATCTGTATTACATGCGGAAACATACCGGCGACGTGCTGCTGAACTCATCCATGACCGGCGCACCAGCCGTGGTGGTTATACCTACTGCATTCAGCTCAGGCCAGATAGGCGCTTCAATGGTAAATACTGCAAAGATCCGCAAGGTGGTTCGCCTCAACCTTAAGGATTATAAGGTGGGAGACAGGTTCTATACCTATACCCTCACCGGAACTGACGGTGTGGATTTTTCAAGAAAGGTTTTTGTGAATGGCGTCGGATCCACACTGGTTGCCGGAGGACCGGCTGATTACGAAGCTGTTAAAGCAAACTCTTCAGTTATAGGAGACGAAATAAAGATCGTTCTGCCGCCTCTCTCGGCAGTATATGTACTGGTTGAACCGGGTACAAAAACACTTGCCATCAATAATGAGGTCACGTCAGTCGGAATAACACAGGATAATGATCAGATCATCATCTATCCTAATCCTTCTGACGGTTCATTTGCAGTTAAAGACCTGCCTGAATTTGTCAGCAGGATTGAAATTAATGATCTAAGTGGCGCTATGGTCTTTATGAAAGACAGTGGCATTGACGCTTCTGAAACGCAATTACATACCCAACTCGCTCCGGGAGTGTACCTTATATCCTTCAGCGGCGACAGTCGTTCTATAAGTAAAAAATTAATAATCAAATAGATATTTATATGAAGAGAATTTCAGCCATGATTGCCGGAATGACGGCAATGGTTCTGCTGGCAGTCTTTTGCCAGTCGTGCAGCGACGGATCTTATGAAAGAACCGATGACGGTATCGTGATCCGTCTGGGTGACAAGGCTGTTTACCCCGGGCAAGCCGTAAGGCTGACCGTGGTCAGTGACAAGATCATAAGGGTCACATCGGTGCCTTCAGGGGCATTTACGGAGACACCGAGCCTGATGGCTTTGCCGCTGCCTGAACAGAAGATCGGCTTCACCATTGAAAAAGGTGACGGAAGCATCATCCTGAACACTTCAATGGTCAGTGCCGAGGTCTCCCTCACAACAGGAGAGGTGGTCTTCACGGATAATGACGGATCAATCTTACTTGCAGAGCAAACAGGAGGAGGCAAATCATTCAGTCCGGTCACTGTTGGAGGCGAAACGTTTCTTGCAGTACGCCAGCAGTTTGAATCACCCGCTGATGAAGCGCTTTACGGCCTCGGTGCAAACCAGACATCATTCATGAACCTCAAGGGGAAAGATGCAGATCTTTTTCAGTACAACACCATGGCCGTCGTCCCGTTCATTGTTTCAAACCACAATTACGGCATACTGTGGGACAATAACTCACGCACAAAGTTCGGCGATGTGCGTGACTGGACAGAGATGTCAGCCCTGAAGCTTTACAACCGTGAAGGAGCCGAAGGCGGTCTTACGGCAGTGTATGCAGACAGGAAAAACATAAAAAAGATTTATACAACCCGTAACGAGACAGAGATAAACTACCAGTTCATTCCTGACCTGGTGAAGTTCCCCGAAAATTTTAAACTGGGTGATGGCCTGGTGACCTGGGAAGGCGAGTTTGAATCTGATACCACAGGAGTGCATAAGTTCAATTTTACTTCGGCAGGATACGCGAAGCTGTGGATAGACGGTAAGCTTATCTTCGACCGGTGGCGTCAGTGCTGGAATACCTCCTCCAACTTTTTTACCCTTGACCTGGAGAAGGGCAAACGCTATCCTCTTAAAATAGAATGGATACCTGACGGCGGTGAGTCATTCATCACCCTGAAATACCTTAAACCAGCCGATAACGACGAGCAGCAAAGAATATCATTCTGGTCTGAGGTGGCTCATCAGATAGACTATTACTTCATCAGCGGCACAAGCCTCGATGATGTCATCAGCGGCTACCGGACCGTAACCGGCAAGGCGCCGATGATGCCGAAGTGGGCCATGGGTTTCTGGCAGAGCCGTCAGCGTTATACGAACCAGGAAGAGTTGCTTGGCGTTGTGCGTGAATACAGGAAAAGAGAGATCCCGCTTGACAATATCGTACTTGACTGGCAGTACTGGCCTATAGACAAATGGGGCGACCATCAGTTCGACTCCATTCGTTTCCCTGAACCTGATGCGATGATCAGTACGCTGCATAATGAGCTCCATACAAATATTATGATATCAGTGTGGCCAAAATATTATGTGGGTACAAAGAACTACGAAGCCATGAACAGCCAGGGATGGCTTTATAAGCGGAATGTGGAGAAGGGTCAGAAAGACTGGATCGGATATGTTTCTACCTTTTACGATGCTTTCAATGCCGATGCCCGCAAAGCGTTCTGGGATCAGATCAACACCTCTCTTTACAGCAAGGGTATCGATGCATGGTGGCTTGATGCCACTGAGCCGGATATATGTTCGAATCTGCCCATGGCTGAACGCAAGGCTCTCATGAACCCCACTGCGCTGGGCCCGGCCGACAAGGTCTTCAACGCCTTTTCACTTGTCAATGCCCAGGGTGTCTGGGAGGGCCAGCGCGCTACTGATCCCGGTCAAAGGATCTTTATCCTGACACGCTCAGCCTTCGCCGGGCTGCAACGCTACTCGGCCGCAAACTGGAGCGGTGACATCGCGGCCCGCTGGCATGACATGAAAGCACAGATACCGTGCGGACTGAACTTCTGCATGTCGGGCATACCTTACTGGACCATGGACATAGGCGGATTTTCCGTTGAAAGCAGGTATTACAAGCCTTCTGCAGCAGACCTCGAGGAGTGGCGTGAGCTGATGACACGCTGGTTCCAGTTCGGCACATTCGTTCCGATCTTCAGATCACACGGAGAGTTCCCATACAGGGAGATCTACAACACGGCACCGGAGAACCACCAGGCCTACCAGGCTATAGTTGCCACCGACAGGCTGAGGTACAGGCTGATGCCGTATATCTACTCCCTTGCCGGGCAGACATACCTGAATGACTATACCATCATGAGAGGTCTGGCAATGGACTTCCCCGGTGACCCTGCGGTGAATGATATCGGCGATCAGTATATGTTCGGACCGTCACTTATGATAAATCCTGTCACTGAATACAAAGCCAGGAGCCGTGACGTTTATCTGCCCGGGCCGTACGGGTGGTATGACCTGCACACGGGAAGGATACTTCACCGGAGGAAAAGTGATAAGCGCCGATGCTCCCTACAGCTCAATACCTGTGTTCGTAAGGGAAGGGAGCGATACTCCCTATTGGTCCTGATCTTCAGTTTACATCAGAGAAACCGGCTGATCCGCTCACTATTTTTGTTTTCACCGGGATGGATGGCACGTTCACTCTTTATGAGGATGAAGGTGTCAACAATAACTACGAGGACGGAGCCTATACCCTGATCCCGTTCGTTTATTCCGAGGCTGACCGCACTCTTACAGCAGGAGCCAGGACGGGGGAATTCTCAGGGATGCTGCAGGACCGAACCTTTAACGTGGTGGTGGTATCAAAAGAGAAACCTGCTGAAATTGATTTTGATGCTGCACCTGATAAGGTAATAAAGTATTCCGGCGACGAAATCAGTGTCAAACTGTAATATTGGTAAATACAACTGATGAGCTGGTGAAATTAAATTATTAGAAGTACTATCTGAAAGCATTTCATGATGATGAAAAAAATATTCTTTCCGGCCCTGGCGCTCCTGGTTATAAGCCTGTCAGTCAGTTCACAGAGTATAGTCCCGGCAGAGTGGAAGTTTCTGACCGGAGACAAGCCCGAATATGCCGATTCATCGTTTAACGATTACTGGTGGAACAACATCTCTCCCCTGACCGTGTGGGAGAAGCAGGGCAACGCAGATTATGACGGATATGCCTGGTACAGGGTTAAGGTCGTTATCCCCCGGTCGATGAAAAAAAGTGCGTACAAGTATGACGGCCTGATGCTGAAACTCGGCAAAATTGATGATGCTGACGTTACTTATTTTAACGGCCATCTGATTGGCAAAACAGGTTCACTTCCGCCCGATTATGTTTGTGCCTATGATGCGCCCCGCGCTTATCTTATCCCGCCTGAAATGGTACAATGGGGTAAAAAGAACACCGTTGCAGTCAGGGTGTATGATGCCGGGAGGCGACGGCGGCCTTATACGGCGGACCTGTTGAGCTGACAAACAGGGGTAATCCTGACCTGATCGAACTGAACCCGGTTTTCACTGAGCCTGACATGATATTTAAAGGTTCCGGGATGTTGAGCTGCCGGTGTCGCTGAAGAGCGATTTTAAAAAAACATACAGGGGGATGCTCTCAGTGAAGATCACTACTGACACCGGAGAAGAAGTCGCCACGGATTATCGGGAGATAGCGGTAAAAAAGAACAGTACCGGAATGTGGACCTTCAGGTTTAAGGATCTTGCCCCGGGCTTTTACAAAGCCACAGCCGCTGTTGAGAGCAAGATGGGAAACAAGGAGTCTGCGTTTAACTTCGGATACGAACCTGAAAAGATAGTCTCGCCTGCTGACCCGCAGCCGGATTTTCAGGAATTCTGGCAGAAAGCGAAAGCAGAACTGAAAACAGTTGATCCGCAGTTTAAGATGATCAGGATTGACAGTCTCTGCACTGACAAGCATAATATTTACCTGGTGGAGATGCGTTCGCTGGGCAATGCTTTGATCAGGGGATGGTACCAGGTGCCTGTAAAACCGGGACGTTATCCGGCTGTAATGCAGGTGCAGGGTTACAGCTCGACCATCGTTCCCTCTTATGTAAATTATGGGGATGATCTTATAGGTTTCGGACTTAACATTCGCGGTCACGGTAACAGCAAGGATGATGTTAATCCAGGGTTCCCGGGATATCTTCAGTATAACCTGGAGGACAAGGAAAAGTACATTTACAGGGGTGCTTACATGGACTGTGTCAGGGGAGTTGATTTTCTCTGCTCGCGGCCCGAAGTGGACGTAACCCGCATCGCTGTTGAGGGAGCAAGCCAGGGCGGCGCCCTGACCTTTGCCACTGCCGCACTGAATAATGACAGGATAGCGGTATGCGCCCCGCAGGTGCCATTTCTCTCTGACTTCCGCGACTATTTCAAGGTAGCAACATGGCCCGGAGATGAATTCACAAAATATGTTGAAACTGACAAAAAACTGACCTGGGATGAGGTGTTTTACACTCTGAGTTACTTTGACATAAAGAACCTTGCCCCGATGATTAAAGCGCCGCTTCTCATGGGCGTCGGACTGATGGATCAGACCTGCCCGCCGCATATAAACTTCGCTGCATACAATAATGTCACAAGCAAAAAGAAATACATTGTCTACCCTGAGGCCGGGCATGGGCTGCCGCAGGACTTTTATAATGCAAAGATGGATTGGATACGTTCTGAATTCGGAATGAAATAAGATCAACCCCCTGACTATGAAAAACAGATCAACAGTACAACCGATATTATCAATTGCCATTCTGTTGATGGCAGGTTTGATGGCGTGTTCTGAAGAAAACCCTCGTGAGAGAACAAGCTTCAACACCGGGTGGAGGTTCTCTCTGGCCGGCAATGATGATTCACGGAACGGGGATTTTGATGACAGCGGATGGCGCCTGCTTGACCTGCCGCACGACTGGAGCATCGAGGGAGAATTCAGTGAGTCAAACCCTGCCAGCGCCGGCGGCGGTGCCCTGCCAGGCGGAACAGGTTGGTACCGCAAGACATTTAAGATTGATCCCTCACAGAAGGAGAAGCTTATATATATTGAGTTTGACGGTATCTACCGGAACAGCGAGGTGTGGATAAACGGCAACTACCTGGGTAAACGTCCTTACGGCTACAGCTCCTTCAGATATGAGCTTACGCCATACCTGATATATGGTGATGAAATGAACGTTCTGGCGGTAAAAGTTGACAACTCTCAGCAACCTAACTCCAGATGGTATTCAGGATCAGGAATATACAGAAATGTGTGGCTCGTATCAACGGGGAAGATAGCGATTGACCACTGGGGGACCTTTGTAACTACACCTTTGGTTAGTGCGGATTCTGCCCTGGTGAGTATCCGTACCACCATCCGGAACAGCACCGGTAGCCCTGCAAAGGTGATGCTTGCCTCCACTGTGTACAATCCCGCTGGTAAAAAAGTGGCCATGGTTAAGGATATCCGTTCTGATATTGGTGAACTTTTAACTGTTATCAATCAGGAAGTTGTGCTTGAAGCTCCTCAGCTCTGGTCGGTAGAAGAGCCCAATCTCTACCGTATCGTGACTGAGATCATCAGCGGAAAATAAGGTGGTCGACAGATATGAGACAGTCACCGGTATACGGTCATTTGCCTTTGACAGTGAGAAGGGTTTCTTCCTGAATGGGAAGCCGATGAAAATACTCGGAGTATGTAACCACCATGATCTCGGATGCCTGGGTGCGGCTGTCAATACAAGGGCTATCGAGAGGCAGCTTGAGATCCTGAAAGAGATGGGTTGTAACGGCATTCGCACATCACATAATCCTCCCGCACCGGAGCTACTCGACCTTTGTGACCGCATGGGCTTCATAGTCATGGATGAGGCTTTCGATATGTGGAAAATAAAGAAGACTGATTACGACTACCACCTGGACTATGATGAGTGGCACAAGCGGGATCTGGAAGACATGATCCTGCGAGACCGCAATCACCCGTCTGTATTTATATGGAGCATAGGCAACGAGATAATGGAGCAGTGGGATACGACAGGCACAGGCATTGACATGGTCAGGGAGCTGGCAGCCATTGTACGGGCACTTGATGTCACAAGACCAATAACATCTGCATGCAATGATCCTCAGCCTCATAATCCTATTATCGCCCCCGGGGTGCTTGACCTGATAGGTTATAACTACCGTGACACCTTGTATGCCGGTTTCCCGCAAGCCTTCCCGGGAGGAAAATTCATTGGTGCTGAGACCACCTCGGCTCTGGCTACCAGGGGCAGCTACGATATGCCCTCAGATATAGTCAGACGCTGGCCTGCACGCTGGGATCAGCCTTTCAAGAATGTCAATGCTGACCTGACATGCTCCGCCTATGACAACTGCTCAGCACCATGGGGCTCAACCCATGAGCATGCATGGCAGCTTACCAAAAAATACGATTACCTGTCGGGCATGTATATCTGGACAGGCTTCGATTACCTGGGAGAACCGACACCGTACTGGTGGCCGGCACGAAGCTCATACTTCGGGATAATAGATCTGGCCGGCTTCCCTAAGGATGCTTTCTATATGTACCAGAGCGAATGGACCGATACGCCGGTGCTGCACATCTTCCCCCATTGGAACTGGACCCCCGGACAGATAGTGGATGTGTGGGTTTATACAAACTGTGATGAGGTTGAACTCCTGATAAACGGCAATTCACTTGGCAGGCAGAAGAAAACGGATGAGAAGCTGCATCTGATGTGGAGGATCCAATATGAACCCGGCACGATCACAGGTGTGGGCTATAAGGATGGCGTCGAGATAATGAGGGAGGAAGTGAAGACTGCCGGTGAGCCTGCTGCCATTGTGCTGACCCCTGACAGACCGGAGATAATGGCTGACGGATCGGACCTTTCTTTTATAACTGTGACAGTGGTTGACAAGGATGGTGTTCCTGTTCCCAAAGCAGATAACCTCATAAAATTCAGCGTCGACGGCAAAGGCATCATAGCAGGTGTTGACAATGGCTGTCAGACAAGCATGGAACCATTTAAGGCTGACTTCCGGAAGGCGTTTAACGGTAAGTGTCTGCTGGTTGTGAAGGCAGGAGCTGAAGCAGGCGACATCAGTGTGACGGCATCATCTGATGGACTGACCTCGGCCATAACCGCCATCCGTGCCAGATAATTAAAAGAGAAAAGGCTGAACAGTTAATCAAAGTGTACTGATGAGAAAAGTGATTTACCTTTTACCTGTGTTTTTGCTGCTGTGTTCCGGCACGGCATTATCACAAACGCCCTTCAGCCGCGGGGTGAACCTCACCGGCTGGTTCCAGGCGGATGGCCCGGGTCAGATACAGTTCACGAAGTATACGAAGCAGGATCTTGTCAACATAAAAAGCCTCGGATGCGACGTCATCCGCCTTCCTATTAACCTCCATTTCATGACGTCAGGCAGCCCCTCGTACACCCTTGACCCGCTCTTTTTGTCATTTCTTGATTCGGTGGTCGTCTGGGCTGAGGACCTTGAACTTTATCTCATTCTTGACAACCATACTTTTGACGTAACCTCAAACACAAGTCCTGATGTGGGAAATATCCTTAACAAGGTCTGGAAGCAGATGGCGCAGCATTATAAAGACCGTTCGGATTATATAATCTATGAGGTGCTAAATGAACCTCACGGTATATCTGCTTCACTCTGGGGAACGATTCAGGGCGAAGTGATAAATGCTATCCGTACTGTTGATACGAAGCATGCCATTATGGTGGGCGGGGTGAATTTCAATACTTATACCGAGCTTCAGAATCTGCCGGTCTATTCTGATCCGAACCTGATCTATACCTTCCACTTTTATGATCCCTTCATGTTTACTCATCAGGGTTCAACATGGAACACTCCTTCGATGGCTCCGCTTGCCGGGGTGCCGTTCCCCTATAACGCTACAGAAATGCCTGCCATACCTCCGACTTTCATGGGGACGTGGATGGAAACAGCCATGAACAACTATCCCGCCCAGGGGAATGTGGCTTATGTTAAGTCGTTGATAGACATTGCCGTTGCATTCAAAAACGCAAGGAACGTAAAATTGTTCTGCGGCGAACTGGGAGTGTTTATCCCCAACAGCCCGGCCGATGACAGGGTCTACTGGTATGAAGTGGTAAGACAGTATCTTGAAGAAAAAGGAATCTCATGGACCACATGGGATTATCAGGGTGGTTTCGGGCTCTTTAACAAGGGATCAAACGAGCTCTTTGACCACGATCTGAATGTGCCTCTGCTTGAGGCGCTGGGTTTCACTGTTCCGCCACAAACACCTTTTACCGTAAAGCCTGATTCAGTTGGATTCATGATTTACACTGACTATGTAGGCGAAAAAATGAGCAATGTGAGTTATGGAGGCACGCTGAATCTGTATTCATCAAACCTTCCCAACAATGGAACATACTGCACCGACTGGAGAGGTTTCAGCCAGTATAATACAATAGGTATCAGTTTCAGTCCTGTACGTGATCTTGCGAGACTTAAGACCGAGGGATATGCGCTTGATTTTATGGTGCGCGGGAATGCACCCGGAATAAAATTTGATGTTAGATTTATTGACACGAAAGTCGATGCCACCGACCATCCGTGGAGAATAGGCTATACCATAGACGAGACGGTGGCGGCGTGGGATAACCGCTGGCATCATGTTCATATAGCCCTGAACAGCTTCACTGAACGCGGGTCCTGGGATAATGGCTCATGGTATAACCAGGAGGGCAGGTTCGACTGGTCGAAGATAGACAGGTTCGAGGTCTCTACCGAATATACAGGGACCTCTGGCAAGGTGTTGTGGTTTGATAATATTCACATTACCAATCTCGACACAGCTATTGTAAGGGAAAGCGGTACGGTGGGTATCGGCGATGTCAGGGAATCTCCTTTCACGGAGCTGAGCTCATATCCAAATCCTTTTAATCACAGAACGGTAATATCATATTATCTGCCTTCCCGGATGAAAGTCTCTCTTGACATAATTTCTGTGGATGGCAGGAAGGTCCGAAGCCTGGTCAGCGAGGTCCAGCCGGAAGGATATTATAATCCGCTATGGGACGGATGCAACGACAGCGGAGCGCCTGTTCCCGGAGGTGTGTACCTGTGTATTCTGTCTGGTGATGACAGCCAGGCGGTATGCAGGATAATAAAGAGCTGAAAACCCGGGAAATCAGATGAACACCCTGGTACCCTGATCGTAGCTCTCTCTGAGCTCGCGGGGTGTGCAGCCTTTCTTCTTCCTGAAGATGCGGTTAAAATTTGATATATTATTGAAGCCGCATGAATATGCAATTTCAGCAATCGTCTTGGTTGTTGAGATGAGCATCCTGGAGGAATGGCCAAGCCTTACTTCCGTCAGGCAGTCGATGAAGGTCATCCCCGTCCTTAGCTTGAAGAAACGGCTGAAGGCTGATTCGGTCATGCTGGCTATCTTCGCTGCTTCGCCAAGGTTGACCTGCTTGTCAAATGAAGTGTGAATAAACTCCATTACCTTCTCTATCCTCCGGCTGTTGTATGAAAAGACCTCCGTATCGCTGAAGCCTGAATCTGAAAGTATGCGGAAATCCCTTGATATCGACAGGTCATGCAGGATGCTCATCAGCTCGAGCACCGAATCAAAGCCCTGTTTCTTCCCCAGCCCGTAAATCCTGGGCTCGAGGCGCAGGGTTGTCTCCGTGGAGAAGAGAATACCCCGCAGTGATCTCCTGAGCATGTTGCGTATGAAACTCAGCTGGTTCTTCTGAAGGAACTTCTCATCAAAAAAGTCCTTGTGAAACTGTATGGTGATCTCCTCAATCTGGTTCTTTTTGAACCCGCTGCCGAACCACCCGTGGGGCATGCCGGGCCCGACGAGTGCCAGCTCAATGTCACCTATCTCTTCAACATGATCACCGACGATCCGTTTGGTGCCACGGGCATTCTTTATGAAATTAAGCTCTACCTCATCATGATAATGAAGAGGGAAATCAAATTCTGACTTGGCACGGTAGAAGTAAGTGAAACAATCTGACTGTGTCAACGGTGTTATTTCACGGAGGATGGAATCATGCATAATAGCGGCTTAAGATTGATCTCAGAAGCAAATCTACAAATAAACGGCATAAATTATATATCCTGAGATGCATTTTCTGTAGAATGTAGATTACATATAATGAGGATTATGCGTGTAAATAATATTCCGTTGTACGAAAAGTGCTCAAAAGGCAGTCAAAATAGTATCACATTAAAGCCTGCTGATTGCCATATTAACTCATCATGGCATGAAAGTATCATGATTTAAAAGAATGGTATTATAAAGCAGGACGGGTGAATGAGTAATTTTGATAGGAAACATAAAATACTGTAAAATGAGGAGGATACTGTTCGGTTTATTCATGGCAGTAATACTGGCTGGATGTAAAGGCAGCCCGGGGCAGGATTTTGTCACTGTCGCTGACGGCACTTTTCAGGTCAGCGGGAAGCCTTACTACTTTATTGGAGCCAATTACTGGTACGGTGCTATTATAGCCAGTCCCGGCAAATACGGCGACAGGGAGAGGCTTATCAGGGAGCTTGATCAATTGGCCGGAATGGGGGTCAATAACCTCCGCGTACTTGTCGGAGCTGAAGGACCTGACGGAGAGCCCTTCCGCGTCACACCTGCCCTGCTGCTTTCCCCTGGTGTATACAATAATGAACTGCTAGACGGCCTCGACTTCCTTCTGGCGGAGATGAAGAAACGGGGGCAGTATGCTATCCTTTTCCTGAACAATAGCTGGGACTGGACTGGCGGTTATTCCCAGTATCTTCACTGGAACGGATACGGCCCTATCCCGTATCCAAATGTTCCACCGAACACCTGGCATCAATTCATGAGCTTCTCCGGACAGTTCAACGCCTGCGAACCGTGTATCAGCATGTTTGAAGATCATATCAGGTATATCCTCGGGCGCACCAACAGATACACAGGATTGAAATATACCGAAGACCCGGTCATCATGACCTGGGAGATCGCCAATGAGCCGAGAGCCTTTTCTGATGCCAATATTCCCGTAATGGAGGCAATGATCAAGCGTGTGGCAGCACTGCTTCAGGAGCTCGATAATAATCACCTTGTAACAACTGGGACAGAGGGTAAATGGGGTTGTGAGGGCAAGATGGAACTGTTTGAACGGATTCACGCTGACCCCAACATCAATTACCTGACCATGCATATCTGGCCGAAGAACTGGAGCTGGCTCAACATAAAGGATATCAGCGGAACAATTAACTCAAGCATTGTGAAGACCAACAAGTATATGGATGAACATATCGAGGTGGCAGAACGCCTCAACAAGCCGCTGGTGCTAGAGGAATTTGGGCTGCCACGTGACATGCACGGTTATTCCCCTGAAGAATCAACTGTATGCCGTGACCGGTATTACCGTAATGCCTTTGACCGGATTGTTGATCATGCGGCCCGCCGCGGACCTCTTGCAGGATGCAATATCTGGGCTTACTCAGGCGAAGGAAGGCCGGCAAAGGACCATATATACTGGCAGCCGGGTGATGACTACCTCGGCGATCCTCCCCAGGAAGAACAGGGATTGAACTCGGTGTTTGACACTGACAGTACCGTTGAACTGATTGCCGGCAATAACCGGCGGCTGAATGAAATTAAAAAATAAATAGTCTGGTTATGAAAAAAATGATTATGCTGACCGCAATGGTTCTGACCCTCACTGGCTGCCCCTCAGATAAGGGGGAAAAATCAGCTCCTTCTGACCCTTCTGCCACCGTTGAGACAGTGAACCTGCTGGCAGGGATGAAGGCTGCCACAGAAAAGGGCATCATGTTCGGGCACCAGGATGACCTGGCCTACGGAATAGGATGGGTTTACCCCGAAGGCGAATCAGACGTCAAAAGGGTGTGCTCTGATTACCCTGCAGTTTACGGCATGGACCTGGGACATATTGAGCACCTGGCCCTGACAAACCTTGACACAGTGCCGTTTGACAAGATGAAATTGTTTGCCAGGGAGATTTACTCGCGCGGAGGCATAATCACCTTCAGCTGGCATGGCGACAACCCCCTCACAGGAGGGAATGCCTGGGATATTACCTCCGATAAGGTTGTGGCGTCCGTACTGCCCGGCGGAGAGAATCATGACAAGTACAAAGGCTGGCTTGATAATATAGCCGCATACTTTACGTCGCTAACAGATGAAAATGGCGTAGCCATCCCGGTTATCTTCAGGCCTTATCATGAGCATACCGGCAGCTGGTTCTGGTGGGGACAGAAGCTGTGCACCACTGAAGAATACATCGGACTGTGGAGGTTTACGGTCGATTACCTCTGCAGGACAAAGAATGTCCACAATGTGCTTTTTGCCTATTCAAGCTCAGGCGATATAACAGATAAGGAGCAGTATCTTGAACGATATCCCGGCGATGATTATATTGACCTGGTCGGCTTCGATTACTACCAGATGCATGATGCCGGAAATCGGTCTTTCACCGAAGAGGTGAGCAGGGTGCTGGGCATCGTGACCAATGTGGCAGAAGAGCACGGTAAAATTGCTGCACTGACAGAAGCAGGGTATGAATCGATCCCGGATTCGACCTGGTGGACCAGTACCCTGTGGCCTGCCGTAAAGGATCATAAGATATCCTATCTTCTTGTCTGGCGTAACGCTAATAACATACCGGGTCATTTCTATGCACCTTATCCCGGACACCTCAGTGCTGACGACTTCATTGATTTTTATAATCTGCCTGGCACTTTATTCCAGGGTGATCTGACGAAACTCGATATTTATAAATAAGGTTTTATTTAGAAGGCTTTATGAACAGTTTTGAATTCCGCCTTGCCAAGCTGACCGAATCTCACGAGGAGCTTGTCACCCGCAGGAACAGAAAGATTGAACCCGGGAATGGCATTTATAACCGTTATGAGAATCCCGTACTTACGGGCGCGCATGCACCTCTCAAATGGCGCTATGATCTGAACCCGGCCACCAACCCTCACCTGATGGAGCGTTTTGGAATCAATGCCGCCTTTAATGCCGGCGCAATGAAGCATGACGGCAAGTATCTTCTTGTCGCAAGGGTTGAAGGCAACGACAGGAAGTCGTTCTTTGCCATAGCCGAAAGTCCAACCGGTGTGGACAACTTTCGATTTTGGGATCATCCCATTTCCATGCCTGAAACCGCTGATCCTGACATTAATGTCTATGACATGCGGCTGACGAAGCACGAGGATGGGTGGATCTATGGTGTCTTCTGCAGCGAGAGAAAAGATCCAAAGGCACAGCCAGGCGATCTATCGTCAGCCGTTGCCACCGCAGGTATTGCACGTACGCACGACCTTGAAACCTGGGAGAGGTTACCTGATCTCATCTCGGCGAGCCAGCAGCGCAACGTGGTCCTCCACCCGAATTTGTTGACGGCAGGTACGCTCTCTATACCAGGCCGCAGGATGGCTTCATCGATGCCGGCAGCGGCGGAGGGATAGGATGGGCACTTGTTGACGATATAACCAGGGCTGAGGTTAAGGCTCAGGATGAAAAGATCATTAATTTCAGGCACTACCATACCATCAAGGAGGTTAAGAACGGTGAAGGACCGCACCCCATAAAGACACCGGAAGGATGGCTTCATCTTGCCCACGGTGTAAGAGGGTGTGCGGCAGGGCTGCGTTATGTTCTTTACCTTTACATGACCGACCTCCGTGACCCTGCCAGGGTGATTGCCGAACCGGGTGGCTACTTAATGGCTCCCGAGGGCGCAGAGCGTATTGGTGATGTCTCCAACGTACTCTTCTCCAATGGATGGATAGCCGATGATGACGGCACGGTTTATATCTACTACGCATCATCAGATAGCCGCATGCATGTGGCAGTGTCAACCGTTGAGAAACTGCTGGATTATTGTTTTAATACACCTTGTGACGGTTTCCGTTCTGCTGCTTCGGTCAAAACAATCAATAAGATTATTGCGCATAACGAAGAGTACCTGAAGAAATGACAACAAACCTGCAACACCTGCCGGCAGAGATGCGGATCGATGCCCTGGAGGAGCTGAACCGCAACATCATGCCATTCTGGACAAAAAGAATGCCTGATGATAAGCAGGGTGGATTTTACGGCAGGATTGACGGAAAGAATAATATCATTGCAGGAGCCCCCAAGGGTGCCATACTTAACGCCCGTATCCTCTGGAGTTTTTCGGCAGCATATGTGTATGTTAAGGACCCTTTGTACCTCGAGATGGCAACAAGGGCAAGAAACTATATCTTCAGCCACTTCTTCGATGAAAAATACGGCGGCACATACTGGTGCCTTCGGAGTAACGGCGAGTTTTTGGAAACAAAGAAACAGATCTACTCCCTCGCTTTCTTCATCTATGCCCTCTGCTGGTATAATATGGCCACAGGCGACCGGGAGTCGCTTGAGAGGGCTGTGGAGCTTTTCCGGCTCATAGAAAAGCATAGTTTTGACCGGGAGCTGAACGGTTATTTTGAGGCTTTTAACCGCGAATGGGGCGAACTGTCCGATCTGCGTCTTAGCGAAAAGGATGAGAACGAGAAGAAGACGATGAACACGCATCTGCATATCCTGGAGGCATATACCAGCCTGTACCGCATATGGCCCGATGCAAAGCTGAAAAAGCAGCTCGGCAATATGGTGCGCATCTTTGCCGAAAAGATTGTGGACCCGAAGACATCGCATCTGAACCTCTTTTTTGACGAGAAGTGGAACTGCCGTTCGAAGATTGTCTCCTACGGTCATGATATCGAAGCCTCATGGCTCCTCTACGAAGCTGCGGCAGCACTCGGCAGGGAAGACAGTGTCAGGGACGTCTCACTGCGTATAGCTTGTGCTGCTCTTGAGGGACTGTCAGATGACGGCAGCCTGATCTATGAAAAAGATGATGCGAAGGGACATACAGACCGGGACAGGCACTGGTGGGTGCAGGCGGAGGCGGTTGTGGGGTTCATCAATGCATGGGAGCTGAGCGGCGACAGGAGCTGGCTTGATCATGCTGTCAGGGTTTTTGAGTATATCAAAGCGAACCTTGTCGACAGGGTCAACGGCGAGTGGTTCTGGAGCATCCGTGCCAACGGAATCGTCAACACCTATGACGACAAGGCCGGTTTCTGGAAGTGCCCCTACCACAACACCCGGATGTGCCTCGAGATCATGGCAAGGAGCATGAATGCCGGATGAAGAAATGATTCAGGTTAATCAGGTATTTTTACGTTTATCAGCGATGACATATTCCTTTTCGGGGATGGGAGTTGCCCTCTTCTGAAAGAGGTTCCCGGTCATCATTATAATAATCGTCATTAATATTACCAAGGTGACAACTTCTTCCGAAATCATGGAGAACTTTGATACTGCCGGGATGTTGAGGAAAAGCAGGATGGTGATAAGCCCCCTTGGTGCAAACAACACGATTGGAATAGTCGGCAAGCGCAGCACGAGCTTGAAGAAGAGCCACCTTATCAGAAATATGCCCGCCGTAATGTACCCGGCTGTCAGGAGATTATCGGAGTTGATCAGATTGTCGACATGCGTGTAAAAGCCGAACATGATAAAGAAAAAAGACCGCACGAGAAAAGTAAGCTCACCAAGTATTTTTTTAAATGAGTTGATATCAGTCCTGAATTTTTGAAAATCGACAAATCTCTTAATGAAATCAGTCTCGATGAATTTATTGTTCTCCAGAACAAGACCGAAAATAAGAACCAGCAGCAATGCAGGCAGATGTACAAGTTTGGCCAGGCTGTAAATCAGTATTATGAATGTGATGATGATCACATAATTGACATGATAACTGGTTTTATGCAGAAGATACCCCAGTACAGCCGTGGCCAACAGGGCCAGAATTATTGTTATCAGGCCGTCACGGACAAAAGTGAAGGCTCCGCTTCCTATCGATCCTTGACTAAGCAGGATAAAATCAAAAAACATAATTCCGAAGATATCAGAGAAAGAACTTTCATAGACAACAAATTCCTTGTCTGAAGGATTCAGTCCGGTGGCTGAGGGAATGGCAATCGAACTGCTGATTATGCCGAAAGGGATTGCATTAAGCAAGGCAACCCTTAATGGCAATTCAAAAAACTTCACAAGAATAAATGAAAATACGGCTGAAAAGATTGCAAACAGAACAAAAGCCGAGGAAATAGATTTTACGATAAGACCTCTTTTATTTTTCTTTAGCTCAATATCAAGGCTCGCTTCCATGACTATCATTATCAGACCCAGAGTACCGATAACAGGCAGCAGGGGCTTAAGATTCGGAATTTCAAATCCCGTGGCTTCCGAGATAATCTGTATTGCCATCCCCAGGGCTATAAGCAGGATTACTCCGGGTATTTTTGAGAACTTGCTTGAAATGTCAAAAATATAAGCCAGAACAATGATTACACAAAATGCAAGGATAATATAGTCAGTCATTTTTTTGCTGCTGTTTAGTAAAGCCCTAGCTCGTTACAAATCTTTTTATATCAATTATCTTGCCTGCAAGCACCAGTATGTATTTTTCCTCAAGAGCCTGGTTTACATCAAAGTCCATAAAAACTTTGTAATTTCTCCTGAATATTGATGTAAGCACAGTTTCTTCCGGCGGGACTTTAACTGCTATTAATCTAAGGTTAAATCTGTCACTTATATTTATGGCATCAAGACAATGGCCGATATATTTTGATGGGGTTAACACTTCGGCAACAGCGTAGTCAATATTGATCTCAGTGAGTTTCAAAGTGTTCTTAAGCTGGAGCATGGATGCCACATGCCACGCTGTTTCCTCAAGAGGCAAAACAACTTCTTCAATTCCTATTTGTTTCAGGATTGCATTATGCATCTGGTTTACTGCCCTCCCTATAATTCTTTTGACCTTCAGATTTTTCAGAATTGAAAGGGTAAGTATGGATGACCCTATATCTTCTCCTATTGCAACAATAACGGCATCATTATCGTTCAGGGGGAGCGATTTCATGGCGTTAATGTTGGTCGAATCCATTCTCATCACTGTTGTGATAGAATCTTTCAGTTCTTCCAGTCTTTCTTTATGATTGTCTATTCCGATAACTTCATGCCCCATCTGAGTAAGGTTTGAAGCCAGGTTTGAGCCAAACCGCCCTAATCCTATTACTATGTATTTCATTTTGTTATCAATTAAGCGTATTTAATTAATAATAATATCCAGTTCAGGGTACCTTGAGTATCGCTTGCGGTGTGACAGCATCAAGCCCGTGAACAATGTAAGAGGTCCGACGCGTCCGATGAACATTAAAAAAATAACTGTTATTTTCCCCGCCTCGCTAAAGGTGCCCGTGCCTGCAAGACTGAGGCCGACAGTACTGAAAGCCGAGACACATTCAAAAAGAAGGAATACCGGATTCTTTCCGGGTTCTGAAATCAACAGGCAAAAGAACCCCGTAGTTATTAATATAAGGGAAAGAAATATTATTGATAAAACTCTTGTGACAGTGCTGCTGCCTATTTCCCTATTTCCTATTTTTAACTGGTCCCTTCCCCTGAGGCTGTTCCATACTGACCTGATAGCCAATGCGAACGTGGTTGTTTTAATTCCGCCTCCCGTTGAGCCCGGTGACGCCCCGATCCACATAAGAGTGATCATCAGGAAGACAGTAGGATAACTCCACAAGGAGATGTCTGCCACGTTGAATCCGGCAGTCCTGGCGCTTACACTCCCGAAAAATGACGTAATGATCTTTTGAGTTACGCTCATTTCGCTGAGGCTGAAGTCAGATTCAAAGAAATAATAGAATCCGGTACCTGACACAAGCAATATAAGGGTAGTAATAAGTACAACGCGTGTAGAGATATTTTTCTTTTCGGGGTTTGCAGACATCCTGTTTCGCGCGACTTTTTTTATTAATTTAACTATCGCATGGCTGGCAGACGAATAGAGGCTGACAAGCACTGGGAATCCTATGCCGCCCAGTATCACCAGAACGGCAACAGAGATTTGTACTGAGTTATCATACCTTATGTCAGAAGAAAACAAACCGTCTGTCAAGGTGGAAAATCCGGCATTGCAGAACGCCGACACCGCATGAAAAATGGAGAACATTACTTTGTTCTTCACCTGCAAGTCGAGACCGGCGTATATAATCAGAGTCCCTGCAATTTCAGTAAGAAATGTCAGCAGGATTATTTTGACCAACAGGCTAAACAGGTTATTCAAAGATTCCGATGAGAAGATCTCTTTCAAAAGAAGCCTGTCACGGAACGATGATTCTGAAGAAGTAAAGATATAACTGAAGAACCCAGTGAATGTCATTATGCCAAGGCCACCGATCTGGATTAGGCACATTATTATTATTTTTCCCAGCGTGGTAAAAGTAGCTGCAGTATCAACAACAGTCAGGCCTGTCACACATACAGCGCTTACAGATGTGAAAAGAGAATCCAGATATGATAACTGTCCGAGATGAGCTTTGGGTAACAATAAAAGTCCTGATCCGATAAAAATAATTACTAAGAAACTGGATGAAAGAATCAACGCGGGATGGATCTTGACAGTGCTTATAATCTTTAATGACCCGGACATCTCAGCTGCCCCGATCAGGAATATAGCCAGTATTATGGAGGTGTTTCCCTGAAATATCCCCCAGAGTGGTTTTTCGTGGCTTATAATATTAAAGTTGACCAGAAAGACGGCAAGGGTAAATACAAAGACTAACGCTCTGAAAAGCAATGATATGTTTTTACCCTTCTTGAAGCTTAGAATATCAGGGATATACTTTGACAAAAAAAGTATGAAGAACAACAGCCTGAATGCGGAGACTAATCCTTCTCCTGTCTGAATAGAGTAATTGAAACCAATATAGTAAAGGAAACATAAGGTAAACATCAGGAGTGCAGTTACCAGAAAGAACCTGAAGAAGCCTTGGAGCAATAAAATAATAACCTTGTACCTATCTCCGGCGACAAAAAACCATCGGTAAATTCTCTCCCGCATTTTCAATCTGGGGTTACGCCTGTCCATGTCTGCAAGGTCCGATTGTTAATTGCAGTCCGAAATTTAGTAATATTAAAGTAATTATTATCAGGTAAGGGTTTGTTCGATGTTCAATTTGACCCTCGTCCGCCGTATCCGCCAACTGGCGGAGCAGGCTGACCCTCGCTCCCTCGCGCTCTCGTTCTATGGTATATGCCTGCCCTGCAGTCTGGCTCCTCCTTATCCCGACATACTATGTCGGGACTTAACGGTCGGTCTCCCCTTCTCCATGCTCCATGCCCGATGCTCTATGCCAAAACTATTCAACCCTTCAACCCCTCAACCTTTCAACTTTATTCCTATCTTAGTAGAATAACAATTATTAACTAATGAAAGGAATATTGCCATGATTTATGGAGTTATCATCTTCTTTGTTTTACTTATTTTCTTCGCTGGAATAAGGATAGTAAGACCTACACAAAGAGGCCTTATCGAGAGACTGGGCAAGTATCATAATTTTGCCAATCCGGGGTTCCACTGGATCATACCAATTATTGACAAGATGTACCTTGTGAATGTGACTGAACAGATGGTTGACGCGGAGCCTCAGGAGATCATCACCAATGATAACCTGAACGCCAGTGTCGACGCACAGGTATATTTCAGGGTCAAGTCTGATGAGGAGAGCGTCAAAGGCTCAATATATAACGTTGCCAACTTCAAGTGGCAGATTGTCAACCTTGCACGGACCACACTGCGTAACATTATAGGAACGATGACGCTGAAGTCGGCCAACAGTGAGCGTGGCAAGATCAATGCCGAGTTGTACAACACGCTGCATACCGAGACAAAGGGGTGGGGTATTGAGATCGTGCGTACCGAGCTGAAGCAGATTGATCCGCCTAAGGATGTTCAGGAGACGATGAACAAGGTAGTGAAGGCCGAGAATGAGAAGATCGCTGCCATTGACATGGCTTCCGCCGCCGAAACCGTGGCTGACGGTGTGAAGAGAGCGAAGATCAAGGAAGCTGAGGGAGCCAAGCAGGCGAAGATACTTGCAGGCAGAGGGAGAGGCTGAGTTCATCAGGCTGGTAAATGAAGCTGCCGAGAAGTATTTCATTGGTAACGCACAGATATTAAGAAAGTTGCAGGCGCTTGAGACATCGTTGCAGACAAATACGAAGATTGTCGTTCCGACCGGCAGTGACCTGGTTAATGTCATCGGTGACATGGCTGGTATTGCTCCGTTGCCAGGGAAAAAATAACTACGCATTGCATTGATGCGTTCATTTTATTATCGGGTTAAGTTTACTTTCAAAACTCAGATAAACCGGTTCCCGGTGCTGCCTGGCTTCCTTGCCCTGTGATAAGGTATTTGCCTGACCTTATCAAATATACCGTGGAATGTAAAGGAAACTTGCTTTTCTTTACAAAAGATATTTTCTTTGTATAGAAAAATGAATTTTCTTTACATAATGAACACGAAATTAATTCCGCTACCCCTTAATATTGACCTTGAAACCAGGCCAGTACTAAAGAGCCTGCCTTCGGCACATGCCGCACTTGCTGAATTAAAGGGGATCGCTTCAACTATTCCAAACCAGACTATTTTAATCAATACTCTTGGGTTACAAGAAGCAAAAGATAGTTCAGCAATTGAAAACATCATCACAACTCATGATGATCTATACAAGACAGAGTTAAACCTTAATTCCTTTAAATCACTTAATGCCAAAGAGGTTCAAAATTACATTAGTGCAACAAAAAGAGGATTTGAATTAATTTCAAAATCTGGTCTTCTTACAAATAAGATCATCTTGAAGGTTCAGGAAGGACTTGAGGGAAACAGTGCCGGATTTCGAAAATTGCCTGTTACTACTTTAAAAAGCGCTTCAACAGGTGAGGTAATTTATACCCCTCCTCAGGATCCGGAAGAAATTAGAAACCTGATGGCTAATCTTGAGAAATTTATAAATGACCGGAGTTTATGTGATTTTGATCCTTTGGTAAAAATGGCAATCATTCATTATCAGTTTGAAAGCATTCACCCGTTTTATGATGGTAAAGGCAGAACCGGCAGAATAATCAATATTCTTTATCTGATTCATGAAAAACTTCAAAGTCTTCCAATTTTATATTTAAGCAAGTACATAATCAAGAACAAATCTGACTATTACAGATTACTTCAGGATGTAAGAGAGAACAACAATTGGGAAGAGTGGCTCTTATTTATAATTCAGGGGATTGAACTAACTGCACGGGAGACAATTGATCTGATTCTGGAAATTCGTGATTTAATGATGCATTACAAGGGCATATTAAGAGAAAAATACAAGTTTTACAGTCAGGATTTATTAAGCAACCTGTTTAAGCATCCATATACCAAGATTGAGTTTGTTCAGAGAGACTTAAATGTAACCAGGATTACTGCAGCCAATTATCTTAATCAGCTTGCTGAGGACAAACTTTTATCTAAAAAGAAACTGGGGACAGGCAACTACTACATAAATGATCCGCTGTTTGAATTACTCACAAGGAGATAAAGGTACTGGTTATAACAGATCGGTAGCGGATTATTCGCCCCGCTGTGCGGGGCTCATGATCCGCATTGGGGGGCCTTTGAAACAAAATCTTCTGCCCGCCTTCAGCGGGTTACCTTTGGTGATACGGTTTTGGTGAAACCTTCAACCAATCCCTCCAGCCTTCGGCGGCATGGTCTTTTTTCTTTTATTCCCTCACTCCTGCAAGCAGGGCTCGTTCATAAAACAAAAAATCCCCAGGCTTTGCCTGAGGGATTGGTTGAGGTCGGTGGCGGATTCGAACCGCCGTAGCCGGTTTTGCAGACCGATTCCTAGCCACTCGGACAACCGACCATAGGATTGTTCGTGCAAAAATAATAAAAATTTCTTTATTGTCACCTGCGAATTGCCATAAGCTTAACCCGACTTATCAGGAGGCGTCATCTGCTTATGGGACCTTTAGTCTCTCATAATCAGTTTTTTGGCAAATTTAATAAGCCCCCGGAGCTGATTTATGTGGGCAGATGAGATGTGCTATTTTATTAATGGTTAATTATCCTTGAGACAGCGAACCGAATAGCCTAGCCACACACCAGCGTTGCTACTGCCAATAGCACCTGATTTGTAACCTATGGAAATTACAGCTCTACCGGAATTGACATCGCCAAAACTCCACCAGTATCCGGTGTAGCCAAGTTCCCGGCATGGCCCAACGTCAATACCTACGGCACGATAACCGCCCGGGAGAGCAGTAAATCCTACTTGATTAGTGGCTTCGCCATTTGGACTTTGCCAATGGGTTGTGCCCATTTCTTTAAGTGCACCACCAGCTCCTCCACCAGGCCAATTATCTACTAATATTTTCCATTCATCACCAGTCGGTACACGCCAACCAACAGGGCATAGTTTACCAGTGTTAACCGCATACCAGTTATATAAGGCACCATAGTCAGCTTTGTAAGTTGAGGCATCATCGTTATACCAACAATAAGCGGGGTAAGTCGGACTGATGTATGAATATTTCCAATTGCTATATGTAATATCTGTGCCATCATTTAATCTGGTAGTTTTAAGGTTTCCAACCATCCATACCTGTGAGACTATTGTTACAGAGGTATAAATATTACCATCAATATCAGTTATGATTTCTTGTTCAGTTGTAAATGATCTTTCATTACCGAAGGCTGTTCCTGCAATATTAGTAGCATAAGCCCTGACATAATATACTGTATTAGGTGTAAGTTCTGTAAGAGAGCTGCTAAAACTACCTGAACCATTTCCATCAATGGTGTGAGAATCAGATGTTGTGGGATTTTGTGAAGTGCTCCAGCATACTCCACGCGCAGTGACATTTGCTCCACCATCATCAGAAATATTACCTCCGCTTTTTGCAGATGTTTGGGTTTTTTCAGTAATTGAATTTGTTGTCACAGTTGGTTTAGCAGGAGGAGTGGGGAAATTTAGCTCCTCCCCATAGGCCGTGCCTACGCTGTTAGTGGCATATGCTCTTAAGTAATATGTTTTTGCCGGTAACAACTCTGTTATTGAACTAGCGAATGCTCCAATTCCGGAGCCATCAGTGGTTTTAAAATTTGATGTCGTTGGATTTGTTAAAGTGTTCCAGCAAACTCCTCGGGCTGTAATACCTGATCCACCATCTGTTGTTACATTTCCTCCGCTTTCTGCCGTATTAGAGGTAATTGAAATTACAGGTGAAGTACTTACAGCAGCTAACGATAGAGCATCAGTTGTGAAGGATACTTCATTCCCATAACCAAAACCCTCACTGTTAACTGCATATGCTCTGACATAATAAAAAGTACCGGGTGTTAGTTCTGTTATGCTGCTTGTGAAAGAGCCTGTCCCTGAACCATCAATTGTAGTGCTATTAGCTCTTGTAGGTGATGGATTTGTGCTCCAGCATACTCCACGGGCTGTTACTTCAGTTTTACCATCATCTAATACCTTACCACCACCTGTTGCACTGGCCGTACTGATATTAGTTACCGGGTCTGTTGCCACAGTTGGGTTATCCGTACAGCTTGCTAACCATTGTAATACAAAAGCTATTACAAATATTTGATGAAACAAGAATTTCTTTTTCATGGGTCAACCTAATTGTTAGGGCTTAGTTAAAACAAAGTTACACCATCAAGAAACCGAAGTCAAGTTTATTGTTACTTCTGGTTTCCCGGATTAAGTTCTATCTTTCTTTTGTAACAGAGTTTGCTAATCTTCCCAAAGATTGTTCTATGTGTGCCAAAATCAAATAAAAAGCCTCCGGAGCTGATGTCCGAAGGCTGATAATAAATTGTCGTTAAATATTAGATTAAAAACTTATTGTTATTCCTAATCCAAGTGCCATTGAGTTTTCCGGCACTATATTAAACTTTTGCAGCGAAAGCTCTGCCTTGGTCTTTCTACTGCCTCCGACTGCCCATAAAGGAACGCCAACCAAAGTACAGGGAATGCCAATTACGCCTGCAATACCTATGATGCTAAATTCAAGCCAGGGTCCATGCTTTTCTTCCGGATCATCAGGCGGTTCCCCCGTATTCATCAAAATCACCCCGGTGACAATTCCTGCTGCAAATATACTGACCCCGCTTATTGTCAAAGCCCTGCCTGTATTTCTCATCTTAATAGCTTTATCCATGTATATATTAAGCTGGTAAACATTTAAAGTGTCAGGATTGACTTTCCTCATTATCAATTCTTGGGGAGTGACGATTTTTTCGACTTCGTCGGTGGAAAAGGTGAAATATATTCCTTCTGATGTCAGAAACCTGCATTCACTCTTTGATTCCCAAAGCAATTTTCCCACTGCTTTGTACCCATTCTTCAGATACAGAGTATCTTGTGGTTGTTGTCCATCGACATTTAATGAGATCAACAACAAAATTATGGCACTCATCAGAATATTTTTCACATCTGAAGGGGATTTATTAATACCAACACTAAGTTCGACATTCATTAGGGAAAAGTCTGTTCTAATCGTCCCAAAGATTGTTCTCTGTGTGCCAAAATCAAATAAAAAGCCCCTTGAGCTGATGTCCGGAGGCGGGTTTCATGGTTCGGTGGCCTTATATCTCAACCAGGTTGAGTATTACTATTAAAAGCGATAAAAGAAACATATGCCCAAAGCTGGTACAACCGGTCCAAGTTCTAATTCATTTACTATAAAAAATCCCACTCCTGCATCAAGACTAAATCCGAAGGCCCTGTTAAAATAAAAATCCCTGCCGATCCGAAAGTGAGGTTCCAAATTGTTTTCAATGCCTTCATCCCATCCAATTCTAAGGAAATCCAATCCAATCCGGCCATACCAAGGTTGCAGATCTGAAAACTCAGAGAAACCACCAAAGTGATAATAGAAATCCCCTGATATTGAAATCAGGCTATTCCAATCAAACCACGAACCAGCTTCAGACGGCCAGGTCCCGATACTTAACCCTATTTGTGACTGATTAAGTTGATACCGCATACCAATATTTAATGTTTCCAGATATCCGATTCCAGCAGATATATTTACTTTCTCCTGTCCGGACATTTGTCTGCCAGAACATAATAAAGCCATTATTAACAGAATACCGGGTAATTTCTTCACTTTGTTTTTCATCGTAATTTGGTTTTGAAGAATGAAGAATAAATCGGAAGTCAATTACAGGCTAAAGTTACAGCAGCAAAAAGTCGAAGTCAAGTTTATTTATGAAAAGCCCCGGAACGTGTGACAACCCGGGGCAAGTGTCTCGCTTCCCTGAGGTAGAGTCCCCAATACCGGATAAAGAAATGCTGCCGATATCAAATCGGCGGCAATATAAATCAGTTAAACAAAATTATAAGTGCGACTTGCCAGGGCACTATTATTGTGATATTTCCTTCGGTTTGGTACTGGTCCCGATGTCCGCTGCTACCTTCCATATGCCATTCACCTTACGGTAAACGGTGACATACTTACCATGGTCCTCTTGTCCTTGATCCGTCATTGTAAAGCTCCCGTACTCAACAGCCAAATCACCGGAAGCCGCAATCTCGACACGGTCAGTGGTCCAGTTCACAACAAGCTCCGGGTATTCCTCCCTGTTTTTAGTAAAAGTCTCCTGTATCGCGGCAGGCCCGATGGCTGGTTCAAGATTCACGCTATAAGATATTCCGTCATCGGCGAATAGTGCAGCGCATCCGGCTGCATCATGGTTCTTCTGTAATTCCAGCCAATTCATCGAAATTGAGCGAATAGCCTGTTCTTCGGCATTTAAATCTACCTTCTGCTTCCCAGCCTGTTGTGCACAAGCCGTCAACATAACCAAAACTACGATACTAATTAATCTTGACATACTTACCTCCTGTTTCTGATTAAGATTATTTAAGTGATGAATGTAGTATTCCATCTGTACACAAAGTTACAGCTTGTTTAAGCCGAAGTCAAGTATATTTATATAAAAGCGCAGGAGCTTATTTCCCGTGACTGGTAAGAACTACTTATCCTATCTTTAACAATCTTCTCCGGTATCATTTTTCCATAAGACTCCAGGTACGTTGGTTTCCGGGCTCTTTGAACTGGATAATCCCAACTGATTCTGCAATATAAATCTGATACACCATGGGCTTGCCCCATGGGTAAGTTGTATCCTGTTCCAGCTTCAACACATCAGGATAATCTTTAAAGCCATTATTAAAACTGTTTAGCAGATCAACAGTGATACTATAATCTATAGTCATCTTATTATCCAGGGCTTGAAAATCAAAAAACGCTGATCCGATATTATATGATATAACATAGCGATATCCTATCGGGAAGTTTTCTTCTGATGTATAAAAACTGGACGTTGTAATTGATACACTGTCGGGGTCACCGGAAACAGAAGCATTTGCCTCTATATAGCAGGAGCGTTCGATAATCCACGAATGTTCTTTGTATGCATCTGATCTGTAGGTCTCATTGACCCGCAGTTTAAGCGTGTCAGTTCCATCTGTAAAATAAATACTGTCACCTTGTTCATATGGTATCCAGTTCAGGTATTCATTTTCGTATCCGGGACAGTCGATCCTGTTACATCCCCAGACTAAAATTAATAGAGCCGGCAGCCATATTTTTTTCATAGTGCAAAACTAATTTACAGGTTGCATGGGCTTAGTTAAAAACCGTATTACTAATGCTCAATTGGTTTCCAGGTTTAACCTGTACTCAAAGTTACACAAGCTAAAAACCGAAGTCAAATTTATTTGCCCGGAAACAATAATGGTTCACTTTGTCGAATGCCTTTTATTAATGCCTGAAGGACTGCAGTCTAAGAGTAACAAACATCCCCCGGAGCTGATCCGGGGGATGGTAATTATTACAATTTCATAACCTGCTGCTGAACTGATTTTCAAACATCAAGCCTGTGAATTCTTTTGTTAATATTTTGCTGAAAGACTGATAATTTCTTCTTCATATTTTCATTGGTATCGGATAAAGAAGATTTGGCTATCTTAAATATTAAATCATAATTCTTTATAATAGCTGAAGCAATCTCATGTCCTTCACTAAAATACTGTCTTGTAGCTTCAAACAATGTCGTCTTTTCATATTTGGTCAGTGTCCTGAGTCCTTCCAGATACACATATTTAATCCTTTTCTCATGCGTCTGATAATACAAATTTATATAGGTTTCAATACCAAATCTCGTATTTCGGATTTCATCCAATATCGGCAATATGTCTTTTTTAAGTAGCACCCTTTCTCCAGTAAAAGCTTTAAAGGGAGTGAGCTTTACATTAATAAAGGTTGCTGCAGTATGCCCTAATACCATGTCGGCTTTGTTTTCCTTAATCGGGAGTAACAAATCAACAAAATGTTCCTTTCTTATTCCAATACTATCTGCATCAAAGAACATAATTATATCATTGCCTGCATTTTCAACGCCGATAGCCATAGCATGACTTTTACCCCTGTTTTCAGGAAGTTTTAAATAGTTGAATTCGATTGATTTATTGAGATTTAGCAGTAATTGTTCTGTATTGTCCCTGGAACCGTCATCAACTACTATAATTTCACTTCCCTCATTATACAGACGGCAGGCTTTAACCACATCACAAATGGTTCTCTCTTCATTAAATGAACATATTATAATGGTCAGATTCTCCACTTTTTTAAGATTAGGGAATATCTCTCATTATCAAGTATGACAAAGTTACGACTTGCTTAAACCGAAGTCAAGTTTATTTGTCCTGTTGTAATGCCACGCTGCTATCTCTCACTGCGATTAAACAGACGTAATCCATCATTGGAGGCTATTGCGAAGAATACAGACTGGCTGATCGAAGAACCGGAAGAGATAATTTGAAGGTTAGTCAACATAATTCCTGTCAACTAACAATGCACAGGAAATCTTAACTATCTCCCTGTAATATTGAAAATTAATAGTAGTGACAAGATCACTTTCCGTATGATATGTACTGCCCGGTGTGTTCTGGATGAAGAAGAGTGCCGGGAATCCATTTAGATAAAATGGGTAACTGTCGCTTCTTTTTGATGAAGAATTATCATTGACATATCCTACTGAAGAATACCTGTCGCATAATCTCTGGGCCTCGGATCTCAGGTAATGTGAGTTGTCATAATCAATGATGTTCACATACCACATAGCGGGATCAGAGGAAGATGGTATACCTATCATATCATTATTAAGCATCATACTTATATTTTCCCCTCTGACACTTGCTTTTTGCGAAAAGTCGTAACTTCCGAATAATCCAAACTCCTCAGCTCCGAATGCGACAAATTTAATGGTGGAGGATGGAATAAAAGATCTTTTCTTCATTACCCTGGCTATTTCAAGGGTAGCGCCAACCCCTGTGGCATTGTCGTTTGCTCCCGGTACAAATACAAACGGATCACCGGAAGCTGAACTAATCCTGTTATCATAATGGGCGCCAAGAACGCATATACTGTCAGGGTATGTATTCCCGATTAAAGTTGCAATGACATTGTATTGGGTTGTAGTATATTCAAGTCCGTTAAAAGTGACCGTTACATTGAACGAATCCAGCTTTGTGTCAGGATAGCCAAGCCGGATAAACTTGTTTTTTATATCAACAGCAACCTGCCTGTGGTTGTCAGCAAGCATAAAGCGGGTAGACATGTTCTGCATCCAGGTGACATATGACACCAGGCTATCCGAGTTTATTTTGTTCACAAGACCAGTAATATACTGATCTTTAATTTCTTCCTTGTCAGGTTTTGTGCAACCTGAGACTATCAGGGTAAAAAGAATCGCAGAACATATTTTAATTATGGAACTGTACTTAGCCATTCTGGATCTTTTGGAATACCTGATTTACAAATCCTGCAATAATTAAGACCGTTAATGATTATATAAACCCTATTAAACCATACACACGATGTCTCTGTGAATTTCTTAATTTAGCCTCTGCAATTTAATAAATACCTGTCTATGGGTAATCAAAGAAATCTGGTCAGGACACTCGGCTTAGGTTACGTCGTCATCTTTGTAATTGCCAATATCATCGGCTCGGGAGTATATAAGAAAATTGCCCCCATGGCTGACGAGCTTCAGTCTTCTTCCTGGATACTTCTGGTATGGATCGTAGGCGGAATAATCACCCTGTTCGGAGCTCTCAGCAACGCTGAAATAGCCGGTATGCTTGCAGACACAGGAGGTGAGTTCGTCTATCTTAAGAAAATATACAACAGGTTCTTTTCATTTCTTTATGGCTGGTCCCTCTTCGTCGTTATCCAATCCGCCACGATCTCATCACTGGCATATGTCTTTACCCAGTCGCTGAACAGCATCATACCTATTCCTGAAATGCTCCCCTCTTTGCAGGACTTTACAATAGGCGGCGTATTCTTTCCTTTCCGGGATTTCGGGATAAAGCTGACAGCCATATTGCTCATTATGCTGCTGACATTTCTCAACATGACAGGACTGAAAGGCGGGGCATGGGTCAGCAAGGTTATCCTGCTCCTGGTGGGCGCTGGTCTCCTGACGATAGTCGTTTTTGGACTGAGCAGCGATGTCGCCAGACCGGCCAATTTCATGAATGTTAAGGAGCTGGCAAGCGGCACCGTTACTCTCTCTTCTTTCTATACAGCCATGCTTGCTGCCTTCTGGGCTTACCAGGGATGGGTCTCTGTCGGATTCATAGGAGGCGAGATCAGGGATGCGAAAAAAAATATCCCCAAGGGAATTGCAATTGGAGTTTTTGTTGTAATAGCTGTATACCTGCTGGTTAATTTTACCTACCTCTCTTTAATGTCCATTCCGGAGCTGGTGCAGGTTCATGAGGCAGGTAATCAGATTGCCGCGGTGGAGGCGGTCAGGAGTTTCTGGGGGACATCAGGTGTGATGTTCATATCGTTGCTGATACTGGTCACCACCATGGGGTGCCTTCATGCCAGTATTATCACCGGCGCCCGGCCTTATTATGCCATGTCACGCGAGCGCCTTTTCTTTTCGGGAATAGGTAAACTCAACAGACACAATGTGCCTGGTAACTCATTGCTTTGGCAGGGGATATGGGCTTCTGTACTGGTACTGTCAGGTACCTTCGACCAGCTGACGGACATGCTCATCTTTGCAGTCTATATTTTCTATGGAGCAACTGCCATGGGAGTATTCATTCTGCGCCGCAGGATGCCTGATGCGCACCGGCCCTACAAGGTATGGGGATACCCGGTTGTGCCGGCCATTTTTGTATTGTTTTGCGTAGGATTGTTCTGCAATACAATCATAACGCGGCCGCGCGAGGCAGCCATAGGCCTGGCGCTGATCCTTCTGGGGATACCGGTTTATTTTCTCCTCCGGAAGAAATTCTCAAAAAACCAGGTTGATTAAACGAGGGTGTCTCAAAAGTTACCTCCTCCCCCTGACGCTTACGGTCAGGGTACTCCTCCTTATTAAGGAGGAGAAAGTTAAAAGATTTAAAATCAGACATTTCCCCTCCTTTTTTTAAGGAGGGGTGTCCCTGACGGTACCGTCAGGGACGGGGTGGTTAATTATATTTCTGATACACCCTCGTGTTTCTATGATGAGAGCATCTTACTCCACAACCTTTCAGCCTGCTGCCTCGATTCCCCGAGAATCTCATTCTCATCGACAGTCAAGATCTTCCTGTCTTTCATCACAAGCCTGCCGTTGGAGATGACATCAGTGATGTGGTTTGAGGTGATGCCAAAAAGAAAATGCCCGAAGAAATTCTCACGCGAAACGGGAGTGGGGGAGTCATAATCAATAATGACGAGGTTATTATCACCGTCGCCCCCGAAGCCATTTTCACTCAGGTAACGGTGCACATTCCTGAAACGCCGGTAAGCTGATTCATAGGTGATGTTGTCGTAACGCTGTCCGACAAAGAAGGCTGCCCTGGCACTCTGAAGCATGTCGCTGTGCATGCCGTCGGTGCCGAGCATGATATTCTCTCCGAGACCTGCGCCGTTGAAATAGCCGACATTGTTGTTGAGGTTGCTCTCGCAGTTCTGGACCACCCAGGCAGGTGAATTACGGATTAATTCCCTTTCGTTCGCTTCGAGATGGAGGCAATGAACAAGCAGGGTCTTTGGTGAGCTGAGCACCCCGGACTTTTCCAGGCGTTCTATCACTCTTCTGCCGTGTTTGTTCAGGCTCTGCCCCTGATCGTATGCATCCTCGGCAACATGGATATGAATTCCGGTATTATGCCTCTTCATCATATCCACGGCTTTGCCCAGCGTACGCTCACCGACGGTGAATGAGGCGTGCAGTCCCACGAGACCCTGATGATCCCTTAGAAAATTGTCCGTCTCGGCCAGGCCTTCCCTGGTAACATGTACACCGTCGCGGTCGGAGATCTCGTAGCAAAGAAGGTGCGACACTCCGACTTTTTCAAAGGCTTGTGTTATTATCTCCAGTGAACCCTTAACGGCAAACGGAGAGGCATGATGGTCAATGACGAAAGTGGAGCCTGCCTTAAGGCATGCCATGGCCGTCACCAGCGCACTCGACTCGATCATGGCAGGATCAAGACACTTGTCGAGGGTCCACCAGACATATTTGAGTATCTCAGAAAAGTTTTGCGGGTTCTCCTTTGGTGCAGCCATCCCCCTCGAGAGGGCAGAGTAAACATGATGATGACCCACCGCAAAGGATTTTGTTACCAGCCGGCCCGTACAGTCAATGACTTTAACACCGTGATCAACCGGCCCGGTATCACTGTCATCAATGAACTGAAGGCTGCTGATATTCTCCCGGACGAGTATATTTTTTACACTGAATTCAAGAGTTTTCCAGTCGATGTATGTAGCGTTTCTAAGAAGCAGATCCATTCTGAATTTGTTTTATTTTATTTCTTCCTTCTGAGAGGAAGTTTTTTCCTCCTTATGCCGTCATAGGCGCACAGTGCATTGGCTATCGCTGCTGCTGTAGGCACCATTCCTATCTCGCCTATGCCTTTTGCCCCGTACGGTCCGACAGGGTCTTTCTCTTCGATGCCTATCACTTCTATCTCCGGCGTCTCATTCGCTCTCAGGATACCAAGATCGTTGAATTTAAGGCTCACCGGCCTGCCCTTAATCGAGCGGCAGATCCTCGGTCAGGGCGTACCCCATTCCCATTATCACTGCACCTTCTATCTGTCCTTCGAAGAGCATCCTGTTCATAATCTTTCCTGCGTCGTGTGCCGCGATGATCTTTCTGACAGCGCCGTTATCATCAAGAATTGCAACCTGTGTTGCATAGCCATATGCAAAGTGAACAACCGGATCGTCGGTTTTTTCGCCTGGTTTGCACGTCCAGTCGCAAACGTATCTGCCTTTGTAGACCCGACCTGCAAGCTGCTGCAGCGAGCTATTCTTCAGGTCTTCCCTGATCCTGACCGATGCATTGATTATAGCATTGCCCAGCAGCGCAGTAGCTCTTGATGATGTAGTCATGCCTGTAGGCAGACCTGCTCCGGTGTCAACCCTGACATTTATTATTCCGGGATCGATCCCGGTTTCCTGGTGAAGGGTCTGGATGGCCATCGTATGTATTCCCTGTCCCATCTCGCTCCAGCCATGGTGTAACATGACCTTCCTGTCCGAAATTATTTGTATTGACACCAGGCTTTCATCTGTCATGCCGTTGCCTACACCGGTGTTTTTAAGTCCGCATGCTATGCCTGCATACTTTGCCCCGGTAAAGGCATCCTTAACGGCAAGGAGTGTCTTTTTCAGTCCCACGCCGCTTAATAACTGTCCTGTTGCCGTTCTTTTGCCGTCCTCGAGGGCATTGTCAAACCGTATCTGCCAGCGGTCAAAGCCGCCCATCCTGCACAGTTCGTCGATGCAGCCCTCAACGGCAAATGTTACCTGGGGTACACCGAAACCGCGCATGGCGCCGGAGGGGATATTATTCGTATAAACGGTAACAGCTTTTATATCCACGACAGGCACAGAATAACCTCCTGTGGCATGACCGACAACGCGTTCCATGACCTTGGTGCCAACGGAGGCATATGCGCCCGTATCTCCCACAGCATTAAGCTTCAGGGCCGTAAATTTACCTGTGCTGTCGCATGCCAGGCTGATCTCCATCCAGACCGGATGGCGCTTAGGGTGCATGATAATTGATTCATCCCGGGTCAGATGGACTTTAACGGGCTTTTTAACAAGGTGCGCAAACAGTGAAGCATGGCCCTGCACGGTTATATCTTCCTTTCCGCCAAAGCCTCCGCCGTTCTCCACCTGGACCACCCTCACCTTATCCTCAGGCAGCCTGAGTATTGCTGCTACAGCAGTCCTGTCGACATAGACGCCCTGTCCCTGGCTGTATAATCTGATACCGTCGTTCTCAGGGAGAGCGATGGCAGCCTCGGTCTCAAGAAAAGCATGTTCTATGCGCTGTGTTTCATATATCCCCGAGGCGACCCAGGCAGCTTCACCGAGCACTTTGTCAACATCCCCTGATCTGATGCTGCATGTCTCCAGCACATTGGATCTCTCGTCATTAACACGTATGCTGTCAGGTTTGATAGCCTCGAGCATATCTGTCACGGGTTCGAGGACCTGATACCTGACCCTTATAAGCTCAGCCGCCTGGCGTGCCAGGGCTTCTGTCTCCGCCACGACCCCCGCCACGACATCCCCCAGGTAATGAATTATCTCTCCTTCGCCGATCATCAGCGGCCAGTCCTTAAATATAAGACCCGTTTTGCGGGCTCCGGGAATATCTTTTGCGGTAAAGATCCTGATGACTCCTTCAGCCCGAAATGCCTCTGAGGTGTCAATGCTTATCACCCTTGCCCTGGGGTGGTCGCTGAACTTCAGTGCTCCGTAAACCATCCCCTCAAAATACATATCATCAACAAAGTCCCTTTTCCCCACTGCAGTCTCGGCAGCCATATATTTCGGGTAGGGCTCACCAATGAGAGCTGACGGATGTGTCTTGCCTGTCTCACCTCTGCGCATTTCAGAAAAGGTTGCTTCGATGGCATCCACGATTTTGACATAGCCGGTGCACCGGCAGAGGTTGGGGGTGATGGCTGCAATAATTTCCTTACGGGAAGGTTTTTTGTTTGTGTTGTAGAGTGCTTTGGCTCTCATCACCATTCCCGGTGAGCAGAATCCGCACTGTACCGCACCCTTTTCAGCAAACTTCTGACTGATTATTGTCCTGAATTTTGCGGGCAGTCCTTCGGCAGTGACCACCTCAGCCCCCTCAAGGTTTTTCATCTTTGTACGGCATGCCATCCGTGCCTTGCCGTTGATCTCAACGGTACATGCCCCGCAGACACCCTGCCCGGAGCATCCGTCTTTATGCGAGGTGATCCTGTTTTCGATCCGCAGATGGTCAAGAAGTGATTCTTCCTCATCACCCAGGAAGAATCTTTTTACCCCGTTGAGAACAAAGGTGATCATTGCAGGAGCTTCTTCAGGTTAGCGATGGAAGGATCAATTGATGCCGGCATATTCAGCAGTGGCCCGACAGCTTTCAGGTCTTTCAGTCCGCTTCCTGTCAGCAGAACAACGTTGGAGGAGCCTGAAGGTACACGCCCCTGTTTCATGTATGAAAGCAATCCTGCAAATGCAGCAGCAGCAGCAGGCTCGGCAAACAGGCCGGTGTTCCCGGACAGGTTCTTTGAAGCTGCAAGTATTTCGTCATCGGAAACAGTCAGTGTTTCGCCGTTGTATTTCTGTATGAAATGCTGCGCCATGTAAAAGTTCCTCGGGATGTCAACGGAGATTGAGTTTGCAATCGTAGTGGATGGGATGACCGTGAAATCCTTTTTGCCTATGTTCCTTACCAGGTTATCGCTTTTCTCCGACTGTACAACAACCATCACAGGCATCCTGTCAATGATATTCAGCTCCAGGAGGTCTTCAAATCCCTTATAAATACCGGAGACAATCACTCCGTCACCTGCGGATATGAAGATTCTGTCAGGCACAAGGTTTCCCATCTGTTCAAACAGCTCGAACGAAACTGTCTTTTTCCCTTCCACGGTGAGCGGGTTAAAGGCGGTGTTCCTGTTATACCAGCCGAACTCTTCAGTTGCCTTCACGCTCAGATCAAAGGCCTCGTCATAAGTGCCTTTTACCGGAATAAGTGTGGCACCGTACATAATGATCTGGGTGAGTTTGGCCAGGGGGGCCTTTTCCGGGACTATTATCACCGCTTTTTGTTTCTGGGAAGCACATATGCCGGCAAGAGATGAGCCTGCATTTCCGGTTGAGGCAGCAACAATAATACCCAGTTTTTTCTCCTTTGCAAACGCTGATACCAGCGCTGACGCCCTGTCCTTGAACGACCAGGTTGGGTTCTGGGAATCATCTTTAAGGCGAAGGCTGAAAGGCAACCTGGAGCCATCGAGCTCAGTTAACGGATACAGAGGAGTGTTGCCCACCCTCAGCGGAGGAAGACTGCCAATACTGGCAATGGGAAGAAGGCTGATAAAACCGTTATTTTTCAGATCAGCGAAACCCTCGATGCTTTTCCTGATCTTCTGATAGTCATAGAGTATTCTCAGTACACCCTTTGGAGGGGCAGTGTAACTGTTCCCGGGGCTGCACCACGGACAGAGATACAGGGTTCCGAAAGTACTGTATTCCCTGCCGCAGTCATTGCATTTATATATAAAGCCTGTAGGTTTCATGGAAGGAGTGATATGCCTGATCAGTTCGCCTTTTTTTAAAGATCCTTCAGCAGGCCTGTTCGTTCGTTAAATTCATTGATCAGCTCATCCCACCGTTCAACCTGCATGAACATTTTGTTCCAGATATCGCGGTCATACCAAAGCTGGTTCAGGTCTTCAACATCTTTTCCCTGCTGTTCAACCCAGGTGTAATATTTCAGATTATGGATCGCTTTTCGGTCAGTGTAACTGAGCTCTTTCATGTTGTCGGTCCGTGTGCCGGGCAGGCATCTTTCAAAATCCCTGACAGCCTGCAGGATATCATATTCTCCACGCTCCTGATTCAATTCTTCAAGTCTCGACCTGTACATCTCAGCCGAGTCGGTAGCTATTGTGACAATGATATCGTCAGCAGTCATTTCAAAATACCTGGCTGTCTTGATAGCCGAGATAAGATTGCCGATGCCGGAAATGCCCAGCAGAGGAAGGTTGCCGACAACATCTTTTGGTATACCAATTGACTTCAGGTAATCCTGTCCCTTTTTCTCATTGAACAGACGGAAGGTCTTCATGCAGTCTTCGTCGTCTATCGCGGTGACAACATCGGTGTTTTTCACATTGTGTATCCACGGGACGTGTTTGTCGCCTATGCCCTCTATCCTGTGTCCCCCGAAACCGTTCATGAGGAGTGTGGGGCACTGGAGAGCCTCCGAGGCCACCACCTTGATGTCAGGGGCAATTGTTCTCAGGTAATCTCCTGCCGCAATGGTCCCGGCTGATCCTGTGGCTGAGATATAGGCTGCGAGCCTGCTACTGCCTGTTTTTGCCATATTCCAGGCTTCTTCAATGGCGTGGCCGGTGACGTTATAATGCCAGGCGCAGTTGCCGAACTCGTCGAACTGGTTGAAGATGATGCATTCAGGACGTGTGCGGCGTATCTCCCAGCACTTGTCATAGATCTCTTTTACATTGGATTCGCACCCCGGTGTTGCAATGACCTCTGAGCCGATCACATCGCGCAGCCACGTAAACCGTTCTTTGCTCATCTCCTCGGGGAGGATGGCAACGGATTCTGTTCCCATAAGCTTCGAATCGAATGCGCCTCCCCTGCAATAGTTGCCTGTCGATGGCCATACCGCCTTATGCCATGTGGGATCGAAGCCGCCGGTGATTATCCTGGGAGCAAGACACCCGTATGCTGCACCGACTTTATGAGCGCCTGTGGGAAACCATTTGCCGGTGAGAACGATAATGCGCGCATCCACCCCTGTTAGAGCTGCCGGAAGCTCGATGAAGTTGACATTGCCGTAGAGGCCGCCCTTTTCAACCGGCTCATTCTTCCATGTAATACGGAAGAGGTTTAGGGGATTGATATCCCACAGTCCGACATCTTTCAGGCCGGATTTGATTTTTTCGGGGATCAGGTCAGGATTTCTCTGCTGTTCGAAGGTGGGAAGGATGATCCCCCGTTCCCTGAAACGGTTGACGGCATTTTCAAGCGTCGTCTCACTGGTAATCTTATCAATAGGCTGGATCATAATATCCGTTTGTTTGAGATAAATCAGATTTGCAAGTTAACCATTATACAGATAAAAAACCGGAATCCTTTATCATGCCTGCAGCAGGTTTTCAGCTGCCCTTAGCAGTACGGACATCTCTGCAGCCTGCCGGAAGTGCGCTTCCCTGACACAGGGTGTATTGAATTTTACAGATGTCAGGATGAACTGCAGTTTGGTGAATGTTGCTGTTATATAATCATTTTCAAAAATGTACTCATCCGGAAACTCGGAAAGGGTGGTAATGTTGCCGTTAAGTTTATATATCAGGTTCTTTTTGTTTTTCAGCACAGCAAGGTGGAAACCCTCTTCGGCATGGTTGAATGAGGCGATTGTCAGGTAAAACCTTGGTTTGTCCTTGTAAGGAGCACCGGCAGTGGGGCAGAAGGTATTGCAGTTGCCGCACTCGTTGCAGAAGCTGGCGATATTTATGATCTGATACTTCTGTTTAATCTCCAGGGAGCCGTCGTCAGTAAATGCAATCTCTCCGCTTTCAGACCTGACTGCTTTCTGAAGCAGGAAAGTGCGCGGGGTAATGCTGTAAAAACGATTGGCAAGATTGGGGCATACGGTGGTACATATACTGCACATCTCATCGCACGACAGGCACCGTTCTGCTTCATTTACCACGGTGTCCTTGTCCTGCGTACGGCTTACAAGGCTGAAGGTTCTCCGCTGTTCCGGGGTCAGTTCTGCAGGCTGTTTTGCACGGATGCGTTTCGAACGCATGATCACCAGTTCCTTTTCTGAAAAGTCCCTGCCCAGATCCGGTTTTTCAATGGAGAAATCGATGCCGGCGTCGCGGATTATTTGTTCTGCAGCTTTCCTGCCGTCGCCGATGGCGTTGATGGCTGTGGATGCCCCGCGCATGGCATCACCGCCGATATACACCTTGCCAATCCGGGTTTTATATGAACTGGTGTCATTTGCAAGCTCTTCGCGACTGGCAAAACCGATATCCGTCATCTGTCCTATGGCCGGTATTATTGTGTCGCAGGATATCTCAAAGGCAGAACCCTCAACCTTTACGGGAGCCGGTCTGCCAGCCTTATCTAATCCTTTCAGTACCATCCTGCTGCATAAAAGGCCTGTTACCCTGCCTTCATACTGTAATACTTTTTCCGGTGATGCCAGCTCAATTATTTCCATTCCCTCTTCGATCACTGCTTTTATCTCTCCCTGGTCGGCGGGCATCTCGCTGACTGTGCGCCGGTAGACGATGATCACAGTGCCGTCTTTTCCTACAAGCCGGTATGCGGTACGGGCTGCGTCCATGGCAGTGTTACCGCCCCCGATGATAACCACTCTCTTCCCTATGCCGGTCTCCTCACCCTGCCTTACACGGAAGAGAAACTCCAGCGGATCAAGTACGCCTGCTGCGTCTGCTCCTTCGATGTTTAGAGGGGAGGAGAGCTGGGCTCCTGATCCGATGAATATATAAGAGTAATCTTTTTTCAGTGAGACGAATTTATCTGTGTCAACCGGGCTGTTGTAATTTATAATGACTCCAAGGTCCGTTATGCGCCTGATATCATTTGCAACAGCTTCATCGGTTAGCCTGAAGCCGGGGATAGCGTACTGCACCATCCCGCCGGCTTTTGATCTTGCCTCAAAAACGTCAACCCGGAAACCTGCCATCCTGAGATAGTACGCAAATGACAGTCCTGACGGTCCTGCCCCGATGACGGCAGCACTGAGGCCGTTATCTGCAGCCGGCTTGAGACGCACCTCATCCTGCTCGGAAATAAAACGCTTGACCTCGCGGATCTGAAGAGGATCATCATAGTTGATCCTTGTGCATTTACCCTGGCAGAGATGATCGCAAACCATTCCTGTCACTGAAGGAAAAGGATTGGTTCTCAGTATTACCTCATATGCTTTATCGAACTGCCCTGCCGCGGTGAACCGCAGATATTCGGGAATATCCTGGCTTGCGGCGCAGGTATCACGGCACGGTGCGGAAATGCAGTCGAAAAAACCAAGGGTGCGCGTTGTCTTTATGTCAGGAGGTTTTATGTATTCCCTGATGTACTCCTTGCTGGTAAGTACTTCAGCGCTGTAACCTGACAGGTTGGAAAAAGCCGCTGCTGTCAGGTCCTTCAGACCGGAAAGTCTTAAAATATAATCGTCAATGGTGGCTGCTCTTTTGCTTCGAAGAGCTTTATTAATCTCTTCAAAGTACTGGTTCAGCCTCATATAACCGCCTGGTTTAAGGAGGTCGGAGCAGACAGTCACTGTCCTGAACCCGCATGAAATAAGGTTGGAAATATTGAATGCATCCGCACCTGCAGAAAAGGAGAGCAGCAATTCACCGCTGAACTCTTCCTGCAGCTTTCTGGCAAGATTTACAGAGATGCGGATGCAGCGCCCGGCCGCTCATGTACATCATGCTGACATCACTGCCAAAGACGTTCTTATTGTTCAGCGATTCAAGGGTGTTTGTCAGTTTCAGACCAAACTGAAGATTGTTTTCCGCAGCTGTTTTTTGCAGAGACTTTATTATCCTTACCGCATCCGGATATTTAAGGTCGTGCCCGAAGGCTTCATCAGGCACGAGTTGTCTTAAACCTGAGCTTGTCATTCAGGATTTCCCTCAGCATTTCAGGGCCGAGCAACGTCGGGTTCAGTTTTACAAGGGTATGAAGTTTCCTCTTTTCGAGGAGGTAGCGGGCAATATCCTCTATCTCATCTGCCGGGCAACCGTGCATGGTTGAGAGTGTGATGTTGTCAGAAATTACTGAAGGGATTTCGATGCCGGTAACAGCAGGATATATATCAATGATTTCTTCAATCTTTCTGTCGAGTTCATGGCTGCAGTTCCCCATCTTATCAAGGAACCACTGAACATTGGCGTTCATGATCCCCTGAAGGTTGTAACCCACGCTCATGTTGAACACGGTCCCCGGATCAATTCCCCATCCGAACCTGTGGTTGAGGATGTGGATTATTATCCAGGCATTCAGGTATTCATCAAAACTCTCTTTTATTGTAAGCTCCTGTGACCATTCGCAGTTATAGCCCTCGTCCTGCATGTCGATGCATGGTTTCGGGACTTCAATCTCATCGAGTGTCTGTACTGTCTTCAACTCAATATAACGGGAGCCCATGAGCCATGCTGCAACAATATTCTGTGCAAGCTGTGTGTGCGGTCCTGCAGCAACACCCAGGGGCGAATGCAGCTTATGACCGAACATCTCTGTTTTTAAGGCTGCATTGTCGCGCGGAACGAAAAACAGCTCCTGCGGAATTCCGAAAACACCGGCATCAGTGTCAAGCTCGTGAAAAACGAGCCTGAGGAGCTGGCTTAGGGAGACCGGATAGAACTTAGCGGGCATAAAGTCTCATCAGGATTTTTTCTGGTGTAAGGGGTGCATCATAGTCGGGCTGCCATTGAGGGTTGAATGCCTTTACAGCATTCTGCAGGGCGAAAAAAGCCCCTATGCCGTACATGAAAGGCGGCTCTCCCACTGCCTTTGATTTAAAGATGGCCGGCTCAGGTCCTTCTGTCTCCAGGGCTTGGCATACCAGTACCTCTGGTGCGGAATAAATATCCGGCACCTTATAAGTGGAAAGGCTGTCGGTAAGCATTCTGCCATCCTTATTAAAAAGGACCTCTTCCATTGTCATCCAGCCGATGCCCTGCATCACCCCGCCTTCTATCTGGCCCATGTCTATCGACGGATTGAGGCTGTTTCCGAAGTCGTGCACTATCTGTACTTTTTCGATCTTATATGTGCCCCGCAGACAGTCAAGTCTGACGATGACAACTGCCGTACCGTAAACATGGTAGGCGAAGGGCTGGCCCTTCTCCTTCGATTTGTCAAACCAGATCTTCGGAGTTGCATAGTGACCCTGGGCTGACAGTGAGACCCTACCGAGAAAGGCTGTGGTTACCAGTTTTTCCCACGTGATGTCAGCCGGAAAACCGTTTTTAAAAACCTTTTCATCACGAATTTCAATTTCTTCAGGGCTGCAGTTGACAGCCGTGGCAGCCACGGACTTCAGTCGCCCGAGAAGCTTGTTACAGGCTATCAGCAGGGCATTGCCGTTGAGGTCGGCCCCTGAACTGGCGGCAGTGGGTGATGTGTTGGCAACCCTTGATGTATTGGTGGTTTCGATCTTTATCCTGTCAGTGCTGACAGAGAACACTCTTGCAGCGACCTGCATCAGTTTGGTGTTGACGCCCTGCCCCATCTCCACCGCTCCCGTGCTTATCCCGATGCTGCCGTCCTGGTAAATATGCACAAGTGCACGGGCCTGGTTCATCGATGTATTGGTGAAGGAGACGCCAAAGCAGACCGGCATGACTGCCATGCCTTTCCTGTAAATTGTCTTTTTGCCGTTGAAATCAGAGATCTCCTTTTCGATTTTTTCAAGATCAAAACTCCTGTCAAGGGCAGCATAGCACTTGCCTATATTCACGTCCCTGGCTTTCTGGCCAAACTGGAACTCGTCGTTTTCCTTCAGGAAGTTGGCCTGCTGAATCAAACGGGCAGGTACCTTCATCTCACGTGCCGCCATCGCTATGGCAGCTTCGATGACGAACATCCCCTGTGGGGCGCCGAAGCCCCTGAAGGCGGTGTTGGGCGGCAGGTTGGTTTTGCAGCTGTGGACTGTCACTTCCGTGTTCGGGATAAAGTAGGCATTTGTCGAATGGAACAGTGTCCGTTCCATGATCGCCGGGGAAAGATCGGCAGCAGCGCCACCGTTCTGGTAAAGAACGGCCTGAAAGGCCTTAATTTTCAAATCTTTTGTAAGGCCTATCTTGATATCGGAACTGTAGGGGTGCCGTTTGCCTGTCATGCGCATGTCATCTCCGCGGTGCAGTGTGATCTTCACAGGACGGTCAAGCAGGTATGCTGCCAGATGCCGCCATGACAGCCACGCCCGTAGCCTGGTCCTCCTTGCCGCCGAATGCGCCGCCCAGCCGTGTCACATCCACCTCGATATGATTCATGGGAAGGGACAGTACCCTTGCAGCCACTTTCTGAACCAGTGTCGGTCCTTGTGTGGAAGAGTGGATCTTTATGCCTCCGTTGCCGGAGGGATAGGCATAGGCGCCCTGTGTCTCGATGTAAAGATGCTCCTGGGCGCCGCTCTCAACCCTGCCCTCAAAGATATGATCGCAAGCGGACCAGGCTCCAGATATGTCACCCATCCTGAAAGTACGGGAAGGAATAAGGAGCAGACCTTTCTCCCTGGCAAGACGGGGGTCAGTGATCACTTCCAGCTCGCTGATTTCTATACTTATAAGTTTCGCGGCTTTCCTTGCAGTGGGCTCATCATCTGCAACTACAAGCGCAACAGGCTGACCGCGGAAATGCACCTCATCCTGTGCAAAAAGCATCTCATCGGAAATAATTCCGCCGATGTCATTTTTGCCGGGGATGTCTTTCCAGGTAAAGACCTTATGAACACCGGGCAGCGACATTGCTCCGGAGATGTCAAGACTGGTTATCACCCCGTGAGCAGAAGGCGACCAAAAGATAAATCCATGCAGACAGTTCTTCAGAACCGGTATATCGTCAAGATATACTGATTTACCTGTTACATGACCGGTGGCTTCGAGGTTGTTCATAGCTTGTCAATACTGATATTCAACCTTGTGGGGAACAGCCTGAGAAAATGAGCAATAAGAAGCTGTCGAAGCAGCAGTCTCTTGTATTCTGCACTGCCCCGGACATCGCTGATAGGGGAGATCTCTTCCTGCATCACTGTATTGGCCTGCATGATGATCTCCTCAGTTACAGGCTTGCCGGCGAAAAACTCACCCGTCTTCCTGAGAAATAACGGAACAGGACTGACACCACCTGCAGAAAGAAGGCATTCACTTATATTCTGATCCTTCATCGTTATCCTGATGGCACTGTTGACGCTCGCAATATCCAGGTGAGTTCTTTTACTTACCTTCTCGAAGCTGAACAGGGCAGGCTCCGGCTTATAATCAAATGCTATGCTGCTGATAAATTCCTCTCTGGTAAGGTCAATCTTCTTGTACCCCTGGAAGAAATTCTTCAGCGGGACATTCCTGGCCTGCCCGGCTCCTTCAATGGTCACTTTGGCGTTGAGCGCAAGCAGCATGACGGACATGTCTCCGATAGGTGATGCGTTAACAATATTCCCTGCAACAGTAGCCATGTTCCTGACTGTTTCGGAAGCGATGAGCTTCATATAGGAAGGCAGTTCCGGAAGGAATTTTCTCAGCGCTGCGGAATGTTCCACCTCACTCATTGTAACGGCTGCTCCGATGATGCATCTGCCGTTGATGATATTAATGCCTTGCAGATCTTTTCTGTCCTGAAAGGAAATGATGTCAGAACCGGCCAGTTCGTCAGCCTTCTGCACCATGAGGTCTGTCCCGCCCGCGATCCTGATGCCCTTGTCTGCAGAGAGAGGTTCAGCGTTGAGGATTTCAGTCAGTCTTTGAGCGATAGTCAGGAAATAATCCGGAAGATATTTCTGCTCCACGAGCCACCTGACGGGGTCACTGATATTTTTATTTTTGAGGATTTCTGCAATGACTTCTGCTGCCTTCTCTATTGATTTATAGCCTGTGCAGCGGCATATATTCCCGCTTACGGCGGCAATGGCAGTATCTGCCGTCGCTTTGGTTTCAGCGAGGCTGTATGCCGTAAGGGACATGACAATTCCGGGTGTACAGAAGCCACACTGGGTGGCTGAATTATCCACCAGGGCATTTTGTACCGGGGACAGATGCCCGGTGTTTATCCCTTCCACTGTGACAATATGCTTGCCATGGGCATTGACAAGGGGTGTCAGGCACGAGACGATGCTTTTATAGGTTACAGTTCCGTTTTCCGCACTGCCCATGAGCACGGTGCAAGCCCCGCAGTCACCTTCGCGGCAACCGATCTTTGTCCCGGGCAGGCCCATTTCATACCTGATAAAATCAAGGAGAGACGATCCGGCAGCGCTGCCTGTGCTGATCTTCTCATTGTTCAGTATGAATGTTATCATCCAACAAAGATAATTTAAACGGTATTTAATTTAACTTTGATTTCCTTTCAATTTAAAAGAATGCCATGGATAATATCAGTAAGAGGATCAATGAACTCTCTGAGAAATACAGGGACTATACGGCAGGGAACCTGTCGAAGCTGGTAAGGATCAAGTCATTGTCGACCAGGGAGAAGTATGTGCAGCTTGAGCTGAAGCGCCAGATGGAAGAGGCTGGTTTCGATGAGGTTTTTATCGACGGTCTCGGCAATGTCATAGGACGTATAGGCCAGGGGAAAAAGGTACTGGCCATCGACGGTCATATGGATACCGTTGACCTGGGAGAACTGCAAAACTGGAGCTTTGAGCCCTTGGACGGTGTGATAAAGGACGGGTTTGTGCATGGCAGGGGGTCTGTGGATCAGAAAGGCGGACCCGCAGCATTTGTCACCTCCGGAAGGATCTTAAAGGAACTGGGATTTGATAAAAAGATCACGGTCTATTTTGTTGGCAGCGTGATAGAGGAAGATTGTGACGGACTGTGCTGGAAGTACATTGTTGAGGAAGATAAAATCAGACCTGATACGGTGATACTCACCGAACCCACCAACCTGAATCTTTACCGCGGTCACCGGGGCAGGATGGAGATGCACGTGCATTTTTACGGCAGGTCATCACACGGGTCAGCTCCTGAACGCGGAGTGAATGCGATCTACATGGCTTCAAGGGCAGCCATGGAAGTTGAAAAGCTAAATGAAAGACTGGCTTATGATGAGTTCCTGGGTAAGGGCAGCATTACAATATCGGAGATAATATCAAAGAGCCCGTCACTCTGTGCCGTATCAGACTATGCCCGCATCCATCTCGACAGAAGGCTGACTGCCGGCGAGACCAGAGAGACGGCTGTAAAAGAGGTGGAAGAGATACTTAAAGGACTCAATGCAAAGGTTGATCTACTAAGTTTCCTGGAGAAAGCTTATACCGGGCTGGAGTACGGAATGGAAAAATATTATCCGACATGGACTGTCCCTGAAGAGCATAAGGCTGTTCAGGATGGCGTTACAGCGTTCAGAAACCTGTTCAGCAAGGATCCTGCAATAGGCAAATGGACCTTCTCAACAAACGGTATAATGACGTGCGGAACATACGGCATTCCGACTATCGGCTTCGGACCAGGGAATGAGGTGCTCGCCCATTCACCTGACGAAAAAGTCCCTGTAAGCGATCTTGTCGCCGCTTCTGCCTTTTATGCGGCATATGCCTATGAAGCAGCCAAGTAGTATCAACTGACTGAAGAAATGATTTATGAACAAGGACAACCTTCGCTAAAGCTACGGTGTCCGAAGGAACAATGAGTTATGAGTTTAGAAGATAAAATTGAAAGGCTGAGGGCAGTGAAATCCGGATCTGGCCGGCAAGGATTTTCTGCTTACATGGGAGAAGAGTGAATCTGACCTGCGCATGGTGCTTGATGTTGCCGAAATATTGCGGGAGATGCGTTCTGAAAACATTTCCGCGAGAGTGTTTGACTCAGGCCTGGCTATATCGAATTTCCGCGACAACTCAACACGCACGCGTTTTTCTTTTGCCTCGGCGAGCAACCTGCTGGGACTGGCGGTGCAGGATCTCGACGAGGAGAAGTCGCAGATAGCTCATGGTGAGACTGTCAGGGAGACTGCGAATATGATCTCCTTCATGTCTGATTTTATCGGTATCCGTGACGATATCTTCCTGGGAGAGGGCAATAAATATATGCGTGAGGTCGGGATGGCACTCGACGAAGGATTTGAAAAGGGAGTGCTGCCGGTGAGGCCGGGGATTGTCAATCTTCAGTGCGACATGGACCACCCGACACAGGCGATGGCTGACCTGATGCACCTCCGCAATGTATATGGTTCTCTTGAGAAGCTGAAGGGGAAAAAGCTGGTGATGAGCTGGGCCTATTCGCCCAGTTACGGCAAGCCGCTTTCAGTTCCGCAGGGAATAATTGCTCTCATGTCACGCTTCGGGATGGATATTGAACTGGCTTACCCTGAAGGATACAACCTGATACCAGGGATCGTGGAAGTGGCAGAAAAAAACGCCCTCAGCTGCGGCAGCACGTTCAAAATCAGTCATTCAATGGAGCGAGGCGATGAGGGATGCGGATATCGTCTATCCGAAAAGCTGGGCTCCGTTTCATATAATGCAGCAGAGAACCGAGCTGCTGAAGAAGTCTGACAAGACAGGACTGAAAGAGCTGGAACAGGCATGTCTTGCAAATAATGCCAGGTTCACCGGCTGGGAGTTTGATGAAGCGAAGCTGAAGCTCACCAGGAACGGCGATGCTTTGTACATGCATTGTCTGCCTGCCGATATAAGCGGGGTGTCATGCGAAAGGGGAGAGGTCAGCAAAGAAGCATTTGAGCGGTCGAGGATAGATACATACAAAGAAGCCGGATTCAAACCTTATATCATTGCGGCCATGATGCTTACGAACAGGTTTGCAGATCCTGGCGAGGTTTTACACGACATCATGCAGCGGAACCGTAAACGCGTGGGTACAAATTGATTTTCCTGTATATTGTTGAGCCGCCCAATCCGGGATGCTTAATGAGGTGATCAGCCAATCGTCCGGAATAAATATTTACCGGTTATTTCCGGCATCGTCATTTTCCCGTTTTCGATTATCACAGTGCCACCCTTGATGACGTAATCTGCACTGCCCTTAACGGGCATACCCTCGTAGATATTTATGTCGCAATTCTGATGGTGTGTTCCGGCCGAGATGGTTTTTTCATGGTTCAGGATTCCATACAACAAGGTCGGCATCTGAATTTTCGGCTATCTCACCCTTATGCGGGTAGAGACCGAATATTTTTGCAGGCTGAGTTGAGAAAATATTAACCAACTGGTTAAAAGTTAACCGATTGGTTAAAAAGCCGTATGTATACAGTAATTCCAGCCTGTGCTCCACTCCGCCGGCACCTCCAGGTATCTTCCGGAAGTCATTAATGCCTGCTCTTTTCTGATCCATTGTGAAGGGGCAATGGTCGGTGCCAACAGTGCTCACAGCTACCGTCACCGAGGGCATCCCAGAGAGCATCAGAGTCCTTCTTTGTTCTCAGAGGCGGGCTTATGACATAAGGAGCTGTCTGCTGAAACTCTCCACGGTATTTTGAATCGTCCAGCAGCAGATATTGCGGGCATGTCTCTGCATAAACACTCTGCTTCCGATGTTGGGCTTCCCTGATGTATTTCAATGATTCCCCTGATGATACATGGACGATATACAGAGGGCAGTGGACTTTACCCGCCATTTTAACAGCTTTTTCCACTGCAGCTGCTTCAAGGGCGGCAGGCCTTGACAGTGCATGGTAATAAGGAGAAGTTTTGTTCTGGCTGAAGAATGAATTGCGGAGCTTTTCAATCTCATCACCCAGCTCACAGTGAACAGTAAGCATTCCTCCGGCTTCGGCTACACACTTCATAACCCTGAGAAGGTCATCATCCTCCAGGCCAATGGTACTTTTATAGGCCATATAAACCTTGAACGAAGTCACTCCCATTTTAATGCATTCCCTGATCTCATCGCCGGTGGTCTTTCGCCATTCAACAGGACTGACATGGAATGCATAGTCAACCATAGAGGCTTCTGCTTCCCGTTTTCTCTTTTCAAGGGCTCCGGGAAGAGATTCTCCTTTCGATGGCGTCACAAAGTCAATGATAGTGGTTGTTCCTCCATAGAGCGCTGCACGACTTCCAGTGAAAAAGTCATCAGATGAAAAGCCTCCGGCTACAGGCAGGTGCATGTGAACATGCGGGTCAACCCCGCCGGGAATAATGTATTTACCGCTGGCGTCAATGATCCTGTCAGCATCACCTTCTGTAAGCCCGGACCCTGTCCGGGCAATTAATCCATCCCGGATCAGAACATCTTCAGCCATGCTGTCAGAGCTTCTTATGACGGTTCCGTTTTTGATCAGGATTTTCATGCGTTGAGTGTGTCTTAAAAGTATATTTACCACCCCGTCCCGACACTTCGTTCGGGACACCCCTCCTTAAAAAAGGAGGGGAAATGTCTGAATTTAAATATGTTAACTTTCTCCTCCTTAATAAGGAGGAGTACTCCCGCAAGGCGGGAGGGAGGTGGTAACTTTTGAGACACCCTCTGAATTTGGATTAAATAGCCAGTTCCTTGAATGCTGCCATGACAAGAAAAACAGGCCAGACAATGGCTTTCAGGAAACCCAGGACCCCCATCCAGAAACCTGTTGCGTTTCCGATAAAATAGATTGCAGCTCCGATGAGGCCAAGTCCATATACTGCACCTGATGTTGGAGCTCTTTCATAACGTTTTTCACACATGCTCATTTTCTCCTTTGTTAATAGTTGCTGATTAAGGTGGTTATCCCCTTTATTTCAACTAAGGTAAACATTTTTTAAGTATCGTACTCCGGCAGCACAAAAAGCGTTGATGATAAAAGAAGCCTCGGGACCAGCTTTTCTGTTTCGACAGGTGTCGCCTTTTAATAACTTTTAGCTAAAACAGCCTGAATTGTGAATAACTTGTTGTTATTGCTTTACCTAAAGATTTACTTTTGCAGAACGGGCAGCCCCTTCACTGCCTTGCCCGACCGGGCAGCAGACGTAGCAGACATTGACGAATGAATATTTGACAAACATTTGACAAACACGGGGCTGCCTTTTCTTTTGTCAAAAATTCAATTCTTTTTGGAAACGCCAGAAATTAAATGTTACTGCACCAAATCAGGCAAAACCGGTACCTTAACCATGACGTAAAACTGAAGCTGTGTTAATGAAGTGCTGAAAATAATGAGGCACTCATCCTGTAAATCAAGTAAGTGCCTCATTTATGCTGTGGGACGTGCAGGATTCGAACCAGCGACCTCTTGCGTGTGAAGCAAGCGCTCTGAACCGACTGAGCTAACGTCCCGGGAAGGGCAAAGATAAATAAAAAATCCCTGCCTCACCGTCGCGCCGCTGTGATCAGAGCGCTGAAATTATGTAATTCGTTTCATCACTTTACCAGATTCCCATCCGCATCGACCTCTATAATCTCATATCCTGTTTCTTTCAGACTGCTAAGTATTTTTGATTTATCGCCCACCACAAAATAAATGACCTGTTCCGGTTTTATTATTTGATTACCAACTTGCTGCAGTTCATCGCGTGTTAAATTCCTGACTTTCACATCATAGGTCTTAAAGTAGTCGTCACTTAAATTGAAAACAACTTTTTCATTCAGTGAACCAGCGACCGAACTGTTGGTTTCCCACATTCCGGGGAGCTGCAGCAACATGTTCTTTTGTACCCTGGTAAACTCGTCAGCGGTTACAGGTTTATCACTGATAATTGAAGCAAGTTCCTTCTGGAATTCCTGAATTGTTTCCTTTGTCTTATCCATTTGAACAGGCGCAAAGGCTATAAACGGCCGCTGGCCTTTAGTATCCCATACAAAACTGCCGGCACCGTACGACCAGTGCTTGTCTTCCCTGATATTCATGTTCAGACGTGAAATAAAATCGCCACCAAACAGATTATTCAGAGCTGTCAATGCGGGTTGAAATACCTGGCCATAAGGGGTGATCAGATACCCTGCCATAACTACTGATTGTGTTGATTCGGGTCTGTCAATCAGATAAATTTTCTTTCCTGCAGTGCTTGTCAGCTGGGCAATTTCATTCTTCGGGACACTGCCTTTTTTCCACCCAGCCAGTGTTGTCTCGAGACTTGAGATCAGGCTACTCATTTCGACATCCCCGACAATAACAAGTGTTGCATTGTTCGGCTTGAACCAGGTATTGTAAAAGTTGGTTACATCACTTAAGGTAATGGCTTCAACAGTTGCCTCATAGCCCGATCCTGTCAGAGGATTACCGTAGGGGTGCCCTGCTCCGTAGAGCATTTTCGGGATGACGCGTAAGGCTATTCCAAATGGTTCAGCTTTCTCCTGGAGAATGGAATTGAGATGTTCTGTTTTTAACCTGTTAAACTCATTCTCCGGGAAAGATGGATTTAGCAGCACATCAGCAACCAGCTCGAGAGTAGGTTCGAATGTTTGTTTCAGCGTAGTAAAGTTTAAGTACGAACTCATCAAGACCGGCCCCTGTGCCCAGTGATGCACCCAGAAGCTGCAATTTATCGCTGATCTCGAGTGTTGACAGGCTCTTTGTGCCTTCATCAAGGAGGTCCATTGCAAGACTTGCAAGGCCTGGCTTTGCTTTTATGTCAGCCGCGTAACCTGAATTTACTATCAGGTTCCCGACAATTGTGGGCACTCCTTTTCGCTGGGCCAGGATTACATTCATCCCATTTTTGAGTGTAGCTTTCTGCAGGTCGGGAAATGATGACGGAACCGCCGTTCCCAGTTCAGGCAGTTTACTGCGGTCAACACCCGCATCCGCCGCTGTTAAGGATGGGAAAGGCGTGCATACCAGTACATACTTGCCTGAAGTGAGCCACTCCCTGCAAACTTTCATCATATCTTCCGAAGTGGCTTCCGCAACATATTTCAGTGTAGTTTTATAATAATCAGCCGATCCTCCGTATACCTCATTGGTGGCCAGGATGTCTGATTTCCCTCCGAAACCGCCAATCCGTTCGATACCTTTCAGAAAGCTTGAGAAATACCTCGATTTGACTCTGTCAAGTTCATCCTGTGTTACCCCTTTATCAAGAAACTCCTGTATCACGGCATTCATCGTTTCCTCCACTTTCTCGGCAGACATGCCCGGCTTCACTGTAGCTTCGACATACATGTTACCTCCAATTTCCATATCATCGATATAAGCATAAGCGCTGCTGGCTGTCTGGTCTTCATAGACCAGTTTTTTATAAAGCCGTGAAGTCTTTCCTGTCGACAGGACATCAGAAGCCAGATCCAGCATGGTCATCTCCCTGGTACCCCACTGTGGAACATTCCAGACCATCGTAATCTTTGCCTCGGGAACCCGATCTTCGTAATAACCACGGGTATTTTCAATCCGTTTCGCAATGTTCACACCGGGTTTTACCAGGGAGGGGCCGGGGGGTATATCACCAAAGTATTTTTTAACTTTTGCAAGTATCTCCTCCGGCTTAACATCACCGGCAATACTTAAGACCGCATTGGATGGGCCATAATATGTCTTAAACCATTCTTTGGCATCATCGAGGCTCGCTGCGCTCAGATCTTCCATTGAGCCTATGACAGTCCATGAATAAGGATGTCCCTTGGGATATGTTGCCTGGGTTATAATTTCATATTGGCGACCGTAAGGTTGATTATCATACTGGCGCTTTTCATTCTGCACCACACCCCTCTGTTCATCAAGCTTGGCCTGGTCAATAGCATTCAGGAGATGCCCCATACGGTCGCTCTCGAGAAATAAAACCTGATCGAGTGCAGCTAAGGGCACATTCTGGAAGTAATTCGTACGGTCATTACTGGTGGTTCCATTCAGATCTGTCGCACCGATGCTTTCAAGCGCCTTGAAATAGTCAGTGTTAAAATTCTCACTGCCGTTAAACATCAGGTGTTCAAAAAGGTGAGCAAATCCGGTCCGTCCAGGTTTTTCATTTTTCGATCCTACATGGTACCAGATATTTACAGCAACAATAGGCGCTTTATGATCCTCGTGAATGATAAGGGTTAATCCATTATCCAGCACATATTTAGTGTAGGGGATATCAATCTGATCGGGATTGAAATAGGATGTTTTTTGTCCATACCCATTCAGGGTCAATAGTGCAACCGCGAAGGAAGCAATGACAATTCGGAATGTTTTCATAGCATTGAATAATGAGGTTAATAATCTAAGGGTTAAAAAGCAGGATTTCGGCCATTTTCCCAATTTCCTGATCAAAGTTACATCTTCTTCAATACTAAATCAATTTATTTTGCTCTCTGATGCAATTGCAGATGTAGGTCCAGCTTGCGACGCAAATTATTGGCAGGTACATATACTATGGCATTTATTGATTAAATTGGTAGAGGATAAGGCGTAAAATCCCGGAAAGCATATGGAATCAAAAACTCACTTTAAATCACACCGCAAGACCATTGAAGAACGTATTGCTGAAGGCAAAGCCCTTCGTGTGAAATTCCCGCGGATCGATCAGGGCAGTTACAAATCATCAGCCAAACGTGCTGATCCTGTTTCAATATTGGAAGCACAGGGCAAGACCCGGCTGAAACAAATGATGCCAATACGTTATGCCCGGATGCTTACTTCATCGTTCGCATTCCTGCGCGGTGGTGCCGGGATAATGGCCGCCGATCTGGCTGCCGGTGTTAAACCTACAGGAATAACGGTTCAGGCATGCGGTGATTTGCATGTGGCGAACTTTGGTGTGTTCGCTTCCGCGGAACGTGCACTTATTTTTGGGATCAATGATTTCGATGAAACATATCCGGGCCCGTGGGAATGGGATATGAAACGGCTCGTGACAAGCATAGTCGTAAGCTGCAGGTTTCTCGGCGGTGATGACACTCTGTGCGCTGAGGGAGTAAGGGAAGCCGTAAGTTTCTATCGTAAACACATGAAACAATATGCATACATGGGATACATGGATTTATGGTACTCGACAATCACTGAAAAGGATATCATTAACTCGATGCCGCCCTCAGTACAGAAAGGTTTGAAAAAAATAACCACCAAAGCCCGTGAACGTACGCATATGCAGGTGCTTGGAAAGCTCACCGACATTGTTGACAACAAATACCGCCTGCGTGAAGACGCACCATTTATTGTGCGGGAAACCCATACCCAGTCAGGCAAACCGGTTGATGTAACCCTGGGATTTTTACTCAAATCTTACGTCAGTTCCCTTGCTGATGACCGGAAGGCGTTGCTGGAGCAATACCGGGTTGTCGACGTGGCAAGGAAGATAGTTGGTGTAGGCAGTGTGGGAACACGATGCTGGATTATTTTCCTTGAAGGAAACAGTTCCGATGACCCCTTGTTTCTGCAGGTAAAAGAAGCACAGCCTTCAGTGCTTGAGCCTTTTGTGCCGGGGATTATTTATTCAAATAATGGCCAGCGTGTGGTGGCAGGACAGCGGCTTATTCAGGGTGCACCTGATATTTTTCTCGGTTGGGGTGAATATGACGGTTACCATTTTTATATCCGACAGTTGCGTGACATGAAAGGCGGTGTGGAATTCGAACCTGGCAAAGTGAACCTTAAGAATGTGCCTGATTACTGCAGATTATGCGGCTGGGCCATGGCACTGGCTCATGCAAAATCAGGCGACGCTGCTTCACTCTCAGGCTACCTTGGCAACAGCGACGAACTGGATGAAGCAATGATCAAATTTGCCTTTGCATATGCCGACCAGAATGAGAAAGATTATAAAGCACTGGTCAGAGCAGCCAGGAGCGGAAGGATTAAGGTGGCTCAGGAAGTAAGTTAAATCTCCCTGAATTTGTTTCTCTTCATGCATCCGGATTTGATGCGTATCGTTGCTTCCTGACGCGGAATTTGTATATTTGATCCACTTAAATAGACTATTGTTGGAATGAAACGAATATCAATTCTTTTGGTGTCGCTTGTGTTACTTACTGTAACTGCATACGGCCAACAAAAAAAATTCTACACTCACACCGGTGTCGAAGTAATCTTTGCATTTGCTGACGTCGAGCAAAACGGCACAGACTACGGGACCCCCCTGAGGTTTACTCCTGTCATTAATATTGAAACCTTTCTCAGCACCGATATCGCAACCCATTTCGGGTTATTCACGGGGCTGGCTGTCAGGAATGTCGGCTATGTTTTTGATGACTATTATGACTTTGCCGATGTTAAAACATATCAGAAGAAATTTCGCTCCTATAACCTCGGCGTTCCGCTGGGCTTCAAAATAGGTAATCTCAAAGAGCTGTTTTTCTATGCAGGTTATGAGGCTGAGGTCGCCGTTATCTATAAGGAAAAGACCATTGAAGCAGGTGACAGAATCGACCAGAAGGTAGAGTGGTTCAGTGACAGGCAGGATATATTTCAGCACGGTGTTCTGGTGGGCGTACAATTTCCAAAGGGAGCTAACCTGAAGTTCAAATATTACATAAGCGACTTCCATAACCAGGATTTTGTTGATGCAGATAACCATAAGCCTTATGAAGGACTAAATTCAAATGTCTTCTATTTCTCTTTTAATATCATGCTCTTCAGAAACCGGAAACCATATCTGTTCGAATAGAATAGCTGCGTGCCCTGAAATAATCCAATAGCTTCTTTGAACCAGAATCCCGATAACGAAAATAGCAGGAAGCCCAGGTTTGGTTTGATCCTTCATCTTCATCCCCGCAAACTGAAGGCATCGACGCTGCGTTTCAACCTTACTTTCGGGCTCGGGGGCATGGCTGCCCTTCTTGTGGTTCTGCAGGTTATCACCGGCCTGCTGCTGAAGTTCCATTATGAACCTTCACCCGAGAACGCTTATAATTCGCTACTGAACCTGCAGGACAGCCTGCTGTTTGGCAGGATGCTGCGCAACATCCACCACTGGAGCGCCATAGTCCTGCTCTGGATAACTTTTCTGCATCTGCTGCGGGTGATTTTTACCGGGGCATACCGCAAACCCAGACAGTCAAACTGGATTTTTGGACTCTCACTGATAATTCTGGTTGTCTTATCTAATTTTACCGGATACCTTCTTCCGTGGGATCAGCTTTCTTATTGGGCGGTTACGATAAGCACAAGCCTCCTGGCCTACATACCCGTTGCGGGTAGTTTTATCAGGGAAGCGCTGTTAGGCGGGCAGGAAGTCGGACAGGCAACACTAACCAATTTTTTTAATCTCCACACCGGCATCATCCCTCTGCTTATGGTGATAATCATGGGATACCATTTCTGGCGTGTCCGCAAAGCCGGGGGAGTTGTTCTGGCAGAAAAAGATAAGGATAGCCCGATGATTGATACGCAACCTCACCTCGTCAACCGTGAGTTCATCGTTGCCATGGTGCTGCTAGCCTTCGTTTTCATAATCAGCAGCCTCTTTGACGCACCTCTCAGGGAGAGAGCCAACCCATCCTTCAGCCCTAATCCTGCCAAGGCACCGTGGTACTTCATGGGTCTGCAGGAGCTTCTGATTCATTTCCATCCTTTCTTTGCCATCGTGGTCCTCCCGCTGACGGTTCTGATCGCCGCCTGCCGGCTTCCCTATATCAGGCTGGAAGATACCAACCAGGGCATCTGGTTTTTGTCTGAAAAAGGCATCAGATCAGCAAAATTTTCTCTTGCCGCAGCGATTGTCTTTACAGTTCTTTTCATCGGACTGAGTGAACTGCTTCCTGATCCTGAGTTACTCATTCCTTCCGTAACATCGCTGATCACCAAAGGCCTCGTCCCCTTTGCAATCCTTTCTGTGACCTTTTATTTGTTCCTGAAATATATTCAGCGGAAGTTCTCATTGAACCGGTCGGAGATTATTCAGTCGGTTATAATCATCATGATAGTGTCATATACTGTTCTGACCCTGACAGGGATATTTTTCAGGGGAGAGGGAATGAACATCATGTGGCCGTGGGAGGTGTGATCGGATAAGATATATAAGAGATGAAGAAGACGGTCAGGAACACAGGCGGAACCCGCGACAACGGAAGGAGAGATTTCCTCAGGAAAGGATGGAAAATCCTCGGTGCAGTAGCTGTAGCTGAGTTCGGATTTTTCCTGATAAGCCTCATGAAACCATCCAGAGAGCTGAAAAAAAGCAAACCCGGCTCAACCGTGCGGATCATTGGTAATATTGAGGATTTTCTTCCGGGAACAGTCACCCCCGACAGGATCAACAAGCTTTATATTGTCAGGGACAAAGAGGGAGGGTTTCTGGCCCTTTCACTCACCTGCCCTCACCTGGGATGCTCGGTAATGTGGGACGAAACAAAGGAACAGTTTGACTGCCCTTGTCATTCTTCATCATTTGACAAGTTCGGTGTCGTACTGAATTCTCCGGCACCGAGGCCGCTTGATTATTACCAGGTGATCCTGGAGGAAGGGAAGGTGAAAGTCGATGTAAGCCTCAGGGAAAAACGGAAAAAGTTTGATAACAAACAGATGTCATATGCCATCTGACGCAGGGAGTGATATAATGAGGAAATGGAAGATTACCGGGTTCGCGGCGACGGTAGTTTTTGTTGCTGCGTTTCCCTTATATATCTCCAGGATGGCTATTGAAAAATCAAGAGATCAGGTTGAGGAAAAAGCACAGTTCGTCGGAAGGCAGACATGCATTGAATGCCATAAAAAAGAGGATGACCTCTGGCTCGGCTCACATCACGACCTGGCCATGGATGTGGCAAACGACACCACCGTTCTTGGCGATTTTAACAATTATGAGTTCAGGCACAAAGGCCAGACCCACCGCATGTTCAGAAGGGATGGCAAGTTTTACATTAACACGCTAGGTCCGAAAGGTGATTTTGCCGATTTTCAGGTCACCCACACTTTCGGCTACACCCCCCTGCAGCAGTACCTTGTACCCTTCGAAGGCGGACGCCTGCAGTGTCTTCCCATTGCGTGGGATACCGAACACGGCAAATGGTTTCATCTTGGCGATACTGTTTATGCGGGACAGGATATCAAACCTGACAACTGGCTTTACTGGACCAACCAGGCACAAAACTGGAACGGCATGTGCGCCGACTGTCATTCCACCAACCTGAAGAAGAACTACGATCCTGAAACGAAAACCTTCAACACTACATGGTCCGAGATCGACGTCAGCTGTGAAGCCTGCCACGGACCTGCCTCGGAGCATATCACCTGGGCAAATCTGCCCGAGGGCTCGAGGCCGGCGGATGTAAATACCGGACTGATAGTCAGAACCAGGGATCTGGATAACAAGGAATTGCTGAATGTCTGTGCCCGCTGCCATTCGCGGCGTGCCATCCTGGGTGATTATGAAGATGATAACAGCGACCTGCTGAACTATATGATCCCCCAACTGATCACCCAGCCAATCTATCATGCCGACGGGCAGATCCTCGATGAGGACTATGAGTACGGTTCGTTCACCCAGAGCAAAATGTTTGAAAAGGCGATCAAATGCAGTGACTGTCATAACTCACACTCGGTAAAAACCAAGGAACCTGATAACCGGCTTTGCCTCCAGTGCCATCGTCCGGATATTTATGATACCCGCCGTCATCATTTTCATAAACCGGATCCCGGAACAGGAACAGAACGTCTGATAAACCGCGGAGAACCCGAGTATGTGGAGGGGTCAGGTGCCCAGTGCGTTAACTGCCACATGACCGGCAGGTACTATATGGGAAACGATTACAGGCGTGATCACAGTTTCAGGATACCCAGTCCTGCCATGACGCTGAGCATCGGCACGCCCAACGCCTGCAACGACTGCCACAAGGATAAAACGACTGCCTGGTCGCAGAGTTACATGCAGAAGTGGTACGGAGAAAAAACGAGGCCTCACTACGGCGAGACTTTCGCAGCGGCACTTAAGGGAGACAGAAGCGTGGTACCTGATCTCATACTGTATGCCGGCAATGAGCTGTTTCCTCTGATGGTGAGGGCCACGGCGGTCCATTTCCTGGGCAGCTTTAATACACCGGAAAGCAATGATGCCGTTGACAAAGCGCTAAGCGACCCGGCTTCGCTGGTGAGACATACGGCTATCATGAGCTTTAATTCGACTGATGCTATGACGTATGAAAGATTGCTGATGCCGCTTCTGAACGACCCTGTGAGGGCAATACGTGCAGAGGCCGGGATCAGGCTCTCAGAGGTGCCGGAGATTCAGCTGAGTGTAGCCGCCAGGAAGGCCAGAAAGGCTGCGCTGGAGGAATATATGGATATTCACTTGTATACTTCCGACTTCCCTGGAGGGCGGTTCAATCTCGGGATCATGTATGCCAATGCCGGAGAGCTTGAAAAGGCTGCTCAGTCTTACCGTGAAGCGCTTAAGATTGACGGGCTATTTTACATGGCAAAGGTAAACCTTGCGATGGTCTGTACACAGCAGGGAAAGAACGATGAAGCAGAAAAGCTCCTCAGGGAAGTGCTGGTTGAAAATCCCGGGGTTGCAGAGATCAATTACTCTCTCGCCCTGCTGATGGCCGAGATGGGCAGGTATGATGAAAGCAGGAAGTTCTTTCTCAGGGCAGCTGAGCTGATGCCGGCGCAGACGAGGATACTTTACAACCTGGGATTGCTTGAGAATTCCCTCGGGAACACGACAGTAGCTGAAGGATACCTGCTTAAAGCGCTGGGTCGTGAACCTGACAATTTTGATTTTCTATATGCTCTTACTACATTCTATCTCGAGCATAAGCAAAACGCCAAAGCCCTGCCTTATGCAAGGCAGATAGCTGAGAAATTCCCACAAAATCCTGCCGGAAATCAATTGATGGAGGCGGCAGGAAGGTAAGGGGTCTGACAGTTAACCCCCTCGTCCCGACAAGTTGGGAGCTCTGCTGCAGTCTGGCGCCTCCCTATCCCGACATAACATGTCGGGACTATACGGTCGGCCCTCCCTTGTCAAGGGGGAGAATCTTAATATTTTTGAAAATCAATTATTTCCCCTCCTTTCTTTAAGGAGGGGTGCCCCTGACGGTACCGTCAGGGACGGGGTGGTAAGTTATACCTTTGAAACAGTCTCCTTTTGATCTGATAGATCAGGCGGCGATTTCCTGGTCAGTAATTTGATGAACGGATTAGCAGTCAGTCCATGTAATATCACACTTAACAAAATCGTACAGGCAGCGGTGAGAATGATCGTTTTCTGATGGGGTAACCCG
>CAVRBS010000028.1:0-239335 GCA_963719235.1 uncultured Bacteroidales bacterium
TGCACTTGCCATTGAATATGGCAGAATACCCGGATCCTGCCATGGCAAAAACTGGCAGTTTTTAAGACCAAGTGCAAGGGCTTTTTTTAATACAGCTTCCTTTTTCAAACCATCTCCGATGATAACAAATAAGATATCTGGGTGATTTGTTTTATTAGCTATTTCTATTATTGACTCAACTCCGCTTGAAGCTCCAATATTTCCGGAATAAAGGACAACAAATTTACCAGTCAGATTATGTTCATGCATGAATGGATTTTCACTTCGTTCAAACGGTCTGAAGAATTTGTTATCTGTCCAGATTGGTATAACTTCAACTGCTTTACCACCCGAGTATTTCATTAGATTATTCCTCATACCGTCAGATAATGTGAAAATGTATTCGGCATTCCTTAAATCCGTCTGTGATTTCTAATCCATATATTGATAATCGGAGTTAGTTTACCTATGAATGCCAATCTCCGGGGTGTTTCAATATAAATATCGAAGATTAAAAGCGTATAGGTGTTCCTGCAAAACAGAGGTATGAGCGGTGCAATTGGTGGATTCGACACAATAAATAAATAACTATTTCGATACCGAAGCCAAATAATAAACAGAATCTCTATAAATCCTAATGTCCATGAATATAATCGTTTCAATACACTATTACGCTTATACCTCGTTATTTTATGAACAAGAACATTAATACTTAAAGGTATATTTCTTTCATTTAGCCTTCCTGAAATCAAAGCGCATTTATATCCAGCCTCTGCATGAGCGTTAATTATGTCAATCATAAGATAGCCTAAATCCTGGTTTATAAAAACTATATCTTTCAATTTGAATAAATTTTAAGAACTCTTAAGCAATTCGAGATAAAGGTTCAGGTAATCATTGAACCTGTCATGTTTGTTGTATAAATTTTCAGCTCTGTTCCTGCATTTTGGTAAATAATAGACCTTGTCTCTTTTAAGAATAGCCAATACAGCCTTTGCTAAAGCTAAAATATCGCCTTGTTTAATAATTATGCCTGTATTATCATCTATTGTTTCCGGGCTTCCGCCTGTATTATATGTTATTACAGGTGTACCACAAGCCGAAGATTGAATGTTGGTTGTCGGGAAATTATCTACATAGGTCGGATTAACAAAAACTCCTGATGCAGAATAAATCTTTGCCAGTTCTGTTATGCTATCAGTACGATTAACACCGATAATATTTTTAGGAAGACTTTTAATCTGCTTCGTTTGCAGCCCGATAAGACATAATCCTGATATCTTCAGGCAAAAGTTGTCGGAGCCTGATAAAATCCTTAAGGCCTTTTCTTTCATCCCAAAGATTTGACACACCCAGCACAAAATTATTTGGTTCAATTTTCATACTTCCTGAAAGAGAAAGGGTAACTTCAGGTCTAAAAGCATTCAAGTCAATACCATTATTTATTACCTTACTGGATAACAATTAAGAAAGGAATTCTTTACATGCGAGGCCAACCACTCTGAAGGTGTAATGATTGTCAGGTTATTAATGCCGGAAAATATTAATCACTTATGGTTATAGTTATTTGTTGAATTTTCGCGATACCAACTCTTTGGATATCCCTTAGTATTTGGACAGGCAAAACAATGCGTCTGCCATTTAAGGCAACTAACAGCATCAAAATAGCTGCAATGACCTGTAAATGGCCAGCAGTCATGCAAAGTCCAAACTACGGGCTTTTGCGTCTTCTTCAAATAATTAAAAAGTACCTTTATGTTAAGATAGTAACCATGCAGATTATGAAGGTGGATAATGTCAGGATCAATTTTCTCAATCTGCTTTACCAATGATTTTGTAACAAAAAAGGAACCAAATCCATGAAGGTCAAAAAGGCGGCTCTTTAAGAAATGTATTAGCTGATCTAGTTTGTTGCCTGATTTAATGAGCTTCGAAGCGCTATTTAATGCCGACCTGCCATAAGCTATAAAACTTTCATGGCCCATATCAATCAATAATCTGCCAATATCCTCAGCAATTCTTCCTGTTGAACCTATGTTGACTGATGTATTAATTTGAAGGACCTTCATCAGCAGAAGTAATAAATGAATAGTATTGTTCTCCAACATTTTCAATGGAAAATCTTTTTATACTTTGCTTTGCTCTCACAGACATTTCTTTCAATAACCTTTCATCATCTATAAGTAGCTGCAACTTTTGCCTGAATAGGTCATCGTTAAAAACCGGAATAAGAAATCCATTTTCTCCGTCTTGTATCATTTCGGATGGTCCTGCAACGCAGTTATAAGAAATCGCAGGCAGGCCTGCTGAAAGAGCTTCTCCAATGACATTCGGAAAACCTTCTACACTTGATGTAAATGCAAAAATTCTGCTTCTTAAATAATACACGTCCACATTTTGCTTTTCGCCTTCAAGAAATACCCTGTCTGACACATTAAGATCAAATATTATCTTTTGAAGATTTCTAAAATTATTTTGTTTTAATGCATCTCCGCCGACGATTAAAAGTTTCCACCCAGGTGCATTGAGTTTAGCAAAAATATGAATTAACCTGTCGTGATGTTTCGTTGTAATGAGTCTACCAACAGTCAGAATAATATTTTCTTTGGGAAGTCCTTGCCTTCCGTTGTTAATAACTCTTATAGGATTCCCAATTACTATTATTTTAGTCTCAGGAAATATTTTCATCATAATATCCCTGGCAGTACCTGTCTGAGAAATAATCCCAGCTGCCCTTCTATAAAGAAATTTTCTCATTAACTCATGAATGAACTGATATTGTCTTTGAGGACTACCCCTGTCGGAAACGAACACTTTATAATTGGTACCCGAGAGTGATAACAGTACAAAATTGTTCCAATGGATCCCAAAACCGAAGAATCGTATCTGGTTTCAGCTTTTTTATCATATTCCTTAAATACAACAGTCTGGTAATCCCGTAGAACAAACTAAAACTATAATGATGAGATGGCTCAGGTTTGTGAATGATTACACTCTCGTAAAGGGGATAAAAAAACCTGAGACGTTTTCCCATATAAGATCATATGAACATCAGTGTTCTTGATTGTCGCAAAATAATCGGCCAGCCCAGTCATAACCCGTTCCATCCCTCCAGGTTGAAGTGACGGATTCGAATACAACAGACATCTTTTTCTTAACTCTTTGCATGTGCCATCTGTAAAACAGAATTAAATAATTCTTTGAAAAGTCTATTTTTTCTTTTAGCTTTTCGTTTACAGAGGAATATTGTATTTCAGGGAAAAAGCTTGCAATATCTGCTCTATTATTTATTATTCGATGACTAAGATTGACTGTATCTAACAAATCAATCATTCGTGAATTTACCTTCTGATGTGTTCGTTTAAACAGTAAGAAGTCCTTTTGAAAAATCAGGCTGAAAGCAATACAATGAAAGGAATTTGTCAAACAAATTTCACAATTATTTATAAGCCCTAAGAAATCTCCGGGACCTGCATTTGAGATCTTTTTATCTGCATAAGACATCGGGTAAAGACTTTTAATTGCATAGATTTTCATGTTTTTTTCGAATGCAATTTTTTTTGCGCATTCTCTTATTAAGGGATTATTTTCCTGATCATAAATAAAAATATATTTCTCTTGAGTATAAACAGTAGCCAGCCTAAGCCATTCATTACGATCCAGTAAGAACACGGATCAGCACAACACAAGCATCCTTAATCCCCAGCTTGTCAAGAATTATTAATCCCGTTTTTTCTCTCACGGAAATTTTTTAAAATGTGTTTTAAATGATCTCGTAGAAAATCCACATAATCCCCTGATACCTGAGAAGTCGCAAAACTGGCAGCGTATGATGCTTTGATTGCATCATCACGTGCAAAATCAAGATAAAATGCCGGGTCCTTCCCATTCGGTAATTCAGTGTTCCATACCTGATCACTACCTACAAAATAGATATCAGCAACAGGAGGATCACTTTTCAGCTCTTCATTAGATTTAAATCTTTCAGATGTTAAATTCAGACAGGCTTTGGTAAATAAAATCGAACTTCCTTCTTCGTGATTTCAGTAAAAATCTGCGGGGTATGACATAAGAAAGTAAAGAAGCCTCAGGAAAAGATTTTTCTTCCACTTTCTGCCGATCGACCATAGTTTAAATGTTAAATAATCAGGTTTGTAGTCAATTATCTCAACGTCATGGCCGCAGTTTTGCAGATATCTCATCAAGGCGTATGTTGCAATGAAGCACCAAAATTGTAGACATCATGGCAGGTTATTGTTTTAATCTTCGTACTTACATTGGACTCTGTCATAGTATTCACCGGTTTTTAAAGCCTCTCCTCTAATTGATATTTTCCAGGATTTCGTCAACATCCTTTCGTTTTGAAACAGGTACTTTGAAGTTGTCAGGCATACCGACTGGTACGAGAGCTATCAGTTTCCGATCTTTTCATGCCAAGCATTTTTTTTATTTTTCTTTCCTTAAATAAATTCAGAGCGCAGTGTAACGGGCAGGCTGCAATATTTTTAAAATGCAGGGCATACAACAGGTTCATCAGAAAGATGCCGCCATCAATATAGCACTGAATTTCTTTCATCTACTGAAACAAATAAATTTCTATCAGATGTTACTACAAATAACTGATTTACAGATTCGCCGTTGAATACATTCCCAATTGAAGGCTCAGGATTTTACTAGAGATTACCCTGTCGTTTATAAATTTTAAGCCAACGCTTTGTCGGTTACATACCGAAGGTGCGTTTTTTGTTATTCTGACAACTTCCTGTATCTCAGAAATCGGTATAGTTTTGCCAGTAAAGTGCCTGACACTACGCCTGGAGTTCGAAAAGAGATTAAAGCTTGCATCAGAATCTCGAAAATATGTATCCGCATTATAATCTACAACTCCCCCAGCATCATCGTTAGAATAATTCTTGAACAAACCATAATCGTCCTCTGTGATAATGTCATTAACCTCAATTTTATGTGCCTGATGCAGTTGGTAATATTTTACGAGAACTGAGCATGCTGCAATAAATTGAGAATTTCCTGTATCATACCTCCTTTGCAACCATGTATGCAATAATTTTTTGAGCTTTTTAATTTTAAAAACTTCCGAACTTATATCTTATTGGATTATTAATTAATCCCTTTTCAATGCTGTGATAGTAATAGATTATCTTCCCCTCAATTTTTCCCCGTGTATTTTCTGTGAATACGCTGGAGTACAGTAAATATGACCATAGATCATATGTATAATTCAAAAAAAGCAATATGATTTTTTTACAAAACATTTCAGGATTTCAATTCAATTTGTCAATATAATAGATATTAAAGGATCATGGGATCGTAATAAACTAACCCGGGATCATAGATCTGCCTATAATTTTCTCCTGAATTCCAGATATGAGCATTAAATTGCCGGACCTGGCATGGCTTCTTTGCCATCCGGCTTCAAACGTTTGATAAGTCCTTCCACCATCCATCCATAGGGATTAAACTTGCCTTCATGCCAAGCCATCTCCTTATCCCAGAATCCGGACAGGGATCATACCCTTTGGAAGAAAACCCATAGCTTATTTCAACTACAAGAGGATTGCCATTATAATAGATAAAATCGAAGGCAACACATTGACTTTTAAGCTTGTCAGCTAGGTCGAAAGCAAGGCGTATCGTACCTTCTTCGAACAGGCTCCGATCATAAAGGATATTGCCGCTGCCAAATGCCCTGAAATCATTACTTCTTACTATTCTCTTAATGGCAAAGGCCTTCTCGTCAATAACAATAATTCTGATATCATGACCATTACCCGCAACAAATTCCTGAAAATATATATATCCCTTTTCACTTCCTCTGATACTCGAATAAGGAGGTGGGATAACAAACCGGGCAATTCCTTCAAGAAGATCCCGAAAATCAGTTTTTCCTAATTTGTAGCGTCTAAATCTCTCTTTCAAGCTGCCCAAAGGATCATATGATGGGAATCCACTTCCGAAGGCTTTTGATATAAGTTTAAGGGCAGTTTTCTGGTCTGGCACAAATTTTACATTCTGAGAGCCTGCACCTCCTCTTAACTTGAACACTTTAGGAAATACGCTTGTTTTTGCCCAATTCAGAGCCTCTTCTTTATCATAAAAAACCCATGATTTCGGGAATTGGGGCTTCTATTGCTTCCAGCAAATATTTCTGTCCCACTTTATCATCGAAGTGCCATACTGTATTGAAATCAGGAAATACTCTCTTTCCACTAGTCTGCAATGCAAAAATTAATTGTTTAGCAAAAAGTATATCACGGGGACTTCCTTGATGAAAATGCCACATCAGTGCATCACAAACTTCGATCTCCTTATTTATATTATTTCCGTAACAGTTTACTAATTTATAATGAATTTCTTTTGTCTTACAATAATCAATCCATCTGTCACTAAAAGACCCGGGAGTGCTGTGTATTGCAATCTTTATTATGTCTGTTTAAAATTTTTAATAACTTTTGATTTCTCAACTTTCCTAACTTTTCAACACATCAAAGAACTTATACTATAAACAACCAATATGTGGATAAAATTAAAAAGCAATCCAACTTATACCATTAGTTATGAAGAATATAAGATACTTTGCCAAAGTCAACTATTTACGAAAAATACTTAATTTAAGTCTAATGGATAAATAGTTGTAAAAGACATTACGCTTTATCTCCATAAATGTTAGAATATTTCTCTTTTCTTGATTATTAATCATACTGCCTAGCTGATTAGAAGTCATAAATTCTATGTCCGGCCATTTTTTTATAGCAATTGAAAGCAATTTACATAACATGCTTATAGTTCGATCACGATTACTTTCGACAATATAACCTACATAATTAATGCGATGACTACATATTATTGCTGGTTTATGCATTCTAAAAGCGATAGCCATATCAGATAAACATCTATTAACCGGGTCTTTTATACCAAATCTAAACATTGAGGGCTCAAACAGAGCATTTCTTACCAGGGGAATGTTCAAATTATTTGTATCACCTAAACTGAATTCGTGATATTTACGTGAACCTGTCAAATCAGGTTCACGCATTCTCCTTATCCCTGAAAAAAAATAACTCCTTTCTCTCTGACGAGAATCTCATTCTAAATCTAGACCCAAGTATAATTTGGTGGTATTATTGTTTCAGATTTATATCCAAAAATCTTTTCAAAAAGTTCGAGACCTTCCAAATAGATAGCAAGTTTTTGATATTTGTCATCTAAAGAAAAGTAATTTGTTGCCTCGACATAGAGGTTCCCTAATGTATTATTTCCGCGGGGAACACACCCGGGCATTTTGATTCTCAAAACTAAAATGAGCATCAAGGTCACCTCTTCTAAGAGCATTCATGAAAAGACTTACATTCAAATGTTCTCTGGCATGAAATTGGGGGTAGAACACCTTTTCTTTAATGCCTTGTTGCCAAACCTGAAATTGGAAGCATGAAATGGATATTTATTAGATGTTTCTGTTATTAATTCATAGTAATAATTTTTAAAGCTATCTTGTTTGATCTTCTCAAAATTAGGATTAGCAACCACACAATTGGCCGTAATAATTGGATGATTCCCTATTTTATCACGGAAACTAGATAAAAGATTAAAAAGTATTTCCAGATCATTATGACTTAATAAAAATCGTAACGTTCGTACTCTGTTTTATCAACTGGAAAACCAAATTTAAGACATTTCTCATACACTTTCTTTTGAGGGCATTCTTAATACTGCCCCAATCATCGCTTTCAAAAACAACAATTTTCCTCTTTGTTCGCCAGCCACTTAGATTTGTATAATGCCGGGAAATTTTACTTTTTATTTCCTTTAGCAACATCTCGAAATTATTTATCCTTTTTTACTACTTATAAGATCTCCAAGCTCTACACTTGTCATGTATTCAACATCCGGATAAGTCTTTTCAATTTTATTTAACAATGCTGATAACTGCTTCAATCCTGATTTCCTGTTTCCTGATAAGGGACCCAACATAATTAACTCTATGTGTACTTATAGTCGCAGGCTTTTTCATTCGAAAAGCAATTTCAATGTCTTTCATGCATTGATCTTATCCAGTCTTTGCCTTCAGCCACTGGTTCAAAAGTTGCATTTCCTTGACAGATATAGTTGCCCGTAATTGTTACTTTTACCCAGATACCAATGATTTCTGTACTTACCATCCCCTAAAGGTTCTTTTGTTTCTTATCCAGCATAATATAATGAATGCCTCCTTTACTAAGTGCTTCTTCGAGCTTTAGATTAAAAGGCCCATTTGGTGGTACAAAGAATTCAGCCCTGTACTCCAGCAGACTTTCAAACAAATCCAACCCTTCAGCCATTACACTGACAAGATAATTGATATCTTCCGGTTGATCAATGTCAAATGCTGCCTGGTATCCTTTGGAGAAAATTTAGTTTTTATGCCCCAAACCTGATTGTCAAATGCTATGCGCACATATTCATCATTCGTCTGAAGATCACGAAGCCATCTCTGCACGTTCAGATGTTCCCTCCCATGAAATTGTGGAACAAACAACCGTTTTTCAACTCCTTCATTCCATAATCTGTATACTCTGTCATGCTCCGGATATCGTTTTAAAGTTTCAGTAAATGGCTCATAAAAGTATTCTTTGTAACCGCATTCCCTGATCTTATTGAAATCAGGATTAGCAATAACGCATACTCCAGTAAATGCAGGATAATTACCATTCTGATCATTGAATGAAGACAGAACCTCAAATAAGCTCTCAAGATCATCATTGCACTCAAGGTTATCAAACTTGTTATAATAGCTTTCTTCAACCGATATCCCGGCTTTCTTCAGATTATTAAATGCTTCTAATGATGGCATCCGGATACTTCCCCAATCATCACTTTCAAAGACAACTATTTTTCTTTTTGTTGACCAGCCCGGCAAATTTGACAAATGCTGAAAGAAAGTTTTTTTTAGTTGGTAATCATTATTCAGGAAATCAAATAGTGGCATTGAGATGTACCGTATAGTTTAAATCTATTGTTATAATACTCCTTTAACAATATCAATAAGGGCAATCTTATTCTGCAAAATATATAAATAGCGGACTTCCAAATACAGACCAAACACCTAAATAATCGGATCCAAGAATTCGAAGACGTACTACTATGAAAAGTATCATGATGGGAATACCAATAATTCTTAAAATCAACATTTTTTTTGTATTAAATTTCTGCAAACTCCAAAAAAACATGGCTAACATTAATAAATTACCTGCAGCAAGGATCTTCCCACGGATGGTATGCTGCTTAAAATATGGAAGATGCCATAGAAAAAGAATGAAAAATTTAGCAAGCTCAAATACTGTGTATGTCTTTTAATTTCTCGTAGTCCCCATATAAACAAATAAATTCCTGAAAGAAAAACAAACCATTTTATTGCTTTGGCATGCCATAAAATATACCACGCCACTAAGCCGGTACTTTCACCCATGGCCTGAATGGTATAATCGCTTAAATAACTACCCCTGCTTGCTTGTATTGGTGCAGGAGCGTACGAGGAGAATAATGACCTGAAAAAATCCAAGTTCAACTCAGCTATAAAGAAAGAAATCACAAATAGAATAAAATATATATATGTCTTATTTTTCAGAAAAATAAATGCCGTCAGTACTGCTATGGCCAAAAAAAACGACCAATGAACAAAGATTGTAGAAAGCGCTATAAATAAGCCGTTGTTTTTTTTATCAATAATATACTTATACACCCCATATACAAAAATTACAGCTGCTATGTTCCATCGTATACCCCCTATATCCCAGATCCCAATAACTAAAGAGTAACTTACAATAATCAAAGTATAAAAAGAGATCCAGTTTGCCCGGAGCTCTGTCAGTAAGATACCAAATAATTCTTGAAAGAAAGTATCCCATGAAAACGCCAAACACTGCAAACAGGAAACGATAATCAACAGTAAATTTTGCAACAATAAATGTTACCAGCCTCTGAGCGATATCCAACACTCCGCTATCTTCACTCATATATGATGAAAAAAGATCTTTCAGACCAAAACTGCTTCCGGACATCATTCTAAGAGCACCAGCATAACGTGATGCATCCGCTCCTGAGCTAGGAATAACAAAGGTAAAACCAAAATAAGCGGTATATAACCAGGCAATATTTCTGGCCCATACTTCACGATAATTCTTTATGGCATAAAGAAGAGTTCCAAAAGGCCAAAAAATAAAAAAAAGATAAATACCATCATGATTAAGGCGGTTAACCTTCGTCCCTTTCATTGGTATAATAATTCCTTCCATTATAATTTCAAGGTATAAGCTCAATAAATTGTTTGGCTACATTCTTGATATGAAACCGATCAGAATTATTTAACTGCATTTTTCTGATATAATTACCTGCGAGAAATTCATCAATCAGCTTTGTGTCGAGGTTCTCCATATTGAGCGTAAGAACAGGTCTGCCTGTGATGGCATAGTCAATTAATTTGCTCGGGGAATTTGAGACTACAGAAGAATGGAACTCAATATTAACCAAGAAATCCATTCTGCTTAACTCATACACGAGACTAGTTCTGGGTATATAAGATCTGATCTCAATCCTGTTTCCAAGAAGGGTAATGAAAGGTTCCACCAGTTTCCTGCTTTCAGTATATAAAATGAATTTGAATTTTTTTTGTACAGCTGTAAAATAGTTTAGCAAGGAAGCCGGATCTCTTTTATTTTTAAGCAATACACCGGCAAATGCAAAAGTTGGTATTTCATTTCTGATTTCACCTTTATAAATAGGTGTATCTTCAAACCTAAAGCCCTGTGGTATGAATTTAAACTTATCGTGAAATTCAGGATAATACTGAGTTAGATGATCAGCATTGGGTATTGAGATATAATCAGCCTTACTGCAGAACCATTTCTCAAAGTATTTAAAATAGAACATTTTTTTAAAACTGTCTGTTTTACAGCCCATATAAGGATCCCCACAATCAGCAACCCATACTCTGGCAATTCGGTTTTTCAACGTTCTTGCCCACGCAACCCCCCAATGTATTGTGTGCGGAACAGCAATTGAAATTAGCAGGTCATAATCCTTTTCCACTTTTAATGCTCTTCTCACCAGGGGCATCAACTCAATACTGGGGTATTCAAAAAGCAAAATAAGCAGTCTTTTAATTCCGCGTAAAAAAATTCCAAAACCACCTGTAAAAGGACCTTGAATTTCTTTAAACCTGAGCTTTCCGAAGTATTTTATTTTGATTGAATACTCTCTCTCAAAGTCAGAATAATCATCCTTCTTTTTCGGAATTAGAACAGTTACATCATGGCCTGTCCTTCCAAATTCCTTGGCTAATTCAGTTGCCCGGAATGAACGAGGGGAATTATCGGGATAAAATGCTCTTGATATGAGCAAAATTCTTTCCTTTCCCATTTTAAAATACAAGAAAAGATCTCATTTTGAGGAAAATCTCATGTTTTGATAAACAGAATTAATTGTAATAATGAAATGCTCAATAACATAAAACGCCAATGCATCGTTTCACATAAGTTTTCTTCAAAATGGCTAAAGATTCCCAAACCTGTAAAAGTGCTATCTTACCTCTATTGACTCAATCCATCATGATAAAAACCTAGTAATGATCTTGTAATGACCTTATAATCATGTATTTTCTCGACAAATCTCCTTGATGCTAATCCAATCTCCCCAGAGTCTGTTTCGATTGGTAATGGTATCTTTTAATACTTCATAGATATTGTCTCTTGCAGCACTTATTATTGGAAGTTCATTGCCATAATTAATATAGTCCATATATTGGGGGTCAATGTAACAGATTGTAGGCCTACCTATTGCCATTGCCTCAATACTTGCGGTTCCATACCATCCACAACTAATTTGATCGATAAAAATATCACAGTTCATATACCGTAAGATAAGTTCATCATGTGTTATATGTTCAACCAGATCAAATTTCACAGGGAATTTTTCGAATATTAATCTGTTGACAGCACCTTCAATATATTCCGTGCCTTTAGCAATGCGATTGGTAGGGGCGTGCATTATAATTAATTCCTTTCTTTGCTTCAGGGGTAAGTACTCAAATCTAGATAAATCAATTGCTAATGGTAATATAGACGAGTAAGGCGCATACTCAAAATAATTTGGTGCGCAAACAAATTGAAAATTGGTATACTTTCGCTCTCTTACTAGACGTCTTGCAGTTTTTTCGTCATGATCTTTTGCACATAGTACAAATTTATGGTTTGAAGGAAGATCATAACGGTCAGCGCAAGTCTTATAACACATTACATCTCCACCCAGATAATGCGTCACTAATTTCTTGCCAAGGAGTTTATACAAAGGCAAATCCACCTGATAAGGGAACAAACTGGTTCCATAATAAAAATGAAAAGTATTATATCTGAAAAACCAATAAAAACGTCTAAGCCAATTCCATGTGTGTTTGAATACTTTTTGTATAATATTACCACCATATAATAATTCAATATCAATCAATCTCTTGTACGGGTCTGGAAGTGATACTGATATGGCATCAAAGCCTTCTTCTCGCAATCCGCGTGCCAGCAAACCGGCCTGGGTTCCATAATTTACAAGGCCATGAAACACTTTAATTCTACTCTTACTCATTTTGTAATTTATTGTTTATTAACGATTTAATATCAAGCCTCCTATTCATCTCCCTGAAAGAAAATGATACAGAAATGAGAATTAACAATGTGCCTGCAATATATGTCCAGGGAGCTCCCAAAACTCTCATAACTGCAAAGCAAAGCAATCCAAGAAGCAGTTGCAATCCAGCAACCTGATAGAACTCCTTTTCAAATGAAAACTCATATTTCCTCCTTGCGATTAAAAGAACCTGTAAAAAATAGACAAAATAACCCAGAAGAAATGAGATTCCTATACCTTCCAGTCCGGCCAGTTTATACCCTATTACATTAAACATTAATACGTACACATTCGCTACAAACTCACTCCAGAAGAAGGTTTTTGTGGCTCCTTTAGCAAGCAAAATAAACGCTATTGACCAGCTGGCTGCCTTAAAATATATTCCAAGTGCAGCCCAGTGTATCATATCGTTTATAACAATGAACTTCTGAGAATAGATTAATATTACTATCCAGTTTATGAAGATCAGAAAAACTGCAAGGATGGGCGAAAGAATTAAAATGGCAATCTCTGCCTGCTGATTTATTAATTGTCGACTTTCAATATTATTATGTGCAATTGAAGAGAGCCTCGCATAGTAATCTGTGCTCATAGCTGTAAAAACCATTCCCACATATGTGTTTATTACTGCAAACCCTGCTGTATACAAACCAACCTGTTCAATCCCGCCTGTATTACTGATATAGATTTTTATTATGTAGGAAAAACCAACGGTTATAATCCCGCTTAGACTTAAGATAAATCCCATCCTCAACATATCTCTGCCTTCAGCAATTGTTTTTTTTGCAGTGATCTTAATCGATCCGATCTTGATTTTCCTGGCAAAATGCCAGGAGAGAATCATGGCAGTTAGAGAACTAATAATTATCACAGGTACAATCCCATTAAGCTTCCATATATAATAAACAGGTATGGAAATTATAAGTCCAATGGAGGCCCCAGCAACATTTGCTTTGGCAAGATATTGGATTTTGCGAAGTCCTCGCAATAAAACTATCTGCCCTGTACTTAGCTGTCGGAAAAGAAGCGTGACAGATATCCAAATAAATGCAAGTGTATAATCCTTATTACCGAATGTAAGCTCGCTAAGCCAGGGAGACAAAACTGCTGTTACAATCATACCAAAAATCCCGGTCACCCATACCAACCTACGAAGTACTGTTACAACGGTCGCTACTCTGGCATCATCTCCGGTCGCCGCTGCAGCAGCGACATTCTTTACAGCACTGGTTCCAAGTCCAAAATTTGTTAAAGAAAATACAAAACCAGATGTGGCTGTTAATAGCCCGGCAATACCCATTCCTGCGGGACCGAGAAGTATAGCAACAAATTTTGATTTAACAATTGAAATTAAAATATCAAAAACCTGAACTCCTCCAAATATCGAGGTCGCTTTAAAAATCTGACGATATGACTTCTGTTGTTCAGTCAAATGGATAGTGAGGATTAGGAAGATAAATATGTGAGGCTTTAAAATTTGTTAAGGTATGAGACTTATTTTATCAGTAAAAATTTCAGCAACCTGTCTTATATAAAACTAAAATCAAACAATTCTTCTGGGTTTGTCTATGCAATGAATCTGTTATTATTTATAAGTATAGTTTATGATAAGGTAGTTTCTCTTTTATAATGATTGAATACTATAATGAAATTCTTAAATAACATGATATAATTAAAAATTGAGGTGGTTGATGTCGGCCAATCTAATTAAGGTCATATTTTTTCAAGACCATCGCAATTTTACTGTCTCATTAAGAATTCAAAATCCGAGTACAAGGTCCAATCCATCTTTCCTAACATTTCAATTCAATCATGAATCTTAAAGAATGTCATTCTGGAATCCAAAGGCATTCATTACTCCTATCACTTCCATAATTTCATTATTAGTCATTACGGCACTAATAGGCAAACTCAGGACTTCTTTGTGTATCAGTTCAGTGACAGGTAATTTAAAATCACCCATTTTCTTATAAGCTTCTTGTTTATGAGGAGGAATAGGGTAGTGAATCAAGGTCTGAATTCCATGCCTGCTCATATATTCCTGTAATTGGTTTCGATTAATTGACCGGATGACAAAAAGATGCCAGACATGATCTAAGGCATTAAGCAGGGTGCAGCCAGGGCAGTTAAGGGGTCCGGGTAAGATAATATCAGGATTTGTGTTATTATCAATGTAAATTTTTGCGATTTCACGGCGGCGCTGATTATCAACATCAAGTCGGGGTAACTTTACCCGTATAATAGCTGCCTGAATTTCATCAAGTCTTGAATTCAGACCTGTATATTTATGTACATATTTTTTTATCGATCCGTAATTTGCTAAGGTTCTGATAACTGCAGCAAGCTCATCATCATTAGTAGTGACAGCGCCTCCATCTCCTAGAGCTCCTAAATTCTTGCCTGGATAAAAGCTATGTCCAGATGCATCACCCAGAGACCCGGTACGCTTTAAAACCGGCTCCTGGTTGTTCTGAGCCTTGATCATTGCCCCGGCTGCCTGTGCGTTGTCTTCAATAATCTTAAGTTTGTATTTTGCTGCTATCTCTGAAAGCTTTAAAGACCAGCAAGCCTGACCGTATAAATGGACCACCATAATGGCCTTAGTGCGCTGAGTAATGTGCTCCTCAATACAGGAGATATTTAGATTATATGTGTTGATATCAGGTTCGACAAATACCGGCATTAATCGGTTCTCGGTAATAGCAAGAATAGATGCAATGAATGTGTTTGCAGGCACGATAACCTCATCACCTTCTGTCAGTAAATCCAACTTCAATATAACCTTTTAGAATTAGCCTCAATGCGTCAAGCCCATTGGCCACACCTATACAGTGTTTAGTACCGATGTATTCCGAATATTCTTTTTCAAAAGCCATTAATTCAGCACCCTGTAAATACCAGCCTGATTTAATAACCCTTTGAATTACTTTTGATAACTCAGGTTCAAAGCTATCATTTATTGCTTTAAGGTCGAGAAACTTAATCATTAAAAGGTTTACGTGAGTTGATCCTTATCAATTCGTGTTTTTTGTAACTGCGCTAGTTAATGTAAAATTGATGATGAGGGTGAGCATTTTAAATTCATCTAATTACTTCTTCATTATTCCAAAAAAACTTGTACCGCAATGAAGAAAAAGCCTCATGACTTTCTTTAAAGCGTAAAAGTCCTTCATTTGGTAACCCTGCTTCTGTTGAAATTCCAAGATCAATAAATTTATACCCTAAATTTTTATAATGAGACCAAAGCTTAAATGTTAAAAAATCCATGGCTCTTATAGGTCTGCCTACTTCATTATCACCCCAGAAGACACCATAACATATCTCGGGATGGTATCGGTAAAAAATTGCAGAAGCTACAATTGTACGATCAGCAGCCATCACTTTAAAAAAATCTACTGGCCATAATTTACTCGTATGAATGATATCATCCAGAGTCATATAAATAGAGCGGTTAAATTTTGCTCGGTTGCCAGAATAAGATCAAATACACTTCTTTTATCTTCTTCAAGAGATGCTATTTCAAAGGTTAGGTTATGTCTTACTGCTTGATTGTAGTATTTCTTAGAGCTTTTAAGTATAAAGGCTCCATTAAATTCATGCAGATTGACCCAGTTTGTTATATCGAGTAATTTTATCTGAAATCCATTACGAAATAATGAATTAACAATTTTAGCATTAAAAGTTAAATGGTAAATATCAGGAGGGAGTGTAATTTCAATGCCTTTTAATCTGTTCGATTTGATATATTCCTTTAACGAGATTAGATAATTATCTAATTCCCCTGTGTAAATAATTTCATTCCGAAAATGGAAGCCTCCAAAAGGTGCTGAAAAAGGCGACTGTAGAACGCCATTTTTTATTCCGGCGATAAGCCCGATCATTGGTTTATTACTATTCCTCAATAGCCTGATTATTTTTTCAGTCTTTCTTTCATTTAGTTCTATAAACTGATTTGAAATAAATGGATGTGGATCAATAGGAAAATGAATAGCATATGTATAGAATCAACTTCAATCAGCATGCTTAACGTTTTTTAACCTAATGAATTCTGAATAGTCCCGTATATAATCATCCTCACAGTACTTTTCCGTTGCTAGAACAAGACATATTGAACCAGAAGAGAAGTTTACGATTTCCCTCCATATGCCAGGTACTATAAATAATCCGAAATAAGGCCGATTAAGTTGAATTGTCTTTTTGTTTTTACCGTCATCAATTATCACATCAAATGATCCGCTAGCTGCTACAACTATTTGAAATAACTTTTTATGAGCATGACCACCTCTTTCTGCACCACCTGGCACATCATACAAATAATAAACCCTTCTAATATCAAATGACTGATGATCACCATTCTGTATAATCGTGATATTACCAGCCTGATTTTGGATCTTTGACAATTCAATAACATAGCAAGAGTTAATATCTGTAATTAACTGTTTCACAAATCTTTTAATCGCTTATAAGAGTTGAAATCTCTTATATAATCTGCTTCGCTGTAATCTGTAGAGGCAATGATCAAAGCCAAAGAATTTGTGGAAAAATTCTCCAAAACTCGCCATATCATCTTTGGTACAAAAATCCCATAATAAGATCTGTTAAGAAATACCGGTTTTCCATTTTACCATCATGGAGCACAACATCAAAGCTACCCGATAATGCCACAATAAATTCTTCTGTTTCCTTGAAGGCATGACCTCCTCTCTGTTCACCTCCTGGTACATCATAAATCCAGTAAACACGTCTGATCTTAAATGGCAAATGTGTATCTTCCTCGATGAATGAGAGGTTGCCTCGCAAATCCAGATACTTTGGCAAATCAATTATAACGGTTCCATAAAGTATTTGGAGCTGGATCAACTGTATAAAAGGTATGTACCAGATTAATTTATGATTTAATTCTTTTAGCTAATAATCCTTTCGATCGTTTCTTATCACTTGTATATCCATATTTTTCTCCATAGCCATAATGTTTACTATCTGATTGAATATCATTTATTACCAGACTTACACCTTTTATACCACTTGATATTAATCTCATTTAAAGTATTCTCAAACATATCTCTTAATGTATTCCTGGTCTGACCACCAGCAGACATGCATCTGCAAGAGAAGCCAGATGGAATGTATCAGAAACAACTCCTATCGGAGATGAGTCAATTATTATATAATCATATCTTTCTTTAAGCAATTTAAATAAGTTCATCTGTCTTTCCCAGAGCAGTAAGTTCAGATGGATTTGGAGGAACTGGTCCTGCTGAAATTACCGATAAATTTTCAAAGAAGTTTCCTGTATAATATCCTGTAACTTATCTTTACCAATCAGCCATGTAGAAACACCTTTTTCATTGCTAAGGTTAAAATCCTGAAATATTTTCGGTTTTCTCAAATCAAAACCAACCAGAATAGTTTTCTTACCCAGCAGACTATATACTGATGCCAGATTTATTGCTGTAAATGTTTTCCCATCTCCGGGCATTGATGAGGTTACTAAAATACAGGAGCTTTGGCTTCTTTTGTAAAGAACTGCATCCTTGATCTCAGCAAACGAAAAGCTTCAGCTATTGTTGAATTAGGATAATCAAACACTACAGTATTGGTTTTCTCTGTACTATGTGGTATATTACCAACAACAGGTATATCTGTCATCTTCCTGATATCTTCATCTTTAAGTTTTTTGTTAAACAAGAAATTTAAATAATATTATTAAAAAAGGAATTCCGAAACCTGCAAACAATGCAATAAGATATAGCTTTAATCGGATTTGGTGAAATCATGAGTACTGAAACGTGCATCTGCAGGGTCAATAACCTCGCTGTCAGCCCTGTTTGATGCCTTTTGCATTTGCTGTTCAGCTCTGGTTTCAAGAAGAAATGTATATATTCATCGTTAAGCTTGAATTTTCTCTCAATACCAAGAAGTTGTCTTTCTGTTACAGGCAAAGCAGATGCCTGAGCATTTGCCCTGTTAATTTGTTCCTGATTTTCAGATCTTGCCAGACTGTTTGCTCTTCTGAGACCATTAAGTGTTTCCCGTAAGAGCATCTTTTGCAGTACGTACTCTCTGTTCAAGATTTCTTTGCAAAGGATTCATTTCACCTGCTCCTCTGGTGGATAACTGTCCCTGAAGTTCAGCCAGTTCTTCCACAAGTCTTGTGAGCCCCGGATCAGTAATACCCATAGTGATAGGAACAATAGGTATTTCTCCGGATACATCTTTAGCAAGATAGTCTGCAAGATAATCGTAATAGTTTGCCTCAAGGTTAAGACGAGCTCTTTCATTTTCAAGAAGTGTTACCTGTCCAATAATAGCCTGCCCCTGAGCAGAAAGGTCCATCACTCTGTGTGATGAACGGAATTGTTGAAGCTTGTTCTCTGTTATTGAAAGAGAATCAGAAATTCCAATAAGCTGATCATCAATGAATTGTATTCTTCTTTCAGCCTCTGTATTTTTTTTATCAGAGAAATGGCCTGAAAACCTTCAATATGTTTATTAAGAAAATCCACATCCTTAGCTCTGATTTGTCCCATCCATACTAATATTCAAAATGGATCCTTCTCTGGATACTAGTTCAACATTAATCCGACTGCTGATAATAGTTTACTAAGCTAGTCATGACTATGAATAATAAAATATAGCTTCCTGTCTTTATTATTATTAAACCATTCCTCATTCCTGCATTCAATCCTGAAACTGCCTCCCGGAATTTCAATAGTTTCTCCAAAGGAAGCTGTTTTTTGAAACGGAAAATTATCAGATTCAGATTCAATATTGAACATATTATTACCCAGAAAACTAATTGAAAACTCAGTATCCTTTGGAAGAGGAATTTCATTATCAGAAATAATCTTTATGGATTTCAGGATAAATCGGAACTTGTTTCTAATTGTCTTGAAATAGTATTCAATTTCAAAAGGTAATTCTTTCAGATGTACTTTCAGTCAGTGCTCTTGATTTAAGTATCATAATCTGATTTTCCAGGTTTTTCATTCCTCCCGGAAGGCCAAGACCCTGCAAAAGTTCAGAGTTATCTACCAATGGTCTTTCTTCAGTTTCATTTATAAGAATTGTGGCTGATGTCCGGTAAACAGGCATAGTATGACCAATATAAAAACGGGCACAAAAAAAGGCTACTACAATTGCTATTACAAACCAGTACCAATTCTTTATAATCAATGAAAAGATAACTAGTAGATCAATTCCACTTCGCTTCCTGAGGTTGTTTACTCTGTTGTTCCTGCTGAAAGTTGTTGATTTTTCATCATCATTGTTTGTTCTGCTTTTATTTCTGTAAAAGATTATTAGAATATTAAAATTATACTTCAATCAGTTGAAGATAAATTTATCATGTTAATAGTCTTATGATTATCATTTCAATTACAGAATTCTGGAAGTAACTTATTATTACAAGAGCAGTTGTAATTGTTGTTAAGAATAAAGTGTAGATAGAAGTATTAGTCTGCAAATGATCTCCCTTGCATAGGTATAGCATAAATAATATCATTAGGCATTATATAGTAAAATTCTGATGTCAGAATGCTTCTGTCTGCAAGAGAAAATTCCTTAACTATTGGCCCATAAGGTGATGGTCTTATTAACTGTACTTTTTGACGATTACTATAAATCACTCAGATCACCGGCCAGCGAAAGAGCTTCGAAAATATTTATACGGTCCTTATATATAACATATCTTCCCGGATGCATTCACTTCCCCAATTATACTCACAGCATTATTAACCAGCCTGACTGTTATTGCTGCATCAGTTACATAATTTTTAAAAATTGAATCCAATTCAACCTTTACTTCAGAAAGTGTTTTACCGGCAACATTCACCTTACCAACATAAGGTATTTCAATATTACCATCTATATCTACTGAATAACCTGATAAGCCAGCACTCTCCTGTGTCAATCCTGCCTGTACCGGTATCGATATTAAACAATGCTGACCATTGAGGATCAGGAGTTAATACCCTGATATAGAGGTTATCATAAGGCATTATCTTATATGCAGCCGGAGTCACAGAAGTCCTGAAATCATTTCTGAAATATCAGTAATCACCAGACTTGTCCGAATACTGGAGATATGTCAGTTTTTTCTTTGAAACACAGGAACTCAATATTAAAATGATTGATAATGAAATCAAGATGATTGAATTGCGCATTTTCATCATTATTAGGAATTAGAATATAAAAATACACAAAGATATTGCTTATGAGGTGACTTGTAACTGAGTGACTTGGTAACTGGTCATTTACTGATCAGCAGTTTCATGTCAGTTATCAGCTATTGTATTTACTGGATTACTCCGTGCCACTTATTTGACAACGATGATAATCCTTGTATCAATTTCAAAACTCTCCAGGAAGTATCAGGGACCTGGTAGTCAGCTGGAATTTGTTTTGAAATATTGTTTTTATGTTCATTAATGGCTAATTCTATTGAATTAAGCACAACATCCGGATCAAATCCTGTAAGAATAATTGTGCCTGCATCCTGCGCTTCTGGCCGCTCCATGGAATTGCGAAGGGATATAGCAGGGAAATTAAGAATGGCAGATTCTTCACTGATGGTTCCACTGTCAGAAATAGTGCACAGAGCATTCATCTGAAGATGAACATAATCAGTGAAACCAAAGGGTTTAAGGAATTGAATAAGTGAATTCATCTTAATCTCCGTCATTGTTTCCAGTCGTTTCGTGTACGCGGATGAGTCGAGACGATAACAGGCAACTTGTAATCTTCGGCAAGGCGGTTCAGAATTAAAAGTATCTTCTTAAGGTTTTCAGGATTATCAACGTTTTCTTCACGATGAGTGGAAACAACGAAAGTATTCTGTTCCAGTTCTGTTCAGTCTGTTGCAGCTGGTGATCTGAGTAAATATCTGCTGAAGATTGTTGAAGCTTCTATTTTGGGTTTGTAATAGTTCAATACTTCAAACATGGGTGAGCCAGTGAGGTAGATGCGGCGGTGAGGAAGACCTTCGGAGATAAGGTGACGACGGGCATGCTCAGTGTAAACAAGATTGAAATCGGCAATGTGATCAATGATCCGCCTGTTGATCTCCTCCGGGACATTAAAGTCGAAACAGCGGTTGCCGGCTTCCATATGGAAGATAGGAATATGCAGCCTCTTAGCCATGTAGGCGGAGAGACATGAATTGGTGTCGCCAAGGACAAGAAGGGCATCAGGTTTCTCTTTGCGAAGTAATTCGCCGGATTTTCTGATAATATCTCCGACTGAAGCTTCCAAGCGATGAAACATCAACATTAAGAAAATAATCAGGTTTGCGTAAGTTCAAGATCTTTGAAAAATATTTCATTCAGTTCATAGTCATAATTCTGACCGGTATGAGCAATAATATGATTGACATGTTCATCAAGCAAGGACATTACCCGTGAAAAGCGGATAATTTCAGGTCTGGTTCCAACAACAGTCAGTACTTTAAGTTTTGATTTATTCATTGTATTAAATTTATATAAGTATTTAACCACAGAGTGATCACAGAGTTAAGCACTGAGTTACACTGTTTTTAAACTTTTCAAAGAAGGTATCAGGATCGGAGGGATCATAGAACTCGCTGATCCAGAAAATTGTGTACAGATCTTCGTCTCCGATGTTGGTAATGTTATGTGTATGCCAGATGGGCATGTCAACATAGGCAGGTTCATTTCCATCAAGTTCAAAATTCAGAACCTTGTCTGTTCCAATTCTTCTTAGCTGAATCAGAGCTTTGCCTTTTATAACTGCAAACCGCTCGGCTTTGCGGGTATGGAAATGATTACCCCTTGTAATTCCAGGCTTTGTTGTTGAAAAGGATACTTGTCCACCACTGTTGAGTTTAACTGTCTCACAAATGAACCTCTCTCATCAGTACTCTGCTTCAGTTTAAACGGAAAATATTTTGAATGATCAATATAGCAGACAAATGTATTGAAGAGGTTACGTTCAAAAGGATCAGTAAGGTCAGGTAAAATTCCATTCTCAAGATACTGATCTTTGAAACTCTGAAGCAGGGTAAGTATTTCGGTAACCTTCGCTTCATCTGTTGGTGGTACCTTAAATTCCTTGTCGGCTACCTTATTGGTGATAAGGTAATAAATTATTTTCACCAGGTCACCAATATAGATCAGTTTTAACTGAGCATCAACCTCTATTTTAGGTTCTTCATCATGTGTCAACTGGTGAGAGAATGTGGCAACAACCGAATTATAATATGGATTCCCAAATGGTCCGAATACATTGGGAATAACCATTCCTGTGAAAAGGGCTCCGTTCCTCTCAGCCCACTGAGCAAGCATCTCCCTTCCTTCTCGTTTTGATTTTCCGAATATATTATCTCGTTCTTCCTGAGTTGAGGAAGAGAAAAGAATATGAGGCTTTGATCCGGTATTTTCAAGAGCTGAAATCAGCTTTTTTACCAGCCCAATATTGGTATCATAAATGGTCTGAGGATCATTATGCCGGTTGAGTGCAGCAAGATGAACAATTGCGTCACATTGCTTTACAAAGGACTCCAGTTTAGCCTGGTCAGAAAAAAAGTCATCCTGAAATGGAATTCGAGTGACTTCGTCTTTCTTAAGTCCAAGAAAATTATATAGATGTGTTCCAATAAATCCGGCCTGGCCGGTGATTCCGATTTTAATCATAGTTATTATTTCCTGCAGAGGTGCACAGATGAAAGCGCTGAGTTTCGCAGAATTCTTAGAGTTTTACCACTAATGTACTCAAAGGTTATCACTAAGGTGCAGAAGTGTCTAATTAAATTGAATGAATAAGAGGCTTTAAAGAAAACCCCAAATGAATTATATAAGAGATCTCCGTAATCAAATGCTCCAATAAATCCGAGGTTAAAACCATTTTTGAGTTCTCTGTTCAATTCAAGATAGGTTGAAAGCTGTTCCTGCTCACCAAAAATGCCATAAGCTCCTGGATTTGGAATATCTGTCGATTGCTCTTCATCTGTTGTCCAATAGGTGCCATAATTCTTTGACCATGATGCCTTGAAGATATAATTCATACTTCTTACTGATCCCTCACACCCGAGATGAAAAGCTAATACACGATTATTAATAAAATACTCTCCGGGATGAAGGTAGCTCTTCTCTGGCATCTAGTTCTTGTAGTAATAAACGGATTTCCCAATCCTGTATCCATTATAAGACCAGCCATTAATATATTGACCATGATTATAATATGGTTCATAGGGTGAACCTGTTGAGGAGACCATGGCTCTCCTGCCTGGTTTTTTGTATAGAGAAATTCGAAAAGCAATTTTCTCCAAATAACTGGTTTGTTATCATTATTGTATATTTTCAATACTGATACCATTAAACCCATCCTGAATATTTGCCAGATGAGCAAGAGCTCCTGCTTCATAAAAATTTTGCCGGTAAAGAAATAATTTTACTTTTTCAAATTCATATTCAAAACCAATGATCAATAGATCCTAAATGATTTCCCTGCCTTTCCTCCTGAATACTGCCATTACTATATTGTTTACCAGTTATTACATAAAAATATGTTTCAATAGGTGATAATGTATAATCATCATTATAGTATTCTTGTTCATTACCCCAGACAACCTGATGGTTAAATCCTCCATAAAGCTTAAATCTCCATGAAGGTTTACCAAATCGGCCATAAAGTGATTTCTGATGAAGAAATGATTTTAATTGTACAGTATCTGCTTCTTCGATACCTGCTTCATCACGCAATACATCACCCATCCAGCCATGGGAAAAGTTACCCTTAAAAGCAAATAATTGACCCAGCCATGGTATAATGAAGAATTCCGGAACAGATACCTCTACTTCCGGAATCCCAAGATTATTGCCTGATACTGACCATGAACCCGAAGATAACGTTGTGTCACAAAGGCCCATTATCTCTTTTGAACGGCCTGCTCTGAACTCAAAGATACTCAAGACGTATTTTGCCGTAGCCTTCAATCAGGGTTAAGTTTGAGCCTTGTCCAAGATTGGCACGAGCCTTCAAAAGAAGCTCCCCAGTCGAAAAGCTTGTCTTTCGAAAAGATCATAATCCTTGCGAGCAGAGCCAATAAGACTTAAAGAAGCACCATCGAGCGGAATGCTGCCATACTGATTCGATCTTAACCAGAAAGGAACAAGACCAGGTGTGGTATATCCTCCCAGTGCCTGAACATTAAAATTGTAGTTGTTATCCTGACCGTTAACATCCTGGAAACAATAAAAAAGCCAGAGCGAACAGAATAGTTACTTTATTGCCCATATCTATTAAATCATTAAGTCATACTAATTTCCTTGAGTCAACTTCTAGGTCACTCTAGTGCACTTTAGTCACTCCCAACTTCCTTATGGTTCATAAACCATCTCAGGCTTCTCATTCAGAACATCCTGCCTGATGAAACTGAGACTAAGCAGGAGTTCTTTGGTTTCCTCAATATTCAACCGCAGAGTATTATGAGAAGTGTATTCCTCAGCTCTGCGAAACAGCTTCCGTGCCTTCAGTGAAGAACTTGTTGTAGTTAAGATCGCGGGTATCTGCCGGGATCTTAAAATAATCGCCCATATCATCAGCCTTGACCATCTCCTCACGGTTCACAAGGGTTTCATAAAGCTTCTCACCGTGCGCGGGTTCCAATGATCTTGATCTCGGAAGTATGAATTATACAGCTCCTTAATAGCCTGAGCAAGGCTGGCAATAGTGGTTGCCGGAGATTTCTTTACAAACAGGTCGCCATTCTGCCCGTTCTGAAATGCAAACAGAACAAGTTCAACAGCACTCTCCAGAGCTCATCATGAACCTGGTCATATTCGGATCAGTGACCGTCACTGGCTGATTATGCTTCATCTGATTGACAAACAGAGGAATAACCGATCCCCTGGATGCCATGACATTACCATACCTGGTACCGCAGAATACTGTTCCGGAGCCATTGAGATTCCGTGACTTTGCCACCATGATCTTCTCACTCAGCGCCTTGGTCATTCCCATGGCATTGATAGGATAGACAGCTTTGTCGGTACTCAGTACTATGACTTTCTTTACATTGATGAACTGGGCAGAGGTCAGTACGTTCTCGCAACCCAGAACATTGGTTCTTACTGCTTCAGCAGGAAAGAACTCGCATGAAGGTACCTGCTTCAGGGCAGCAGCATGAAAGACATAGTCAACGTCCTGCATGGCATTGTCAATGCTTTGGCGGTCGCGAACGTCACCTATGAAATATTTAACTTTTGGATTTTTATAGAACTGCCGCATGTCATCCTGCTTCTTTTCATCGCGACTGAAAATCCTTATCTCACTGATTTCCGTATTTAAGAACCGCCGTAAAACCGCATTTCCGAAAGAGCCGGTACCTCCGGTGATCAGTAAACATTTTCCGTTAAAATCCATAATTTTTATTTTACCACAGAGTAACACTGAGTTTGCCAAAGAGTTACACTGTTTAGTTGTACTTTTATTATTGTTATCTGCAATTTAATTCGACAGACCACCTCCCCCCTCCAACTTCCTGTACTCCCTCCCTGCAGTCTGGCGCCTTCGCTAAAATAGCCCGCAGGGCTATTTATTAACGCTCGGCCCCCTCCTAACTTAGGCGGAGAAGGATCTTACTTTAAATCTTATTGCCCTGAGATTAGAGCTCTGAACCCGCTGCCCTAGCTCTTCTCATGAGTTTAAGCCTCGGAGGACCCATTATTCTCAAGTCTTGCCTCTTCTGATATATTGAATTTCCCATTTGTTGTCCTGTACTCTGGAATTAAATCTTTCATTATTGCAACCACTTCCTCCTGCGTCAACGTGTATAATTTGTCAATAAGTTCATTAATACTTGTAAGCACAGCCTGGCCGTCAATATCTTCAACCTGTGCTTTCTTTATCTTTGGGTGATACGTTGGCAGTGTTGTTTCTTTATCAGTCAGCAATTCTTCATATAGCTTCTCCCCTGGACGTAATCCTGTATAAACTATCTGTATATCCTTGCCGGGAATAAGCCCTGAGAGCTGTATCATGGCATTAGCCAACTCAGCAATCTTAACCGGTTGTCCCATATCGAAAACAAAAATTTCGCCCCCAATACCCATAAACCCTGCCTCCAGAACCAACTGACAGGCTTCGGGTATGGTCATAAAATACCTGTATATGTCAGGATGGGTGACAGTCACAGGCCCCCCTTTTTCTATTTGATGAGTGAAAAGCGGGATCACAGAACCGTTTGAACCCAGCACATTTCCAAACCTGGTAATGATAAATTGTGTTTTATTACCCTTTTTCTGAGCTTTTGATTGCACAACCTGCTCGCATAATCTCTTCGATGCGCCCATCACACTCGTAGGATTTACAGACTTGTCGGTTGAGATCATCACGAACTTGCCGACATTATATTTCATTGCCAGATTTGTCAGGACCTTGGTTCCGCCCACATTTACACGAATAGCTTCATGCGGGTTCTCTTCCATGAGTGAAACATGCTTATAGGCTGCTGCATGAAATATAACATCAGGGCGATATTCCCGAAATATCAGGTCCATTTTAGCAGCGTTTGTTACATCTGCAGGCAGCACATGGAACTGTAAATTAATGAATTTCTCCTTAAGCTCATTCTGAAGATAGAAAAGTGGTGTCTCTGCCTGGTCAACAAGAATAACCCTTTTCATGTTGAAACGGGTAAGCTGACGAACGATCTCTGAGCCTATTGATCCGGCAGCACCTGTTATCATGATCGTTTTGTTAGTCAGCCCCATCCTGATCATCCCAAGGTCGAGCTTAATAGGCTCTCTGCCCAGCAGATCCTCCAGTTTTATTCTTTCAAAATGATTTGTATGAAGCTGACCGTTCAGCCATTTATCAACTTCAGGTGTATCAAGTACTTCAATTCCCAGCTTAATTGCAGAGCGGATGATCAGGCTCTTTTCACTTACTTTGATATCCTTCTTGGCAAGGATCAGGCATTCAACCTTTTTTTCAGAGAGAAACTCCGGTGAAAGTGCAGAAATTCCATAAACCGGGATACCATTAATCTTTTTGCCCTGGTAATTCTTATCATTATCAATGAACCCGGTAACATACAAACCATAATTGGGATTGCTAAGAATTACGCGTTTGACTGTAAATCCCAGTTCACCCGCGCCATAGATAAGAACCCTCCTTTTGTTAACCGAAGTATCTGATACAAACCTGAAGATTAATTTAATAAATACACGTCCAAAAAACAAAAAGACGGTAATAGTAGCATAATGGATTAGAATAATCGAATAGGGAATGGTCAGAACCTCACTCCAGTTAAAGAGTCTCCCGCAAAAAGAGAAAATAAGGAGTGAACCGGTTGAACATGTCGTAACAAGAAATACAAGTGAAATATCTGTCAGAGTTGCATGACGGATAAGTCCCGTATAGGAGCGAAATACAAGACTGAAAATCGAATAGAAGCAAACCGCTATAAAGCCCTGATATAAAATATAGTCCAGTCTTTCATCAGGAATATTAAAGTTAAACCGCAGCAGATATGCAATGAGGAAAATAAAAAATACCGAAATGGCGTCCAAAAAAAAGACCATCCATCTGGGCACAGAATGACTGTTGAAGAAGTCAAGTGACTTCCTCCTTACATATAGGATCCATGTAGGGTATCCTTTTTTCATTCCTTTATTGCTACTGCAAAAGTTTAAGGTTTTTACTTAAGTCTTTTGTCTTGCGCCTTTTGTCTTTTATCTTATTGTTTTGCATGCTTCCGCCCCGTCAGTCCCAATTGCATCTTATCGTAACTTATTGTAATTGTGTTTCATAGAGTCTTTTTTAGACTATATTCCAAACAATTCTTTCAGTTACAGGATGCCAGGTCTGTCAAGGCGTCAAACAATAATTCAGAAACGTGAAATTAAGTAAACAATTGCTCGTCGCCAAATGCCGGGGGGTTGAATACCACCTAAAAATGCCTTATACGATACAATTTACTAACAATAATAATAAATACACCTAACGAATTGCTCTGTTAACATGTTGCAGGCAATCATTTGTCAAAATCCAGAGTATTTTGACGAACAGACCTTACAACAGGATACATTTTTAAAGTCGCAGCACTTACCGCAATTAGCCGTTTTTATCCCTACTTGAAATCAATCATTATTGCAACAATAATTGCCATTCATCGTATAAAAGTATGTGTTAGTCAAAATAAATTGCATATTTGTCAAATAAGACTGGCTTATGAGATACATGCTTCTGGCATTTTTTCTGTTAACAGGATTGGCTGCTAACTCTCAGACCATCCTTACAATAGAAGGACAGACTTACACAAATTCTGATGATACCTGGCTGGGAGTAAATATTCCGCGATCCGTGCCAACAGCATTGACTTTCAGGAATAACTCCATTTCTTCCGTAAACCGGTTTGGGTATATGCTACAGGCTGGAGATGAAAACCCTGCAATTACAAATAATAATCTCGACGGTGAAATTATAACCGGTAATAAATTTACCTGGAGTGGAACCGATAAAAAATGTATTACCCACGGCCTATTTGCCGGCAACAATATCAATGCATTAATCAAATACAATTATCTCGATCATGTACCAATGGGGATTATCCGTAAATCCGCAAGTAATATGAGTAATTCAGCCGGCGGAGTAGCTTATAATATAGTTAAAAGCGGCGCTGTCGCCATAAACGTAAAAGGGATGAGCAATGTGTATATATATAACAATACCCTGTACACGGATAGAACAACTTCTGAAACCTGGCGCGGCTTAATTGATATTTACACAAACACAGATGTTTCACCAATTTCTGTCTCTCATGGTACAAAAATCTTTAACAACATCTTTTATACAAAATATCAAACATATTGTATACAGATCGATGATGTTGAAAGTCTAACCGGATTAGAATCTGACTATAATATTTTTTATTGTGAATCAGGTACTCCAATGTTTGATTATTGTGGCTCAGCTAAAACATTTGCACAATGGCAGGCTCTAGGTTATGATACTCATTCTGTGGTTATTAATCCAAATTTTAAAGACTATGTCAATTTCGTGCCGGCAGCAAGACTTGACTATGGCACTGATTTAGGCTCAACATGGAAAGATGGGCTTTCAATTAATGCCAGGTGGGGAACAACAGACCCTGCAACAACTGCACAAAATGGAAAATGGCAGGTTGGAGCAGTAGTTTATGCAGCGCCAGTTGTCAACAATCCACCTGTCGTTAGTATCTCGTCACCCTCTAAAAGCAATTCATTCATTTCACCAGCTACAATCACCATTGATGCTGTCGCTTCCGATCCCGATGGTACGATCACCAAAGTAGAGTTCTATAACGGTACATCCAAACTTGGAGAAAAAGCCACACCGCCTTATTCATTTACCTGGAAAGAGGTGCCTGAAGGAACATATTCGCTGACTGCTGTAGCCACGGATAACTTAAATTCAAAAACTATCTCGGATCCTGTGGCAGCTGTCGTTGAAAAAGCAGCACCTGCCATAAACCAAATACCAGTTATCAATATTACATCCCCTGAAAACGAAAGTTCATTTGAAGCTCCGGCGACTATTACTCTTACTGCAGAAGCCTCAGATTCAGACGGGGATATCAGGAAGGTCGAATATTTTAACGGTACCAGTAAAATCGGCGAAAGCTTTTCATCTCCCTGGCTGGTCACATTTGAATGTTTAAAAGCCGGTACTCATGAAATTACTGCAGTTGTAACTGATAATCACAACGCTGCAAGCGTCTCTGCAGCAGTGAAGATATCGGTAACATTAAAAAGTAAATATCCTGACATTATCAATCTCTTCCCCAATCCTACCTCGGGGCAATTCTCAATCGATATATCTTCTCCCCTCCCGTATGCAGAAAACACTGTCATCATTACTAATATGTCAGGAAATACTATTTATTATGGATTATTAGTGGAAGGGGAAAACACAAGGCAGCTAGACTTATCTAATTCTGCTACCGGCCAATATATTGTTATTATCACCTCAGGGAACAGAATATTCGCCACAAAGAAGTTCATTAAGAACTAACCCGTCATTCCGAACCCTTTTTCTTTTGTCAGTTGAGTTGATTACCCGGTAAATGTTAAAAAGCCTTATTCAGGTATAGATTTATAATGTTGGTCAAAATAAGCTTGACGGTACCAAGAATCTCATCTAATTTTGCATAATCAAGCCATTTTCCTACGATTGCATGATATAATAAGTTATCAAAGTGGCTGTTATTAAGTAATTATTCTATAATTAATGGCCAGGTTCAATATTTCAAAGTTAAAAGGCAGATCAGGTACAGTTGAAATACCTTACTTTATTATTCTGTTATCTTTATTATGCGGAGCATTCCTTCTTAACAGCTGCATAAAAGACCCGACAATACCTGTTGTTAAAGACTAACCCAGAAACAGATGTTACAATTAATTCCGTTACGATCAGTGGTAATGTCACTGATGACGGAGGATCTCCAGTCATAGTCAGGGGTGTTTGTTGGGGAACTTCAATAGATCCATCATTTGAAGGCCTCCACACAACTGACGGAGAAGGAGCTGGAGCCTTCTCAACAACAATAACCGGATTACTTCCCAACACCCAATATCACGCCAGAGCTTATGCTGAGAACAGCATTGGTATTGCTTATGGAAACGAAATCGTATTTGTAACCGGGATTGCAGCTCCTGAAGTAACAACCATTGGAATTACTGATATTACAGCCAATACAGCAATGTCAGGTGGTAAAATCACTTACGACGGTGGCGCAGCAATTACAGCAAAAGGAGTTTGCTGGAGCACATCGACTGAGCCTGACATAACAGATTCATTCACAACCAATGGTGCTGATACCAGCCATTATCAAAGTCAAATGACCGGGTTGCTTCCTGGGACAAAATACTATGTTCGTGCTTATGCCAAGAACAGCGCATGGACTGTCTATGGAGAAGAAGAAATATTCAATACCAAAGTCGCAGATGTGGAAGGAAATCTTTACAGTACAGTCACAATTGGGACCCAGGTATGGATGGCTGAAAACCTCAGGGCTACAAAATATAACAATAATTCAGCAATCCCAAATGTAACCAACAACACCACTTGGGCTAACCTGTCCAGTGCAGCTTACTGCTGGTACAATAATGACATATCGTACAAACCTACTCTTGGTGCCCTTTACAACTGGTACGCGGTTAAGGCCGGGACTTTGTGTCCCGCAGGGTGGCACGTTCCTACAGATGTAGAATTTAGTGCTCTGGAAGTGTACCTTGGGCTGGCATCTGACCAGGTTGATGTCTGGGGCTGGCGTGGTACTGACCAGGGAACTCAAATGAAGGATACCACCGGATGGGATGCCGGAGGAAATGGCACAAACTCAAGCGGTTTCACTGCCCTGCCAGGCGGTTACCGCTATGGAGCAACCGGTGCTTTCTACTTGCTTACCTCTATCACTTATTGGTGGAATTCGACTGAACATGATGCCGATCGAGGATGGTATAGAAGGCTTGACAGTTCAAGAAGTGACATATACAAAGCTTCTACATCAAAGAAGGGAGGAAAATATATCAGGTGCCTCAAAAATTAGTTTTGCAACTTTCCATACAATTTAACGTTTAAGTAAAGTGTAATTATAGAATCATATTCTATTGACAAACAATAAAATTTACAACTTTTAACTTTAAATAATATTATGAAAAAAAGATCAACACTATTGACTGCAATCAGCCTGATCTCTATGATCTTTCTGATCTATGGATGTAAAAAAGCGACCGCTCCTACCCTAGTGACTGCAGAGGTTACAGGAATAACAGTCACCTCAGCCATGTCAGGAGGCGAAATCACTGCAGATGGTGGCGGCGATATAACAGCAAAGGGTGTTTGCTGGAATACTACAGGTGAACCAACAATAGCTGACCCAAAAACTAATGACGGAACCGGGTCAGACAGTTTTACCAGTACTCTTTCACCTTTGATTGCAGCAACGACATACTATGCCCGTGCCTATGCAACCAACGAAGCCGGGACTTCCTACGGTGAAGAATTTACTTTTATTACCAAGATCGCAGATCTAGATGGAAATCAGTACACTGTAGTTAAGATCGGATCTGCTATTTGGATGGCAGAAAACCTTAAAACCACCAAGTACAATGATAATTCCCTTATAACCAATGTGACAGGCAATTCTGCATGGGCCGGATTATCTACCGGTGCATACTGCTGGTACAATAACGATATGGCATTCAACAAGCCTATTTACGGAGCTTTATATAACTGGTTTGCAGTTAACAACGGGAAATTATGTCCTGCCGGCTGGCATGTGGCTACTGATGCAGAATACAAGACAATGGAACAATCAATCGGAATGGCTCAGGCAGAGCTTGATGTCTGGGGCTGGCGGGGAACTGATCAGGGAACCAAAATGAAGAACTCCACCGGCTGGAGTGCAGGACAAACCGGAAACAATGCAAGTGGCTTTGCCGCAATTCCGGGAGGTTACAGATTTTATCAGGACGGATCATTTTACAACCAGAACATCCTCAGTTACTGGTGGACTGCTACCGAACATGATGCGACCAGGGCATGGTACAGGAGGCTCGATGGGGATAACGCAAAAGTTTACAGAGCCTCCGGCGAAAAACCGGCCGGCAAGTATGTCAGGTGCGTAAAAAATTGAGGCGTAATCTGAAACAGAGACAAAGGAGGCTATCCCACAAGGACAGCCTCTTTCATTTACTCTATTCTAATTGAAATATAATCACGGTAAGACCGTGCTCTGCCTTTTTAAGTGAATAGTCGTTATATTTGCTATTAATCTTTCGGCAAACAGGATATGAAACAAATCTTAATAATTTTAATCTCCATACTGTTAATCAGTTGCGGATCAAATAATGAAAATATGAAGAAAATTGTGTTTCTGCACCACAGTACCGGCCATGCCGTATGGATGGGCAATACGAACAGATACATTTATAAGGTCACAAAAAAGGGTGATGTACAGAAATATTTTGATAATTATAACAGAAAAAATAAGACATCTTACAGGATAAGTGAACTGCCATTTCCCAAAAGTGCCCCTTACGGGTGGAATAACTATCCCTATGATTATTACAATATCTGGGTAAAAAATGCGGGACCCGAGCCATTCATGGAAGAACCCACGCTTGAGATTTTGACAAAACAGTTTAATGTAATTATCTTCAAGCACTGTTTTCCTGTCAGCAGGATAGTTGCTGACACAGGAGCCCCTGACATAAATTCAGATGTTAAGAGTTTAGAAAACTACAAACTGCAATACAATGCCTTAAAAAGGAAAATGCATGAATTTCCTAATAATAAATTTATCGTATGGACACCTGCGGCAAACACAAAGCTGAAGTCAAAGGAAGATGAAGCTATAAGAACCCGGGACTTTTATACCTGGATGGTAAACGAATGGGACGCAAAGGGAGACAATATATTCATTTGGGATTTCTACAATTACGAAACCGAAGGTGGCTTGTATCTTACAGATTCGAATGCTCATAGTCCGGATAATTCACATCCTAACGTGGAATTTTCTGCCAGGGTCGCACCCCTGTTTGGACAGTTTATTGTTGATGTCATAGAATCCAAGGTAGACTAACCGTCTGGTTAATTCCTTAATCAACACAATGAATTTCAGGGCAATATTATACCGGCTGCATATCAAGTTACTGGAAAAATCCAGTAACAATACAAAAATAAAATACCTGCGCAAGCAGGGGATGAAGATCGGAGAGAATTGCCTTATCGGAACAATGAATTTCTCTACTGAGCCTTACCTGATTGAGATTGGTGATCATGTCGCCATCGCAGACGATACTGAGATTGTAACTCATGATGGTGGGGTTTGGTGTTTCCGTGATGAAATAAAAAATGCCGATCTCTTTGGAAAAGTAAAGATCGGCAACAATGTTTTCATCGGGAACAACTGCACAATTCTTCCCAATACAACAGTAGGAGATAACTGTATTATCGGCTCAGGAAGTGTACTGCGGGGCAAATTCCCCGAAAACTCGGTGATTGTGGGAAATCCCGCAAAGGTGATTATGGATATTAAGGTTCAAAGATTCCTGTACAATCAGAACCCGGATCTCCTCCAGACAAAGGGCCTTAAAAGAAAAGAGAAAACAGATATTATCAAAAAACACTTCGGCATAGAATAATGGCCATCTATTATGTAAAACCATGTGTGTTGCAGACCTTTTGATTGCCGTTTTTTATCAATTTAGTTTTTCGGGAAATGCTTCAAGATACCCAAACAGAGGGTCGAACTTTTATTCCAGGAATACTTGTTTTAAATAAAGTTTCTGCGGTTGTAATCATACTTATATTGTCGCTCTTACTGATTCCATGATTATGCTCATTTTAATCACTGCTGTCCGGTTAAGAATGCCAGATTAAAATTTTTCATTGATCAGGTCAACTAGTTCCTGAAATGATTTAATTTCTTTCCAGGAAAGCATATAACCTTCGCAACATTCTTGATACAAACCGGTTATAAGAAGGCGTCTTTAGCTTGCTAATGGCCTTTATATAATCGGGATGTCCGCAATCATGGGCTACATTACCGTTCATCTGGCACGATTTTGCACCAGAAATACATACAATTTGTATAAATTGTAAAATATCAGCAATTGATCCTTCTTTTAAACATGCTTCTGCCAATTCCTGTAATACAGGTGAACCTGCCAGTCCAAATACTCTGTCATTGACTTTTTTTACAGGTTCATTTTCACTTATTGATAATCTTCCTTCAGTAAATTCAAATCCATTATACTCTGCATGGCTTTTATTGTGCTCTATATTTTGCAATACTCTTTGAGCTGCCCTTAGAAAAATAAGGTTTTGAGGAACACTGATTATCAGCCATTGACAAAAGTCCTTATTTATTCCAAGTTGCGTAACAAATGCTGCTCCTGGATCTATCCACTGACGTAATGGGTTGATGCATCGACAATCCATATCTGCATAGACTCCGCCGTATTTGTACATTATCAGATATCTCCACAGGTCTGCCTTTGATGCGCCATATTTAATTTTTTTATAGGCTCCCAGATAATCCGGAAAATCATTTTCTATAAAACCAATGATATCCTCGTTATCAAAAAATCTATATTCATATTCCGGGTTTTTCTCGATCCAGGTATTTGTATAGTCATTCAGAATAGCAGGAACCCGATTCGTTTTCATTGTCTGCCAAATGATCTTAGGAATCTTTTGTTCATATTCCATTTTCTCTCGGGCTGGCAGCACTTTGGGTATTATTGAGTAATCCGGCTTCATAAAGAACTGATGATGTTTAAATGATCTTCCCTAATAGCCATTTCATCTCTGTCGGGTTAATAATTCCAGATTAATAACTGGTTCTCATTAGCCAAATTCAACGGGCTATGGTTTTTAGTTAATAATTTCCTAGACATGTCGCCGCTCAAATTGAGTGAGACCTGCGGCATGAGCGACAGCGTAGAGGCTGATAGTGAGATCCGGTTATTTCATATCGATAGCAATCAGAGGTAAGTGTAGGTTGCAATCCGGATCTGGCACTAGTCCACTCTTGGACTTGTTCCGTAAAGGCCCGGATGTGAAGATAAGCTCAAGTCGCAAGAACTATTAGCCTTGTATAATGCATTGTATAATAATAAATTATAAAGCTCAATCAGTCCTTAACCGGGATGGGTGATTTAAAAATAAAAATCAATACATAACTAATGTGATGTTACCTGGCCAAATATCCGCCATCTACAATCAGATTTGTCCCGGTAATCCATCGCCCTGCATCGGAAATAATGAAAATACAAGTATTTGCAATATCTTCAGGTTTACCAAGTCCAAGCAAATGCAATCCTTGTATCCGGCTAAGGGATTCCTGATCTTTACTGTAGACTGCCCGTTGTGACATAGGAGATTCTACGACACCCGGAGAGATAGTGTTGACACGGATATTTCTAGGTGCAAGTTCAATAGCCATTGATTTTACTGAAGCTATAAGTGCTCCTTTTGTCATAGAGTATAAAATCTTACCACTTTCTCCGACAACTCCCATCACGGAGCTTATAAAAACTACACCTCCTCCGGCTTTGGAAAAATGTGATGGCTTAATTACCAATCTGGTAAGATTCATGGGTCCAATGACATTAGTCTTAAAAAAGAGCTCCATTTTTTCCGGGGAGATTGAATTTAATGGCAGGGTAGTTGAGATCCCGGCACAATTAATCAATCCGTCAATTTTGCCCTTTACGCTAACCAGGTCAGTGACTATTTCTTCCACTTTCTTAAAGTCAACTAAATCCACCGCATAATTAATATGTCTCTCAGGCTCTTTCATCATCCGGAGGGTTTCATCCAATCTTTCAGGATCCCGGCCGAGTAGAACCACTCTTGCACCTGCATGACTACAGGCAATTGCGCATTGTCTTCCTATACCTGAAGAGGCGCCCGTTACTAAAATCAATTTGTCATTAAGAGAGAAAGGGTTGTATTGTGGATCCATAAGTTGAGAAATTTTGATTATGAGAGCATACCGGGTGATATCAAAACAAGGTCATTAATTTGGATCTATCCTGGGATTAAGCTCATAATAAACACTCTGATCTTTTAAGAAACTAACTCATCTCCTGCCGCTAACCAAGAAATAGGAGCCAAGGAATGTTAATCGGTATTAGATTTCACACTTCTACGATCTCTGCCACATGGCAATCATCTACATCAATAAGGGCCGTTCCCCATGTTAAACCTACACCAAATCCACTCAACAATAAACGCTTATGATCTGAGAGTTTACCTCTAAGTTCGGATACAATGGTAAGAGGTATGGATACCGAAGATGTGTTTCCATACTTTTCAATTGTAGAAGGAATCTTGCTAAGGGGCAGCTTGAGTTTCTTTGCCAGAAATCCGTTAATATAGCTGTTAGCCTGATGGAAGACAAAATAGTCAATAGTATTAAGCCCTACACCTGAAAATTCGAGCAACCTATTGAAATCTTTGGGTACCTCTCTTATTACAAAGTTAAATACATCTGCCCCATTCATATATCCCTGTTCTTCTGAACGAACATTCCCATAATCATCGACAACCCTTTCGGTCACTGTTTCGCAGGAACTCATCTTACGATATCCTCCTGCAGGTATTTTAATGAGGGATTCCCTTGACCCGTCTGAGTTAAGTGAGAACCAGCTTTCCCTGAAAGTGTCCTTTTTCTCCACAAGAGCAGCCACGCCACCGTCTCCAAAGAGAAAACCGGTCTTCCGATCCTTTAGTGAATATACTTTTGATCGGGTCTCACCATCCAGAATAAGCACTTTCCCAACTGCACCACTACTTATCATAGAATAAGCAATGACAAGTCCATACAGAAATGCCGAGCATCCAAGATTAATGTCAAATGCAATGGTTGTGGTTGGCAATTTCAACCTCTCCTGCAGCAAAACTGAGGTGGCAGGCATGCGGTAATCCGGGGTCTGTGAGATGAAGATAAGCAGATCTATCTCTTCCCGTTCTAATTTCATCCCTGAAATTAGCTTCTCAGCTGCTGCAAAGCATAAGTCTGAAGAGCATGTATTCAGATCCGCAAATCGGCGCTCCTTAACCCCAATTTTTTCAACTACCTCTCTTACCTCCTCCTCACTGAAATAGAGGTTAGGTTCATAATTATTTATTGTCTTTCTCGGAACGGCAGCAGCAAGACCTGAAATGCCCACATTTTCAAATTTCAGTAATCCCATAATCTTTATCTGAACATTACAAGATCGATAAGATCTTTTACGGTTTTATATCTATTAAACTCTTTCATTTCAATCTCTATTCCGAAGTCACTGTCCAGCATAGCCAGAACCGAAAGCTCAGTAAGGGAACTATACGCCTCATAATCACGAAAATTGTCGTCTTCCTTAATCATTGCAGCTTCAATTTCCAATGCTTCTGCAAGAGCATTTATCATTTTTTCTTTCATATTCGGGTATTTAATGGTTAATCGTTGATCCTTATTAATTCGTGTTCTTAGTTTCTTTGTTAGCGTTGGATATTTTCAGGGTATTGATCAAATTTAATCAAAATTAATCCAAAGATCAAAACTTCTACCAATATATGTTATTAATATTCACGCTGTTAATAATTGTTCAGTATCAATTAATATATGATTTAAAATCAGAACCAAGGGATTAATCGACAGCGTAATTTATGTAATCCGCGGTGGGGAGTCTTAGCTTTAATGATTTTCCCGGGATTACCGTAGACTACCGAATGATCAGGCACTTTAAAATTCACATAGGAGTTCGGGGCGATTAAAACATTATTTCCTATCTGGATGTTACCGACTATGACAGCGCCTGTTCCAATCCACACATTATCTCCAATAGTGGCAAAGCCTTTCCGATCACCGGCTATCCCACGACCGATTGTCACCAAGTGACCAACATTACAATTTTTACCCATCTTGACCCGGCCTATAATGACTGACCCAATGTGGCTGGTCAAATAAAAGCCCTTACCAATCTGAGCCTCCTGGTTTATCTCGAAGCCATATTTGTATCGGTACCTTCTCATTAATATTCTGTAGAACATCCCTCTCACTGATTTTCTTCCATACATTGATACCTTTCTGAAAAGAAAAGTGTATCTAAATCCAGGATAGGATAAGCCCTTTAATAAACCTTTTTTGCCTTTGAAGCCAAAATGCCTGTACAGGTCCGCGGCAATAATTTCATTCATCATTATTAGGTTAAGAGTTTCTTATTCGGGATTGATCAAATTATTCAGGTATTTGGAAAATTGTTCAGCACCCCTGTAGTTCAGGTGAGACATATCTCCAAAGCAGCTGTCAGGCAATGAATACCTTGACAAATCAAGCAAAAAGTCCGCCGCCATGGCGTTCCTGACATCGAGCCACAACTGAAGATTGGCATTATCAAGGTTCTCGTTATAGGATTTATGCTTGGGCGTTGTTAAAAGAATCAAAGTGATTGAATTTTGCCGGCAAAATTCGGAGATCAGATTCAGATATCGTACCTGTTGAATACTGCTTTTTACGGGACCTTTGTTAAATAAATCAACACCTGGGTCAGACTTAAGCTTGTCTCTTACGAGGTACTTGTAGCCGCCAAATTTAATGAGCTGTCCGGGCGATCTTGGTTCGGAATTGGCTTTGAGAGCAGAGGAAATATTGTTGAATACTGATTTTATTAACCCATTGAAATATGCCCTGGGATTATTTGAAAACAAGAGCTTTCTCTCAGATGGCCCCAGGAGATAGTTGTAGTGCTGTACCTTTTCAATTATAAACTCATCACTGAATACCCAGCTTTCCTCCTTTTCCAATAAAAGATCAGCGAATGAATACCCCAGGAATACAGCCTTAAGATGCTTATTGGTTTCAGCCAGAGCCTTTATCTTTGCATATGAATACAGGTAGGCTTCCCCGGATTCTGCAATATTGATTGAGTGTTTTACCAATCTGTCATTGACAGCGCATTCCACGGCTGAGTTTCCTGCAAAAATATAGTGGATATCGTCACTGAGTTTTAAAAGCTGGTGTTTTCTGCTACTGATCAGATAGCCTGAAGATAAAACCAGTCCGGCAAATATCACGATGATAATAATTGCAAAAAGGACAAGTTTTGACAGAAATCTTTTCATCACTCTTAAAACTGAAAATAGATAAACTTTTGAGTGCCCCCGCCAAACAACATGATTACGATTATAATAGCGATATATATGCCCCATCTGAACCATATTTGCCGGATGTCACTAATCTGCAGGGCATGATCTTTTTTCCGCTGTACAAATTCAACAAGAAAAAAGACCATGGCTATCAGGATCTCTTTCATCGGAAGATCTCCGGGAGGCATAAACAGAGACCCGGAAAACATTCCCCTAAGGTATGCGAAAGCATGAGATACCAAATCTGCCCTGAAGAACACCCATGTTATTATTATCAGCGAAAACGTAACAACACCTTCAGTAACTACTATAAGGCTATTATTGTTGCTTATCCCAAACCTTTTAAACAATCTTTTTCTCGGGCCCTTTTGCCAGTGGTATGCTATCAGTAGCACACCATGCAACATTCCCCAGATAATGAATGTATAATTGGCTCCATGCCAGAGACCCGTCAGAAACCAGGTAAGAAGGCTGGCAACTATATAAATGAACAGATCTGTGCGTATGAAGACCACCCGTTCGGTTCTCATCTTCCACGATACTGAAAAGGAAACAGGCAGGAAAAGATAATCTCTGAACCAGGTAGTGAGAGAGATATGCCACTTTTTCCAAAACTCATTAATGTCTCTGGAGAAGTAGGGATAATTGAAATTCTTCATTAACCTGAAACCAAGAAGACTGGCTGTACCAATTGCAATATGCGAATACCCTGAGAAGTCAGCATAAATCTGTACGGTATAAAAAAGGGCACCTACCAGCAATGTACTACCCGGAAGCTCACTGTATCCGGCAAAAATATCATTTGCCCATGGCGCCATGTTGTCTGCAACTGCAATCTTAACAAACAGGCCCCACAGCACCTGACGCAAACCGTCAACAGCATGATCATACCTGAATACTCTGGGGCTCCGTATCTGAGGCAAAAGCGAAGAAGGTCGTTGTATTGGCCCGGCCAAAATGATTGGGAAGAACCCGAATGTTAGCAGAGCATTGATTATGTTGCGTTCAGCAGAAACAGTTTCCTTATAAATGTCTATAATGTAGCTCACTACAAGGAAAATATAAAAACTAATTCCGACCGGGAGGATTATGTTTATGGCAGTACCTTTCAACTGATATCCAAACAGGGAAATCATATCAACAAAGCCTTCAATGAAGAAGTTGAAGTATTTGAATGTCGCCAACAACCCCAGATCAACCACCAACCCGACAATCAATAACAGTTTCTTACTCTTTTTGGCCCTAATGGATGACATTGCCAGGCCAATCCAATAATTAAAAAGTGATACGGATACCAGCAACGTCAAAAGTTTCCATTCCCACCAGCCATAGAAGAGATAACTGGCAACCAGGAGAAGAATATTCTGCAATTTAACGTCCCTGTTAAAGGCTAGCCAATACAGGATAAAGAAGATAGGCAAAAAGACCGCGTATTCAATGGAAGTAAAAATCATACCTTTTTAACGAAACCCATTCTTTTTATGCATATCGGTCAGGAATAGTTCATTCCATTTCAAAAACTCTTTTCAGCTCCGTCGATATTAAACCGGAGAAATGTCTGGCACCTTCATCATTCAGATGAGTCCTGTCATAAAAGAGTGCAGGATTCATTAGTATTTCATTTGCATTTGAAAAGTTCAGAAACTTAATATTATTCTCCTCACATATTTCATCCAACATCCTGTGATAGTTATTAATTTCGACGATATCGTAGGTTGGGGAATAGATTAAGACAAGGCGGATTGCTTTTTCTTTGCATGTAAGCATTAAGTCTTTAAGAATTTCAATCTTAAAAGTATCAATGGGACGATCCGGCGTTTGCAATGTGTCCAGCGAGTTAGTGAGCTTTGATCCACGGAATGGAATGTAGCCATTTTCATGGGGTTTCCTGTCTTTGTTAATATCAAGATTACCCATGATAATCTGGAAGACCAGTGAATTATAAGGATAAATTGCAGAAAGATGCTTCAGCCTTTCGAATGGACTTCTTTTATCTACCAGATCTCTAATTTCCTTATGAGTTTTATAGTAAGGCATCAGAGGTGACAGCATGTCATATTCATTGGCATTGTAAATCAAATCTTCAGGACGTATATCAAAAATCACAATCTCAGGACTATAGCGGGCAGCTATCGCTTTGAATTGTGCGTAATTGAATAAAACATGCTCAGTACCATCCCGCCCAGCGTTGAAGCATGACATATCAAGGTTTTCTTCAAAAACTGACGGAACATAACTGTGTTTGGCACGCGAAGATCCCAGTATTAATATATCAGCGTCGGTACTATCGATTGCATAAGTAAGGAGGTACCCGTCACCCGATTCCTGAGTAAAATAAGATTTCTTCATTACAGATCCAATCACGAAATCAGCAATAACCAGTAAAAGAAATACAATCAGTACCCTGACAATAGATTTCGCTAAGCTATTATGAAGGATTTTCATGATCAACCCGAAGGCTAGAACTTAAAATACATAAACTGCCCTCCATCAAGGACTCCAAACAGCAAAATCATCAAGACAATTGAAACCGCAGCTCCTGCCCTGATGACGAACTTTCTATTATGAACCACAGAGACTATATCATCGAAAAACTCTCTCTTCAGATCCAGGGCTACAAGTGAACCAACAGAAATAAGGGCAAATGCCAACTCTGATGGCTTATAAAAGACAGTTCCAGAGGAGCTAAATATTTTTCCAATTATTTCAAAAGCTTCATTCAGGTTTTGAGCTCGGAAGAAAATCCATGTAAAAGTGACCAGGGAAAATGTCAGCAAAATATTAAATCCCATTCGAAGCTTTGATTTCTTTTGAATTCCCAGCCGCTTTCTGAAGTCTCTCTGAAGGCTTTTTGTCAAGTTTGAAACCGTAAGATAAACGCCAAACAAGCCACCCCAGATCAGGAAAGTCCAGCCAACCCCATGCCACATACCGCATATCAGGAATGTGATCAGTATTGAAGCAGAATAAATCAATTTGTCAGTATCAATAAAAAGATATTTCTGTTTCTTTAGCCCATGAGAGAAGCTGTAAGCCAGGGGAAGAAAGATATAATCCCTCAGCCATGTTGAGAAGGTTATGTGCCATCGTTCCCAAAATTCCTTTATTGATGTTGAAAGATATGGCCTTCTGAAATTATTGGTGAGGTCGAACCCAAAGAGTTTTGCAGAACCCATAGCGATATCAGTATATCCGGAAAAGTCTGCATAGATTTGAAAAGCAAAGAAGACTGTAGCCAGCAACAGTGTGGTCCCGTTATGATATTGCTGGTTGTCATATGCTGCATTAACAAATATCGCTAACCTGTCGGCAACAACAAGCTTTTTAAAATAACCCATAAGAATCATTCTTATCCCGTCCATAAACGAGTCATAATTGAAACTTTGAATCTGCCTTAGTTGAGGAATAAGTTTCTGTGGCTTTTCTATTGGACCCTGAGCAATTTTTGGAAAGAATAGGACATACAGCGAAAAGTACCCGAGGTGATTTTCATTCCGGATCGTTTTCCTCTTAACTTCAATCTGATAACTGATCAGTGTGAATATCACATAAGATAAGCCCAATGGTAGTATCATCCTTTCAACCGGACTAACCCGGTAGAAGAAATCGACATTGTAAAACTGAAGATGATTATCAGGAAAAATGTAATTGAAAAACTTGAAGAAGGCCAAGACAACGACGTTGAGAACTATTATTGCTATGAAAAACCATGAAGTACTATTGATATCGCGTTTCGCCAGTTTCCAGGACAGGGCAAAGTTCAACAGTATTAAAGCTATCAGCAGAACCACAAAAACGGGTATAAAAGAGAGATAATATCCTACACTGGCCGCAAGCAGGCAAATCCACCGCCATCTGCCCGGTAGTGCATAATACAGCAATACAGTGAAAGTAAGAAAGATTAAATAAATGATGGAATTAAAAATCATAAGCTTAACTGAGCTGCTGTCATTCCAAACAAACTGATTAACTAATCCCTTCTATCAGACCGCAGGTTAATAAAGACAAGTTTTTTCGAAGGATATTTTGAAGTATCGAGTCAAATACCCGATTGTGCCTGTAGCGATTTTGAAAAAAGAGCAAATCCATCACTATTTTCATCGTATTCAATATCTTCAAGATATATTTTCCCATCTTTGGAGACATCACGTTTCAATTGAACGTTCTCAGCAAGGCAAATTGGCAAACCGGCTTTAAACTTGTTCTCTGAGCAATTTTCTATTAATCCATAACAACCAAAACCGCCCAGGCCGTCCAGGGTTTCACCCTTTTTCAGATCCTTCTTTGCATAAGCATATACATTCGTTTTAAAACCGAAATCGGGTTTTAGAACTGCTCGTTTATTAAGGACTACTTCGGCAACGGTAGCGGCAAATTCGAAATGGCACAAGTGATAGGGGCGATAAAACAGATAAAAAGGACCAGGGCCCATATCCGGGGGTAACCAGTTCAGAGTGCTTTTTTGATAAGGATGATCAGTATATCCTATTACGAAGACACCGCCTTTTGGTTTAGCATCAAGCACATAATCAACTATCGGATTTTTTCCATTCCAGATTTGATGAAAATTAAAGTGGTCAAATATTTCATGAATATTTGACATTTTCGGTCCATACATCCCCGGTGTAGCTGTATAACCTCCAATCCCATTTGCCATTACAGCCATTTCAACACATAATTTTGAGCCGTCAGAATAAGATGCACACATTTTCGGATCCAGATCACGTTTTGCAGCCTCTTCCCTTATGGAGTAAGGGGTAACATAACGATCTAAAAATCCTTTCATATTTCCTGCCATCACGGTTTTGAATCCCATGAATTCCACCTCCTCCACAATACGTTTAATTACTGCCGGCTGATCGCCATCACATACTGTATAAATCAAGTTATTTTTCTGGGCTTTTAACATTAAATAACTCCCGTACATCAAATCTGCTTCATAATTCATCATTATCAGATGTTGATTATGATCCAACGCCCTGTCGCCATAGAGGGCTCCTCCAACTATTGAACTGGTGGCTTCAATAAAGACATTAAGTTGTTCGCAACAAGCAATTAAATTTCCGTCTTCACATACTGCAAGCTGTCCTTTCTGAACTGCTTCATTCATCTCAGAAAGGTTGTTAACTACCCTATAGTTATAATTAAACTGCTTTGCAACCTCAATCGCTCTATCCAACTTAATATCGGCAATCGCAGAGCACTCAATTCCAGGGGTAAGTGAAGATTGAAAAACCATTCCTCTCCCGATGGAACCGATACCTACGATCCCAATCTTTATTGGAGATTTTACTTTCTTAAGTTGATCTGATAAGCCAAACATATGTATTCTCCTTTTTTGGTTTAATTCTAAATATGAATTTATTGATCTTCTATATCCGTTAAATTAAATTTTATTTTAGTCTAATAATTTTTCTATGATTTTTGAGACTGATATTTCAGGTGAAAATTTTGTATCAAAAGTATTTGCATTAGCTTCTGCAAATGACGCTGCTTTTTCTGGGTCCTGTAATAACTCCCGCACATGCCTGGCAATTTCTTCAGGATCATCATAAGCAAATTGTTCATTGAAGAACTGGTTTTGATAATATAATTCTTTATTGTTATGAATGGTTTGACCGATTATTGGTTTTCCCAGAGCTAGGAGTTGTCCCAGCTTCGATGAAATACCATCATGAGGCCCCCTTACATAAATTGCGACTTTTGACCTGGCTAAATGACGAAAATAATCACGCATTTCATATACTGGCTGAACAAGGTATTGATGATTTTCCGGCAATTTCTGCGTAGGAGCAAAGCCGATAATCACATTTGTCTTTACCAGATTTTGAAGTGCCTTCATTACCTCAAAACGAAATTCATTTAATATCTTATGAGTTGGATAATAAGGCATGACAAAAAATATGTTGAGGTCAGTTTCTGTTTTACGGAGATGCTTTAAATAACTTAATCTTGGATTTCTAAACATTAGATTAATGCGTTCCTTGGATTCCTTGACCGTCCAATTATTATTTTTACCAGGAACAATTCGAGGCATAAATCTGATCATGTTTTCAATATATAAAGGAAAACTTGGACCAATTGGAATAATCTTCTCCCTAAACTTCTTTATGCCAGGATCGCTGTCGATTTCAATCGCATTATAGTTTGTTTTCAAATAGTATTTTACTATTTCAAGTACCGGAATAATATACCCTTCATTCATATAATTGGATGAATGGTCACTACGATCTATGCAGAAGAAAAAGTTATTATTTCTATTTTTAAATTCAAAAAAACCTAACCGAAAAACAAATTTGCCCCATTCTCCAATCAGGGAGGATTGGTTTAGGAAATATGGTCTATCTCGCTTGATAATAAACTTATAGTTATATTCTTTTTGGTTAGACAAAAACCCATTAATGTAAAAACTAATAGCTGTTAACTCACCACAATCATAATAGATTATTTCAGTGATCTCTTTTTTAGTCTGCATGGAAACTATCTGGTCTTATTTGTAAATATTTATACTATAAAGCTTTTCAACCTGTTCTATATTCTTTCTCATCTTCCCTCCTGTCATTCAAGCAGTCCCGCCTTTTCGTCTGTGTCGATCAATTCAATGTTCAGCCCGTACTTAGCAAGAAGAAAGGCAATCTCATGGTTATTGAAAGCCTCCCCGGGCTGGGGTGGAACGAGAGTAATAAGTCCCTTGTCTTTCAGTTCCTTCAACTTCCTTTCCATACTTTCAACCCTGAAACAAAGGTGATGAAATCCACCTCCCCGATTAACGAAGTTGACCAACGACAGGTTTTCTTCCAGCGGTTCAATAAGTTTCACAAGCACACTGTCATCCTTACAGAGAAAAGCGACCTTGACTTTCTGCAGAGAGTTCTGAACCACCTCCGTCATCTGCCTGTAGCCAAACACGCTCTCCCAGTAAGAGATTCCCTCACTGATGTCCTTTACGGCAAAACAGATGTGGTCAATCTTCATAGATATTGTTCTATTAGTTCCTTTGTCTCCTTTATGTGCGCCTTTGACGAGGCTCCGAAGAGAACCGATTCAATGTGCGGGAAATTGCCAAGATACTCAATGGCCTCCTTGGGCCTGAGGGCACCTGCAGCAAGAACCTGCATCGCAATGGGCCTGAATTCCTTCTCCCGAAGATACTTCTCATAGACCTCCTTCCCTCCTGACATCCTGAAGCCGATCTTGTTGATCGATGAGCAGATGATCGGATTGACAATTCCAACAGAGTTCAGAGCATCAAGCAGCGCAGGCATGTTCATCGTTATATAACCTGGTTCTGCATCGTATTTCTTTCTGATGTACTGATCATACGCCACAAACACATCCCAGGCCTTCATCCCTAGTACCATATCCACAATTACATTCTGAATAAATATCACTGGTGTTTTTATTCCTTTGAACATCTTCATTTCGGCATCAATGAAGATCTCCATTAACTTGATGAAATCCTTGCTCAGGTAAGCAATGCCCCCTTTGGCAAAGGTGCCGAGGATATTGCCGGGAACATACTGCTTAATGGTTCCCACTATCCCCAGTTCAGTTACGGCATTTGCATATTTATGAGCATAAGGCATACCAGGGAAAATATTAAAATCCCTGTATTTATCAGGATTACCTCTCATGTGATCACAGATATTGGCAATTCTGTCATGAGTGGTACACATAAAGGTATTAATGCCTGTTTCTATTGCATGATCGAGTACACGAATTATTGCAGAATCATCCTTGAACCTTATAGCCTGCTCTCTCGATTTATCGTCAGAGAGGTGATTCACTGCAAAAAACTGGTTATCTCCAAAAAGTACCTTATCCATTTTCATCCTTTATCTTTTTGAGTCTGCAACTATTAAATCCATTACTCTGTCGGTTTCGAGCGCCTGTCTGAAGGTGTTGATGTCTGTCTGCTTCTTCTGTTTTACGTGGCTGACAAAATTGTCAATCTGGGCACTGTATTCTTCACCGCGAAGATAAAAATCGACCGGAATGGCAAAATCGGTTATGTATTTTATTGTCCATCCCCTGTCAAGTTTCTCTGAGGCATCGGCTTCTTTCAGATAGATCTTAATCTCAGTAGCATCACAAATTATTTTACCCTTTTTCCCGATGACGGTAATGGAGGTTGACATCTTGCGATAGGTCTCATCGCTCCAGTTGACAGACAGGATTCCGCTCAGTCTCGATTTCAAGTTTCAACACAGAATAAACAGCATCTTCTACCGCCTTTGAATAGATCATTTTTAGTTGTGAACCCTCAGCTTTTACCGGCTTGCCTATGATCTCCTGAATAAGATTGATTACATGTGATGCGTAATCAAAAAGGCATCCTCCGCCCTCCTCCGGGTCAGACCTCCATGTGCCCCCCTTTTCTTTCGTCACCACTGGCCCGTAGGCTTCGCCGGTAAAGTGTACAAGCTCACCCAGGATGCCCTTCTGCAGCAGCCTCTTAAGCTCACGGAAGGTTCCGATGAAGTGATTATGGTACCCTACCTGGTTTACAAGATTGTTTTTCTCTGCAAGTTCCACAAGCATCTCCCCTTCTTTCAGCGTCAAGCTGAACGGTTTCTCGCAGAAGGTGTGTATACCTTTGTCAAGAGCATACTTAACCATCGGGTAATGTAACTTCGTGGGAGTAGCCACTACAACAAAATCCAGATTTTCAGAATCAAGCATTTTTTTATAGTCGTCGTAAACCCTGACCTTTGTAAATTTCTTAAAAGCATCAAGTACCAGCGAAGAAGTATCACATACTGCTACCAGGTCAACATCTTTATGAGGGCCAACTATGGCTGCATGGGAAATACCCATTTTGCCAAGGCCAATAATTCCGGCTTTTAACATTTTCTCTTTACTTACTATTAAACAATTCCAAATATTTTTCAGTTACGGCATCCCAGTTAAAGCGGGTAAGAATATCCTTTCTGCCAATTTCTGCCAATTCCGTCAATTTACTTTCATTCATCAGGCTGAAATTAATCTTTTCAGCAAGTGACCCGGCATCTCCTGAAGTGAAATGAGTTGCATTTTCGCGAGTAATAAACTTATTTTCAACAATGTCAGAACAAATCAGCGGAGTTCCGAGTCCCATCGCTGTAAGGATCACAGGTGACAGGCCTTCAATCAGAGAGGGCTGTATATATACATACGCATTCTTCATCAGGATATTGGTATCATCTCCATATACATATCCGGCAAAGATTATTCTGTTGTCTATAGTGTTATGTATCTCCTCTTCATAGACAGAGGGATTAGGCGACCCGCCAACGAGTACCAGCTTTTTATGAGTATCTATTTTTTCAAAAGCTGTTATCAGAAGGTGAACGCCCTTATCAGGAATAAACCTTCCCACAAAAAGGAAATAGTTTCCCGGGGTGATTCCGATTTTTTCAAGAATAGCAGTTTTCGCCGGAGGCTCCTTTACTTCTGCACCATATGGGATAAAATAAAATTGCCTCTTGAATTTTTTCTCGAAATATTCCTTTGTGAATATATTGTCAAAAACGACTGCTGACGGGAACAGGGCCGTGAGATAGTTGGAGAACCGGTAGAATAGCTTGCCGTACCATGGCCATTTATCACGTTTCCAGTCCATTGCAAACTGGCTTATATATACACGTTTCCCGGCGCATCTTAGAAAAAATGCCCAGATACTGTTGGCACCGCTGTGAATATGAACTACATCAGCCGTGTTATGAATTATTATATCAAATGTGGCCTTAAGCGAGTGGATTAAAGTGTCAAAACCGGCTTTTTGGACTGTGCTGAAGTATTTGATTTTTATTCCCTCGTATTCATTATGCCTTGGGGATTGCTTTTCATCCGGATAGATACGGCAATACGCTGTCAGCTCGCAACCAAGCTTTACAAGGCGCGGGTAAAGTTCAAAAGCAAATTTGTCAGAGCCGGCCCCACCCTCTTTAGGCGGGATAGCCCTGAAACCTCCGAAAGCCGCTACTCTCAACCGTTCCATCAGTCGAGATAACCCTTATAGTAATTGTCGATATAATCCTGAAGGGCTACTTTCCAGTCGCGCATCAGGTTCAGATTGCGAATATTGAGTTTTCGGTTTACCAGCCTTTCACAGGGTGGTCTTTCAGCAAAGTAAGTTTCCTTGAAGAAATCAGAACCGACAGGTGTGAGTTTTACAACTCCTTCCAGGTTCAGGAGCCTGATTAGCTCTGTTGCCACCTCGAGACGACTTGTCTGTCCGCCGCAGACCATATTGTAAAGTCCCCAGTATTCCTTTTCAACCAGAGCTTTTACATTCTGTGCGAAGTCGTGGGTATATGTGGGAGTCCCGTCCTTGTCATCGACAATAAACAGTTCCCGCTTGCCCTCCTTTATCTGCTTCATAAGTTTCTGGATGAACTTCTTATCTTTTTTGGGTCCTGACCCCATCATCCATCCCGCCCTGCACACAAGATACCTGTGTGCATTCTCAACGACAAATCTTTCTCCCATGTATTTCGCCCTGGCGTAAACACCCAGAGGATTAGGCTGATCCCAGTCGTCGTAATATTCCTTTGCCCCGTCAAAGATGCCGGCTGTACTTATGTAGAGTAATGGTATGTTCAGCTCATTAGCCAGATAGACGGCGTTTTCAACCGCAAGAGTATTGGTATTGTATGTTTCGTCAGCATTAAGTTCGCAGAACTCGAGGTCGGTGTAAGCCCCGAGGTGGAACAGGAAATCAGGATTAAACTCCGTAACATCCTTTTTGTATGCATCAAAATCTCTGAAATCCAGAAAACTTAGCCATGATTCGTTAACATCCTTATCGGTGCATCTAAGAATATAATCTTCTCTGAATTGAGTATAAAAAGCTTCACCCAGCATTCCTCCGCATCCTGCGATATAAATTCTTTTCTTCATTACTGTTATTCCAATATTTTGTTGATTTTTCCCTTAAGTTCACTGCTTAATGCCTCATAACCCTCGTTGTTGATATGAAGAAAATCAGCCTGATACTCAGTATTCACCATTGTTCCGTTTTCTGACAGAATAGAGCTGGCGTCAAAAAAGTATACCAAAATTTCATCACAATAGGATTGAAGCCTTACATTGGCGTTTTTAATTGCTTCATTTACGGTCTTATTCCACATCAGACGTCTCGACAATTCGATCTTTCCAACCGGAAATATATTTATCAGGACCATCGGGATATTCTTCTCCCTGCAAATCTTGATAATTGATTCGATATTCCGGTAGTAATGTTCAGCAATGGAAGAGGTCAGGTCTTTATCGAGGCCAATTAATTTAAGTTCATTGATGCCCACCTCAAGAATTACCAGAGATGGTGTATTTGTTTCAAGATATGTCTTAAATCTGTAGTAAACCTGGGCTGAAGTCTGCCCCTCGACTCCGAGGTTGGCAATCTCAAGGCCATTCTTAAGAAGTTCCTCATTCCACCTGGCTATCCTTGAATCTCCAAGCATCCAGATATCTGACTTTTTCAAAGTTGCCTCAGTATCCTCTGCTTTCAGGCCGCCAGTCTCCAAAGGATCAATCCTTAAGAGATTATATTTTTTATAATTATCTCTGTATAAATAAAACAATGCGATGGCAGAAGCCGCAGTTAGCAGTAACACCGGGAGAATCAAAATCAATGATAGCATTCTGCCTTTCATTCTGTCCATTGCCCGTTTTGCCAGTTAATCAGTTCCGCCCTGTCATTCATCCGTATTTTTTCGCGGATTATCCTTGCAGGATTACCGGCAACAATCACATTGGATGGAACATTTTTTGTTACCACTGCCCCGGCCCCGACAATCACCTCATCACCAACATGTACCCCGGGCATAATAGTTGCGTTAACTGCAATAAAACACCTCTTTCCGATAACAGTATCAATCAGCAGGGGTTGACCGTCTACCCGTTTGCAGTGGTCATGGCTCAGAATAGTCACACCCGATGCAATCAAAGTATATTCGCCTATGTGAACACCTGCCGGAAATAAACGGTCCAGATGAAGCTTACGCTCAAGAATAACGGTTGGATGGATATCAAAACCCCGGACTCGGGCAATTCTCACACGGAGCGACTGGACAATCCCTGCAATAAATGTCCGGATTCTGAATTTAAGATATAAGTTCTTCATGCTCATGATATCTCACTGTCGACAACCTCCCTGTAAATATTCAGCAAGTCCCTGTAATGTGACTTTTCCGAAAACTTATCGCAAGCAAACCGGTATGCTGTTTCTGACATCTCCAAATATTCATTTTCACTCAAATTCAACGCCCTGGTTATTTTCTCTTCAAGCTCAATCGAATTACCCATGCTGAAGAGATAGCCTGTTTTCTCCTCTATTATTAACTCCGGGATGCCTCCAATATTGCTGCCTATAACAGGTTTGCCGACAGAGTAAGCTTCGACTATAGTCAATGGGTTGTTTTCATACCATTCAGATGGTACAAGAACGAATGAGGCATTCCTTATATAACTGAAGAGCTCCTCACCCTTTCTGAAGCCAAGAAACTCAATGTTTGTAAGATTGCTGTTTTTAATCTCATCCTTTATCATGGGTGACATGACTCCCTCACCGATGATTTTCAACTGTACCTCTTTCCCAAGCCTTTTCCATGTATTTATCAGGGTCATTACACCTTTTTCAGGCGCAAGCCTCCCATAGAATAAAAAGTAAGACCCCTTTTCTGTATTCGGGTTGCTTTGACTTAATAAGGGATAAAAATTATAGAGATGCTGAAAGCGTTCCCTGAATAGCGGGTGTGAGCTGTGTTTCAGATAATTGAATTTACTTACACAGATGATCCTGTTGAAATAATTTTTGGGTTTGAAAATATTATTATTCAGAACAAATTCAAGATAGTTAACAATACTGTAGTACAGATTCTTCCTGTTGCACCGGTGGTAGATACAGTTCAGCCGGGTCGCGGTCAGGCACCTTTCACAAATCTTTCCATCCCCGTCAATCATAATATTCCTGGGACAGAGCAGGCTGTAATCGTGAAGCGTTATCACCGTCGGGATTTTCTTTTTTCTTAATACTGGCAGTATAGCAGCTGTCAGTCCCCCCTTGTACAGGTGAATATGCGCCAGATCGGGTTGAAAATGATCAATGACCTTCTTTAGATTGCGATATGACTCCCGTGAATAAAGTTTTCGGGGCATAAAAGCAAGCTGTTCAACAAAATTGAGTTTCAAAGCATCAATATCCCTGACAAAGAATTCTGAATAAGGTGCAGGATAATTATACTGTGACTTGGTGGAAAAATAGCCAACGTCATGTCCTCTGGAATTCATAAGATCTCCGGTATTCAGATAGACCACATCTGCCCCTCCCCTTCTGTAATGACAATTGTTTATCAGAAGTATCTTCAGGGGCTTCCTGGCGAAATCATGAGCAGACCCGGTTATTGCCGCAAATGGATCATTTTCTGATGCAGTGCGATGTATTACATTTTCAGCCACAGATGTGCCTCTGATCATGCTATAAAGACTAAGCAGCCTATTTGCTACCGCCTCTATATCCAAACCTTTAGCGGCAAGAGTATCCCTGGAATTGATATGACCGCCGTTCAATGATCTGTCAGACAATTCCGCCAGTTCGTCAGGATTAAAAGAGCGCGCTACATATGAACCCTCAACATCACTCAGCATGTCACTGACGTTGCCAACCGGAGTAGAAACCACAGGAATATTGCAGGCCAGGCACTCCTTCACCGAGTTGGGCGAACCCTCAAAATCAGAGGTAAGCAGGTGCAGATCCGATGCATTTATATATGCCGGTATTAGGCTTCTGGCTGTGTTTGTCAATACCAAGGGCTCAAGGTCTGTATGATGATACTTTTCCCTAAGTATTATAAGTGTTTTTGAATATCGATCAATTCTCTTGCAGGGTCTGCGGTTGTATGAATCCATAAAAAGGATATACCGTTTCGACTTATCGAGCCCCAGCTTTTCCTTGCACTGATTTTTTTCCATCGGCATGAAGAAGCTGGTATTCACTCCATTTGGCAGATGTGCTATTTTAGGCAAAATATCTGCTTTCGGCTTGTTTTTCAGAATAATACTGTCAAAGAAAATATACAATATCCTGAATAGTATTCTGCCGCCTTCATTACGCGGGTCGCTCTGGTAAGATAGCAGCCGCCGCGTATTAAACCACCTTCCTGAAAGCAGGAATATCACCCCGCTGAAGCTGTGATGGCAATGGATCACGTCGTACCGGTTATGCTTCAGCAACCTGCGTAATTTCCAGAGCGACCTTAAATAGGCTCCCTTCCCCTCCTCGCGGCTGTTGATGAAAAAAACCTCATTATCAGCACCAAGCTTGTTCAGAGATTCAATCTGCTCCTTGATAAAAATCCCGAAAATCGGGAAATTCAGTGTCGGGAAGTTGTTTGTTATATGTAGGATCCTCATTGCCTGGTCAAATGATTCGATTTCATAAGGAGAGTAATTGTTTATCTGTCGAATGTGCATGAATGCCTCTTCCGGGTTGAATATCATTGAACAAACTCTCCATCTCACTTATCCGTTCACTGTTCAGCTCATGGTTCTTCTTAATGTAGGATTTTGCCTTTTCGGAAAATCCATGTGAGCAATCAAAAATGTCCATTGCTGATATTAGATTTTTAATATTCCCATTTGCTGCAACACCAAGTCCTTCACTCTTAATAACCCCTCCGGGATCAACATAAAGAGACAGAACAGGGATGCCACAGGCCCAAGCCTCGATAAATATATTCGGAAATCCTTCCATCGGTGAAGTAGAAATGAGCGCCCTTGATCCTGATATCTGTCTGATGGTCTCTTCGTGGCTTAGCCTACCCGTCAGAGTCACATTATCAAATGATTTGAGCCGTTCAAAAAAATGATTTCCGGTTTTATCGCGTGGACTGCCGATCACCTTAAACGTATGATTAGGAGAGATTTGAACTATCTTAAAAAAGTCTGCAAACCCTTTTCGCTTATCGAGAGAACCCACATAAACAAAATCTTTTCTTTCCGGATTCTGGTCGAGTTGAAAAGCAGATGTGTCAACAACATTCGGGAATACAACCGACTTAATATTCTTCCTTTTCAGGATTTCCTTCTGACCGTTATGCTGAACAATTACCCTATCAGCCTTCCGGAGGAGGAATGGATAAACAATTTCTCCTGTAAAACCATTGAATACCCCCCAAAGATCCTTGACATTGGAGGAATAAAAGTGCCTCCATCTCTTGGCAATGGATAATATGTCCAGATCAGAGGCAAGGCCGAGAATGAACTTAGCATTCACCTTCCGAGCCGCCATGTAAACAATTATGTGCCTGTATTCGCGAATCCTGCAATAATAGATATCGGCATTAATGTCAATGAAGGTAGAATACAGTCCGGGTAACCTGTGAGTAAAAGTTCGCAGTCCTTTTATACCCTTGTAATAGCCCCTGACCGGCCGAACTATAATACCTTCAGGAGTAGTGAATTCAGTATCAATATCGAGATCGACGACTACTACCTCATGGCCTTGGCGAGCCATTGTTCTTGCAATGATGGCAATCTGCAGTTCACCGCCCCCGCCAGTCTTACCCCTGAGAGCTTTAGCTATTTTACCCCAGAAACATATCTTCATATCATAATCCTTGGGCAGCCTGCGTGAGCGTGGCCGAGGCGATTCCCCTAGTCCTCAATAATTTGAAGAACCCGGAGAGCAACCTGTAGAGTTCCTCAACAGAATTACTGTCCGGACGGTATTTGGAGCAGCCTGGCATAAGTTCACTCGAGTGAAACATCATGGTAATAAACGGCAACCGCCTGGCAATTGTTACATTCACCAACTGAGCCAGCAGCTTCAGGTCAGTTCCGGGTACAGGTCGAAGCCAGACCGGTTGGTTGCTGAAAAATAAGTTTTCTGAATCCTCTGAGTGCCAGGCTGTCATTTACATTCCTGAAATAGTAATGAGCCAGCTTATTGCTCAATGTTAAAGGAACGCGGGTGGGCAATATTGTTATCGGGATTTCGGTAATTGTGCCATCGGGAAACGAATACTTGAATGGAAAAGCAGGACTATCAATGAAATCCGGCCCCCCCTTGCCACCGGGAATGCCCTTATGTTCACTCCAACTGACGAATGGTGTGACAGAGGAATCGACGATATAAGAATTAGCTGCCAGTGACTTTGCCACCTCTTGGTTAAAGCCGTACCTCCCTGAGCGAAATGAGGTGGGACGCTTGCCGAATGAAGCATAAATCTGCTCTGTAAGATTTGCAATCTTATTGTTCAGCAAATCATAAGGCAACTCTGAAGCAAAGGCATGATTGGCATCATTCTCACGAAAACCTTCACTATCCAGGAATGGCGGGGTTGTCCAGGAATGCAGGTGGGCTCCTACTTCTGCACGTTCCTTTAATATTAACTCTGTGAACAGTTCCTTCGCATATGAGTCCTGGCATACTTCTGAAGTAACAAGATAGGTTGGCTTAATGCCAAACTCTTCACATAGTGCATGAAAACGGGGTACAAACCTGATATTCTCAACAGTTAGGTCACGTCCATGGTCCCACTGGTTATCGCCCTCAGTATCAATTGTGACAATAAATTTCATAATAAAATAAATTCCTGTTTCAGTTAATAAAACTCAGAGTCCGTTTCCTTTTTGCCGGAATATCGAACCAGATTATTGTATCATCTCCACATAACCTTGATGAAGGAACTTCATCGTCCAGTCTTATGTAATCATTTGTTTCCCTGATGGCTAATGATAAACCTTTAATTGCTGTATCATTCTCATTCCAGATCTCGATTGATCCATCCGCATTATATGCAAATGATATGTTTTCGATCAGCAACCAGTAATTCATGATATCCCTTACGGTAGTAATCAAGAGATCACCCTTTTTTCGGAGAAAATCCATATAGGACAGGATATCATCAAAGGCAGGATTTATAACAAGCTCCCCATTTTTTTGAGATAGGATTTTATTATCAGCTATATTTCTGACGTAATACCCATGGTTAATAAACATCCCCCAGTTCAATACAAGCATATCCAGTCCTCTTTTCTCATTTGACAGCCATTCCTCGGGATTATCTGCAGGCATCCCATTGTATACATATTCCGTTGTCCATGAATAGAATGAATCTGCAATAGTCCGGTTTTGCCAATATAGCGGTGTGGGTAGAGCACTGCTTATAAAGGGTTGCATGGAATTGAGTTCAAACATTGGAAAATGTCCGTGCGCCATTTTCGACAATGCAACCAGGGAGTTTTCGTTCAGGTAATTTTTCCTATAATCATACCTCTTCCAAAATTCTGTTGAGAGTGTTATCAGCCTCATATGCAGCAGCTCTTCCCGGATTGAAATTCCGGGCTTGGAAAACCTGATGGCCTCTACTGCCGGACTCCAGAAATAGCGTGTTCCATATTTGCTCCAAAGATCAGCAGCGTAGTACGAGGAGGATGGATTTAAACCGTCAGCCACAAATGCTTCCCGGTTAGAGTTACCATGAAAAAAACCATGATCAATCCATGAAATAAATTCATACCTTTCTTTCATCGATTTAATTGCTTCTTCAAGATAGGTGCGCTCCGAATTTGCACTCTCTGGTGTGTGAAGGCAAAGGTCATATAATCCTGTAGAGTAAAGCTGATCGAGAAAATCAGAGTACTCACGCTCCGAGAATTCTTCTGGTTCATAGAAGTCCGAAGTTCCGTCATCAAATTCCTCAAAGAAAACGCTTTTTGTTACAGGTATCGAGTGACCTGCAAAACCACCTGTAGCTTTGGAGATATCAGTTATTTTTTCACTTCCGAAATATGCAGCTCTGTGAGACCTGATGTTTGCGGAATCGGCATGCTCAGTAAAAATGTATCCTGCCAGGTATCCATCCGGAACAAGCATTAGCCGGGGAACAATATCTGGCACTTTCCCGAGAATAATTGAGAATTCATTGGTTCGCTCATCGCCTGCTTTATACTGAGCTGCAGACCTGTTGATCCATTTGTCTCCACCATCTTCCTGAAATGGGATTTGAATAAATGGGTGGTCTAAGTGGAATTCAAGGTTGATGGTAACCATTTTCTCCTTTGTATCCAGTTGCAAGGACGATATATCGCCAGGTTGATATATCATCAGAGACCTGGATCCATTTCCAATCTTTAATCCTTCATTGCCCAACCAATATTCTCTATGGAAGCGTCCGGCATCAACTTGCCTGTTTTTTTGATATACCTCAGTGATCGGTACATCACAGAACGCTAACAGAGCTTCCCGTGTAACGATAATACTGTCATTGTAACGGGTCTTTACGGTGAAATTCGCCTTAGGATCGTTCCTCGGTACAGTAATAATTATTTTAACTTCTGTCTTTTCATTGACACTTCCTTCAATTATGGCCGTGCTGTCATTTTCCGACCGCACCCTTACATCAGTGAGGTTATGATGCCCCGATCTTGCATATTCTGCTTGGTATGACAAGCGTGAGACAATCTTTTCGTTGTCAGCATCTTTGATCATGACGTTCCCTGTCTTGTCAATAATCAGCTTGTACCAGGCATTCTTTAGTTCAACAGCTATATGGTTGTTGTCAATTTGATTGATACTACGGTATTTTTTATCAGGCATATATGAAACAGGCACATCAGATCTCAGATAACCCAGGATGAAAACTAAAGCTATCATCAAGGACATGCCTGCTAGCAACCATTTCAATATATTAGCAGAGGTTTTGGACATCATCGATATTTTTGTTGCTGTATTGTGATTATTGTAACTTCTTTTCGTTCAATACCTGTTCCAGGTTCAGTTTCTTTTTATTATGGATTGAGTAGTAGTAAAAGGCATTAGTTTTCTTGCCTTGTTATAAAGTTGGAATATCCTGAACCCGCCTGGGATTAAACTGATATTCATTCTCTTCATCAAAAAGGAAAAATAACCTCCAAATCCTCTTTTAAATCTGTTTACCAGGTAGATCTGATCATCAGGATTAGCAAAATGATTATATCCCCAAAAATCAAAATATCTTAACCCGATTTCTTTGGCTCTTTTAATTGCAGTGAACAATATGAGGTGAGTCGCAGGAAGGTCTTTCCTGCCCGGATCAGCAGCGCTTAAAAGGTATCTGACCGATAAACCCTGGAATACAAATACCGCCCCTCCTAAAACCTTTTCTTCATTATCCTTTGCCAAGAGAATTTCGCCACATTTGTTTTCAGTAATATATTGGTGAATTCCAGCTACCTCCATAGGAGTGTGACCTTTGATTCCCCTGTCCCTGCACATGCTTAGGTAAACCTCGACAAAAGAGTTAAGGTCAGCAGGTGTCTCAGGTTCTGCTACAACAATTCCAGTACTTATGGCTTTCCTTACTGCACTCTTGTGCCCTTTGCGAAAACTGCTGAAAATCTTTTCCAGGCTCTGCTCAAGATCGATCTCCAGAGAGGTTTTAGTGTTCTCGTTTGAGAAGACGTAACTGATCCTAAGTTTACGATTTAAGGCGTATTCGATATAGTCTGATTCATACCCTGTCTTCCGATATGGCTGGATTCCAAGATACCAGAAACGTCTTTTTCTATAATGATCAGCGATGCTGAGGACAGACTCAATCATCACCTCTCTGTCATCACATACAGGTCCGTACCAGATCTGCGCAAATTTAAAGCTTTCATTTATCTGACTGAAACTCAATATTTCTTCATCACTGGTCAGATAGAAGTATGTTTTTGGTGATGCACCTAAAATTTCCGGAAAACCCAATGACTGTTCAATGGCAAAGTATTTGGCCGATGCACAGAACTGCTTAATTTTCTGCGCTTCTGAATCATCCAGTCTGCTCTTGAATACTGCTCTCATTTGTTCAAATGGGATCTTACTAAAAACTGCAGAATCCGTTTTGCCTGAAACAAATAATTGAATTCACCCAAAGCCAATTCCCGTCCTCTTGCGCCCACCTCTTTTGCATGTGAATAATTACTCAGAACCTCTTTTAGCTTATCTGCAAATTCTTCAACGCTGTCCGGTTTTGCTAAAAAAGCATTTTCATTATCTGTCAGATAACCGGGAATTTCTCCAACTTTTGTCGCAACCACCGGGATGCCGGTTGAAAGGTATTCGGACACTTTTGACGGGAAGCCGGCATCGGCAACAATACTTCGGGGACGAGCCAGTACGAGGACTTCAGCGTTACATATATAGGAGGGGATAGTATCTCTTGGAACTTTCCCTGTCAGAATAACCTTTGTCTGGATATTAAGTTCTGCTATCAGTTGACGGAAATAAAGTTCGTCCTGAGCCGTATCCGCCTTTCCAACCAGCACCAGAAGAAGGTCAGGAAATTCGGAAACGATTTTTGAATAACTCCTTATCAGAATATCAACCCCATCTTTCATTAAAGTAAGACTGCCCGAATAACAGATATATTTCTGTGGAAGTTGTCTCTGAAAGATGCCTGTGAATCTGTCCGGATCAACCGTACTGGGCACTTTGAATACCACTTTCTCGGATGCTCCTCTTTTTCTGTAGAAATCCATTAGATAATCAGAGATACAAAATATATAATCGCTGAATTTAATTTCGCTTGCGACCCTGATTCTGCCCTTGATACTTTCAGCCAGTTTGCCTTTGTAAGATTTAAATGGATGCTCGCTACGCTCCAGGACATGTATGGCTCCGGAAAACTTCGCCAGGAAGTAGGTAAAAGCCTGAGTATAAAGCCTTATGGTATATGCCATTATCAGATCAATTTCAGCCCCATTCCTGATTTCAGCTATTAGCCTGAGAGTATTGTAGTATTTACGCAAATTGTTCCAACGCCTGACAATAAACCAGCGATTTCGGGCAGACTGGGCAAAAGGATGATAGAATCTGATCCCATCTTTTTCACCGTTGTGCTCAGGAAGATAATCATTCCTGAAGCAGATGACATGGACCATCATTCCATTACCGGTAAAACCTTTAGCATAGGCATATACCCGGTTTGTTGCAGCATCTCCATCCGGAAAGGTAAATGAGTCCCCGATTATGACACACGCCCTGGGCGGCATTTCATCCCCTCTGTTTGGAATATCTTTTTTATTGAAAAGCTTCTTCACTTTGTTAAATGCATTGTCGGCTTTATGTCGGGATGGCCATTAATGATCTCATTATAAAGCACTTCATATGCCGAGATCATTCTGTCAAGAGAAAAATGAGCGTAAGCATAATTATGGCCTTCTTCAACAATTTGGTGATGCTCTCCGTTCCTGACCATGGAAATAGCCTGAATAATTCTTTGTTCCAGCATCTTCTGTGTTCCGTCATAAACCAACCCATTAACTCCATCTTTGATGAAAGTATCTGAATTTGCTCCCGAGGAAACAATGCAAAGACATCTAGACAACATGGCTTCAAACAGTACATTCGGGCAACTTTCTCTTTTTGAAGCCAAAATAAATATATTGAACCGTTTATAATATTCCATAATCCCGGATACGGAGTCAAGAATGGTGATACAGTTACCAAGGCTGCTCTCCCTTACAAATCTCTCATTCTCACTTGCCATATTCTGGGATTTATCCCCGATAAGAAAAAAATGCAGTACATATTGTCCTCCAATCGAGGCTATTGCCTTAAGTATCTGAATTTGATTCTTTTCAATCGTTTGTCGGCCCACTGTTCCAAGAATCACTTTCTCAGAGATAGGAGGAGGAGTTAAACTTATGAATTCCTTTACATCAAATCCATTGTATATATTCCTGATAGTTTTAGCGTTTGTTCTTCCGATATACTCACTGTACTGCTCCAATACTTTCATACTGTTGGTAACCACATAGGATTTTCGGTTCAACAGTTTCTCAAATAAAAGGTAAAAACCCGGGCTGTCTTTGATGTCATTCCGAATTGAGTAAACTACGCGATTCGCGAACTTCCGAGGTGCCAGTATTCTTACCCAGAATCCGTTATGAGACAGAAGAGTATGCAAAATATCAAATTCAGATACCCTTAGCTCCTCATAGAGGAATAAAATATTCCGTAAGGTTCTTAGAATCTTATTGGTTGCAGGGGATTGGTGAATAATTAATTTAACCGGCAATTTATATACCTCAGTATAGAAGAGCTTTTCATTTGCATAGAGTAAAAGGGAGATGTCATAAAAAGCAGGATTGAGGCCTCTTATAAGATTAATTGTCTGCCTTTCGGCTCCACCTTGCGGAAGATGCGAGAGTATGAAACATATCCTGATTTTTGATTTGCCAACAGTCATTTACGGTGAGGTGATTGAATTGATTTGTGGATGAGTAGTTATTGTCATAAAAAGAGATTAATCAAAGCAACTTTAATGAAGTGGTTAGGTGGCAGCTTTCCGACTTTTCAATGCCAGGTCTCTCATCGCTATATGGCTCTCTGATATTCCTCCCGGGGTAAAATATGAGTATAGCCAAAAACTCATTATCAAAGGCAGCAGAATGATCCCATAACTGATTGAAATAAATACTATAATTATAGTAAACAGAAATTTACCGGAAAATTTAAATTGTTTAGCATAGAAACCTGAGGATCCAAGAGAGGAGAAAATGAAGAAAAGAAATCCGACAAGTCCGTATTGCGCAAGCAGGTTACCAATGCCGGTGATAGATGATACATTTGCTCCTATTTTAAATGTCCAGCGAGCTTCATTTACTCCCCCTAGTCCCAGAATCGGATTATCGATAAAATCCCTGAAAGAAATCACAAAAGAGGCAAAGCGTTGCGGTTGTATCGACTCCTCTCTTCCAATGCTCATTTCAACAATATAATCGATGTTGGCGGTTTCGTCTAGCAGGTTAACAATTTTATCACTCATAAAGGGAAGTGAAAAGACAAGAATAATTAAAGCAAGGACCAGCGGCCATAACACAACTATCAGTTTTTTCTGTTTGTTGTAAAAATAGAAAGCAAGAATGACAAGAAGTATTGTGTACCCTGTGGTAGACTGGGATGATATTAATGCTGACAATAAAATCCAGAAGCGCATGTTGCCGGCTCCAGATGAAATCATAGAAGAAAAGGTTTATAAAAATAGCAAGTGCCAGCATTACCGCAAAACCACCCGGTTCCCACGCAAACCCACAATTTCTTGGTGGAAGGAAGTCGAATTGCAATGACATGGTTGTAGGTTGGACAGAATAAAGAATAGCATTTAACCCATTGCCTGATACGTTTGAAAATTCTTCTATCGAAGGAATTTTGTTAAAGTAATTAAAGAGATTATCACCACCAAGGACAATTTGAACGACCCATATTACCAAACCTATCATGGCCAGATAAACCATTGTTACCTCATAAATCCTGAAAAAATTGACTCTAAGGGCCTTTACCGTAGCATATGTAATGAAAAACAGAAAAGCATTATTTAAAAAGTATGATGGACGAAATTCATGAAATTTGATTGATATTGCCACGAAATAGATGAGGTAAGCAAATATCAGAAGATAGAATTGCTTATTTAAGACAATTCTCCAACGAATAGCAAGGATGCCTCCCATTATAATAATTAAACCATACCAGATAGGGTTATCAAGAATTGAAGTAGATACTACATATTTGTTGGCATGGCCTGTATATATGATCAGTGTGAAAATAAAGAGGTATTCAAAGAAAGAGATCTTCCTCGTAGCTGGAGAAATTCCGTCAAGACTATAGTATGAGGTGTAATTCATTTTTTGTTGCTCTTCAAGACAGTATATTCCCGGTGTTGAATATACTTCAACCAACTCTTTCTCAATCACAGGTTTTTCAACTCCTTCTCAAGCGCCCGGTAATAGAAGTACATACATAGGAAATATATCAGTCCTGAAAAAAAAGTAGTCCATGCTGCGCCTGTTTCTCCAAATAACGGAATAAGCGCCACATTAAGTATTAATATGCTCAAGCCAACTAAAAAAGCACTGTTTCGCAAAGCCCTGCCTTTTCCGTGAGATCCCAGGAACCGGTTAAAGAAATCTGCTAATCCATTGAGAATAATCCCGAAACTTACAATATAAGTCAGCTTGATAACTGGAGTAAACTCAGCACCGTAGAAAATCTTAATAAATGGAGCAACCAGGATAATAGTAAGCAAAAGTGCAGAGCAGCTAATAGCCAGTGTGATAAACAACAGTTTCCTGTCTACCTTCTTCCTTGTGGAGAAGTCTTTATAATGAGTAGTTGCAATAACATTGGGAATAAATGCCAGCGGTGCCGCTATGGTCATTGCCAATGAATAGAATCCCACCCCACTGTTATCTGACGCAAAGTAACTGATAAGTACGCCGGTAAGTTGAGAAAATCCTACGGCAAAAAGACTTCCAATGTATACATTGAAACCAAATGTCTTATTATAATGGAAAATTTCTTCTACCCGAATTTTTAAATTGCTGAACGTTGGTTTTAACTTAAGAAGAATATAGATTGATGCTATTACATTTCCCGTGAAATATGTAGCTAAAATGAGAATTAATCTGTTGCCGGTAAATTGAAAAAAGAAATAATAGAGAATCAGGATTATTACAAAATAAATAAGATGAGGATACAATCTGGCCTTTGCTAAGAGCCTTATCTTATTGTCTGCTTGAAATAATACCTCAAAATACTTAGTAATTAAGAAAGTCCATGAGAATGGAATGACCATCAATAATACCATACGCAATCCCTTTTCATTGATGTTTTTGTCCAGAAAGGCAAAACCACAAAAAAACAGTGCCATGAAAAGAAACAGGATCGCTGTTATTACAAGTTCGGCTCCGAATAGTTCTCTCGCTTTTTTTAAGTCAGAGTTTAATACGAGTGCCCTGTTTCCGGCCTGGTAGAATCCAAAGGTAAAGATCACAATAGCCAGAGAAAACAGATTTAATAAAAATTTGAAATTCCCATAACCTGTCGGCCCCAGGAAACGTGTGATAATAATACTTGTAATTACTGATAACGGGATTGATATAACATTGACACTTAAAAGCCCCGCTACCTGCTTTATTTTTACATTTCCTTTGATCTTTTGCAGTATTCTCCCTGTCATCTTCCTCTAAAATAAAAACACACAGCCAATTGTAAAACCTTGTTCAAAACCATGCCATCCAGCCATTGATAACCCATGACAAACAGTATGATTAATTAACTGCGATTTTGAAACAAATTGGCTTGTTTGTCGTATAAAATATTATGTTTGTCAAATAATATATTCGTTCGTCAAAATTATTATATGCGGAGATTTCTCGTTATTCTTCTGCTGTTTACAGGGGCAACATCCTTTGGCCGTACCTTTTATCTGTCACCAACTGGAAACGATTCAAATCCCGGAACACTTGCCCAGCCGTTCTTTACTTTGAAAAAAGTATGGACAGTAATTATGGCAGGAGATACTGTATTTCTTTACGGAGGTGTTTACCAGTATGAATCTACTCAGGATATAAAAGGCAAAAACGGCACTGCCTCAAACAATATTAAAATTTGGGCAATCGCCGGTGAAACTCCTGTAATAACAAGAAACCCAAGCGGCGATTTTAAATACATATGGACCTGCGGCATCTGGTTTACAGGAGACTATTTCCATTGGAAAGGAATTGAGATCACAGGCTTTACACAAGAGGATCCGAGAGTCTATACTGGTTTTAGAATTTCTGATAGTAATAATAATATTTTTGAGCTGATTAACTCTCATCATAACGGCCATGGTTGTGAGATAACCGGTAAATCATCCAACAACTTGGTATTGAACAGCGACTTTCATAACAATCAAGACCCGCTAACCGCAACAAAATATGAAAACGCGGACGGTCTTGAGATTGGTTATATACCTGCAGGATTAGTTAATAAGGTAAAAGGATGCAGGTTCTGGAATAACACTGATGATGGCATTGACCTGTGGGAAAATGATGGTGCAGTGCAGATAGACAGTTGCTGGTCATGGAATAACGGTTATATACCTGGAACAAATACCCCTGCTGGTAACGGTAATGGATTTAAGCTTGGAATTACGACAATAGATCACGGTTCCAGGGTTTTGAGGATTATTAAAAACTGTGTCGCATACAAAAATAGATCAAGGGGTTTTGACCAGAATAATGCTTTGTGCTCCATGGAATTATTTAACAACACAGCAAGTCGTAATGGAACCTATGGTTATGTGCTTAATTATGGGGAAATTTACTGCAAAGTAAAAAATTGTATTTCATACAGCAATGCAATCATGCCTGCAATATCAAAGTCTTCAATTGTAGAAACCAATGTATTTTCAGATAACAACATTACTACTCCTAATAATCTGGTGTCCGACGCTGATTTTGTCAGCCTTGAAGGTACTCTTTTGATGAGTGCAAGAAAAACGGACGGAAGCCTGCCGGACATTACTTTTATGCATCTTGCTCCAGGGTCAGATTTAATTGATGCAGGGGCTGATGTAGGACTGCCATTCTGGGGGATGGCACCGGACATAGGGGCTTTCGAAACATCAACAGGTGAGTACCATTTGAATCAATTGCCTGTTGTCAGCATTTCTTCACCTGTAAAAGGTATTTCGTTCACATCTCCGGCAACAGTTACTATAGATGTTGAGGCTAATGATCCGGATGGAAGCATAACCAAGGTGGAACTTTTTAATGGAAGTATTAAATTGGGTGAAAGAACCGCGGCTCCATATTCATTTACCCTGAAAGACTTGCCTGAAGGTTCTTACTCACTTAAAGTCGTTGCTACTGATAATTTGAAGGCAACCTCAACGTCCTCCCTCTTGGAGATGGATGTGAAATCATCATACGATGCAAACAGGGAATTTTTCAACCTCTATCCCAATCCGAATGACGGCCGCTTTTCAATAAATTTCACCACTGCTCTGGAAGCTGAAAACTATTTGGTTACAATTGTTGATTTAATCGGGAAAACAGTCTATCAGCAAGAACTGTCAAATGATGAAACCATAAAACAATTCGACATTTCTTACTTAAAACGCGGTACTTATGTTCTTATGATATCGACTAACCAGATCCTGTTGACACAAAAATTCATAAAAGGGTAAGCGACGAGAAGGTTTTTGCATTACTCACATGCAAATCAAACTTTTACTCAAGCACGTAAACAATCTAGCCCACAATAAATACTTTTTTTTATACCTGTCAAGATTATCAGATTCCAGAACAATAATATAAATACCCGTAGAAAAACTTTCAGGTATCGGAATGATAGTCACATTGTGTTCAACGGGTTTAATAAGAACAACCTTCCCGGTAAGATCATGAATTTTGATGGTCTGATACGGTAGAGATATATCTGCAATCTCAACAAAAAGTTGATTAAGATCTGAATTAAAATAGATTTTAATTTCCTCATCTGATGCTTTGGCGATGCGTGCACCAACCTGCCAGGTACCATTCTGATTAACGGTCACAGGATCAGTTTTTCCCCAGGTGGCGTCAATAGCAAGACCTTCCTGCAATTCAATTCCAAGATCTTTTCCGTAATCAAGTCGGATTATGGGTACAAAGTCATTGAAATTGTTAAAATCAGGATTTATAACAACCGAATGCAAATCATAGCCCAGTGATTGCCACTGAGTGAATGTTTTTGACTGGCCTTCTATTTCAAAAAGAGGCTCGCCTGCTTCGCACCAGAAAACATTATAATCACTTTCAAATCCTTCCAGACAGGCCGTTTCATTAACTTTGATATTTATAACCCTGTTCCTGGTATAGAAAATATTATTGAAGACTTTTGTTCCTGTGGATATGACGTTTAGGTCGTTATCTGTATTAGCATGAATATCTATCAGGCCCCTGTTTGTCTGAGCAGGTGTATATTCACTGTAAAATGTATTATTGTAAATTCTAATTCCATTTATTCCCTTGACCGCAACTCCTAGTTTAGTATTATTCAAAATATTATAAGCGATAACTCCTGAGTTGTCAGTCATCCCGTCTGACTTTCGTTGAATGCTATTAGGAGTATTTTTAAGATAGTTGTACTTAATTATTACATCGATATTGAATCCCGTGAAAAGAGCATGGGTCCAGCTGCTAGCATCTGTACCGTTCCAGGTGAACTTATTGCCTGTTATTATTTCCCCGTCAAGGTTATTATTATAATCGCCCGGATTCTCATCGCCTGCCTGTAACAAATAGCCAGCGGCATTCACGGAAGTAATTGAATTGTTCAGGTAGCTGAAAAGTGTCCTCTGACTTCTTGGTATATCTACTCCGAATGATGTTCCTGTTTCTGTATCATTAACCTCTGTTCCTTCAATGGTCAGAACTATCTGAGCTGATAACAATGAGTAGTTGACAATAAGAAATAATAAAAGCAAAGTTCTTCTCATAATAAAGTTTAAAAATAGTTTAAAAAGGGTCTTCCAAATATGTAACGCATTGCTAACAGATTTGTTACATGCGGCCTTGTCCGTAGGCAGTAATGATAGATTAGTATGATAATGAAATTCCCAATTATAATAACATGAATTCCACCCTTCTGTTCAGCCTTCTTTCAAGCCAGGTGGAATTTGATGATACCGGCTTTGCGCTGCCATAACCTTTTGCGGTCAGGCGGTTACCGCTGATACCTCTGTTGATGAGATAGTTCACTATCACCAGTGCGCGTGCCTGAGATACCGACATCAGACTGGTGGCCGTTCCCTGGTTATCTGTATGTACCCCTACCTCCAGCTTAATTTTGGGGTATTTATTCATCAGCATCACAACCTGATCAAGCATCAGATAGGCGTTGGTGACAAGCCTGTTGTTGGCATCAAAATAAGTGTCGGTCAGAACACCATAGTTCTTTTTAAGAATAAGCAGCTCCCTCTCTGCAGGATCAGTAAGAACGCAAAGCTTAACAATTGCATCATTATACCCGGCTAAAATCATATCAGTGTAGGCAGGATATGCGGCCATAAGGGTCATTTGTTCATCAACGAAATAACTGTATAACCCGCTTTTTTCGTCAAAATTTTCCTTCACACTGTATGCAACAGGCACTCTTCTGAAAAATGTACCGTCAAGTGCAGACTTTGTACGCGACGATAGCAATTCAACACGGAATACAGCATCCTTCCTGAATTCATCTTCAGCAGAATACTGTCCCTTGATTTTAACATTCTCAAACTGCCTGATATCAACCAGTGCCTGCTGTTCAGAAGGATTTCTTGCTAAATACGCATTCTTTTCCTGTTCGCTGCTGAAAACAATTACCCTTTTTGTCACAGCTCTCTTAACAGTACCTCCGGTCTGCTGAGACTTCAGTGTAAGTCCCAGCCTGACATTATATTCTCCCTCTTTAACATATGAATGATTGACCCTTTCTCCGACCATCTGAGTGCCATCTCCAAAATCCCAGAAATAACCGGTGATATTGTATCCGGGACAGTATGATTTAAGTGCATCAAACACTAATCTTTCGCCCGTGACGGCATGATCAGGCGAGGTTATGTATGGCTGTTCATAATCCAAGTATCTCCAGATCATAGGTAAGCTTGCGAAAAAAAGATTTACCGGTCCTTCTGTCGTTGATATTCAGGTTTATAGCATAATTGCCTGGTCCGGGAAAGCAGTGTTGTGTCTTGGTCCCATATGCTTTTGTATTGTCCCCGAAATCCCACACATACTGAAGCTTAAGGGTATCAACCTGTATTGTTGTTGAATCAGAAACAGCAAAACAATACCTGTTTTCTTTCTGAGGCTCGCTGAACCAGACCTGCATGAGCTCTGATCTGAAACCGTATATGTCTATTGTCTTTCCCCTGTTGGAGGAGAAGTAGCCCTCATTCATTACCGCATTGGTTACAATTCCGAAATCGTCATACTCTGAATTCAGCGGAGCTTCCAGCCTCACCGGAGGAAACCATTCAAGTCCACGCTGCTTCGTCACAAAGATGTCTTTTCCTCCAAGTCCCTTAAGTCCGTCGGATGAAAAGAAGAGCTCTCCTGTCTCGTTTATAAAAGGATAAGTTTCATTACCAGCAGTGTTGATAAGCGGTCCAAGGTTCACCGGGTCTTCCCAGTAACCGTTCTTCCAGTTGGTATAATAAATATCCATGCCTCCGTATCCGTCAGGTTTGTCAGAAGCGAAATATAATCTCCTCCCGTCGTGCGAAAGACAAGGCATTGTTATATTAAACCATTCAGTATTAAAGCGTAATTCACGTGCCTTACTCCATCCTTTGGCTTCCGGAATGGAATAAAAGAGCCCCAGTTTATTCCTGTAGGTGGATAACAACTTGAAATTCCCGTCCACAACCAGGTTCCTGGAAAAATAAATTGTATCATAGTTTCTGCTAAACGAAGCAGGACCGTCGTTCAGCTTTGTCTTCAGATCCTTCGATAAAAGTTTTGACGGACTTTTTGCAACAGTTATATCAGCATAATACATTTTTACTACCCTCTGGCCCTGGCTGTTCACTGCCTGTCCCCTGTCAGAACAGAACACAAGGCCATTCTTATAATACGCCGGCGCAAACTCATCGTACATGTCTGTGCTGAACGGAGCCCTGGTTATGGTGTAGGGCTGTTGCTGAGCCACGATGCTGCTTGCATAGCAGGATTGCCGTAAGTAGAAATATTATGGTTCTTAATTTCATTTTCTTGAGTTCGGAGTGAGCTAAAGTGATCTAAAGTGAACTAGAGTTTTAAGGTTTTACCTATTGATGCAAAGATCGCAAGGATTTCATTAGATTCCTTCATCACAGGATTTAATTTTTGTTTGCTCATCCATTGCATTTCCTCGATGATCTCAAGCCAGTAAATGGTTTCACTTGCTTCGCTTTCGCAAATACCTGTCCGGCTTGTGAAATCCGCTTTACTTCGTGCGCGGTTCGCTTCTCTGTAATTTGCACCTATGCTTGTCCCAGAACTAGTTATTTGTCTTCTTATCACTCTGCCTTCAGTGGTGTCAGGCAGTGAGGCAGAAAGTTTTATTATACTGATTGCGAACTTTCTGGTCCGGTCTTCCAACTGTTTCGCAAACACTTTGTTTTCCATAACTTTAGTCACTTTAGCTCACTTTAGTTCACTTTAGGCACTCTACAGCACTTTAGGCACTTTAGTTCACTCCCAACTTTAGGCACTTAGAAAATCAAAGGATTAATCACATCCACCCTGTAACTGAACTCATACCGGAGCATCACCTCATGAGAGCCATTGCTGTATGATCCCAGATTGCCCAGGTCGAAATCGTAAGAATACGCAACCTTGAACTGCCTGTTCACCGCAAACTGCAGAAGGGCTGATACTGAACGATTATTCCTGTATGATGCTCCAACCCACATCCTGTCAAAGAAGCTGAAGTGAGCATTGATGTCATAGAGGAGCTTTTCACCGGGAGAGTAAGTAATTAATGTGGAAGGGAAGAACCTCGTTTTGGGGCCTATATCAAACATATAGCCTGTGTTGAATACATAATAATAATTCTCGGGCTGCACTTTCAGGGAATACTTGTTTTTGTCAAAGTCAAACTTGTATCCAAGGAGCTTTGGAATTGAAAAGCCGGCAAAATAATTCTTGACATAGTAATAGGCTCCGAAACTAAAATCCGGAACCACAAAGACCTTTGAATCAATCAGATAGTATTCGTCACCTGGATCAAGAACTACAAGGTCAGACCATGCAGTATTGGTTGTCATGCAGTCCTGCTCCAAGACCCAGAGAGAGATGTCCTTCATCTCCGATGTTTATCTTATAGGCGTAGGCCGTCATAAACTGTGTGGACTTAGTCACCCCGATCTTGTCATTGACAACGATCAGTCCCAGTCCCAGCTTTGAGGACAATACCGGCGCATCAACCTCCAGGGAGATAGTCTGCGGCGCACCGGTAATACCTACCCACTGCCTTCGATAGAAGGCTGCAGCACTCAATCCTCCTCTGTTTCCTGCATAAGAGGGATTAATAGTCAGTGGATTCAGTATATACTGATTCGTTACCGGCGTCAGCTGGCCTGCAAGACTTATTGGTATCAGCAGGAAGATCAGTGATTTGAGTAATCTTTTCATATTGTGGTAATTTTCTTAAGTGACTAAAGTGAGCTAAAGTGAACTAGAGTGCCTAAAGCACTTCCTTTATCGTCTGACAACTATGTAACCGCTCAGCGACTTGCCGCTTGCCGTCCTTATAACATAGAAGTAAGTATCATCAGGAAGAGGATTGCTGTTATAGTCAAGACCCTCCCAGGTATTGTCATACTCATTGTTTTCATAGACCTTCAGTCCTCTGCGGTCAAAGATCACCAGCTCGGTACTTCCCAGCGTCTCAAGTCCACGAAGAACGAAGTAATCATTCCTGCCGTCGCCGTTAGGAGTGATCAGGGTCGGAATAATGAGGTCATTGACTTTAATAATAACCATATCAATAACCGGGGAACAAACTCCGTTGGTCACAGCCCACTCGAATACATTATCTCCCAATCCCAAGCCATTAACATCGGTTGCAGGTGCTGCAGAATTGAATATTTCTCCTGCCCCTGTCACAAGCGACCATGAGCCTACTCCAATCTCAGGAAGATCAGCATTTAAGGTTGTTCCGAACAGTGTAATCAAGCACCTGGTCAGGACCAGCATAAGCCATCGGCAACTGGTCAGCTGTAACAACCACTGGCTTGGTATTGTAGAAGCCTGCGGTGGAAGTTCCCCTGATGTAGTAGGTGCCTTCTGTGGCAGTAGAAGGTGTCGCATATGTGATTGTAGCCGCAGCATCAGTCCAGTAGGTGAATGTCAGATTTTCGTCCGATCCTGCTGTCACGGCCGGAAGAGTCAGGTCAGCAGTCTGGTTGGAACATATCGTTGCCGGATTGTTAATGACAAGATTAGGTATACCAGGACGGGCATTTATTGTTACATCGGCCGTGGGCAGTGAGATACAACCTGCTGCATTTGTAACAGTGAACGAATAAGTTCCGGGATCCAGTCCGGTTACAGTGCGTGTTGAGCCCGATGCATTTATAGTTGCACCGCCAGGAAGTATCGTCAGGGTCCAGGAACCTGACACCGGCAACCCGCTGAGAGAAACGCTTCCGGTTGGCACAGTATAAGTAGGCTGAGTGATAGTGCCAACCACTGGTGCTCCAGGGGTTGCCGGTTGTGCAGGTATACTGACGTTCGCTGACAAGGTGGATGTACACCCTGATGCGTTGGTAACAGAATAGTTGTAAAGGCCTGAGCTGAGGTCACTGACTGTATAGCTTGCTCCTGAGCCTTCCAAAGTAATAGTTCCCGGATAACGTGTCAGTGTCCAATTGCCTGTGGAGGGCAATCCTATCAGCAATACACTTCCGGTTGCTACGCTGCAAGTGGGAGGTGTTATCTCTCCAACTATGGGTGCTGAGGGCAAAACATTTACAACAGTTGTCACCGCCTCCGAAGCAATACTCTGACATCCGGATGCATTCGTGACACGGACTGTGAAGCTGCCAGAAGTATTAACATTAATGCTTGGGGTTGTGGCTCCGGTTGACCAAAGATAGGTGGTTCCGGCGCTTGAGGTCAGTGTTACACTGCTTCCGACGCAGAAGGATGATCGAGCCCCCGGCTGTGATGACCGGCTGTGGTGGCAAGGCATTGACCGTTACCGAAACTTGCGCATTGACAGTGTTAAAGCCATCATTCACCGCAACATTGTATACAGTATTAACTGAAGGAGTTGCTGTTGGATTGGCAAGAGATGAGGTAAATCCTGCAGGAACAGAAGTCCAGGTGTAGGTATAGTTACCTGAACCACCGCTTGCCACTGCAGCAAGCTGTACGGTTGAACCGGCACACACCGTTGAAGGTGTAGCTGTGGGCACAGTGCTTAGTGCACCTCCTGTCACTGTTATTGTTACTGCATCAGAATTGGCACAGGTGGTGGAGGTTGAAGTTGCTGTTAAGGTGAAGGTTGTTGTTGAAGACAGGTTCAAAGTTGTCGGATCGACAACTGTCGCATTCACAAGCAGATTAGAAGGTGCCCAGCTGTAGGTAAACGGACTTGTTCCGGTCACCGTCGCATTAAGTACTGTGTTTGTCCCGTTAGGAATGGAGACATCCGTTCCGGCATTGACCACAGGCAGGGGATTAACCGTCACTGCGGTTGCTGCTGAAACAATGCTCTGACATCCTGCTGCATTAGTTACCCTCACAGTATAGCTGCCGGTTGTTGCAACGTCAATACTCTGAGTTGTTTCACCATTGGACCATAAGTAAGTAGTACCTGCACTTGAGGACAAAGTCACGCTTCCGCCTGCGCAGAAAGTCCTTGGACCTCCGGCAGTAATAGTGGGTTGTGCAGGCAGCGCATTAACTGTCACAATAGTAGCTGCAGAAGATAAACTCTGACATCCGGATGTGTTTGTGACACGTACTGTATAACTACCAGATAAACTAACATTTATACTTTGGGTTGTCGCTCCTGTTGACCACAGGTAGGTGGTCCCGGTGCTTGAGGTAAGTGTAACACTTCCGCCGGCACAGAAGGTAGTGGCACCTCCTGCTGTAATGGTTGGTGGAGCCGGAAGAGGATTTACTGTAACAACAGTGGCTGCTGAAGCTACGCTCTGACATCCGGCAGCCGCTTACGACTTGCACGGTATAACTTCCAGCAGTAGTAACATCTATGCTTTGCGTAGTAGCTCCGGTGGACCATAAATAAGTGACACCTGCACTTGAGGTCAGGGTCACGCTGCCGCCGGTGCATAATGTTGTAGAGCCTCCGGCAGTAATTGTTGGCTGTGCCGGTAAAGGATTAACTGTAACCAGAGTGGCTGCTGAAGGAACACTCTGGCAGCCGGCAGCATTTGTGACCTGAACTGTATAACTTCCTGCTGTGGTAACATTTATGCTCTGTGATATGGCTCCGTTTGACCATAAATAGGTCGAACCTGCACTTGAGGTAAGTGTCACGCTTCCTCCTGTACAGAAGGTCGTAGCTCCTATTGCAGTAATTGTTGGCTGTGCCGGTACTGCATTTACCGTTACTGCAGCATTCGAATTAGCAGAAGTGATCCCGTCATTAACTGTAACATAATATGTAGTATTTACTGCAGGTGTTACTGTTGGACTGGCAGCACTTGATGTATATCCTGCCGGAATAGATGTCCATGAATAAGTATAAGTACCTGTACCTCCACTGGCTCCAGCCGACAGCTGTACACTGGCTCCTGCACATATAGTCGATGGTGTGGCTGTTGCTGCTGCGCTTAATGCCCCTCCTGAAATGGTTACAGTCACCTGGTCTGAGGCAGGGCATGAACCGGACGTAGCCGTCAGAGTAAAGATGGTTGTAGTGGTCAGATTTATAGTGGTGGGGTCTACAACAGTTGCATTGATCAGTGATGATGCCGGATCCCAACTATATGAAAGACCTGTATCCGGTGACTGTTGCATTAAGTACTGTACTGGTTCCGTAAGGAATGGTCTGATTAGTGCCCGCGTCAACCACCGGTACAGCATTGACTGTTGCTATAACTGCTGTCCTTGTTGCGGTTGTACAGGTGCCACTGGTTGCATCTACATAATATGTAGTAGTTGCACTGATACTTGGAGTTGTATAGCTCGTACCTGTTCCAAGTGAGGCTGCCTCCTGTAGCGGCTGCGTACCAGTTAATCGTTCCTGCACTTGCCGTAGCGCCCAGTGATAACCGTGCCAGTACCGCATCTTGATCCTGGCGTAGTACCCGTTATCGTCGGTATAGTATTGATTGTAGCGATTACAGCCGTCCTCGTGGCTGTCGTACAGCCATTATTCGTGGCATCAACATAATAGGTTGTCGTCGCACTTATACTCGGCGTTGTATAGCTCGTACCAGTTCCCAGTGAGAACTCCTCCTGTTGATGCTGCATACCAGTTAATCGTACCTGCACTGGCTGTCGCCCCTAGTACTACCACGCCTGTGCCACACCTCGATCCCGGTGTCGTACCCGTTATCGTTGGTACAGCATTAACTGTCAATGTGTAGGTCGCTGATGCTGCCGCACACGGCGCTCCAAGCGGATTATTCGTTGTAACTGTTATCGTTACAATATTACCTGCATCTCCGGCTGCCGGTGTGTAAGTAAATGAAAATGGCGAGGCTGTTGCACTTGCAGGATTTACTGTTCCTGCACCGTTCTCACTTATCGTAACTTGTGTAGCACTGCCTCCAAAAGTGTTGCCCGCAACTGTCACCGGTGTCGTCCCGCATGTCGATCCGCTCCCACTGCTTAATGCAACCGTAGGACCGTTGACACATCCGCATGATACATCAAAACTGCCTCCCGTCGTTGTACATCCCGCAGCGTTACGCACCGTTATTGTATGACTGCCGTTGGCAACAGCAGTAAATGATGTCCCGGTCTGATATGTGCCGGCATCAAGCCGGTATTCATACCCGGCACCTAATGGGCCTGTCACGTTTACAACTGCCTGTCCAAAACCAAGTGAACAGTCAACGTTCTGCGTCGGAGCTGTGGGTAATGCATTAACCGTCGCAATAACTGCTGTCCTTGTTGCGGTTGTACAGGTGCCACTGGTTGCATCTACATAATATGTAGTAGTTGTACTGATACTTGGTGTTGTATAGCTCGTACCTGTTCCAAGGGAGACCCCTCCCGAAGCGGCTGCGTACCAGTTGATCGTACCTGCACTTGCTGTAGCGCCCAGTATTACCACGCCTGTTCCGCACCTTGAGCCCGGGGTCGTACCTGTTATCGTCGGGATAGTATTGATTGTAGCGATTACAGCAGTCCTCGTGGCTGTCGTACAGCCATTATTCGTGGCATCAACATAATAGGTTGTCGTCGCACTTATACTCGGCGTTGTATAGCTTGTGCCAGTTCCCAGTGAGACTCCTCCTGTCGATGCTGCATACCAGTTAATCGTACCTGCACTGGCTGTCGCCCCTAATACTACCACGCCTGTTCCGCACCTCGAGCCCGGGGTCGTACCCGTTATCGTGGGTATAGCATTAACTGTCAATGTGTAGGTCGCTGATGCTGCCGCACACGGCGCTCCTAGCGGATTATTCGTGGTAACTGTTATCGTTACCATATTTCCTGCATCTCCGGCTACAGGTGTGTAGGTAAATGAAAATGGAGATGCTGTTGCGCTTCCAGGACTTACTGTTCCTGCACCGTTCTCACTTATCGTAACTTGTGTAGCACTGCCTCCAAAAGTGTTGCCCGCAACTGTCACCGGTGTCGTCCCGCATGTCGATCCGCTCCCACTGCTTAATGCAACCGTAGGACCGTTGACACATCCGCATGATACATCAAAACTGCCTCCCGTCGTTGTACATCCCGCAGCGTTACGCACCGTTATTGTATGACTGCCGTTGGCAACAGCAGTAAATGATGTCCCGGTCTGATATGTGCCGGCATCAAGCCGGTATTCATACCCGGCACCTAATGGGCCTGTCACGTTTACAACTGCCTGTCCAAAACCAAGTGAACAGTCAACGTTCTGCGTCGGAGCTGTGGGTAATGCATTAACCGTCGCAATAACTGCTGTCCTTGTTGCGGTTGTACAGGTGCCACTGGTTGCATCTACATAATATGTAGTAGTTGTACTGATACTTGGTGTTGTATAGCTTGTGCCAGTTCCAAGTGGAGACTCCTCCTGTCGAGGCTGCATACCAGTTAATCGTACCTGCACTTGCTGTAGCGCCCAGTACTACCATGCCTGTGCCGCACCTTGAGCCCGGGGTCGTACCTGTTATCGTCGGTATAGTATTGATTGTAGCGATTACAGCAGTCCTCGTGGCTGTCGTACAGCCATTATTCGTGGCATCAACATAATAGGTTGTCGTCGCACTTATACTCGGCGTTGTATAGCTTGTGCCAGTTCCCAGTGAGAACTCCTCCTGTCGATGCTGCATACCAGTTAATCGTACCTGCACTGGCTGTCGCCCCTAATACTACCACGCCTGTTCCGCACCTCGAGCCCGGGGTCGTCCCTGTTATCGTAGGTATAGTATTGACCGTTGCGATTACAGCCGTCCTCGTGGCTGTCGTACAGCCATTATTGGTTGCATCCACATAATATGTTGTCGTCGCAATTATACTTGGAGTTGTATAGCTTGTGCCTGTTCCCAGTGATACCCCTCCTGTCGAGGCTGCATACCAGTTAATCGTACCTGCACTTGCTGTAGCTCCCAGTACTAACCACGCCTGTTCCGCACCTCGAGCCCGGGGTCGTCCCTGTTATCGTAGGGATTGCATTGACTGTCAACGTTGCTGAACCTGATGTATCATTATTTCCGCCGCTGCAGTTCGTTACATAACAATGGTACTGATAAGCTCCCGCTGCTGTAATACCGGATACACCGAGAGTATTAGTGGTAGCGTTTGTATATATCGCACCTGTCGGAGTACCATTAGTCACGCTTACCCAGGACGAACCGTTATAATATTGCCACTGATATACATAGGGAGATGTGCCGCTGACACCAATTGTAAAAGATGAAGTTCCGCCGACACACATACTGGCAGATAAAGGATCAGATGTTACAGAAACCGGGGCGCAGGCAGCAGTTATAATGGCAGATCCGTTCATGGTGCTGTACATATAGGTAGCTATCCTGTGCGAACGAACCGTATAAGTACCTTCATTCTGAGATCCAAAAGTTAATGCACTGCCTGTACCTGTAACAGCAGAACCAGACACTACGGCATTTCTTAAAAGCAGATAATTGACGCCAGGGGATTGAGATCCGTCAAGCCCTACCGCAGCGGGAGCTGTTCCACCGCCGGTTACATTAAATGTGGTTAATGCGCTATTAAGAACAGGATTTCTCAGATTTGAATTATCAGTTGTAATTGCGGCAACTTCAGCGCTGTTATCAGCTAAAGCATACCAGACTGCAGTCTGATATGGGGTAGTGGTTACAAGTAAATTATCCGCTGCAAGGACTCCAAAAGGTGCGGTATTAGTTAGCTGCACACGGCAAATTCTTGTTCCAAATCCCGTAGATGAAATCTGCGAGCATGCAGCCTGGGTGGAGGGAGGTATCTCTGCAGTTACGCGCCAGTATGTTGAGGCAGTTGTATTAACAGTAGTTGGAATCTGTGCAGTATTGGTCAGCTCAGAATAACCTGGCACAATTGAACCGGTTATTGTACCACCGTTTAATATTGAAGCTTTATTATACGTTACCTTATATTGCCCGCTCGAATAATAGAAAGTTCCACTTGTAGATCTGACATAGATATCCACAATCAGATTGTTTGCATCTATCAATGAATCATTTCGAAGGGTGATCTCACAACTTTGAGAAAATCCGGGCAAACAAGTTAAAAAGAATAATATCCAGCTAACAAGGATTCCAATCTTTCTTCCCTGGTAAACTCTTAATTTGCCCATATCATCTGATTTTCCGATCTGATATGTTTTCATATGCTTATTTTATTTCTATTTTTTCTTCAGTGGAGCGAGAGGTGTATTCATACCAACACCCTTTTTATTATTATTAAAAACTCTGATCAGGTCAAAGCCGTCAATAAAACCATCAGCATTTATATCTGACACCTGGTAACCAAAACCACCGAGTTTATTAAGATTAAAAGTGATTATCAGATCGAAGCCATCAACATATTCATCCATGTTTGTATCACCTGTATATATGCAATATACACTGCCAACAAGCGCCATGTTATTTCCCCAGGCTTTGCTAAGTGCATCAGTGAAATTGTAACTTATACCGGCGCCGGCAAAAGACGTGATCTGGCTCCAGGTTTCTATGTGATTTCGGTGCTTAATAACGATATAATAACTACCTGAAAGTGTACCCGGGATTGTACTTATTGTAATAGTCCCATTAGTGTTTATCGTAACCCCATGTTGAGTAAATACGGTTGAATATGGAACTGTAGCGTTAGCAAGCTGAACTGTAAGTGTATCGGCAATGATTCCAGTAAACAAGTCAAAGGAATTTTCTCCATCATCGCAATCTTGTGCTTTGAATAATCCGTTCGCACCGTTATACAATCCTTCAAGGAAGAGTGTAATAACAAGGGTTTTTGTAGTCTGTGTAAGGTTCAGAGTCGATGCTGTCCCATTACCGCAACTGTTCGTTCCATACACCGACAATGTACCGGCAGTGGCTGAGACTGAAAAATCTAATGTCACACTACTCCCTGATCCATTGATGGTTACGTTCGATCCGGTATAATTCCAGATATACCCAGTTGCTCCTGTTATTGGGGCAATAGAATAAGGTACACCAGTTGTTCCCGGAGTAAAAGTCGCCGAACCGGTTATAGATCCTGCAGAAGAGGGAAGCTGAACTACTGTTGCACTTACAGGTGTTCTTGTAGTAGTTGTACAACCGTTATTTGTCGCATCTACGTAATACGTCGTTGTTGTGCTTATACTTGGCGTTGTATAGCTATTACCTGTCGCCAGAGACACTCCTCCTGTCGAGGCTGAGTACCAGTTGATCGTACCTGCGCTTGCCGTAGCTCCCAATGTGACAGTGCCAGTTCCGCATCTTGATCCGGGGGTCGTACCCGTTATCGTCGGGATAGTATTGATTGTAGCGATTACAGCAGTCCTCGTGGCTGTCGTACAGCCATTATTCGTGGCATCAACATAATAGGTTGTCGTTGCACTTATACTCGGCGTTGTATAGCTCGTGCCAGTTCCCAGTGAGACTCCTCCTGTCGAGGCTGCATACCAGTTAATCGTACCTGCACTGGCTGTAGCGCCCAGTATAACAGTCCTGTTCCGCACCTTGATCCCGGGGTCGTACCCGTTATCGTTGGTACAGCATTAACTGTCAATGTGTAGGTCGCTGATGCTGCCGCACACGGCGCTCCTAGCGGATTATTCGTTGTAACTGTTATCGTTACAATATTACCTGCATCTCCGGCTACAGGTGTGTAGGTAAATGAAAATGGAGATGCTGTTGCGCTTCCAGGACTTACTGTTCCTGCACCGTTCTCACTTATCGTAACTTGTGTAGCACTGCCTCCAAAAGTGTTGCCCGCAACTGTCACCGGTGTCGTCCCGCATGTCGATCCGCTCCCACTGCTTAATGCAACCGTAGGACCGTTGACACATCCGCATGATACATCAAAACTGCCTCCCGTCGTTGTACATCCCGCAGCGTTACGCACCGTTATTGTATGACTGCCGTTGGCAACAGCAGTAAATGATGTCCCGGTCTGATATGTGCCGGCATCAAGCCGGTATTCATACCCGGCACCTAATGGGCCTGTCACGTTTACAACTGCCTGTCCAAAACCAAGTGAACAGTCAACGTTCTGCGTCGGAGCTGTGGGTAATGCATTAACCGTCGCAATAACTGCTGTCCTTGTTGCGGTTGTACAGGTGCCACTGGTTGCATCTACATAATATGTAGTAGTTGTACTGATACTTGGTGTTGTATAACTCGTACCCGTTCCAAGAGAGGTGCCTCCCGAAGCGGCTGAGTACCAGTTTATTATCCCCGCACTTGCTGTAGCCCCAAGCACAACTATGCCTGTGCCGCACCTCGAGCCTGGTGTTGTCCCTGTTATCGTAGGTATAGTATTGATTGTAGCGATTACAGCAGTCCTTGTGGCTGTTGTACACCCACCATCCGTTGCATCTACATAATATGTTGTCGTTGTACTTATACTCGGTGTTGTATAGCTTGTACCTGTTCCAATGGAAGCGCCTCCTGTCGAGGCTGCATACCAGTTGATCGTACCTGCGCTTGCTGTAGCGCCCAGTACTACCACGCCTGTTCCGCACCTCGAGCCCGGGGTCGTCCCTGTTATCGTAGGTATAGTATTGATTGTTGCGATTACTGCTGTCCTTGTGGCTGTCGTACAGCCACTATTCGTTGCATCTACATAATATGTTGTCGTTGTACTTATACTCGGCGTTGTATAGCTTGTACCTGTTCCCAGTGAGAACTCCTCCTGCCGAGGCTGCATACCAGTTTATTATCCCCGCACTTGCCGTAGCCCCAAGCACAACTATGCCTGTGCCGCACCTCGAGCCTGGTGTTGTCCCTGTTATCGTAGGTATAGTATTGATTGTAGCGATTACTGCTGTCCGTGTAAGCTGTTGTACACCCACCGTCTGTTGCATCTACATAATATGTCGTTGTCGTACTTATACTCGGTGTTGTATAACTTGTACCTGTTCCAATAGAGGTGCCTCCTGTCGAGGCTGCGTACCAGTTGATCGTACCTGCGCTTGCTGTAGCGCCCAGAATAACAGTTCCTGTTCCGCATCTTGATCCGGGGGTCGTTCCTGTTATCGTAGGTATTGTATTGACTGTTGCGATTACAGCCGTCCGTGTAGTTGTTGTACACCCACCATCTGTTGCATCTACGTAATATGTCGTAGTTGTACTTATGCTCCCAGTTGTGTAGCTAGTACCTGTCCCAAGGGAGACCCCTCCCGAAGCGGCTGCGTACCAGTTGATCGTACCTGCGCTTGCTGTAGCGCCCAGAATAACAGTTCCTGTTCCGCATCTTGATCCGGGGGTCGTTCCTGTTATCGTAGGTATAGTATTGACTGTTGCGATTACAGCCGTCCTTGTAGCTGTTGTACACCCACCATCCGTTGCATCTACATAATATGTCGTAGTTGTACTTATACTCCCAGTTGTATAGCTCGTACCTGTTCCAAGGGAGGTGCCTCCTGTCGAGGCTGCATACCAGTTTATTATCCCCGCACTTGCCGTAGCCCCAAGCACAACTATGCCTGTGCCGCACCTCGAGCCTGGTGTTGTCCCTGTTATCGTAGGTATTGCATTGACTGTTGCTGTTACTGCTGTCCTTGTCGCTGTCGTACAGCCTCCATCTGTTGCATCTACATAATATGTAGTAGTTGTACTGATACTTGGTGTTGTATAGCTATTACCTGTCGCCAGAGACACTCCTCCTGTCGAGGCTGAGTACCAGTTGATCGTACCTGCACTTGCTGTAGCGCCCAATATAACAGCGCCTGTTCCGCATCTTGATCCGGGGGTCGTCCCTGTTATCGTCGGGATAGTATTGATTGTAGCGATTACAGCAGTCCTCGTGGCTGTCGTACAGCCATTATTCGTGGCATCAACATAATAGGTTGTCGTCGCACTTATACTCGGCGTTGTATAGCTTGTGCCAGTTCCCAGTGAGAACTCCTCCTGTCGATGCTGCATACCAGTTAATCGTACCTGCACTGGCTGTCGCCCCTAATACTACCACGCCTGTTCCGCACCTCGAGCCTGGTGTTGTTCCCGTTATCGTTGGTACAGCATTAACTGTCAATGTGTAGGTCGCTGATGCTGCCGCACACGGCGCTCCAAGCGGATTATTCGTTGTAACTGTTATCGTTACCGTATTACCTGCATCTCCGGCTACAGGTGTGTAGGTAAATGAAAATGGAGATGCTGTTGCGCTTCCAGGACTTACTGTTCCTGCACCGTTCTCACTTATCGTAACTTGTGTAGCACTGCCTCCAAAAGTGTTGCCCGCAACTGTCACCGGCGTCGTCCCGCATGTCGATCCGCTCCCACTGCTTAATGCAACCGTAGGACCGTTGACACATCCGCATGATACATCAAAACTGCCTCCCGTCGTTGTACATCCCGCAGCGTTACGCACCGTTATTGTATGACTGCCGTTGGCAACAGCAGTAAATGATGTCCCGGTCTGATATGTGCCGGCATCAAGCCGGTATTCATACCCGGCACCTAATGGGCCTGTCACGTTTACAACTGCCTGTCCAAAACCAAGTGAACAGTCAACGTTCTGCGTCGGAGCTGTGGGTAATGCATTAACCGTCGCAATAACTGCTGTCCTTGTTGCGGTTGTACAGGTGCCACTGGTTGCATCTACATAATATGTAGTAGTTGTACTTATACTCGGCGTTGTATAACTCGTACCCGTTCCAAGAGAGGTGCCTCCCGAAGCGGCTGAGTACCAGTTTATTATCCCCGCACTTGCTGTAGCCCCAAGCACAACTATGCCTGTGCCGCACCTCGAGCCTGGTGTTGTCCCTGTTATCGTAGGTATAGTATTGATTGTAGCGATTACAGCAGTCCTTGTAAGCTGTTGTACACCCACCATCTGTCGCATCTACATAGTATGTTGTTGTCGTACTTATACTCGGTGTTGTGTAAGCTTGTACCTGTTCCAATGGAAGCGCCTCCTGTCGAGGCTGCATACCAGTTGATCGTACCTGCGCTTGCTGTAGCGCCCAGTACTACCAGTCCTGTTCCGCACCTCGAGCCGGGGTTGTCCCTGTTATCGTAGGTATAGCATTGACTGTTGCTGATTACTGCTGTCCTAGTCGCTGTCGTACAACCACCATCCGTTGCATCTACATAATATGTCGTCGTTGTACTTATACTCGGCGTTGTATAGCTTGTACCTGTTCCCAGTGAGACGCCTCCTGTCGAGGCTGCATACCAGTTTATTATCCCCGCACTTGCCGTAGCCCCAAGCACAACTATGCCTGTGCCGCACCTCGAGCCTGGTGTTGTCCCTGTTATCGTAGGTACGGCATTAACCGTTGCTGTTACTGCTGTCCTGGTTGCTGTCGTACAGCCTCCATCCGTTGCATCTACATAATATGTCGTAGTTGTACTTATACTCGGCGTTGTATAACTCGTACCCGTTCCAATAGAGGTGCCTCCCGAAGCGGCTGCGTACCAGTTGATCGTACCTGCGCTTGCTGTAGCGCCCAGTATAACAGTTCCTGTTCCGCATCTTGATCCGGGGTCGTTCCTGTTATCGTCGGGATAGTATTGACTGTTGCGATTACAGCTGTCCTGTCGCTGTCGTACACCCACCATCCGTTGCATCTACGTAATATGTCGTAGTTGTACTTATACTCGCGTTGTATAACTCGTACCTGTTCCAAGAGAGGTGCCTCCTGACGAGGCTGCATACCAGTTTATTATCCCCGCACTTGCTGTAGCCCCAAGCACAACTGTGCCTGTGCCGCACCTCGAGCCTGGTGTTGTCCCTGTTATCGTAGGGATAGTATTGACCGTCGCTGATTACTGCTGTCCTTGTCGCTGTTGTACACCCTCCATCCGTTGCATCTACATAATATGTCGTAGTTGTACTTATACTTGGTGTTGTATAGCTCGTACCTGTTCCAAGAGAGGTGCCTCCTGAAGAGGCTGCGTACCAGTTGATCGTACCTGCACTTGCCGTAGCTCCCAGTATAACAGTGCCTGTTCCGCATCTTGAGCCCGGGGTTGTCCCTGTTATCGTCGGGATAGTATTGACTGTTGCGATTACAGCTGTCCTTGTGGCTGTTGTACACCCACCATCTGTCGCATCTACATAATATGTCGTAGTCGCACTTATACTCGGTGTTGTGATAGCTTGTCCCTGTGCCAATGGAAGCACCTCCTGTTGAGGCTGCATACCAGTTAATTATTCCCGCACTTGCTGTGGCTCCCAAGTATAACTGTGCCTGTCCCGCATCTTGACCCGGGTGTTGTACCTGTTATCGTCGGGATTGGATTAACAGTTGCGATTACAGCTGTCCTTGTAAGTGTTGTACACCCACCGTCTGTCGCATCTACATAGTACGTTGTGGTCGCACTTATACTCGGTGTTGTGAAGCTTGTCCCTGTTCCAATGGAAGCGCCTCCTGTTGAGGCTGCATACCAGTTGATTGTCCCCGCACTTGCTGTGGCTCCCAGTATAACAGTTCCTGTTCCGCATCTTGACCCGGGGGTTGTACCTGTTATCGTCGGGATTGTATTAACTGTTGCGATTACAGCAGTCCGTTGTCGCTGTTGTACACCCACCATCTGTTGCATCTACGTAATATGTCGTAGTTGTACTTATGCTCCCAGTTGTGTAGCTCGTACCTGTCCCAAGGGAGACCCCTCCCGAAGCGGCTGCGTACCAGTTGATCGTACCTGCGCTTGCTGTAGCGCCCAGTAATAACAGTTCCTGTTCCGCATCTTGACCCGGGTGTTGTACCTGTTATCGTCGGGATAGTATTAACAGTTGCGGTTACAGCTGTCCTTGTGGCTGTTGTACACCCACCATCTGTTGCATCTACATAATATGTCGTAGTCGAACTTATGCTCCCAGTTGTATAACTCGTACCTGTTCCAAGGGAGACCCCTCCCGAAGCGGCTGCGTACCAGTTGATCGTACCTGCGCTTGCTGTAGCGCCCAGTATAACAGTTCCTGTTCCGCATCTTGACCCGGGGTCGTTCCTGTTATCGTCGGGATAGTATTGATTGTTGCTGATTACTGCTGTCCTTGTGGCTGTTGTACACCCACCATCTGTTGCATCTACATAATATGTCGTAGTTGTACTTATACTCGCAGTTGTGTAGCTTGTACCTGTCCCAAGTGAGACTCCTCCTGTCGAGGCTGCGTACCAGTTGATCGTACCTGCACTTGCTGTTGCGCCCAGAATAACAGTTCCTGTTCCGCATCTTGATCCGGGGGTTGTACCCGTTATCGTAGGAATTGTATTAACTGTTGCTGTTACTGCTGTCCTTGTCGCTGTTGTACACCCACCATCCGTTGCATCTACATAATATGTCGTCGTTGTACTTATACTCGGTGTTGTATAACTCGTACCTGTTCCAAGAGAGGTGCCTCCTGTCGAGGCTGCATACCAGTTGATTGTCCCCGCACTTGCTGTAGCCCCAAGTATAACTGTGCCTGTTCCGCATCTTGAGCCGGGGGTTGTACCCTGTTATCGTCGGGATAGTATTAACAGTTGCTGTTACTGCTGTCCTTGCTCGCTGTTGTACACCCACCATCCGTTGCATCTACATAATATGTCGTAGTTGTACTTATACTCGGCAGTTGTGTAGCTTGTACCTGTTCCAATGAGAGGTGCCTCCCGAAGCGGCTGCGTACCAGTTGATCGTACCTGCACTTGCTGTAGCGCCCAGTATAACAGTTCCTGTTCCGCATCTTGATCCGGGGGTCGTTCCTGTTATCGTCGGGATTGTATTGACTGTTGCGATTACAGCTGTCCTCGTGGCTGTTGTACACCCACCATCTGTCGCATCTACATAATATGTTGTGGTCGCACTTATACTCGGTGTTGTGAAGCTTGTCCCTGTGCCAATGGAAGCACCTCCTGTTGAGGCTGCATACCAGTTGATTGTACCTGCACTTGCTGTGGCTCCCAGTATAACTGTGCCAGTCCCGCATCTTGACCCGGGGTTGTACCTGTTATCGTCGGGATTGGATTAACAGTTGCGATTACAGCTGTCCTTGTAAGTGTTGTACACCCACCGTCTGTCGCATCTACATAGTACGTTGTGGTCGCACTTATACTCGGTGTTGTGAAGCTTGTCCCTGTGCCAATGGAAGCACCTCCTGTTGAGGCGGCATACCAGTTAATTGTTCCCGCACTTGCTGTGGCTCCCAGTATAACTGTGCCAGTCCCGCATCTTGACCCGGGGGTTGTACCTGTTATCGTCGGGATTGGATTAACAGTTGCGATTACAGCTGTCCTTGTAAGTGTTGTACACCCACCGTCTGTCGCATCTACATAGTACGTTGTGGTCGCACTTATACTCGGTGTTGTGAAGCTTGTCCCTGTGCCAATGGAAGCGCCTCCTGTTGAGGCGGCATACCAGTTAATTGTTCCCGCACTTGCTGTGGCTCCCAGTATAACTGTGCCAGTCCCGCATCTTGACCCGGGGGTTGTACCTGTTATCGTCGGGATTGGATTAACAGTTGCGATTACAGCCGTCCTTGTAGTTGTTGTACACCCACCATCTGTTGCATCTACGTAATATGTTGTAGTTGTACTTATGCTCCCAGTTGTGTAGCTAGTACCTGTCCCAAGGGAGACCCCTCCCGAAGCGGCTGCGTACCAGTTGATCGTACCTGCGCTTGCTGTAGCGCCCAGAATAACAGTTCCTGTTCCGCATCTTGACCCGGGTGTTGTACCTGTTATCGTCGGGATTGGATTAACAGTTGCGGTTACAGCTGTCCGTGTAGCTGTTGTACACCCACCATCCGTTGCATCTACATAATATGTCGTAGTCGAACTTATACTCCCAGTTGTGTAGCTAGTACCTGTCCCAAGGGAGACCCCTCCTGAAGCGGCTGCGTACCAGTTAATCGTACCTGCGCTTGCTGTAGCGCCCAGAATAACAGTTCCTGTTCCGCATCTTGACCCGGGGGTCGTTCCTGTTATCGTCGGGATAGTATTGATTGTAGCGATTACAGCAGTCCTCGTGGCTGTCGTACACCCACCATCCGTTGCATCTACGTAATATGTCGTAGTCGAACTTATGCTCCCAGTTGTGTAGCTCGTACCTGTCCCAAGGGAGACCCCTCCCGAAGCGGCTGCGTACCAGTTGATCGTACCTGCACTTGCTGTAGCTCCCAGTATAACAGTGCCTGTGCCGCATCTTGAGCCTGGTGTTGTCCCTGTTATCGTCGGGATGGTATTAACCGTCGCTGATTACAGCTGTCCTTGTCGCTGTCGTACACCCACCATCCGTTGCATCTACATAATATGTCGTAGTTAAACTTATACTCGCCAGTTGTGTAGCTCGTACCTGTCCCAAGGGAGATGCCTCCCGAAGCGGCTGCGTACCAGTTGATCGTACCTGCGCTTGCTGTAGCGCCCAAGAATAACAGTGCCTGTGCCGCACCTTGATCCTGGGGTCGTCCCTGTTATCGTAGGTATGGTATTGATTGTAGCGATTACAGCTGTCCTCGTGGCTGTCGTACACCCACCATCCGTTGCATCTACATAATATGTCGTAGTCAAACTTATGCTCCCAGTTGTGTAGCTCGTACCTGTCCCAAGGGAGACCCCTCCCGAAGCGGCTGCGTACCAGTTAATCATACCTGCACTTGCTGTAGCGCCCAATGTGACAGCGCCAGTTCCGCATCTTGACCCAGGGGTCGTCCCTGTTATCGTCGGCACGGCATTAACCACGATTGGATAGTTCTCACTGACAGTTCCATTGCCACACGTGTTTGTCCCATAAACCGTGAGGTTGCCTGACGTAGCATTGGCTGCAAAATTTATCGTGATTGAACTGGTACTCCCACTGATTGTTGCTCCAGTTCCACTGTAGGACCATGTATAACTCGCCGCATTAGTTATCGCAGGTACGCTGTATGATACTGAGGTGGCCCCCTGACAGACCGCTGCTGTCCCTGTTATAGCACCTGCTGCTGCTGGCAACGGGTTGACTGTCATTGTAATACTGTTGGACGTCGCCGGACTGCCTGTCGCACACGGAGCATTTGAAGTAAGTATACACCTTACTACATCTCCGTTGACAGGTGTATACGAATAGGTCGTGAGGCTGGTACCAACATTCGCACCATTGACCTGCCACTGGTATGAAGGTGTGGTGCCTCCGTTGGTCGGCGTCGCCGTATACGTCACACTCGTTCCTGTACAGACCGCCCCAGATGGAACTGCAGCTATGCTCACACTGACAGGAAGATTGGCATTGACCGCGACCGGATAATTCGCACTGATAGTTCCGTTACCACATGCATTAACTCCATAAACCGTAAGGTTACCTGAAGTGGCAGTCGCATCGAAACTTATTGTAACTGCATTCGAACTGCCATTGATCATTGCTCCTGCACCACTGTAAATCCATGTGTAACTCGTTGCATTCGGTATCATTCCTACACTGTAACCCACTCCTGACTGCCCCTGGCAAACAGCAGCAGCTCCTGTTATTGTCCCTGCAGCTGTTGGCAACGGGTTAACCGTAATGGTAGCATCACCATCCATAGCGGTTGTTCCTCCGGAGTTTGTGCCTTCGACTGTATATGTACCAGGAATCGTCTGATTGCCAAATGAAATTGCAGAGCCTGTTCCTGTTTCAGTGCCTATTACAGCAGCACCTAAGTAAAGCGTATAGGTTACACCAGCCTCTGAACCATCCAACCCAACGGGCAATCCCGGCCCACCCTCACAGTATGATCCGCCTCCCATGACATTGAATACAACAGGGAGTGTCTCATTTAAAATCGGATTGCCTACCACGATTGCATTGATACCAGGGGTAACAGTTATAGGTGTATCAAGGCCAGCAATATATGCGTTCACCTTTGTTGGATATAGAGGCGAGATGACAGAACTTGAACAAAATATAAGATTCGGAGTAGAATTAGCAGTAAAATCAACTGTGCTTGTAAGGGTGAAATGTGTCAGAAGAGTCCCGTTACCTGATGTGGAAATAATCGTTCCATCACCCGCTCCCGGAGGTACAGGCGGACCACTGTTAGCGGCAAGCCTGATGAGAGTCTGTCCCGGATATCCCGGCAATGAACTGACAACATCCGGTGCAGAAGCAAACTGCTGATCAGGATTAAGCCCGGAACCAGTATTAATAATAGCAACTGACAGAATACCTCCATTGTATATTGAGGAGTTCAGCAAGAATCCCAATTGGCAGCTGGCCAGCTCAAAAGGCTGGATCGCATCTGTATCAAGCAGATATACATCGAACTCCAAGAGTGTTAGATGCTGTTTGTGTCACATTCCTTATCGACAGCTGAAAATCCTCAACTGCTGCATACCCAGCAGTACTTGTCAGCACCATCAGAGTCAGAAACATGCATCCAACCCGTGAATTGATTAAACTTTTCATAATCAATTACATTATTGTGAATCAGCTAAAATCATATTACCAAGCAACGGAGTAAAATCGAAATGGTAGAATGCCGTAATTGCTCCCGGCAAAGAGCTTCAACGTATTGAATATCTTATTATTACAGATTTATCCTGATCAGGCTTTGATAAACCTTCGTTTCGTCAGTCACACCGACCGGACTGCTACCGTAAGCCTGCCGAAAAACGTCCCAGGCTCCCTGAAAAGAGCTGCGCAAACGTAATATCCAACCTTTAGGATTTACTCTCACTATCGTGATGATTGTGAGATCAATTGAATAAAATAATGCTCAGCCTTTACAAAATCAGACTTCTAATTTAATTGAAATGTAATAGATACCATCCTTATATTTGACCAAAATGTACTTATCGTCCGTAAAAAGCGCTCAACCTAAGACAAAGCATCCAGCCCTGCTTTTCAAGGCAGAGACTCATTGCAACTTTTCATTTTTTAATTAACAACAGTTGGAATTTCAAATCTTTGAATTTACATTTAGCATCGTAAAACGCGGAAATGGTGCCGCAGAATTAATTTATTGCTAATCAAAATATTAAAGCCATGACAAAAGGACTCGTTACCAAGAAAAGCCAAAAGAAAGAGCCGACGAAAAGCCTGAAGGAAAAGCGTAAGGAAAAAAAGGAAAAGAAAAACGCCAAGTAGAATACTCCAATCCGGCCTCCACCGGATGCATATAGCCCACTCTTTTAACCCTACAGTTGACAGTCACCTGCAGCAGTGACATGTTTTTTGTTATTTGTACTAAGCCACCCGGCTTCCTTTTGATTCTTAGTGCCACTTCCCTGTGCACATTCAGCCAACACGTAATAATTTTGTCTGTCAAAAGCCCCCTGGTCGCCCTCAAACCTGTCGATCATGTCTTCTCCGTCATTGCAGTATTAAGATATACTCCATAATTTATATGCTATTAGTCCGTTTTAAATGTTGAATATTTCACATTGTATTAACTTCACACCCCGGCCCAATAAGAAATTTAAGGAGCCTGATGAAAAAGAACAACAAGAAGTCGCCCTTCCCCTGGACTTCTGTGAGTATGCTTATATTCACGGCTGCTGTTCTTACAACACTGATATTTCTTTATTCATCAGGACAGAAGCAACGGATCATTACCGACGCTGCAACAGAGATGGAGGCTATCGCTCAACTCAAAGCCGACCAGATAGCTCACTGGCGCAAAGAAAAGCTGAACGACGCCAGACTAATCCATGAAAACGTCACCCTCGTTGAACATATTGATGCCATGTTCATCAAGGATAAGAACAAATGGGAGAAATCGAGGCTTACCCAGCTGCTCACAACACTGATAGAGAATTATGACTTCGGCGGGGCAGTCCTGCTGGATGCAGGAGGCAAACCGGGGCTTGCCGTTCCGGAGTCAGAGGCTGTCATGGGCGATTTCCTCCGGGCAAGAATTACAACCGTGATATCCAATCCCGAAATTTCCCTTTCAGACTTCCATTCAGCAACAGTTGTCTCCTATTTTCATCTTGATCTGGTCATACCCATGAAGATGCCTCTTGAAGGCGATACGGTGCTGGCAGGAATTCTTGTCATACGCATTGATCCTGAGAAGGAGCTTTTTCCGCTTATATCCACCTGGCCCACACCGGGAAAGACATCTGAGTGCATCCTGTTCCGTTTTGACGGTGACTCAGTCACCTATCTAAACGGCTCAAGGCTGGCAGGGTTCGATAAGGCAGTTACCCTTCCTGCAGGCGAAATGGAGCTCATTGCGCTCAATCCGCCTACCGAAGGGCAGAAAGTAAGAACCTATAAAGATTATACGGGAACCGAGGTTGTTGCTTCGGTAAAACAGGTGCCCGGCACAGAATGGTACCTGGCCGCAAAAAAGGAGACACCTGAAATTCTCGCCAGATTCACCCGCGAAATAGCAATGCTGTGGCTGATCATGGGACTCGTGTACCTGGCACTGGCAAGCATCGGTTATCTTATCATCAAATCAACCAGGACACGATACCTCCGGGAAAAATACAGGGAGGATCTTAACAGACAGGCCATCATGAAGCATTTCGACTTCGTGATGAAACATGGAAGCGATATTATCCTGCTTATTGACAACGACATGAATATTGTCGAAGCCAATGAGCGCGCAGTAGAAACCTACGGCTTCCCGCGCGATAAGCTCATCGGAATGAATATAACCGATTTACGGTCGCCTGAGGAAGTTCCCATGCTTGCCAGACATGTCCAGGAGCTTAATAACAAAGGTTCGTCTTATATAGAAACTGTTCACACGCGAAGTGACGGGACAACATTCCCCATTGAGATCAGCGCTTATACCGTTGAAGTGGACGGTGCCCGGTTCTATCAGAGCATCGGCCGCAATATTGCTGAACGCAAGCGCGCCGAGGAGGAGATGAAAGAGAGCAATAAGAAACTGAGCACCATCATAAATAACCTCCGGGGTGTGGTATTCCGCTGTCACAACGATGCTGAATGGACTATGCAGTACATCAGCGACGGTATCTATGAGCTGGCCGGATATCTTCCCAACGAATTCATCGGCAATAAGATAAGATCATTCACATCCATCATCGACCCTGAAGACACAAAGAGGGTATGGGACGAAATCCACAGTGCTCTCAGCACCGGTTATCTCTACACTATCGAGTACCGTATCATTACATCGGCCGGGCAAAAAAGATGGGTATGGGAGAGAGGCCGGGGTTATTACGAGAGTGATAAGCTGGTAGCCCTGGAAGGCTTTATCTCAGATATAACCGACAGGAAACGCATTGAGGAGGAGCTGATCAGGGCCAGGGACAAGGCAGAGCAGAGCGACAAGCTCAAGACAGCATTCCTTCATAATATCTCACATGAGATACGTACACCCATGAACGCCATTGTGGGTTTCACAACACTGCTTGATTCACCAGAGACTAATGATGAGAGCCGCAGACAGTACATAGATATCATTTACCAGTCGAGCAACCAGCTTCTTTCCATCATAACGGATATCGTTGACATCTCCAACGTCGAGACCGGACTGGTGAAAGTATCGCGTACCAATGTCAATCTCAATTCCCTTATCAGGAATCTCTACGACCAGTACCGTCTTCGGGCAGTGCAGCAGGGGCTGGTATTGCAGTTCACATCGCACCTCGATGACGATCAGTCAAACGTTCTCACAGATGAGACCAAGATCATACAGATCCTCTCCAATCTTCTGAACAACGCACTCAGGTTCACCCGTGAAGGCAGAATTGAGTTTGGCTATGTCCTCAGGGGAGATACAGTGGAATTCTTTGTAAGTGATACCGGGATAGGCATCGCCCCGGAACATCAGGTCAAGGTCTTCGACCGTTTTTATCAGGTTGAGACTCCAAGCTCGAAACAGTTCAGCGGCACAGGTCTCGGGCTCTCGATATCGAAGGCCTATGTCGAGCTGCTTGGCGGTTCAATCTGGCTCATCTCGAACCCTGGGGAAGGATCACTTTTCTGCTTCTCAATACCTTACACCAAACCTCTGGAAGCCCAGCCTCCGAAGAAAAAAACTGTCCGCAAAACTAAAATTTAAGATTTCAATTACTTCTTCGCCTTCTTAATCTCTATTCCCAGCTCGTCAAGCTGCTCCTGGCTGATTGTCGAAGGAGTGTCAATCATCACATCACGGGCCTGGTTGTTTTTCGGGAAGGCGATGAAGTCGCGGATTGTGTCCGAGCCCCCCAGTATTGCAGTCCACCTGTCAAAACCAAAGGCAATTCCACCGTGTGGCGGAGCGCCAAACCTGAAGGCATTAAGAAGGAAGCCAAACTGTTTCCGGGCTTCTTCTTCAGTGAACCCCAGCGTTTTAAACATCAGCGACTGTGTCTCAGGATCATGTATACGGATCGATCCGCCGCCAATCTCAGTGCCATTTATTACCAGGTCATACGCATTCGCATGAACCCTTGCCGGATCGCTCTCCATATACTGAAGATCTTCAGGCTTTGGGGCCGTGAAGGGATGGTGCTTTGCATAAAACCGGCGTGTCTCTTCATCCCACTCCAGCAGCGGGAAGTCAGTTACCCACAGAGGTGCATATTTTGAAGCATCCCTGAAACCCATGCGACGACCCATTTCAAGACGCAGCTCGCCAAGGGCGGTAAGCGTTTTTCCCTTGTCCCCTGCCATAATCAATATAAGATCACCCGCCCCGGCTTTCATCATCGCGGCGAGACGCTTCAGGTCATCAGCATTATAGAACTTATCAATGGAAGACTTCACTGACCCGTCAGCCTCCACGCGTGCATAGACAAGTCCCTTTGCCCCTATCTGCGGCCGTTTGACAAACTCTGTCAGTTCGTCAAGCTGCTTACGGGTATATACGGCACAACCTGATGCACAAATCCCTCCGGTATATTCAGCGCTGTCAAAGACCGGAAAATTCCTTCCCCTGACTGCTTCAGTAATTTCAGTGATGCACATCCCGAAGCGTATGTCGGGTTTGTCCGAGCCGTACAGGTTCATCGCCTCGTCATAGGAAATGCGCGGGAACGGGTTGTCAAAACCGATCCCTTTTATCTCATGGAACAGGTGCCTGGCAAGACCTTCAAAAGTATTCAGGATGTCTTCCTGGTGTATGAACGACATCTCGCAGTCTATCTGTGTGAATTCAGGCTGGCGGTCAGCGCGCAGATCCTCATCGCGGAAGCATTTTACTATCTGGAAATATTTGTCGAACCCGGCTACCATCAGAAGCTGCTTGAATGTCTGAGGGCTCTGGGGAAGCGCGTAGAAATCCCCGTGATGGAGCCGTGACGGCACAACGAAGTCGCGTGCGCCCTCAGGGGTGGATTTGATAAGCACCGGTGTCTCGACCTCAATGAAACCCTGGCCGTCGAGGTACCGTCTGACTTCCTGGGCCATTCTGTGTCTCAGGATAATATTGGAGCGTACGTTCTGCCGGCGAAGATCAAGATAACGGTATTTCATGCGCAGCTCATCTCCCCCGTCAGTATTTTCCTCAATGGTGAACGGAGGCAGGTCAGATGTGTTCAGCACAGTGATGCTTTCCACAATTATCTCGATGTCTCCTGTGGCCATCTTAGGATTTTTATTGCTTCGCTCAGCTACCGTACCGGTGACCTGCACCACGAACTCGCGGCCCAGTTTCCTGGCCTGCATGCAGAGATCAGGGTTGGTCTCCATATTAAAGACCAGCTGTGTGATACCATAACGGTCACGCAGGTCAATAAATGTCATCCCGCCCAGGTCCCTCGAACGCTGAACCCATCCTGCCAATGTGACTCGCTCCCCCTTATTGCTGATTATCAGCTCTCCGCATGTGTGTGTCCTGTACATTTCATTTTTATTGTGGTAACAAAAATAAGAATTATTCCCGGTAATAAACGGTAATAACTTTCCGCTGCATTTTCATCTGTTTTTTTCTAAAATTGCAGAAATTCCGGATAATTCCTCATTATGGCCAGCACCCTGAAAACGAAGACAGCAAGGCTTTCGGTGATGTCAAATACATTGCTAATCGTCATGAAGCTTGCTGTTGGTCTGTTGACAAATTCGGTCAGTATCCTTTCAGAAGCCATTCACTCGGCGCTTGATCTCGTGGCGGCCATTATAGCCTTTTTTGCAGTAAGGGTATCCGGTAATCCTGCAGACGAGAGACACCCTTACGGCCACGGTAAAACTGAAAACGTTTCAGGCGTCATTGAGGCAGTACTTATTTTCACTGCATCGGCATGGATCATCTTCGAAGCGGTTCGCAAACTCATACATCCTGAAGAGCCCAGCGCGCTGGGACTTGGGGTCCTCGTCATGGCTATTTCGGCTGTAGTGAATACTTTCGTCTCGCGCCGGCTTTATAAAGTAGCACATATAACAGACTCGGTAGCTCTGGAAGCCGATGCCCTCCACCTCAAGACTGACGTCATCACCTCTGTGGGTGTCGCAATAGGGTTAGCCCTTTTGTGGATCACGGGATGGCATATCCTTGACCCGATCATAGCCCTGGGTGTGGCAATGCTCATTATTTATGAATCATGGATGCTGCTGAAAAAAGCTTTCTCGCCGCTGCTTGACACCGCCATCTCACCCGATGAGCTCAAAAGAGTGGAGGCCATCCTTAAAGAGATGAATGCAACCTATCACAGTCTGCGCACACGTGCAGCCGGTCACCAGAGATTTGTTGAGCTCCACCTCGAGGTGCCCGCCAACGAAACCATCGAAGTCATCCACAGGCAATGTGACCGCATAGAGGAGAGACTCGAGAACGAATTCAGGGATATAAGCGTAATCATTCATCCTGAACCAAAAAGCTGATACGGTGGACCCAAAAGATGATGAATATTATATGCGGATGGCGCTTGCCGAAGCGCAAAAGGCTGCTGACCGGGACGAAGTGCCCGTGGGCGCCGTCATAGTAGCCGGCAAGATAATCATATCGCGGGCACATAACCTGACGGAAACGCTAAATGACCCGACAGCTCACGCGGAGATGCAGGCCATTACAGCCGCTGCATCATACCTCGGAGGAAAATACCTGACTGATTGCACCCTTTATGTTACCGTGGAACCCTGTATCATGTGCGCCGGTGCACTTGCATGGAGTCAGATCCCGGCAATAGTCTACGGTGCCTCTGATGAGAAGAAAGGATACACAACCACAGGCGTGCAGATCCTCCACCCGAAAACGGTGGTCCGCAGCGGGGTAATGGCAAAGGAGTGCTCGCTGATGATGAAAAAATTCTTCAGGAAAAAGAGGGAGTAACCCGAGCAATTACCGGATAGTTTTTGAAAGAAATGTCTTAGATTTGTTTAAAACGAAAAAATTATGACTATCGATAACGGTCAGAAAATTGTTGCGTTCAGGCTGATTGGATTCATAGCAACGCTGATATATGTTCTGTATATCTTCATGGCCTATTTCCCGAAGATCTTCCGGCATATCATGACCGAGAACAGCGTCCATATCATGACCGCCGCTATAACTGTGATATATCTGGTTCTAATCTTCTATCCGGCTATAATGAAATTCAGATACATTTATTTCTCTGCTGATGAACGTGGTATCACTCTCAGGTGGTACAAGACAGGCCTTATCCCGGGCGACAGTAAAAGCATTGAGCTCCCGGCTTTGCAGTTTGCCGGCTACGAGATCACTACCGGGATGATGGGTATGCATCATTATCTCACCCTTTATCAAAAGGTACAGGGTCAGAAAGCCGCATACAGCCCTGTAAGCATAACGGCACTGTCAGCCAGCCAGAGAGGAAAAATGGAAGAGGTTCTTAAAACCTATAAATCAGCAGGTTAATCCTGGAAACATAAAACATGAGTAAAGTCATTTTTCATGACTGAAGGTTACCTCACCTTTGGACATGATTTGATTTTAAAATAAATCACACTAAAAAATAAATAACGCAATGAAAGTAAAAACAATTCTGGCTGATCTCGAGAAAAAACATCCGGGTGAAGTCGAGTTTCACCAGGCTGTCAGGGAAGTCCTCGAATCTATTGAGGAAGTCTACAATGAGAATCCCAGGTTTGCCAAAGCCGGCATACTGCAAAGGCTCGTTGAACCTGACCGGATATTGACATTTAAGGTTCCGTGGATGGATGACCAGGGAAATGTACAGGTTAACCTCGGTTACAGGGTACAGTTTAACAATGCCATCGGCCCGTACAAAGGCGGCCTCCGCTTCCACCCGACTGTTAACCTCTCTATCCTGAAGTTTCTGGGATTTGAGCAGATCTTCAAAAATTCTCTTACAACACTGCCAATGGGTGGTGGCAAGGGAGGATCAGATTTCGATCCTAAAGGTAAATCTGACAACGAAGTAATGCGTTTCTGCCAGTCGTTTATGCTTGAGCTCTGGAGACTGATCGGTCCCGAGACTGACGTGCCTGCCGGTGATATCGGTGTTGGTGGACGTGAGATAGGTTTCCTCTACGGTATGTACAAGAAGCTTGCACGGGAGCATACGGGCGTTCTTACAGGTAAAGGACTTAACTGGGGCGGCTCACTGATCCGTCCTGAAGCTACAGGCTTTGGTGGCATCTATTTTGTCAAGGAAATGCTCGCAACCAAAAAGGATACTATTAAAGGCAAGAAAATTGCCCTTTCTGGTTTTGGAAACGTTGCATGGGGCGCTGCTCTCAAGGCATCCGAACTGGGTGGTATTGTTGTTACGATATCCGGACCTGACGGTTATATTCACGATCCTGCAGGTATAAGCGGCGAAAAGATAGACTACCTGCTTAAGCTGCGTTCTTCAAACCAGGATATCGTTGAGCCTTATGCCAAGGAATTCAAGGGATCAACCTTTGTAAAAGGAAAGAGACCGTGGGAAGTCAAGGTCGATATCGCTCTTCCATGTGCCACACAGAATGAGCTGAACGGTGATGATGCAAAGGTGCTGATTGAAAACGGTGTTATGCTTGTCGCCGAGATTTCAAACATGGGTTGTACACCTGAAGCAGTTGAATTATTCCTTAAGCATAAATTGCTCTTCGGTCCCGGCAAGGCTGTCAACGCAGGCGGTGTTGCCACCTCAGGTCTCGAGATGACACAGAACTCTATGAAGCTCAATTGGAACAAGGAAGAGGTTGATGACAGGCTGCGCTCAATTATGGTCAATATACATAACGCATGTGTCAAGCACGGCACCGGCAGCGACGGTTATGTTGACTATGTAAGAGGTGCAAACATAGCCGGTTTCCTCAAGGTTGCCAACGCAATGCTTGATCAGGGTCTGATATAATTAACCCGATCGGAATATTCAATATGTAGAGCCACCCAAATTGGGCGGCTTTACTCTTTTATCACCTGATCCGATAAACACTCCCAGGGCAAGGCGTGATCAGTCCTGCCAACTCCATCTGGAGCAATACGGTGGAAAGTTTGTAAACAGGAATTTCCAGCGCCCGTGCCAGCGTGTCCATGGTCAGGTCACCGCCTGACTTCAGTGCTTCATATACTTTCTTCTCATTGTCTGTCATTGCCGGGAATAGTTCCGGTTGTACAGCCGGAGCCGAAAGTGCTGAGGGCTTCCATCCCAAAAGGTACTCAATATTGTCGCTGTTTTCAACCAGTGCCGCCTTATTGCACCTTATGAGAGCGTTGCATCCCGCAGACCACTCATCACCGGGACGGCCTGGAACAGCCATGACATCCCGGTTATATGAGGCAGCGATATCTGCCGTTATCAATGCCCCTCCCTTGATCCCCGATTCAATTATCAGCGTGGCATCAGAGATGCCGGCAACGATCCTGTTACGTCTGATAAAATTATTCCTTTCGGGAAGAGTATCCGAAGAAAAATCCGTCAGATGACCGCCCTTCTCAAGAATTGATCTGGCAACGCCGGCATGAATGGACGGGTACATGGATTTAAGACCATGACCCAGAACTGCAATTGTGGGCAGCCCGTTTGCCAGTGCCGCCTTGTGTGCGGCGATATCGATGCCGTATGCCAGTCCGCTTATAATCAGCAATTCCGGAAAATGGACCGACAAGCCCTCCACAATTTTCTGACAAAGTTCACGACCCCGTTGCGTTGCATTGCGGGTACCCACTATACTTAATATGCGTGATGCATTGAGATCGGCATTACCCCTGAAGAAAAAAGTGACGGGAGAATCTTCACACTGACGAAGCCGGAAAGGGTAATCTTCATCGAGATAATGAAATACTTTGATCCCATGTTTTTCGACAAACTCAGCCTCCCTGGCTGCCGCTTCAAGATAATCACGACCTGGCGACAGCCTTTGCCAGGGTCTCTCCCACTCCGGGAATTTTTGTAAGGTTCCGGAATGGTTCACTGAAGACTGCTTCCACACTGCCTGCATATGAGACAAGTTTACGGGCGGTGATATCGCCCACACCCGGAATCATTCCGAGTGCAATCTTGTGCACAAGAGAAGTTTGTGACATATGTAATAATGTTTGCGAGACATAGTAAAGGTAAAAAGAAATCAGGCAAGAGGCAATAGGCAAGAGGCAGTAGTGATTTTTATAAATCATCAATTTGCGTTGCAGACTGCCGATTGCAAATTTAACGACTGTCGCACTATTGCCTATTGCCAGTGCAATGCCTAAAAGGTACTAATTTTGCCACATGCAGATCGTTGATACTCATTGCCACATTTACCTGCCGGAGTTTGATGCTGACCGCGATGAAGTGGTCAAAAGATCAGTCAGTGCCGGAGTACAGACCATCCTGATGCCCAATATTGATTCCTCTTCGGTGGCACCCATGCTTGCTGCGGAAGAGAGTTTCCCGGGAATCTGTCTGCCGATGATGGCTCTGCATCCGACATCTGTCAGGGAAAATTACAAAAAGGAACTTGAAGAGGTCGAAGCGCGGCTGGCTGAACATAAATACTATGGTATAGGAGAGACTGGAATCGATCTTTACTGGGATAAGACCTTCATTAATGAACAGCTGATCTCATTCAGGCGTCACCTTGAGCTTGCTGAGGAATACGACTTGCCTGTAGTGATACATGCACGCGAGTCACTTGATGTTATCATCCGCGAATTAAAGGCATTCGGCTCCGGCCGTGTCACTGGTGTTTTTCACGCTTTCCCCGGAAATGCAGAGGAAGCAAATCAGGTTGTCGGGATGGGATTCCTGATTGGTGTAGGCGGTGTGATTACCTTCCGGAACAGTCATCTGGGCGAAGCCGCAATAGAGGCCGGTATAAACAAGATTGTCATTGAGACTGACGCGCCCTATCTTGCCCCGGTACCGTACCGCGGGAAAAGAAATGAGAGCAGTTATCTGCCTCTGGTAATCAATAAGTTGTCTGAGTTGCTTGCCATAAGTCCGGCAGAAGTTGCTGACAGGTCCACTGCCAACGCAAAAAATCTCTTTAAAATTTAAAGAATGGAAAAGAGCGTATCAATACTTATAATATATACCGGAGGGACCATTGGGATGGTCAATGACCCAGTGACAGGGACGCTTGTGCCCATCGACTTCAGGCATATTTCAGATCAGGTACCTGAGCTGCAGCGGTTCGGATTTAACCTGGAGACTGTCACCTTTGATCCGGTGATTGACTCTTCAGATGTCAGTCCTGATACGTGGATCAGAATTTCAAACACCATTTCCGAAGAATATGATCATTTCGACGGTTTCGTAGTGTTGCACGGAACTGACACCATGTCATATTCAGCCTCTGCCCTGAGCTTTATGCTCTCAGGACTTGAGAAACCCGTCATCTTTACCGGTGCCCAGCTTCCTATCGGTGTGCTTCGAACTGACGGCAAGGAAAATCTGATCACCGCCATCGAGATAGCCGCTGCGCGTGAGAACGGGCTGCCGCTTGTTCCTGAGGTATGTATCTACTTCGAAAACAAATTATTACGAGGTAACAGGACTATCAAGTTCAGCGCCGAGCATTTCAATGCTTTCACATCGCCCAATCTGCCGCCGCTGGCGGAGGCGGGACTGCAGATTCGCTATAACCGTAACCTGATAAGATATCCGACGGTAAGACGTCCTCTTAAAGTTTCAGCGGGATTTGATACCGGTGTGGCAGTGCTGAGGCTCTTTCCGGGTATCGGGCATGGTGTTGTCAGGTCATTGCTCAGGACAGAGGGGTTACACGGTCTAATTCTTGAGACATATGGCACCGGTAACGCCCCGACTCTTGACTGGTTCCTCGGGGAGATCCGATCGTTCATAGCGGAAGGAGGCATTGTGCTGAATGTCACTCAATGTCCGGCCGGAAGTGTTGAGATGGGCCTGTATGAGACCTCCGCAGGACTGCGTACTGCAGGGGTTATCAGTGGCGGGGACATTACCACTGAGGCTGCCGTTACGAAGATGATGATTCTTCTTGGCAGCTCATTGCCAAAGTCGAAAATCGAGACGCTGCTATCGAAATCCCTCAGTGTGTGGTGAAATGAGTTGATCGCGCTGCTGTCATCATTTTTTTACTAAATTGCGCCGTTTTTCCGGAGAGATGCAGGAGTGGCTTAACTGGCACGCCTGGAAAGCGTGTGTACCTCAAAAGGGTACCGGGGGTTCGAATCCCCCTCTCTCCGCAGTGGGTATGAATGCCAGTCCGCCATCCGGCGGACTGGTTTCTATTTTATGGGAGGTGAAGAGTGAGCTCGCTCTCGATGAGCATACCATAAAATAGAAATACATGCGCTCCGCGCATGCATTCATACCCGCTGTAGGATCTCCCACTGGGGATCACCGCAAGTAATCCCCCTCTCTCCGCAACACATGACTGACCCCGCCATCGACGGGGTTATTAGTTTTGCCGACGACACGTTGAAAGCTCGCTTTCAAGAGTGGCGGAGGTAAAAGTAATGAGACCTGAAAGGTCATTCATGGATTGCAGGTTCCCCACAAAGGGATCACCGAAGGTAATCCCCCTTTTTGTACCCTGAAAGGTCATTCATGTGTTGGTGGTATTTCCACTGGGGATCATGATCCGCCAGCTGGCGGAGAATAATCCCCCGTATTACTGAGACGGACAAACCACCCCCCGGCTCCTAACGTCGCCGTACCCCTCCTCACTGAGGATGGGAAATTTTCCCAATTTCATATTTCCCCCTCCTGTGTCGTGACACCCCTCCCCGTTCCGCCTGGCGGCGTCTTGGAGCTAGCTCTCACTGAGGAGGAGAAATCTCCATTTAATAATATTTCAATAATGCATAACCCGATGGTGGTTATCTGTTTTTTTTTAATTTTGTTAAGTTTTCCATAAATAACCGACATGATGAAAAGATTTCTCCTACTTATGGTTTTTGCAGCCCTGCTCGTGATGGGCACCACACAGACCTCACAGGCACAGACAGACCAGACTGCAACTACAACCCAGCAACTTACCGAACAGGCACAAACCATCCCCGTCCAGGGCGAAAAAGTTCTCCATAAAGAGATCAAAAGACTCTTTATTGAGGGCGGCGCAGGTTTTATGGGTGTTATCCTTCTGTGCCTTATCCTTGGCCTTGCCATCGCCATTGAAAGGATCATCTACCTTAACATGTCTACAACTAACACCGACAAGCTGCTGGCCAAACTCGACAAAGCCCTGAAGGAAGAAGGTCTCGAGGCAGCCAAAGATATTTGCCGCAATACCAGGGGACCGGTGGCAAGCATCTTCTACCAGGGCCTCGACAGAGCCCATGAAGGTGTTGAAATAGCAGAGAAATCCATTGTAGCTTATGGCGGTGTTCAGGCAGGATTGCTTGAGAGAAACCTCTCATGGATCTCGCTCTTTATCGCACTTGCTCCCATGCTCGGGTTCCTCGGAACAGTAATTGGTATGATCGCTGCGTTCGATGCCATCGAACAGGCAGGAACCGTTTCTGCCACGATCGTCGCCGGCGGTATCAAGGTTGCCCTTATTACTACTGTATTCGGCCTTGTAGTGGCTATCATACTGCAGGTTTTCTACAACTACATCCTTTCAAAAATCGACAGTATTTCCAACCAGATGGAAGATTCTTCGATATCACTTATAGATATGCTGGCCAGATACAATCAAAAATAACCGGTCATGTCAGAAAAAATCAATAAGCTAACATCAATCCTGCTGTGGGTTTTGATGGGCCTCACGGTGATCTTCGCCATACTTTTTTACATTGGCGGGGCAGTGCCGGGGAGTGAGGGAACAAGATACGAAGAGCCAAGGGTAACAAACCTTTTCATCGTCTATGCATATATATTATTATTCATTACTATTATCATTACCCTGTTCTTCGGCGTGCGTAACCTCGTACAAAACTCCAAAGGCCTGAAATTGTCTCTTGTGACTCTCGGTATCGCTGCCGGGCTCATCGGGCTGGCAGCACTGCTTGCTGATAACACTGTCCTGAACCTCCCATACTATAAAGGCAGTGACAACATACCGCGCACGCTCTTCTGGACTGACGTGGGGCTGTTCGTTGCATACTTCCTTTTAGCTCTCGCCTTCCTGGCAATCATTTATTCAGTGATATCCAGGTATTTTAAAAAATAAACAAATTATCCGCTTTCAGACGGAATAAAATATTATTCAAATGGCAAGAAGGCAAGTACCGGAAATAAATGCAGGCTCAATGGCTGACATTGCATTCCTTCTTCTTATTTTCTTCCTGGCTGCCACAACAATGGATTCGGATACCGGGCTGATGAGGCAGCTGCCTGCTATCCCGGACCCTAATGTGCCGCAGGATGTCAATAAGATCAACGACAGGAATATCCTTGAGGTGAAAGTCAATAAGGATAACCTGCTGCTGGTGGAAGGAGAACTGGCGCAGTTCAGCCAGCTGAGGGATATTGCCACCAGGTTCATCGTCAATGCTGACGATCGCCCCAATATGCCTGAAAAAGAAGTTACCAATCTGCCTTACTTCGGAGATGTTCCTGTATCAAAGGCAGTTATCTCACTTCAAAATGACATCGGGACAAAATATGGCGTTTACATAGCTGTGCAGAATGAACTGATAGCTGCAAGGTCAAAACTGCGTGATGACCTGGCAATGCAACAGTTCGGCGTTCCCTATGAAAGACTTGACGAGGACAGGAAAGGCGCTGTGGATGACTTCTACAAGGTGCCCATCTCGGAAGCTGAACCAAAAAGGATAGGAGAGAAATAATATGGCACGGTTCGTAAAGACAGGCAAGAAAACATTCAAGGCCATCAGTACCTCCTCACTCCCTGACATAGTGTTCATGATACTGTTCTTTTTCATGGCCGTCACCACAATGCGTGAGACAGATGTCCTGGTAAAAGTGCGTCTCCCTGAAGCCACCGAAGGTAAGGTGCTTGAGAAAAAGTCGTTGGCCAGCTTTATTTACATCGGCGAGCCTCTCGCTAACTTACAGACACTTTACGGAACAGAGCCCAAGATTCAGCTCAACGACACGTTCAAGGAGATTGCTGACATCCAGGATTTCATTGCCCAGGAGCGTGAACAGCTCAGCGAAGCTGACAAAACAAAGATGATTGTTGTACTAAAGATCGACAAGGACGCCCGGATGGGTGTTGTCACGGAAGTCAAACAGTCCCTGCGCCGGGCCAGCGCACTGAAGATAATGTACGCCGACACCAACGTCGACCAGATCACATTTCAGCAATAACATTTTATCTGGCATAAATACCGGAGACGCGTTGCATGCAAAGTCTCTGCTAATAAACATTTGCAGATAATTGAATTATCCGGTAAATTAGGATAAAAATTTATCTTTTAGGTGTTTATCTCTAAATGATCAGACCGATGAACCGACTAAAGATTAACCTGTATTTATCAGTTATGATGGCTTTGATGACTGTCAGCAGCTGTGAGATCTTCTCAGATGAAGCAACCGATAAGAAGTGTAAGGAAAATGAACTGGATGATGCCATTACATTGATTATCAGCGTTGATTATCAAATCAACAGGCATGATAATAAACCGAATGAGTTACACAATCTTATGGACGCATATCAGGTGGATTTTATCGGAACTGTAAGAAAAATGGATTGCAGAGACGATGAAGCTGAGTACATGGATTTCGTTGCATCATGCTATCCTGCAAACTATACAAGCGGACAAAGTTCCTTTACCTGTTCGGTGGAGGATTTTCAGTACTTTTTTAAGAATAAAATGGAATACGTAATTGTTACTTTCTATCTGAAAGCCTATTTTAAGGATACTAAGATTTACGACTCAGCCGAATTATCAAAAGCATCACTGCGTATTAGAGACTGGGATGCTGGTGCTGATCATTATTTTATGGATTTTTATGGAGCATCTGACTGGCATGATATTTCAAAATAGGTTAATAAGCAGAGGCGTTGCATGCAACACCGCCAGATGTTTATTTAAAATGATTTGTGGGGTATAATGCAGCGACGCCAGGTTTGGGCGTCGTTACATTACTGACATAATACTGTTTGTGATCCCGGGGCAACTCGAACGCCCAACCAACAGAACCGGAATCTGTCATTCTATCCATTGAACTACGGGACCATTCAGGCTGCAAAAGTAACCCGACATACGCACTTTTCAAAACTTATACAGGAAATATGACTCTCCCACCCCTCCCTTCTGATGCTTTTTTGCCAAAGTTTCCTAATTTTGCGACCCATAAGCCCAAACCTGAAAAAGGACATGAAGGATTACAATTTCAGCGAGATCGAAAAAAAATGGCAGGAGTACTGGGAAAAGAACAGGACTTTCAGAACCACTGATGATTTCTCAAACCCTAAAAAGTTCTACGTCCTTGACATGTACCCCTACCCGTCAGGTGCAGGATTGCATGTAGGTCATCCCGAGGGCTATACAGCCACAGATATTGTTGCCCGCTACAAGCGCATGAACGGCTTTAACGTCCTTCACCCTATGGGCTGGGATGCATTCGGCCTCCCTGCCGAGCAGTATGCCATCCAGACCGGCACACACCCCTCGGTCACCACCAGGGAGAACTGCGACACCTTCCGCAGACAGATAAAAGAACTGGGACTGAGCTATGACTGGGAACGTGAGATAAACACCACAGATCCGGGATATGTCAAATGGACACAGTGGATCTTCATCAAACTCTATAACACCTGGTACGATCCGCAAACAAACCGCGGCCGTGATATCAATGAACTGCCCATTCCGCTTGACGTTCTCAAGGCCGGCGATGAGGCAAGAAAGAAATACATCGATTCAAAAAGGCTGGCATATTATGACAATGCCCAGATATGGTATTGTCCCTCATGCCGTATCGTCTGCGCCAATGAAGAGGTGCTGAACGACGGAACGCATGAAAAATGCGGTAACATGGTAGTACGCCGCAACCTTAAGCAGTGGATGCTCCGCATTCCGGCTTACGCCGAAAGACTCCTCAGCGGGCTTGATGACCTCGACTGGCCCGAAGGCATCAAAGAGATGCAGCGTAACTGGATAGGAAGGTCAACAGGCGCTGAGGTCGATTTTAAGGTGGACGGACAAAATACAATCATAAGCGTCTATACCACCCGTCCCGACACTCTCTTTGGTGCCACTTATATGGTTCTTGCCCCTGAGCACCCGCTGGTTGCGAAAATAACTGCCGCTGAGAAGAGCAAAGAAGTGGAAGTTTATATCAACGCAGCCTCGCTGAAGTCCGACCTCGACCGCACTGATCTCGCCAAGGAAAAAACCGGCGTCTTCACCGGAACATGGGCCGTCAATCCTGTCAATAAGAAAAAAATACCCGTATGGGTAGCCGATTATGTTCTGATGGGTTACGGCACAGGCGCGATCATGGCTGTACCCGCTCATGACGAGCGCGACTTTGAGTTTGCAGAGAAGTTCGGCCTGGAGATAAATTGCATCCTCTCCCCCGATGTCACTGACGAGGCACAGAAGCAGAGGATAATAGCAGGCAGGGAATGCTGGACAGGCGACGGTGAATATATCAACTCGTCATGCAGTGAGCTGGGCATCACTCTCGACGGTCTGAACATGGAAGAAGGCATAAAAACCATCACCGGATGGATCGAGCAGAGGAATATAGGCATGCACCGGGTAAATTACAAACTGCGCGACTGGCTCTTCAGCCGCCAGCGGTACTGGGGTGAGCCGTTCCCTGTCATTCACTGGGATGACGGCCGCATTACACTCCTCGATGAGAGTGAGCTTCCCCTTAATCTCCCTGACCTTGAGGTGTATGAACCGGGTGAGAGCGGGGAATCACCGCTTGCAAACGCAACAGGATGGCTCTATGTCACAGACAAAGAGGGCCGCCGGGGCAGACGCGAGACGAACACCATGCCGCAGTGGGCAGGCTCGTGCTGGTACTACCTGAGATTTATTGACCCGAAAAACGACAAAGCCATCTTTGACAAAGCCAAAGAAAAGTACTGGATGCCTGTCGATTTATATATCGGCGGAGCTGAACATGCAGTGCTGCACCTTCTTTACAGCCGCTTCTGGCATAAGGTGCTCTTTGACCTGGGCATAGTTTCTACCGATGAGCCCTTCTCCAAACTGTTCAACCAGGGAATGATACTGGCTTTTGCTTATGAGACACCGACAGGCGCCAAGGTGTCATCGGATCAGATCACCGAACGTGACGGCAAATATTTCAATTCGGAAACGGGCGAGGAGCTCAGGCAGATTGTGGCCAAAATGTCAAAGAGCCTCAAGAATGTCATCAATCCCGACGATGTGATCAAAAATTACGGAGCCGACTCCCTGCGCCTTTATGAGATGTTCCTGGGTCCGCTCGAAGCCACAAAGCCATGGGACGAAAAGGGAGTAAAGGGAGTGCTCGGTTTTCTCTCAAGGGCATACCGTCTTATTGCAAACAGTGAGAATATCATTGACGGAGAAGAAGACCCCGAAATACTCCGGTCACTGCACCAGACCATAAAAAAGGTGACTGACGATATCGAAAATCTGCATTTCAACACAGCCGTTTCAGCAATGATGATATTCCTGAATACTGCAATGAAAAAGGGAAAGATCACCCGTGAGACAGCACTGATTTTCATAAAGATCATGTCACCCTTTGCTCCTCACCTCGGAGAGGAGCTCTGGCATCTGACAGGAAATAAAAATACGCTGGCATACGAGCCCTGGCCGCATCCGGTGGAGAAATACCTTAAGACCGACACTTTTGAATGTCCGGTATCAGTCAACGGAAAAATGAGGTTTAAAATCGAGCTTGCCGTTGATTTGCCGCAGGAAGAGGTTAAAAAGATTGTGCTGTCGGACGAAAGAGCCGTCAGGTGGATTGGCACTGCCACACCAAAAATAATCGTAGTTCCCAATCGTATAGTAAATATTGTCGTATGAGGTTACCAGAGATCAGACTCACCCTTCTTTCAGTATTCTCTTTTGCGCTGGCGTCATGCATCCGGAATGCACCGGCTGAGACAGCTGATAGAGCAAATCTGACCGGCGGGGCCGATACGGTAGCCGCTACAGCTGCAACGCCTGATACCGTTAACCTCATCCACGGCATCCCGGTTGATTCTTACAATGTTGTGACAGGAAGGGTGAAGAGGAACCAGTTCATCGCTGAGATCCTGGCTTCCTATAACGTGCCGTGGAACACCATTGAAGAGCTCCTGAGAGAGAACAGGGAGGTGTTTGATGCAAGAAAGGTACGCACCGGAAGCAGTTACTCGGTGTTCCTGACAAAGGACACCCTGAACAGGGCAGATTATTTCATATATGAACATGACCCCACTGTCAGTTATATTTTCTCACTTAAGGACACTCTTACCGTTTTCAGATACGATGCCGAAGTGAAGAAAATGCTCAGGTATTCATCAGGTTCTATCTCAACATCGCTTTGGGAAGCGGCGGTGGAAAACCAGCTCAATCCCAATCTCTCAGCTGAACTTTCAGAGATATATGCATGGACAATAGACTTCTTCGGCCTGCAGCAGGGCGACAGGTTCAAGGTCATTTACGAGGAGGAATTCATCGGCGAAGAAAGCATCGGCATCAGAAAGATACATGCCGCTCTGTTCGAGCACGCCGGCAACTCCATATATGCCATTCCGTACATACAGGACAGCACGATGTCATTCTATGACACCACGGGTGCCAGCCTGCGTAAGGCATTTCTTAAGGCACCTCTTCGGTATTCGCGCATCAGTTCACGCTTCTCAGGGGCAAGATACCATCCTGTTCTTAAGGTAGTCAGACCGCACCACGGTGTTGACTACGCCGCACCGATTGGCACACCTGTAGTGTCTATCGGCGACGGAAGGGTTACGCAGACAGCATTCGAGAACGGATCAGGAAGGATAGTGCGTGTGACACACAACAGCGTATATTCAACCGCATATATGCACCTGTCGCGCTTTGGCCCGGGAATAGCACCCGGTGTCTATGTGAAACAGGGACAGGTGATCGGATATGTGGGCAACTCGGGATTGTCGACCGGTCCTCACCTTGATTTCAGGTTCTACCGTAACGGATCTGCAGTGGATCCGCTGAGGGTGGAAGCCCCGCCTGTGAACCCTGTCGCACCGGAAGAAATGGCCGAATTTGAGAAGGTGGCCCAGGGTTATATGAGCCTCTTCGAGACCATAAGCTACTAGTCCGGCAGAGTGTCAATAATCCTGCTTATCACAGCAGGATAATGCTCATATTCAAGGGCATGCACCCTCGAGGCCAGAGTATCTGCATCGTCACCTGGTAAAACAGGGCACCTCGCCTGAAAAATTATGTCCCCGGAATCATAATGTTCATTCACAAAATGAATTGTTATCCCGCTCTCTGTGCAACGGGCGTCAAGCACGGCTCTGTGCACCCTGTCACCGTACATTCCCCTGCCTCCGAAACCTGGCAGAAGAGCAGGATGGATATTGACAATCCTTCCTCTGTAAGCTTCAATCATCCCTGATGGAACAAGCCAGAGAAAACCTGCCAGAACTATCAGATCAGTGTTCCTCCTCTGCAGGATAAAGAGCACCTCTTCAGTATCGTAGAATTGTCTACGGTCGAAAAAAAATACATCAACACCAAGTGCGGCAGCCCTTTCCAGTACCTTAGCCTGAGGCTTGTTCGACAGAACAAGTACAACTTTTGCTTTCTTTTCGTTCGAAAAGTATCTGATTATGTTTTCCGCATTGGTACCGGCTCCTGAGGCAAAAATGACTATGTTCTTCATTGTCTGGCATTTACTATTATAAATCGCATAAGGAGCCGCTGTCTCATTTTATAAGTAAAATATTGAATTACTTTGGCTTATATTTGTGCCGATATAAATTTCCGGCAATTTGCTTGAATAATATGGTACAAATATATTTCTTTGCGTAGTTTTTAAAACGAGTATTAACGTAAAATTGAATAGTATGTCTGACATTTCAACACGGGTAAAAAAGATCATCGTTGAGAAGCTTGGCGTTGACGAAGCAGAGGTTACCACTGAAGCCCATTTCACAAATGACCTCGGAGCAGATTCTCTTGACACCGTTGAGCTGATCATGGAATTCGAAAAGGAATTTAATATCGGTATTCCGGATGACCAGGCAGAAAGCATCAGCACAGTAGGCGAAGCTATCAAGTATATAGAAGAAAACGCAAAGTAGTTTTCTTCGAATAACCTATAATGAGGCGGGTCGTAGTTACCGGGATGGGGGCCCTTACCCCCATCGGCAACAATCTGCAGGATTACTGGAAAGGTCTTGTTGAAGGGGTCAGCGGCGCTGGCCTTATCACTCATTTTGACGCCACCAAATTCAAAACAAAATTTGCCTGTGAAGTCAAGGGCTTTGATCCTGCAAACTTTTTTGAGAGGAAAGAGGCCCGTAAAATGGATCGCTATGTCCAGTATGCCTTTGTTGCTGCTGACGAAGCGATAAAAGATTCAAAACTTGATCCTGATGCTGCTGACAGAGACCGTTGTGGTGTAATATGGGCATCAGGCATAGGAGGTATTGAGACATTTTATGAAGAAGTGAAAGCATTTGTAACGGGCGATGGAACTCCCCGTTACAATCCTTTCTTCATTCCTAAAATGATCAGTGACATAGCAGCAGGGATGCTCTCCATCAAGTACGGCTTCAGAGGTCCGAATTTTGCCACAGTGTCAGCATGTGCTTCTTCTACAAATGCTCTGATAGACGCCTATTATTATATTCTCCTGGGGAAGGCTGATGTTTTCATTGCAGGCGGCTCTGAGGCAGGCGTAAATATTGTGGGTGTCGGAGGATTTAATTCCATGCAGGCCCTGTCAACCAACAATGAAGAGTTTGCCACCGCATCGCGTCCTTTCGATGTGACCAGGGATGGCTTTGTCATCGGCGAAGGCGCCGGAGGGCTTGTCCTGGAGGAATATGAACATGCCAAAGCAAGGGGTGCCAGGATCTATGCTGAAATCATAGGAACAGGCCTGACAGCAGACGCATATCACATCACCGCTCCCCATCCGGACGGCATGGGAGCATTCAATGTGATGAAACAGGCTATCCTTGAGGCAAAACTCACACCGGCAGATGTTGATTACGTTAATGTACACGGTACGTCAACCCCTCTCGGTGACATAGCAGAGACCAAGGCTATTTTATCGGTCTTCGGAGAAAGCGCATACAAGCTGAATATCAGCTCCACCAAATCAATGACCGGACACCTTCTGGGCGCTGCCGGTGCCATTGAAGCTATTGCGTCAATTATGGCAGTGGTTAATGACATTGTCCCTCCAACTATCAACTTCAGGAACCCTGACCCTGCCATAGATCAGAATCTGAACCTGACTGTCAACAAGGCACAGCACCGGCATGTGAAGGTGGCGCTGAGCAATACCTTCGGTTTCGGAGGGCATAATGCCTCGATTTTGATCAGGAAATTCGAAGAATAGTGTTCCTCCTTCGCAGGAAAGAAAACGACACTCTTGTACATGACCGGCGTGACTTTCGGTTACGCCTGAAGAAACTGCTAGGCCGCAAGCCGTCAAACCTGCGCCTGTATGAAATGGCTTTCATACACCGCTCCGCGTCATTCACTATGCCCGATGGCACCAGGATAAACAACGAAAGACTCGAATACCTTGGAGATGCTATTATTGATGGCATTATCTCCGACTACCTTTTCCATCATTACCCGGAAGCATCTGAGGGCTTCCTGACAAAGACCAGGGCACGTATCGTCAGCAGGGAGACGCTAAATCAACTTGGTATCTCAATGGACCTCGACAACCTGATAGTATCGAACCTGTCATCAGCAATCACGCCGCCCAACCTGTTCGGAAACGCTCTCGAAGCACTCATCGGGGCACTTTTTATTGATAACGGATATTTACGTACCCGGCGCTTCTTTATTGAGAAAGTCCTGAAGAAGTACCTTAACCTTGATGAAGTGCTGACGTCGGAGACTGACTATAAGAGTCTTATCCTCGAGTATTGCCAGAAGAACAAGCTGAAGCTTCACTATTCGTTTCAGGATAGTACTCAACAGAATAATTCCAATCCCCTGTTCATGGTCACCCTAAGTATAAACGATGAGACGATAGCTCATGGTGAAGGAACATCAAAGAAAGAAGCTGAACAGCAGGCATCAATGATTGCCTGGAACAAAACCGTAACAGCACAGATATGAGCCCGGCAGGAAAAATAACAAAACACATCATCAGAAGCGAAGAGCCACCCCCATTCCTCTTCCTGGGAATTGTCTCCACTGAACCGGACTACCGCCTCTCGGTGATGCTGAACAGGCATCTCGGAATCGATCTGCGGAAAAAACCGGAAGAAATAACAGAAAACTCCGGTGATAAAACTCATTCCTGGTCGGTATTTACTACCGCGCCTTTAACATTCTCCCTGATTTCGAACAGGAGCATGGGGGGTACACTTTTAAGGAAACTTAAAAACATTGACTTTCTGCTCCAGATACACGGCACGCCGGACCGGAAGCAGGCAGAAAAACTGGCAGCCTCGTTAAGGAGCATCCCGGAAGTAACGGCAGTATTCCTGTTTGACAGCAGAGATTCAGGCGATAGAAACATCGCCTTGCTGGTACAGTAAAAGAGGAAGAGGAGACAATTTCTCGCCTCCTCTTCTGTGTTAACCCTAAAACTAACCTAACCTATGAAAAAAACTCCAAATACTATTATCACAATTTTCGTGCCATTAACGATGCAAATATGAAAGAAATTTCACTACCTCTTTCTTAAGGATATGTTAATTTATTGATTTTTAACACTTTTTTAACTTTTACAGCGCCTCAATTTTTTCTGTAATAGTTGTTAAAATTCGTTAAACCACTGTAATAAGGCTCTTTAAAGTTACATTTGCCATAAGATGAAGCGTGAGTACACAGTCCTTTTAGCAGTTTTTTTCTTTTTAGCCATTTCGGCCCTGGTTGTCATCCAGGTCAGGTGGATAAACAGTGTATCCGGCGCTGAAGACCAGGCCTTCAGGTTTGGTGTCAACGATGCGTTGAAAGAAGTTGTATCGGAACTTGAAAAAGCAGAGACCTATAATCGTATAATAAATGAAATCAACCCGGCTCCGCAGGCAGATACAGGCGATGATTTAAGCAACGAGGCTTTAGAACAGTCGGCGGAGGCAAGACTGCTGGAGAAATATGGCTTCCATCCCGGCGTCAGGTCGGTAGTTGTAAGCAGGGCAGGGCGAACATATCTTCTGAGCTCCGACAGTTTACCTTCTGAATCTTCAGTTGGCGACGCCGAAACCGAATCGCTGAGCCTTACTGCCGGCGCCACCGCCCGCATGACCAACAAGGTAGTATCCATTGAGAACATCGTCAGCCGTATTCTGCATGAGACACCTCCGCTGCGCGACCGGTTCACTTCCGATGAACTTAACCGGCAAATAAGAAAATCTCTTGATGCCGTTGGCATCCACCTCGGCTACGAGTGTGCCGTCAGGGGCGATTTCGGCGGAATAATATACCGGACTCCCAACTACAGTGAGAGGTCCGGGGCGAACAAATACCTCCGCCAGCTCTTCCCGAATGACCCTGTTCCCGGCAACAATATCCTGTCAATATATTTCCCTGACGAGGAAAAGTATAAATTCAGCCGTATAGCCTTCATGGCTATCGCATCAATGCTCATTGCGCTCCTGCTGATTATCCTCTCAACAAGCACATTCATTGTCATCTTCCGCCAGAAAAGGCTCTCCGAGATCAAAGGTGACTTCATCAACAACATGACGCACGAGCTGAAGACCCCGATAGCAACCATCTCGCTTGCATCACAGATGCTCGCTGATCCTAAAATTCCGGAGAAATCAAGAGACACGCAAGGACTTGCTTCCGTCATCTATGAGGAGAGCAACAGGTTGAGGATCCTGGTTGAGAAAGTGCTTCAGACCGCAATTTTTGAAAAGACGAAGATTGAGCTGGATAAGAGCAAAACGGATATTCACGAAGTGATCCTCAAAGCTGTTGATGCATTTAAACTGCAGGTTAACGGCCGTGGCGGAGTAATATCCACCTTCCTTGACGCAACGGATCCGATGGTGTTCATCGATGAATCCAATTTCTTCAATGTTTTTATCAACCTCATCGACAACGCTCTCAAATACACCACCCGGGTACCTGAGATCACCATTTCCACCGGAGCATATAGCAAGGGCATAATCATCACTGTTTCTGATAACGGTATCGGCATCCCCAGGGAACATCAGAAACATATTTTTGAGAAATTCTACAGGGTGCCTGCAGGCAATACCCATAATATAAAAGGGTTCGGACTGGGTCTCAGCTATGTCAGGAAAATCGTTGACGAACACAATGGCACTATAAAAGTTGACAGTCAGATCAACAAAGGCACCAAAATAATCATTCATCTTCCAAAAGACCAGCCAAAATGAAAAGAGTAAGCATTTTACTTGCTGAGGACGATCCCAATCTGGGTCAGTTGCTGAAGAATTATCTTACCGTGAAAGAGTACGAAGCTGCGCTGGTCACTGACGGAGCCCAGGCGCTGAAGCTTTTCAGAAAAGATAAATTCAACATCTGTCTTCTTGATGTGATGATGCCTGAAATGGACGGTTTTACGCTGGCAAAGGAGATAAGAGCGATAGACCCGAATATCCCGGTTATTTTCCTAACAGCCAAGAATCTCAAGCAGGATGTCATTGAAGGATTCAAATCAGGAGCTGATGATTACCTGACGAAGCCATTTTCGATGGAGGAGCTTGTGTACCGAATCGAAGCCATCCTGCGGCGTTCATCCAAACGTGAGGCCGAAGCTCCTATGGATCAGTATACCATCGGGGGATTCACTTTTGACGTCGCAAAACAGCTGCTGACATTTAAAGGACAGTCACATAAACTGACCACCAAGGAGTCCGAGCTCCTCGAACTGCTGTGCCGTAACCGTAATCAGGTCCTGGAACGCAATTTCGCCCTTAAGTCGATATGGATTGATGATAACTATTTCAATGCCAGGAGCATGGATGTCTATATCACCAAGTTGCGGAAGTACCTGAGCAAGGACCAGAAGGTCGAAATATTAAATATTCACGGCAAGGGATACAAGCTGCTCTGCTGAACTCAATCGAGCTTCAGCACCGCAAGAAAAGCCTGTTGAGGCACCTCCACATTCCCGATCTGCCTCATCCGTTTCTTACCCTTCTTCTGCTTCTCAAGCAGTTTTCTCTTACGGGTGATATCGCCTCCGTAGCATTTGGCAGTGACATCCTTGCGCACAGCCTTGACAGTCTCCCGCGCAATGATCTTTGCTCCGATTGCTGCCTGTATGGCAATATCAAACTGTTGTCTCGGGATAAGTTCACGCAGTTTCTCACACATCCTCCTGCCAAAATCATAGGCATGGCCGCGATAAATAAGGGTTGAGAGAGCATCGACCATCTCGCCGTTTAGCAGTATATCAAGCCTTACAAGGTCTGCTTTTTTGTAATCCGTGATATGATAGTCGAAAGATGCATAACCCTTGGATATGCTCTTCAGCTTGTCATAGAAATCAAATACTATCTCTGACAGCGGCATATCGAATGTCACCTCCACCCTGTCACTTGTCAGGTAAACCTGGTTCTTCATGGTTCCTCTCTTGTCGATGCAAAGCTTTAATATCGAACCGAGATACTCTGATTTTGAAATGACCTGGGCGTAGATGTATGGCTCCTCTATCTCATCAATGGTGGTTGCCGGTGGCATCCCCGATGGGTTATGCACATCGATGACGTCACCCTTTGTCGTCAGAACCCTGAATGAAACGTTAGGCACAGTGGTGATGACATCCATATCAAACTCCCTGTCGAGGCGTTCCTGGACAATCTCCATGTGCAGCAAACCCAGGAAACCGCAGCGGAAGCCGAAGCCAAGGGCAGCAGACGATTCCGGGATAAAAGTCAGGGAAGCATCGTTGAGCTGAAGCTTTTCTATTGAGGCCCGGAGATCCTCATAATCATCGGCATCAACAGGATAGATACCGGCAAAGACCATCGGCTTCACATCTGCAAATCCTGATATCGCCAGCTGGCACGGACGGTCAACATGAGTAATGGTATCCCCCACCTTAACCTCAACTGAGTTTTTTATTCCGGATATGATATATCCCACATCGCCGGCGCTGAGTACATCCCTCGGTTCCCGCTTTATCTTGAGCACCCCTATTTCATCAGCATCATATTCACTGCCGGTATTCACAAATTTCACCTTGTCATGTGTATGTACAGTGCCATTGGCGATCTTGAAATATGCAATGATGCCCCTGAAAGAGTTGAACACCGAGTCAAAGATAAGTGCCTGCAACGGACCATCGGGATCACCTTTTGGAGGTGGTATCTTCGAGATGATATCTTCCATGATGCGGTCAACCCCCATGCCTGTCCGCGCACTGGCTTCGATGATGTCGTCACGCTTACATCCGATAAGATCAACTATCTGGTCCTTAACATCTTCAGGCATAGCACTGGGAGAATCCATCTTGTTCAGCACTGGTATTATCTCAAGACCGTGTTCAATAGCCATGTAAAGATTGGAGATGGTCTGTGCCTGTATACCCTGGGTAGCATCAACCACCAGCAAGGCACCTTCACATGCTGCTATCGACCGTGATACTTCATACGAGAAATCAACATGTCCCGGGGTGTCAATGAGATTGAGATAGTATTTCCTGCCGTCCTGCTCGTAATCCATCTGTATGGCATGACTTTTAATTGTGATGCCCCTTTCCCTCTCAAGATCCATATCATCCAGCACCTGGTTCTGGAAGTCACGCGCATCAACTGTCTTCGTCTTCTCAAGCAGCCTGTCGGCAAGCGTGCTCTTGCCGTGATCAATATGTGCTATGATGCAAAAATTGCGTATGTTATCCATCTGGCCTGGCCGGTTCATTTCAGGTGCAAATATAGATAATTTGACCCTTTATTTATTGACTTCGGCAGCGGTTCGCGCTCTGCTCCTTTTTATTTATTTTAGCAGATTACAAAAACAGGTGCTATGATTACCCTGATTGCTTCATTCACTCTGCTTATCCTCGGATATGTTTTCTACGGGAGGATAGCCGAGAGATTTTTCGGGATGGATCCTTCGCGGGCAACCCCTGCCTTTACCAGAGCAGATGGTGTTGATTATGTGCCTATGAAGGGATGGCGTGTGTTCATGATACAGTTCCTGAACATCGCAGGCCTGGGCCCTATATTCGGAGCCATACTGGGGGCAATGTACGGCCCTGTGGTATATATATGGATTGTGCTGGGCTGCATCTTCATGGGAGCCACTCATGATTACTTCAGCGGCATGCTCTCGATCCGCCATGGCGGAGCCAGCCTGCCAGAGCTGGTGGGAACCTACCTGGGGAAAAATATGAGGGCTTTTCTGAGGATCTTTACCCTGTTTCTGCTTTTATTCGTGGGCGTGGCATTTGTAAGCGGCCCCGCCAAGCTGCTTTATACCATGTCCGGCTTCAGTCTTCCCTTCTGGCTGGGTCTGATATTTTTTTACTATATTCTTGCCACTCTTCTTCCCATTGACAAGATAATAGGTTATCTCTACCCGTTCTTCGGAGGAGCACTGATTTTCATGGCCCTTGGAATATTTGCAGCCATTGTGGTACAATGGGCCGGAGGAAGTCTCTCCCTGATGGAGCTCACTCCATCCGTAATTAGAAACTTTCAGCCTGATGCCTCCACCAACACCATCTTCCCGTTTCTTTTTATTGTAGTCTCGTGCGGTGCCATTTCAGGATTTCATGCTACCCAGTCGCCCCTCATGGCCCGGTGCATAAAATCAGAAAAACAGGGGAGGCGGATTTTCTACGGCGCCATGGTCGCTGAAGGCATCGTCGCCATAATATGGGCTACGGCTGCCATGAACTATATGGGTGATGTCCACGGACTGAACTACACTCTCACCCATCCTCTGGCAGATAATCCGGCTGTAAGGCCTGATCCGGCATGGCTGGTCAACGAGATCTGCAGATCATGGCTCGGAAAAGCCGGGGCAGTCATTGCAATAATAGGAGTGGTCGCCTGCCCGGTCACTTCCGGTGACACCGCTTTCAGAAGCGCCAGGCTGACTATAGCTGACATGCTGAAGATACCTCAGAAAAAGATATCGTCAAGACTTCTTATAACCGTTCCGGTATTTGCGGTTGCTTTCATCCTGACTTTCCTTATGCAGGATGAATTTGCCCGTATATGGAAATTCGTCGGGATATCCAACCAGACATTGGCTGCGATAACCTGCTGGACCATTGCTATGTATCTTGCCCTCAATGGCAAGAATCATCTGGTGATGTCGATACCTGCACTGTTCCTTACAGCGGTATGTATCACCTATATACTTATTGCTCCACATTCAGGAGGAGGCCTTGCTCTTCCGCTTCCGGTTTCACTGGCTGTAGCAGCAGTGGGAACAGTCGCTGTAATAACGGTATTCCTGATTGCAGTAAAGAAAAAGGAAAGCAGAGGTCAGTAAGTACCTGCCGGTACTGACAATTATTCTCCGGAAGATCCTGTTTCAGAGATCCCGCAGTTCAGCTTCCTCAGCTCATTCCGGAAAAAGATGTAGGTGATTACGGCAGCTACCAGGTCTGATACCGGGTTGGCGATCCAGACACCCTCAACACCCCAGAAATGAGGAAGCAGGAGTATCAGAGGCAACAATACTATTATCTGTCTCAGAAGTGACAGGAAGGTGGCAAGCTTAGCCTTGCCTATAGCCTGGAAGTAGCTTGAGGCGATGATCTGGAAGCCTACAACGGGCAGTACGGCGCAGTAAATGCGCAGGCCCATGACACCGGACTCCCTGAGCTCCATATTATCATGGTTAAAGATACTTATCACGAGTCCCGGGATCAGCATGCATATCAGCCATCCTCCCGTGGCGACCATGGTACCGTATTTGATCGCCTTTACTGCCGTCTCCTTGACACGGCAGTAGAGCCCTGCACCGTAATTGAACCCGATAATAGGCTGGATAGCCATGTTTATTGATATTATTGTCATCACCATCATCATGGTGGTGCTGCTGACGATACCCATGGCACCTACGGCGATGTCACCACCGTATTTGATGAACTGCGTGTTCATCATGGCAGTGACAATACTCGCTGCCACATTCATGGCAAAAGGAGCAAAACCGATTGAGATAATATGTTTAATAATATAAGGATCGGGGTAAATGTTCGGAATTTGAAGTTTTACTATGCTCTTTTTACCGCGGAAATGAATCAAAACCCAGGCAAAAAGAACGAACTGCGAGAATACTGTCGCATAGGCTGCTCCCCTGACACCCATATCAAAACCGAAGATAAGTATAGGATCGAGTATGATATTTATGCCGGCGCTGATGAAAACTGATACCATCGCGATGCGCGGATTACCTTCTGCCCTGATGATGTTATTGAGCGCGTAGCCTGTCATGGCAAAAGGTATTCCGATCAGGATTATAGCAAAATAATCAGATGCATATTTTAATGTCTCCGGTCCTGCACCGAATATCATCAGCACCTTGTCACGCACCAGAAATCCGGTTATCATCAGAACGATGCCCAGGGTGAATGCAAGGAACAGCGCGTTTCCCAGTATCCTGTTCGCCCTGTGATAATCCTTTTCCCCCAGGCTGAGTGAGATGCGCACTGCCGACCCCATGCCTACCAGCATCCCGAAAGCCATTATTATAATCATAAGGGGGAAGATCACGCTGAGACCCGAGAGGGCAAGCGCATCAACGCCCTGGCCTATGTAGATCCGGTCGACGATGTTATAAAGGACGTTTGCCATCATAGCGGCAAAAGCGGGAACAAAATAATTCCACATCAGCTTCCCGATCTTCTCAAACTCGAGGTCTTTTACCTGTCGCGGATCCGCCATGAATAAAAATTAATTCCGCAAAGATGGGACGAATTATTGAGTTATTCGGTACCTGAAGTATTGAGTTTTTAATATTAGATTTGAAAGTCAGCAGTCTACAGTCTGCAGTCAAAATCAGTCGGCAGTGCGCAGACTGAGGACTGAAGACTGAAGCCCGAAAAAAAAGCCGCTCCGATCTCCGGAGCAGCTTTTTATTTAATTTATAAGCTGTTACATCATGCCTTGCATGCCGCCGCCGCCCATACCCGGGTTCGGAGCAGGATTATCTTCCTTCTCCTCAACAACCACTGCCTCGGTAGTCAGGAGCATACCTGCTATTGATGCAGCATTTTCAAGGGCAATCCTTGCAACTTTGGCAGGATCAATAACACCGGTCTTGAACAGATGCTCATATTTATCGGTCTGAGCATTATACCCGAAATCACCTTTACCCTCACGCACTTTCTGCATAATTACAGCACCTTCCTTGCCTGCATTGATTGCTATCTGGCGCAGAGGCTCTTCAATAGCCCTTTTGACTATGTCTATACCAGTATTCTGGTCATCGTTCTCGCCTTTAAGTCCTTCGAGGAGTGGAATAGCGCGTATATAACCTACACCGCCGCCGGGGATTATACCCTCTTCAATTGCAGCACGTGTTGCATGGAGAGCGTCATCCACGCGGTCTTTCTTTTCTTTCATCTCAACTTCTGATGCAGCTCCTATATAAAGTACAGCTACCCCGCCTGCGAGCTTGGCAAGCCTCTCCTGAAGCTTCTCCCTGTCGTAATCAGAGGTGGTGGTAGTAATCTGCTGCTTGATCTGGCCGACGCGGGCCTGTATCATCGATTTGTCACCTGCACCGTTAACGATGGTGGTGTTCTCTTTGTTTACGGTCACTTTGTCAGCAACACCCAGGTCACTCATGGTGGCATTCTCAAGCTTCATGCCTCTCTCCTCCGAGATGACGGTGCCCCCTGTCAGGATTGCTATGTCTTCAAGCATCTCTTTCCTTCTGTCGCCAAAGCCCGGAGCCTTCACGGCACAGACTTTCAGTGACCCTCTAAGGCGATTCACCACCAGCGTGGCAAGAGCTTCACCTTCAACATCTTCTGCAATGATCATGAGGCCACGGCCACTGCGGGCTGTCTCCTCAAGAACAGGCAGAAGATCTTTCATCGAAGAGATCTTCTTGTCATGGATCAGGATGTAGGGATTCTCCATCTCTACTTCCATTTTGTCAGGATTCGTTACAAAATAGGCTGAGATGTACCCGCGGTCAAACTGCATACCTTCAACAACCTCAACCTTGGTCTCAGTGCCCTTGGCTTCTTCAACGGTGATAACTCCCTCTTTCTTAACCTTGTCCATTGCCAGGGCAATGAGTTTGCCGATCTCTTCGTCATTGTTGGCAGATATGCGTGCCACCTGCTCTATCTTCTTCAGGTCATCACCAACGCTCTGTGACTGTTTCTTAAGGCTTTCAATAACCTTTGCGACAGCCTTGTCAATACCTCTCTTCAGATCCATCGGGTTGGCGCCTGCAGTGACGTTCTTAAGACCCACAGTGATCATGCTCTGCGCAAGAATAGTAGCTGTGGTTGTTCCGTCACCCGCATTATCGGAGGTCTTGGATGCAACTTCCTTCATCATCTGAGCGCCCATGTTCTGATATGGATCTGACAGTTCAATTTCCTTTGCCACCGTTACACCGTCCTTGGTGATCTGGGGTGCTCCAAATTTCTTCTCAAGCACAACATTACGGCCTTTCGGACCCAGCGTTACCTTCACGGCATCAGCCATACGATCGACACCTTCCTTTAAAAGGTTTCGTGCTTCAATATTGAATTTAATTTCTTTTGCCATTGTTATTCTGTTTTACGGTTATTACGAAATATAAAGGACATCAGTCTGTGACAGGAGGAGATAGTCCGTTCCGTCAATTGTAAGTTCCTGGCCGGAGTATTTGCCATAGAGTACAACGTCGCCCTTTTTGAGTTCCATCTCTTCATCCTTTTTGGCAGCACCTACAAGAATAACAGTGCCTGCGCGGGGTTTTTCCTTTGCTGAATTGGGGATAATAATACCGCTGGCGGTCTTCTCTTCAGCCTCCTGAGGCTTGATGAGAACCTTACCTGCCAGCACTTTTCCTTTTAATTGTGCCATTTTCATTAGTTTTATAAGTTAAACAATATTTTTCCTGCCTGAAAATCTCATAATCTGTGCCAAACGGCTTTTGACAAACAAAAAGTGTCAGTTCATGACAAACTGACACTTCCGTATAATATTAAGTGTCATTCTTATTTGTTTCCACCGTCAGTTGGCTGCTCTTCCTGTGGAACAGGCGTAGGCAGCGTAGGAATGGCAGTGGGATCCTGAGCTCTTTCGATTGATGCCTTGATGACTGATTCCTGGCTCTGGCCTCTTGGTATGGAAGCCGTAGCTACAAGGCAAAGCAACACTATTGCACCGGCGAGTGTCCATGTTGATTTCTCGAGGAAGTCAGCTGTCTTTCTGACGCCCATCGACTGGCCAGCAGATGTAAAGTTGGCAGCCAGGCCGCCTCCCTTTGAATTCTGCACCAGCACAACCATGATCACAAGAACACAGGCTATAAGCACCAGGATTGAGATAAAAATATAAATGCCCATTGTTTCCTTATTTAATTAAATCGTTAATCCTTTCAATACGGCCCGCAAAGTAAGCACTTTTTTCCGGATATTGCAAAGAGAGCTTTTCATAAATATTTATCGCTCTGCTGTAGTACCCCTGGTTTATATAAATCTTTGCCAGCGTCTCAGTTATAAATAAGCCCTTCTCTTCAGCACTTGTCTCCGACAGGTCCTTTACCGGCTGGATCTCGGGAAGGGTCATTCTTTCAAGGGTCGGGCTGCTCTTTATGAATCTGTCAATCAGATCCTGCGATGACAGCTTCGTGGCGGCTACGTCTGCTGCCGGTTCACTGTCCTCAATAAACTCCATTAACTCATCAGCAGCCGGTACAGGTTCCGGTTCTTCTTCCTCAACAAGTGCTTCCGGCTCCTGTTCAGCTTCGGCTTCTTCAACAATTGCCTCCGGTTCAGGTTCCGCTTCTGCTTGCTCAACAGTTGCCTCCGGTTCCGTTATTTCTTCTTCGGCAATCGCCTCCACCGGTGTACTTGCGGGCTCAGCAATAAGTTCAAGTATTTCCTCCTTCACCGAGGCCAGTTCCTGAAGCCTTGCCTCGATCTCCGCCATGAGGTCTTCCCTTGTCCGGAATGTTGGTTCTTCCGCAACGGGAGCTGTCTCCTGAACTGCCTCAACAATTTCCTCTATTACCTCTGCCTCGGGTGTGGTTTCATCCTGCGGAACCTCCTCTATAACAGCTTGCCTCAACGACAGCTTCCTCGTGTGCAACTTCCTCTATAACAGCTTGCTCAACGACAGCTTCCTCGTGTGCAACTTCCTCTATGACAGCTTCCTCAACGACAACTTCCTCTGCATGACTTCCTCAGGTCTCTCCTCCTCTGTTGCAGCTGTTTCCTGCACCGCTTCTTCATGCCTGATTTCCTCCTGCACTACCTCTTCCTGCACAACTTCCTCCTGTGCGACCTCTTCCCGGGCAACCTCTTCCTGCACAACCTCCTCCTGTGCGACCTCTTCCTGCACAACCTCCTCCTGTGCGACCTCTTCCTGCACAACCTCTGCCCCTGCTACCTTTTCCTGCGCTACCTCAGTCTCCGGCGACATAAAAAGATAGTGATAGAGCACCTCCCTGTCCGAAACGGAGAGGGCTGATGCCTTCAGCTGTGAATCAAACCTTACATCAGCATTCTCCTTCAGTCCCCGCAGCAGCACCAGATGGGCGGAATGAAACCAGGGAAAAAGGACTGTCATTTCCCTCAAACCTTCGAGATCTGCGGGGCCCGGCAGGGCACCGCCGGCAACAAACCGGTTGAATTCATTCCTGTTCATGGGTGAGCGTCACCAGTTGACAAAAGCTTTGTTAAAAATATCCTCGATGAGCATCTTGCTTATCTCCTCAGCCAGCTCGACCTCCACTGCACTAAGATCAAGCGCACTGTTATAATCCTGATACCGGGTGAATGTCTGCTCATAACTCAGGTCGGTATCAACGGTGTTGACGAACCTTACCCTGACACTGATTGAAAAACGGTTACTGGCAGCCTGCTCATCGCCGCTGACAGTAAGAGGCTGTGTTCTGTAGTCGGTTATGTCGCCCTCAAAACTGACATCGCCCCCTGACGTTACCATATCAAGGTTTGTCTGCGCCTGGCACATATCCATAAGAGCGTCGGTAAGTTTCTGTGACAGTCCGGGTTGTACAAGACTGGCCCTGTTCTGGAAGTTTGCCACGCTGAAGGTCTTTACCTCTGGCGAGACGGATACCCCTGAAAAAGAGTAACCTACTTTTACCCCGCAGCCCTCTGTCATGACAAGGAGAGTCAGCGTAAGCATTACCTTTGCAATGTTACGTATCAAGACCATATTCCTTGATTTTTCTGTAAAGGGTTCTCTCTGAAATACCCAGTTCAGCCGCTGCCAGCTTGCGTTTACCGTTGTTCTTGTCAAGAGCTTTTATTACCAGCTCCTTCTCCCGGTCAGTCAGCGAGAGCGATTCCTCAACAACCTCTTCGGTATCCTGTATATCGTTCCTCTCCCTGGGGGTGCCGAAACTGACTGTGACCGGCCGCAGCGGCTCAATGCTTTCTTTGCGTACCGCAGTATCGTTGAAAAGATTACGTGCGGCCCTGACGCCTGTCTCAGTGAGGCTGGTGACTTCTCCTCCCGAGCTGAGCATCTCATAAACAAGGTTTTTCAGGTCATGCATATCACTCTTCATATCGAAGAGTACCTTGTAGAGTATCTCCCTTTCCGAACTGAAGTTTTTCCCTTCCGGGCTTCTGACAGGAACCGGAAGACGCCCGCTTTCAAAATCAGGCAGATAGTGCGTCAGCATGACGGCCGTAACTTCCCGGTCCTGCTCAATAACGGATATCTGCTCTGTAATATTCTTAAGCTGCCTGACATTACCCGGCCAGTAGTAATTTATGAGCATCTCCCTGGCCGGACCGTCGGGCCTGATGGCAGGCATACGGTAACGCTCCGCGAAATCAACGGCAAATTTGCGGAACAGCAGGATTATATCTTCACCTCTTTCCCTGAGTGGTGGCACCCTCACCGGCACCGTGTTGAGCCTGTAGAACAGGTCCTCACGGAACCTGCCTGATGATACGGCCTGAATAATATCGATATTCGTCGCAGTTATTACCCTTACATTTGTCTTCTGTACCTTTGATGACCCAACCCTGATAAATTCACCTGACTCGAGCACCCTGAGAAGTCTTACCTGTGTTGATAGAGGGAGCTCGGCCACTTCGTCAAGAAAGATGGTTCCGTCGTCGGCGACCTCAAAATAGCCCTTTCTGCTGTCTGTCGCTCCCGTGAAGGCGCCTTTTTCATGACCAAAGAGCTCTGAGTCTATCGTTCCCTCGGGTATGGCCCCGCAGTTGACTGCAATGTAAGGACCATGCTTGCGCAGACTGTAGGTGTGTATCACCTGCGGAAACACCTCCTTGCCGGTGCCGCTCTCACCGGTAATGAGCACAGAGAGATCAGTGGGGGCTACCTGAACAGCGATGTCAAGCGCCCTGTTAAGCCCTTCATTATTGCCAATAATCCCAAATCTCTGTTTTATGCTCTGTAACTCCTTCATCAAATACAAATGAACTGCGAATTTACGACTTTTTTGGATTATGTTAAAGTCGATTTTTTAGTAAAACGAATGCGGGAAAATGCTAGCGGAAAGCGGTTATCTGTAAACTTTTACACCCTTTCATTGTTATAATCATTGAGTTATAAATAATGAGAGCGATGAATGCTGGAAGCAGAACATATTCAATAAAGGATCTTGAAAACTTCTGTGGCATAAAAGCCCACACGATCAGGATGTGGGAGAAAAGGTACGGAATTCTCACGCCTGAAAGAAGCGATTCAAACATAAGACATTATACCGAAGAAGAGCTCAAGAAGCTCATTACAGTCTCCATTCTTAACCGTAACGGACTTAAAATTTCAAAGATTTCGAAGCTGAATGACAATGATCTGCTGCATGAAGTACTGAGGAAAGAGTCAGGTGACGAAACCGGTGACGGCACATTCAAGCCCGGCGACCTGATTATTTCAGCATTGAGGTTCAGTGAGGAAGAATTCAGACAGAGACTTAATCTTTTTATCCGGGAATTGGGTATCCGGGAGGCTTATATCAAAGTTTTTTACCCGCTGATGCAGAAGGCAAAGGCCCTCTGGCTGACCGGATGTATCTCGAAGCCGCAGGAGCAGTTCATCAGGCATGTGATCAGGACCGTAATTATATCGGAAGATATGGCTATGGACACTGCTCTGACAGACAAGAACGCTGCCATAATCAACCTGGGCGATAATGAGGCGGAGAACAACCTGGTATTCCTTAAATGCCTTCTCAGGAAAAAAGGTATTGAAGCAGTCTATACAGAAGGTACCCTTTCAGCGGAAGACATAAGGGGCATTCATTCCATCAGGCCTTTTACAATACTTGCTGTCAACCTGCCGGCTTCCGAGCCTGATGATGAAGTGAAAAGATTTTCCAACACCCTTACCCGTGAACTGAAGCTTAAGAAAATACTTGTCACGGGACGGTATGACAGCAGCGGATCATGGGTTAAGGGTAAAACAGAAGCTGTCTGCTCTCCCGCCGGACTGGCAGAATGGGCAGACAGCCTCTGAATAATTCAGTCTCCGGATTATCTAAAGCACAATCCTTACTACTATTGAATCTGCAATCTGCAACGCTGTTGTCAGAGTGCTGAGGTCTGTGAACAGTTCTCCGGTCTGTCCGGAAGGATGGCTGTGTCCTATTGGCATCATGATGTACTTGTCGCGCAGGTCTTTCTGATCGACCATGCTCTGGTAAACAACCGCGGGCTGTGCTGAATACAGGTAGTTATTGTCTCCCGGATATTTGTCATTGGTCCAGTATTCGTTCCAGTCCCAGTTCTGATTGATCTCAAACATTACCCTGAACTTCGCAGGCAAGGGTCCGTCAGCGCGGGTAGCGAGTGTGAAACTGGTGGTAGGCGTGGCACCGCTGTAAGCATCGGCAACAGGGTTTTCCGGCTCAGGCATGTAAAGTCCGTCAGAAGCTGCTATACCCCGCTTGTGCGACCAGTAAGGCAGAGTCTGGGGAGCCCTTTTTGCTGCTTCAACCCATTTCCCTGAAGCATCAGACCCGTATTTAAAGATACCTGTCGCAATAGTTTTGGGTACGAACATGGTCTGTATATAACCGCCCTGCTCATCCTCAAGCCATACGGCCATAAGCGGATAATAAAGCGACGGACCGCCATAAAATTTCACTTCAATTGCAGGGCCGGTACCGGCGGCGTTAGTCTGCACTTCAGTAAACTTCTGCCTCTCAGCAGTCTTTGATGTGGATGGCTTTGCCGAGCATGCGGCAAAAAACACCATTAAAATTATTATAATGTATTTCATCTCTCTCTTTTATTAAATTTCAATAATGATACCGACAGTTGGCAGCACAGTTCCGACATCTGCATCAATGAACTTGAGAAGGTAGCGGGTTGGATCATCCGGGTCGATGAGCGGTACACCTGCTTCATCAGTCTGCTGTAGCAGCAGATCGGGCTGCTCAGCCTTGAAGTTCAGAATGTTCTGTATGTCAGCATACAGCATCAGTGACCATTTCTTAAAATAGAACTGCTTGTCAACCCTCAGATCAAGCTGGTTAAAGGCTGACAGCCTCTCAGTGTTGTACTTTGTGTAATCGAGGTAACCCTGACCGGTGGCATCCCACGCTTCAATAAGCGATGATTTTTCAACATCATAGGGTGTATAAGGCGCTCCGCCGACATACCTCCATTTGAACCCGATATTCCAGGTTTCTCCCAGCTTCTTCGTTGCCGTCAGACTGAAGAGATGCCTGTTATCCCATGCAGTGGGAATGTAATTATCGTCAGTGCCTTTAAATTCGCTTCTCACAAAAGTGTAGGAAAACACAGCGTTCAGTCCTTTAAACTCCCTCACACGTCCCATCAGCTCAAGACCGTAAGCCCTGCCCACTGAAGTGGAGACAAGCTCTTCGTCACCGAAGATGCCGTAACCGGCGCTCTTGGTAGACAATGGAACCTGATCCGCGACTGAGAATGGATAGTCATTATAATGCTTGTAAAAACCTTCTACGGTGAACTGCAGGCTTTCTTCCGGGATAACCTCAATGCCTGCAACAATGTGATCGGCATATATGTATTTGATCCCGTTTTCCTTATTGATATAATTGCCTGAATTGTCTTTCAGTCCGAGTGACGTATAAGGCGGAAGCTGATAATAGCGCCCGGTGTTGAAGTTAAGGTTGATTATATCAGTCAGTGAATAGGATGCAGAAAAACGGGGCGAAATCTGGGTAAAAGGATTAGACATTTCAGGCGAGTAACTGTTGCCGTCAGTGCGCAGCCCGAAGGACAGGCTTAGCTTCTCATCAATGAACGACTTGCTTACCTGACCGAAGGCCGAGTACTTGAAAAAGACAAGGTTGGTGCTGTATGTATCGGTCTCTAATCCGGTGTCTGTGTAGACCTTCCTGAAGGTGTCATTCCTGTAGCGCGACATCTCAGTACCGGCACCGTAGCTGATCCTGAATGTGCTGGGGTAAATCACGGTTCCCTCGTACCTCAGCCTGATGTCGCCCTCTCCGCTGTTATAATCAAGGGTTTTGTTGTCAGGGTCTGACTCATCATTGTTAAGGTACTTGTATTGAGTGTTGTTAAGATAGTTGCGGCTTAAAACAACCATGTCTGAACCATTTGAACGGAAATGCCGGTAAACAGCGCCAACAGTATAACTGTACTGCTCCTGTGTGGGTATATAACCCAGAATATATCTCTGGAATTCTGTCTCATTTGCCTCCAGGTTCAGATTGAAATCGTCATCGGCACCAATACCCAGAATTGTCAGCTCATTCTTCTGGTCGAAATTGATTTTGTATTTGAACTGAAAATCCGTGTAAGTGGGAAGGAACGGGAGCTCCAGTACTCCGAAAAGAAACTGCAGATAAGATCGCCGGGCAGAGACAATGATGGAGCTCCTCTCTCCTGCCGGTCCGTTGTAGGTAAGTGCCAATGTCCGAAGCACCCAGCGTAGCCCTCAGGGTTCTCTTCTCCTTGTTGCCGTCGATCATGCTGAAATTCATCACCGAGCTTAGTGCGTTGCCCCTGGATGCAGGAAAAGCTCCCGATAGAAAATCGACCGATCTTACAAAATCGACATTGATTATCCCTACCGGACCGCCGGAAGCACCCTGCGTTGAGAAGTGGTTCAGATAAGGTATCTCGACATTGTCAATGAAAAACCTGTTCTCATTGGGCCCGCCTCCCCTCACTATTACATCGTTCCTGAAAGCAGGTGTTGAAGCAACTCCCGGAAATGACTGAATAACTTTCGAAATGTCACGGTTACCGCCCGGGTTCATCTCGATCTCCTGAATGCCTATGATCCTTACGGATATAGGGCTCTCTATTTTCTTTGCGGAAAGGTGAGGCCTTGATAACAACATCAGAAATACCCACGACTGTTGATTCAATGGGATTGTCAGGTTAACCTCGTTATTGTTGGTTACCATCACTCCTTCTGAAATATAAGGCTTGTATCCCACATACGAGACCCTCACTTCCACAAATCCGGGTTTCAGGCCTGTGAAAAGGAAAGTTGCCGTCAAAATCGGTCATGGCACCCGTGGTGGTGTTCCATATCACTACGCTGGCAAATGGAATCGGCTCGTTAGTAGTTGCATCCACTACCTTGCCGCGGATCGTCCCTCCGCCAGATTGTCCGGAAATATCTGCAAACACCACCGCTAACAGTAATATTATTGTATAAGGAGCTTTCATTTTTTGTGTAGTTTTTATAAAACAAACCTCCGAATGAGGTAAAAAGTTCAGCTAATAGGAAAATATTTTATAACAATCCCCTGAAATATGTCTCCTCTGCAGCGAGATCAATGAATGGCGCTTTTGCCTTCAGATCGGCTATCCTGTCAAGCATTGCAGAGGCAAAGGGAGACGTTTCACGCTTATCTCCGGTAATGCGGTGAGCCATCGCCCTGGTGATCCTTGCAGCTTCATTCCACAGGCGAAGGGTAGGACTGTCAATAAAGACCGAGGCAAAATTTTTCCCATATATAATCAATGGCCGTCTCTGACGGGATGAACCATATCGGCAGCATAATACCTGTAATCACGAAGATCATCCATGAATATCTCGTAAGCAGGGAAATATCCCCCAACGGATGGATGGCTCAGCAGCTCCTCTGCCGCTAGAAGAAGATGTGCCTTGCTGATCTGGTTTGCATGTGCACCGTCACTCAGATGGCGGACAGGACTGACAGTGAACCAGACCCTCAGTGCAGGGTTGAGCTCCGCAAGACGGTCAAGCGTCTCCTTCCACCTGTCAGCAATCTCCGCTGAGCCAGCCAGCCTGCGCTCGAAAAGCAGTGAGGGCAGCTTATGGCAGTTGGCCACTATGGCTCCGCTCTCCCTGAGGTTGTAGACGTAGGAGGTGCCGAAAGTCACAAAGAGGAAAGAGGCCCTGCGTATGAATTCAGAGGCTGTACTGCTGACATCGTTGAGCCTTTCGGTAAGAACATCGCGCTCATACGATGAAAAGGCAGTATGATGATCAAGGCTCATGTAACGGTTACGGTAGAGGTAGATATCCTTTTCAGTGTACCGGTGTGACGCTGCAAACCTGTCAAGGGCTCCTGCCACCGAAAAGGGATTGAAGAGCGTGCCGTGCGGGTTGGTCATCACATCAAGTTTCCCTGATGACATTCTGTAACCGATCTCGTTGGCAAAGCATGAACCCATAAACATGACCGGCGTGCTGAAGGTAATTTTGCCGGATGAAACGGGAAGGGGTACCTCGGTTCGCAGTTCCATTTCACATATTATAACAATGTGTCAATCCACTCGATGATGAACTCAAAGTGCTCTTCCCTGAGCAGGTCATTATGAAGCTCATGATAGCCTCCGTCCCACAGCTTCAGCGTAGCTCCGGGTGCTGCAGCTGCAACTTCCATCGTCGCTGCCGCTGAAGTGATCCTGTCGCTTCTTCCGTGTACAAGCAGCAGCGGCAGCATGATCTCCGGAGGCACGGCTCAGTATTTCATTTCCGGCATTGGTTATCGATCCAAATATTCCTCCTGAGATAATGCCATGAACCAGCGGATCGTTCCTGTATGCTTCGACCACCTTGGGGTCACGCGACAGATCCTCTGTTTTTAATCCTGAAGACTGGGTCATCCCGGGCATGATCCTGCTCGCCACGGAGGCCAGCAATTGCTTGACCTTCGGCGGTTCAAACGCCAGTTTGATCCACGGTGAGGTCGCAATGGCGCCTGCAAGGGAAGGTTTCCTCCGGATAAGATAGTCAAGAACGATGCCGCCGCCAAGGCTGTGACCGTAGATTAACTGCGGGATGCCCGGCAGCTCGGCAGCAATATCTTTAAGAATAATATCAATCGTGTCAAATAAGACATCGAATGGCGGCATCACCCCGCGCCTGCCTTCAGACTGACCGTGGCCGGGAAGATCAAAAGCTCTCAGCGAGACACCCTTTTCATTGAACTTCGCCGCCCAGTCCCTGTATCTGCCCGAATGCTCTCCAAAACCGTGAACAAGGAGTATGACTGCTTTCGGCATGCCGGCAGCATCAAATTTATACGTTGCAGTTTTTCCGCAGGGATATTCTTTTGTCTCCATAAGATCTTTTTTGTAAAGATAATTAAAAGACTAAGGAAGCAGTTTCTAAGCCAATCTGTTGTGACAATTTACCACCCCGTCCGCCAGCTGGCGGACACCCCTCCTTAAAAAGGATGGGAAATGTCTGAATTTAAATATTTTAACTTTCTCCTCCTCGATAAGGGCCTGCCCCGAGAGGCCGCCAGGCGGAACGGGGAGGAGTACTCCGCAGAGCGGGAGGGAGGAAGTAATTTTGAGACACCATCAAAATAATACATGCGTATCCTAATTTATACAGACACGCACTAATAATCTCAATTCCAATCATATCCTGTTTAGAATAGCTGCCCAAAACCTATGCTGATTTCATAATTAAGGATATTCGGATTTGTTTATCTTAATATATCGTTTAACTTTGTATCAACAAACAACTAAAAATGTTGAGAAATGACTGCAAATGAATTCACATCAAGCATAATAAGTCTGAAGGGCAATCTTCAGAAGTACGCTCTCAGTCTTACATTCGACCGCGACAATGCACTTGACCTCGTTCAGGATACATTCCTGAAAGCTATACAGAACCAGGACAAGTTCGTGGATGCCACGAACCTCAAGGCCTGGGTCTTCACAATAATGAAAAACACCTTCATCAATAATTACCGCAGGAAGATGAGGGAGAACACAATGATGGACGGCACGCAGGAGCTTATATTATATCAACCTTCCTTCTGACAAGGGAAGCATTTCACCAGAACTCGACTTACTCAGAGAATGAGATCGAGAAAGCCATTGAGGCCCTGCATGACGATTACCGTCAGCCCTTCCGCATGCATCTTAACGGATTTAAATATGAAGAAATAGCAGAAAAGCTCAATCTCAAGCTTGGAACGGTGAAGAGTCGCATCTTTTTCGCCCGCCAGAAGCTGATGAGCGTTCTTAAGGATTACAATGGTTAGGTTTAAGTTTTAGGTTTATATTAAGGGAGGACCTCTGAGAGATCCTCCCTGTTTTTATGTATTAATACTGGCAGGCTTTTTGCCGATTTTTCGGGGGAATCTTCTTTTTGAATACCTTTATAAAAAATATAACGGAAATGAAAAAAGTCTTATTCGCAGCACTTTTGGCCCTGACACTTTCGGCGTTCACAGCTGAAGGCCAGGAGAAGTATATCGCATCAACAGTCAGCCAGGTCACTGTCTTCCGGCAGGGCGCACAGTTATACGGTGAACTGCCTTTCCAGGTACAGTCCGGCACCGTCGATATAGTGGCCGGAGGCCTTTCGCCGTACATTGACCCCAACAGCATACAGGTAAAAGGGGAGGGTGATTTCATGATCATGGGTGTAAACCACCGTAATAACTACCTTGAGAATCCAACAGAGACAGAGGCAATTACCGTACTGAGGGAAAAGATCGAGGCACTTACCGTTAAAATCGAGAATGAACAGACTGCCGTTGATGTGCTTCTTGAGAAAGAGCTTTTCCTTAAATCGAATTATGACGTTGTTACCAATAAATCTACCATTACTCCCGACCAGCTTAAGGTGCTGATGGATCTCTACTCATCAAACATAGAATCTGTTAAGATGGCTGTCCTGAAAAAAAACAGGGTGATAAAGGAATATAATGAGGAGAAGAAGAAGCTTGAGAGCCAGCTGGCGGCCACGGTCGACAAGTCGAAGCTGCCCACAGGCGAGATAGTCGTGACCGTCACCGGCACCAAAGCTTCAGCCGGCAAGATCAAGCTGTCATATGTTGTGATGAATGCCGGCTGGTACCCGGCTTATGACATCCGTGTAGATGACATCTCATCTCCGGCATCAATAATTTACCGGGCAAATATCTGGCAGAACAGCGGTATCGACTGGAAGGATGTAAAGGTAAGCCTGTCGAACGCCTCACCCATGACCGCAGGTGCGCTCCCGACGCTGAATCCATGGTTCATTGACTTTTATCAGCCTTATGAATACCAGGGATTAAATGAGGTGGTTGTTGTCAGAGGTGTAAAATCAAAACCCGCCGCCCGTGATGCCAAGGCTGAAGAGCAAATGATGATGGATGCTGAGAGCGCCCCGCTGCCCGTCACTGTCAGCGAATCAACCATCAGCTTCAGCTTCGATGTAAATGTACCACAGACTATCCTGTCAGACGGCAAGCCGGAAGTGGTGGAGCTTCAGCGGCTGACAGTGCCTGCATCATACAGCTATGCTGCCACACCTAAGCTCACCGGCTCAGCCTACCTCATGGGTTATATTACAGGATGGAATGAGTATAACCTTCTGCCGGGTGAATCAAATATTTATTTCAGCAACACCTTTACCGGTAAAGGCTATATCAACACTGCAGAACTGACTGATACCCTTCCAGTATCACTCGGAGCGGACAACAATATTACCATTAAGCGTGAGAAAAGAAAGGATTTCACATCTCAGAAGCTGATCGGTGCCAACAGGATTGAAACACTCTCCTTCCTTATCTCGGTACGTAACAACAAGAGCCAGGCCGTTACAGTAAAGCTCCGTGATCAGATACCCCTGTCACAGAACAGTGATATCACCGTTGAGGCTGTTGAACTCACCGGCGGGATCCTCAACCGTGTCACCGGAGAGATCGTCTGGGACCTTAAGGTCGAGCCACGCCAGACAAAGGAGATTATTCTCACCTACAGCGTGAAACACCCCAAAGACAAGAAGGTGATACTTGAATAGCAGACACTTACTCAGCGCAAACACGCGAGGTTATTAACACCAGTTAATAACCTCACTTTTTTACAGCTAAATGATCTGATTAACAACGCCTATCTATTGTTAATAAATCTGTGAATTTCTTGTTCTTTCTATTATGGCATTATTAGCACAAAATATTTGGAGGGGGATGGACCTCTTCATATATTTGTCAGACCATGTGAGCGATAAAGGGTCGCTCTGAGGTAAGAAGGTTCTTTCGAATGGTTTAATTATCACTCTGAAATTACATCAGACTTCAGGGTCTCACGCTGAAAGATCACGGTCTTTAAGCGTCCGTCACGGGTGCAGGCTGAGAGGCCTTCCCATCCTGGCGGTCTGACGGGGGCAATCTTCAAACGGTTTAACAATCGTGCGATGAGAGCAACACAAACGCAGGCTGAAAGCTAATAAAGCAGCGCAAGTGCCCGCTTGGAGAAAGGAACATCATGCCATCCAAACCGGCGAGGATCGGATGGAGATGGTCCGGGCAGGACAGCAGCTATCCCTTCGGGGAGTGTCCGGTCTCAGGGGTTCATGGCTCCGCGTTCCAGTATGCGCTTCGTAAAAACCGCAAGGCGATGAAAAAGCACAGAAAAGACACCGGAACAAAGTCCGCACTCCGCCTAACGGCGGAGACCGACAGACTTCGGAAAGGCAGGAGTAAGAGAGATGAACCGGCTGTAATAACAGTAACATGGCGCAAGTGACGGTCATGGCTGTCACTCGTCGGAATGGGAACCTATACGTAAGTATGGTTCCCATTCGTGTTTTATACCCCTGCCATAAAAAAAAGGGGCTTAACGCCCCTTGATAACTCCTCTTATCGAGTTCCCGATAAACTTTAAAATATAATCGCGCTCCTCTGTCGGAGCAAAATTGGCGGCAATATGTTCCAGGGCCTGCGTAGTGTTCATTCCCATATTGTAAAACGCCCTGTATATTTCATGCAGCTCGTGTATCTTCTCCTTGCTGAACCCCCTGCGCTCCAGTCCTACCAGATTTAACCCCATGTAAGTCATTGGTTCCCTGTCTGTCTTGATAAACGGCGGCACATCCATGCGCACCTTAGAGCCGCCTCCAATGATAGCGTGGGCCCCTATATGCACAAACTGATGTGCCATCGTCCCTCCGCCAAGAATAGCCCAGTCGCCAACCTCAACCTCGCCTGCCAGGCCTGTGTATGACACCAGTATCACATGATCACCTATGATACAGTCGTGCGCCACATGACAGTAAGCCATTATCAGGCAGTCTTTCCCGATCATGGTCTTTCCTTTGGCCTTCGTTCCCCTGTGCAGGGTGGCAAACTCCCTGACTGTGGTATTGTCACCAATCTCCAGTGTTGAAGCCTCGTTGTCGAACTTCAGGTCCTGGGGTATGGCTGATACTGAGGCGCCGTTGAAGATACGGCAGTTCCGGCCGATCAGGGCACCGTCATAAATAACTGCACCGGGCCCTATCCAGCTGCCGTCTCCTATGACAACATCGCCCTGTATATAGGCAAATGGTTCAACGATAACCCCTTCGCCAAGCCGGGCCTTTGGATCAATATGTGCTAAAGCTGAAATCATATATCGTTACCTGTTCTTTATCACCTGCGCCGTCATCTCGCCCTCGGCCACCAGCTTCTCCCCTACAAAGGCCTGGCTGTACATGATGACAATATTACGTCTGATGGGCTCCGTAAGATCACACCTTACTATTATTGTATCTCCGGGTATGACCTTGTGCTTAAACTTCATCCTGTCAACCTTGAGAAAATATGTCGAATATTTCTCCGGCTCATCAACATTGCTGAGCACAAGAATCCCTCCCACCTGTGCCATGGTTTCTATAAGCAGCACTCCCGGGAAGACATGTTCATCCACAAAATGGCCCTGAAAGAAAGCCTCGTTGTAGGTTGTGTTCTTCATCCCTATTATATGATTCTCAGTCAGCTCCAGGATCCTGTCAACCATCAGCATGGGAAAACGGTGAGGCAGAAGTTTTTTTACCCTCTCGATATCCATCACGGCCGGCTTGGTAGTATCAAGCAGCGGTATCTCCTTCTTTGTCGCCTGCCTCTTAATCTGCTGACGTATCAGTCTCGCAAGCCTTGTATTTGAATAATGTCCCGGGCGGGTGGCAACCACCTTGCCTTTAATGGGCTGGCCCACCAGCGAAAGGTCACCGATCAGATCAAGCAGCTTATGCCGTGCAGGTTCATTCGGGAACCTCAGCTTGGTGTTGTTGAGTACCCCGGCATGATGCTCTGTTATGCCCGGCTTGTTGAACATTTTGGCTATGCGGTCTATCTCTTCCTGCTCAACCTCACGCTCCAGGATAACCACTGCATTTTCCATGTCACCGCCTTTTATCAGTCCCATGCGGAACAGCGGCTCCAGCTCATGAAAAAAGACAAAGGTACGGCTTGAGCTAACCTCTTTCTCAAAATTCCTGATGTCATCAAGGATGGCATACTGGTTTCCGAGGATCTTGGAATTATAGTCAATCAGCACATGCGCGCTGAAGTGATCATCAGGATAAACAATAAGGTCAACCCCGTGCTCCTCATCCGAGAATGTGATCTTCTCCCTTATCACGTAATAGTTGCGGTCTTCCTTCAGCTCAGTTATCCCTGCCTCTTTTATAGCCTCAACGAACATATGTGAACTGCCTCCCATGATCGGAGCCTCGGGAGCGTTAATCTCAATAAGAGCATTGTCGACCCGCATACCTGAAAAGGCTGCCAGCACGTGCTCAATAGTCGCCACTGAAGCCTCGCCCTGCACCAGGGTAGTGCCCCTTGATGTCTCTGTCACATTATCAGCTATAGCATCTATTACCGGTTTGCCGGGAAGGTCAACGCGGCAAAACCTGTACCCGCTGTTTGCGGGTGCCGGTTTGAAAGTAATGGTGACATCAACTCCGGTATGCAACCCCTTGCCTCTGAGACTTACATCTTTGGTCAGGGTTGTTTGCTTTTCACTCATCGATAACAGTTTAAAAAACGGTACAAATAAAAGGAATTTTTTCCGAATGCCGCAAATGAAAGGAAGATATCTGTATGAGGTTCAAACGATTTCCTTTGGAACGGCTTAGAAAACTACTTGTTTTTCAGAGAATCAACCACTTTTATAAGTTCGTCCAGTTTCTTATTCATTTCAGGAAGCCTCGTGAAACAGATAAAGCTTCGCATATACTTCTTGCTGTCAAAAGCCGGTGAGCCCAGGAGAGTGACGTTCTCCTCCTTAATGTTTCCGGCTATCCCCGATTGGGCAGCAATCTTGCATCCGTCAGCAACAGTCAGATGGCCCGCCAACCCTACCTGTCCCCCCATCATGCAGTTCTTTCCCACTTTTGTTGAACCCGCGATGCCCGACTGTGCCGCCATGACTGTATTTTCACCGACCACCACGTTATGCCCTATCTGGACGAGGTTGTCAAGCTTGGCACCCCTCTGTATCACTGTTGACCCCATAGTAGCCCTGTCAATACAGGTATTGGCCCCTATCTCCACATTATCTTCCAGTATGACGTTTCCGATCTGCTGGATTTTCATATAATCGTTACCGCCAGCCGGGGCAAAGCCAAAGCCGTCAGCGCCTATCACCGCTCCGGCATGCAATATGCAGTTATTGCCTATGATACACTCTTTATAGATTTTCACACCCGCGTACAATGTGCAGTTGCTGCCAATTTTAACGTTGTCTCCGATGAAGACATGCGGATAAAAGCTGCAGCCGTCGCCAATCACAACATTCTCCGATACCACAACATAGGCTCCGGCATAAAGATCGCTCCCCACCCTGGCGCTCTCTTCTATTACCGCAGTGGGGTGTATCCCCTTTTTCGCCGGCTTGGCCTGCTCATACATTGCAAGCAACCGCGCAAGTGCCTGATATGGATCCTCCACCCTCACCAGCGTCGCTTTTATGCTGCCGGCAGGCTTGAAATCCAATCCCACAAGTACAACTGATGAATCAGTCGTATAGATATAGTGCTCGTACTTTGGATTGGCGAGAAATGAAATCGCACCTTTGTGCCCTTCTTCAATCTTGGCGAAAGTACTGACCGTTACTTCCGGATCCCCTTCTACTGTACCGTTCAGCGCCAGGGCTATCATTTTGGCCGTGAATTCCATTTATGTATATTTTATTTCGATAATATTTCTTTCGGATAACAGAGGTAATATTTCGTCACTTTCTCTGAAAGTGCTTCTTTGTCAAAAAGATCGGATACGGCAGTAATATCTTTTATAGTTCCGTTCTTAAGGCGGATGCGCACCTCCGGTGTACCGGGCGCATAGGTCTGGTTATAAACGTCTCCCGTGTTGACGTAAAACCTTACCTCGTCATCACGGAGATGCAGCTTTTCTTTTACCTTATCTGCCAGTTCCGTCACCTTTTTTTCGTCAAACGGACTGTTTTGCAGTTCAATACCCAGGAGGTCCCTGGTTACAAAGCGCCGGCACAGGTCGGCAAGCACTTTGTCGTCTGAGGTCATCCAAACCTTTGTCGATGCCATTATATCACTCTCATCCAGCGCCATGAACTGGCTGATCATTTCGGCTGTATTCTCACCGCTGCCCGGACGGTGCCGCTGCTGAAGGAAATATGCCAGGGCAGGGGTGGCAAAGAGTGCGGTTCCCCGGGCTGTCACCTCACGGGCCCTTATCAGCAGGTCTGTGAGCAGGTTTTCAGCAGATACAACAGTACGGTGGTTATAGACCTGCCAGTACATCATCCGCCTGGCTATCAGAAACTTTTCAACTGAATATATGCCTTTCTCATCCACAACCAGCCGGTCATCAGCCACATTAAGCATCCTGATGATCCTGTCAGACCCCACCGATCCTTCAATGACCCCGGTAAAAAAACTGTCACGTCTGAGATAATCCATGCGGTCCATATCCATCTGTCCCGTCACAAGGTCATGGAAAAATTTCTTCGGATAGGTCCCGTTGAAGACTGCAATTGCGCCGGTGAGCCTGCCTTCAAACTGACTGTTTAGCTCCTCCATGATCAAGAGCGACATCGTCTCGTGAGGCGTATCCTCTATCAGAGAGTGCTCAAGCGCATGTGAGAATGGTCCGTGCCCGATGTCATGCAACAGGATGGCTTCCAGCACCGCCTCCTCCTCTGCAGGTGTAATATCAATATTCTTTGTCCGCAGAGTGTTTACCGCCTGCGTGGTCAGGTACATGGCCCCCAGGCTGTGCTGGAAGCGGCTGTGCACAGCACCCGGATATACATAGCTCGAAAGCCCCAGCTGCCTTATGTTTCTCAGCCTCTGAAACCACGGGTGGCTCACAAGGTCAAAAATGAGATCACTGGGCATAGAGATAAAACCATACACCGGATCGTTGATGATCTTGTTCTTGTTAGTCAAATGCCGCTGATTTAATCTTTTACAATATTTACCTGTCCCCAAATTTACTTCAGAAAAGCTTTACATACAAAGCAATTGTTGAATATTCGCACCCTGCCATATTTGTTATTTAAAAAATGATGTTATCTTTGCACCGGAATAGAAGGGGGTACGACTGGCCTAGGGGACAAAAGTCCCCTATTTTGTTATCAAAAAACAGACTATGATTACAAAAGATCATATAAGGAAGCTTGCAGAGAGCCACATCAGCGGCACCGGAATCTTCCTGGTGGATGTAAGGCTAAGCAGCACCGGGCGGATCACTGTCCTCATCGACAGGAACGAGGGTGTGACCATTGACGATTGCGCTTCGATGAGCAGGTTTATCAGCAACGAACTTGGAGAAGCCGTTGGAGATTTTGAACTCAATGTCTCGTCACCGGGATTAGAAATGCCCTTTCTCGTAATTGAACAGTACCGCAAGAACGAGGGTCGCCTGGTCGAGGTGGTTTCAAATGACGGCTCACTTGAGAAGGGTACGCTCATGAATGTTACCCACGGCGGTTTTGACCTGAGAGTTGACACAAAAGAGAAGAAGAAGGAAGTAACCTCAGTGATCAGATCGTTTAATTATGAGGATGTTAAGTCAGTTAAAGTAATAATATCATTCAAATAACAGAATTCATTACCACAATGGAAAACGTTAATTTAATCGATACCTTTTCAGAATTCAAGGAGCTGAAGAATATAGACAGGCCCACCATGATGAGTGTGCTCGAGGATGTATTCAGGGGTATGCTCGCCAAAAAATACGGTGCGGCAGAAAACTTTGACATTATTGTCAACATCGATAAGGGTGACTTTGAGATCTGGCGTAACCGTGAGGTTGTTGATGATGAGGCATTCACCGATCCCAACACCCAGATACCACTTTCAGAGGCTCACAAGATAGATGAAGACTATGAGGTGGGGGAAGAGGTCTCTGACGAGGTCAAATTCCTGGACTTCGGCCGCAGGGCTATCCTGGCCCTCAGACAGAACCTGGTTGCGCGTATCCTTGACCTGGAAAAAAACAATATATACCTTAAATATAAAGACCGTATCGGAGATATCGTCACCGGCGAGGTGTACCAGGTATGGAAACGTGAAACACTGGTCCTTGATGATGACGGCAACGAGCTGATCCTTCCGAAGGGAGAACAGATCCCCTCCGATCACTTCCGCAAGGGTGACACCATCCGTGCTGTGGTCATAAGGGTGGAGATGAAAAATAATACCCCCAACATCATTCTCAGCCGTACCTCCTCTGTCTTCCTTGAAAGACTTTTTGAACTGGAGGTTCCGGAGATATTTGACGGTCTGATCACGATCAGAAAGATCGTCAGGGTACCCGGCGAGAGAGCCAAGGTGGCAGTTGAATCTTATGACGAACGCATTGACCCTGTCGGAGCATGCGTGGGCATGAAAGGATCAAGGATACACGGTATCGTACGTGAGCTGCGCAATGAGAACATTGATGTCATAAACTTCACTTCAAACAATCAGCTGTTCATCACCAGGGCGCTCAACCCCGCAAAAATATCCTCGATCAAGCTTATCGAATCCGAGAAGAAAGCAGAGATATACCTCAAACCCAGTGAGGTCTCCCTGGCCATAGGCAAGGGCGGGCTGAACATCAAGCTGGCAGGACAGCTTACAGGGTATGATATAGAGGTTTACCGCGAACCGGATAATGAGGATGAGGAAGATGTCTCTCTTGATGAATTTGCAGATGAGATAGAAGGATGGGTCATTGATGCCCTGAAAGCCATCGGTTGCGACACTGCCCGCAGCGTGCTCAGGCTGACTGTACACGACCTTGCGAAGAGGACAGACCTCGAGGAGGAGACAATAAAGGATGTTGTGAACATCCTCAAGGCAGAATTAGATAAAGAATAACCTTCTTCCGGAAAAAGAAGAAATGATTGAATACTTATTTAAGAGGTTACTATAAAGGGATTTATGACTGAAGACAAGAAGGCCATACGTTTAAGCAAAGCAGCCCGCGAATTTAATGTCGGGATACAGACTATTGTTGATTTCCTCCACAAAAAGGGAATTGAAATCAGTCATGATCCCAATGGTAAAATTCCTCCTGAGGCTTACACGTTGATACTGAAAGAGTACAGCAGCGACCTCAGTGTTAAAAAAGATGCCGAGAAACTGGCTCTCAAAGATAAGGTTACTCCCAAGAAGTCGCTCTCCATTGATGATATGGCGACAGTTAAGGAAGGTGATTCATCAGAACCTGATGAAGATTTCCTTATCACCGACATCTCAGGGTTAAAGAAGCATATTGACCTGCATACCGAGGTTAAGAAACCGGAGATAAAGACTGTTGGAAAGATTGATCTTCCTCCTGCCAAAACGGTGAAGAAAGAGACTGCAGTGTCACCGGAAAAGACCAAAGCGCCTGAACCGGCTGTCCGGAAAGTCACGCCGGCTGAACCTGAGGCTGAAAAAGCCCCTGCCAGGAAAGAACCAAAGGTCGTCGGACAGGTTATTCTTGAGAAGCTTACCGGCAAGCCGGAAAAGGGTTCAAAGAAAACCGCCCCTGCAACAGCTGCCCGTGAAGCTGACACGACTGAGCCTGGGGCAGAACCAGTGGCAGAACAGCCCGCAGCCCGGACAGAGCCGCCGGAAGCTCCTGTTATGACGCCTGTCGCCCATGAAACCAAGGGAGCCGGAGATCTACCGTCCGGGTTATGAAAAACTTTCAGGTCCGAAGATCGTTGATAAAATAGAACTGGTGCCTGAAGTCAAGAAGACCAAGGAGCAGGCAGCCGAAGCGCGGCAGAAGCATGATGACAGGAAAAAGCGTGAGAGGATAAAAGCCAAACCGAGGGAAAAAGTTGCTCTCGACCAGACACCGGGGCAGGCCGCCGAAGTCAAAAAAGACAAGAAACCAGTGGGCGGAGGTCTCAGGGACCATCGTCCCGACAGAAAGAAATCTTTCCGGGCACTGAGGCCGGAAGTTGACAAGGAAGATGTCTCCAAGAACATCAGGGATGTAAACCTGCTCATGAGCAAGAGCAAGTCGAAGGTTGCCAAGTACCGCCGTGACAAGAGAGATGCCGTCAGCCAGAGAATGAGGGATGACACTGAGAAGAAAGAACTCGAAAAGAGCGTACTGAAAGTTACTGAGTTTGTCTCTGTAAACGAGCTGGCGACAATGATGGACGTGCCGGTGATTGATATTATATCTACCTGTATGAGCCTCGGTCTTATTGTGTCAATAAACCAGAGGCTCGATGCCGAGACGATGGCTATGGTGGCAGAAGAATTCGGCTTCACCGTTGAGTTTGTCAGCGCCGAACTGCAGGAAGCGGTAAGGGAAGAGGAAGATGAACAGTCTAACCTTGTTCCACGCCCGCCGATCGTCACCGTCATGGGGCACGTCGACCACGGTAAGACAAAGCTCCTTGACTATATCCGCAACACTAACGTGATAGCGGGTGAAGCAGGAGGAATAACACAGCATATAGGTGCTTACAGCGTGTCGCTTAATAACGGAAAGATCATCACTTTCCTTGACACCCCGGGCCACGAGGCTTTCACAGCCATGCGTGCAAGAGGCGCCCAGATAACTGACATTGTCATTATCGTTGTGGCTGCCGATGACGGCGTCATGCCTCAGACACGTGAGGCCATAAACCATGCACATGCAGCAGGTGTGCCTATTATCTTTGCCATCAACAAGGTTGACAAGCAGACAGCTAATCCTGACAAGATTCGCGAAGAGCTTGCCTCTATGAATTTCCTCGTTGAGGAATGGGGCGGCAAGTACCAGTCACAGGAGATTTCAGCCAAGAGCGGCCTCAACATTGACCTCCTTCTTGAAAAAATCCTCCTGCAGGCCGAAATGCTTGACCTGAAAGCCAATCCTGACAAGCTCGCCCTCGGCACCATCCTGGAGTCTTCCCTTGACAAAGGACGAGGTTTTATGGCTACCATACTTGTGAAAGCAGGAACGCTTCATCTGGGTGAGGTTGTTCTTGCAGGTGCATCATTCGGGCATGTCAAGGCTATGTACAATGAACGTAACCAGAAGGTGGATGAAGCCGGCCCGTCAGCGCCGGTGCTCATCGTCGGTCTCAACGGAGCTCCGCAGGCTGGTGACAAGTTCAATGTCATGGAGTCTGCCAATGAGGCGAAAGAGATAGCTACCAAGAGAGCACAGCTGCAGAGAGAGCAGGGACTACGCACCCAGAAACATATCACTCTTGATGAGATCGGACGCCGTATAGCGATAGGAAACTTCCAGGAGCTTAACATCATTGTCAAGGGCGACGTGGACGGATCAGTTGAAGCTCTGAGTGATTCTCTCATCAAACTCTCCACTGAGGAGATACAGGTAAACATCATCCATAAGGCTGTTGGACAGATATCTGAATCTGATATCCTGCTTGCTGCCGCATCAAACGCAGTGGTGGTTGGCTTCCAGGTAAGACCTTCGTTCAGCGCCCGAAAACTTGCCGAGAAGGAAGGTATTGACATCCGCCTCTATTCAATTATCTACGATGCTATCGAGGAGATCAGGGCAGCAATGGAAGGCATGCTTTCACCTGAGATCAAGGAAGAGATAGTGGCAACAATTGAGGTGCGTGAAGTATTTAAGATCGGCAAGGTCGGCACCATCGCCGGATGCTTTGTCCGCGAGGGCAAGATCACGCGCAACACCAAGGTCAGGGTCATACGTGACGGTATCGTGGTACACACCGGTGAACTTGGCTCACTCAAACGTTTTAAGGATGATGTGAAGGAAGTTACCTCAGGCTACGAGTGCGGACTGAATATCAACGATTTCAATGACATCAATGTAGGGGATATCGTGGAAGGCTACCAGACAGTTAAAGTTAAAAAAACCTTATAGAATTTCGATTGTCGATGTGTAAGTAGGGATCATTATCAATGAAAGTATTGAAAGCGTCCACTGGGCTGCTGCATTCGCTGCAGGTGTGCCAACACCGCCCACCACAGTGCCAAAATTGATATCAGTTGATCTTCCGGGACATACAGCAGATCATTGTAAGAGATAGCATCTTGTTCAGGTCACCGGCATAGACGTATGAATACCTGTTACCTTTGCCGGCCTCATAGAAAAGTGCGAAAGTTGTGGCCATTGACTTGTAGGCTAAGCGGTAAAGCAGGCTACCGACAAATCTGTGCTTCAGTCCATAGCGTGACCATGAAAGCATCGGTTTGTTGGGGTTTCCGATCACAGGATTTCGCTGGAATGCATCAGCAGCAATCTCAGCCGGTATCGAGGTGTAATCCTTGATTTGAGATAGCTATATGCTAAATCACCAGAGAGTCCGAAATCAAATCTCTTTGAAACTTTTGCGGTAAGGTTCAGCTGGTATCCCTCCTTTGTATTTTCCATTACAATGGCACCTGCATCAAGAAATCCTATTGATCCGGCTGATGATGAATAGATATTTACCTCATTGAAACCTGCAAAGATGGCCCTGTCGTCACCGGTGCCGCCAAGGTGTTGTGACGGAGGCAGCATATTGTAGTTCCTGTGGACAACGGCATTAATGTCTTTTGAATATATTGCCTCTACAGTTGACAACCATCCATCACCAAATTTATAGTCAAATGCAATATTGTTTTTCCAGACCTGAGGCCAGTGATATCCTTTGGCTGTGGCATTAATCTGGAATGTATATCCAGGGTACATACCTGCATTGCCTGCCTGGTTGCCCAGCCATACAAAAGGAATCCTGCCGGAGAAAATACCCGAACCGCCGCGGATCTGCATAGTGGCGTCACCTTTTACATCATAGTTGAAACCAAAACGCGGAGACCACAGTATCACTCCTTTGGGCCATTCTGAGGGTTTGACCTCGGCAGGATCCCCGTTTTGGTCGACCCAGCCGCTGAAATTCTCAGCCACATCGATGGCATCACTGTTTGTTTCTGTGACTACGTCGCTGAAGTACATCGGCAGGTCTGTTCTTAACCCGAAGGTAAGGTTGAGTTTTTCACTGACCTGGAACTCATCCTGAACATACAGTGCAAGCTGGCCGACATCAACATATGACCAGTTAAGCGGTTTGGTTGAATTGGCTGCTACCTGGGCATCAAAATCAATGCCTGTTCTGTCGTTGGCAAGGAAAGAAGCTACGCTGCCAAAGGTATTCCATGGATAGTAAAACAGGTTGAATGAGTTTTCAAACCGGAACAACTCGAAGTTAAGGCCTCCGGTAAACGTGTGATTTTCAGTATAGTAAGTAATATTATCCGTCACCTGGAAAACATCCTGATTGAGGATATTGTGTGTTGAGAACATTTCAGAGCCCATTGTGATCGCCAGGTTTCCGTTGGCGTCAAAAATATCAATAACCGGATATGGTTCAGAGAATGGTTGTCTGTTGTCACGGAAACCGGTATACCCTAACAGGAATTTGTTGGAGAGTTTTGTGGAAATGATGGAATGGACTTCTCCAACGAGAGAGTGAATCTTGTTAAAAATCCTGTAGGAAGAGTTTTCAAACGGGAGCCTGAATGTTGTCGGGCCACGGCCTATGATTGCTTCCGGATGAGGCAGAATGTCTTTCCAGCTGTCGAGAATGTTATAGCGCAGCGTTATATTATTGTTCTTGTTGACATTCCAGCTGAGTTTTGCCAGCAATTTATTGTTAAAAGTTTCATGGTAATAGTTCTGATATGCTCCCGGTTCGTAGTTCCAGTAAGTTCTGAGATAATTCTGGACCATCTGTATGCTGTCTTCCATTACTGATGTCACATTTGCCTGTCCGGTATTGGTGCCATCATCTGCAATATATCCGTGTGCCAGTTCATTTCTTCTTTCAGCTTCAGCGTTGACATAAAAGAAAAGTTTGTTTTTCAAAATTGGTCCGCCCAACGAGAATCCATAGAGGGATGTTGAAAAATCAAGGTTAGGTGCTTCGATATCGCCTACCTTCTGCCCTATCATTTTCTCATTTCTGAAGAAGTAATATGCAGTGCCTTTAAACTCATTTGTTCCTGATTTGGTAACGGCATTTACACCGGCACCTGTGAAACCACCTTCCCTGACATCAAAAGGGGCCAGTGAGACCTGTATCTGCTCAATGGCTTCTATGGATACAGGCTGTGCATCAGTCTGACCGCCAGGTGTTGCATAGTCAAGCCCAAAGGAATTGTTGAAGATAGATCCGTCGAGTGAAAAGTTATTGTAAAGATTATTTCTTCCGCCGAAACTGTTTCCGTTTGATTCGGGAGTAAGACGTGTCAGATCAAGGGATCGTCTTTTGATGCTGGGCAGGGCTATTATGGCATCAGAATTAATATTGGTCATTGAGCCCGTCCTGTCTGAGTTGATAACGTCTGCCTTGTCAGAAGTAACAGTTATTTCCTTGAGTTCAACCGTGCTTTCAGTGAGTGAAATATTGAATTCAGACATTTCCCCTCCTTCTTTTTTAAGAAGGAGTGACCCGACGCTTCGGTCAGGGCGGGGATGGTAAATATACTTTTGATATAACTTCTTACATAATAGGCTCGGGCAGTTAAAATTAAATATGTGTATATCTATTTTCGATTCTATTTACGTCAATTTATCGTCAATCGCAAATATTGGATAATAAAAAAAGCTGCTACGCAGCTTTTTTTCATGTTATTATGTTGGTCTATGCTCCGATCAGTTTCATATATGCCCCGGCATCAAGCAGCGTATCTATCTCTGATTCATCATCGATAGCCACTTTTATCATCCAGCCCTTACCGTAAGGATCACTGTTGACAAGCTCGGCTGTATCGTCAAGCTCCGAGTTCTTCATTGTCACAGTACCGCTCACAGGCATGAAAAGATCAGACACCGTCTTTACTGCTTCAACTGTGCCAAAGACTTCACCGTGTCCAAGCTTCTCTCCCAGAGTCTCTATCTCAATGAAAACTATATCGCCAAGCTCACGCTGTGCAAAGTCGGTAATGCCAACAGTAGCCTCTTTGCCTTCAACAAGAACCCACTCATGATCCTTGGTGTACTTCAGATTTGCAGGAACATTCATCACTTTATGATTTAATTAGTTTAACTTTCCCGGGTAAATGTCAGGTTGTCAAAAATACATCTTTTTTAATATTAAAAAACTGATTTCCGGAATTTTTAACCTTACTCCTGAGGCTGTTACTGCACAAGGGTAAACCTCAGAGAGAAGCCGAAATTGGTGTTTGAAGTACGGAAGGTGTTGGCCACAAACGGGTCATTCAGGTTATGATCAGCATATATCTGCAGCATGAATCTGTCGCTCAGCACGTAGTCTGCGGTGGCTCCTACGGTGAATACCCTCTGGCCGGCGACAGGCTGGTTGACATCTTCTATCAGCTTGCGGGCCAGGGTCTTGTTATTCCTCATCGAAAAATCAAGCCTCAGGTTCAGGTCGCTCTCCAGGGCACGCTGGCCTTGCCGCGACTTAAGGGTGATTGCTACATCGTCAAACCTGTAACCCGCCCCGATGGTGATCTCATCATTCCTGATATCGGCAACCTGGTTGCTTGCCAGGTTAAGCGTGACGGTGCGCGATTTGCGATACTCCAGCCTGGTCGTAAGTGAGCTCTTCCATCCCAGGTCTATATTGATCAGCGGACTGAATTGCTCGTTGATGACGACAGCGTTAATCTCGTATTGCGGAATGTAGTTCGAACTCATGTCACGTATCATGCTTAACCCTGTAGCATCAGGGTCATAGTAGAGGCTGCTGTTAAATGACCCTATGGTATATGTTGATCGGTACTGGTGAGAGAGGCTCACAGAGTTGAATACTTTTCTTACCGCTGCAAACTTGGTCAGCCCTTCAAAATTTATTCGCCAGTTGGGCATCATATGTATCCATGAGGGGAAAGTCTCAAGCGGGATCTTGTTCGGGTCTCTCTTGGTGTATGCAGCAAGGAAGGACGGCACCAGAACCTCGCTTGATGTCATGCCGTAGCCGCTTGCATAGGGTCCTTCAACAGGCTCCCCGGTGACAGGGTCAACGTTCGGGTCATAAGAGGGATCTGCTGCACTGCGTTCATCACCCCTCCTCTGTGAGATAACGGATGTATATTCCTTGAAATTCTCAAATGTCTGTGAGACATAATCGCCTGACTTTGGTATCTTCTCGAAAGCCGTACCCCATGATATCACTGATATCGTGAAGTTACCCGTCAAGCGTGTGTTGCGGGTGCTGTCAGGGAAATTGCCGTTACTGTCCGCCCTCAGGTATGATGAGATCGTCTCCGAATAACGGCGGTCACTGGTAAGATCGATACGCAGGCCGGGGAAGGGTTCGATATTAGCCCTGAGGTTTATTTGATCACGCTGGCTGTATGCTGCAGGATTGTTAAGCAGGGTGTCCGTCGTAATCCACCCGTTGTTTACCGCCTCATCAAAGAAACGCTCATCAGTCCGGCCTGCAAGAAAACGCCACCCCGGCGCTGATATGCCCTCGTAGTTCTGCTGTCCCAGCACTGTTACTCCCGGGAGATAGCCGGGCAGTATATGTCCCTGATCGCTTGTATATGTTCCCGAGACATTTCTCACCATCATCAGGGCACGGATAAGATACCGCCCGGCAACGCTGGCCATGCTGGGCTTCTTCTCTACCCTCCCCTTCACCACTATGCTTGCATTGGTGACATCTGCATCGGGTGTATAGTCTATTCTCATATCAGAGACAATGTCGAATTTTCCGGTCACCGGAGTACCGTCAGATGCAGTCACAGTGACAGTGACATCTTTCGTTTTAAGGTTATGGTTTACAATTCTTGCCTTGCCGGCCTTAAGCGGCAGTCCGTTCCTGGTATGAGTGACCTCCTCGTAACCCAGGCTCATCCTGCTTTTTGCCCCGGGCTGCGTCGTAGCCTCAACCTCCTTGAGAAATTTGTTCTTGGTATAGAGATTGGTCAGGTTGGCCTGTACGGTGAGCTGTCCGTTGCTTGAGTTTTTAATTGTATTGCCTGTCTGAATGTTCAATGAATCGGGGAAGATTGGGCCTGCAAGCCAGTCATATCTTGCATTATAACGTAAATTGGAGGTTACCCATGACAACAGCGGCAGCTTGTTCACGGGAATATTATAGTTGATGTTGAACAGGTGATAGTAGTTTGTTGTCCTGCCAAAATTGGAGAGGCTTGTCATCACTGAATCACGCCATGCATCATAGATGTCGGGGTAGCGATCCTTGTCAACCCCGCCCTGGGGTTCATCGATGCGCGCAATGGTGCTCGCAGTAAAGTCGAACTTCAACTGCTTTGTGATATCATACTTAATATCATAAAACCACGACCATTGAAAGTCTTTCGTAAAGGTGGGCTGGATAAGCAGGTTGGGATTATTGATATTGCGCGTCTTAACCTCGTTGTAATATCGGTAGATGTCAGTTCTGACGGTTATATGCTTCGGGAAGAGATAGATATTAAAGTCCTTGATCAGCCTGAAGGCGGGTTTGCTGAGCAGAGCCAGATTTCTGGAAAGGTGTATGGTTCTTCGGCATTGCCTCATAGTCATATGATATACCTCCCCTGCGGGTCTTTTCAACGTCAATCTCCGTTTTGGTGCCTGAGCCATATATCTCATTATAGGCATAGCTTACTGACAAATTCGCAGGGTCCCATGCATGAGGCTTGTCTCCTCTTCGTGATGTACCCGCATTACTGACTGTTATAGTAGTGCGACGAAGATAATCCTCTGCCAGGTTGAGTATAGAGTCCCTTTCTGCATTATTCTCAGCATTGTCAAGCGCCTGATTAAGTGGGACATCCGGATTAAGGGGGTCATATTGCGGCCTTATGCGGTTCTCTGAAAAGCCCATATAGACCGGTATCCTCATGGCGGCTTTTTCAGGGAAGAATTTCCCCAGCTCGAGGTTCGAAGACAGATCATACCGTATTACCTGCTCCATGCTGCGTTCATTTACCTTCTTCTCTATACTGCCCCATCCGGCGGTGCTTGTATTGCCAACAAGGTTTACAGTGCCAAGATCAGCAAGGTGCGCCTGCAGCTGAGCATTGGCAGCCCAGCCTCCGTCTTCACGAAAGTCACTCAGGCGCAATTCATTTATCCACACCTCGGCTGATTTGGGAGCACCATCGTCATTCAACGGATCACGTGTCCTGATCGGGTTCCTGACACCTGACATAACGACCTTTATATTGCTCAGGTTGGGATTACCGCTGACAGAAATGCGGGCACCGTCGACATAAATTGAATAAATATCTCCTTCGCTGAGAGTAGATCCGCTCTGCACGCATTGCGATCATCACGTGCCTGCTTGGCATCGAGAAGCTTCGACAGGTCAATCTCTACCTTGTTCTCCTCAGGCCAGACAATGGCTCTGTCTTCCTCGCTTTCGTTGCTGTACCTGCCATAGGGAGTAAGCTTGAGAGGCACTTCATATTCGTAGAAATTATTCTTATGATCTGAACCGAGCCTTACAAATACGGTGACCTCATCTGCCAGTAAAGGCTGGCCTATGAGCGCTTCAGCATGCACCTCCATCTTCAGTTTCCGGTATTGCCGCATGTCAAGAGTAACATCCTTGTATGTTGCCCTGGCATCGCCATCAGCAAGCTCCCTGACACGCAGTACCATAGACTGCTCGTTGAGTTGTGTCAGCTGCGGGTTGGCAGGGTCAATGACACGGTCGAAACCCGGAGGCAGGACATAATTCACCGGCTCCTTGCCGGCATTTTCCTCAATGCTCACCGAGCTGATCTCAAAAGTACCATCCTCCCCCTCCGGGATAGTGATGCGTTCACCGCCCTCGAAGAAAGTGAGATTATACTTGCGCCACTCTGACCTGACAAGCTCCAGGCGGGCAAAACGCATTATCACATCTTCATCGAAGTTACGCATGAACATACGCATGAACCTGATCGATTTGAAATCGCGTATCGTGCCTATTACCCTCTCATAATCAGTTACAGGGATCTTGAACTGGTACCACGTTACAGGTGATTTTTCTCCGTTGGCAAAGGTGGCAGTGTATTCAGTGGCATCAACGATAAAGTTTCTTCCGACAACCATATCCTCAGGCCTCAGACTCACATGATACTGGTAATAACTCTCCGTCTCACTGAGGGTGTTGTCACGGTTGGCATCCTCCATGTCCGGCAGCGTCGAACCGCTGGTTGGATATGATTCATCCGACATCTCAGAAGTAGGTGAGTTACCGTCCGTGCCGTTGAAATTCTTGTACCTCTCGAGAATGCCCAGCTCATAGAGGTCAAAATCACTGCCCCTGAAATAATGAAAATCATCGTTTGAAGGATCGAGCAAGATCGAGTCAAGCACCTCGGGGCTGACAACCACACCGACAGACTGGAGAAAGCTGTCAAAGAAAGCCAGCTCGTCTTCGTCGCTAAGCCCGTCAAGGCCCACATCCTGGTAACGCCGTGACTGCGGGTCATTGTCAAAAGCCTGTACCACAGCCTGTACGGTAGGCACACGTCCCCAGACCGTAGTGTCAACGTTAACCAGAACAGGTGACGTTGGCAATCCGTTCTCAAACATCTTGCGCGAATCCCGAAGAATATCCTCGGAGACATTTCCAAGATTGAAATAGAGATCACCGCCGTCATGCACAGGATTCTCAACGAAGGGATCCATGACCCAGAATTTAAGATACTGGATATTTGCAGATTCAAAATCATTTGTAAGAAGCTCGCGCATCATCCCTCCCCAGCGCGTGGTGGGAGCATTCAACAGACCGCCGGCGTTGATACCCGCGGAGTAACTGCCGGGGGACACATCGAAGTTGTACGGGCCTCTCTCATCCGGATAAAAGGCGACGTTAAGCACTGATATGTTGGTCGGAATACCACTGGCGGATTCTTTGTACGGGAATATCTCCGTCTCGTATATTTCCCTGACGAAGTGGCTCGACTGAAGGTCGGGATCGGCCTTTATATGATCAGGAGTGGTTGAGCCGTTTCGCAGGAACAGGGGGTCAATAACGTACCAGGCTGTTCTGGCCCTGTTGAAACCCGACCGCAGATCTTTACTCAGTTTAGCTTCAGGGAAAAGCAGATCCTGTCCCTGCGGCACACTCGCCAGCGACCAGGCATTGAATGCCCGCAGGTCAAGCGATATCTCACTGGCCTCAAAATCATCAATATAAACAGCCCCTTCAGATGTGATGGCCTTGCTGTGCCCGGGAACAAGCTGCGCAAACTCAGCAAAAAAATCTATTGATGAGGGCGCATTGGTCTCAATGAACGGCAGCCAGTCAACCGCATTGGTAAGAAATGCCGACTCCGCCCGGTAAGATGCATCAAAGCCGAAGATAGTATTGGAGATGGGATCATCACCGTAAGTGACTTTCTGCGTATACGGTCTCTCGGTAAGATGCAATATCGTACCGCCAAGATTAAGCCGGTCGGATACCCGGTAATTAAGATGGGTTCCAAGCAGCGATTTAGTCTGCAGCCCGAAGAACTGGTTGCTTTCAAGTGAAACCTGAACAGGTGTCCCTGATTCGATAATGGCCGCGTTGATGATCTTGACGGAACCGAGATTGTAATCAACGGTATAATCCACATTCTCGGTGAGTGTCACACCCCCCGCAGTCACTTTCACAGAGCCCTGCGGTATATTTGCGACGTTCAGCCTTATCTCCGAACCTGTGGCTGATGTAAACTGCCCGCTGAGGATATACTTGTTCTTCTCCGCCAACTGCCGGGCTACCGTCTGTGTCGAATCATAAAGCTCGGTGAAGACATATTTTTTTATTTGTTCAGGATCAGTCAGATACTTCAGCAGGTGTCTCCCGAAAGGCTCCCTCACGGGAAAGATTATGCGTCCCTTGTCAGCCATCACCGTGATGCCGTCAACAAAATCAAATAATCCGTCAGGAACCCTGTCAAGCTGTGAGTTGAGCTGATCGAGACCAAGAGCCTGCAATAAAACCTGGTCACTGAGAGGGGTGCCGGGCAGGTAGTTCAGCGCATTGCCTGTCTTATCATCCTGGTACAGTATGTTGACTTCAAATTTACTCGCCTCGATACGTCCCGAGCCAATATTGTAAATGTTTTTCATCATCAGCTCCCAGGTGGGTATGCGCGGACTGAGTGTAGTTCCCTTTATCAGCTTCAGGATAAGCGCCTCAGGAGCATTTATACCGTCCGTGGAGAATTCTCCCACCTTGAACACTTCACCGTTGTATGTGTATTCATAGGCTACCGCCATCACCTCATCGTTGTTCAGCGCTACATTCAGTGAGATGTAACCCAGCTGCCTGTTTACCGCGTATTCGCGCTCGGTGAGCTTCCGTGCATTTTCTATCTTTTCGAAGTCGCGACCGATCTGAAAATCGGGATAGAGTGAGGCAAAGGCATCAGCAACCTGGTCGATATTCCTGACACTGTTGTAGGTGGTGTTAAGCTCCCCGTACAGTGCATTGCTGTTGTTGGCCGGATTTACCGGAGAGCCGGGCGTGCTTTGAAACTGCGGTATTGTGTTGTAAATGTTTGCCTGGTTCTCGGCAAGGTCGAGGAAGGCAACGATATTACGGTTGCTTACATCTTCAAAACGGCTGGTTGCGTTTGTGATCCAGACCTCGATCTTTTCGATGTTCAATCCCGAGCTCACTATCGGGAGGTTCTCCAGTGCAACATCAAAGTTATCCTTGAAATTCTGTGACAGGAAGAAGTGCCTGTTGGCTTCATAATCATCGACGGTGATCTCATAGTCAGTCAGCTGAGCTCCTCCCTTCATCTCCACCACAGATGATTCACCCTTCTGCTGTGAAAAGATCGAAGTCATGGTCAGCTTGCCGAACTGCAGCTCACTTTTCAGTCCGAAGAGGCTGTAGCTGCCGGTGATAAGCGTGCCGTTCAGCGGAAGAGTGACATCTCCTGCCTCAAGCTTCTGGATAATCTCGTCCTCCTTGCCGGAGTATTCCAGCTTGGTGCGGTTCTCGAACTCGAACATCGCCTCGGTGTTGTAGTTGATGCCCAGCTCCATTTTGTCACCGATGGTGCCGGTGACGTTCATCTGTATCTTTTCCTGGAAGTCGAAGGTAGGAATGGTCCGCAGATTCTCCGACAGAGTGGGGTTCTCGGTGTGCGAGATATTGATTCCGAAGATGAGCTCGGCCGACCCCTGGGGCACAATGTTGATCACATTGCTTCCGAAGATCTTGTCAAAAGTTTCACCTCCGACTTCGATCTGGGGTATCAGTGACGATCTGAAACCCGTGACATCACCCCGGAGATTCGCATCCCAGTACTCACGCATTGCCTGGTCAAACTCGTACTTCCTGTACTCTTCCGGATTCATGAAGACAGGCTTGCGATAATCAAGATTGCCAATCTTCTGATAGATGATATACTGATTATTGCGGCCGTCGTAATCAACCCTGGTGGTGATATTAGACGGGTTGTCAAGATAAAGGGGAGATGATTTTTTGGCTTCCCATGGCAGGGCAGGATCGTTATTGAGCTTCAGGAGAGAATCAGCGGCAGTCTGGGCGGACAGAGACAGAGAGGCAATTAAGAGGGCGACTAGAAGTCCCCCCCTGATTATCAGACCTCTATTTTTTAAAGAAAACTGCAATCCGGCGCCTCTGATTTATAAGAGTTTCAGCGCCCTCCTCACTATTTCTTCCACCTGAAGGGTTCTGTTCTCTTTCAGGAGGTTGTCAATAACCTTCATTGCGCTGTTCCTGGCATAGCCAAGCATTACTAAAGCAGATAACGATTCTTCGCGCGCAGTATTGTCGGAAAATGCAATAATTTCACCGGAACCGGCATGTTTTTCTACCTTGTCTTTCAGATCGACGATTATTCTCTGTGCAGTCTTTAATCCGATGCCTTTTACGGACTTGATAAGATTGACATCTGCTTCAGCAATTGCCCGCCGGAGATCAGCCGGTTTAAATGATGAAAGCATGATGCGGGCAGTGCTGGCACCTACACCTGATACAGAGATGAGCTGCCTGAACAAATCACGCTCCTCAGCTTCGGAAAAACCGTACAGCACGTAAGCATCTTCACGTATGGCTTCGTGTACCAGTATCCTGCAGGTGACTGCTTTGTCCAGAACTGCATAGGTGTTCAGAGAAATGTTGAGATTGTACCCTATACCGTTACACTCAACCACCACACAGGCAGGATTAAGTTCGGTGACTTTGCCGGTTATATAATCAATCATAGGACGTGATCGTAATTTTCCGGTTCAGGAGGAAGCTCGTCCACATGATCGGCATGTATATCAATCTTCTGAGGCTGCAGCGGGTTGAGCATAAGCTCATCGTACATCTGCCTGTTGCGGAAGATGTCACAGGCAGCATAGATAGCCTGGCGCATCGAATTGCCTGATGCTTCATTCCTGCCAGTCAGATCGAACGCGGTGCCGTGCACCGGGGAGGTCCTGACAACTGGCAATCCTGCCGTGTAATTTACACCCGTGTCAAAAGCAATAACCTTGAAGGCGCCCAGCCCCTGATCATGGTACATTGCCAGCACGGCATCAAACCTGCTGAAGGCACCTGATCCGAAGAATCCGTCGGACGAGTAGGGCCCGAAAGCAAGTACACCCTCCTCATTGGCCCTGGCAATTGCAGGGATGATAATGTCTTTCTCCTCTGTACCCAGAAGACCGTTCTCACCGGCATGAGGATTGAGGCTGAGAACAGCTATGCGCGGCCCGCGTATTGCAAAATCCTGGACCAGCGAACGGTTCATCAGCTTAAGCTTGTGCATAATGAGCGGTACGGTAAGTGCACCGGCAATATCCTTAAGCGCCATGTGTCCGGTGGCAAACCCTATCTTCATGCTCTCACATAACATGAACATCAGCACATCCGTCGCATTGAGCTTCGACTTCAGATAGTCGGTATGTCCTGTAAAATGGAACTTGTCCGATTGCATATTATGCTTGTCGATGGGGCCTGTGATCAGCACATCGATCTTATGACTTATCAGGTCAGCCACACCTGCCTCAAGCGCTGCAAGAGACGACTGACCTCCTTCAGGCGTCGATTTGCCAAGCTCGACACGAACCTCATCACCGAGACAGTTAACCAGGTTTGCTTTTTTGGGGTGTGCCTCATCGGCAGACCTGATATTGTTGAAACTGAAGTTGGTTATATTAAGCACCTTGCGGTGATAGGCCGCTACCTTGGGTGAACCGTAGACAACCGGCGTGCAAAGATCCATTATGGCCGGCTCGGCCAGTGCTTTGATGATGACTTCATATCCGATGCCGTTGATATCCCCGTGGGTTATCCCGGCAATTATAGGTTTTCTTTCCATTATTGTTCCGGTATTTTGCACATGCAATGCCATGTCCAGGGTTGTAAAGTTAATCAAATTATTGAATGATTTAGCTATATTGTATTACCTTTGCGGTCACCATTGACAATGCGCAGGGTATCATAAAATGGCTGTCAGCGAACATTTATACAGGAAGGTTTCAGAACAGGAAAGGCTCACCGCCGGTGATGCTCTTGAACTCTGGAATGAGGCACCACTGGCTGCCCTTGTCCGTCTGGCTGACACCGTACGCCGGCGACTGCATAACGACAATCATGTGGGGTGGATGATTGACCGTAATGTCAATATTACCAACATCTGTTTTTCCCAGTGCCGTTTCTGCAATTTCTGCCGCACGTCAAAGAGCGATGATGCCTATGTAACTACAGAAGCTGAATATGACAGCAAGATCCGGGAAATGATCTCGCTTGGAGGCGACCAGCTTCTTCTGCAGGGAGGCATGAACCCTGCTCTTGACCTGGATTATTATACAGGGCTTTTCAGGGGCCTTAAGGAGCGCTGGCCGCAGATAAAACTTCATGCCCTCGGTCCCCCTGAGATCGTTTATCTGGCCGCAAAGGCAAAGATGAATTATCGCGAGGTTCTTGTTAAACTGATTGATGCCGGTCTTGATTCCCTTCCCGGCGCCGGGGCGGAGATACTGGTTGACAGGGTCAGGAAAAAAGTCTCCCCGGCCAAGTGTACCGCCGAAGAGTGGCTGGGTGTCATGCGAGAGGCGCACAGGCTTAACCTTCCCACCTCGGCGACAATGATGTTCGGACATGCAGAGACCGTGCCGGAGAGGATTGAACACCTGATCAGGCTGCGCGACCTGCAGGATGAGAAGCCCGAAGAACACTACGGTTTCATCACCTTCATCCCGTGGCCTTTCATGGACCGCGGTACACCCCTGGCTGATAAGGACGGTATACGCAGCAGTGTCACGGCGGCAGACTACCTGAGGCTGATTGCCCTGAGCAGGCTGGTACTTGATAATATTCCCAACATACAGTCATCAATACTGACAGTAGGCCGCGACACGGCAATGATCTCACTCCACGGCGGAGCCAATGATCTTGGTTCGGTGATGATAGAGGAGAATGTCGTCAGCGCTGCCGGTGACGCCTTCAGGGTCAACCCTGAAGAAATGAAACAGATTATCAGGGATGCGGGATTCATTCCCGTAAGAAGAGACCAGCGCTATATGGTCGTAGAAACGTCAGGCGAATAAGAATCCTTCAGGAAGCCTTGCGGACGGTATACATCAGCGCCTCAACCTGGCGTAAAAGTTCCCTCTTATTATCCCTCGGAGCATAGACAAACCCTGTCACGATCACAGTCCGCGATATCTCCGGGTCAATGAAAGCATATGAGATAAACGGCCCGCCCATAAAACCTCCTTCCAGGGTCCATAAACCGCGCATCTCTATATAGTCAGTGTTGTTACGCCTGAAGGAACGGCAGCTGACTGTCATCTGCTTGTCGATGATCATGAATGATCCGCCGTCAGGACCTTTTATCTGTGCCGATGTAACCTTCTCCGTCATGTCCGCAAGCTCGATACAGCCTATTCTCGGGGATATGCGCTCACTGACGGAGACTATCACTGACTGTGTTGTCGCCTGTGTTTCGGCAGAGATGATCATCAGACCTTCCCGGGCAAAGTCTGTCCTGTAACCTGCCGGCATGATAATCTCATAGCTGCTTTCCCCGGATCTGACAGTGCTTCTTTCCTTTCCGGCCGACCCGGTAAGCCATGCCGTGAGCCTCTCACGTTCAACATCATTGATCCGTTGACGTATTGACTCGGCATTCTCACTGATGCTATTTGCCAGGCTGGTCGAATCCGGGGCAGTAAGTCTGATCACCAGCTGTGTTTCAGCCCACCTGTTACGTTCAAATGTCACTGCCGGCTCAGTCACGTTCCCGTCAACCGCCGTAATTATTATGTTGCGGTGCGAGACCAGTATGTCGCGGAAACCCGCGGGATTGACGGGCTGCAGGTCGAAGGCTGGCTCCGGTTGCGGCAGGCCGATGAGAACAGGTGCAACTTCCTCTCTTATAGCTTTACCGGCACTCCCATCCCATAACGACTTATTCATCACTACCATGACGTCGCCGGTTGATCCGGAGACATTAGGAAGTGTCCTTGTCAGTGATGAGTCTCCGCATGAGGCCAGCCCCACCATTAAAACAGATGAAAGAGTTAAAAGGCTTCTCATTGCTCCCCTTCTGAAATAAAAAGCCTGCACTCACATGCAGGCTCAGTCTTCAGATATTTTAAAATTACTTTGTCTCCCCGGTATCTTTCTTGATATCCGTATTATCAGTGTCCTTAGCTTTCTTAAACTCCTTCAGCCCCTGCCCTATACCTTTCATCAGCTCAGGTATCTTACGGCCGCCAAAAAGCAGTATAACTACCAGTAATATGAGGACAATCTCAAGAGGTCCAATCTTTCCCATGACGTTTGTTTTTAATTACACAAATGTACAAATTCTTTATCAATGGATATTAATTGTTGCCAATATTCACTTTCTGATCAGTTTGAGAATATCGTTGCCGTTGGCAAAGATCAGCAGTGCCAGCAGTATAACCATCCCGGCAATCTGGGCATATTCCATGAACTTGTCGCTCGGTTTCCTGCCGGTAACGACTTCGAAGATCAGGAACATAACATGCCCTCCGTCCAATGCAGGTATGGGAAGTATATTCATCACTGCCAGTATCAGTGAAAGGAACGCGGTAAGATTCCAGAACGACTGCCAGTTCCATTTACCCGGAAAAATATTCCCAATTGCTATGAAACCGCCAAGAGATTCGTATGCTTTGGTGTCCTTGGTAAATATCAGCCTGAATTGCTTCAGGTAGTCTTTGGTTGTATTCCATCCCTTCGTTACGCCGGCGGGGATCGCCTCGAAGAAGTTGTAATGCTTTGTGCTTAGCTCCAATACGCTGCCCGCTTCCCTGAAGATACCCAGGATACCAGCTTCTGTCGGGCTCACCGTGAAATCAGCCAGGCCGTTTCCCCTCTTTACGGTTACTGTCAGAGGTATGCTCTTGTGAGCGGCAAGGTAGCTCTGGAACTCGTCATACCAGGCAAACTCGATGTTGTCAAGGGCCACCACTTCGTCTCCGACGCTCAGTCCGGCTTTTTTAGCCGGTGAATCCTCCGAAAAGTCGGAGACCACAAAGGGCCCGAATGGTACACGGGCATCTAGCACGTCAGGATTTTTAAGCAAAAGCGGTATGAACTCGCGGCCGACAGGCACATCAACAATAGCGCCCTGACGGTCAACGGTTATGACCTTACGGTCATTTAGGAGTATGTCAGGGATGATCGTATAGAAGTTGTCAACAGGCTGACCGTCAACGGAGATGATCTTATCGCCGTTGCGCAGACCCATGGCATAGCCCGTCGAGTCCGTAAGTATGCCGTATTTGACATTGGCTGCCGGGAGGTATGTCTCACCCCAGACACTGAGTATCGCTACGTAGATTAACAGTGCAAAGATAAAATTGAAGAACACTCCTCCGAGCATGATCATAAGACGCTGCCACGCTTTCTTGGATCTGAATTCATGAGGCTGCGGAGGCTGTTTCATCTGCTCACGGTCCATCGATTCGTCAATCATACCTGATATCTTGACATATCCTCCGAGAGGGATCATGCCGATGCCGTACTCGGTCTCGCCCCATTTGCGTTTGAAAAGCGCAAAAGGCCAGTCGAAGAACAGATAGAACTTCTCAACCCTTGTCTTGAAGTAACGGGCAAGGATAAAGTGTCCGAATTCGTGAACTATGACAAGTATGGAAAGCGATAGCAATAGCTGAATGATCTTAATAAGAACTGTCATTGTTTCTGTGTTTTACTGATATACTCCGCGGCGAGACCCCTGCTTCTGCTGTCAGTCTCCTCATAAACGCCCATGGAGGCTTCGTTGTTGTATAATGTTTTTTCAAGGACATATTCAACTGTGTCGGCTATCCCGGTGAAGCCAAGCATATCCTTCAGAAATGCCGCAACAGCCACCTCGTTGGCAGCATTAAGGGCACATGGCATATTGCCGCCTGCCTTCAAAGCCTCGCGTGCAAGAGTAAGATTGCGGAAACGCAGCGTGTCGGGCTTCTCAAAGGTCAGCGAGCCTATCTCTGCAAGTGAAGGTCGCGGCAGGTCTGTTGTAACCCTGTCGGGGTATGTAAGTGCATAGATAATAGGCAGACGCATATCAGGGACACCCAGCTGGGCCTTCAGAGACCCGTCAGTGAACTGCACAAGAGAATGGATTATCGACTGCGGGTGAATGAGCACATCTATCTTTTCGGCAGGCACGTCGAAGAGCCATCGGGCTTCAATAACCTCCAGCCCTTTGTTCATCAGTGTTGCCGAGTCAATGGTTATCTTGTTACCCATGCTCCACCTGGGATGACGCAGCGCTTCTCCGGGGGTGGCTCTCGTCAGCTTTTCATGCGGTGTGTTGAGGAACGGTCCTCCCGATGCTGTCAGGATGATCTTTTCAATTGATGCATGAGGCTCGCCCTGGATGCACTGCATTATGGCTGAGTGCTCCGAGTCAACAGGCAGCAGCCGGCAGCCTGTCCTGGCAGCTGTACTTGTTATCATCTCCCCCGCTACCACAAGTGTCTCCTTGTTTGCCAGGGCCACTTCCTTGCCTGCCGCCACGGCGGCAGCTGTGGGACGCAGACCTGCGAATCCGACAACGGCAGCGACGACGGTATCGACATTTGCAGAGGCAGCGACAGCCTCAAAGGCCTCCTGCCCGGCCAGCACCTCAATGCCAAGACCGGCTAGACCATCCCTGAGCTTAATGTAATGAGACTCGCTTCCGATAACAACCGTTTCAGGCCTGAAGAGCTTAGCCTGCTCCATTAGCAGATCAGCATTGCTGCCAGCTGTTAGGACAGTTACAGTGAACATACCGGGATAATGCGATACTATTTCGAGGGTCTGTGTGCCTATTGATCCTGTTGATCCGAGGATAGCCAGTCGCTTATGCATCTGCCGGTCTGCTTTCAGAAGAAGATATATTTTGTGGGATCAAGTGACTCGCCGTTATGCCACAGCTCAAAATGAAGATGCGGTCCGGAGGTATATAGCTCACCCGAGTCTCCAACAATAGAAATCGCCTCGCCTGCCCATACCCTGTCACCCATTTCTTTCAGCAGCCTGGCATTGTGTTTATAAACGGAAACAAGGTTACTGCGGTGCTGTATCATCATCACAAATCCGGTCTCCATGGTCCACCCTGTCATGACCACCGTGCCGTCAAGGGTTGAGGAAACCACAGCCTTTGGCTGGGTAACAATGTCAGTTCCATAATGTCTTGTGCGCGAATCGAAGTTGCCTGACACAACTCCTTTTACAGGAGGGAAAAAGTGGATGTTGGCAAGGCTCGTGCCGCGCTCGGCACCGGTAGTACCTATCGAGAGATTGTATTGTTCCTCCTGCTCTACACGGTTTCTGAAAATTGAGTCTTCAGCCGACTTCCGGAAGGCAATATTGCTGTAGTTGCGGGTGCTGTCCCTCATGGCCACGCTCTCTATTGGTTGCCTGCCGGAGATGACATCATTAAGGTCCTTAAAGTATTTGTCTCTGATAACAAGCTCACGTTCCAGCAAGTCAAGCATCAGGGCATTCATGATAATGTCACGCCGTAATTCCACGGTGGGATAACCCGGGATAAATTCGCGCAGGTTGGTGAAGGCAATCAGCGAGGTGTTAATACCGATGATCAGAAATACGAGCAGGGCCAGTGCCAGCAGGGCATTTGATTTGGTGAGCCGTACGCGCCACACCTCTTCAAAAGTCGTGTCATTGAATATGGCGAAACGGAATTTGTCGCGCCACTTCCCTTTCCTTTTTTCGTTCTTAGCCATCAGAAAATGCAATAGAAGGCACAAAGATAGCAATCATGTTGAAAGGTTGAAGGGTTGAGGGGTTGAAAAAATAGTTGAAAGGTTGAGGAGTTGAGGGGTTGAAAAAAGTTGAAGGCTCACGATTGCAAGACTGCAGGACTGCATGACCGCATGACCATTTTCCTACCAGCCAATTCCGTAATCCTCCCCGTAATTGCTTGACCCTCCCCAGAAAGTGCCGTGCACATGATCAAACCCTATTGCGTTGACAGGGCCGGAAGTCCTCTCCTGGAATGAGAGCCTGTATCCCCTTGCGGTAAGTTCTTTTCTCACCCACTCCGGCATGCTGCTGTTCAGAACTAGCCCGCCCGATATTTTCTCATGTTCACCGAAGCTTGAATACATCTGCAGTGTCTTGAACGAGGGAGCCTCGCAGGCTTCCTGTATTGTCATTCCGAACTCAGCCACATTCAGGAAGAACTGCAGCAGCAGCTGATCCTGCTCGTCACCGCCCTGCTTGGCAAAGGCAAGGAACGGCTTGCCGTCTTTCATTGCCAGCGTGGGTGTCAGGGTCACGCGCGGCCTCTTGCCCGGCTCAACCACATTGAACGGGTTCTCTTTCTCATCAAGCACAAAACTCTGCATGCGCTGGCTCATGCCTATGCCGGTGTTACCTGCAATGCAGGCAGGTATCCAGCCTCCGCTGGGAGTGACAGAGACAACCCATCCTTGCTCGTCAGCGGCTTCAATGGAGGTGGTGCCCGACTGGAATGTCTCAAGGAACCTTCCATAAGCCTGCGGATCATCGATCGGGAAAACATTGCTATTAGAGGCGATCCACCCGTTAAGCAGCGTTCCGAACGGATTTGTTTTTCCCTCGTACGGGTAGGGATCGCCGGGACGGATAGCGGGATCGTTCCGGTCAGAATTAATCAGCCTGCTTCTTTCCTTTGCATATTCCTTCGACAATAGGCCCTGCATGGGCTCTTCCGGAGCAAAGGCAGGATCGCCGTAATAGAAATCCCGGTCGGCATAGGCCAGGTTCATTGCCTGATAGAGAGTGTGGATATATTTTGTTGAATTATATCCCATTTCTTTCAGATCAAAGTTTTCGAGTATGTTGAGTGTCTGGAGCATTACCGGACCCTGGGTCCACTGCTGCAGCTTATATACTTCTATCCCCCGGTATGTTGTCATCAGAGGTTCTTCGATCTTCACCTTCCACAGTGCCAGATCCTCTTCGGTGATCAGACCGCCCTGTTCGCTGCTGCCCCTTACGAACTCCCTGGCAATGTCTCCTTTATAAAAGCGGTCATAGGCTGCATAGATAGCCTCTTTCCTTGTCTTCTTCTTTTTGAGTGCTGTTTGTTCTGCCTCAACAAGCTTTGTCAGAGTAGCCAGCAGATCTTTCTGAACGAATATCTCCCCTGCTGACGGCGCCTCGCGGTCTTCGCCGGCATGAGGCAGGAATACTTTTGCCGAGTAGGGCCACTCCTTTATCCTTGATTTTTGTCGTTCAATAGAGTTGGCTGTCTGTGCTTCCATCGGATAACCCTCTGCCATCTGCATTGCCGGGGCGAGCACTTCTTTCAGGCTCATGGTACCGTATTCGGCGAGCATGGTCATCAGTCCGCCAGGCGTGCCCGGGGTCACGGCTGCCAGAGGGCCGTATTCGGGAGGGTATTTCATGCCTTTCGACTTGAAGAACTCTGCCGTGGCGCCTGTGGGAGCCACTCCGAGAGCGTTTATGGCGATGACCTTCTTTGTTATCGGGTTATAGATCAGAGCCTGTGTCTCGCCACCCCAGCTGAGTACGTCCCACATTGTGCAAGTGGCTGCCAGCATGGCGCAGGCAGCATCGACGGCATTGCCGCCCTGGTTAAAGATCATCGCGCCTGCCGTGGCTGCCAGTGGCTTGCCAGTGATGGCCATCCAGTGTTTTCCGTGCAACGGGGGTTTCTGTGTGGTCACAGAAAATGAATTTAATGACTGAGCACCAGACATAATGAATATGCTTATGAGACTGAAAGAAATAATGATTCTTTTCATCATGTTTACCTTATGATGCCGGATGGTATTAAAGCTGTCCGGCCCAGTTGGTAATAGTCTTTTTTTCTGCGTCAGTAAGTTTTGCTTCAGGATTATTCTTAAGGAATTTCTTCGGTGGCATCTTGCCTTTGGTCACAATCTTCACGATGTCTTGTCCGATTGACTTCTGCTCCTCAACGGAGTATTCATTCCATTCCGTAAAATTGACATGCATTTTTGCGAATGTGCTGCCTTCGTCGGAATGGCAACCGATACAGGATTTTTCAAGGATAGCAGTCACAGCTGCAGGGACGGGTTTGGACTTTTCAGCCTCTTTCTGGACACCTTGTGCTTTCATTGGGCTGGCGATGCAGACTGAAATTATGATTGCGCCTGCTGAAATAATGGTCCTGATGTTTCTCATGTGTGTAGTTTTAATTTCTCTTAGTCAATTCAAAGATAATATAATGGAAATTGATCTATTAATGTAGACATGTATATCTGATTAAATGTTGTTTTAACCAGGATTTTTAGCAGCTGGTCCCTGATGGCTTTGCGGGAGGCATGACCGGGCAGGGCGCGAAGTACGGCTGAAGCTGTGGCGGGGTGCCCTGAAAGGGCCGGACCGTGTAGCGGGCGGAAGCTGAAACCGTACTTATCCTGCCCGGCGCCATTTCTTCGTCATTTCTTTGGGCGAGCAAAGAAATAACAAAAAGAATTGGGTTTTGTAAATGTCGGGTAAATGACGGGTAAAGTACATTGAAAATATTTCGCCGGTAAATTTTTCAGTCGTAATATTGCTCAGTACTTAAATCACACGACCATGAAACAACCAGATCTCGGTAAAAAAATCGTCGAACTCCGTAAGGAAAAAGGCCTGACCCAGGAAGAGCTTGTCGACAGATGTAACATAAGCGTCAGGACCCTTCAGCGGATTGAAACAGGGGAGGTCACTCCGCGGGTATATACAATAAAGACTATACTGGCCGCTCTTGATTATGATCTGAACAAGATCTCGGATAAAGAGATTAGCTTCCTGGATAACACTAAATTGTTTTTTAAGGACTTGTTTCTTATAGATATAGATCAGGACAAGCCTGCTGATTATCTGGTCAGGCAGCTGAACATTGCCTGGATATTCGGATTGATATATTTCATTGCAGGTTTCGCTGAAGCGCCGGCGGAATATTTCAGGATGGAGGAAGACCGGATGATTTTCAGTTACACTTTTTATGTGATAATGAAGGTCACAGTACTCATTTCGTTTTTCTTTTTCATGCGCGGGTTTATTCTTACCGGTCTCATATACAAAAACTACCTGTTGAAGATCGCTTCGTATATTCTTATCTTCTGCATGGTACTGTTCATAGGGTATGACATTGTTTCGGTATTTAATGATGCCGTCGAGCGTGAGTTTATTCTGGCGGGTGAAGCAATGACGTTTGGCGGTGCATGTATTATTTTCGGATTCTCGCTGACAAGGCTGAGCAATGCTGTCGGTTCTATTGCCAATTTTGCCGGTGTATTTGAGATAGTGGCGGGGTGTTTTTATATCACAGTCTTTTTGTTTTTTGTCGGAGATATATTGCTGATTCCGGCCGAGCTTTTTGAGATAGCTATTCTGTACAAGACAGGTGAGCTTATCAAATCAAAACAGCAATAATAAAATCAGGTTTTGATATTAAAAATTTTGGTTGTATATTTGCACCCGATATTGCGGGGTGGAGCAGTGGCAGCTCGTTGGGCTCATAACCCAAAGGTCGGAGGTTCGAATCCTCCCTCCGCTACAAAGAAAAAGCCCTGGCGCGAATGCCCGGGGATTTTTATTATTTTCAGCCCGAAAGAGCTGCTTGCGGGGCGGAGGAAAGAAAACGAAAAAACCGAAGGCCCGCGCCAGCAGGACTGGCTTTTTCATTGGGCTGCAACTCAAAGAGGAACGCGACAGCGAGGTAGAGAGTAATCTCCTTAATTATGCAGGCAGATGCTCAGGCTTTTCTCCCCGACGCTGCGGTCGGCGTATTCCCTCCTTGCTTCGATTTGCTAAGCTCCCCACTTAGGATCATGATCCCGCAAAGGGAGAATAATCCCACCTGCCAATAAATTGAGGGTTTTACTTTACAGGGTCCAAGATATTATCCAGCCAAAATAATGTTTCCTTTATCATCTCACTCTTAGGTACATAATGATCAGTTTCATAAATCTTGAGTAGTTTATCTTTTAGGAGTTCCAAGCAGATCAAAGAAAGGTTTCACAGTGGTCTCAAGAGGAAAATTGTAATCAAATTTGCCATTTAGCATTAAAACCGGGATTTTTACTCTTGAAACATAATTCAATTCCTAGCTTCAGGATATGGCCAATTTGAGGTTCTGAAATTGAATCCACCAATAACTAGAACACTTACTCTAAGGCGTTCTTCAACAGCAGGAATTATTCCACCCAATGTTCCTCCCCAGCTATAACCAAAAAATCCGAGTTTACTAGTGTCAATATCGGTCCGGGTTTCAAGGTAATCAATCGACCTGCTTAAATCTTTGACCCATTTGATTAAATCCTCAGTGTATTGATGGGTATGATTCGGCTCATAGTTGTCACTCCGTCATTCCTTTCAAAAGTACCTTTATAAACCGGAAACATGACTGCCCGACCATTTTTCATAATAAAATCTAATAACCAGAAATTACGCTTATATGCCAACAAGCTTTTTTCCGTAATAGCAGAGGCACCAGGGAAAAAAATAAGTGTCTGATATGGTGGAGCAACATTAGTGGGTAAAAACAGATATGCTAAATTCTTTCATTTCCATAGGCAGCATTAAAAGTAATCTTTTCTATGATCCAATCTTTAGAGCTTTCATCTTTCGCTTCAATATTAGCATTTAAGATCTGTTTTGTCATACAGAAATTGGTTCTTATATATCTTAAAAATATTTTCCGAACAGGTTTTTCTTTGGAATAATCACTTCCTTTAAATTTAATCGTTTGAAAGGCACTTTCAGGAATTTTTTCTTTATCAATATATTTAACACACCGAAATCCATTTTTGGCGGAGCGATCAAAAGATGGGAGTTGACTCATAGTCGGAATACAATAGCTGGCATCATCCCATGCACCTCCGCAATAATGCGGCCAACATTTGTTTCATTCCAGCACCATTCCCTCACATTACCTGCCATATCAAAGGCGCCATAAGCATTTATACCTGGATTTTCCACTGTTTCAGAACCTTTGCCATTGAAGTTACTGACAGGAATTATTTTAGATAAAAAATTGACATATAAGGTATATAATCCAGCTCCACTGTCCCAATGGTACATCAGTTGGCAAGTTTTTACCTGCAAATTCGGCATACGCAGCTGCTTCATACCAGCTAACCCCTGATACCGGATAATTATCCTGTCCGTCAGGATAATCTCCTGCTTCCCATGTCGCTGGTCCTGGCCTGCCGGTTTTATCTATAAATTCAGCCATTGCTTCATCCCAGTTAAGAATTTTTCCCATCTTTTATAAATTCATTTTTCCAATAATTCGGATTACTGTAACCCCCTATATCAACAAATTCTTTATACTGCTTATTGGTTACTTCATACCGATCAATAAAGAATCCATTTTTTTTTTTAATAGTTTCCTGCCCTTTCTTCCAGTATCCTTCAACATATACCATCCTTCAGGAATTGTTCCTTTCTTGAATAATTTTCTGTACAAAGTATCGATGGTTAAAGTCACTGCAATAATTCTTCATATCCTGCTTTTTCAATCTTACGTAAGATAAAAGGAATTATTCGGTAATTTCATATTTCAATAGGGGTTTTTCCAAGTTTTTTCCATTCCCCTTCAAGATCGGAATACTCCCTAAAATATACATCTGCACCTGAAGGGTTAGTCAGAATGGTTAAATCTGATGTAGACCAAAGATCAACTCTATGAACTCTGAGTTCCTGTGAAATATATTTTCCTGCCTTATTGCACCAAACTGAAAGCCGCATCAATATATCCTTTATTTATAGCTGTTCTATTCCCGGTAAAGCCTCCTCTTGTGCCCATTTTCGTTAGATTAACGATTAAGCAGAAAGATTATAATAGCCCTAGTATCGCTATAATTACACAGAATACCGGGTATCAGAATATACGGTTTCTGCTGGCAGAAATTTTCTACGTTCAACAGATCTTATCTTTTTCTGGTGTTAATTTAGGTTTTAGAATGGTTTTCGATACAACTGATTCTTTAGTTTTTTTCTCCTTACTTCTTCATTTCCCTTCACAAGAATTTCTTTTTTTTCTGACTGATTGTGAAATCGGAGCTTTATGCTTTCAATGATATCCTTAACTGCCAGAGCAACTTTATTGATCTGGTTACGATAGATGGTATGATTAAGATTATCATGAGGATTATCCTCATTTGAGCGAAGTGGTCTGTTTACTCCGGGTTCTTTATAAATAAACTCAATGCCACGAAGAACTCCTCCTATTACTGATTCACATAATTTAATATCATCAGCATCCAGATCATGAATCCGTACTGGAAGCACCCTGCTGGCCACATTTCCATTGGGTAGTTTTACTTTCAATCCAAACTGATCCTTTGAAGCCTGTTCAACAAATGCTTTAAACTCATGTTCCCATGCAAATGATTTTGGATCACAATAAGTACGTGAGATTATTGGGATAAAGATAAGACACTTTAGTTTCTCTTTCAGCGATGCATCAACATCATGTGTTTCCAGAAGTCCATCATGAGGATTAATGTCAAAATAAACACTTATCTCTTCCTTGAATGTGGATTCAAGTTCTGTCTTCAGAGCTTCAACAAACTCACTCACCCACCTATCACCTTTGTTATCTTTCTGGCGGTAGCTGATAAAAATGTCGTAATTATATCCTTCAATAATGCTTGACATCAGTGTACTATTTGGTTCATTATCAAAATTAAACCATTATCAGGCTAAATGCAAAATTTTCTTCTTATCGTAGAAAATCACTATAAAACCTCTGCCAGTTCAACTAATTCCACCATGTCTCTGATTAAACTCAGGTTAGATATTTCAAACTTCTTGTCTACAAGCAAAAGCCTTGGTGCGAAGCACCAGGGCTTTTTTGTTGACAGCCCGACAACGACTTGCTTTTGGAAGGGATGGAAACAAAAAAGCCCGTAGCTCCCGCTCCCGCGGGAGCAAGGCTTTTGACTTGTTATGCACCCCCCTGAGGATCATGAGCGAAGCCCGCCTACGCCGAAGGCTATTGCGGGCGAAGCGAGAAATCATCACCCCGCATCTAAAGACGACTTGCCGCTTACGACAGTCTGCAACTGGCATATCCGACAATCAGTCGTCGGCCGAGATGAAAGCAAAAGAGATTATTAAACTCCCAAAGAAGCAAGTGAAATAATATTGATACCATCGGGACGAGTGTAACTTACACCTGTACCGACAATGATATTCAGCGACTTTGGCGGGCCAATGTTTTTGATATCGAGCGTCGCTGTTAATTTTTTCAAATTGGAAGCAGCTTCATTATTCATACCCATACCAAGTTTAATTTCAAATGCTGCCCAATCGCCGTTGCGTTTCTGAACAATGCAGTCAATCTCAAGGCCACTCAAATCAGAGTAGTGACTGACGCTGGCATCATTTGCCTGGGCGTAAACCCGCAGATCATGTGTTGCCAGCGATTCGAACAAAAAACCTGTAAATTTCACATCTTTCAATAATGATCCTTTATCGGCTCCCAATGCAGCTACAGATAATGAGACATCCGTAAAATGTATTTTCGGGGATTTTCTTAGCGATGCAGATGAGCGGATATGTGTGCTCCATGCCGGTTGGTTTTCAATAATCATCAGCCGTTCCAGAGCATCGAGATATTCATGAACGGTAGGACGAGAAATATCACCGTTGTCATTCTCCTTTATATCCTTCACGATAGTAGTTTTGGCTACCATTGTTGCCGTATTCCTTGCTATAGACCTGAAAATGTTTTTCACTTTTATTGGGTCACGTTTAATGCTCGAAATACAACTCATATCGCTTTCCGCTATCAGATCGATGTAGGCTCGATTAAGCAGTAAGGCCTCATCTGTTGTGGATGTCAGTAAGCCTGGCCAGCCACCTTTGATGATTCTCTCGACGATGGTTTCCAAATCAACTGATCTGTCTGACAGATCAATTTTCGTATCAGATAATAACTGTTTCATACTGGCTTGACCGGTAGAATAGCCCAGTTCCTGCCATGACAGGGTACGCATATCAACCGTGGTAAATCTTCCAGCCCCGGAATGGATAGGGATTTTATCATCGGGAGTGGAGGAACCGGTAAGAATAAACTGTGACTTTGCTTTACGGGCATCTATTTCGTGCCGTATGTAGTTCCAGAGTTTCGGCTGTTCCTGCCATTCGTCAATCAGACGAGGTACCTGACCTGCTAACAAACGTTTGGGATCGACATCCATTAGATAGGGCACCTGCTCATCCTGGTCAACCCGGAGAACGCTTGATGCTAATCGCAAAGCTGTTTCTGTTTTTCCGCACGCTTTGGGACCGCAAATCAAAACTGCTCCCGAAGCATTCAGCTTGGCATAAATCTCTGCTTCGACAATTCTTGAAATATAACTCATTGTTATTTTATTTTACACTTCTTGAATGAACTAAATTACAAATTTGGAACAATCTGGTTTACATAATTAGGCCAAATCGTTTTACAAAAATAGAAAATCAAATCAGATATGCAAACTTTTGCCCTTTTCTAATCCCAAAAAGCATATGGTACAAGGCTAGTCTGCTTTGCAGCGACAATAATCGCAGATTTCAATAAATTGCCTCATATATGTCTTTTGTTAGGCCACATCAGGGCTGCTGAATAAGGCTAAAGAAAACAATGTTACATGGCCCGTTCACTATGGTATATCTAAGACCTCCCCAAGCGTAATAATTTTTCCCATATCTCTGAACAAATTAAGGTTAGATATTTCAAACCTCTTTAATGTACTCACCCCCGGCCCCTCTCTGGCAGATCAAAGCTTGTTTAATATTCTGGCAGGTTTAACCGGTAAATAATATCTTTATACCGCTGGTCTGCATGCAGATTATTAAAGTTGGGATTGACTCTGATCCACGGTATAAAATCATGCCTTTGCCTGTATGCCTCCTCAAGCCAGTAGATTGCCTTGTCATTGTCTCCAAGGACAGCATATATTTCTGCTATTCCATAGGTAATCCACCTCCTTTTATGTTGTTCCAGCTCAGCAGCAATTTCATTAGCCTTATCCCTGTTGCCTGCAAAAGCATAAGCAACGCCAAGCCCACTTGAAAATCCACCCGTGCCTGACTTATAAATTGATTTTTGGATTTCAATCGCCTCATCATGCCTCCCAAGAGCTGATAATACCATTCCCTTAACATATAATGCCATGGGATATCCGGGATTGATCTGCAAAGCATTTTCAGCATAGAGGAGCGATTCTTCATGACGCCCGGTCCACTGGTACATCCAGGCCAGGTTGCCTGTCCACTGAGGATTTAATGGATCAATTGCAATAGCTTTTTTCATTTCAGAAGCAGCCTCATCAATTTTAGAGATAAGTGCAAAGTACCAGCCATTAAGATAATGTACCGCCGGACTGTTTGGATTAAGCTGAAGGCCACGACTTAAATGGAAAATCGCTTTCTCAAAATCATAATCGTAACAAAAGTACTTTTGTGCAAGAATTATGTGGGCATCGCCAATATTTGGATATGTTTCATCCGGATCCAGTTCAATTGCCCTGAGGGCATATGCTTGTGACTGTTGTAAAGCATCAGCGATAATTCCTGCCCCGTGTCCGGCACTGCCATACGCCATTGCCAATCCTATATAAGGTTCCGGGTCTCCGGGATCTATTGCAATGGCTTCTTTATAATATTTGATACCAAGCTCAACATCTTCCGGGGTCAACAAATTCAAGTGATACAGGCCCCTGGCGCATGCTCTTCTTACTTCAGGATTTGCCCTTCTCCGGGCTGAAAGTGTTTTTTCTTCCTGATCAGTTGCATTAACTTTCAGGCTCTTAAGAATGTGATTTATTATTTCGCTGTAAGTGCCAGCCAGTTCTTCAAAACTCTGACTGAACGAAGCACTGTAAAGATATCTCTCTTCAGGAAAAGCGGCAATCACTCTTATTTGGACTTCAAGCTTATCCTCAGTACCTTTAATTGTCAATTCAATCAGGCTGCTTACGGTAAGTTCCCTGGCGATACTTTGAATTGACTGCTTACTGTCCCTGAACTGTAATGTCGTCTGCCTTGGCCTGACTACCAGGTTACTGATACCCTGAAGCTCACCAATAAGGTCGCTCTGTAACATATCAGCTATCCAGTTGAGTTTGGAATCACCGGTAAAATTAAGCACAGGCATTACCGCTACGGCTTTTATCTCATCTGTACCGGCTGAAGATATCGCCCCCGATTTTTGTATCCATCTTGGGACAAACAATATTGCCAGAATAAATATCAGAGCGAGTGCAAATGCGAAAATATGTTTAAAACTTAACCGCCTGATTATTTGAAGGCTAATACTGGCATTAATCTGTTCATCCTTACTTAAAACATCCTCTCTCAATATAGTATGCGGCTTTACAATTTTTTCTTCTCATCGGGATGGAGACCGTAAATAATCTCTTTTATCGCATTGGCTACCTTATTTACCTGGTTACGATAGATAGTACGATTAAGATTATCATGCGGATTTTCCTCATTTGAACGAAGTGGTCTGTTCACCCCTGGTTCCTTATAAATAAACTCAACACCCCTTAATACTCCTCCCAATACCGATTCACATAATTCAAGGTCCTGCGTATCCAGCTCATAAATATGTACCGGTAATACCCTGCTTGCCACATTCCCGTTTGGCAGCTTTACCTTTAGTCCGAACTGTTCCTGTGATGCCTTTTCAACAAATGCTTTAAACTCATGCTCCCAGGCAAATGACTTTAGATCACAATAAGTACGTGAAATAATTGGAATAAAAATGAGACACTTCAGCTTCTCTTTCAGCGAAGCATCAACATCATGAGTCTCCAGTAGTCCGTCATGAGGATTGATGTCAAAATAAACGCTGATTTCCTCTTTAAATGTTGCCTCCAGTTCCCCTTTCAGATTATTAACAAAATCGGTTACCCACCCATCATGCTTATTGTCTTTCTGGCGGTAGCTGATGAAGATGTCGTAGTTATATCCTTCGATGATGCTTGACATCTGTGTGCTATTCGGTTCATTATCAAAATTAAACCATTATCAGGCTAAATGCAAAAATATAATGCTTAAGGCGATGAGAAATCAATAAAAACCTTCTCCAGCCAACCAACCCAGCCATATCTCTGACCAAATCATGGTTAGATATTTCAAACCTCTTGTCTACAAAGAAAAAACCCTTGCCGTGAAACGGCAGGGGATTTTTGTTTTTAGCCCGACCTGAGCTTGCTCATGCGAGGGATAAAAATAAAAAGACACGACAGACGCCGAAAACGGATGCAGGGCTTTTTCTTTGCAGAAGCTCCCCACCTGAGGATCATAGAATAATCCTTCCTTAACGCGAGCGTAAACCTTATGAGTTCTTGGGGCAAGAAGAGGGGTTTTGTGAGAGGTAATAGATCCCTACTCCCCAAACCTGAAATACATTGTCCCTGAAGGATTTCTCCCTTATAGATATTTTTCTTTCCCTGCGGACCCTCCTCATCAGCTCTTGAAAACTTTGTTCCAATAGCACTTATCCCGTGCAAAACTGAGATATCACCGGATGGGAAAGATGGGGTCATTCCTCCCCTTACTCCTCTTAGATTGGTAGCTGTTGCAGGTGTAAAAAGATGCAGGAAAAGATCATCCGTGGCCGAAACAATCGTGATTGGCAACTCTTTGGTTTGAATCTCAACAGCATAGAAATTGGAATAATATCCTTTAAATTCCGGGAAATCCCATGACTGGCCAGTTACAGTATTATTGTATTTCTTCTCGAAAACTCCAAACTGTGTTCCCTTCAAGCCTGTTTTTCCATACACGATATGGCCCGTTAGCCATAAGTGTGGCACCTGTAACAAGTTTTTCGGGATAAGAAAAAGTAATACCTGCAAAATCGAGCGATCCTTTAACAGAGTATCCATAATCGAGTTTCAGCCACCCTCCCTTCATAATTGTCCATGATTGCATAACAGGCGCTGTCGTATCATATTTCAACAATATAATTTTCACCTTTATGCATAGTTCTTCATTTCTTTAAAAGTGCGGTTGAATCCTGCAAACTGCAATCCTCCGAAAGGAATGCTTTTTGCCGTTGCTCTTCACTGAGGTTATTGATCCGGATAGATTTATCAAAGGTGATCTGCAGTGTTACCCGATGAAACAGTAAGCTGACTGCCTTAATTCAGAAGCAGTTACATGCTATCGTGAACGATGAAGTTACAACTCGTGAACTGAAATCCTGAGGTTTCACGTTATATTCCATGACCAGGTGTTTATATGACGGCCATACTGGTCAACTGCTGTAACATACAGAACATCATAGCTTTTCCAGTCACCGGGAAGATCAAGGTTCAGAGTTCCATGTTCACCAACGCCAATATCAGGTGATTTTATAATTCCGGTCTTTTTAACAGTTTCAACTTTTGGAAAATCATTGCCAAATTTTACAAGTTCAAAGGAGTATCTGCAAAGGTTCAGATTGCTGTATAAAAACCTGTTGCTTACCTCCAGCTTTCCATTGAAATCAGGTGCTGATTTCTGTTGTTTTAAAATAAACAGGAGACCATATTTCTTTTACAGTGTAAGAAACTTCCCTCTTTTTCGTGGTACGGACCAAGTATTCCATCGGGAGCCTGATTTCCCCAGGTGTCAATCGAATCATTCTTGTCGCGGCGTTCAACTCCTTCATCAGCAAATACCCATAGAAATGCTCCGGCTGAAAGCGGTTTCGACAGCATGAAGTTCCACTGATCATCAAGCCCGGCACCAAGTCCGCCATCATTCAATCCATGAAGAAATTCGGTCGGAAAGAAAATCTCCTTGCCGTTATTAAGTGCATTTTCAACATAATGAATATTTTGGGTAATGTTTTGTATTAGTGCCATTTATTATCGACCAGGGTTCAATTACCGTCCGTTTCTGAGGATCATAAAGTGCATAATCACCCCGTACATCTTTATTGAATCCACCTTCGTTTCCGTTATCCCAGAAAACAATTGAAGGATGGTTTACATCTCTTTCAACTACTTGCCTGACAAGCCTTTTTGCTGTTGGGGTGTCATAAAATTTCTGCCAGCCGGCCAGTTCATCGAGAACAAACATACCCATAGAATCGCAAACATCAAGGAAATACTGATCAGGAGGGTAATGACTCATCCTGACAGCATTCATATTCATATCCTTCATGAGATTGACATCGTCAATAGCCAGCTGTTTACTGCTTGTGCGTCCGGATGAGGGCCAGAATGTATGACGGCATACGCCTTTGAATATGATCTTCTGGTTATTCACATAGATACCATCCTCTGGTCTTACTTCAACAGTACGGAATCCAAACTTCTGTGTAATCTGATGAATAACTTTTTCCCTGTCAATAATACTTACAACAACCTGATACCGGTTTGGAAATTCCGGATTCCAGAGAGCAGGATTAGTGAATGATCCTTTGATTATCGCCTTACCTGTGTTTCTGCTATCAATAATTGCGGTAATCATTTCACCAAACGGCTTACCATCAATCGTCTGCAATTGAGCTGTAACAGTTTTTGCCTTCCCTGCACCTGCTTAGTATAAACATCCATATAAAATGAGCCATCGGCCTTTGCATCAATAGCAACTCTGTCAATAAATTGAACAGGAACAACTTTCAAGGTAAACCGGACGGAATATTCCTCCGAATACCCAGTAGTCTGATATACGTTCGGCCCTGTTAATACTTTCATTAGCTGATTCTTTGCTTACTGTAACTTCAAGAAGATTCTTCCCTTCATAATTCAGCAATTCTGAATATATCATACTTAAACCTGGTAAAAGGCACCCTGATGAACCGGCCCGGCCAGTTTTCCATTTATTCTTAACTTCGGTATCGGTCATCGATCCTTCAAAAACGATAAATACCTTTTTCTTTTTCCATGTTTTTGAAACAGTGAATTCATATTTATAAAGCCCTGTTTCATTAATTTCCTTATTGACCTTACCGTAGAGATATGAACCAAAACCCTGCAATTCCCAGTTTGAAGGAACTCCTATTTTGCTCCATTTATCGCTGTTCATACCATTGTTCATAAGAAATCCCATTGAACAGTGTGGTCTTTGTCAAGTCCAGACAAATACTGAATTTCGGTTTTCTGGGCCTCCAACGAAAAAAATCCGGAAAGAATCATAATAAAATAATACTGTTTTCATATACATGTATATATCTCAAAATGATACACATCTCCAAAAATAGAAATAAAAACATTCAGGGTTGCACAATAATTGCACAAGAAGCTTGCTAAATGTTAACCGGTTTCAGGATTAGGGTAATTGTCTCGTCCTGAAATAGCTTGTCACCTAAAGACTATTCAGGATGAGACAGTAAAACTGACTAAACCTATTTGAGAGATCGGTTACCTTACCACAGATAATTCCTGCTCTAACTGAATTATTCCAACCATGTCTGTGATTAAGCATTGGTTAGATATTTCAAGCCTCTTGTCTAAAAATAAAAAGACCCGAGTGCCGTTGCAGGCGGATGCAGGGTTTTTTCTTTGTAAAAGTTCCCATCTGAGGATCATGCTCCTGCAGAGCGTGAAAGTAATCCTTGTAGAGAATTAAGAGCTTTTTCGTCGGTATTATTCTGAAAGTATCCGGTACAATTCCAGATTAAGATAATAGTGATGTCCTTCAATATTTTTCTTTTCAAGAACCTGCATATCACACAACCTGTTGAGATAATCCCTCGCGGTATTTTCTGCATAAGCCCCGACATCAGTAAAGTGTTTAACCTTTGTATATGGTTGAGTAAAAATAAATTTCACGAGATTTTCCGGATCTCTGAATTTTCTGTAATCTTTCCTGATATATTCAAGTATTGAATTTTTGGCAGACACTATCTCATTGATCTTGTTAAAGGTAACATTTGATGTGGTTTCAACAGCTCTCAGCATAAATAACAACCAGCTCTTCCAGTCACCTCTTTGAGAAACGCCCATCAATCCTGAGTAATAGTCATCCTTATGATCTAAAATGTATCTGCTGAGGAACAAAATTGGAACATCCAATAGCCGTTTATTGGTAAGATAATGGATGTTGAATATGCGCCCGGTTCTTCCGTTTCCATCACGGAACGGGTGAATAGCTTCAAACTGGAAGTGAGCAATAGCCATTTTTAATAAAGGGTCAATTTTAAATTGGGCGTCATCATTCAGAAAGTAAACAAGATTATCCAGTTTATCCTGAATTATTTTCTTACCCCTGGGTGGAGTATAAATAACCTGTCCGGCATTGGGTCCAGTACCACCCTGCTTTATAGTCGTAATTAAAAAGTCAGGACGAATCCTCTCTTTTGCTTGCTTTATTGCCCGGAACACATTAATAAAATAGTCCTGATCAAACCTTTCTTTGTTTTGAAGATAGTTATAACCTTTCCAAAGTGCTTCACGATATCTTAGTATTTCTTTTGAAGCTCCCTGAGAAATTGTCGATTTGATCGCTGTATGCTTTGTACAATTCATCATCTGTTGTGAATATGTTCTCTATTGCGCTTGAAGTCTTCGCTTCCTGCAAGCTTATTGAATTAATTAACATCCCCTGATCGGGAATTACAATACTTCGACCATGAAGTCTGGCCAATGCCGCCCTGGCATCGCCAAGCTTTTCCAGTATCTCTATTGTTTGGCAGAGTTCATTCCTGATTGGCAGCAGGGGAAGATCATTCCATGGAACATTTCTGTCGGGGTTTATCTGATAAAGTATTTTTGGCATTAATTAATCTGATATTTAATGTATACGCTGATTTTGACCTCAAATATACAAATAATTTACGTGACAAACATTAAATTATCGATAAATTAATGTATACATCGAATTTGGACAGTAAAAAGCTTAACAAAATACAGCAAACATCAAAATATTGTGTTTTTAATGCTTATATGGGTGGTTTGTTTTTCTTTGCTTAAATCCCGAATTGAGGATCACGAAATAATCCTCCTCCGATACAAAGAGGATAGCTATCCGCCGGCTATACTATACTAATCCACTTAGTTACAAAGAACCTCCAATAGACAAAATAGCTATTAGGTCGGATTATGTCTGGCTTAAGATTAATTAGATTAATATTGTTTAGAAGCGTTATCTGTTAAAGCGTGTAAAATAGGGACAACCCATTTCTCTTTATCAATGTCATAAACGATAAAATCGCTGTCGAACTGCCAGTATGCCCAGCTAAACCCCAGCCTTTCAGCTGTACGGGCAACATAAGCAGTATAACGGGCTCTCGATTCCATGTCTGCCTTATCGTAAGATCCGAATTCTCCTAAAAAGATCGGTCGGTCATGTGCCTTTGACCAATCAGCTGCAATCTTTAATTTTGTATCAACTTCCTCTTTTTCTTCTTTAGTGCCGGTCCAGGTTATGCCACTAAGACTTGCATTCTCTTCAGACCATGGAGCTCCCTGATGTGTAAATTTCATCGGGTGATAAAAATGAACTGTTACAATGATATTTTTGTCCTCCTCAGGCAGAACCAGGGTTGGCAGAGACTCTATGCCATTCCAGTTACCGGGACCAATAATAAGTGTGCGGGTTGGATTGGTAGTGCGGATTATTTTCACAGCCTCTGTAAGAAATGTGTTCCAAAGCTCGGGTGTGAGCTTCCGGTTTGGTTCGTTCAATACTTCAAAAATCACATTATCGGACTGGTCTTTGTATCTGGGCGCCAGTTGCTTCCAGACAGAAAGGAACATTTCCTTCTTTGCAACCGGATCAGCCGCCATGGCATTATATTCGTGCAGGTCAAGTATAACCATCAGATCGGCTTCAAGAGCATTCTTTACTGCCCAATCTAAAGTTTCCAGCCATTTGGGATTGATCCGGTATTCGCTATTCATATTTGAAAAAGGATGCAGGTTAATACGAACGTTTGAAAATCCTGCCTCTTTGATCATTTTAAAATACTCTTCCTTGAAACGGCCTTTGGTACAATCTTTCCACAGCTCCTTGTCATAGCCGATTATATTTACTCCTCTGCCAAGTCTTTTATTCTGGTAATTTGCTGTAATATCTTGTCCGTACGACTTACCGTATGAAGAAAATAAGAACACTAGCACTAAACCTAAAATGATAGATTTTTTCATAATTGGGTTTTTATTTTAAGTTAATAATGTCAGTTCACTTTTTGAAAATTTATGAAATCGTAATTCATCTGTCCGGTCTCAACTGTATGAATGGTAAATGTTTGCAATCCTTCTTTTAAAAAAATACTTGCAATATTGTCAATATAGTTCCAGTGATGCCATTGTCTCCAATCAACAGTATCAGCAGGCACGAAAGTTGAAGGGACTGAGACAGGTCCTGATATATCTTTATCATATACCGAGAATGATATTTTCCCATTCTGGTTAGAGGTATACATCAACCCGAGCTTATACTTGCCAGCTTCTTCAACTTTGATTGTGTATTTAGACCATTCGCCAGGGCTGGTCCAACCCACATAAAGCTGATCTTTTTCAGGTTCAACGAAATTAAAAGAATTGTTGTCGATTGCAGGTTCCCTGAATTTTGTATAAGAAATATCAACTGCTTCACATATGCGAAATTCATTCAGATAAGAGCCATCAGGAGGGTTCAGGTGGCCGCTTCCGGAATTGATAGAATCATTGTCATGGTAAGCTACTCCTTCACCACCAAGATCATAATACTCGCATTGAAGTCGTCCTGGAATAATCTGAGCACCATTTTTATAAACAGAATCTGCATAAGGAGTCCCGCTGTAATTCCCAATGTTGCTTTTGGGATTGCATCTAAGGAATAATATTGTGCTCAAGAGGATTATTCCAGAGATTAAAGAGATTCTTTTAAATCTTGTTTTCATCCCTCTAATTTAAATGATTTAATTGGATCTTTTCAAAAGTGACTTCCCCGGGAGTAACGATGGATCGGGAGCAAATAGTTTAGCTGCAAGATTGACAACAGCCGGAGCAGGCATTGATGTTCCAGGGTAAAGTCAATATTAAATTCAGGTTTTTCAAACAAAGAGCGAGCTGTGCTGTTTTAATATTTTAAGAAATAACTGACGGGGAGGGTTTTCAAGGAAAAACCTTCCGGGACGTGATTCATAAGCAATGCCCATTACAAGCTCAAGATTAAATGCAAATTTTCTTTTTATTACTGATTTATTGACTTTTCATATAAAGATCTGTAGCCGATGAGAATACATGTATTGACTTTATTGATATTAATCACAGCTCTATCATGCAGCACCGAGGATAAAAAGCAGGCGATTACCCCAAATCCGGACACCGGTGACAATATGGAACAGGAGCAAGACAGGTTTAAATACCTTGCGCTTGGAGACTCATACACTATCGGCCAAAGCGTTGACAAATCCATGCGTTATCCTGTTCAGATAGCAGATTCCCTGGAAAGGCGGGGATACTTCATGGAAGAACCCGAGATCATTGCAGTTACCGGCTGGACTACATCAGATCTGAAGGCTGGCATAAAAGCTGCTAATCCGCAGGGCCCCTATGGTCTGGTCAGCCTTCTGATCGGGGTAAATAACCAGTACCGAGGCATGGATATCAATATTTACAGGACAGAATTCGAGGAATTGATAGATCAATCGATCTTTTTTGCAGGGAATGACACTGGTCGGGTCATTGTTCTTTCTATTCCGGACTGGGGAGTAACCCAGTTCGCATCTGGTATGGACAGGGAGAAAATTGCCAGAGAGATTGACCAGCACAATGCGGTAAACAAAGAAATAACGCTGTCTAAAGGTATTATATGGATAGATGTAACAGGAATATCAAGGCTTGCTGAGAAAGATAACACACTCATTGCCGGTGATGGTCTGCATCCATCCGGTAAGATGTACACAGAGTGGGTCAGACTGGCTGTCCCGGAGATTGTGAAAATGCTGGAAAAGGAATAAGAATAGTTTGCATAGGCCGGTTGACTTGACCACATTCCGCCGGAAAGATTAAGATTTTTGTATTTATCTATAGATAATATGATTACCTCTGGCTTTAAGTGGTCAATTTATACTGGCGAGAGGTGGTCAGGGTTACTGGCTTTCCCATGTTGATGAAATATCTCGTCAGGTTCATGATGATTCTTTATTCTTTGTAATGATACTCAAGCCATCTGGAGAAAAAAACATCATAAACATTCCATTTGTTTAAATCGTATACAATCATCTCCTTTTCAGTGAGCGCTTTTAATGATGTTGAGACAGAGCTGGGGCTTGTGAGATCATTTTTTGCAATGAAGCTCCCGGAAGTCGGCTGTGTAACACCATCTTCTGCTGCAATAGCTTTTAAAAGACGAAACTGATGCGCAGGCAGGAGATTCCTGTAATTAATGTACTGAGGTTCAAAATCAGTGATTATCTGATGAAATACGTTGTTAACCTGTTCTTCTCCGATTGAATTTTCACCTTTCCCGTAGAGATGATTACACACATACTGAACATAATAAGTATGAAATCTTGTCCAGTTAAATACCTTGTCTATTGATAAATCATCTATTTGCATATTGCCCTGGTTGAATTTTTTCCTGATGAAGATCCTGTAATCATCGTCTCTGATCCTGTCAAGGTACATCAGTTCTGAGCTCTGGTAAAATGGTCTTCCCGGTGACATAAACATATTCTCAAGCATGTGCTTGCTGCTCCCTGAGAAGATAAAAGGAACAACCGGATATGTTTGAATAACAGACCTTAGCATTGGTTCAATGTTTTTCTCAGGATAATCAGCTATCTGCTGGAACTCATCAAACATGAAGACAATATCCTGTTTAATTTCAGAAATCAACCTTAGAATCTGCTCTAGTCCCGATTTCATTCCTGAAGATGATTCAACCTTCAGCTCTATTGACGGTTCTCCTGTCAACGGATCCATTGTCAGCCTGGGACGAAGAGATGCCATGAAGCTGAGCATCTTCTCAAGAAAATTTTTCTCACTTTTGCGGACTCTGTAAAGAGCTGAGGAGATTGAATTCAACATTTCATTGCCATTCATCGTTGGCAGGAGATCCACATAAATTACTGCAAATGGCTTTTTTGAATGCTCAAGCTGATACTTAACATTCTTAAGGAGCCCTGTTTTCCCCATCCTTCTTAATGAGATCAAGGTCATATTTCTCTTTGATGATATGGAACCCATGATCCTCTTTGTTTCTTCCGCCCTGTTGCAGAAGTACTCAGGGCTTAGATAACCACCCGTTATAAACGGATTTGTGATTTCGGTTTTCATATTACGCAATTTACGTTACGCAATTTACGTAATATTCTTCAAATAACAAACTTTTTCTGCGTCTACCATTCCTGGTGCCTAAAACGACTTTTTATTTGTAAGTGCCCCCCTTGAGGATCATATCCGTCAATTGCATGATAATAATCCTCTTATATATAAAAAGGACTGGCTGTTACTCCCGACGCTGGGATCGGTATCTTCACATTATTTCGATTTGTTAAGCCATTCTTCAAAGTATCATGAAATATGCCTACTTCTGCTAATGAACAGGAATGGTTAGTTACCTTATGAAACCTCCTTTTATATTCACATCCATTGCATTGAAAGGGTCAAGAGCCTTGTCGATCAGAAATGCTGTCTCCCCCCTAAGTGCCGTGCGATTCATATCAGGTACCCTGCCGTTGAAAATCATGGTGAGGGCTTCGGTTAATCCTGCCTCGCTCATCTGAATTCCATTTTGCCCGGCAGTCAGACGGATAAGATCAACAACACTCTGAAGGGTCATAGACATATTACTGAACTCATAATCCGTAAGCGGAAAGATATCTTTCAATCCCTCAAGTTCTGATGATATTGTCACATCAGATGCCCTGAACAAGGTCTGGTTCGACCAGCCTGAACTTTTGCCCACACCTCTCATTATTCCTGTTGATCCGATCCGCTGAAGGGATTTGAACCACTCGTGACCGCTCGGCACATCAAGATAAGGAAGCAGGTATCCTCCGGCATCGAGCAGGGCATTCTGAACATCCCTGACCGGTATGTCGGATATTCTTGTACCTTCTCTGGCAGCAAGGGCTGCCAGGGCTCCGGCAGCCTGACCGATCTGAAGCACCACCGGCTGAAGACGTGTGGCACCATTGACCAGGTTCGTCACTGAGATTGACTTCTCGGCTACAATAAGTCCCTCTGTCTCTTCAGGAATCAAAGTACCAAGCGGCAATCCGAATGAGGGCACCGGATAAAAACTGAGATCAGGCAAAGTATCGGTTCCGGAGTATCTGAAGTGATGATGATCAACAGGATAATCACCGACCGCTATGCATGTCCGGTACAGTTTATCGGGCTGATCATAGGGGTTAGTCAAATGATTCAGGGTGAACCGTACCTTGCCATGTATCCTTCTTGATTCACGGTAATAGGGAATGAACGGCAGGCTGTCAGGAGTAAGGAACTCATCATCTGCAAGGGCAAGATTACTGTAACCAAGCTCATGCTGGATGAAATAAAGGAAACAGATTGTCCTCCGTTTTGCCGCCTTAAGGGCTTCGGTCCGCTCCCGCGGTCTCATATCTAACAGATTGACATAGTAGTCATTCCCTGACAGCGGCCAGTTTATCATATACTTATTGTTCGGAAGCTTTCCATAATTAATCATCATTTCGCATGACCATCCCGCCTTTTCATGCTCTTTGCCGGAGCAGAGAGCGTTGATGCACGAGCAGGCAAAAAGCGATGCATCATAGCCTTCAGGTCTTGCGATGGTCACGTCCCTTCCGTAATCCTTAAGTATGGCCACGTAGGTAAGATCCTGAATAATATCGTTTGCCTTTTCAGGGGCAATATCTTCTCCGGTATCGTACCGCGAATCCATTCCAACATCATACTTTGCCCCGCACATTTTTGCGACATCGCCAAGCTCTGTGGCATCAATAAGTATTCCGGAGGAATATTTCATCATACCGCCTGTAGTTCTTACTGAAATCAACCATTTATCACCATGGCGTTTAACATGTGCCACCCGTGCATTGCGCAACACCGTCAGGCCGGATTCGGCTGCTGCCATTTCCGAAAATATTTTGTTGCCCACCGATGGCTCAAACATGACATTGCTTACCCATCCGGTTTTCAACAGGGAATCTCCTCCGTAATATGAGGAAAGTGCACTCCTGAATTCTCCCCAGATGCCGCCCTGCAGATTGTAGTTTCCGTCAACGGCGCTGACACCAGCACTGGTAAGCATGCCTCCCAGCCATGCATTCTCCTCAGCTATCACGGCAGGCACGCCCATCCGCGCTGCCTGAATACCGGCAGCCACACCGCTGGTTCCTCCCCCGGCAATGAAAATATCTGTCGGCACCGGGTCAGTGCAAGATATAAGAAGGGCACAAACGACTATTGCGAAAGAGAGCATTCCCCTGTTATATGAATTTCGTTTTTCGACAAGTAAGATCCTGACAGTCATCATATTATCTTTTATGAAAGCATATAACTAAATTATTATTAAATTTATAGGAAATTGTTATACTAAGAGCGCGGGATGCGTGTTTGAAAAATCTGCGAAACAAAAAATTACTGCCCTATGAAAAGCAACAGGAGAACATTCATAAAAACAGGCGCATTGGCATTCGCCGGCACTGCTGTCCTTAACAATTCATTGTTTGCTGCACCTGGACAAGGTGGAATAACCGGCCTGCAGCTCTATTCCATCCGTGATGATATGAGCCGTGACCCTCTCGGATCACTGACAAAACTGGCTGAAATAGGTTATGAATATATTGAGCACGCCAGTTATACAGACCGTAAATTCTATGGCTATCCGGCTCCTGAATTCAAAAAGATACTGGACGACTTGGGCCTGAAAATGATAAGCGGACATACTGAAATGGGCAGACAGCACTGGGATGAAGCCAGAAAAGACTTTTCCGAAAGCTGGAAGCTTACCCTGGAGGATGCTGCCACACTCGGACAAAAGTACGTTGTCAGCCCATGGATAAATGATAGCATAAGAAAGAAGTATGACGATTTCAGAGGCTATATGGATGTTTTCAATAAATGCGGTGAGCTGTGCAAAAAACAAGGGATGAAGTTTGGTTACCACAACCATAATTTTGAATTCAGCGAAAAATTGAACGGCGAGACGTTATTTGATATCATAATGAAGAGTATTGATCCTGACCTGGTAGTCATGCAGCTTGATACCGGTAATCTTTTTGACGGGGGTGCCGTGGCTCTTGATATTGTCAACCAGTACCCCGGAAGATTCGAAAATGTGCATGTTAAAGACGTTAAGAAATCCAATGAGACCGGAAAATATGAGAGTGTGGTTATCGGAGAAGGGGAGGCAGAGGTCAGAAAAGTTATTGAACTTATAAAAAGCACCGGAGGTGCACAGGTAATGATCATCGAGCAGGAATCATACCAGGGAAAGACACCAATGGAATGTGTAAAGAGGGATCTTGAGGTCATTAAAGAATGGAAATACTGACAGGCACAATATCCGGCCACTATCACTGCGTGCAAAATCAACTTGATTTCCACTGTGCGATAATGTAAATTCGATGTTAAATCAAGAGGTGAACTATGAAAACACTGAAAAAAATTCTCAAGGCTGTTCTGATCATTTTAGCCATCGTGGTTCTTGGCTTTATCGGCCTGATAGTCTATGCTGTGATTTCCGATTATAAGCCAGAAGAAAAAGAGCTGATTTCACAGTCAGACAATCCTTCAGTGCTTGACGACTCACTCACCCTTTCACTTCTGACCTGGAACATCGGTTATGCCGGACTGGACAAGGATATGGATTTTTTCAAGGATGGCGGAACAAAAGTTATTACGCCCAAAGATAAGTGTCTGGATAACATTGCTGCGATCGGAAATTTTCTGGAAGGGAATGATACAATTGACTTTATTATCCTTCAGGAAGTTGACAGGGACAGCAAAAGAAGTTACCGGGTCGATCAATATGAGAAAATCGCAGGGTTACTCTCCGGCTATAACGCCTTCTTTGCAGAAAACTATGATGTCTTTTTCGTTCCCGCTCCGCCCACAAAACCTATGGGAAAAGTTTTATCAGGTATTGCTGTCTATTCGAAATTCACACCTGAATCATCAACAAGATATTCCCTGCCAGGGGATTTCGGTTTCCCAACTCAGCTTTTCTATCTCGACAGGTGTTTTATGGTCAGCAGATTCAAGGTTGAGAATGGCAAAGAGTTGGTACTTATCAACACCCATAACGAAGCATTTGATGAGGGCGGAAATATTAGAAAGGCTCAGATGGAAACCCTTAAGGAATTTGTTTTGAATGAATATAATTCAGGCAACTATGTAATTGCAGGAGGTGACTGGAACCAATACCCGCCGGATTTTGAACCTGCTTTTTCATCAAACCAGGTTTTTACCGGCAAATTCGGTGATTTTAATCTCACAGGAATAGAATCAGACTATATGCCGGAGGATCATGGAAATGGATTTATGATCCTGCAGAACCCACATTCCGGACCCTGGTTGCAGCATATGACCCTGCAGCAACACCCACGAGTGTTTGTGATATCTTCTGCATTTCACCCAATATTGAATCTGTTTCGGTAAAATGCCATAATCTGGGTTTTGCCAACTCAGATCACAATCCTGTCATAGTTCAGGTAATGCTCAAATGAAAACAATTGCAAAAGCTCCCCGGGGAGCCTGTAATTACTTCATAAAGTAGATTCTGTATTCCCTTTCCGATTTCCTGTCAAGCCAGTGTTTGTATTCAAGGCTTAGAGTTTTATCAAGCAGTGGCGCCGGAATAAATGATGCAATTATTTCCAAAATCTCATTTTCGCCAAGCTCCTTTATTGCCGCCAGAACTACATGAACCGGATGTTCACCCCTGTTAAGCATTTCATTTGTGTCAATGGTATTTACGACAGCCTCTTGATTGAACCAGGCGGGACAAACAGTAACGAACTTAACTCCGGAGTCGTCGAGCTGATCAATATTACCCTGTCCCACTTTGTCACGCAGCCTGTTTACCAGGTCCTGCACATCAAGGCCGCCGACAGTGGCTGCCTGACCAATACTGGTAATGCGTGCAATGGTCTTTCTGAGGACAGGATTTTTAAGCTTCTTAAACTCCGGTGCAGAGCTTATAAGAATATCTTCCAGTTCGGGATAAGCCTCCAGAAGGTCGTATATCTTTGTTTTTGGTGTAATGATTAAGCTGGCCATGTTTATTCATTTTTGCCGGTATATGATAAAATTCGCTGTTCCCCCTCGAGGCTTCTTGCATATGACAGATCCTGTGAGACCTCAAGTGTTCCCATATATTCTCCGTTTTCATCACGGAGTGCAAAATATTCTATATGGATAAACTTGCCCTGCATTTGTATCCAGAAAGGAGCATGGGATGCTGCTCCTGATTTAAAATCTTCCAGTATCTTTTCAATAATATGAACACTCCCGGGAGGATGGCATAACCTGACATCACGGTTGATAATTGAACGGCTGCGCGCAAATATTCTTTCCTTCCCCTGGGTAAAGTATTTTACCTTATCGTCACTGTCAACAAATGTCATATCGAACGGCACGGTATTTAACATCGCCTGTATCTCTCTGGCTGTGAAACTGCCTGACGGCAAATGAACTGTGCCATTTTCGCCCAGAGCTCCCTTGCTTTCATTATCAGCAGAGGAAAAGCCTTCAGGCTTCCAGTCGACCTGTGGATCGTAAAGGGTAAAACCAAAATCAAGTGTCTGTTTGTGTATCTCCCACCACTCATCGGTTGTGAGCATGTCCATACACATGGGGAAAAGTATATCCTCCTCTTTTTTGGTCATATCAGCCACAGCCTTCAGCACAGGTGAAAACAGTATTTCCTCAGCATCCTCCAGATCGGTTTTTGTCAGTCCGTCTGTTCGCAGTATTTCGATACAGCCCTTAAGTTGTTCACGTATTTCATCGTGTTTCCCCCACATTACCATGGGAGGCCCGGTGATATCTTTCTTTTCGAGATATGGAAATACAAGATATTCCTTGCGCTTATAGTGCTTGTCAACATCCATCAGGTCATTGAAGCACGACAGGATCTGAAGGGAATAGTTTTTAAAATCTGCATCGCTTATAGTATATAATGATGCTATCAGCACCTGGGCTTTTTCCACAACTTTAAGCAGTTCCTTATTCTCCCGTTTAAATACATCCACCGGATGTCCTTCCGGAATCGACTGCGCCCCGCTCTGGTCTATATGCCCGTCAAGCACTTCACCGTGAACATCACAAAGTTTCAGCACTTCCGTCTGAGGCAACCCTTCCTTTATCAGTTCCTGCTCTACCTCCACCACCTCACCATAGGGTATCTGCTGCAGCGTACTTATCAGCTCGGAACGGACTTGTTGAGGATCCCCGCCGTGGTGCAACTTCAGGATAAGCTCCTTGAGCTTTTCTTTCCTGTATTTTGAATTATTTATTAATTCACTCATCTGTATAACTGTTAATGTCTAGAGTAATTTTGTGATCTTTTCCGGTCTCGGTGCTTTAATAACAAGCACACGGATATCATTGTGGCTTTCGTTGCTTATAAAATGCACGATGTCTGCCGGGCTTTCAACAAGAGTATCCTTTTCAATAACCTTCGAATCCTCACCTATATGCACCACCGGTGTGCCTTCAAGTATATAAAAAACAACATCGACAGGAGTTTTGTGGGGTTTCAGGCTTTCTCCCGGTTTCAGGGTTATATGCATGATCTGGGCCGAAGGATCATTGTAAAGTTGCCGTACATCCACTTTATGCGGATTTTCTTTTGTTTCTTCTGTTTTGTAATTTCTTGTAATCATATTTTCAATTTTTGACTGTTTTAGCAATCGGTGCAGAGAGTTAAAAGTTTTTTTTCTTTCATACTCTGCAATAAAAATCCGTATGTAAGACAAATATCAGTACACAAAGTTTAAAGAAATATATTTATATCAACTAGCCCTGGGGCACCAGATCTTTGGTTTTAACCTTTGCAGGTGTAAAAATCCCCAGTACTCCTTTCAGTCCGACACTCATCACTATATTATAGAAGAATGCCAGAAATCCGATAAGTAATAAAGTTCCGGATATTGCTGCCAGTATCATGAATAAATTAAATTCTCCGTTTACATAAAGAGACCTCCTGAGCATGCCGTTCAATCCTGCCATACCCATAAATGCGCCCATCCCGATACCTCCGACCAGGTGGCACCAGAAATGAACGTTTGCAAGCTTCTGGCTGTATATCTTAGCTCCGTTGGTGAGGATCGGGAAGAGAAGATAAATGGCCGAATACAGTGTCATGGTCAGTCCGATGAGAATTGCCACATGTACATGAGGACCCACAACCCACTGGGTATTGTGAAGAATCCTGTTCAGACCTACGTCAGCCTGCATAATTCCGGCTGGAACTGCCAGGGCAAATCCAAGTAAACCGCCCAGGAGGAATTTCAGCGGATTTGTCATTTTCAGAGGCCTTGCACTCCACAGGGTAGCCAATGTGATAAAGAAGGCAAGTCCCTGGGTAATAAGCTCAAATGCAGTTACCATTTCGCCGGAGACAACTTTCAGAATAGCCGGTTGTGCCTGATCGGAAAGCAGGTGATGGGACCATACTGTCCATGAAACGACCAGTTCAACAAGCAGTGCCGCACGTGCAATATTCTGCATGAAAAGGGGCTTCCCTGTGATCATCATTGCAAGCAGGTACCAGGTACCGGCAACAAAGATCAGAACAAGTCCGTCAGCAATCAGATCGAGTCCCCACCAGAACCAGTTCTTGTACAGCAGGGCATCAATTGCCGTCTCCTTCAGATCGTACCCCAGGATTGAACCAACCATATAAACAAGAATGAGGACACCTGTGAACAGGATTGTGATTGTATTCAGTGCCATATCAACGCTTCCGCGGGCAACAGCTGCCACGGGCAGTGGAACAAGATGTTCCTTTTTGTTTTTCCTGAAAAGATTATTGAAACCGGTTATTCCGAGAGCAGATGAAAGCAGAGCGCCTGAACGCTGTTTCTCCCATCCGTCAGGAGTGTAGGTTATTGTTTTGAAAATATTGATGATGAAAAGTGCTGTCCCAACCATGACAAGTGCTATCCCGACTATAAAGAACGTTCCTCCCCAGACACTGAACTGGGAGAAGTCAGCAGGCAGAGGCCAGTAAAGTGTATACAGAGGAGCATAATGACTTACAAAACCTGAAAACCAGAAGACAAATGTCCCGACGGCAATAAGAATGAAAGTCCAGTTGCCGAGCTTGATGCTCCACAGAGGTTTCTTCATCAGGAATGGTACAAGGAACAGGAACGCCCCGCAGACAATAGAGTATGTGGATCCGAATATCCCAACAAGAGGATGTGCTGTAAGGATTGCAAAAAACTGAGGTTCGGAGATAAATGGCAGAGGTTTGACCTCATAGAGCCTCATGAGCATTCCTTCAATCACGACAAAACCGAAATAGATAAGCCCTACAACGACAAAACGCAGTGTCAGCTTTTGCATCTGGGTCAGGGTTTCAGACTTGAAAAGTCCTTCCTCACCATATATAAATGTTTTTGTAAAACTCATATCCGTAATGTTTTATAGATTTATAAACGTCTTAGTTAGCAGCATTTTCAGGCACTACTTGTACCGCATCTTTCACTATCATTGCTGCTCCTTTGGGGCCTGAATATTCAGTTGACCTGATAGTGTACACGCCGGGCCGGTCAAAATGCCAGATAACATCATTTCTGTGCCCCGGTACAACCTGCATCTGAAACAGCATGCTGTTGTCTTCCCTGAAAAGACCAAAGCCATAAGTCAGGTCTTCTGACGTTACATCGAAAAGAACCTTGTCGTTGACATTTACAACCATCTTTTCTGCGGGGAGAATAAACTGATGGTTACTGACTGTGATGTTAAATGACTTGTCAGGCGTATAATCAGATCTGTTAAGATCCATTTTTGTCCAGGGAATAGTGTTAAGCGTTATGATATGCAATGAAACGCCCAGGACTGTGAGAAAACCGACGAAAGTATAAAACAATGCCGGTTTAACCCCTTTGCCATTACCGTTACCTGTTACTTTCCATGCAAACCAGGCAACAACCAGAATAATTACAATACAATAAATTGTATATGCAATTGTCTGCCCTGTAAGAACCATTTCGGAATCAACCATATGACCTCTTTTTTTAGATTAGTTAATTTGATTTTTATTATTACTTCCTGATCATTATTAAATCTTTCAATGATGTCTTTTTAAGTACATCTGAAGAATACTCGATTCTCATATTTACCCATACCGGATGCATGGAACACCACGTAATTGAACGGACATTTACTGAATCCCATGATACACCTGTTTAAACTATCCAGTCCCTCGGTAGCTTCAATTATGTCAGCCAGATAAATCGTTGATATGTCTCTGCTTATGATAAAGCCTCCCCTGCGTTCCCCTGTTGCTGTCAATAAATCCCTTCTTTGTAAGCCCAGCCCAGGACCTGACGTAAATATGAGTACGGGATGTCAAGTTTCTTATGAAGGTAAATGGCTGACATTCTGACGTTTTCATGTTTCGCCAGATAGCTCAGCACATTTAATGAATAAGATGTTGTCTTTGTAAAATTCATAAATGATACTTCGATATGGCAATTTAAAAATAAATTCTGAAATAAAACAGATTTTGTTATTTTTTAATTCCGCGGTAATTCCCTCAAATTACCCTTTCAGGAGAACTGACAATCGCATCGGGGCCGTGGCTACAGATGCTTATTCATCAATCATTTTCTGATTGCTTCCCAGACTAAGCCGATTGCATGTATTTTTGTCAATGGCCTGATAGGATATAAGTTCAAACCCGTACAACTCAAAATACAAATTCCCTGTTTCTTGATATCTGAGGATTTCATAGGGCTGGCCTGAGAGAATTTCCTTGTCAACCCAGGAAAGTAACAATCATAGTTGCTATTTTTGTCATCAGAAGAACTTTCACCAACCGAAATTTCAATTATGAAGCGAAGCTACATGAATCCCTACCTGGCAGGAACACTGCTTGGCATAGTCCTCCTCCTGGCAATGGTCGTTTCAGGCCGCGGACTGGGTGCCAGCGGAGGTATAAAATACTGTGTCGTCTCAATTGTCGGCGCCGTCAATCCTCCGCATGTCGAAAACTCAGCCTACTATTCAAAGTATTTTGAGAATGGCAAAAAGCCGCTTACAAACTGGCTGACACTTGAGATATTCGGGGTGGTTGCCGGTGGCCTTATCTCCGGCGCTGTTTCGGGAAGACTGAAGCTCAGGGTAGAAAAATCCCCGAAGATATCCGTCACCCGGAGGCTGATCTTTGCATTTCTCGGCGGCGTGTTATTTGTCTACGGTGGTCAGCTGGCAAGGGGATGCACCAGCGGTGCGGCTTTATCCGGCATGGCTGTCCTGTCCACAGCAGGATTCGTGACAATGATCGCCATCTTCGGCTCAGCATTTGCCTTTGCATGGTTCTTCAGGAAGAATTGGATCTGAGAAAAGGTTAAAGGTTAAAGGTTAAAGGTTAAAGTAAAACACATAACTCAATAGATATGGCACCATTATCATCATACTTTGCGTTCCCGGAATGGCTAAATATGCTGACGGCATTGCTGATCGGGACTGGCTTCGGATTTGCCCTTGAACAGGCAGGCTTTTCCTCAAGCAGAAAACTGGCAGGCATGTTTTACGGATATGACGCCACCGTGCTTAAAGTGTTTTTCACAGCTGCAATAGTTGCCCTTATCGGTTCACAGTTCCTCAGTTACCTGGGAGTGCTGAATCTGAATCAGGTATATGTAAACGAGTTTTACGTCACCGCATCCATCGTCGGGGGAGTAATAATGGGCGCCGGTTTCATCATGGGCGGGTTTTGCCCCGGCACCGGTCTGTGCGCCATGTCAATCGGCAAGATCGACGCCATGGTCTTTGTCGCAGGTGGATTTACCGGTGCATTTCTCTTCACCGAGTCTTTTCCTATGATCGAAGGGCTGGCCAATGCCCATTACAGGGGACCGGTGAAGATCAACGAATCACTGGGCCTCTCTCCAGGGCTCTTCACTCTTTTAATGGTAACCGCAGCGGTTGCCATGTTCTGGATAGCCGAGCTGGCCGAAAAAAAATTCGCCCGGCCTGAAATAACAAACGACTTATAACTATCAGGTATGAAAATCAGAAAAGAATTTTCAGCACTTCTCCTGCTGCTCAGCCTGATCCTGGCATTGCTGCCCCTCACTGCTAATCGCTCTTTCACTGCAAAGCCCGAAAAGCTTCTTTCGGATGTCCTTAAAGAGGATGTCTCATTCACCGTTGACCAGGTCGCGGAACTTATTGTCAGGGAGGACAACTTCTTCCAGCTGATTGACCTCAGGTCGCCGGAAGAATTCAGGAAACAGTCTATTCCCGGAGCTGTAAATATCCCCTATCCGGAATTCATCGAGAAAGATCCGGAAGCATGGCTCGGAAATAAAAAGATCAGGAATATCTTCTATACCACGGAAGATACCGAAGCGGATTATGCACTGGTATATGCCAGAGGACTGGGATATGACAACAGTTATGTCATGGAAGGCGGTATCACTGAATGGATCACGACAGTGATGGAGACGAAATTTGACAGGCGACAGGATAACGGCAAGGGAAAATGCCCTGTTCGAAACAAGAAGACGCGCCGGAGAGATGTTCACCGAACTGAACAGCCTCCCTGACAGTCTGAAAACAAAGTTTCTCGAATCAAAAAAATTCTCTGCAAAAAAGCTTGACGGCGGATGTGAATAATAAATTAACCAAACGGATAAACAGATGAAATTCTTCAGACGATACTGGCTCGTTCTTTCAATAACTCTTCTGGCGGTTATACTGGTAATGATCAGGACCTACAGTCATAATTTCAGATATGATGCCGTCAGGTGGGCCGAACCTTCAGCTCTCCGCTCAAACATCGTTACTGAAGATCAGATTTCTGGCATGAGCAGCGATATACTGCTGATCGCACTGGGAAATGAAGCTCCGGCGATTGAACAGTTAAAGGATAAAATCCTGAATATGAATCCCGAATCGATACTCGAAAAAACCAACATTTCGCTTATAAGGAAGAACAAGGGTCCTGTTATCCTTTTTTCTGACGATAACTCCGTTTCTTCCAGGGTATGGATGGTGCTCAGTGAGATGGGTATAAAAAATATCTATATCCTTCAGGATGTACATAAGAATGTGCTGCCATAAAAAAGTTCCGGCCTTGCAGATTCTGCCAGGCCGGAACTTATGGGCCATGATTACCCTTTAATTATTTTACTACCTGGAAATCGTTCGTTTCTGCAAGTGTGAAGGGCAGCCATGATAAGGCACTCTTTTCCTTTACCATCTTATCGTACATAAAGCTGTTGTTACCGTACTTAAGAGTCCTGGCATCATAACCGAAAAGTCTCAGGAATGCGGTTGCAAATCCCGAGTTATGCCCGGTACCGCAGTAGATAACCACTGTTCTGTCATATGGGATGGTTGCCATCATGTCAGTGAAGCCAAGGGTTGATTCAGGTTTATACCTTACAGCTCCCGCGATATGTCCGGCATCATATTTGTCTTTCCGTTCAAGGTTAATTACGAAATATTTCCCGGGATCACTGAAGACCTCATCCGCCGTGATCAGGATATCACCGGTGCCGGCAGCAAAGAGCCTTTTAAATCTTTCATCTCCGATCTCCTTTCCCGTTGTAGAAGCCCGTATTAAGCTCAGGCATTCCTGCAGGTTCCGGTGTCTCATTGGTGGTAACCTCCAGACGGTCTTCATATTTGCCGGATGCACCTTTAAGCCAGCCCTCTTCTGCATAACTCTTGTTCCACCCGCACATTCCCCATCGCATGGCAAAGACATTGCCGTACCCCATCATCCTGAGCAGTGCTGTGGTGTAGCTTGATACCTGTCCGTCTTCGCAGACAATGATTATCCTGTCAAATTCAAAAGGTTTGATACCGGTTTCAAAATATTCCGGAAGCTTTCCAAAATCCATATTTACAGCTCCCTTGATATGCCCTTCTGAAAAGAGCTCCGGCGACCTGAGATCAACGATCAGGTTATTTTTTCCAAGCTCTTCATTTACAACAGATGCTTTAATAAGGCTTGGGAAATACTGGCTGTTAACATAATCGCCGTTTGCTTCCAGGTCCTTAAGCAGAAGCAGGGTCTCCTGTCCGATGACAGGTGCAACCGCCACTTCTTTAATTGCTTCCTGTTTCTTTTCACTTTTCTTGCCGGTGCAACCTGCCGCCAATACTGCAAGCAATGAAAAGAAAAAAGCATAATAGCTTAGTTTTTTGCCCATAATCTGTGTCCGGATATTATCACTGAGTAACGACAGCTACCCTGTCCTTGTCATATCTGATCGTTTCGGTGCGGTTGCCTTTCTCGTCATATTTGTATTCAGTAATTGCAACACCGTTGTCAGGACTATTGATGATATTTCTGTCCTTGTCCATATTCCTTGCTTCGATCAGTGCACCGTGGCTGTCATAGGTATATTGGGTTACAGGTACGCTTTTCCCGCCCACGTACTCATTGTCCTGGTCAAAAACTGCAGTTTCCAGAACGTACCCGTTCTCATCATATTTACTTACTCTTCTTGACCAGCCCCAGTACAGATTTGACATTTGTCCTGTAACATTATATACCGAGAAGCTCAGATTGTCACCAAATTCATTCGGTTCGAACTCAAAGTATGAAACCCCGATATCGCCGCAGTTTTCAGCTGTGCAGTTATACAGGGTATCTCCCATATAATTGGCCATCCGGGTGACATAATCCTTGTCGTTATAAGTAAATCTGAGCTCATAGAAAGGACAGAATTGATTCATGATAGTCTCTTCATTAGCGAGGTTGTATCTTTTTTCCTGCACCATTCCGTCATCGAGGATTGCCCATACCCATGAATGGATCTTATTCCTGTTCTCAACCGGCTGTCCATCTTTGTCGAAAAACTTAAGGCCTGTCCGAATGCCTTTCTCATCCAGCGTATACTCATAGGTAAAAACACCGCCCGATTCAATCTGCTGGCCATTCTCATCAAAAAAGTGCTTGAGTTGTTTGTTGTCTGAATATGCGTAGGTTATTTTTGCTGCCCCGCCCATCGAGCCATACCCAAGTGGTTCGTCACCTCTTACAAACTCGACTGAAAGAAGTCTGCCAGTATCGTCATAAGTGAACTTATAGCTGTTGATGTCTGAAGCCTCTTCAGCTGTCAGCTCGCGTGCGCCCCTTTCAAGGTCCCATGGGGTCTCGCTGAACAGGAGGCTCCTGTAATAAACGGTTCCGGATTTTACGCTTTTTTTTGCCGGGGCCTGGTTACAGGCCTGGAGCCCTGCAATTATCAATGCTGCCATACCAAGGAGCAATGCTGTGTTTCTCAATTTCATAATTATTGTCTTTAAGGGTTTGATTAATAGTTCTTAATTAAATTTATCTGTCATCCTTTATAAAAAATGAACTGCAAATTAAAAATTCTTCCGGCAAAGATAACAACTGTTCATTCTGTACCAAGTCTTTTTTTGGTATCACTGATGAAGAGCTGTCTGCAGGTACCATTAAAGCGTCACATCCTTTAACGGAGAAATTTTAAAGACACCCGGAAGCAAAGGCTGGCATTTTTACAACCGGATTCAGGGAGAGCGTATTTATTTTGCAGGACCGGAGTTAAGCAGATGCCGGGATGGCAGGAGCTTTGCAGATATTCCTTCGTCTCCTGCAGAAACTTCCGCATATTTTGAACAGGAAGACTATTCAAATTTTTTCACAAGGTTCATCAGGGCATTTGAAGAGGCAATAGGCCTGGTGCGTCAACCTAATTAAGTTTCAATACCCTGATTCCTTTATAGGTGCAGACCAGTCGGAGCATCTCGGCATATTTCCCCGGAGCCATCAGAAGGTGATTCCCCAAAGGCTGTGTTCGCAATAAAGCCAGTGATTGTGAAGGTAATTCGATTTCCACCTGGGTGCGGCAGGCGTTTGTGAGGTCAGGGTGGCCCGCCACTTTGCCTTCCGCTATGAAGGCTCGGTCGAGCGTGTCTGAAAACCTGAAGACAGTAACATCAGATGAACTGATAGTTCCGCTTACTGCCAGGGAAAGATCTGTTTCAAAATGAGTTTCCAGCTTTATGTCCCTGACGAGGTCAAAGGCAATTGAACAATGTGACAGAAGAAGTCTGTTGTTGGTTAAACTTGTAGTATTAGCCATCCAGGGAACCGAACCGGTGGCAGCCTTCAGCAGCATCATGCCAGCCATTGATGCAAGGTCACCTTCGCATGCTGCTACCACGCCTTCGTTATTGAGCTGGGCAAGAGCAAGGCATGCCGTTACCTTCTGTTGCTGCACCAGGCTGAAGCACTCAACCGCAATCGCATTCAGTCCGTTTTTCTCAATCAGCCTGCGTAAAAGTGTAAGTACCTTAGCGGCTTCAGCCAGTCCAGCCGCGTTGTCTCTATTGAACCGGTTCAACAGAGAGGCATCAGGCTCCTGCTCCCTGTAATCCTGAAGGGTGTTCCACGTTATTTTTTCGAGTATGACGCCAAAAAGATTCAGTAACCTTTCAGCTGGCACTTCCGAAGCGACGAGCCAGTCTGAGACAGACCCTACCAGGCCCGCCTTCTGTCCCCGGAGGCTGTTCCACACCCTGACTGTCCTGCACCATCTGTCAATCAATCCTGATTCAAAGGCTTCAGTGGCATCTGACAGCATGGCGAATATGTTGTTGTTCACCGCCCATGCCATTACCTCGGTAGCTGCAGCATAGGCATTGTTACCTTTGATGCTTAGTAACAGTACCGGATGCCCGGGTTGCATCATCGAAATGGCTTTCCTTTCCGAGCCGCCGCTCATGAAAATGATTATGTCCGGATGAAGATCGGTCATTCTGAAGGAATGCGGAGGCAGCATTTGCTGCATGAATTTTTCAGCTTTACTGCCCGTATCCGCACCTGCTCCCTTATGAGCCGCCCAGGCTACGTTAATGACAGATCGTTGATATGCTTGTTCACGGTTTATTTGTGTCATAATGCTGCCAATAGTCCGTTTGCCGATTCTGCTTATCTGTGATACTGAAACCTCCAGGGTATCTTATCGGATTCTCCGGGCTTTGCATCCGGCTCAAGTAACCATTTCAAGGCCGCTTCCTCCTTCCTTCTGGAAGTATTCCATCCGGATCGGGTAGAATCCCTTCTGCAGTGGCAGGACAAACGACTTAACAGATCTCCGCCATGAAGTCCGTCGTTATTCAGAATAAGCTTGTCGCCGAGATACAGTTTTGCAGCCGTCGTCTGAAGCCAAACCAAAAATATAATAACCATCCATTCACAACCTCGAGATATCCTTCGAACAGGCATGCAAAATTGGTTTTGACAGGCAGCTTCTGAATACTGAAGGTGCTGTCAGCAACTCCTGTTGCGACAGGTTTTAATTTGCTGAAATCCGGGAGGCTGTCCCAGCTTCCTTCATAGTACGAATACTTTAATCCGCCCGGCAAGCCTTTTTAAGCTTCGGCAGTGATGGTAATATCTCTCCGAGTTCAAAATTGCCCTTCGCCGTTGCACTGTAGTTGCACCCGGAATAAACGATTTTATGCTTAACCGGCAGGACCTGTAATAGTAAACATCCTTGCTCCGCTTCGGGCGATGTCTTTGTTGGCTCCGTACCATCTACATTGTATACCTGAGGTCGGATAAGTACTGAACATAAAGATTGAGGCCGGTTTGTCCTTTAACAGAATGCCGTTCATCGGGTGAAATTCGGGAGGTGTCCCGGGATAACCAGCATAGGAAAATTTCAGTCCGTCATATATTGCTTTAAGCCTCACGGAATTATGGCTTTCGTTTGGGAACAGGCCTATTTTCCAGTATACATTTTCAGGCGCATTAAGCTTAAGCACCGAATCCATGCGGCCGATGCCCATATTCTTATAGGTTGATTCTATTCCGGCAATCCATAAATGCCTGTCGGTTTTAATACTTCCCAGTTTTCGGCAGCCAGCTTAATGGCAAAATCATTGTTCCACCAGAAAGACGGATCAGTGGCAAAACAGGTTTCGAATAACTCCGGTTCTATGAGGAAGGTATACATTGAAAATAATCCACCGTATGAGTGTCCGTAAAGCGAGTTTGTTCCGTTAGTTGGATAGGTTTTATTTATATACGGAATTAGCTCAGTTTTAAGAAAGGAGATAAACTTATCAGCACCTCCTGAGAGTGCATTGTCATCCACATGAACCGGTAAAAAATCCCTGTCGCGCTGGTTTACCTTGTCGATATACCTGTTGGGAATGGCAACCAGTATCATTTGCGGGATGTAATTCTCATTCCTGTTAAACTTGTAGATAAACGGGAATACCTCGGCGACCCATTCCCCGTCGGTCAGATAGATAACCTCATATTTCTCATCTGAGCCGGGTTTCCATGTCTCAGGGAAGAAAGACCTTTAACGATCCTCTGTTCCTGAAGGATATCAGAGTAAATTAAGTCTTTCACCTCAGTGAGACCCTGTGCCGTACTGACCGAAGAATAAGTCGTTCAGCGCTAATATTAATGCAGGAATTAAGAAGTAAATAGTTTTTTTCATGTGTGTCAGAATTGGTTCATCCAAATTACAATAAATTCCGGCATATTTTCAAATGGTTGCCATTATAAGGACTGCATCCGCGCCGGAAAAAGTAAACATAATATACCTCCGGATTGTTTCTTTTTAAGAAACATTAAAGGGAGGAAACATCATGAAAATACCGGAAAAAACAATCATCATCGTCGAAGCGACAATACAGGCACCGGTTGAAACTGTCTGGAAGCTCTGGACAGATCCGCGCCATATTATTCACTGGAACAATGCATCGGACGACTGGCACACAACCAGGGCAGAAAACGACCTGAGGGCAGATGGCATGTTTCTTTCCCGGATGGAGGCTAAGGACGGCAGTTTCGGCTTCGACTTTTCAGGAAAACACACCAGGGTGGAACATCACAAACAAATAGAAAGCACCCTCGACGACGGAAGAAACATGCAGGTTCTGTTCTTTCCAAGGGGAGATGTGACAGCAGTCACGGAAGCCTTTGAAGCTGAACAGGAAAACACCGTAGATCTGCAAAAGGAAGGGTGGCAGGCGATCCTGAATAATTTCAAAAAGTATGTCGAGGCACCTGACAGGAAGGAATAACGACTTGACCTACGGATAAAAATATAATTTATCCCTTTGCCTCTGGTTCAACGGATATGCAGGGAAGCTGCATAATTTTACTAAATTTACATGATGATCGGATCAGTGATCTGATCCAGTAAAACAACAGAAAATATTTTAAAAAATAAAGACTATGCCACGAGTATTCAAAGCCCTTGAGATTGAGAAGGAAGACAAAGAGGTAATGCGCGATTACCTCGACCGCCATATGCCACATGTAATCTGTCCCAACTCAGTCAAACGAGGAGAAAAATTCATGGTCAAGGTACGTCTCGGCGAGGAATACCCTCATCCCGATGATCATGACCATTTCATAGGCCTTATGCAGCTCTGGAACCGTGAGACACTGCTTGCCGAGGCAAGATATACTGCCGGCGTCAACGGCCATAAACCTACTCACTTTGAGGTCGATTTTTTCATCGTCGCCCCGGAGGTGTCAATGAACCTCAGCGCCATGGCTGTATGTACAAAACACGGCCTTTGGCAGAGCGAAGACAAGGCCGTGAAAGTGACGGACTGATCATAATAATTACCATAACAATAAAAAATGGGCAGCTACGTCAACAAACATCTCATCAAGGATGAGACTGTGGCTTTCGAAACCAAACTACACTGGGTCATCTTCTTCTCACTGAAGTCAATATTTACGCTCACTATTTACGCCTGGCTGAAAAGGTGGCTCTCAGAGTTTGTAATTACCAACAGAAGGATAGTTATCAAGGAGGGTTTTATAGCCAGGAGGACCTTTGAGATGAACCTCTCAAAGATTGAAACGGTAAACGTCGACCAGACAGTGATGGGCCGCCTCCTCAATTACGGCTCAATAACGATCATCGGCACCGGTGGTACCAAAGAGACCTTCCATAACATCGCCAGACCGATGGACTTCAGGAAGGCATTCCAGGAGCTGTGCTAGGTCTGAGGTCTGAGGTCTGCAGTCTAAAGTTGTCTGATTGTTCTGTATCAGTTCTGATTTCTAAATTCGTTTGTTCGGATGTTCATTCATTCAACTAGCATAGAAGATGAAAACCTGCCATCCGCCCTGACCCTGCTGAAAGTCATTCCTTTTCTGCTGGTTATCTCATGTCACCCTGTTGACGAAGAAAAATATTTTGAGGAGGGAGTTTCGAAGCTTCTGGCAACATACCGTAATGCCACAATAAAAAATGTAACCTATAACTTCTCATTCAGCATCCCTGAAGAAAAAGAAGCACCAATTGCCGGTAAGGCCGTCATAGACTTCGCACTGTCATCAAAACGTGAACCGGTGGTCATTGACTTCCGCGTGCCTCATGATTACATTCATTCATTGCTGGTCAACGGCAAAGCAACTGATCCGTCAGTTATCAACGGACATATAATAGTTGCGGAAAAATACCTTACGAAAAGATTTAACAGGATTGAACTCTCATTCCGTGCAGGCGATCTGTCGCTCAACCGCAATGATGATTTTCTCTATACCCTGTTTGTCCCAGACCGTGCCTCAACGGTATTCCCCTGCTTCGACCAGCCAGATATCAAAGCCCGCTTCAGCCTAACTCTTGAAATGCCATACGGTTACAGGGCCATGTCAAACAGTCCGGCAGTCAGCAATGACACCTCTGATAGCAAAATCACGGTGCGGTTCTCAGAGACAAAACCGATAAGCACCTACCTCTTTGCTTTTGCTGCCGGTAAATTTGACCTGGTGGAAAAAGAAATTGACGGCGTGGCGATGGAGATGCTTCACCGCGAGACACGACCAGGTTATATTGAGAACAATGCTGATGAGATCTTTAAACTTCATTATAATTCGATGAAGTGGCTGGAGGACTATACGCAGATACCTTATCCCTTCGACAAATTCGGGTTTGTTCTCATTCCTTCATTCCAGTACAGAGGCATGGAGCACCCCGGATCGATATATTACCGGGCATCTTCACTCCTTCTTGATGAATCGCCCACCCTGGATGAGAGGCTGTCGCGTGCATCACTGATTGCGCATGAAACATCCCATATCTGGTTCGGCGATCTTGTCACAATGAAATGGTTTGATGACGTATGGCTCAAAGAGGTGTTCGCCGGATACATGTCAGACAAGATCGTCAGTCCTGACTTCCCGGACCTTGACCATGAACTGCGTTTTCTTCTCTCGCGTTTCCCTGCCGCCTATGATGTCGACCGCACCCGCGGTACCAACCCGGTTATACAGGACCTTGACAACATGAAAGATGCGGGCTCCCTGTACGGAGACATTATTTACAACAAGGCACCTGTCGTAATGCGGCAGCTTGAAATACTCGCCGGCGAAGCCGACCTCCGTAAAGGACTGCAGATGTATCTGAAGGAATACTCGTGGAGTAATGCCCGCTGGGATGATCTCATATCAATACTTGAGAATGTGACCCGCAAGCCGCTCGGAGAGTGGAGCAGGATGTGGATCAGGGAGGCAGGGATGCCTGTTCTGAAACCGGTTGTCGCCAGGCTGCAGAACGGGTACAAAATCACCTTCATGGAAGACGACCCGGCAGGGACTATCAGGCACTGGCCGCAGACACTGAATGTGATGGTAATTACCCGGACTGATACGGTCACCGGCGAAGTGATCCCGGCTGACAATAAATCGTTCATCATGACAGATGAGGAACCTTTATGCATTATACCTGATATCTCCGGCAGAGCGTACGGTACGTTTATCTTTGACAGCCTCACTGCGGATCATCTGACCCTGCATATCAATGAGTTTGATGATCAGCTGCTTCGGGGTGTCCTGTGGATCAATATGTACGAGAACCTTGTCAATGGGAAGATCGCTCCCGCGACCTTTTACAGAACCATCTTCACTGCTCTTGAGTCGGAAAATGACCTTCAGCTGCAAAACTATCTTGCCGAAAGATTTTCATCGGTCTTCTGGGATTTCCTTTCTTCGGCTGAGCGCGATAGCGTTGCAGCAGATGCCGAGAAGATGTTGTGGGAGAAGGTGTTGCAGACAACTGACCCCGCTGTTCAGCGAACCTGGTTCGACCTTTACCGCAATATAGCCGTCACGGAAGACGGAATGACCAATCTAAGAAAAACATGGGAGAGCACCTTATTGCCCGGTGGTCTTGAACTGAGTGAGGATGAGCTCTGTACACTTACTCTGACCATGGCGGTCAAGGGTTATGACAAGGCAGAGGAGATCATCGCCGGTCAGCGTGGCAGAATTACCTCAAATGACCGGCTGCTCCGGTTTGAATTCGTGGTGCCATCCGTCTCATCAGATCAGGCAGTCCGCGATGCCTTCTTCAACAGTCTGAGTAACCCGGTGAACCGTGAGCATGAACCGTGGGTAATCGAAGCGCTTGAATACCTTCACCACCCGATGGTGGCACAGAGATCGGAACATTATATCCTCCCGTCGCTTGAGATGCTTGAGGAAATAAAAAGCACCGGAGATATTTTCTTCCCGGGAAACTGGATCACAACTACCCTGGCAGGCCATCATTCAACAGAGGCTAAAACAACGGTAGAAAAATTCCTCGATGATCACCCGGACTATCCTCCGGATCTGAAGTTGAAGATACTGCAGGCTTCTGATCATTTGGTCAGAACAAACGAACAAACGAACAAATGAACATACGAACCGAAGAAGTTTGTAAATTTGAGTAATCGCAAATCGCAAATAACCATGGGTTTTTTCCGCGTACTTATCTGCATCATCTGCCCTCCCCTTGCTGTTATTGACAAGGGATGCGGTTCAGTTCTTATCGTTTTCCTCCTCACTCTCTGCGGTTGGGTGCCAGGCGTTATCGGTGCTCTTGTCATAAACAACAGGAGGTAGTCCGCGCGGCCTTCAGGGTATTTTCCCCATTTTTATGTAATTTTGCTTGATTTACAGCAAATACTTAGAACTTTAAGCATGCATGCTTGTTGAATGTTTATGCATGCTGAAGAATATATTTTATGGAAAACGACCAGGACAAGGTACTGAGCGATGTAACATCGGGCGAATACAAATTCGGGTTTGTAACCGATATCGAGACTGATGTTATTCCCGTTGGCCTTAATGAAGATGTTGTAAGGCTCATCTCTTCAAAGAAAGAAGAGCCTGCATGGCTCCTCGAGTTCCGCCTGAAGGCTTACCGCCACTGGCTGACGATGAAGATGCCGGCATGGGCTAACCTGAAGATACCGGAGATAAACTATCAGGAGATCAGCTTTTATGCTGCACCAAGGCAGAAAATAGCTCCTTCAAGCCTCAGTGACGTTGATCCTGAGCTTATCAAGACATTCAACAAGCTGGGCATCCCGCTTGAGGAACAGAAGCATCTGACAGGTGTTGCCGTCGATGCGGTGATGGACTCTATTTCAGTGAAGACCACCTTCCGCGAAACCCTGGCAGAGATGGGGATCATTTTCTGCTCTTTCTCGGAAGCAGTGAAAGAACACCCGTCGCTGGTGCAGAAGTACCTTGCATCGGTTGTTCCATATACTGATAACTTCTTCGCAACACTCAACTCGGCCGTATTCTCTGACGGTTCATTCTGTTATATACCCAAAGGCGTCAGGTGCCCGATGGAGCTGTCGACCTACTTCCGTATCAATGCCTCCAACACCGGACAGTTCGAGCGTACATTGCTCATAGCTGACGAAGAGGCTTATGTGAGTTACCTCGAGGGCTGCACGGCTCCCATGCGCGACGAGAACCAGCTTCATGCCGCCGTGGTGGAGATAGTCGCCGAACGCGGTGCAGAGGTCAAATACAGCACGGTGCAGAACTGGTACCCGGGCGACAAGGACGGGAAAGGCGGGATTCTGAACTTCGTGACAAAGCGGGGTATATGCAAGGGCGATGACTCAAAGATATCATGGACACAGGTTGAGACAGGTTCAGCCATAACATGGAAATACCCTTCGTGCATCCTGCGCGGTGACAACAGTACCGGGGAGTTCTACTCGGTGGCTGTCACCAATAATTACCAGCAGGCTGACACCGGTACCAAGATGATCCACATAGGCAAGAACACAAAAAGCACCATCGTCTCCAAGGGCATCTCGGCGGGGTTCGGGCAGAACAGTTACCGCGGCCTGGTCAAGGTGCTGGGCAAGGCGGAAGGCGCACGTAATTTTTCACAGTGCGACTCGCTGCTGCTTGGCGACAAGTGCGGAGCACATACATTTCCCTATATCGAGGTTGACAACCCGACAGCGATAGTCGAACATGAGGCAACCACCTCACGCATTGGTGAAGATCAGATCTTCTACTGCAACCAGCGCGGTATATCCACCGAAGATGCTATCGGCCTTATTGTAAACGGTTATGCCCGCGAGGTGCTGAACAAGCTGCCTATGGAATTTGCCGTGGAAGCCCAGAAACTCCTGGCAATAAGCCTTGAAGGCAGTGTCGGATAAAATGATTTTACATTAAAGATGATATGAAAAACAACTTTTTGTTAGAGATAAAAGAACTCAGAGCCTCAATTGATACAAAGGAAATCCTCAAAGGTCTGAACCTTGAGGTCGGGTACGGTGAGATACATGCCATCATGGGACCCAACGGCAGCGGCAAGAGCACACTGGCCAACGTATTGACAGGACGTGAGATAGCAACAGTTACTCATGGCTCAGTCACCTATGACGGGCATAACCTGCTCGAGATGTCACCTGAGGAGAGAGCCCGCGATGGCATCTTCCTCTCGTTTCAGTATCCTATTGAAATCCCCGGGGTAAGCATGGTAAACTTCATGAAGACCGCCATCAATGAGCAACGCAAGCACCACGGTCTTGAGCCCCTGTCTGCCTCTGATTTTCTGCGTCTTATGCGCGAAAAGAAAGAACTGGTAGAGATAGACTCAGCCCTCACCAACAGAAGTGTCAATGAAGGTTTTTCAGGCGGGGAGAAAAAGAAGAATGAGATCTTCCAGATGGCCTTGCTCGAACCGCGACTGGCTATCCTTGATGAGACAGACTCGGGACTCGATATCGACGCCCTGCGCATCGTCGCCAACGGCGTGAACAAGATACGCAGGCCTGACACCTCGGTCATAGTCATAACACATTACCAGAGACTGCTTGACTATATTGTGCCTGATTTTGTTCATGTGATGTATGACGGGCGCATTGTCAAATCGGCCGGACCTGAACTTGCTCTCGAGCTTGAAGAGAGAGGATATGACTGGATAAGAAAAGAAGCAGACGTAAGCGAAAAGTCATGGACTACAGACCGGAAGTGATAAGTAAAATGTCGGCATTGTATGCTGACAGCCGGGAGGGCTTTCTGAAAGATTCCCGGAGCTGTTTAACAGGTACCGCGAGAACGCCTTCGAGGAGTTCAAACGCCTTGGCATTCCTGACAGGAAGAACGAAGCATATAAATATACCAATCTCGAAACCTTTCTCAGTTACAATTACCAGGACTATTATTCTCCCGTGCCCGCCGACTTCACTGAAGCCGAGAAGTTCCACTGCGAGGTGGAGGACCTGGACGTATGGAACATGGTACTGCTCAACGGCTTCTTCCCGAACAGCGAAAAGGGCCTGGTGATGCTTCCCGGAGGTATATGGGTCGGCAGCATGAAGTCTGCCGTCAAACAGTTCCCTGCACTGGTGGAAAAGCATTACAACAAATATGTCGATAACGCAAAAGACGGACTGGTACCTCTGAACACTGCCCTGGCCTCCGACGGGCTGTTTATCTACGCACCGAAGCACACAGTCTATACGAAACCCATACAGATAGTCAACCTGCTTCACTCCGGCAAGGATATCTTTGTCCAGGACCGTAACCTGGTAGTGGTGGAGGATGGCGCACAGCTCTCACTGCTTGTTTGCGATCATGCAATCTCACCGCAGCACTTCCTCACGAACACTATCACTGAGGTTTATGTCGGATGCAATGCACGGTTCGATATAGTAAGGGTGCAGAACCAGCACAACAACTCGGGTAAGATCACACATACCTTTATCCACCAGGAGCGTGACAGCTATGCATCATCAAACAATATCTCCCTCCACGGCGGGCTGGTACGCAACGCCACCTGGCACTATCTGGCCGGTGAGAACGGGGAGACACATTCCTACGGCCTTTTCCTGGCCGACAAGCATCAGCACGTAGGCAATTTTGTCAACATAGACCATGCTGCCCCGAACTGTAACAGCACGCAGCTCTTCAAGGGTGTGCTTGATGACAACTCCACCGGAGCATTCAACGGCCGTATTATGGTACATAAGATAGCGCAGGGAACCAATGCATTTCAGCGCAACAATAACATTATTCTTTCAGACAGCGCCAAAATGGACACTAAGCCGCAGCTTGAGATCTTTGCCGATGATGTAAAATGCAGTCACGGGGCAACGGTAGGTCAGCTTGACGAGAATGCCCTGTTCTACCTGCGTTCACGTGGCATAGATGAGCGGGAAGCAAGATTGATGCTGATGTTCGGCTTCGCTCATGAGGTGATACAGAATATCCCCATTGACGCTCTGCGTGACCGCATCGATAACCTTGTTCTGCAACGTCTCCGAGGCGAATTGTCGCGCTGTGCCTCCTGCGCCATACAGTGTAACTGACCGGTAACATGAACCTCCCGCGAAGCATAGATGAGATACGTTCCGAATTCCCGATTCTGTCGGTAAAGGCCAACGGCAAGCCGCTGGTTTACCTCGATAACGGGGCCACCACCCAGAAGCCTGTCCAGGTACTCCGGGTGATGGATGAGATGTACCGCACAGCCAATGCCAACGTACACCGCGGAGTGCATTACCTCTCTGACCTGGTATCGGATCGCTATGAAGCCGCCCGTGAGACCGTAAGAGCATTTATAAGTGCACCCAAAAAAGAGGAGGTAATATTCACTGCCGGCACAACCTCCGCGATAAATGCCATAGCTTTTTCATTCGGCGAAAAATTCGTTCATAAGAACGATGAGATCATCATAAGCGGTATGGAACACCATGCCAATATTGTCCCATGGCAGATGCTGTGCGAAAGGAAGAATGCAAAGCTGAGGGTCATCCCCTTTTCGGATCAGGGGGTGCTCGATATGGATGCTTACCGCGGCATGTTTACTGAACGGACACGGATTGTAGCCATCACATATGCCTCGAACGTGCTTGGTACTGTAAACCCTGTTAAGGAGATCATTGCGGAAGCACATCGCCATGAGGTGCCTGTGCTCATCGACGGCGCACAGATCATCCAGCACGGCATTGTCGATGTGGCCGATCTGGATTGTGATTTTTTCGTTTTTTCAGGGCACAAAATATACGGACCCAATGGCATCGGGGTACTGTACGGCAAGGAGAAATGGCTCAACGAAATACCTCCATACCAGGGAGGAGGAGACATGGTCGCCAACGTCACCTTTGAGAAGACGACATATAATGAGCTGCCCTTTAAGTTCGAGGCAGGAACAACAAATTTCACCGGAGCCATTGGTCTCGCTTCAGCCCTCGATTATGTATCAGCCCTAGGCAGGGAGGCAGTGGCCGAACGGGAACAGGCTCTCCTGGCTCAGGCAACAAGCGGACTATTATCCGTAGACGGTGTTCGTATCTATGGCACAGCTCCGCAAAAAGTCTCTGTGGTATCTTTCCTCCCGGGAACTGTACACCAGTATGACGCCGGCATGATTCTTGACAAGATGGGCATTGCAGTAAGAACAGGAACACACTGCGCTCAGCCGGTGATGACCCGATACGGCATCACAGGCACCGTGAGGGCTTCGATAGCATTCTACAATACCGATGAAGAGATAGAGAGCCTGGTAAAAGGAGTTGGAAAAGTGACGGAAATGTTCGCCTGACATTATGACTATGACATTGAACGAAATACAGGATCAGATCATTGATGAATTTTCAGTCTTCGGCGACTGGATGGAAAGGTATGAGTATCTCATCGATATAGGAAGGACACTTCCCCCCTTCGATATAGTCTCACAAGGTCCCTGACTTCCTTATAGAAGGATGCCAGAGCAAGGTGTGGCTTTATCCTTCATTCGAAAACGGTATGATAACATATACGGCCGACAGTGACGCCCTCATCACCCGCGGCATCGTAGCGCTGCTTGTCAGGGTCTTTTCAGGACGCACGCCGGATGAGATTATCAGTGCCGACATTTATTTCATTGACCGGATAGGGCTGAGGCAGAACCTCTCGCCCACCCGTTCCAACGGGCTGCTTTCAATGATGAAGCAGATGAGGCTCTATGCGCTGGCATTCAAATCAAAACAGGAACAATCATGAACACACAGGAGATACAGGAGACCGAAGCAAGGATAGTGGGAGTGCTGAAGAGCATTTTTGATCCCGAGATACCTGTGAACATATACGATCTCGGCCTTATCTATGAGGTAAGGGTCGATGAGGAGCAGAAGGCACATATCACCATGACCCTCACCGCACCGAACTGTCCCATGGCTGAGGATCTCGTTGAGGAAGTCAAATACAAGGTGGCAGGCATAAAAGGCGTGACAGAGTGCGACCTGACCCTTACTTTCAATCCCCCCTGGGACCGCAGCATGCTCACTGAAGAAGCAAAACTTGAACTGGGATTTTTATAAATATCTTAGCCATGACTGATGCCCGCAAAATAGCTCTTACCTGGAAGGTTCACGAAGCGCTTCGTACGGAAGGCTTTGATATCATCGGTATCGCACCGGCTTCCTCGCATCATGAAGACAGTCAGCATATAAGTGAATGGATTGCCGAAGGGAAAAACGGCACGATGAAATTCCTGGAAAGAAACCTCGATAAACGCGGTGACATAACATCGCTGGTTGCAGGAGCAAAGTCAGTTATAGTGGCAGGGCTCCGCTACTACAGCAACGATCCCGCTGCAGGCAGGGATAATTACTTTGTCAGCAGGTATGCCCGGGTAAGGGACTATCATGTGGTGGTTGAAGAAAAGCTTGAACGCGTTATAAAGATCATTAAGAAAGAAGTGCCGGGTGCAGTTTCCAGGGCTTTCTGTGATGCGGGACCGGTAACCGAAAAGGCATGGGCCATACGCGCAGGGCTGGGATGGCGCGGACGCAACAGTCTTGTCATCAACAAAGAACTGGGTTCATTTATCTTTCTCGGCGAGATTGTCACCTCGGCGGAGTTTTTATATGAAAACGCTTCTTCACGCGACCGCTGCGGCGACTGTGACCTCTGCATAAAAGCATGTCCCACGGGTGCCATATGCGATAACCGTACGATTGATGCACGCCGGTGCATATCTTACATGACAATAGAGCTTGAAGGAGATCTGCCGGAAGAATTCAGGGGCAAAACTGAAAATATAATTTTCGGCTGCGACCGATGCCAGGAAGTTTGTCCGTGGAACAAAAAAGCGGTGCATTACACTGACAAGGAGCTCGTCCCTGAATACCCTGTCACCCAGCTGACCAGAAAGGACTGGCTGTCAATGACACCGGATGATTTTAAAAGACTGTTCAAGTCATCGGCAATAAAGCGCACCGGTTTCAAGATGATTAAAAGAAATATCGACTTTGCAAATCCGGTGTCATCTGAAAAGAGGTGAGATCCTCTCCCGGTCGCCGTCGTTCGGTGCTGGGGTCAGGTTCAGTATCTTCGAGATGATATTATAAACATCCACATTGTACAGCGTATCAACCGCTAAACCCTTCCTGAAGGCCGGACCCTCTGCATAGAATATTGAGTGCACATCTCGGAATTTCCAGTCGTAACCGTGATCACCCCTGTTATAACCTGAAGGCTTTGGGCGCACACCTGCTACCCATCCCGGATCAGCAATGAGAACCACTGCCGGTATACGCGGATGAGTACCGTAATGCAGGTGGGCAGGCAGGTTCTCTCTCCGGTAAGCTTTCATACCATGCTGAATATTAAGATAATACAACACACTGTCGGTCATCCCTTCAGCAGGCTCTATAGCCCATACTGGTGACCCGCCATAAATCCGTTTTACCATTGCCTGCGGGAGAGTGTCAAAGACATAATTATAGCGGGAAGAGTCAATCTCAGCCATGCCATGGTCAGACAGAACGATCAGGTTAATTTTTTTTGCATGAGGCAGCTTACTGATCCCCTCACGCAAAACGCCCATGAGACTGTCGAGGCTCCTGACGACAGAACCTGTCTCAGGTGACAGCGGTCCGTATACATGGCTGACAGCGTCAGGTTCTTCAAAATAGAGAGTCACCAGGTGAGGCCTCTTCTGCTCAGGCAGGGAAAGCCAGGCAAGCACCGTGTCAACGCGGTCGCTGAAGGGTACCTCCTCATCAAAAGGCTTCCAGAAATCAGGCTGTATGCCCATGATTGGTGCCTCGGAACCTACCCAGTAGAACGATGCCGTTTTCAGGCCGGCCTTGCGTGCTGTGATCCATACAGGTTCGCCACCGTAAAAAGCGCCGTTTGAAACCATGGTCCTGTCTCCTATCCTGTAAACAAGATCAAGGTCAGGAGCATAAAAACTGTTGTTCACCAGCCCGTGATGATCAGGGTATAGTCCGGTGGCTATTGAATAGTGGTTCGGAAACGTTTTTGTCGGAAAGGAGGGGATAAGCCTTACTGCCATCACCCCTTTATCTGCAATATCATCGAGCACAGGAGTCCCGTAAATCGAATCGTAATCCCATCTGAAAGCATCAAGCGAGACCATGACAACATAGGGTGTTTCCCTTTCACTTCTGACGCTGCTGCATCCTGTAAATGATAGAAATGCAAGCAATGCAGTGATTAAATAACTGAAATATTTCATCAGGGTTGGCTATTGGTTTTTCTCTTCTGAAAAGTATAACAATTTTTAATGGCAGATGTTCCTGCGCAATACAGAATTAACCTCTAATTTTGAACCATAACCAAGTGACATAAAATGAAAAAGATAATTCTCTCCCTTGCACTGATCTCTGCAGTCGTTGTCATGGAAGCGCAGAAGAGCTATGCACTGCTGGTGATTGACATTCAGAACTTTTATTTTCCCGGAGGCCGGTCTGAACTGGTTGAGCCGGTTCAGGCAGCCGAAAAAGCTGCCACAGCTATAGCCCATGCCCGGGCAGAAAGTAATCCTGTCATTTTCATTCAGCATAAGTCAGCAGCAGGGATGGAAATAAATGACCTGGTCAAACCCGTACCGGGCGAAGCGGTATTCGTCAAGGAAGAGGTTAACAGTTTTCTGGGCACAGGACTGACAGAGCATATCAAGGATCTCGGGGTCGATACATTAGTTATCTGCGGGATGCAGACACAGATGTGTGTTGAGGCTGCTGTGCGGGCTGCACATGATTTTGGTTATTCTGTCATTTTGCTTCACGATGCCTGTGCGTCACGAAACCTGAAATTCGGTGACCGGGAGGTTCTGGCAGCAGATGTACATGCCTCCACTCTGGCAGCGATGAAGAGTTATGCATTTGTGATCTCGGTTGAGGAATGGATAAAAGGCAGAAGGCAGTAGGCAATAGGCAGTAGTGGGCATGGCAATATGAAAACAAAGGTTTTTAAAAGAGTTGACCCTGTTATTCTGGCAATAGCCCTGCTTAATATTGCGGTGCGAATACTGGTATATGATAACCTTGAATATCACCGCGACGAGCTGCTCTATCTTTCACTCGGCCAGCACCCTGATTTCGGTTACAACAGTGTGCCTCCGCTTATCGGATGGGTCAGCTGGCTCATGCAGAACCTCCTGGGGACTAATCTCTTTGCCGTAAGACTATTCCCTTCCCTGCTCGGCGGTGTAATGATTTTTTTGATAGCCTCCATGGCCAGGGAACTGGGTGGCTCAAGATATAGTTCGATACTTGCCGCAATCGGACTGTCAGTCTCAATCTTTTTCATGAGATCTTACTTCCTCTTTCAGCCAGTACACATTGAAATATTTCTTTGGACACTCTGTATATGGCTGATAATTAAATTTATAAATACCAGCAAGGACAGGTTTCTCCTTTATTTCGGAATAGCTGCCGGTTTTGCCCTGCTTAACAAATATCTCTCAGGACTACTATTCATTGGACTGCTGCTTTTTATCCCGTTTACAAAATACCGGAGTGTTTTCACCAGGAAAGCTTTCTGGGCAGGTATGATCGCAGGAGGATTGATCTTCCTTCCAAATCTGATCTGGCAGGCAGCAAAGGGCTTCCCGGTCATTAACCATATGTCTGACCTGTATGATACCCAACTGGTTCATATGGATGTCGCCACCTTTCTTACAGAGCAGATAATCAGTCCTTATGCCGGGTCAATACTGGTGATCGGAGGACTGATCTTTCTCTTCTTTTCCGGAAAGATGAAAAATTTCAGATTCCTGGGCTTCCTTGCACTCTTTATCATAATTGCCCTAATGCTGCTTAAGGGAAAAGGCTATTATACTCTCGGTATATACCCAATGATGATCGCCGCCGGCGGGGTCGCATATGACACATGGCTAAGGAACAGAGCAGCAAGGATTATCTTACCACTGTTCATGGTTCTGATGACAGTCACCGTTGTACCCATCGGATTACCTGTTCTCAACAAAGATGGCCTGAAGACTTACTTTAAAGTGCTCGACGAAAAATATGGTATCGATCTGGGAAGAAGATTTGAAGACGGTACAATTCACTCATTGCCGCAGGATTATGCTGATATGATCGGATGGGAAGAGCTCACTATCCTTGCTGACAGCGCTTATAGCATGATCGGAGACAAGCAGGCAGCATTCATATACGGTGAAAACTATGGACACGCCGGAGCAATAACTGTCATTGGTAAAAAGTATGGATTGCCGGAAGCTGTGAGCTTTCATGAGAGCTTCAGTTACTGGTTCCCCCGGAAGTTCAACACCGAAATCACTACAATGGTCTATATCAATGGTGAGATGGGTGATGATGTAAGGGCTCTGTTCGGTAAAATAACCCTGGTAGGGGCAGTATCAGATCCTGATGCGCGCGAATACGGCACGTCTGTTTACCTGTGCGAAGAGCCTGTTTCAAGCTTCAATGTCTTCTGGGAAGAAAGAACAAAGGATATCCGGTAAACAATGAACGAAAAGTGATAAATGCCTTCCCCCATGCCCCATGCTCTCCCGCTTTGCGGGACTGCCTCTCCGCCATCCGGCGGATCGCCAGCATGTTCCATGCCACCAGCATTACTGCCTATCTTTCCATTGCCCTGCGTTTTAGTTCTGGCGGCATTTTTTCGATGGTATATCTCAGCGCCGTCCGGGGCATGACCGCTTTGTTCTTCATGACAAAATCAAACACCTCCTTCTGATAAGGCTTGCTGGCCTCCTTTAACATCCATCCATAACCCTTCTGTACCATATCATCTTTGTCGAGTAACAGTATCGAGGCAATCTCGAAAATATCCGGAAGAAATTTGCCGCGCCGCGCGGGAACGATCAGAGACACCGCAGATGCACGCCGTACCCACCTGTTTTCAGACAAAGCCCATCTCTTCAGATCAGAGAGGTGGTCGGGATACATCTGAACACAATCTCCGACCGTATGATTGCACAGAGTGTCACATGACGCCCAGTTGTTCACATACTTGTGAATCCACTTCTCAAAAATAAGGAAGTCCTCCGAAACATATTTCTTATTCAGTTTATGTGACCATTCGCATGCGATGAACGTTTCTTCCATCTGACCTGACTGCCAGAGTGCATCACAGAGTCCAAAAACCTCTGATTTGGTTTTGCCTTTTATTGCATCAAAATTGTCGTTTGCGATCCGTCTGACATCGGCTGATCTGACTCCGTACAAGCGAACCGGCTCTTTGAAATACCTCATACCGGCTTCCCTGTTTTTCTCATCCGAAGCATTCTTCAGGTCGCGTCTGACTTTTCCGAGTATATCATCCATTTTTATCAGTATTGATGATCTCATTTAATAATCTGCTGTAATCACCCGAGCCAACCTTCAAAACAGCAGGATCCTTTATGCCGAATTTCCTGACCACCTCATCAACAAGACTTTTTCTGACCACAAGGATAATTTGCCATTCATTACTATTCAATAACTCGCTTATCCGTCCGGCCCAACCTTCACCCCTCAGCTCAAGCGGACCCGCCTCGTCAATCACCATAAGGATTGTGTCCCCGTTATTGTCAGGGTCCAGAGCTATAAGTCCTGCCCTATACCCTTCCTCCATCTGCGTGAACCTCTCCACCCCTGAAATTTCCGCATTGGTGAGTCTTAGAAACGGCGCTCTGACACCGGAGGTGATATCGAGTATATCGTAACCGGTAGTAGTATTGCCTTCCATAATTCGAGGAGCAAGGATGCCTCCCGCCCTTATTCCTTTTTCTTTCAATGCTGTCGTCAGCTTTTGCAGTAAGGTCGTTTTGCCTTCACCTGTCTCACCCGTGACTATCCATACTTTTTTATTATGCCCCTGCTCAGCCCTGGCCTCACGCAGGCGGCTTTCGACATGTGATATCATGTCGCTGAGTATCGATGCAGGATCTTTCATGGCGGTCCTGAGGTCAGGCATGGCCGCAATCATTGAGGGAAGGCTTTCCGCAGCCAGTTCAAGTGCCAGCGGCAGCTGCCTGAAGTGCGTTCTGCTGAAGAGCTGGCGTATCTTTGGATTATACAACTCTGTGCCAAGAGCAGAGAAGCCAATGATTATGATCAGGGCCCGAAAGTTCATCTGTACTCCTATGAGTACTCCCTCCGTGATATTGTAATTGCCGGGCTTGAACGCAGTAAATGCCAGTGCTGAAAGCATGGTGATGATCACGAAAGTGATCCAGAATCCGGGCTTTGAAAGCTGTCTCATGGCACGCTTGTATCGCATAGCCAGTATCACTGCCACAGGTATCACTGTTATTATCCAGTATATCCATTTTGTCTGGCTCACTACCACCAGTGAACCGGCAACAAGCAAGATATCCAGAGCAAGCCAGGCAAGCGAATAATTAAATGGCATGCCTCTGCTGATTTCAACCGGTCTTGCGGCAGGTTGCCCTTGTAATGCTGTTTCAGGCGGACGTGAAATGATCCTCCTGCCTGTCCGGATACCCACCACAGCTGCTGCAGCTCCGAAAACTGCATAAAGCGCCAGCAGCGACACAAGCGGTGCCCAGAAGGTATCAAATTTAAGGTTTAGTTCTCTGGCTGCATAATTGGTCAGGCTTGAATATAAGTCAACAAGGTTGCCTCCGTAAAAAATAACAAGGTTAAGAATCTTCTGGAAAAGGTTCCACGACATAGCCAGCATAGACCCGATGATGAACCCGATGACTGTTCTTCCGAACAGTCTCACGGAAGCTTCAAGCAACAATGATTCTGCAATAATGGCGATCATGGGCCCGAAGATGATGGCGCTGGGCGACATCGTTTTCATCAGCGCGCAGATTAATCCCGCCCTCCAGTAAAGACCGTGTTCGCGCCATTTATGACTGACAGAAATAAGTATCACAAGGGCGATAGCGGTAAGGACGTTACCGCTGAAGGGAACATGAAGATTATGTAAAAAACTGCCGAGAACAATCTCGGCAGCAGCCCATATCGTTCCAATAATGGATGCTTTGATCCACTTATCGCTTATGGTGTTCCCGCGTTCAGTCAGAACGGGTCGCATTCCCTGTACGCTTCAATCACTCTCTTAATGCCTTCCGGACCCTCGATACTCCGGCCGTGCTCCATGCATATCACACCTGAATATTTACGCGAGTGGAGGTATTTAAAGATAGTTTTAAAGTTTATCTCACCTGTTGTAGGCTCAGTGCGGCCAGGATTATCTCCCACGTGGAAAGCCGCTATCTGGTCCCAGCATGCTTCGATGTTAGGGATCAGGTTGCCCTCCGTGATTTGCTGGTGGTACATATCTTCCACGATCTTTACGGCAGGGCTGTTAACGGCATCGCATATCTGGTAAGCCTGCGGCATCTGTGTGAGATAGAGGCCCGGGTGATCACTGAGCGTGTTCAGCGGTTCAATGACAATGGTCAAACCCTCAGGTTCAGCAATCTCCGCGCAGTACTTAAGATTGTCAATCACATTCGACCGCTGATAGTCGGGGTGCAGTCTCTCATCGTACCTTCCCGGTACAACGAGTGCCATTTTAAAACCCGTGCGCCGTACTATGTCAGCTCCCTCCTGCATTTTTGCCTTCAGAAAATCCCGTACTTCCAGTGTATTAAGAACAAAGGAGGTCTTTGAAAAGTCGGCATAGAGAACCCACGGCCCCATCATCATTCCCAGCCGTTGCACTTCAGCGGCGATGCGCTCCTGCTCTTTGGGTGTCCGGCCCGGGAAGCCGTTGTCAAAGACAGCCCTGAAGCCCCGGTCGTGTATGAATTTAATATTGTCTACTGCATCATCGCTGCCACACAGCTCGCGAAACATGCCAATTGACGGAGCATATCCAAGGGTGAATGGTTTATCCGGATCCGGCAACTGTGAAATAAGGGTGCTTCCCCTGAGCAGCGCCGGGGCGGCAAAGAGGGCCGCTCCGGTGGCAGCAGCGCCAGTAAGGAAACTGCGGCGTGATCGTTTATTTTCCATAATAACTTTTTTTACTTATTCGCCAGGTACCGGGACTGTTTTCGGTACATCTACCGGACCCATGGCATAAACCTTCGGGCCAAGCTTCATCTCCGAATTCATCATCTCATCCCATGTGACCAGCTTGCCGGTATATGCTGATACGCGGCCCATTATTCCCGCCATCGTTGAGTGGGCCACAAATTCTGCCTCGTTGAGCGGCTTGCCGGTGCGTATCGAAGTGACAAAATCTATATGCTCCTGGTCATAAGGACTTATCGCCAGGTCTTCTGTCATCTTGCCTGCCTCGTCGAGCTTGTAACCGTCGAACTTCCACAGTTGTGTTCCAGCCTTATCCCATACCGTGTTCTGGCAGTTGCTGGTGCCTTTGGTGCCCTGTATCCATTCCGAAACATTGCTTTCGCAGCCGTTTATCTGGCGGCACATACTGTGAACATGTATGCCTCCCTCATAGACAAAGTCCGTACTGAAGAAGTCGTACTGATCACCGGTGGGCCTGCGCTGGCGCGAGCCGAATGACACTGCCGACACAGGTCTCTTGCCTGTGAACCAGTTTATGACGTCAATATTATGAACATGCTGCTCAATGATATGATCGCCTGAAAGCCATGACCAGTTGACCCAGTCGCGGATCATATACTCCATCTCCGACCATGACGGGTTGGGCTCACGGTACCAGAGCTGTCCCTGATTCCAGTAGCAGTTGGCTGATACAATATCGCCGATCATACCTTCCTGGACCTTGCCCCATGTAGCCACGTAATCATGCTGGTGATGCCTCTGGGTGCCAGTAACAATTGAAAGCTCCATCCCTTTTGCCTTCTCACCTGAAGCCAGGATCTGTCTTGCACCTACAGGATCAACGGCAACAGGTTTTTCCATGAAGACATGTTTTCCGGCTGACACTGCAGCTTCGAGATGTTCAGGGCGGAAGACCGGAGGAGTTGCGAGAAGAATAATATCAACACCTGATTCAATGACCTTCTGATATGCATCGAACCCTGTAAAGCAGTTTTCATCTGCTATTTCCACGCCGTCCTTTGCCAGACGTTCCCGGCAGGAAGCAATCCTGTCAGTGAATACATCTCCAAGTGCCGAAATTGTAAGGTTTGGACCAGCATGGATGAAGTTTATTGCAGCGCCAGTACCCCTGCCGCCGCAGCCTATCAGTCCTGCCTTGAGCAGTGGTCCGTCTGGTGCCTTGTCAAGCATGACAGGAAGTATAACTTCCTTACGTTTTGGTGCACATGAGGTGATCAGTGCCGGGACAACTATGCCTGCTGCACCTGCAGCGGCAGCGGTGCCCAGAAAGCTTCTTCTTGAAATTGGTGATTTTTTCATAGTGGTTTTGTGTATGTCGTAAAGTTATGATTTTATGTTATCGGTTGTCTGTTATTTGGTCTGAAGTCTGAGGGTCTGAAAATGTTGTCTGTTATCAGTTATCGGTTGATCATGCTGTTCAAATGTCTTATTGCTTAATTTCTTAACTCCCTTTAGATTCATTACTCCATCAACTACCCTGAACCCCACATAAAAACAATCAGAGTACCACCACTTGCTCTTCGGCATCTGAGGGTCAGTCTTCAGCCAGGCATCAGTGCGTGTATGGTCACGTGCCGCGCTTCTGACTCCCGCAGCGCCGTCACGGTACGATCCTCCCCTGATGACATGTTCCGTCGTTCCTTCGTATAAGTCAGAGCAGAACTCGGCAACGTTGCCGCTCATATTTTTCAGTCCCCACGGATTGGCTTTCACGGCACGCGGTTCCTGTGTCTTTGACTGGCTGTTACCCCGGTAGATGACATAAGTACTTATGATTGCAGTATCGGCCTTACTTCCGAAAAGCCCCTTCTTCTCAAACCTGGCAGGATCGCCCTCAAAGAAATAGGGTGTCTCTTTGCCTGCCCTGCATGCATACTCCCACTCGGCTTCTGTCGGCAGGCGGTATTTCCGGCCCGTTACCTGGCTGAGCCACCGGCAATATGTTTCAGCTGCGTGATAGCTCATTGATATAGCCGGCCTCTGTCCCATACCCCAGTTCTGGTCAGGTTTGCCGTACGGCGGTGTAGCCCCGGTGATTGCATCAATGTCATTCTTCTTAAGACGTGATCCCTCGGTATCTGTCGACCTCCCTTCGGCTGCAGTTTGCCTGTAGAACTCCATGTACTCTTCCCACGTCACTTCCACTTCAGCGATGAAGAATGAGTCCAGGCTTACCTCGCGCTGTGTTTCATCAGGGTTACGTAACGGTTCGCCATCCGGACTTCCCATTGTAAAAGAACCTCCGGGAATGGCGATCATGCGGAATGTTACACCGGATCCGGGTATCTGCTCTGTAAAATCAGTGAACGAGGTGACAGCGGCGGGAGATTTATAAATCGTATCTGACTGCTTCTGTGCCAGGCCGAAACCCTTATTGCTGCCGTGTAAATAATCCTTCATGTAGTGACCTGCATTCAGGTGACAGCTGATGCACTGCAGCTCCTCTCCCTTTTCAGTCATCTGCTTGTAATAAAGATGTGCGTCCGATCCTTCGCGGGTAAGTTTTGCCGGGAAGAGATTCTCATGGCACTTTATGCAGGTTGAATTATAAACGTGTTTTGAAGCTCTCTCAAGCGTCGAGGCTGCTTCCCAGTCGAATTCAGTTGAATCTTTTGTCCAGTAACTCCACAGATCACGTGAACCGGTCTTCACTTTCTCAATCAGGTAACCCTCGCCTTTGGGCGGCAGATGGCACTCGGCACATGAGACCCGGTAGCCTGACTCTGTGGCATAATGAACACCCTGCTTCCAGCTTGCTGTCGCCTGAGGGTGAACGTGACATGACGCACAGAAGTCATTTGTTGAGGTTGCTTCCACTGCCTTCCCCAATCCTAAAAAAACAATCGTTCCGGCCACCAGGCCGATCAGGAACCACAACCAGATCCTATTCTTCACAAACCTCAGATTAGGGTGGTCAAGATAATAAAAAAAGATTGACGAAACCCCTCCTGAAGTCGGATTGCGTCATGTAATATACATTTCAGTCTCCGGAAACAGTTTAATTATTACATTTGGGAAAACGGATCAGATGAAAAGAGCCACACTTGCCTTTATACTTTTATTTATACTTGCATCCCTTTCTGCACATCCCTGGAAACCAAGGCATTATGTTATCATAGATACCGATGGCGGGATTGATGATCAGAAAGCGATTTGCATGCTTCTGGCCTCGCCTGATGTAAGGATACTCGCAATAACAGTGTCAGACGGATTTCATAAATCAGCCGAGGCTTATAAAATTGTAAGGACCTTGCTTGACAACCTATGGCATGAAGGACTCCCTATGGCGTCAGGTCAGGAGGCCATCAGCCTCATTGAAGAAAGGCTCAGGGAAGAGACTTCTCCGGTCACATTTATTGCCATGGGATCACTGAAAACTGCAGCGGAGGCAATTAAAAGTTCTCCGTCATTCACCACAAGAGTGAAGCGGATAATATGGAGCAATGAGGGCCTCCCCGGTGAAAACGGGTTTAACTATAAGGCGGCTCCCGAAGCTGCTGACAAAGTACTTCAGGGTACTATGCCCGTGAGCGTTACAGGCATAGGTGGTGAAGCATTCTATAACGATACCCTTCTAAATGAAATAGGTGAGATAAAAACACCTTACGCACGTACATTATCAAGTCTTATCAAAGCCATGTCTTCACATTCTTTCGTTTTTACTGCTTATGATGAAATGGCACCTTTACTGCTGCACTTTCCTTCGTTGTTCAATGCCTCCGGTACGGAAAGTAAAAACAGGTATTATTCTCCGGCTGATATCGATGGATTGAGACGGGCAACAGTAACGATCCTTAAGGGAGAGACGGTTAAGCGAATGCAGGTAATAAAAGCTATCCCTCCAGACACGTCATTTTATATGACTGACGTGCAGCCCTATGTTACAGAGATCCGCACCCTTTACGGTGAAGATGAGTGGACTTCCGGAGTCATTGCCAACGAGCTTCACAGGCATCTGGGTGTCTTTGCTATCATCGGCGTAAAGATGGGTATCCGTGCCCGTGAGTATTTCTGCACCGGCGTCGATGAGATGACTGTCACCTCTCACGCCGGCAGTATCCCGCCTATCAGCTGCATGAACGACGGCATACAGGTAAGTACCGGGGCCACTCCAGGCCACGGCCTGCTTACAGTCAGTACGGAGATGCCATCGTTAGCGGCTGCTGATTTTACCCACAAGGGCAAAACGATCCGCATCGCCATTAAAAAAGACCTGGCAGAGAAAGTCTCTGCCGAATTGAAAGAGATCAACTTCGTCTACGGGCTTGACTCTGATATTTACTGGGAGCTGGTCAGACAAAATTCAATAAAGTACTGGTTGCAGTTCGACAGGCATTCAATATTTGATATAGAGACAGTTGAACCATGACAAAGCCCTGAGGTTTAAAATGATTTAAGAACAAGGAACAATGATTTTTGATTTATGAAGACTGGAATTAGTATATTATTAATTGCATTATGTGCTTTCATTGTCTCATGTGAAAGCAAAACGGCATCAGTGCCGGCGATAATTCCGAAACCTGTGCAGATGGAACGGGGAAGAGGGAGTTTCACACTGCCTTTGTCAGCTGAAATACAATACTCCGGTGGTGAATGGGCCAGAACCGAAGCCGGTTTTCTCGCTGAAATGTTACGTCCGGCAACCGGCTTTGAGCTTAAGACGAAAGAAGGTACTGAAGGTGCCATCAATCTTGTCATAGACACTGCTCTTGGCATGAATCCGGAGGGTTATCTTCTCACCGTTGAAAAGGGAAAGGTCAATCTTACCGGATGTACTCCTGCGGGTCTGTCGCGGGGGCTGCAGACAATCAGGCAATTGCTTCCGGCGCAGATAGAAAGTGACACTGTAATCAGCGGCATGAAATGGACAATGCCCTGCATCTCGATAACAGACTACCCGAGGTTTGCCTGGAGAGGCATGCACCTCGATGTCAGCCGGCACTTCTTTGATGTCACCTTCATAAAGAGATACATCGATATCCTCGCCATGCACAAGATGAACGTCTTTCACTGGCATCTTGTCGACGATCAGGGCTGGCGCATCGAGATAAAGAAATATCCGCGGCTGACTGAAGTAGGTGCCTGGAGAGTTAACCGCGAGGCCTTGCCATGGTCTTCACGCCGGCCTCAGCAACCGGGCGAAGAAGCGACTTACGGTGGCTTTTACACCCAGGAGGAGATAAAGGAAGTGTTAGCCTATGCCGCTGAGCGTCATATAACAGTGGTGCCTGAGATTGAAATGCCTGCACATGTGGGGTCGGCTCTGGCCGCGTATCCGGAGTATTCATGCACCGGAGGGCCATTCACCGTGCCCCCCGGATCTGTATGGCCAATCACAGATATTTACTGCGCCGGTAAAGAGGAAACCTTTGCATTCCTCGAAGATATCCTGACAGAAGTGATGGAGCTCTTCCCTTCACCTTACATCCACATCGGCGGTGATGAAGCCGATAAGACAGAGTGGAGAAAGTGCCAGTACTGCCAGGCACGCATCCGCAAGGAAGGATTGAAAGACGAAGCCGGATTGCAGAGCTATTTCATAAAGAGAATCGAGCGGTTCCTGAATTCCAGGGGACGGAGGATGATAGGCTGGGATGAGATACTCGAGGGCGGCCTCGCCCCGGATGCTGCCGTGATGTCGTGGCGCGGGTTCGACGGAGGCATTGAAGCAGCTAAGGCGGGACATGATGTTGTGATGACACCCTCATCGTATTGTTACTTCAACGTTTATCAGGGTAATCCGGTAGATGAACCGGTATCGTACAACGGACTGCTCACTCTGAAAAAGGTCTATTCCTTTGAACCTGTGCCGGAAGAGCTGACACCCGAAGAGGCAAAATATGTCATTGGTGCACAGGGATGCCTGTGGACCGAAATGGTGCCAGACGGCAAAATTGCAGAATATATGATTCTTCCACGCCTTACGGCTCTTTCAGAAGTACTCTGGTCGGTACCTGAAAGTCGCAATTGGGAAGATTTTAACCGCAGGCTGATAAGGATGATGGAGCGGTTTGATGAAATGGGCCTGAAATATTCAAAGGGATCATACAGGGTCGACATGGAAACGTCATATAATGAGGCAACAAACAGCGTAACGCTCGGGCTGATCAGTGAGCAACCGTCCCCTGAAATAAGGTACACTCTTGACGGAAGCGAACCATCTGCATCATCTGCCCTTTATAAAAAACCCCTCACTGTGGACAGCACCACAACTGTAAAGGCCGCTGTTTTCCTGGATGATAAAATGATGGGCGGCCCCAGCGAGAAGATCATTAACATTAATTTTGCAACAGGTAAAAGTGTCACTTATAAAATACCATATAGCAGCAAGTACAAAGGTACCGGCGACAAAACACTTGTAGATGGCATAAAGGGCAGCGGTGACTTTAACGACGGCCACTGGCAGGGATTCGAAGGAACCGACATGGATGTTGTCATAGACCTTGGCAAACTGACAGATATTAAACATATTGTTGTCAGCTTCATTCCGAATGTTGGCAGCTGGATATTCCTTCCGCAGAGCGTGGCGTTTTCAACCTCCATGGATGGTAAGGTTTTTAATTCATTGCCTGTGATCGAAACAAGTCTTAAGCCGGAGGTACAGAACAACCAGATAAATGAATACTTCTTCACCTTTCCCGAGAAATATGTAAGGTATGTCGGAGTGTTCGCAAAGGGACTGATCAACTGTCCGTCGTGGCATTCCGGTGCCGGCGGCAAGGCGTGGTTATTCTGCGACGAGATCATCGTTGAGTAGGATGGGGCAGGAGGCAAAAGTTATCTTACCACAGAGTAGCACTGTGTTTTACAGAGTTGCACTGTTGGATTTTAGCTGTGAAACTCAGCTTATAACCCTGTGTAACTCTTTGGTTAACAGCTAATTAAATTCGCCGAATAATTTTGCCTTGTTGTACTTCTTAACAATGATCCCGTACAATAGTGCGGTCCAGAATGAGAACAGGGCATAGACCAGCGCAGGTTTTACCATTTCATTGTTCTGGATGATAGTGCCGGCAACAAGAAGCGCCAGCGTGGTGTTCTGCAATGCCACCTCAATGCCCATGGTGAACGACGACCTTAAGCCTGTCTTACCGATCACTCCCATCGCCAGTCCTGCCATGAATCCGAGGAGATTGATCAACAGGGCATATGGAAATATCTCTATTGCTTCCGCCATCCTGATGCCCGAGCCTCCTTTTGATTCGTCGGCAAAGGCGATGAGTGAATATACTCCTGCAAACAAAATTATCATTGCTGTTTTTACCGGCTTCTGGATCTTGTTTGCCAGACGGTCGTATTTGAACCTTATAAAAACTCCGGCTGCAGCCGGCAGTAAAGTCACAAATAAGATCTGCAGAAAGGTTTCCATGAACGGGAGCTTAAACGGTGAGTGCCGGCCCAGATAAACCGTAAGTGCAAGATTGACAAGGAGCGGTATGGTGAACAGTGTAAGTATGCTGTTGATGGTTGTGAGGGCAACAGAAAGCGCTACATTACCCCTGTAAAGAACCGTTACAAATCCTGAGGTCGTGCCTCCCGGACAGGCAGCCAGTATGATAAACCCGACCTTCAATGCCGGCGGCAGGCCGGTAAAATAAACTACCGCGAATGCAATGACCGGGAGAAGGATCATCTGGGCAAAGAGACCCAGCCAGAATGGCTTGGGTGAGTGCAGGATATTTCTGAGGTCATTCAGATTTATTGACAGTCCCACACCAAACATTATCGTTGCCAGCACGCCGCTGACAAGAAAATCGATATAGGTTAGTGACATCCCGGACATAATTCCTTCCTGCTGCTTCAGTAAAGGAAAGAATTTTATTCCACTTTACGGCTCTCCCACTTTTAAAGGGGGAGTGGCCCTGACGGTACTGTCAGGGACGAGGGGGTTTAAATCGACAAATCGCAAATCGACAATCGCAAATTACCTCGGATCCACCACCTGCCCCATAAACACAATCGTACCTGTTGTCGTTTCCCTTATGAAATAAAGGAACGGGCGGTTGATATTGATGACCTGTGGTGGCAGAGGCATTGACGTAAAACCGATTCCAACAACAGTTGCGGCGGCGGCTTCCGTGCCCTCTTCATTTGTCTCAATGAAAGTCTGATGCAGTACGAATGAGATGAACAGCCCCTGATCACTTATGTTACTGAAGTCGGCAGAGAATGGTTCAAATGCTATTCCCATCCCGAGGTTCTTCAGGTCGTCATTCAGCTCACGCTTGTATTCATATTTAAATCTTGGCATGCTGAGCTCCACCTCTGTGGTTCCGTTAGAGAGGTTTTCCATCCACTGCGCCCAGTTCTCAGGGTTAAGCTCTGCAGCCGCTTCCTGGAGTGAAACACCTTCATCAGGCAGCATGACCACCATTGAATAGTTTCCCTGTCCGTAAGGCAGTTCAACAAGCGTAGCTTTTTCCGTACCCGCAACTGCAAATTTCTCCTTCTGATACATCATGGGGACATCCGCGGGAGCTTCCGGAGTGACATAGAATGGAAGGTCCTGTGTATCATTCTTGTCAAACTGATGCCTCCATTTGCCGTTAAAGTAAACAGCATTGATCAGGAGCATGGCAAGGTCAGGGTCAAGAGACTCCAGCATTTTCTGGATCTTGTCATGTGTTTTATCCTCTATCCAGCCATTAATAACATCGACAGCGCCATTATCTGTGACATCAAAACTTCTGGCCTCGGCAAGATAATATGTCTCAAGAGCCGTCATGAACGGTTGCTTGACAGTCAGCTTTTTCTCAACCCATACCGAGTTGGCTATCTCCATTATTACCCTTGAATCGACCGGTACCATATCCTTCATTAGCTTCAGATAGGTATCATTAATCTCCTCAATGGTCTGGCCGTCATAGCGCAGTCCTGATTTCATTGCGTCAAACGTCTCGCCTGCCGCTCCGTTGAGTGTCATTGAGAGAGCGCTGGTGATGCTGAAGGGTGAGATCATAATGTTCTCCGCTCCCTTTTTCTCTGTTATTATGGGTACAAATAGATCAAAGGCAAACTTGTTCGCCGAACCAACCACCTCCTTCTGTTTGAGAGTAAGCTCTATCGGTACCGGTTCATTGGGGAGCGGATCGTTTTTAAACAGCTCGCATGACGTAAGAAGACCGGAAACACCTGCAACCGCAATCAGGGTCAGGCTTATCACAGGTTTTTTCATGACTTGAAAGGGTTAGTTGGCAGTGAAATGGCACAAATACTGTACCATTTTTTCGCCAGAGTGCCACTGATCAGTCTCTGTGCGGTATTATTCAGTCATATTCCGTTTTATTTTTTTAAGTTAGCAGTTGAAATCAGAAGAAGTTATGACTGCTCTGACAAAAGATGATCTCGACCGCTATCAGCGGCAGCTTATCATTCCTGCCGTGGGTGAGGCAGGACAGGAAAAACTGAAACAGGCAAGGGTGCTGGTTACCGGAGCCGGGGGACTTGGTTCACCGGTACTTATGTACCTGGCTGCCGCCGGGGTAGGTACAATTGGCATCATAGACTTTGATACAGTCAGCATCAGCAATCTCCAGAGACAGGTACTTTACGTCACCGGAGACATCGGGCGGGTGAAGGCAGATGCTGCTGCCGAAAGGATCTCCCTCCTTAACCCCCTGATCAGGGTAATTTCATACCCGATAAGACTTACTGTGGAAAACGCACCGGATATTCTGGCCGGCTATGACATTGCTGTCGATTGCAGTGACAATTTTGCAACACGGTATCTGCTCAGCGACGCCACTCACGAAGCAGGCATTCCGATGGTGTATGGAGCTGTTTATCAGTTCATGGGACAGGCATCGGTGTTCAATTATAAAGGAGGACCATCATACAGGGATCTCTTCCCTGAGGAGATGCAGCTGTCAGGCGACAACCAGACCGATCCGCCTGGGGTCATAGGTGCCCTGCCCGGAATAATAGGCTCTGTGCAGGCATGCGAAGTGATCAAGATCATCACAGGTGCGGGAGACATCCTCACCGGTCGCCTCCTCCAGATAGACGCCCTCAGTCTCAGAACTGAGATCATTTCCATCTGAATATTTTATTTGGCCTCAGCGTCTTTTTTTCCTAAATTGGTTCTTTGGTCCTGAACAAGACCTGCTGATATGACTGCTTTGACTGGCCCGATAATGATGTTGATGTTTTCCCTTCTGTCTGTTACGGAAGCAACAGGGTCATTCCAGGAAAAACCTGATACTGCCGTGATTAACAAGCAGACCAGGGATGCCTACGTTGAAGCAAGGCGTAATCCTGATATGTCAATTTTGATCTCACATCAGGCTTTGAGCACATCCCGCCTGTTTAACTACCGTAAAGGCGTTGCCGATGCCTCTCTTGCTCTGGGAATGGCTTATCTGGCAAAATATAATAAAGGCGACAGCGCCCGTTACTACAATGAACAGGCACTTTCGATCTATGAGGAGACCGGGGATATTTACGGTAAGGCCCGTGCATGTTACGGACTGGCATATGTTTATAGCTTTAAAAGCGATTATCCAACCTCAGAAAAATACAGTACCCTGGCACTTGATTATTTTGAAGATGCAGGTGACCACCGCGGTATGATAAACAGCCTGAACGCTCTTTCTTATCTTGCCAGAAAACAACAGGACCTCGAACTGGCAAAGACATATGTAGAAAGAGCAATCGCCACCGCAAAAGATGTAAAAGACACCCTTCCTCTTGCCGATGCCACAAATGACCTTGGTAACATATACAAGGAGATGGCTCTGTTCAGCCAGGCAATCGATACCTATTTTGAGGCACTTCGTCTCTGGGAATTGAAAGGCGATTCCAGTGGCATGTCAATCGCTTACGGAAGCATAGGCTTAGCTTATTACTTTCAGAAGGACTATGAAAAGGCTCTTGAATACAGCATGAAACACCTCTCGCTCTCTGAAAAAAGAGGGGATCTCTGGGAGATAAGCAAGATATGCAATACCATAGCGCAGATATATAATTCAGGGAACAACTACGACAGTGCCCTTATCTACCAGCGAAGAAGTCTGGGATTGAACAGACAGATGAACTATCCGTCGGGAGAATCCAATGCTTGTTTTAATATTGCCTCCACATTGCTCCATCTGTTGCAGCCTGATTCAGCTTACTGGTACATCAGACGTGCGATGGATATAACATCCGGAACTGACCAGCCGGTCCCTCCTGAATATTATATAACATTAGGCAACGTACAGCAAACCCTTGGCAACTACCGGCAGGCAGCTGAAAACGGCCTCAGGGCCTATTCACTTGGCAGGGAAAAAGAGATGCCTCTGGTCGTCTCTGACGCATCATTGCTTCTCAGCGACATTTACAGTAAAACAGGCAGCGGGGATCTGGCATACAGGTATCTCAGGAAGCATATGCAGCTTAAGGATAGTATCAGCAGTGATGAATTCCTGAAGCAGGTCACACGGATGGAGATACAGTACAATTTTGACAAAAAGGAAAAAACGGCAGAATTTGCGCGCGCACAGGAAAGAGTGATTCAGGAGGGTAAGATAAGGCAGCAGGGACTTTATCTCAGAGGACTCCTCGCTCTACTTCTGCTTCTGGCGTTGTTCTCGTTGCTTTATATACGTCACAACCGCCTCATGGCTAAGTATGCCCGCATTGATCTTGAGCAGAGGCTGCTACGGACCCAGATGAATCCTCACTTTATCTTTAACTCACTCTGTGCCGTGCAGGACCTTATCATTGCTGACAAACCTCAAAAAGCCAACGCATTTCTGACTAAGGTATCCAGGCTGATGCGAAATATACTTGAGAACTCCCGTGAGGAATATATAGCGCTTGACAAGGAAATTGAGACCCTGAGACTTTACCTCGAGGTGCAGCAGCTGAGATTTGAAAAGGGATTTGATTACGATATCAGCGTTGATCAGACCATCGATCTGGAGAATATCTCGGTACCCCCTATGCTGGCTCAGCCGTGCGTTGAGAATTCCATTGAACATGGACTCCTCCCGGGGAAGGAAGGGGGACGCGTCACTGTCTCCTATGCCATTCGCGACGGGCTGATGATGCTTGAAGTAACAGACAATGGCGTGGGCAGGGAGAAAGCTGCTGAGGAGACCCCGCGAATGAAGAAACAGTCAATCTCAACAAGGCTCACGGAGAAGCGGTTGGAGCACTTCAGAAAGATCCTGAAAGAGAAACAGATAAGCTACGAGATCATTGATCTCTATGACGGAGATGCTGCTGCAGGTACAAAAGTGGTGATGATGCTTCCGTTTAAGAAGATATATGCTTGAAATAAAACATGTTTGATGATGAAAGCCATTGTGGTAGATGATGAATCAGCTGTAAGGAATACCATTGCAGCCCTGTTGCATCAGAGTTTTCCTGACATATTGATCAGCGCCTCTGTTGGGACAATAAATGAAGGTTATGCTGCCATCACTGGAACATCAGCCTGATCATTCTCTTCCTTGATGTTGAGCTGCCTGATGGTCTTGGCTTCGATCTGCTGAAAAAGGTCTCTCCTGTACATTTCAGGACCATATTCATCACCGGGCACCAGGAATATGCTCTTGATGCGATTAAGGTCAGTGCTCTTGATTACATCCTCAAGCCGATAGACACTGATGAGCTGAAGGCAGCGATTGATAAAAGCCGCGAGGTAATCAATCATGAAGAAGAGCAGATGAAGATGCTGGCTCTCAGCGAGAACCTGCAGGGCAAAAAAGTACTTAAGCGAATTATTCTGCGAACCGCCGATGCACTGCAGCTGATATCGGTAAGTGATATTATCAGGGCTGAAGCCGACAGCAATTATACTCACTTCCATCTTGCCGGCGGAAAGCACATGATGGTCTCACGCACTATAAAGGAATATGAGGCCATGCTTGCAGGTTCAGGCTCTAATCCGTGTTCACCAGTCGCACCTTGTCAATCTGAATTTTATAGACAAATTCATCAAACGCGACGGCGGTTATCTTCAGCTAAAAGACGGCTCCTCCATCCCCGTCTCCCCCAACCTCAAACAGAAGGTCCTGCAGGCTATCACCGACCATCTTTACGAATAAAGGGGCATACCACAATTCAATTTTCCAGCCACCGTTCTAATCTGTGGTCAAACCTAACCGTAAGTCTGCACGATTGCATGACCGCAGGACGGCAAGACCGCAAGACCAAAAGACCCCTCAATACTAATCCAAACCCCCTCTTTACTCATTTGCTCTTGATTCATGGCATGGTAATGGTGTAAATTGGGTTAAAAACCATAATGCCATGAAATATCTCATTTCTTTTACTGTGCTTTTTTGCATCCTGATCCTGTCTGCTGCATCCCTGCAGGCTCAGGCATCTCTTCAATGGAACAAGTATGACTTCGTTCCCGGAGACAAGATAATTTTGAGGATAACCAGGAAAATGAACAGAACGGAGAATTTCCATCCAAATGGGATCTTTCTGAAGGCGGAAGCGTTGAAAATGCTGCATTCGGTGAAGATAATGTGATGTATTTCAAGGACGATGAACATGGATTGTTCCATACTTAAAAAACCCGGACAAGGATAATCTGCCCTGACATATTCACAATAGAGTTTGATGCCTGGTTTGAAACAGAGGAATACTGTCAGTATACTATCTCGAACTTTACGATACAAAGAATCAGACCGAAAGCACGATAGAATTCAGACGCATTGAGTTCATGCCAAACATGGGTAAAAATAATCGATCGGAGAAGGATTATATCCGGGTGCAGGAGGAAGAATGAATATGATGAAGGGTTCTGGAGTCATGTTGCCATCTCATTCAACAAGAGGGCAATGAAAGTATATTTTGATGATGCCAGGGTTATGAATATCCCTAACTGTAACAGCCAATCTGTCAGGAATTACAATCAGCTGCGGGGGATATGAACTCAGCCGGGTCAACAGGGCATCAACGGTTTGATAAAGAATGTCAGGATGGCCGAGGGCGGAGTGAAGCTGTATGACAAGCTGATGCAGGATGGAAAATTGTGACTAAGCGGGATCCGCTTTGATGTGAACAAAGCAGCTATCAAGCCGGAATCAATGGGAGTCATAAACTCAATCTATGGGCTGCTGAATGATCATCCTGAATTAAATCTCAGTGTCGAAGGACATACTGACAGCGATGGTGATGAAGTCAATAACCAGACCCTGTCCGAATCCGTGCACAGGCTGTGGTTGATCAGCTCATAAGCATGGGATAGATGGCCGGCCGCCTAACAAGCAAAGGCTGGGGGGAGAACAAACCCTGTCGGTCCGAACAATACCTCTGAGGGCAAGGCTGCCAACCGAAGAGTTGAATTTGTGAAAAATTAAACAGATTCTGATTTTTACTATTAATATGAAGTATTCATGAAAGCTACTTACAGGTGCCTTATCATTGCTGCTTTGTTCATATTTTTTTCTGCCCTAACTGCTGCGCAAGAGAATTTTGAGACTGCATACAACAGGCTGAAAACCAAAATCGAGTCAGAACTACGCCAACCTCCGGCTTCCAATAATGACCTGAGTCTCTATCTCTCGTGGATGGTAATAAAAGCAAGGACAGGGATGAGTGTGAAAAACTTTCTTACAAAGCAGGCAAAGAGGGAAATCCCTATTGGGAAAGAAAGTTCTTTGATCTCTCTGACGAGGCTGATAACTCCGGCGAAGACACTAAAACTATGCCATGTTCAAGCTGATGAGAATTGATAACAGATCAGGATCCGATGGAGGTTACCAGCAGGCCTGTTACGGTGCAGGTCCTCTTGTCGGTGAAAGAATTTATACCACTGCAATTGAAAACGGTTATATCACTGATGATATAAGGGAGCGCGCAAGATGCATGATGCGTTATGCAACAAATGACCTGGAGGCAAACTGGCTTTATTCAAACCATGAGTCCTTCCTTGGCCATTATGACCCGAGGGATTCCAGGTTGTGCCGAAAGGCGACTGGAGCATTACATGCTTGCGCCGGGGAGAATTCACCACCACCGCCCAGGGTGATCCCCTTCCACCTGCAGACAATGCAATGAAAATGGTACAGCCTGTAAGAGATATCTGTAAGTTCTATAGCCTTGACCCGGAATTCAATGATGCAACCGACCTTATGGTACAATACCTTAAGGAGAAGAAAGTCCTCTGCCTGATGCCGGAAGAAGGCCATCAGTGGTATATAGATCTTGCACAGCAGTATGAGCTTGATAGGGCAAAAGAATATATGGAGGGTTTCTACGCCACAATAAAAGGAAAGATCGAGAAGGAAAAGGACGGAGAAAAACAACCTGTTCCAAATGCTGAAGTCAAATTTCTTGCACCGGATGACAACCGGACATGGACAGTGCATAGTGATCAGGATGGGAATTACAAAATCGAAGAAGTAATTCTGCACAAAAGCTGCAGCCCTTTTATACTTTCTGCCGAAGGAGAAGGTTGCGACAAAGAGGAAGAAGTGCAGGGGCCTCTGGAAGAACCCGATAAAAGCTATGAGCTGGAAAAGAATTTAGTACTTGACTGTGAGGATAAGCGGGTTCTCCGGTACTATCTCAATGTACGAAACAATGGGAGCGGGAGAAAATCAATCTCTGCTTGCAGCACTGACCCCCGGAGGTGAATACAACATCTCAAAAAACTGGATGATCGGTCTCTCATTCAAGCCTGTGGAAACAAGTTCAAAGCTCCTCTAATTATAAGGTTGAAAGAGCAACTCTTATGAGCTTCTCTGATGAGTATGCCCAGACAATGTTCAGAATGGAACGGGAAGGCAGGCGCATTGAAGGAAGGGCAAGGGAAACAGCAGAGGCAGGGGGAGATCTCTTTCAGCCTCAGAGTGCAACCTCCGGCTTATCATAGATCCGTTGAGCGGCAAATACTGGATAAAGGGTGAGATCAATGTCGAAGGCATTGAGATAAAAGGAACCGATGAAGTGGATATTAAAGTCAAACCCATTAACGAAGGAGATTGATGAAGAGGCAGAAGGCACAACTGGAATAGATGAAGAAATTGAAATATCGGGGACATTCACAACCGTGAATCCGGGCAAGATACCTGAGGAGATGAAGGGTACCAAAGACCTTATTAAGGAAGTTCCGGAGGAATTCAGGGAGTTCATGGAAGATCTGGGCGGAGCACAAACTATATTACTCATGGAACCTTTACAGAAAATAGTAAAATGAACAAAAAAATAAACCTCGTTATAACTATTTATGCCAGGTTTGATGAAGGTAAATGCACCGTTCAGTCAGAATTTGATGGCTCGCCCGGTGTCGGCCCTCTAAGCGTTGGCGGTGAAGTGACGGCAACCTAGTCAGTGTTTGAACTCCCGCAGCTAACAAATTCAATCATGACTGATTTATCGGATAAAGTAACTCTTAAATATATAAGCCATGACTAACAGGATCTCAGAATGGAATTATTATTCTCTGCTTATACTTTTTTTAATTGTTACCAGCGGATATCTAAATCTTATAAGCGCACAGAACACTAAGTCCTGTGAAACTTGTATGAGACACGGCCAACTGACTGAATTTGAGAATCTTCATTCCACGGATTATGAGCAGAAGCTTAAAGAATGGCAGGAATGCATGCTACTGCATTCAGGAGGGTTTACATCTCTTGATACTTCGAATGCAAATGTACGAAAAGCTCTCGAAGAGTGTAGTGGACTTAACCCGGGAAACCGGTGGCATTGTGACATGTCAACGATGTCAACATATATTGGTGAAAGATTCAGCAACCAGTGCTTTCACCAATATATGTTGACATCGTTGACATGTCACGATGCCACGGTTGAGTCCACTACACTCTTCGAGAGCTTTTCGTACATTTGCAATTCCACGCCTCAGAGATGTAAACCCTCGGGATGACATGCATTCCTGCCCATTCTTTAAGCTTCTGCTCATAATCCGTGGAATGAAGATTCTCAAATTCAGAGATTGGCCGTGTCTCATACAAGTTTCACAGGACTTAGTGTTCTGTGCGCTTATAAGATTTAGATATGCGCTGACTAAAATTAAAAAAAGTATAAGCAGAGAATAATAATTCCATTCTGAGATCCTGTTAGTCATGGCTTATATATTTAAGAGTTACTTTATCCGATAAATAGTCATGATTAAATCTGTTAGCTGCGGGAGTTCAAACACTGACTGGGTTCCCATCGCTTTCAGAGCCAACGCTTAGAGGGCCGACACCGGGCGAGCCATCAATTCTGACTGAACGGTGCATTTACTTTCATCAAACCTGGCATAAATAGTTATAACGAGGTTTATTTTTTTGTTCATTTTACTATTTTCTGTAAAGGTTCCAGTTGAGTAATATAGTTTGTGCTCCGCCCAAGGCTGGTGAACTGCCTGAATTATTCCCAGGAACTTCCTTCATAAGGTCTTTCAATTCTTATTCAGCTCCTCAGGTATCTTGCCTCCAATTCACGGTTGTAGTGTCCCCGATATTTCAATTTCTTCATCTATTCCACTCGTGCCTTCTGCCTCCTCCATCAATCTCTTCGCTAACAGGTTTTGACTTTAATATCCACTTCCATTGGTTCCTTTGATCTCAATGCCTTCGACATTGATCTCACCTTTTATCCAGTATTTGCTGCTCAACGGATCTATGATAAGCCGGAGGTTAGGGGGGCTGAGAAGATGTAACCCTCTGCGGTTTCCCTTGCCCTTCCTTCAACGCGCCTGCCTTCCCGTTCCATTCTGAACATCTGTTTGGGCATACTCATCAGAGAAACTCAATTAGAGTGGCACTTTCAACTCTTATAATTAGAAAAGTTTTTTGAACTTGTTTCCCCACAGGCTTGAATGAGAGACCTATTATCCAGTTTTTGGAGATGTTGTATTCACCTCCGGGGGTCGCGCTGCAGACAGAGATTGATTTTCTCCCGCTCCCATTGTTTCGTACATTGAGATAGTCCCGGAAAATCCCTTATCCTCACAGTCAAGTACTAAATTCTTTTCCAGCTCATAACTTTTATCTGGGTTCTTCCAGAGGCCCCTGCACTTCTTCCTCTTTATTGCAACCTTCACCTTCGGCCAGAAAGTATAAAAGGACTGCAGCTTTTGTCCAGAATTATTTCTTCGATTTTGTAATTCCCCATCCTGATCACTATGCACCGTCCGTGCTGCCTGTGATCCAGTAAGAATTTAGAATTAGGCGTTTCAGGAACAGGCTGTTTTTTCTCCGTCCTTTTCCTTCTCGTATCTTTCCTTTTATCGTGGCGTAAGAAAAACCCTTATATTCTTTTGCCCTATTAAGCTCATACTGCTGTGCAAGATCTATATACCACTGATGGCCTTCTTCCAGCATCAGGCAGAGGACTTTCTTTCTCCTTAAGGTATTGTACATAAGGTCGACATCATTGAATTCCGGGTCAAAAATCAACTTTCAGGATCTCTTACAGGCTGTACCATTTTAATTCCATCTCTGCAGGTGGAAGGGGATCACACTAGGGGCGGTGGTGGTGAATTCTCCCCGACGCAAGCATGTAATGCTCCAGTCCCAGCCTTCCAGCCGGGAAACACCACAGAAGAAATAATCGCCAAGGAAGAGACTCATGGTCTCGATAAAAACCAGTTTGCCTCCAAGTCATTTGTTGCATAACGCCATATCATGTTGGCGCTCTCCCTTATATCTTCAGTGATATAACCGTTTTCAATTGCAGTGGTATAAATTCTTTCACCAACAAAGGACCTAGACCCGTAACAGGCCTTCTGGGTAACTCCATGCGTATCTGGATCTCTTTATCAATTCTCATCAGCTTGAACATGGCAGTAGTTTTAGTGTCTTCGCCGGCCTTCGGCCTCCGTCAGAGAGATCAAAGAATTTTCTTTCCCAATAGGGATTTCCCTCTTTGCCTGCTTTAAAAGAAAGTTTTTCACACTAATTACTGTCCTTAGCTTTTATTACCATCCACTAGAGATAGAAGACTGAGGTCATTATTGGAAGCCCGGAGGTTAGCATAGTTCTAACTCGATTTTGGATTTCGGCCTGTTGCTGTCCCGTCTCAAAATTCTCTTGCGCAGCACTAACAAGAATATAAACAAAGCAATGATAAGGCACCTGTAAGTAGCTTT
>CAVRBS010000029.1:0-13627 GCA_963719235.1 uncultured Bacteroidales bacterium
TTTCTTTAAGTTTTATGAAGATTTGCTCTTCACAGGTGTATAAGCAAAGGTTGTGCCAAACATTCCGGAACCTCATAAATTGCCCGTAAGGCGACTGTCAGTGGTAAGATGTATGATGTATGTCAGCATGGAGTAAATTGCACGCAGCATGGGGCATGGAGCATGGGGCACAGGGCCTGTAGTAAATGGACATATATTTCGTAGCGACGCCCAATCTGGGCGTCGCTCGGGCAACGGGCACAACCCTTGTCCAACTTTAGCGTCGTCGTCAACGACAGACTGCAGGACAAATAGCAACGATTTGTGATTGGTACAAATTTTGTATACCTTCGCCGCGATTTAAGCATAAGTTAGATCTGTTTAGTCAGCTCTTCTCTCCCAAAATCAATTTCGAAGAGATTCTTTCTACAACCACTAGTTTACGCTGAACATTTTTTCGCCAAAGGAGCATTACCACTTTGAACAGATATATGGTTAATGAAATTTTCAGCGGCATTAACCAATCATTTTATAAATGGAATATTACAAAAATTCCCGACACAGGGAAAAAAAGAACTTCAATCAACAAAGCACGGTAAGAACAAGAACACCAAACAGGAAGAAGAAGAACAACGCCCAAAGTCTCAGTCCCGGGCAGTTTATCAGCAAGGCATCATCTGCCCAGGCTGAAGCATATACATCACACAGGTTCATTGATGATCTTCCCGTTGACCTTGCCATAATCCGCAATCTTCAGAAAAAAGGCTACGAGAAGCCTACCGAGATACAGGATAAAACCATCGAAGCCATACTTAACGGACGCAACCTCATGGGGCTGGCGCAGACAGGCACCGGTAAGACAGGTGCGTTTCTGATACCACTGATACACAACCTGCTCCGCAAGGATGCCATGAAGCAGGTACTGGTTGTCTCACCCACACGTGAGCTGGCACTGCAGATAGACAGTGAGTTCAGGAGCATCGCCCACGGGCTTAAGCTCTACAGCACATGCCTGATAGGAGGCACCAGCGTCAGACGCGATGTCGAAAACCTTCGCAGACCCGGTCAGATCGTAATTGGCACACCGGGCAGGCTGAACGATATGATGCGTCAGGGGGCTCTGAAACTCAACAGGTTCAACATACTGGTGCTCGATGAGTTTGACAGGCTGCTTGACATGGGGTTCGCTCCTGATATCAAAAGACTCGTCGAAAGCATGAATAACCGCACCCAGACTATTCTTTTCTCGGCTACCGAGGACAAGAGTCAGAAGGCAATCATCAGCAATCTAATGTCTGATGCTTATGAGGTGAGGGTAAGGGATGAAAATATCTCCGCCGATAATATCGAACAGGATATCATCACCGTGAAGGAGGGAGAGAGTAAGATCAATATCCTCCTTAATATGGTACGCGATAAGTCGTTCGAGAAGGTACTGGTGTTTGCTGACACCAAACGCGGAGTAAGCCGTATCTGTCGCGACCTTCGTAAGGGCGGCATAACCGTTGATGAGATACACGGCGACAAGTCGCAGAATTACCGTATCAAGGCCCTGGAGTCATTCAGGAACCGCAAGATACAGGTGCTGGTGGCTACCGATGTGGCAGCGAGAGGACTGGACATCACCAATGTCTCACATGTCATTAACTTCCAGGCTCCAAAGGACATAGAGAGCTATATACATCGCATTGGGCGGACAGGCAGGGCAGGTGCCAGCGGAAAGGCGCTGACATTTATTAATTAATAACCGAAAGACTATGGCGGGACCGAACAACAGTTACATCAAGAAGCAAAAGACCGAGAAGCGTCTGAAGAAGAGAAAAGACAAGGAGCAGAAGAAGCAGCTCCGCAAAGAGAATTCATCCGGCGGAGAATTTGAAAACATGATCGCCTATGTTGATAAATTCGGACGGATAACCAATGAGCGTCCGGAGGAGGATGCTGTTCAGAAGGATTAAGAATTTTTACCCGTTCATCTTTTCCTTAGCCTCGACACACCAAAAAAGTTCGCCTGTGAATGCAGCGGCGCGTGTGTCTGCGGCTTCCCTGTCGGCAGGCGTGCCTGACTCATCAAATGAAGTGCCTACAGAAATAACCGGGAACACGGCAGGGACGGTCCAGGCACGCATTTTCCACAAAATAAACTGCAGTGAGGTGATCGACTGCACGCCGCCGAATGTGCCGCTGGAGACAGTGGCGATGGCTACGGGCTTCCGACGCCACTCGTCGGTAAGCAGGTCGATGACGTTCTTAAGGCTGGCAGGATAGCCGCCGTTATATTCAGGGGCGATAATTATCACACCGTCGGCTGACCGTATCTTCTCTGCAAACTGCAGAACTTCGGGTGCCGGATCATGCTGGTGGCGCAGGCGCTCATCAAAGATAGGGAAGTTATATTCCTTAAGATCGAGTAATTCCGCCGAAGCCAGTTTATTTTCCTCAAGATACCGTTTAAAGTAAAGAGCCACCCTGTGGCTGTTCCTCCCTCGTCTGACGCTTGGAGATATGATTGCTATCGTTTTCATAATTCAGTGCTAAGGTACAAAAAAGTCAAAAGTCTTAAAGTCCATAAAGTCTTAAATTCCCAAAAAGTCTGAAATCTCTATATATTGCCTGCCCTGCAGTCTGACAGCTCCCTATCCCGACATACCATGTCGGGATTTTACGGTCGCTTCTCTACTGCCTATTGCCTTAAAATATTACCGAACTTTAAAATATTATTCCCGGTGATTCGTCTAAGCAAGTAAAAGGAGAGATCAATGAGCCCCTCTGAATCAGAAAAGATCAGTACTGCATATAAGAGCGAGAAGAAAAAGCTTCTCGGCTATATCAGCAGGAGGGTGCCCGCACGTATGGAGGCAGAGGATATACTGCAGGATGTCTTCTACCAGCTCACGGTAGGCTTCAGGGATCTCGACAGGATTCAAAACCTTACGGCCTGGCTATACAGGGTGACGGATAACCGCATAACGGACCTCTTCCGCAAGAAGAGACCGCTGAGCATCTCCTACTCTGAGACTGCCGGCGGAGGTGACGACGAGCCATTAACCCTCGAAGAGATACTTCCATCACTCGGACCTGCACCGGAGGATGTGGAGATCAGAGAGATGATATGGGATACGATAGCGGAAACGCTTGATGAATTACCTGAAGAGCAGAGAGAAGCTTTTATCTTAAATGAGTTTGAGGATATGAACTTCAGCGAGATGTCTGAAAAAACCGGTTTTCCGGTCAATACCCTGATCTCAAGGAAGAGATACGCTGTTCTTGCTTTAAGAGAAAATCTAAAGGAATTGTACAAACTATTTAAAAATGAATGATATGAAAACACTTAGAGTATTTAAGTACATAGGTTTCGGGATCCTCGGGACAGCATTTGTTTTCCTGGTTATATGGGGCGTGATGGCTCTATGGAACTGGCTTATACCCAGCCTCTTTAATGGTCCTGCGCTAACCTATTGGCAGACAGCCGGCCTCTTCCTCCTGTCGAAGATACTGCTTGCAGGAATCTCCCCGGGGGGAGGGCACCATGACAGGAGTTACAAAAAAGACTGGCGCAAAAAATACGAAGGCAAATACGGGTCATGGTGTGAGGAGGCAAAGGAGGAGACAGCAACACCAGAGGCTTGAACAATTCAACAACAGAACACTCGAAGTAGGACATAAGGAGCAACTGCAGATTTGCACAGATACATTATATTATCTGTGCTTATCTGTTTTTATCTCCCGGCAAGCCGGGAACAAATCCTGAAATCCGGGTGAGATATAAATCACTGCATCATTGTGGTGTCAATGGGCATGGGAGTTTTTTGCGATTCATGCCCGAAGACAAGCTTCCAGCCGCTGTCACTCTTCTTGAAGGTATATGACAGGACATAGTCTTCAAGAATGGTTGTATCACCCGAAGTCATGTACATGCCATTATCTCCCTGCCATAAATAGATGAAGCAGAAAGGATCAATGATTACGTACTTTTCAGATTTGGTGATGAAAGTCTGCCTCTCAACGTATGGCATATACTGTTTGGCCATCTCCTGCTGCATTTCATATGTCAGAATTTCTCCTCCGGTTATATAAGTAAAGTCGGGCGTGTTTTCTACCATGGTTAAGAGTTTTTCAAGATTGCTATTTTTCATTGCGTCAAAAAACTCATTTACGGCAACAGAGCCTTCTTCTTTGACTGTGGCCTTCTGCTCATCGGTCATGGGTTTGTCGGTTGTGCAGGCTGCCATCAGCAGCAGGAGCGGAATGAGGAGTTTAGCTTTCACAGATCTTGGTTTTAGTTATTAATCAATAAACTCTCCTGAATATCAGGGAGCTATCAAAGATATGACAGGAAAAGGGGAGAGTCAAGTTTATTTGCATGGAGCTTGGAGCATGGAGTAGGCAATCAGCAGTCCACAGTCGGTAAAGTGGACTGAAGACTGCATTACCATTAAACAATTTACTCCAATTCTGCCTCACTTTTTGTAAATTCACGTCTTTAAGACATAATTCAAAAACCTTAATCATGAAAAGAACAAATAATACCATGAGCATGGGAGGTCTGATCCTCATGCTAGTAATGATTTCATCCCTGACTTTTGACGTTTCAGCTCAGGCACTTAACACGAAGCAGCTGATTGTCGAGTATGATAAGATGCTCTCTGAACGGTTCAAACCCGGTGAGCCCGGTTGCGCAGCCCTGGTGGCAAAGAACGGACAGATAATATATAAGAAGGCTTTCGGTATGGCTGATCTGGAACTTAATGTGGCCATGCAGCCCGACATGGTCTTCAGGATCGGTTCGATAACCAAGCAGTTCACTGCTGTTGCCATACTCCAGCTCATGGAGCAGGGCAAGTTATCGCTGCAGGATGATATCACTAAATTCATCCCTGATTATCCAACGCAGGCCTATACAATTACTATCGAGCACCTGCTCACACATACCTCCGGAATTAAGAGCTTTACTAACGTTCCTGAGTTAGAGAAGTACAATAAAACTGACATGAAGCCAGGAGAGGTTATCGACCTCTTCAAGAATCAACCGATGGAGTTTGCTCCCGGGACAAAATACAATTACAACAACTCCGGCTTTTTCCTTCTTGGATATATCATTGAAAAAGTATCCGGCAAGACCTACGCGGAATATATTCAGGATAGTTTCTTCACGCCATCAGGCATGACCGGCTCATGCTACGGCAGCGATACAAAGATCATAAAGAACCGTGCTTCGGGTTACCAGCCGGGTAAGGATGGCGTGGAAAATGCAGAATACCTGAGCATGTTGCTACCCTATGCTGCAGGCTCTATACAATCAACCGTTGAGGATCTCTTTAAGTGGAATCAGGCAGTTCACTCTTATAAGCTTGTAAAGAAGGAGACACTTGATAAAGCCTTCACAGAATATAAACTTACGAACGGGAAGGGCACCGGCTATGGTTACGGGTGGGCCCTCTCGCAAATACAGGGCAGTCCCACCATAGAGCACGGCGGCGGCATCAACGGTTACCTCACCAGTGGCATATACCTGCCTCAGGAGGATGTCTTTGTGGCGCTCTTTTTAAACAGCACGGTAAAAGCTCCGGACTTCCTCTCTCAGAAGATGGCTGCCCTCGCAATAGGCAAGCCGCTGAAAACAACTACCATTGAGCTCGACGATGAGACGCTTGAACAATATACAGGTGTTTATGAAGATGATGAGGGTACGCAGAGAATGATAACCAGGGAAGGAAACCAGCTATTCTCACAGAGAACAGGATCAACAAGGCTAAAGATCATGCCATCAGCAAAAGACAAATTCTTCTTTGAAGATTCATTTACTACAGTTGCTTTTATCCGGGATGTCTCGGGCACAGTGGTGGAGTCTAAAATGGATGCCAGGGGCACAATAATAACTTCGAAGAAAACAGATAAACCGCTACCGGTAAAGACAGAGATAACTGTTTCAGAAGATATACTTTCAAAGTATGTTGGTGAGTATGAGCTCCAGCCTGGCTTTATCATAACCTTGACAAAGGAGGGTAATAAGCTCTTTACTCAGGCTACCGGTCAGCCAAGATTTGAGGTCTTTGCGGAGAGTGAGACGAAGTTCTTTCTTAAGGTTGTTGATGCTCAGGTTGAATTTGTACCAGATGCGGATGGCAAGGTCAACAAAATGATCCTGAACCAGGGAGGACAGACGATGGAGGCCAAACGAATCAAATGAACAATAGAACTTTTGAACAATCGAAATCAGAACCGATTATCTTTATAAAAAATCTAATCCGCATTTATGAAGAGATTATTCGTATTGCTGCTTCTGTTGGCCGGAGCCGGCATGGCAGGAGATATCTGGTCGTGCACCACATTTATTATTTCAGGTAAAAATACCCCGGACGGGAAACCGATATTATACAAACACCGCGACACGGGGACACTGGATAATGCCATCGTCTTTTTCAGTGACGGCAAATACCAGTATATAGGTGCTTGTCGATTCAAAGGAATCATGGAAGAAAGAGGTATGGGGCGGATATAACTCAGCCGGCTTTGCCATCATGAACTCGGCCGCCTATAACAATAACATCGGACGACACTACGAAATTCGCCGATCAGGAAGGCGTGGTGATGAAGCTCGCACTGTCTTCATGTGCCACGCTGGCCGATTTTGAGAAGATGCTCACCGACCTGCCCAAGCCTCTCGGCGTCGATGCCAACTTCGGTGTCATTGATGCTTCCGGCGGCGCCGCCTATTACGAGACCGGTAACTATGGCTTTAAAAAGATCGATGCCAATGATCCTGCCCTGGCACCCGACGGTTACCTCATCCGCACCAACCACTCGTTCACAGGGGCGGTTGATCAGGGTATGGGATACATCAGGTACGCTGCTGCCAGCGAGGCGCTCAACATGGCCGCTGCACAGAAAAAGTTTGAACCACGGTATCTGCTTAACAATATATCGCGTAACCTGAACCACTCGCTCACTAAAGTGAACCTGAGGGCAGATCTGCCCCGCGACAACAAGAGTGCCGAATTCAGGAACTTCGAAGACTTCATCCCGCGCTTTTCAACGGCATCTGTTATCATGGTTGTAGGAGCGGCGAAGGGAGAAGACCCGTCAGCAGCAATGGCGTGGATGGTTGCAGGATCCCCGCTGACTGCAGTGGCTGTACCGGTATGGGTCAGCGCCGGCAAAAACATTCCGTGGGTGGTGAGCATGAAGGATGACATGCATGCGCCTCTCTGCGATGCAGCGATGCAGCTCAAGGGTCAGCTCTTTCCCATAAGCCGCGGCAACGGGTATAAATACATCAATATGGCTGCACTCATCAATGCTGATAACACCGGCATTCTCCAGCGCCTTGAGCCGGTTGAGAATGAGATATTTAAAAAAACTCAGAGATGATGACTGCCCTTTCCGGCAAAAAGACGGACAAAGCAATGATACAAGAGCATTATAAATGGATTGACAGCTATATCATCCAATCATATAAAGAACTATTTGGTATTGAGATAAAATAATTGACAGCAGGCAATAGGCAATAGGCAATAGGCAGTAGGGTGAATTAAGAATTAAGAATTAAGAATTTGAGAATCAGCTAATTCGAAAATCGCAAATCGCAAATCGCAAATTCTCCGGACCCTCAGACTTCAGACTTCAGACTTCATACCCATTACCAACCAGACCATAATCAGTACAAATCATTTGAATATGAGAATTAGACATCCACATGCAACAGGAATCATGATGCTTCTTGTTGCTGCAATTTTTATCGCACCAGAAACTGCGTCCGGCATAGAAAAGTACAGTGACCCTGCCGGGGTGAATAAAAGGATCGGGCAGATACAACAGGGCTCAGCAGGGCTGGTGAAAGTGCATAAGATGGCTGTTACTCCCGGCGGAACCGATGTGCTCATGATGGAGATCGGAAAGTCCGGTGCAGGTGTACCGGCGGTGCTGGTTGCCGCCAACATGTCGGGCACTACACCCGTCGCCACCGAGGCGGCCCTGTCGCTCGCCTCAAGAATAGCCGCTGACGCTTCTCTCTCGTCGGCCTTAACATGGTACATAGTGCCCATGGGCAACCCTGATGCTTACAGCCGCTGGTTCAGTAAACCACTTTACATGGACCCGGGTAATGCCACACCTTATAATGAAGACAACGATGACCAGACAGATGAGGACGGGTACAATGACCTGGACGGCAACGGGATCATCACGCAGATGAGGGTGAAGAAGCCTGACGGCACCATGATACCTGTTGCCGGTGACCCCCGCCTGATGCGAAAGGCTGATCCTGTCAAGGGAGAGAAAGGCATATATAAGCTCTACACCGAAGGCATAGACGATGACGGTGACGGACAGTATAATGAAGATACTCCTGGAGGGACAAACGTCAATGTCAATTTCCCTCATCTCTTCAAGGCCTTCGACAAGCGCAGCGGATTGTATCCGGGCTCCGCACAGGAGTCAGGTGCATTGCTGAAATTTGCCTTCTCCCATCCGGAGTTAGCAATGGTATTCTCTTTCGGATCCACTAATTTCCTTCTCTCCCCGCCACAGGGTGGCAGGAAAGGAGAAGCGGATATGGAAAAAATAAAAATACCGGAGGATATTGGAAAGGCGATGGGCTTTGATGTCTCACGCACTTATACCATGGCGGAGATCATTGAAGCCGTGCAACCGATGGTTCCGCCGGGGATAACGCTCGACGAGGGCATGGTAGCCAATTTCCTCGGCCTGGGAGCTATAGTCAATCCCATGCAGGAGGACCTTGCATTCTATAATGAAATCTCATCAGATTATAAGGAGTATCTTAAGAAAAAAGGTGTAACCGTAGAACGTTTTGATCCTACGCAGCCGGAAGATGGCTCATTTGAGCTTTGGGCCTACTATCACCTGGGGGTGCCTGTCTTCAGCATGGACATATGGGGCCTGCCCAAACCGAAGGAGGAGAAGAAAGAGGGCAGCGGTATTACTATCGAAGCGCTCGAAAAAATGTCAAATGACGATTTCCTGGCGCTGGGTGAGGACAAGATCAACGCTTTTCTGAAAGAGAAAGGTGCGCCTGAACAGTACAATGCAAAAATGGCAATGAATATGGTCAGGGGTGGACAGGTCACTCCGGCACAGATGGCAGGCATGATGAAGCAGATGCCGGCTCCTGCGACCGATGAGAAGAAGGGTGACCCGAAGGAGGCAGCATGCCTGGTTTTTTCTGACAAATGGATGGAAGGCAAAGGATTTACTCCATGGAAAAAATATAATCACCCGACGCTTGGGGAGGTGGAAATAGGAGGGTTCACGCCCTTCTCCGATAACACCCCTCCGGCAGTAATGGTCAACTCACTCCTTGATCTGCAACTTCCTTACGTGTTTGAGTTGGTGAAGCGTCTGCCGAAACTCCAGCTGTCTGAAACCAAACTCACTGAAAAGGGTGGCGGTGTTTACCAGCTCGAGGCCTGGGTAACCAATGAGGGTTACCTGCCGTTCCCGACTGCCATGGGCAAGAGGAACAAGATACCTGTACCTGCCATCATCACCCTTGAGGGAGACGGCATGGAGATCCTTTCCGGCAAGAAGAGGACACCTGTGAATGAGGTGGGAGGGAAGAAGTCTGCCAGGTATATCTGGCTTGTCAGGGCTCCGAAAAAAGGAACAATGACCCTGCGGCTTGAATCTAAACAGGCCGGAACAGATTCAAAGAAGATAAATATCGGAGGCTAGCCATGAAGAGTAAAAGATCAGTTATAGCAGTTGGGCTGATGGCTTTGGCCATCACGCTGTCGCAGGCCCAGGAAGTAAAGGTGCCACTCAGGTTCGACTTTTATTACAGTTATGAAAAGGTGGTTGAGGCTCTTAAGGCCCTTAATACAGCATATCCTGAGCTTACTACGCTGGATGAGGTAGGTAAGAGCGAGGAAGGAAGAACAATCTGGGCGCTGACAATCAATAATCCCAAAACAGGTGAACCGCTCACCAAGCCTGGTGTGTACGCTGACGGCAACATACACGGTAATGAGATACAGGCCGGTGAGGTGTGTCTCTACCTGGCAAACAGGCTGTTGACAAACTACGGCAAGCTCAAGGAAATAACCGAAGTGGTTGACCGTAACGCCTTCTATATCATTCCTGTGGTGAATGTTGACGGGAGAGCTCATTTCTTTGATGATGCCAACACCCCAAGCTCAAACCGCGGGTTAAGGATACCTGTTGATGATGACCGTGACGGCCTGTTTGATGAGGATGGTCCTGAGGACCTTGACGGTGACGGCAACATTTCCACAATGAGGATCAGGGACACACTGGGCAGGCTGAGGACCGACCCGGAGGACAAGAGGCTGATGATACCTGTCAAGCCTGGTGAGAAAGGCGAGTGGACAAGGCTGGGGCAGGAAGGGATTGACAATGATGGTGACGGCAAGGTTAACGAGGACTCTGAAGGATATGTTGACGGTAACAGAAACTGGGGTCACAACTGGAACCCCCCTTATGCACAGAGCGGCTCGGGTAATTACCCTTTTGAGGGCACGGGAATAAAGGCTATCGCGGAGTGGATGCTGGCTCGGCCGAATATCATCATGGTCTTTGCTTTTCACAATTACGGAGGAATGTATCTAAGAGGACCGTCATTCAAGGCGGAGGGCGAGCTTCCACAGGGAGACATCGCGGTTTATAACTACCTGGGTAAGAATATTGAAAAGATCGTTCCCGGGTACAAATACCTGATAAGCTGGAAAGATCTCTATCCGACATACGGTGACTTTACCGACTTTGCTGACAACCTCTTAGGCTCTTACTCGTTTGTGGGTGAGTTGTACATGGGTGAGGCCGAGACATTTGACGGGACTCCGGTGAGGAAGGAAGAAGAGAGGTCGATGTTCGAAGAATCATCAGAAACAGACCGGCAGAGGTTGCTGTTCAATGACCGCGTCACACAGGGTGAGCTGTACAGGGAATGGAAACCATACAAGCATCCGCTCTACGGTGATATTGAGATAGGCGGATGGGTGAAGATGAGTAGTCGCCTGCCCCACCCGTTCATGCTGCAGGATCTTGTTCACAGGAATGCTTCATCGGTTATCTTCACGGCCAAGTACACTCCGAAGGTAAAAATGGATGTATTTGAGGTTAAGGAGCTGGAGAATAATCTGTGGAGGATCAGGGTAAGGCTGGTAAATGAAGGAGTTATGCCCTCAGTCACCCACCTGACGGTAAAAAATAAACTGTATCCGCTTGACATGCTTAGTGTAAAGAGCAGTGGTGCAAAGGTGGTCAGCGGCGGCAAGATAACTGATCTCTATATGGATCTGGTTGAATACAAGGAGTATAAGCCTGAAATTCAGTTCTGCCAGGTACCAGGCCAGGGTAAGGTTGAGTACCAGTTTCTGGTCAGCGGCAAAGGCAGTATTGATATTAAATATGAATCAAGAAAAGCAGGAACCATCATACAAAGTGTGCCGCTGAAACCGAAACCGTAAAGACAACGGACCACCTCACCCCCGGCGCATTGGTAAACTTTGGTTATTGCCTTCTTGGTTCCAATCACGGGAATCAGTACCTTTGGAAATTGATTTCCGATCGATCTGATTGAGATTTTTCGACCGCGAATCAGTAAGGATTATGGAGGGTCAGAAGATACAAAACACAAGGCCGGAGTGGATGGAGATAATCTCCAGGTACAATAAACCGGATCCTCTTAAAAGCTGGTGGCAGATAATTAATTCTGTGGGCTCTTACCTGATCCTGTGGTTCCTTATGGTAAAGTCACTTGAGATATCTTACTGGCTTACCCTTCTTATATCCGTTTTTGCAGCCGGATTCCTGGTCAGAATATTCATTATATTTCATGACTGCGGCCACGGATCATTCTTCAGGTCGAAACGCATGAACACAGTGGTTGGAATTATAACCGGCCTGTTTGTCTTCACTCCATATCACCGGTGGCATCGTGACCACCATATACATCATCAGACTGTAGGTAACCTTGATAAGAGAGGCACGGGTGACGTGAAAACCCTGACTGTGGAGGAGTATCAAAATCTTTCCGGATGGCAGCGTTTCGGATATCGCCTGTACCGGAATCCTGTCTTTCTCTTTGGCATTGCTCCTATTTTATTATTTGGTGTGCTTTACCGCTTTACGAAGAAATATATGTCATGGCGTGAGAGGCTATACATACTCCTAACAAATCTGGCGCTTGCCGGAGCGATAGCGCTTGTAATATGGGCAATAGGATGGAAGGCTTATCTCCTCATTCAGCTTCCGGTGCTTTACATTGCCACCGTTCACGGCGTGTGGCTTTTTTATGTGCAGCATCAGTTCAGGCATGTGTTATGGACCGACAGCGGGAACTGGGATTATATGACGATAGCGCTGAAAGGCAGCTCACTGTTCAAACTCCCGGCGGTACTGAACTGGTTTACAGGCAGCATCGGGTACCATCATATACATCATCTTAGTCCCGGCATTCCCAACTACAATCTGAAAAGGTGCCACCTTGAGAATTCCATTTTCAGGCAGATAAAGCCTATTACCTTCATGTCAGCATTTGAGTCACTGCTGCTGAGACTCTGGGATGAGAAAAGAGGAATGCTCATCACATTCAGGGAAAGGCGGAACGCAAAGGTTGAAGCTGGCTGATCAGGCAAAGCTATTGAACAAACGAACAATAGAACATTTGAACATTCGAAATCAGAACTGATTTCAAGAACTTTAGACTTTAAGGACCTTTGACTTTATGGACTTTAAAGACTTTAGACTTTCTTCTTCTGCTTCACGGGAGCCTTGAACTTTTCCGTGACCAGCTCAGGCCATTGCAGGTCAAGACCTTTGAGAGTTTTCAGAACGACTTCGGCAACGGCATAGAGCTTCTGCCAGTTCTTGTCAGCAGGAACCACGGTCCACGGCACCTCGTTGCACCTGCTGAGTATATTCTGGTAGACCTTCATGTACTCGTCAAACTTCTCACGAGTGTCCCAGTCACCGTCCTTGTGCTTCCAGTGCTTCTCCTTCAGCTCAATGCGTTCCATCAGCCTCTCCTTCTGTGTCTCCTTTGAGACATTGAGGAAAAACTTCAGCACCTTCGTTCCGTTCGATTCAAGAAGCTTTTCAAAGGTGTTGATCATCTCATAACGTTTATCGATCACATCAGCTGGTATGTATTTCCCCACCGACGGTACGAGGATATCTTCATAGTGTGATCTGATGAAGACCTGCATGACCCCATTAGCAGGGCATACCTGGTGGATCCTCCAGAGAAAATCGTGGGCATACTCAAGGTCAGTCGGTTTTTTAAAGCTGTAGACTTCAAGGCCAATAGGGTTGCAGTATTTCAGCAGCCCCTTCGTCACGCCATCCTTTCCGGATCCGTCGGTGCCCTGCAGGACAACAATAATGCTGTACTTGTTCTGGGCGTACATCTTATACTGCAGCTCGCCGATCTCTTTCAGCATCTTCTTTGTCTTCTTCTCAGTCTCATCTTTGTCCCATTCCTTGTTGAATGTCGGGAAGTCGGAAATCTTCATGATTATTTCTGTTTGGCTGTTTATACAAAATTAAGAAAGAATTGCGATTTGCGATTTGCGATTTGCGATTGGCGATTTTCTCAACCTTTCAACTTACTCAACCCTTCAACTCTTCAACCCTCAGACATCAGACCTTTCGACCCAAATCAGGAGGG
>CAVRBS010000030.1:0-67815 GCA_963719235.1 uncultured Bacteroidales bacterium
ATTTTGTTACCATCCTGGCCCAGCCCACCGCTGAATTTTGCTAAATCACTTTCATTCTCGAAAACAGGTAAGGCTATTTGGGCACCTGCAACTTCAAATAAAATGTTCTGAACATATGCCATAATGAACTGGTATGCACAGCTGACATTCGCCATTCGTTCCATTTGGCATAATGCATAACTCCGGTCTTCCGATTTATTCAAGCAGTGTACGCATATTAGCTGTTGTAAGTTCTATTTGCCGGGTTACTAATGGATCAATCGAGGGATGGCGCGGATCAACCGATGGGGAAATCAAAAGCCTTGCATCTTTGTCCTTCCAAAGATAATGGTGCATATCCATAAATAATTGAGGAACCACTCATGATAATGGATACTGGTAACATATTTTATTTCAACCTGAGTATGCATAAAACCATCCCTGTTGATATCATGTCCCGTATAATGGTGAAAGAGCCATGGCATTGGAGATGCCTCAAATGGTGTCCCCTCATTCTGGTATACCAGTCAGTAACCATTATACTCCCATCAGGATTCCAGCTCGGAATAAGTCGATAGTATTACATCTCAAGCACCTTTTTTATCTCCGGTGAATTACTGGTCGCCAGAGAATATGCAAGCTCAGGAGACATATTTGTGGGTCCGCACTCATCGGCATGCATGCTGCAGGTGATCAAGGCAATAGTCTTTCCCTCTTTTGCCAGATCAGCTGCCTCTTCTTTAGAAATTGCCCTGAGCCAGTTTTTTGGATATTTCTTTATACTTATCAAGAGTGGATAAATTTTCCGGAGATGAAATAATGGCAAGCAAAAATGGATTACCAAGAGTAGTTTTACCAAGATTTACCACTACTATCCTGGGACTCTTCTCGTCAAGAATATTAAAGTAACTGACAATTTTATCCCATCTAATCAGCTTGTAATCAGCTCCGGGTTTAAACCCAAAATAGGCCTCCGGATCAGGAATATCCTGAGAAAAAGCACTTAAGGACATACTTAAAATGGAAATTAGCAGCAGCCCTTTTAAGCGAAATTGCTGAGTTTTCATATTTACCTTCTTTATTAGTCGTCGATAAGAGTCAGCCATTGTAATTTGAAATCCTTGATTTTATTAATTGCCAGCCAGTGAATAAGATTTGTTTATGTGGAAGATATTTGGGGCTCTTTTCTGGCGGCTGAAACAAACATCCAGATCGATGTATACATAACGACTATGAAAACTACCCATTTAAGTACAGTTAATGGCAATGATTTAACAACATAAGCAGCCAGAATGACTCCGAAAAATCCAGCTATTGTCAGCGAAATCGCAACTTTCTGATCGTATGCCTTTTCTTTTACAAACCTCAATCCCCCTGCAGCCATTAACATTGCAGTTGCTGTCATCATTATAGGGAAGGCAGTTTGGGGATGCATTCCAAGGGTGTAGACCAGGGCCATGCAAGGGGCATAAAATCCAATTCCAATTGTTTGAAGGGCACCAAGCACGAAACTCATAACAATAGCAACTATCAGTTTCCAACCTGTTAAACCCATTGCCTCACCTCCAACCGGTAAAATACCTAAAAACCCAGCCAGAATAATAAACGCAACAACCATAAGACCAATGCCCAAACCAAACTGTATCTTCTGACGTGACAACCTGACAACTATACCCGCGCCCATCACTGCCCCAAGTGGTGCGGCAATGGACATTGAGACCAGAGTTACCGGTTCGACATTGAACGCAGTCATAAATATTAGTGCCTGAACAACCGTGGAGATCGTGTTGCCAACATTCAAAGTGCCGGGAATCAGCCTGTCATCGACAAATTTGAATAATTTAAAGATAGCGGTCTGCGGTGCAAAACAGCCTATTCCCAGAGTGTCGAAAAAGAGAGTTACAAATCCGGTACCTAAAAGTGCTGACCATGGTTTATCCGAGAACTTTTTCCTATTCCTGATGACATCACGTATATAATAAAAACCAAAGAAGCTTGAATGAGTCCAAGTACCGCTTTAAGAATGATGTTCATTTTTTAAAATTTTAGTATAGAAGAATTCTCAACAGCACGTAAAAATAGATGCATTAAAATGCAGGTTGATATATCAGCATTGAGACTTTCGGAGATACATCTTACCTTGATCATATTAATGACAGATTCTTAAGAAAACTCTTAAGGTTTTCAGATTCTGATTCAGAAAGAGGTTGCCTTGGAAAACGGCAGGGCCCTGCCGGATGTTCCATGAGTTCCAGTGATTTCTTTATCAGTTGCAATGATTTTGGGTGAGTTCTCAAGCATATCTAGTAATGGATATAGCTTGTTAAACAGCAGGTTAGCTTCTTCCAGTTTATTTTGATTACCAATTCCAGCAATTGACTGGCTTCCCTTGGGATCATGTTTCCGCAAACACAAATCCAGCCGGTGGCCCCAAGGGTGAAATTCTGTAAAGACAGATCTTCTCCTCCACAAAATATTGTTACATTTCCATTACCAAGTCGTTTAATATCGGCAATTCTTCTTAAATCACCTGAAGCATCTTTAACATAATTTATATTTTTCAGCTTGCAGATTTTTACAATTAATTCCGGGCTCATATCAACACCTGAATGCCTGGGATTATTATAAACCATAATAGGAATATCAACTGCCTCAGATATAGCCTTATAGTGAAGATAAATATCATCAAATGAAGGTCTGCAATAATATGGATTTATTATAAGTACCCCATCTGCGCCAATTTTCTTCGCATGCTTTGTGTAAAATATTGTCTCTCGGTTCATTCAGCTGCTGTTCCAACTAAACATTTAATTCTTCCATCAACTTGATTGACCGCTACTTCTGCTATTTCCAGTCGCTCCTCTCTTGTCAGGCTGGCAAATTCCCCCGTACTTCCTGTGACACAAATTCCAGGTATGCCATTACTTATCTGCCATTCAATACAATTTCTTAATCCATTAATATCAACATCCTGCTCATTTGTCATTGGTGTTATAAGAACAGAATAAGTTCCTCTAAATGCTTCCATAATTATGTTGGTATTTGTGAATATTTATCCCCGATAATTCTATTTCGGATTAAACAATGAGATACTTCTGGGTTTCATAAACTCTTATAAAAGCTTTAATTAGTTAACCTCCTCCCAAAATCCTGACTAACTTTACATTATCATCTTGTTTTAAGATGTATAATCCATAATCTTTTTGCAAAATATGCTTACCATTAATAATTGCAACACTTTTTTGATAACCAAATTGTTTTAGCAGATCTACAAGCAGAAGGTCATCAGCTATCTCAACTTGTTTATCATTTACAAAAATATTCATAGTCATTTCATTTCCAGCAGCCATCCAAGTGAAAGCTTTCTCAATGTGCTTTCAGTTGGATTACCAGTCTCCTTATCCCATCCGGCAAAATCATAATATAGTTCTCTGGCTTCCAGGAATTTCTCTTTGTTCAAATGCACTCCTTTTGATGGTCCATCCATAAATGGCTTAAATATCCTATCCGGCAAAATGTCTTCCTTTTTCGTGAACCCTTCTCTGGAATTGAAGAACCTCATCATATTGATCCTTCTCTCACCTATTCTCATTAATTCAAGCAAAGAAGTTTCCCATCCAAGGCCATAACGGCACAGATCAACCAGGTCATCCGGGCCATAGAGTTCCCAGCAAGGACCCCAGACAAACTGACAAAGGCATAGAGTATCCATAATAGAAAAATAACACTGGGAATCGAACGCGAACCTGACTTTATCATCGTCTATGACAAAAGGATTATCATATTCAGCATTAGTGCCGATCTGGGCCAGTCTTTTTCTTTCCCTGCTATCCTCCGGCATTACCAAAAATGTATCATGCTCACTTGACTGGTGGTCGGCACCGAAGGGATTAACGGCGTAAATAAGGCCAACAGCTGGTTTATACTGAGGCATATGAGCAGGTAATTCCTGCCCTTTAACACTGATACTAAATAGTTCTGCACCCTTCCCTATTTTTATTGATGCCCTTTTGCTTCCTTCTGCCAGCAAATCTCCAATACCTTTACGCCTGGCGATCATTTCGACAAGTGGTGCAATTATATCCTTATTACCAAAATTGAGTTTTAGTCCGCCAGTATCTTTATCATTAATCAATCCTTCTTCATAACACTCCATCGCAAAAGCTATGGTAGCCCCGCATGAAATAGTGTCAAGTCCATACATATTACATAACTGGTTTGCCTGGCAAATTGTTGCCAGGTCGCCAATAGAGCAATAAGAACCGAAGGTACCACACGTCTCATATTCCGGTCCTCCATACAAGGGATCCACAATTCCCGGTATCTCAACCACCCGTTTGCATCTCACGGAACAGGCATAGCAAGTTTCCCTGTCCTTTAATACTGTTTCATACATTGTGGTTCCGGTGATCTCTTTTGCGCCTTCGGGGAAATAGCCTGAATTCCAATTTCTTGTTGGCAGGAAGCCCTCCTTGTTAAAGCCTTCCAGGTCGCCATCTGTTCCAAATTTGCCTAGTCCAGCAACAGTTTGATTATCTTCAAGTTGGGCTTTTATTTCTTTTGTAATCCCTTTGAATGCTTCAGGATTAAATGGTTTCAAATTCTTATTTTTTTTCAAAACAAGAGCCTTAAGGTTTTTTGATCCCATTACCGCACCTGTGCCATTTCTCCCGTTGGCTCTGCTGCACATATTAATAATATTGGCAAATTTCACGAGGTTCTCCCCGGCAGGACCAACCTGTGCAATCTCAACTTTTTCTTCACCAAGATCTTCCCTTATAAGCTTTTCTGACTCGCCTGTAATCCGGCCCCACATCTTACCGGCATCCCTGATCTCAACTTTTTCATTATCGAGATATACATAAACTGGTTTATCAGATCTGCCACGAAAAATTACTGCATCATATCCATTCCCCTTAAGGTATATGGGGAAATCTCCTCCGGCCTGGCTGTCACCTATGGCTCCGGTCAGGGGACTTTTTGTAGAAACAACTATCCGACTTAATCCACTCATATTCAGTCCGGTAAATGGCGAAACTGAAAAAATAAGCATATTATCCGGTGATAGTGGATCTACTCCTGCCGGCATCTCCTGTAAAATTAAATAAACCCCTAGAGCAGACCCACCCGGATAAAGGCGGTATATATCACCGGGGATTGTCCTTTTTACAACTTCTTTATTAGAAAGGTTGATGTCCAATATTTTTCCATCAGGAAAGAGACTCATTTTGTACTTTCTTAAGATTGCAGCCTGGCTGTAAGATTTAACCCATTATAAACCAAAATAAAAGTATCAAATTATGTTAGAACTATTATTGCACTATATTATCAAAAAAGTATCCTTTCTTATTAAATGACGGAAACAAAATTCAAATCAATTATAACCTGATTATTCCTGATAAGAAGATCCATAACACTTGAATAAAATTGTGGTATTCTTATATAAAGCTAATTATAATATGAATTGCCTCATTCCCATTTACATTGTGGTAATAATAATCCATGCACTTCTTTTCTACGGAATTTTCGCAAGAAAACGATGATTTTAAAAAGGGCATTTGAAGATCGTATCTGCTTACAGCCCATCTATTTGAAGCTCTGATAAAATCCAATTAGTAAGTTATGTTTTGTAATTATGTTAGATGATTATCTTCTGATAAACAAACAAACGAGTAAGACTTTTATGCCTTATATGTCTGGCTATTGTTTGAAGACCTCAAACTACAATTGAGCCTTTGTCTTCCTTATTATTTACACAAAACATTTGTTCGCCTAATAAGATATCCCTTTGATGATTCATTATCAAAAATATATATTATCTTTTGCTTTTTTCTGCGATAAATTGATAAAAATCATATTAACAATGTTAACATAGTACATTTATTTGTCAAAATCTTATAACGTTAATGATATATTATTTCATAAATTTATAACATAATTCAGTTATTTGACTTCTTGAAATGAAAAAGTAAGAAAATGGAACCATTATGTTTCAAAGTTCCGATGCAATTGGAAGATTCGATTAGGGTTGAATATTGGAATTTAAATGTTTTTTTCGATCCTATTCATTATCATGATGAGTGTCAACTGACATATATTATTAATAGTGAGGGTATTGTATTTATTGGAAACCGATTGGTAAGATTTGCAAAAGACGAATTGTATCTGATTGGTAAAAGTATTCCTCATGTTTTTAAAAACGATGACCAATATTATGAAGGAAGAGTCATAAAAGAGGCTCGTGCAATTTCAGTCTTTTTCTCTTCTGACATATTCCAGAAAGTATTTGCAGATCTTTCGGAGCTTAACCATCTTAACAAACTTTTAGATGATTCATCAATGGGAATCAAACTGGTTGGCACAGAGGCTAAAAGATTTGAATTATCAATGAAATCATTGTTAAAACTTAATGGATTTGACAAAGCCATGTGTCTGCTTGATATACTTAACCGAATATATCTGGCAAAGAATTTAGAACACATTTCTCCCAAAATTCATTTCCCGTTAGATCAGGAAGACAGGGTCAAACTGAACAAAGTTTTCGATTATACCATGCAACATCATCAGGAGAAGATTTCTCTGAAAGAAATTTCCTCTCTGATCAACATGGCTCCTACAGCATTTTGCCGGTATTTTAAACTCAGGACACTCAAGACCTATTCTCAGTTCCTTATTGAGGTCAGGATAAGCAAAGCATGCAAAATGATTAATGAGAAAAGCTCAAATGTGGCTGAAGCATGTTATTCAAGTGGGTATAATAATATTTCAAATTTTCATCGTCATTTTAAGAACGTAACTGGCATGACGCCATCTAAATTTAAAAGAAGATTTGTATTAACTGAGGCTAATGTTTAATTTCCCCACCCCCATATTATATTTATTTGGTTATTTCTATGATTCCAAAAAACTTAGTGTACAGATAAGCCACTAAGATTGGTACATCTTAGTTAAAAAGATGTTTTCCCCGCGTTGCACACATTATTTTGTTATTTGATAAGGAGCATCATGGCATCATAACCTTTAGCGCAACAGAGAGTAAATGGGAATTCATTGCCAACTTATATTATAGCATGACAATTTTGAGTAACAGCAATTAGATTCGCCAAAAGAAACAATTTACAGGTTGTGCTTCATTAAATAACAGACAGATAGCCAGCGATAGAACCGATATTAAATTGACTGAATTTATACAATAGGTAAGATGAAAATAGACCTTAGAAGCGATACGGTTACAAGACCTGCGCCTTTAATGATAAGGGCAATGATGACGGCGGAAGTTGGTGATGATGTGTTTGGAGAGGATCCTACTGTTAACAGACTTGAGAACAAAACGGCTGAAATGTTTGGCATGGAATCAGCATTATTCTGCGCTTCAGGAACGATGACAAATCAATTGGCTATTCGAGTTTATTGCAAACCCGGAAGTGAGGTAATATGTGATAGACTATCTCATATCTATCTATATGAGGGTGGAGGAATTGCTTTAAATGCTTTTTCTTCAATTAAAACAATCAATGGTAACAGAGGTAGAATATCATATAATCAGGTTATAGACGCTATTAATGACCCAAATGATATTCACCAGCCAATCAGCAGGATGGTATCATTGGAAAATTCAGTAAATAAAGGAGGTGGCAGCATTTATGATTTTTATGAGATATTGAAGATCAGGGAGGTTTGCAGGAAAAACAATCTTAAACTTCATTTAGACGGTGCAAGACTTTTTAATGCACTAATCGAAACCAGGGAAAGTCCTAAAGATTATGGGAATGTATTTGATTCTATATCAGTTTGTTTATCGAAAGGATTAGGTTGTCCCGTTGGCTCTATACTATTAGGTTCACATGAGACAATAAACCAATCAAGACGTTATAGAAAAGTAATGGGAGGAGGTTGGAGACAGGCCGGATATCTTGCAGCAGCAGGTATTTATGCTCTTGATAATAACATCAAAAGATTAAAAGAAGACCATATCCGGGCAAATTCATTGGGGAAAATACTTGCTCAAAAAAGCTTCGTTGAAAATATTCTTCCGATAGAGACAAACATTGTCATAATTGAATTGCCAAAAGTGATTTAGTCAATGGATTTTGTAAATAAAATGGCAGAAAAGGATGTGCTCTGCGTCAGCTTTGGTAAGCATTTAGTTAGATTTGTAACGCATCTTGACTTCACAGATGACCAACTTACCTGTTTTGAGAAAATCATTAACTCCGGGAGTATTTCTGCAATGTTGTAAAAGATAACGAACGTACAACAGCACCTTTAAAACAAAGAAGTCGCTGTAGGTTTGCAGGCAGCTTGTCCTGTATGATGTTTCGTCAGGTGGGATTCAGACAAGCTCAACAATTTGCTCCGTAAAATATGAGCAGGCCGCTGGCAGAGGTGCTTTAAAGGCTTATGTTTAAAGTTTATTTTGGCCAGTTTCCGTCTCTTTGAGTTGCTTTTTTATTTCCAAAGCTCTTGGGGTTGCGGCTAAACCTCCCAGCCCGGTGCATTTTAGTTCAAAAGGTATTTTTCGTCCTACGTTGTAAACGGTTTTTATTACCTGATCAAGGGGGATTAAGGCATCATAGCCGGCAAGTGCCATAGTGGAGGAAGAAAGGGCATTCATGGCGGCACTGATGTTTTTTCCCAGACATGGTGCTTCAACCCTGTCTGCAATAGGGTCGCAAATTAATCCGATCATGTTCTGGTACGCCATAGAAGCAGCATCGACAGCTTGTTTAGCACTGCCGCCTGCTATCTCTACAAGTGCAGCGGCAGTCATAGCTGACGCTGCTCCGCATTCTACCTGACAACCAAATGCCTCGGCTGAAAAGCCAGTGCCTTCTGCAATAAAAACACCTATCATACCTGCAGCAAAATAGGCATTGATTTTTTTCCCGTAATTCAACTTTCTGCAAGCTGCCACTGCTTCCAGTGTACCTCCCAGAGTTCCGCAGGCTCCTGCAGTAGGCGCAGCAACAATAATACCCATAGAACTTTTTGACTCCATTAATGCTGAAACATTTGCAATAATATTATTTGTCAGATCATCGCTCAGAATTCTGCCTTCATTTGCAGATTTGCCAACCAGATGAGACTGATGATGTAAAATACGGTCTTTGTAAACTGTTCCTTTGAGTCCTTTTAAGATACTCTTCTCTATGATAGCCATAAGCTCTTTCATCTTTTCTATCAGAGCTTCCTTTTCCAGCCCACTTCTGCAATGTTCATAAACGATTCCCAGTTCTCCAAGGCTCAGGTTTTCCGAATTATTGAATAAAAGCATACTTGAGAGAGAATCAAATGGGTAATCCTTTTCATTGCCTCTGATGATGGGCATTACAGGTGAAACTTTTACAAATTGAGAGTTATCACCTTTATTTCTGATCATATCAATAAAAATGTCAGGGATCTCTTTGGATGATCTGATAATAAGCAATGTTTTTCCTGCATCTTTGCACCATTCCGGAAAGCAGTTAGCAGGGCATTCCTTTTCTATCATGTTTCTGAAACTATCTGGAAGTTCATGTTGATAGAATACAATAAGTTCATAATCATCTCCAAAAAGTCTGGTTACAAAATTATTCAATCTGCGTATTTCAAACATTCCTCCACCGGTTGAGACTGCAATCAGTTTGAGATACTTCCCGGTTACTCCCTTAAGGGTGAGTCTTACGGTATTGGGATGATCTGTTTGAAAATTGCTTACTGCATATTCTATTTTTATTGCATATTTTTTTGCATTAGAACCAGATTCAAAAATCTTGTCATCTGTCATTTCTATTCCGAGTAAACCCCCATTCATTCCCAGTGTTGTTCCTTGATCTGCGTAATTGGAAGCCCATGCGCCACGCTGGTCAAACTCAACAAGGGCATGGCTGAGTTCATCACCTAAGATCTGAACAGCAATCCGGGCAATACGCCATGATGCTGCAGTATGAGAACTTGAGGGACCACGCATCACAGGTCCCAGAACATCATTGAAAATGCTTGGTTTCGTCTTAACTTGCGGGTATTCATTTCCGCTAACTTCTCTTCTTATCATATTGCAATCTTCTATTCTACTATTCTTTTATTATTAAAAAAGTGCGTAGCCCGGAATGTAAAAACCCATTATAAATTACTGATACTGTATTAGTCTTTACTCACGATGTAGTTACCGTTCTCACCCGTCACTGCCTGCCATCCGTCATTGAGTACCAGGTGCCATCCGGCTCCGGAAATATGATTACGGTCAATCTCTATATCCCTGGCGCTTATCCGCAGGGTCCGCAAGTCGTTTGCCAGCAAGGCGCCGCCGTCGTCAACAGTCAGTCTTCCCCAGTTGTCTGAAACACGCAGCCGCTCATACAGGGTGCCAAGAGAATCAAGGAAATTTATATCCTCCGGCTCATAGCTGAAGTTGGGGCTCTCCATCGTAACGGTCACCGCCGGCTTCTCAAAGAAGGTGACTATAATCTTGCCGGTCCGATCATTGATCATAGCTTCACGTTCACTCTCCTCAGTCCTGATGGCCTGAATATCATAGTTCATGGCAAGTGAGCCAGCAATGTCGCGGCATATCTCAGGAAGGGTCACGCCGTAGGCCTCGCAGGCAGCCTTGCCCAGGTCAAAATCTGACTGTTTTATCTGCCTGAAATCGAATCCCATGTCGTTGAGCAGTGTGGCATACAGTGCACCGTGCACGAATCCGTATCCTGATGCATAAGAGGTATTCTTATATATCCTGTCAAGATATTCGAGTATCCTTACCTGCAGTTCATCAACGCCCTCAGTGCATAGCTTTATATATGTGAACGTTGCCAGGCCCTCAAAATTTTCAAACTTATTCTCGTCGGCGACTGCTTCAGGGAAGAGCTCACGCCGTGCACCGCGGAAGATAAGTGCATCGCGTATGGCCTGCTTACGTGCCTCACCGGTTGCTCCGATTGCGTTGGTAAGGGCTTTCCATTCAAGCTTCAGGTAGAACCTGGTATTTTTGTCATTCAGGTGTCTTGTATTGAATGTCGAAGGCTTGAGGTTATGACGTTCCTGGTAACAGTGAAAGAGGCTGTGAACCGTGCGGGATGTTATCCTGTAGTTGTCTTCTGTCTCTGGAAGGGGAACCATTGCGTACCTGACACCTCCGAACTCGATCACGTTATTGGTTATAAGTCTCTCTTTGGGGAGCACCCCCGTGAAGATGCCTTCCCTGGCCTTCAGTATCCCGCTGGTATCAGCAACATTTGAATAGATTTCCCGGTTAAGGTTGTCGACGAACATGACTGGGCCATATAAATTCTCACCCCATAGGCTGCCGTCGTCTTTATTACAAATCTCCTCGACGGATTTAAAGTACTCACCGGCTTTCTGTACCGAGAACCATTCCAGTCCTTTTTCCCTGTTACAGGATGACAGGAATATCAGGGCGGCAATGATGATCAATCGTTTTATCCGGTTTTGCATAGGCATCAAAAATATGAAAAAAACGATAATAAGTACCAGCGGGCGTCAGTCCGGAAACTCAAAAATGATAAATGAGTTGGGTTTTACATGTTTAAATATTTACATTTGTCCGCTGTCAAAAAAGAGCAAATAATGAATAATGACATACTTATGAGCCGAAACGAGCTTGTACAGTTTCTCAGGAAACCTGCAGACCAGTTCACTTCTGACGATATTATAAGGTTTATTGAAACTAAAGGAATAAAGATGGTAAACTTCAGGTACGCAGCTGATGACGGCAAGCTGAAGTCCCTGAACTTCGTTCCCTACAGCCGTGATCATCTGGCTGCCATACTCACTGCCGGTGAGCGTGTTGATGGTTCCAGCCTCTTTTCTTTTGTTGAGGCAGGCTCAAGCGACCTGTACGTAATGCCCAGGTACCGCACTGCTTTTGTCAATCCTTTTGCGCAGTCGCCCACCCTCGAAATTCTTTGCTCATTCTATAATTCAGAAGGCAAGCCCCTCGAGAGCTCTCCCGAGTATATTCTCCGCAAAGCCATAAAGCGGTTTAAGGATGCTACCGGCTATACCATAAGGGCGCTTGGGGAGCTGGAGTACTATGTAAGGTCTGAAACCGATGAGCTCTATCCTCTCTTTGACCAGAAGGGTTATCATCAGTCAAAGCCGTTCTCCAAATTCGAAGATCTCCGGGTCGAGGCTCTTGAACTCTGTGCCAGGGCCGGTTGTCATATTAAATACGGACATTCTGAGGTCGGGAGTTTTTCAAAGGATGGCAATGACTTTGAGCAGCATGAGATAGAGTTTCTTCATGTGCCTCTCGATGAGGCTGTTGAACAACTACTGATAGCCAAGTGGATACTCCGCATGCTGGGTTATGAATACGGTGTGGAGGTCAGCTTTGCCCCAAAGATAACTGTTGGCAAAGCAGGGTCGGGTATGCATATCCACATGCTGCTTGAGAAAGATGGCCAGAGCATGATGATCGAAGACGGTCACTTAAGCGATACGGCGAAGAAAATGGTTGCTGGTATTCTTGATCTGAGCAGAGGACTGACAGCTTTCGGTAATACCATACCCACATCGTATCTCAGACTGGTGCCTCATCAGGAGGCTCCCACGAATATTTGCTGGGGTGACCGCAACCGGTCAGTGCTGGTCAGGGTTCCTCTGGGCTGGCTGGGCGCTTCGCAGATGATACATGATGCCAATCCTGCCGAGGAGGCCGGCGGCGAAGAAAAGATCTCAAGACAGACGGTAGAGCTCCGTTCGCCTGACGGATCTGCAAATATTTACCTGCTGATGGCAGGACTCGCCGTTGCCATACAGCACGGGCTTGAGATGCCGGGAGCCCTTGAGATGGCTGACAGGCTCTATGTCAATTACAATATCTTTAAAGAGAAGGAAAAGACGGCACAGAAAAAGCTTGAATCACTGCCGGCTTCATGCTGGGATTCAGCAGAAGCGCTGCTCAGTCTCAGGCATCACTTTGAAAAAGACGGGATCTTCCCGGCCGGTATGATAGACAGTGTTGCAAAAAAGCTGAAGGCATATAATGATCAGAAGCTGAGCGAGGAGCTCTACGGTAACAACGAAGCTATCGCCAAACTGGTGAAGCAGCATCTGCACTGCGGCTAGAATTATTCAAGTTCAGGTCTTCTCCTTCAGCTCGGCAGTGGCTGCCTTTATGCTCACGTTAAGCTCAAAACCTACAAGCAGCGCCAGGGAGTTCAGGTAAAGCCATATCATTAATACGATAAGGGTTCCGATGCTGCCGTACAGTTTGTTCCACTGGCCGAAATTATTGGCGTAGGCAGAGAAACCGAGTGAGGTAATGATGAACAGGGCAGTAGCCAGTATTGATCCCGGCGATATAAACCTGAAGTCCTTCTTCTTAGCCGGAACCAGATAATATAATGCTGAAATAGCAAGGAAAAGTATCACGACAATCAGGATCCATTTGAAGATCATCAGGATGTAGAACACAAGATTGAGACGGAGTACCCCTATTTCCACAAGGTTGTCAACCACTGACCGGTTGAGAATGATGAGTGTCCCTGCAATGGTGAACATCAGAAGGATGAACATCAGGAGAAAGACTGCAATTTTTCTCTGTTGAATCCATGTGCGGCTCTGGAAGCCGTGGGCCGTGACGTTAAATGCATGCATCAGCGCATGTATGCCGTTAGTGGAAAAAATAATCGTAGCAATGAACATCAGTACAAGCAGGCCTGCGCTGCGGTTCGTGATCACATCAACGATAGACTCCTCGAGGAAGCTATATGCATTTTCGGGCAGGATGTTTTCGAACAGTTTTACCAGCTCGGTCTGAAAATTGGGAAGAGGAATAAAGGGAATGAGGGTAAAAAGGAAAATTGCTGCCGGAAGCAGTGCCATCAGCATGTTAAATGCTATCGATGATGCCCTCGTGACCAGCACTCCGCGGCCGAACAGGCCTTTTACGGCCAGTTTTACAACCATATCGAGCGGAGCCCCGTCAAAGCCTGGCAAAACAGCTTTTCTGATCTTTTTTGCTTTAATATTGATGGTCTCCCTGGCGCTCATACAGGTAATCAGTAAGCCTTCAGGCTCATGTCAAGACTTTTAATATGATGTGTAAGGGCTCCGATGGAAATAAAATCCACACCGCACATTGCATAATCCCTGACATTTTCCAGGTTGATTCCTCCGGATGATTCTGTCTCGGCAGCATTGCCGATAAGCTTAACAGCTTCAACTGTCATGGGTATGGTGAAATTGTCAAGCATTATACGGTCAACGCCTGAAGCTGCGAGTATCTCATTTACCTCCTTAAGATTGCGTGACTCGACCTCTATTTTAAGAGAGAGGTTGTTCTTCTTCAGGTACTCTTTTGTCCGGGATATGGCTGTTGTTATTCCTCCGGCAAAGTCAGTATGATTATCCTTAAGCATGATCATATCATATAGTCCCATGCGGTGGTTAATCCCTCCGCCGAGTACGTACGGCCTCCTTTTCAAGAAACCGCATCCCCGGAGTTGTTTTCCGTGTGTCTGTTATCCTGGCCTTCGTGCCCCTGACTTTTTCCACATAAAGAGATGTGGATGTAGCTATGCCGCTCATACGTTGCATAATGTTAAGCACGAGACGCTCCGCGCGCAGCAGTGAATGCATGCTTCCTTCCGCTGTAAGCGCTATATCACCAAAACTGATGCGTTCTCCGTCCTTGAAAAATATTTCGATTTTCAGCGAAGGATCGGTTATATGGAAAACCTCCCTGGCTACCCTTAACCCGGCAATGATTCCGTTTTCTTTAATAAGGAGCCTGGCACGTCCTTTGGCTGATGGCGGTATACAGGCTAATGAACTATGGTCACCTTCTCCGGTGTCTTCATCAAGTGCGTGGCGTATTAATGCCCGGAGTTCATTATCACTCATTGTCAGGTTCGATCCGTATCTGATGAATCAATGGATTGCCATCAACTTTCTTCAGAAGAAAATAAACGCGGAATCGTCCCTTATCGGTCTCAAGGATGGCAATAGCATACTGGGCATCACCCTTTGCACCCTGGTGTCTGATAACAAACTCACGGGTACGGTAACGCGTAAAGAAATCCTTGAGGATGCTCTGTGCAACACTCTTGCTGTAAAAGTCCTCCTTGCCTGGAATCACCAGCTCAACGGTGCTGTTGAGGTACTCGGAGAGACCGGCAGCATTGCCTGACCGGAAGGCAATGGAAATGCCTGCAGGTACACTGGGTTGCTCCTGGACTGCAAGAAAAACCGTCAGAATAAACAGCAATCCTGCAGTGGTGAATAACTTCTTCTTCATTTCAATTCCTTTATGCTACACAAATAAGGACTAGCAAATTTAATTAATATTATCAAAAATTGAACCACTTTTGTTTATAGCCTTCCGGCGCGCCGGTTTATAAGGCCTTAATTGCTATATTTGCCAGACTCAACTTAAAGAACAGGATAAATGAAGCTGGTACTTCTGATGACCGGAAAGACAGATCAGGCCTGGATAAGAGAGGGTGTTGCCGAATATGAGAAGAGAATCTCCAAGTACGCCCGCTTTGAGTTGGTAACTCTGCCGGATATAAAGAACCCCGGGAACAGATCGGCTGCCACAGTAAAGGAAAAAGAGGCGGAGAAGATGCTTTCAGCGGTTAAGAGTGATGATCATGTGGTGCTCCTCGACGAGCACGGAAAGAGTTATTCCACCACCGCACTGGCGTCTTACATTCGCGGTGCAATGATGTTACCAAAGAAAAGGATGGTCTTTGTCATTGGCGGCCCGTGGGGCTTTCATCAGAGCGTAAGGGACAGGGCTGATCATATCCTGTCACTATCGGATCTCACCTTTTCGCACCAGGTGGTACGATTATTGTTCGCAGAACAACTTTACAGGGTACTGTCGGTGATTGCCGGCGATCCTTATCATCATGAATGATATTATGCGAGGCCGACTGAAAGACATAAGAACAGTCTTCATTGCCGCTCTTATTGCAGCTGCTCTGGCAGTTTCATCGGATTATCTCTATTTCAGCAACCTTGAGTGGAGATACCGTACTTCCCGTCTCGACAAAAAACTGATAGAAAAAGAGAAAAGGGCTGAACGCCTGCTCACAGACATTGAAACGCAGCTTAAGGAAAGTAATGATCCGTCACTCTTTTTTCGCAACACAACAGGATCCGACGCTCTCGAAGAAGGCATTACACTGCTTGTTTATAAGGAGAACAGGATAGCATACTGGTCTGATAACAGTATTGCCTTTCCTCTTTCCTATGAGGCGGGTTTTGATAATCATAAACCGGTATTTTTCAGTAATGGCTGGTTCATTCCCGTCCGCAGGGAATATCTTGGACTACGATATGCTGGCACTGATAATGGTTTACAGGCAGTATCCTATTGAGAACGAATATCTCAGATCTGGCTTTCCTGTACAATACATGCTGCCCTCCGCAACACAGATAACTTTTGATAAGACAAAGTCTGACTTCCTGGTAAACGGCATAGAGAAGGAGTTTCATTTTGGCCTTGTATTCCCTGAGAAAAAGCCAAATACACCTTTTATTATTATTCCTGTCTTTTTCTGGCTGATCTTTCTCCTGCTTCTCATACGGCTCGTTGTGCTGGCAGATAAGTGGTCAGGTCACAGGATGAAGAAAGTATTTCTGCTTCCGGCCGGTCTTGCAGCTTTACTGATGGTTTATGTCGTTTTACTGTTTACCGGACTGCCGCATTCTGTAAGATCAACTGAGCTTTTTTCACCTTTTCTCTGGTCGGCCGGCAGGTTTCTTCCATCTGTTGGCCACATGACCTTATTGGGGCTTGTACTTATCTCAGGCCTGAATATCTTTTTAAGGAAAGAAACTTTTAATACAACTGTAAAAAGTGACAGATTGCGCGGGTTAATCGGTCCCGGGGCCATGATTGTCTGCGGATTCCTTTTCTTCCTGGCTGGTGAAGCCTTGTTCAGGGACCTTGTTCTGAATTCAGCGATAAGCTTTGAAGCTTATAAGATAATTGACCTCAGCTTTATGAGCCTCGCTGGTTTTATTTCAATATTGCTGATATTGTCAATACCCTTGTTCTTTTTCCTGAGGGCTTACAGAATGATGGCGGAAATGTCAGTAAGGACAAACCTGGCAGTCACAGCCGCCGCATCACTGGTTCTGCCCGCTGCATGCCTGATTGTGACAGACTGCAGTTTATGGGGCATACTCTATATTGTACTTGTTGCCTGCACAATACTGTTATGGCAGCGCAAATCCTATTCCCTTCTGACACTTATTGTCGCCTATGCCGGGCTTACAGGCATCTTTTCGACATCTCTGATAATAAAATATTCCGTTCTGAAGGAGGAGAAGAATTTTAAGGTTATGGCAATATCCACTGGCAAATGACAACGATATGGTTGCCGAGGATATGCTCATTGACCTGTGGCCGGTCATGAAAAATGACTCTGCCCTTGTCCTGATGATGAACAAAGAGCAGTTTTCCGATGCTGACATTGCCACTGTTTACAGGTACCTGGAGGATAAGTACTTCAACGGGTACTGGGAAAATTACGACCTGAATATAGTTATTTGCCGGGATGATTCCCCTCTGTTGATACCCGCCACAGGGTCATCGGCAGACAATTGCTTTGACTATTTCAACGAAAGGCTGAAGAATGAGGGTGATTCTATTACTGGCACAGGATTCTGGTTTATGCACAACCAGGCTGGCAGGGCTTATTATTTTTCGAAGCTCTTTTATGAAAATTCTCCCACACTGACAAACGGCCTCTTCATTGAGCTGGTAAGTCATATTGAAGCATATCTTGAAGGCTATCCGGAATTGTTGCTCAATGCGACCCATCAGCGGTCGCCGCGGCTGCGTAACATTTCCTATGCAAAATATTATGATAGCACACTGGTTCTAAGATCAGGCGATTATCCCTATGATAACCTTATCACTCCCGGTAAGTTTGATACCGACTACCGGTTCATGAACGTTAAAGGCTTCAAGCACCTCTATTACAGCCTTGGAGATATGACCCTGGTCATCACTTCACAGTCTGTCAAAGCCCTTGACAGGATTATCACATTTGCTTACCTTTTTGTTGTAATTCTTCTGTTCGCCTTCATCCTGCTCCTCGTTTTAATACCCCATCCGGGTGATCTGTTAAGGTTTGACACCTTCAAACGCCGGCTGCAACTGGCATTCGGGGCATTGCTTTCTGTCGTCTTCGTTATAATTATTATAGGGGCTTTGGCTCTGACTACCAATCAGTTCAGGAACAATCATAACCGGATACTGGAGGAGAAAACTGTATCCATATCCATTGAGCTTGACCATAAGCTTTCATCAGAGTTAAGCCTTGAGAACTGGAGCACACCTGATTACCCTTCGCTGGACTATCTGCTGGTAAAGTTCTCGAATGTCTTTATGACGGACATTAACCTGTATTCAGCATCAGGATATCTCCTGGCCACTTCGAGACCGGAAGTCTTTTCTCAGAAGTTAGAGGGAAACATGATCAATCCCGAGGCCTTCGGCATTCTTCTGGAGAAGGAAAAGAGCGAATACATTGCAGAAGAACATATAGGCGGATTGAATTATCTTTCTTCATATATGGCATTTTACAACGAAGACAACAAGCTGCTTGCCTACATCAATCTTCCGTATTTTACTATGGGAAACCTCCTGGCCAGCGAAATATCAAATCTTGTTGTCACTCTTATCAACTTCACTCTCCTGCTTCTGATGGTGATGATGTGGATTGCCGTCTTCCTGAGCGAAAGGATCACATCGCCGTTAAATCTGCTTCAGCAGGCTATGGCCTCTGTGAAATACGGGAAGAAGAATAAGCCTATCGATTACGGCAGCCGTGATGAGGTGGGTGAGCTTGTCAAACAGTACAACAGGATGATTGACGAACTGGAGGACAGTGCAAACAAGCTGGCTCGGAGCGAACGTGAGATGGCCTGGCGTGAGATGGCAAGACAGATAGCTCATGAGATAAAGAACCCTCTTACTCCCATGAAGCTGAATGTACAACAGCTATTCAAATGGTGGAGTGACAAGGCTCCCGACTTTGAGGGTAAGCTCAGGACTTTTACGGATAATCAGATTGAGTATATCGACAACCTTTCAAATATTGCGACCGCCTTTTCATATTTTGCCAGGCTACCGGACGCAGAACCTTCAGAAGTCAATGTGCTTTCACAGCTAAAAACCACGCTTGAGATGTTTGGAAATGCTGAAAACGTTTCTGTTACCTTCGATAGCGGAAACATCAGCAAAGCTATGGTTATGGCTGACAAAGAGCATCTGAACGGCATCTTCTCAAATCTCCTTAAGAATGCATTACAGGCTATTCCTTCAGGAAGGAAAGGAATTATAAATGTTAAACTGGCGGCAACCATTGACAAGGTACAGGTAAGGTTCACTGATAACGGGACAGGTATCCCTGAAGAACTGAAGCCCAGAATGTTTACTCCTAATTTTACCACCAAATCATCAGGTATGGGACTTGGACTCTCCATTGCCAAGCGTTATACGGAGACGGCAGGCGGGACAATATGGTTTGAGTCAGAGCCGGGTAACGGAACATCTTTCATCGTTGAGCTGCCCCTGCTCTATACCGTAGAGCGTAACACAGATACTAACGACTAAAAAAACGCGTTTAACAATAGTATTTAAATACATATATTAGCAAGCAATATAAACCAGATGCCCCGGAATGTGTCTAAAATAATCAGATTTTATCTTGTATTGCTCTTTTTTTCGGTTGCCGGGGGGGGCACATTGCTTTCAGGCCAGACACCTCTTGTCACAGGAAATATAAACAATTACGCCAGGGTCACCTCGGTCGGGGTGGATTATGTAATTGTTGCAGACATTACAGATTTTGCTGTCGGAGACACGGTCATGATCATGCAGATGAGCGGCGTCAGGATCAATGCTTCACAGACACTGCCCGGCAATTACCAGAACTCGGCTAGGTACACCCGGACGTTATGAAGTCCTGATTATCTCTGCGATAAACGGAGGGACAAACCGGGTATCCTTCTCCAGAAACCTGCTCAACGCTTATGACCCTTTGGGGAAAGTGCAGATAATCAAAGTGCGGTCGTACAGCAATGCAGTTGTGAACGCAGAACTGACGTGCCAGGATTGGGATTCTGCTTCCGTAAGGGGAGGGGTTCTTGCTTTCCTGGTTAAAGGAGTACTCACGCTGAATGCAAATATTAATGTCAGCAGCAAGGGATTCATAGGAGGCAAAGTGGCGCAGGGGGCAGGTTATTGTCAGACATCAGATGATTCCATAACCTATGAATCTTACAGTATCTGGAGCGGCGCGTCAGGTTATAAAGGAGATGGTATTGCTTTCAGGACAGCCCTGAACGAACCGCTTTATCCCGGCTTTGCCCGCGGCAAGGGCGTGAACATGACAGGCGGCGGTGGCGGAAACGGACACTTCTCCGGTGGTGGCGGCGGTTCAAACTACGGCGCCGGCAGAGAAGGTGATGTGGAAGTCCCGTCATGTGCAGGATTATTGACGGGGGGCAGAGGAGGCTATTCAGTGGGCCCGACAGCTCTGAGCGGCGGCGTATTCATGGGAGGCGGAGGCGGAGCATCAGTGTATCTGACTACCCCGTCAACCTCGGCAGGAGGTAACGGCGGCGGAATAGTGATCATACTTGCAGACAGCATTATCGGAAACGGAAGACTTATCTCTGCCCAGGGAGGTGAACCTAACGCCAATACGGTGGCCAACAGTGGCGCAGGCGGCGGAGGCGGAGGCGGATCAGTTATCATCAGCACAAGATATTATAACACTAATCCTGTCCTCTCGGCAAATGGTGGCAAGGGAGGGAATACAAGCAACCAGAACGGTGCCGGTGGCGGTGGTGGCGGCGGACTGATATGGACCAACGGAGCATTTCCCGGGACTGCAACCGTTGCAGGCGGACTTAGTGGAATACACAGCACAGGAGATCCTGACAAAGACGGCTCACCTGGTGCTGTAGTGACTAACCTCAGACTTCCTCTTAACGGCTTTCTTTTCAATGCAATCTATTCATCACGGACATTGAACCAGATTGATTCAATATGCGAAGGGATGACGCCGCCGAAACTTACAGGTACACAGCCCACCGGTGGAAGCGGAACATATACCTACCAGTGGCAGAAAAGCTATGATAACACAAACTGGTCAGGCACCCTGGGTACAAGTATAGACTATACCCCGGCATCAGCTGAGATAACTTCCCTCTGGTTCCGCAGGGTGGTTAATGACGGTGCCGGAATTACAGACATAAGCAAGGCTGTACGGATAATCGTGCATCCGCTGATAACAGGCAATACGGTCGGGTCAGATACAACGCTTTGCTACAACCAGAATCCCGAGGAGCTTTATCCGCTCAACTCTGGTCCGGGAGGTGGTACAGGACTCTATTTTTATACGTGGGAGCAGAGTCCCGATAACGCCGCATGGACTGGCGCTTCCGGGGCGAATACAAATCCGAAATATGATCCCCAGGCCCTTACGGCTTCCACTTACTATCACAGGATTGTCAATTCCGGAGCATGTACTGACATCAGCACACGGGTACTGATAACAATACTTCCATCAATTACAGGCAACAATATTTTCGCTGACCAGACGATATGCCAGGGCTCTTCCTTCGTCAATCTCACCGGTGACACACCCGGAGGAGGAGCCTCACCTGTATATACCTATCGTTGGGAAAGCAGTGCTGATAATTCGTTATGGTCATCTGCCACCCTGCCCAACAGCAGTATCGGTTATGACCCGCAGAACGATGCTCCGTCAACTACTTATTACAGACGGGTCGTTTACAGTGGTATGAACAACACCTGCCAGTCAGCCAGCGCATCGGTACTGCTGGTATGTCATCCTTCAATTACCAACAACACCATTGCGGCTGCTCAGACAATATGTGAAGGCTCGGCTCCTGCCACCATTGACGGTTCAGTGCCCGCCAACGGTGCCGGTGCCGGCTCATACACTTACCAGTGGAGGAACAGCATTAACGGCACCACATTTAACGAAATAACCGGAGTCACCACAGAGGATTTACCCGGTACTGCCCTGACGGCGAGCACATGGTACAGGCGTATTGTCAACTCCTCTGTCTGTACCAGCACAAGCAACGATATTAAGATAACGGTTGACCCTGCTATCACCGGCTTCCAGATCGGTATCGGCGCACAGGAGCATGATACCATTTGCACAGGAAATACTCCGGCCATACTGACAGGTGCGCCGGCCGGGGGTCTTGGAACATATACCTACACATGGGCGTCATCGACTGACGATGTTAATTTCACAAATCTGTCTGCCACAACCCAGACCTATCAACCCGGTTCGCTGACCGCAACCACATGGTTCAGAAGGACAGTCGCCTCAGGTGTCTGTGCAGAGAACTCGACCTTCAGGATCACTGTTCTGCCTCTGATAACAGGCAATACAGTTACCGCCGACCAGACAGTATGCAATACAACCCTTCCTTCCTCACTGACAGGCAACTCTCCTGGCGGCGGTGACGGCAGGTACAGGTACTTCTGGGAGAAAAAGGAAACTTCCTCTCCGGATTGGGTAAGCGCTGAGGGAACAAATACCAATGCAAACTACCAGCCGCCATTGCTTGACGGAACTACGCAGTTCAGGCGCAATGTATATTCAGGAGAAAACAACTGTTGCTCATCATTATCGGCTGTTGTCACTGTCAATGTTGATATAATGCCCCTTAACATAACTGCAGGGCCTGACAGGGAACTGCTGCCTTACCAGCTTGCAGCTAATCTCGAAGGAAGCTTTGAAGGCACCGGAACATCTGTCTGGAAATATGTCTCCGGGGATGGAGATCCTGCATTTGAAGATGCCAGTGTGGGAAATACTGCTGTGCGCCAGCTCGGGTTCGGTCCGAATGTATTTGAATTCAGTGTCAGTAATAATACATGCATTGCAGCACCCGATGAGGTTATCCTGTCCGTTCCTGATCTGACCATTCCCCAGGGAGTGACCCCCAATAACGACGGAATAAATGATTATTTCAATATCGAAGGGCTGGAGTTTACACGAAATGAGCTCGTTATAATCAATACGGGCGGCGCGGTTGTCTACCAGGCAGATGATTACAGGAGTGATGACCCTGTCAATGCATGGACCGGACTCGATCTGCATGGGAGCGAGGTTCCTGAAGGCACCTACTATTTCCTGCTGACTATCAACGGTGCTGTCGACCTGACAGTTCCGGACTATGTGGCACATATCAGTGGTTTCCTGGTTTTGAGAAGATAGGATGAAGCAAAGGATATACATAGTATTTATCATTGCCGCGCTGTTTCAGACGGTGGTGTCGGCACAGCAGGCACCTATCACCAGCCAGTACCTCACCAACGGCCTCGTGATCAATCCTGCATATGCCGGTACACGCGGTGCTCTCAGCGCTAATCTTTCATACCGCAAGCAGTGGGCCCGGATTGTCGGTGCGCCTCAGTTCCAGAACCTGTCGCTGCACAGTCCTGTTAACAAGAAGGAGAAAGTAGCTCTCGGACTGGTTGCTGAATACAATACCTACGGAGTGACAAAAGATGTAGGCATCTACGCATTCTATGCCTACAACGTACGCCTTGGTGCCGGCAGGCTCTCGATGGGGGCAAAAGGAGGGGTTGATTTCTCCAACACAAATTATAATAACCTTAAGTTTCCAGACGGAAATCCGGCTGACCCGCTACTGACAGGAAGTACCAATTATACGCTTCCGAATTTTGGTTTAGGATTCTATTATTATACTGACAAATACTTTGCAGGACTCTCGGTGCCGTCAATTCTGACCTACGAGAGTGATGAGATGGACCAGTTCAAGGTCACCCCCAACTATAAAATGTTCAAAACCTATTTTTCCGCCGGAGCTCTTATCAGGTTCAGTGACCTGTTCAAGGTCAAACCTTCAATGTTGCTCAGGTATTCAATGTCGGAACCTCTGGAGCTTGACCTGAATGCAAATCTGATAATTGCTGATCTGGTATGGATCGGAGGGTCTTACAGGATTGCCGAAAAGGCGATTGTCGCCCTGCTCGATCTGCAGTTAACCCCGCAGCTTAAGCTCGGATATTCGTACGACTATCAGATAGGTCATCTGAATAACTACACATCGGGAACCCACGAGGTATCACTGAGGTATGAATTTGAATTCTCTGTAAGTGCGACTTCGCCAAGGTATTTCTGATAAATGAAGAGATATATAACATATACGGCGGTAATATTCACAGTTCTTTTAAACTGTCCTTCAGGTCTTTACGGTCAGGCAAAAGGTTCTTTTGAGGTTTCTCCCGTATCGGCCATCTCGTCGGGTTCTGATGATATGGCCCCCGTAATACTCAGTGACGGAATACTATTCTGCTCGAACAGAAAGGTCAATCCATTCCTGACCAAAAAGAATCTTGAGGGTGTCAGGCTTTACGAACTTTATTTTGCACCCTTTGACGAGAATGGTGAACCAGGCAAGCCGGTACGATTCTCCTCCAACCTCGGTAAGGATACCAATATAGGGCCGGCATCTGTTTCCCCCGATGGCAAAACACTCTATTTCACCAGGAACTACATTGTGGGAAGGAAGGTTAAAAAGAATGAGTCAAACAAACTAGGCATATTCACCGCAACACGCAATGGATCGCAATTAACGGATATTCAGCCATTTGAATACAACGACCCTGCCAGTAACCTTACTTATCCGTATGTCTCGGCAGACGGTATGTACCTGTTTTTATGCTCTGATATGCCGGGTACCATTGGGAAATATGACATTTATATGTGTGAGAATGTTGATGGCAAATGGACCAGCCCGGTTAATCTCGGCGATAAAGTCAATTCAGCCTATGCTGAGATAAATCCGTTCCTCCACAGCTCCGGCAGGCTTTACTTTGCCTCTGACCGTCCGGGAGGTCCGGGCGGGCTTGATATATGGTATACAACCCTGGCTTTCGGTTCATGGACTAAAGCCGGTGGTGCTTGATGATCCGATCAACTCAGAGGCTGATGACTTTGCTTTTTATGCAGTTCAGGGCGGCCTTGAAGGATATTTTGCATCAAACCGTCGCAAGAACAATGATGATATCTTCAGATTCGCCACCACGATCATTCGCTGGTCTGTCTGCGATACACTGAGAAAAAACAACTATTGCTATGAATTCATCGAGGAGAATGCGCTGAAAAATGATACTATCGATGTAAGGTTCAGATGGGAGTGGAACTTCGGAGACGGAACAAAAGCAGACGGTGTAACAGCTGAACACTGTTACAGCGGACCGGGAATTTATGACGTCAGCCTCGATATTGTTAACCTTATAACCGGAGGTATTGAAAGACGTCAGGCTTCGTATGAACTGGCAATCACGGATATTGAACAGCCTGTTATTGCTTCTCCTGATAAAATAATGGCTGGAGAGAATCTTGTCCTTAATGCCGGTGAATCCAATCTCCCGGGTATGGATATTGCCAGGTATTACTGGAATTTTGGAGATGAAACTGTTTCTTCAGGGCTGGAGGTATCAAAGATTTATTCACTGCCCGGAAAATATAATATACAATTAATAGTTAGTTCTAAACCGGGTACGGGAGGTGTTGTGCGTGAGGTATGTGTCTGCAAGGACATCGAGATTACCCCTAACGGAAATTGATAATTTTTGCCACGGAAAATGAGAGAAAACCGGTATATACACATTGTTATCCTTTTACTTCTGCTGGCCATGCCTGCAGGAGTCAACAGCCAGGAAGTCCCGGGTCCGGATGAGAATATTCCATTCCTGATAACTTTCGGCAGACAAGGAGGGGAGACCTCGTGGGGTGATGACGACTTCTCGCAGACATTTTTCTTTACCATCCCGAAAGATTTCAAAGATCCTTTTTATATAAGGATTTATGACGCTGATATCGGTGGTAAGACTGATGAGCTCAACAACTTCTGGAATACCCGGATGGTTTACACTATTTATGGCGGCAAAGGATGCTATACTGACCCACAGGCCAAGGGGATTGACCCTTCCGGCAACTACAAGAGCGGAACAATGCTTGCCACCAGGACATTCGGGATGGATAACAAGCTTGATGAGAGATGGTTTACATTCGGGCCGTTCAATCCGGCAGACGGCGAATATTACCCCAAGTTCTCAAGCAACGTTTTCAAAATAATATGTGACGGTGTCTCGGGTGATGACGGCAATCTTTACAGGTATGCACTTTCCAGAAGATCGGATACCAACGTGCCTATCCAGGGAGCCAACGCATTCACCTATGAATACACATTCAGGATGTGGAACAACAATGACACCTCCTTCGTATCTCATATCTACCCGTATATTGACAGCGGATGTATCTATATCAGACAGAGAAATTTCGACTGGGACAATGACGGTGACTTCGTCGTGGTATCCGTTGAACGAAAAGGACAGTCCATGCCACTTTCAGGCGAAGACCAATGGGTTGATGACCGGATGCCGATCCTGGATGCAGAGATCGGCAAGTCTCTTGACTTCAGATTTTATAAGAAAAGGGGAGACCTGGTGAGAAACAACAACGTGGTAATGACCGTCGAAAACCAGTACGGAGAGAACCTGCAATTTTTCAGCGCACCTATTGGCGGCGTGCCGGTTTATAAGCCCAGGATAACGGTCAGACCCAAAAAATAAGCATGGTCAGGAGCATAAGGATCTTAACTACAGCACTATGCTTAAGCCTGTTGCAGGTGCTGATCCCGTTTCAGGCCCAGGCACAGACATACAGTTACAGGACCTATGATCAGAACACCGGATTACCGGGTGATTATCTCAGCGTGATCGAGCAGGATCACGGCGGATTTCTGTGGGCAGGACTTGAGTCCGGCCTCTTCAGATACGATGGATTTGAATTCCATCCCATGTTACTGGCTGATACCCTCTCGGAAGCCTACCCCAACGCTCTCTATTGTGACAAAAAAGGAACGATGTGGATCGGCCTGACCGACGGCTCGGTCTTTACCTGGAGCAGCGGAAGCGCTCCTTTAAGAAAAAGTGGAATACAGGCAGACAAAATAAACCGCATCACAGAAGGGCCTGACGGCAGGGTGTGGATAGTCACCCAGACGCAGGGAATTTATGCATCCGATGCAGGAACCGGTGACAGGATGACCCGAATTTCAATGCCGGAAGGCACTGTAGTATTTGACATATCTTTTTCAGGACCGGATTCAGTTATTGTTGCTACCCAGGATAACCTGCATCTCTGCCTTATGACAGGGGACAAGCTGGTTATCAATTACTCCTTCCCCGAACTTGAGTATACCTGGGTGCAGACGGTCAGAAATATCGATGATAATCACTGGGTTGCGGGTACTGACGGTGCCGGCCTTTTCCTTATCAGGCGTGAGAATGGCATCATGACGGCATCGGCAATTGATAATCCGGCGTTTGGAGGGCCTTCGCGTTCCTGCACTGATTGCCGGACCCGGGCGGACACTGCTTATTGCCACACGCGAGGCAGGAGTGATCAGGGCTGAATTCAGTGAAGATTATTCTTCCCTGAGCCCCAAAGCAGCTTATAACATGTTCTCGGGCCTGCCCGAAAATGATATTAAAACAATTTTCAGGGACCGTGAAGAGAACCTCTGGATAGGCCTTTTCAACCGCGGCCTCGCTGCCGTGACAACCAATGCCTTCTCTTTCTTCACCCCACCAGCAAATAAAGAGATTAACTTCATCGGCGAGTCAGGAGGTAAGGTCGTCCTGGGTAACAGGAACGGTCTCTATGACTTCGATCCGGTTGCCGGGAGCTTTTCAAACTGGCGTGAACTGAACAAGAGGACAGGAGGGTCGGGTATTGTCTCCTGGAAATGTGATGAAAACGGAAATATCTGGATCGGCACGACCAGTGACGGTCTGTGGCTGATGAACAGCAAGGGCGACTTAAAACAGTTCTACCGCTCCATGAACCCGGGACAGAACCGGATCAACTCAGTCGCCATTGACGCTGACAATATCTGGATTGCAACACTGAACGGTGTAATCCTCCTCGACAGGGAGACGGGAAAACAGAAGGCGGCATACACCACCTGGGAGATGCTTCCGCATAATAATGTTTCACAGCTGGTTGTTAACAGGCCGGGCGAAGTACTGGTTGCTACCGAAACGGATAAGTTATGCTATATCCATATCACCGGCGGGGTCAGGACTGAAGGTATAGTCATGGAGGGAGTGATGCGCAACAGGATACTGAGTATCTCCGTCTCCCCTGACGGAAAAATCAGCGCAGGCACCAACGGAAACGGATTGTTTTATTTTACCGGCGATACACTTCTCAATTTCACCACGGCTGACGGAATGCTCTCAAATTACTGCTACAGCACTCTCATAGCATCTGACGGCCGCATCTGGACAGGCCATGAGAAAGGCTTCTCCATCATCAATCCTGCTACCGGGTCAGCCCGGTCATTCAGCAGTGAGTTCGGCTTCAGCGGCGACTGCATGGCAAATGCAATGACCTCGACACATGACGGCTCGGTGTATGTTGGGACCACCGAGGGTATCTGGACTTACAACCCTGCCTTGGAACAGAATATTACTACCCCTCCCCAGGCAGGAATATTATCAGTGGTTATAGGCAATACTGAATATCCGTACCGCGAGTCTTATAACCTGCCTTACAAGTCTTCATATCCTGTCCGGATCAACTACGCAGGCATCTCACTGCGTGATCCGTTAAATGTTGTTTTCCGTACCAGGCTGGAAAACTTCGATGAGGAGTGGGGAGAGGTTACCACAGACAGATCGGTAACATATAAACTGAGCGAGGGTCATTATAAGTTCATTGTGGAAGCCCTTACCCGCGATGATGCCGAGAATGTCACGACAGCCTCATTCGACCTGGTGATACAAAAGCCTTTTACCCGGAGCTGGTGGTTCATCCTCTCTGTCCTGGCGCTGGCAGCTGCTGTTGTATACCTTATAATCTTTCTTCGTGAGCGCGCTCACAGGAAACAACGTGAGTTTCTGGAGGAAGAACTTAGAAAACGCACTTCGGAAGTCTATGCACAGAAGGAGGAGCTGGCACAGAAAAACCTTGATATCACTGAGAGTATAAAGTATGCCAGGCGTATCCAGAGCAGCGTTCTGCCTGATACCGCCAGGCTTGGATCGGTTTTCAGGGATGCTTTCGTTTTCTACCTTCCGAGAGACATTGTCAGCGGTGATTTCTTCTGGTTTGACTGGATAGACAAGGACAGATTTGTAGTAGTTTGCTCTGACTCAACCGGTCACGGTGTACCCGGAGCGTTCATGTCGATGATAGGAACAGCTCTGCTTCAGGATATTATCACTGTGAAGAAAATCACCAGACCGTCACAGGTACTGCATGAGCTTGACAGGCAGATATTCTCGACCCTGAACCAGAACCAGGAGCTGGAAGCCTCAAATGACGGGATGGACATCATTGTCTGTGAATTCAATATAAAAACCAAACACCTGGTCTTTGCCTCAGCCATGAGACCTGTTATCCTTGTTATCGACGGGGAACAGCAATATGTAAGGGGCAACCGCTCTGCCGTAGGAGGCGAATCTGTCTCTGAGAAGTTTTTTGATGATCAGGAGTACCATCTCAGGGAAGGCGACATGGTTTATCTGTTTACTGACGGATACCCGGACCAGTTTGGCGGTGACGGCAGCAAGAAGATGAAAATCAGCCGGTTGAGAACAGTCATAGATGAAATTAAGACCCTTCCGATGGCAGAGCAGGATCATCGGATAAAGGATTTTTTCTATGAATGGAAAGGTGATAACGAACAGGTGGATGATGTTCTTATGATGGGCTTAAGGGTCTGATCACCCGTCGCCGCAGGTACCTGTTTCTCCCAGAATGACCACACACGTAGAGGCTGTATTACTCTCATTGCCGCTGCGGTCTTTGATCCAGAAGTCATAATACAGGGTATCAGTTTCGTTATATAAGAAATAGATTATTGTCACGTCTATGGTTCCCTTAAGTATCTTGTTCTGCCCCGGGGCATTCAGGTAAGGAATTCGGTATTCAGAGGGGTAAAGCGGATCGGAAGGAGGAACCAGCTCAAAAACACCTCCTGTCTTGCGGAAGAGCTGAAGGAAGAGATTGTTCCCGGATGAAAATGGGATGCTATCCGGTGCTGCCAGACCCAGATCGCCGTCACCATCCTCAAAATAAAACGTCAGCTTGCCGGCTCTTGCAGGATTACCTAAAATATCGGTTGTATCAAACAGGGCAAAGGTTCTGAACTCAATCGCCGGCTCAGGCGGAAGCTTCTCAATGGGACCACATGAACCCAGTATGATAAGAAATGCAAAAATCAATATCGAAAAAGATGTTTTCATATATTTCTACCCACAATAATCTACAAAAATCACACCAAATTTATTTATTTTTTTCTGAAATATATCTTTACAGGCGCACCCGAAAGCTCGAAATTCTCTCTCATCCTGTTCTCAATGAACCGTCTGTAGGGATCCTTGATATACTGCGGAAAGTTGCAGAAATAGGCAAATGTGGGATAGGCGGATGGGAGCTGGGTGATATATTTTATCTTGATATGCTTGCCCTTCAGTGCCGGCGGAGGTGTTGATTCAATTAACGGAAGCATTACCTCATTAAGCTGTGAGGTGGATATCTTCCTTCTTCTGTTCTCATAGACCTTCATGATCAGCTCAAGGACATTATGTATCCTCTGCCTGGTTTTGGCAGAGATGAACAGCACCGGGTAGTCAGTGAAGGGTGCAGTCCGCGACCTGAGCTCATCCTCAAAGTTTTTGGTGCTCTGGGTGTCTTTTTCCACAAGATCCCATTTGTTAACCAGGAAGATAACCCCCTTGTTGTTTTTCTGGATGATACTGAGTATGTAAAGGTCCTGTGACTCCATGCCGCGTGTGGCATCGATAAGAAGGAGACAGAGGTCAGAATCTTCAATGGATCTAATCGATCTCAGGATAGAATAGAATTCAATGTCCTCGTCGATCCTGGATTTTTTGCGCAGGCCGGCAGTGTCAATCAGTACAAACTTTGTGTCGAATTTATTATAGATTGTATCTATTGAATCACGTGTAGTTCCGGCGACCGGAGTGACAATATTTCTGTCTTCTCCCAGGAGGGCGTTTGCAAGTGATGATTTGCCAACGTTGGGACGGCCTACAACAGCCACCCTGGGTATTTCCGGTGTGGGCTCTTCAGCCTTGTCCGGCAGGTGTTTAACGATCTCGTCAAGCAGGTCGCCCGTTCCGCTTCCGTTAATGGAGCTTATCGGGAAATAATCTCCCAGTCCGAGACCGTAGAACTCGGCGGCATCGAGCAAACGGTTATTATTGTCGACCTTGTTCACGACCGTAATTACCTTTTTCTGCACCTTCCGGAGCAAGCCGGCAACAGATCTGTCAAGCTCATGTATCCCATCCTCAACGTTGACCATGAACACAATTACATCTGCCTCACTGATGGCCAGCTGTACATGCCGGTTAATCTCACTCTCAAATACATCTTCAGAGCCCTCGACAAATCCTCCGGTATCCACAACGGAAAATTCGACGCCGTTCCACAATACTTTACCGTAGTGCCTGTCGCGTGTCACTCCGCTCACTTCATTAACGATGGCATCACGGCTCTCTGTCATCCGGTTGAAGAGAGTTGATTTACCTACGTTAGGTCTGCCTACTATTGCTGCTATTTTGCTCATGATCAATAAAAAAGACTAAAGGTATCCAAATTTCTTCAGCATGCGAGGATTATCCCGCCACTCACGTGCCACTTTCACATACATTTCCAGGAATACCTTTTTTCCGAGGAATTCTTCGATCTCCCTGCGCGCGCCTGTTCCGACGCGTTTAAGCATTGAACCCTTGTGTCCGATTAAAATGCCTTTCTGACTGTCACGGGCAGCATATATTACAGCTGCAATCCTGGTAAGGTTTTCTTCCTCTTTGAAGCTTTCAATCTCAACTTCAACGGAATAGGGGATCTCCTTCTGGTAAGTCTCAAAGATTTTTCCTCTGATGATCTCTGAGACGAAAAACCTCTCATAGCGGTCAGTAAGCTGATCTTTTGGAAAATACGGCGGTCCTTCCGGAAGACAGGCAATTATCTCGCGCAGAAGCAGGTCAGTGTTGAACTTATTCAGGGCAGAAAGAGGCAAGATTGGCACGCCGGGTGCCATGTCAGCCCATTTACCCACTATGTTCTCCAGCTCAGTCTGAGTGGTGAGGTCTATCTTGTTAACGACAATGATCTTTGGAACTTCACTGGCGAGGATACGCGTCAGCTGCTCCGCGTTTTTGGCAACAGTCTCCACAACATCAGTAACATAAAGAATCAGGTCGGCATCATCGAGAGCAGACTCTACCGATTTCATCATTGCCGCCTGCAGCTTGTACTTCGGATTAAGAATACCGGGGGTGTCAGAATAGACTATCTGGTAGTCATCGCCCGACAGCACGCCCATTATCCTGTGGCGCGTCGTCTGTGCCTTCGGGGTAATGACCGAAAGCCGCTCGCCAACAAGCAGGTTCATCAATGTCGACTTGCCTACATTGGGGTTACCAAGAATATTGACAAATCCTGATTTGTGTCCCATCCGATTAATAACCTATTTGTAAATGCCTCTTTTAAGCATACTTACTTCCTGGTCAGTGAGATGTCTCCAGTGACCCCGCTGAAGATTCTTTTTGGTGAGGCCTGCGAAGCTGACCCGGTCAAGCTTCCTGACCCTGTAGCCCAGCTTCTCGAAGATGCGTCTGACAACCCTGTTCTGACCAGAGTGGATCTCAAGGCCTGCCTGGGTATGATCATCAGGTTCAGGAAAAGAGATCGCATCTACGCTGACAATGCCGTCCTCAAGCTCCACACCATTGACGATTGTCTCCATGTCATTCTTTGTCAGTGCTTTGTCAGTGAAGATGTGATATACTTTTTTTGCCCCGAAGCTGGGATGGGTCAGCTTGCCTGCCAGGTCACCGTCATTGGTAAGCATCAGCACTCCGGTGGTGTTTTTGTCAAGCCGGCCGACAGGATATATCCGCTCGCTGGTGGCATCCCTGACGAGGTCAAGAACGGTAAACTCCGCATGAGGATCCTTTACCGTCGTCACATACCCCTTAGGTTTGTTAAGGAGGATATATACTTTTTTGCCCGGAGCAAGTGTCTTGCCGTTATACATTACAGTATCAGTCTGTTTGACTTTGACACCCATGTCAGTAACCTTGCTTCCGTTGACTGATATATGACCGTTTTTGATAAGCTCATCGGCTTCACGACGCGCACACACACCACTGTTGGCAATATATTTGTTCAGCCTGATCAGCTCTTCCTTTTCCGGTTTAGCTGCAGGTTTACCTATCCTTTTTCTTTGCGGCCTCTGAGGCTTTCTTTCCATGGTCATTGTTTTTCAGTGTGCAAATTTACAACTATTTACCGGTTTTCTCCCCGATCTTTTTTGCACCTTTGCACATTAGAAAATTATTAGGAATATGACTCTGATAAAATCTATCTCCGGTATAAGGGGTACCATAGGAGGCAAGCCCGGCGAGGCACTTACCCCTGTTGATATTATAAAATTTGCATCAGCATACGGCACCTGGCTAAGGAGACGTGGCATGGGTCCGCTCAGTGTGGTTACCGGAAGGGATGCGCGGGTTTCAGGAGAACTCGTGGCTTCACTGGTCAATTCTTCATTGCGCAGTGTGGGCATTCATGTGACAGATATAGGTCTTGCCACGACACCGACTGTTGAGATAGCTGTCACCGGAAAGAAAGCAGGTGGCGGAATTATTCTTACAGCCAGTCATAATCCTGCCCAGTGGAACGCACTGAAGCTGCTCAATGAGGCAGGCGAGTTCCTGAGCGACAGTGATGGCAGAGCTGTCCTCGCCCTTGCTGAATCGGAGGATTTTGACTATGTCTCTTATGACTTGCTGGGATCCATTAACGGTGAAACAGGCTGGGCGGAAAAGCATATTCATGCTGTCACCGGGATGCCTCTGGTTGACACGGAGTCTATAAGGAATGCAGACTTTACCGTGGCAGTTGACGCTGTCAATTCGGTGGGAGGTATCGTTATCCCGGCACTGCTTAGGGCTCTTGGAGTTAAAAAGGTCATAGAACTGTACTGCGAACCTACAGGCCTTTTTCCGCATAATCCAGAGCCTCTGCCGGAGCATCTGGGAGATATATCGCGCCTTGTGAAAGATAAAGGCGCTGACGTAGGCTTCGTGGTTGATCCTGATGTCGACCGGCTGGCGATAATATGTGAGGACGGGACAATGTTCGGCGAAGAATACACGCTGGTCTCGGTTGCTGACTATGTGCTGAGCCACAGGAAGGGTTCAACGGTATCAAACATGTCATCCACAAGAGCACTGAGGGATATCACTGAAGGTCATGGGTGCAGTTACAGCTCTGCCCCGGTAGGCGAGGTAAATGTGGTCGCGGAGATGAAGCGTACAGCTGCCGTCATTGGCGGTGAAGGCAACGGCGGTGTCATTTATCCTGTACTGCACTACGGACGAGACGCTCTTGCCGGCATAGCGCTTTTTCTCACACACCTGGCAAAGTCAAAGGTAACCTGCAGCGGGCTGAGACGACAATATCCTGATTACTTCATCGCTAAAAAAAGGGTCGAAACAGCGGGCGATACCGATATGGCAAAGCTTTGCAGTGTTCTCATGAAAGATTACCCTGCTGCAGCCTGCGACACCCGTGACGGTATTAAGCTCGACCTCCCCTCAGGGTGGGTGCAGATACGCAAGTCAAATACCGAACCAATCATACGCGTCTATGCCGAGGACAGACAAAAAGAACTGGCTGAAAAACTGGCAGATGATATTATGAGGATTGTCAGGAGCCTGTAAAGACGCCTTGTGACAGGTCTTGACTGAACTGTTAATTGGCACTTGTCTTTGCTTACCCTGTTAAGTTAACGAAAGTTAATGTTTCCTTAAAACAACTGACTTAGCATATTTTTGTGATAATTTCACGACTTAATTCAGAAAAAGAAAAAGTTCCGCAGATGAAAAGGACTATTATTATAACCGCGATCATTGTCGCAGTTGCGATTATTGCGATGATCGTAATCAGCAAAATTGGAGGAAAGGAAGACCCCGGTGTTCTTTTTACCGAGGTTCGCCAGGGCGATTTTGAAGTTGTGGTGACGACCACCGGAGAATTGCAGGCTGAGGTATCAACCGATATCAAGGGGCCGGATGGCCTGATGAGCCGTAATATGAGGTTCGGAGGGATAAAGATCCAGGATCTTGTGCCCGAGGGCACCGAGGTAAAGAAGGATGAATACGTAGCAACACTTGACCGTTCGAGTGTAGACAATACTCTTAAGGATGAGCTTGACAGGCAGGAGACGCTTGAGACCGAACTGCTGAAAAAACAAATTGACACAACCATTTCTCTTGGTAATCTCAGAGATGATCTGCTCAATCTTAAGTTTAACCTTGAGGAGGCTGAGATCACGCTTGAGCAATCAGTATATGAGCCGCCCACAACCGTACGGCAGGCGAAGAATTCACTCGAAAAAGCCCAGAGAGCGTATGAACAGGCACTTAGCAACTATGATCTGAAAGTGCAGCAGGCCAGGGCCGATATTAAAGACACACAGCTTCAGCTTGGTAAGCAGAACCGTAAGGTGGCTGAGATGCAGGACATCATTCAAAAATTCGTCATCAAGGCACCTTCTGACGGTATGGTCATTTACAAGCGCGAATGGAACGGTGCAAAACGCAAGGTTGGTTCAGAAATCAGTCCATGGGATCCGGTGGTGGCTACCCTGCCGGACCTTTCGTCAATGATCTCAAAGACTTATGTTAATGAGATAGATGTGAGCAAGGTCAAGACAGGGCAGGAGGTAAGGCTCACTGTTGATGCTTTCCCCGAGAAAACTTATACCGGTGTTGTGGCCAGCGTGGCCAATATCGGAGAACAACTCCCCAATACCGATGCCAAGGTGTTTGAAGTAATTACCAAAGTCGACGGCTCTGATCCTATCCTGAGACCTTCAATGACAACAGGCAACCAGATCATCACAAAAACATTCCGCGATGTTGTTTATATACCCCTGGAGACTGTCTTTACTTCGGCTGACAGTATTCCTTTCGTATATAAGAAGGACGGTTCTCACCAGGTGGTCGTTCTCGGAGAATCAAATGAGAATGATGTGATCGTCGAACAGGGTTTGTCGAAAGGGGACAAGCTTTATCTGACCGTTCCTGAAGGAGGAGACAAATTCAAGCTGCGCGGTGAAGAACTGATTGCAGTTGTCAGGGAACGCAGGCAGCTTAAGGCAGAAGAGGAAAAGAAGACACAAAACGTCACCCCTCGTGACGGTATGAGACCTGACATGACACCGGAACAAATGCGTGAGTACATGCAGAATCTCACCCCTGAACAGCGCGAAAAAATGAGAGAGATGAGAGGTACCGGAGGACCGGGTGCAGCCGGTACGGGACAGGGCCGACCAGGCGCTGCGAAGACTGACACTGCTGCCAGACAGCAGGTCGTGATCCGTAACCAGTAGGTTCAGACAGGTTCAAACAGGTAATCAGCGGAGGAAGAAAATGTTTAAAAGATACCAGCACGATATGCGCATCGCCGTTGAGTCTATCCTTGCCAATAAGCTCAAGTCGATACTGACGGCGCTCGGGATCATCTTCGGTGTTGCCGCGGTCATCAGCATGCTGGCAATTGGAAAGGGAGCCCAGCAGGAGATACTTGACCAGATCAAGATGGTCGGGGTGAATAATATTCTTATCAGCCCGATCGTGCAGGAAAAAGAATCCGGAAGTGACGAAAGCGAGCGACAGCTGAACAAGTTTTCGAGAGGACTGACCCTCCTTGACGTCGATGCTATCCGCAGCACTATCCCGGCAGTGCAGAGGATCAGCCCGGAAATATCGTTTAACTCTACCATCGTTCTCAGCGGCATGAGATACACTGCCAAACTTGTAGGTGTTTCAAATGACTACTTCGAACTTTATAACCTGCCCCTGGCACAGGGAATGTTCTTTAATGATTACCAGGAAGAATACGGAATACAGGTTTGTATCATCGGAGCAAATATCAGGGCCAAGTTCTTCAGCCAGGTAGATCCGATAGGCCAGTATCTGAAATTTGACAACGTATGGCTGAAAGTGATCGGAGTGCTTGAAAAGACAAATGTCTCTCTTACCGGGTTCGAAGAGAAAGGAGTGAATGTTTATAATGACAATGTATATATTCCCATAAAGACAATGTTGCTGCGCTATCAGAACAGGGCGCTGGTAAATACCAAGCTTGCCACGCAGGCTACATCAATGCAGATCTTTGGCGGAGGAGGACACAGCGCCAGGGTGGTTGTAAGCAGTTCAGATGCCGCCGCCAGCGAGACCAACTATAACCAGCTTGACAAGATAGTTGTGCAGGTCAGCGAAACCGAACAACTTACTCCGACTACAGAAGTGCTCAGCAGGATGATGCTGCGAAGACATTCCAACGTGAAGGACTTTGAAATTACGGTTCCTGAGCTGCTGCTGAAACAACAACAGAGAACGAAAGATATTTTCAACATTGTACTCGGGGCTATTGCCAGCATCTCACTGATAGTTGGAGGCATAGGTATTATGAACATAATGTTCGCCTCGGTGATGGAGAGGATCAAGGAGATAGGAACAAGAATGGCTATCGGTGCAAAGAAAAAAGATATTGTCGTGCAGTTCCTTTCAGAGGCTGTTCTGATAAGTGTCACAGGCGGTTTTATCGGCATTTTCCTTGGTATCATCCTGGCGGTGGCCATACAAAAGATAGCCGGTATCACAACAATCGTTTCGTTGTTCTCAGTAGTTATCGCCTTCGGTGTGTCAGCAGCAGTAGGTGTTATTTTCGGATATTCACCGGCCAAGAGAGCTTCTGAAAGGGATCCGATTGAATCGCTTCGCTATGAATAATTACCTAAGATGAAAAGAATAAAAACACTTCTTATAATAGTATTAGCGGTTTCATTTACATTTTCGGGCTTTTCGCAGGAGGTGAAGCGCCTTACGCTTGAGGATGTTATCAATCTTGCCGCGGAACAGTCTCCTAATGCTTTTATTGCCAAGCATCGTTTTCGCGCAAGCTACTGGCAGTACAGGACATTTGTTGCAGAATATCGCCCTTCCCTGATGTTCAGCGGTACACTTCCAAATTACAGCTCAGCATATAACAGGGTATGGAACTCGTCAACACAGCAATATGAGTATGCATCGGTTAATGTTATTCAGAACCAGGCAGCGCTTTCACTCACGCAGAATATAGGACCGACGGGAGGTTCCATTTCGCTGAATTCCGACATAACACATGAAATTGATCTTGAGAACGATGACACCAAGTATATCACTTCTCCGCTAAACATAATGCTCACTCAGCCTCTCTTCAGATATAATGAGCTAAGATGGCAGAAAAAGATTGAGCCGATGAAATACGAGGAAGCCAGGAAAACCTATCTGCGGGATGTGGAAAACGTCAGGATACAGGCGGTGCAGAACTTCTTTGGTTTGGCCCTTGCCCAGATAAACAGGGAGATAGCTCAGACCAACATGAAGAATGCTGATACTCTTTACCAGATTGCCAAAGGACGTTATAACCTGGGCACTATAGCAGAGGATGAACTTCTTCAGATGGAACTTTCGTATCTGAACGCAGGAACTGCAATTAATAAGTCTGAGATAAACCTGCGGGACCGCGAAATAAGACTTCGTTCTTTTCTTGGTTTTAACCAGAATGTCCGGATGGAGCTTATTATTCCCATGGAGGTACCCGATCTTGAGGTAGAGGTGTCCGAGGTTCTTCAGCTGGCAGAGGTGAATAATCCCGATCTGATTGCTCTCGAAAGGCAGCTTGTGGAAGCCCAGAGCTCAGTGGCTCAGGCCAAATCAGAGAAAGGGCTGAATGCGAATCTCACAGCCTCTTACGGTCTGCGTGACCAGGATCCTGATTTCGTGCTTGCCTATACTAACCCTGACAAGCAACAGGCAGTAAGGCTCGGTGTTACAATGCCAATACTCGACTGGGGTCTGGGGCGCGGAAGATATAAAATGGCAAAATCAAGTCAGGAGCTGACCCAGGTACAGGTGGAACAGTCACGTGTCGACTTTGAACAAAACCTGCTTCTTGACGTTCAGCAGTTCAACCTCCAGGATGATCAGGTGAAGATAGCTGCAAAGTCAGACACCGTGGCTGCCAAGATGTATGAGGTAACAAAACAGAGGTTCCTGATAGGAAGGATAGATGTGCTTGAGCTGAATAACGCCGACACAAAGAAAGACCAGAATAAGCGGAGCTACATCCAGGCATTGAATAATTACTGGAACTATTTCTATAACCTCCGGGCACTTACACTTTACGATTTTGTAAACCGCAAACCTCTCGAAACGGATTACGAAAACCTTGTTGAATAGCCTTTGGATGATTTCGCACGACTGCCGGCCACTGCCGGCAGTTTGTTTTTTTAATATGCTTTCAGGAAATAAAGTTATATATTTGCGCCTCGTATATTTTAGCGAGTCAAACACTAAAGAACAATTTTAAAATAGTATACAGATGCAGAACAAAGGATTAATCGCAGCTCTGGCTATTGCCCTGACCCTTGTTTGCATTTACCAGCTGTCTTTCACGGCGACTACATTTAAAGTCAAGAAAGAGGCCAGGGTATATGCTGCAGGTGATCTTAACAAAGAGGTTAGCTATATGGATTCAGTTGCCTCATTGCCCAAGGATCAGTGGGGTTTTCTTGGCAATACCTTCAAGGAGGTGCAGCAGAAGGAGCTTAACCTGGGTCTTGACCTGAAGGGTGGAATGAACGTGGTACTGGAGATCTCGGTTGAGGATATCGTCAGGGCACTTTCAAACTACAGCGCAGATAAAACGTTCAATGATGCCCTCGCCCTGGCAAAACAGAAGAAGCTCCTGGGCAATGAAGACTTTATACCTCTCTTCGTCCGTTCATTTGAGGAGATAGATCCCAACGCCAGACTCGCGGCAGTGTTCGGGACAGTTGAACTGAAAGACCGTATAAACTTCAATTCCACCAATGAGGATGTTCAGAAAGTCCTTGAAGCAGAGGCTAACTCAGCCATCGACAATGCATTCAATGTACTGAGGAACAGGATTGACCGTTTCGGCGTTGTACAGCCGAATATTTCTCATCTGCAGCCCCGCGGCCGTATCCTTGTTGAACTGCCGGGTGTGAAAGACCCGCAGAGGGTACGTGACCTGCTGCAGGGAACAGCCAACCTCGAATTCTGGGAGACATATGAGAACTCTGAAGTGATAGGGTATCTTGTTCAGGCTAATGAATATCTCAAGACTATCCAGCCGGCAGAGACCCCTGTTGTAACTGATACTGTGGCTGTGGCAGATACTACAGCAGACAAATCCCTTATTGACATCGTAAGCAGTGATACAACTGCTGTTTCAGAGGCATCTAACCTGGAAGAGTTTACCCGTCAGAATCCGCTTTTCGGGCTTCTAAGACCAAATGTGTCACAGGACGGGCAGCCGGTTCCGGGCAGTCTTATTGGTTTCGCTGCCGGCAAGGACACATCGAAGGTTAATACCTACCTGAAGATGAACCAGGTGAAGGCCCTGTTTCCCAGGGAACTTAAGTTCTACTGGAGTCAGAACCCGTACAAATACGACGATACAAAAACATTATATGAACTGCACTCCATCAAGATCACCACACGTGACGGAAGGGCACCTCTAACAGGAGATGTCGTTACCTCAGCACGTCCTTCTACGGGAGTGACCGGCTCAGATATAAAAGTAGACTTTTCAATGAACGGTGAAGGCGCAAAGACATGGCAGCGCATGACCCGTGATAACATAGGACGCTGCATTGCGGTTGTTCTTGATGACTATGTCAGATCATATCCACGCGTTCAGAATGAGATTTCCGGAGGTAACACAGAGATAACAGGTGACTTTACCCTTGAAGAGGCCGAAGACCTTGCAAACATCCTGAAGTCAGGTAAAATGCCTGCTCCGGCGCACATCATCTCTGACACTGTTGTAGGCCCGTCACTGGGTAAGGCAGCAATAAACAACGGAATGAAATCATTCATTATCGCCTTCATTGTCGTTCTTCTCTATATGATCTTCTACTATGGCCGCTCTGCAGGCCTGGTATCAGACATTGCCATGATGGTGAACCTCTTTTTCATGATGGGTGTGCTCGTCTCGCTGAATGCAGTACTGACACTCCCCGGTATAGCAGGTATAGTCCTTACCATAGGTATGTCAGTCGATGCCAACGTGCTGATCTTTGAGAGGATCAAGGAAGAGTTACGGGGAGGCAAGGGAGTGAAACAGGCGATTGCTGACGGTTACAAGGGAGCTTCTTCAGCTATCATAGACAGTAACCTGACCACCCTTCTCACAGGTGTTATACTTTACTTTTTCGGAACAGGCCCTATCAAGGGATTTGCTTCCACACTGGTTATCGGTATAATCACATCACTCTTCTCGGCAGTGCTTGTATCAAGGCTTATTTATGAGTGGCTGCTGAAGAAAAACCTGAACCTGAAGTTCTCGGCACCCTATACCCAGAACTTCATGCAGAATATGAAGATTAACTTCATCGGCCTCAGGAAATACGGGTATATATTCTCGATCACACTCACATTATTGAGCGTTGTTGTACTCTCAACCAAAGGTCTGAGCAAGGGTATCGATTTCACGGGTGGCCGTACATATATTGTAAAATTCGAGAAGCCTGTCAATACTCAGGAGATATCCAACCTGCTTTCCGATGAACTTGGCGGAGATCCGCTGGTTGTGACCTTTGGCTCAGACAACCAGGTTAAGATCAGTACAAAATTCAAGGTCGAGGACCCCGGCGCTACAGGCGAAGTGAACAGCCTTATTTACAGCGGACTAAAAGATCTCGTACCCGGTGTCGATGAAAAGACCTTTATCAATGATTATATAGTTAGCTCCGAAACGGTAGGACCGACAATAGCCCGCGATCAGGCCGGCAAGGCTGTGTGGGCAATAGTACTCGCCCTCATAGGGATGTTCCTCTATATCTTTATCAGGTTCCGCAAATGGCAGTATGGCGTAGGATCAATTGATAACCGTGGCACACGACGTTATCATTGTGCTTGGTCTCTACACGATACTGCAGGGTGTAATGCCATTCTCAATGGATATTGACCAGGCGTTCATCGCGGCAATTCTGACCGTCGTCGGATACTCTATAAATGACACGGTGGTTATCTATCGACAGGATCAGGGAATACCTGCCTCTCTACAGAAAGCGACCGACCAAAGAGGTCTATAACATGGCCCTGAACAGCACCCTGGCCAGAACACTGAACACCGGTATGGCTACAATCTTTGTGCTGATCATTGTCTTTATCTTCGGAGGGGAGGTGATCAGAGGCTTTATCTTCGCCCTCCTGTTCGGTATAGTTTTCGGTACTTACTCATCTCTGTTCATTTCAACACCTGTACTGTATGAGACAACACGCAAAAAAGGTGCTGATGACAATGTCCAGCCTGCTGAAAATGAAAAGAAAAAAATAGCCGGATAACGGCACATGATCTGAGGCTGCCACATTGAGGCAGCCTCAGTCTTTTATTGTCATGCCGGATTTATTGTTTGTTATTCTTTAGTAACTTTACCCGGCAATCTTACAGAAGAAATGGGCATAAGCGGACAGGAAATATTTATCATACTGATAGTTGTGCTGATCCTTTTTGGTGCTGACAAGCTCCCTGATATAATGAGGACCATGGGTAAGGGCATGCGTGAGGTCAGGAAAGCCACTGATGAGATCAAGAAAGAGTTTGAAAGCAGCACCGAGGATATCAGAAAAGATATTAATGAAGTTACCAACACAGTCACAAAAGACATAAACGATGTGACCGAAGATGTCCGGAAAGATTTTAAGGAAGCGGCATCACCGCTTACTGATGAGATAAATAGTACTGCACGCGACATAAATAATGAGGTGAAATGATCAAGGCAACCGGTATTCTCAAGTCATACGGAGACCTGAAGGTGCTTAAGGGAATTGACCTGGAGGTGAAGGAGAAGGAAGTAGTTGCCATTGTGGGTGCCAGCGGTGCCGGCAAGACCACCCTGTTACAGATACTCGGCACTCTTGACAAGCCAGACACCGGGAAAGTACTCTTTAACGGTGAAGATGTGAGTGCCCTCTCACAGCGCGCCCTCGCTGCCTTCAGAAACCAGCACATCGGATTTGTGTTCCAGTTTCACCAGCTACTGCCTGAGTTCACAGCTCTTGAGAATGTGTGCATCCCGGCACTTATAGCAGGGAAATCACGCAGTGAAGCCGGAGAGAAAGCTACTTCCCTGCTGTCTTTTCTGGGTATGGGAGACAGGCTCGACCATAAACCGTCACAGCTCAGCGGCGGCGAACAGCAGCGCGTAGCCGTAGCCAGGGCTATCGTCAACAGCCCCTCGCTGATACTGGCTGACGAACCGTCAGGCAACCTTGACACCGAGAACAAGAAAGAACTGCATAACCTCTTCTTCAGGCTTCGCGATACCTTCGGCCATACATTCATCATAGTCACCCATGACCCCCAGCTGGCTTCGATGTCTGACAGAACCATCAGGATAAAAGACGGACTGATCACAAATGAGCCCTGACCTGAATAGTTTTCCCCATTTCACTTGCTGTTGAAAAAAAAAGAAATAATTTTAGTCCCTTAATAAACAGGTGCGACTGGTAATTATCATTAATCTTCGGTAAAATCATGGAAAAGAAAAGTAATAATCTGGTACTTGGTATGTCGGTGATATCCTCCATCTTCTTCATATTCGGATTTGCCACTACCTTCATCATCACTCTCAGCAGCAAGGTAAAGGATATATTTACACTTAGCGAAGCTTCGGCTCAGCTGCTCACCGGTGCTTTCTTCCTTACCTACCTTGTATTGTCAATACCTTCAGGCCTGGTGATCAGGAAAATAGGCTACAAGACTGCTCTCATAACAGGCCTTTTACTTATGGCTGTCGGAGCATTCATGTTCTACCCGGCTGCAAAAGTACCTTCATTTCCACTGTTCCTCGCCGCTACCTTCGTTCTGGCAGCCGGTGTGGTTTTTCTGCAGACTTCGGCTAACCCCTATGTTGTTGCTCTGGGCAGTTCAGATACTGCTTCAGGAAGGCTGAACCTCACCCAGGCTCTGAACTCCATTGCCACGATGATAGCGCCATATATTATCTCCGTTTTTATTTTCAAGGGCGTGAGTGACATTATGACACCACAGGAGTCGGCCCAGACAGTGCAGATGCCGTTTTTGCTTATGGGTATGATCGTGCTGCTTGTGGCTTTTGCCATCCTCCTCATTAAACTGCCGAAGATCACCGGTTCAGTTGAACAGTCCAGAAAAGAGTGTATGGAAGTATCCCCATGTTCTGCTTGGAGCCGTTGCCATCTTCTGTTATGTGGGCGCGGAAGTCGGCAACGCCGGATTGCTGGTGAACTTCCTGAATGATAAACTGGGAATGACCAAAGAAAGCGCTTCAACCTATGCGGCTATCTACTGGGGTGGCGCTATGGTAGGCCGTTTCTTCGGCTCTATCATGATGAGCGATATAAAAGACCGCTTCACGCAAATATCTCTACTTCGCCCTGGTTCTTGTTCTGGCAGTCGTTTCAGGCGCCTTTGTCACAGACTGGAACTGGACTATCGGACTTATATTCCTCGGAACATCAGTCATCAACCTGCTTGCCATACAACTTGGAAGAGGCAATGCGAACAGAACACTTGCTGTCTTCGCACTTATTGCTGCAGCCCTTGCAATAACAACTACTTTTGCTCCGGGCAATATAGCATTGTGGACACTTGTATCTATCGGATTGTTTAACTCTGTAATGTTCCCCAACATCTTCAGCCTGGCAGTAAGAGATCTCGATGCAGGTGAGATGAGTACGGCATCAGGCATCATCAACACCCTGATTGTCGGTGGCGCAGTTGTGCCTGTAATAATGGGAAGGATAGCCGACAGCCCCGCTCTCGGTTACTCATGGGCATTCATAGTCCCTGCAATTTGCTATCTCTACATCTTCTTCTTTGGTGTCAAAGGCAGTAAAATACGTACGGCATAAAAATTATAGAATAATATATAAATGAAACAACTTACAATAGGAATCGATATTGGTGGTACCAATACGGTCATAGGCGTCGTCGATGCTGACGGTAATATACTGGTAAAGGGAGGAATAGATACTCCGTCTCACGGGGATATAAACCGTTATGTGAAAGATATGTCCGAGGCAATACGTGACCTGGTCAAATCAGTCACAATGGTTAATCCGGAGGTTGAGATCCTGGGCATTGGTATCGGAGCACCGAATGGCAACTATTACAGCGGCACCATTGAGTATGCCCCTAACCTGTCTTTTAAGGGTGTTGTGCATCTTGTTGATCTTCTGAAAAACCAATTTCCTGAATATCAGCATATTGCATTGACCAATGATGCCAACGCCGCAGCCCTGGGAGAGATGATCTACGGTGGCGCAAAGGAGATGAAGAACTTCGTCATGTACACTCTTGGCACGGGAGTAGGCAGCGGAATTGTAGTGAACGGTGACCTTGTCTATGGCCATGACGGGTTTGCAGGTGAGTGCGGTCATACTACCCTGATACCAGACGGACGTGTATGCGGATGCGGAGGACTGGGACATCTTGAAGCCTACTGCTCGGCCCCGGGCATGAAACGCACTGCCTTTGAGCTGATGGTGAAATATAATGCTACTGACAGCCTCCTTGCCGGGAAAACCTTTATTGACCTTGAATCAAGAGACATCTATGATGCTGCCGTAAAAGGTGACAAGCTGGCACTTGAGGTCTTTGAGATCACAGGCAAATATCTTGGGCAGGGCCTTGCTGATACGGTGCATCACCTCAGTCCTGAAGCCATCTTCCTCTTTGGAGGCCCGACAGCAGCCGGTGAATACATCTTCAAGCCAGCAAAGGAGAGCATGGAGACCCATCTGCTACCGATCTTCAAGAATAAGGTTAAGATCCTTCCTTCACAACTCAGGACAGGTGACGCCCCGATTGTTGGCGCCAGCGCCCTGGTGTGGAAGGAAAAGCGAATAAGCTATCTCATTCCCTGCCATACGCGGGATAAACGGAAAGAAACGCGCATACCGTCAAACCATAAGGAGCTGAGAGATTTTCTCGATGCAAGGGTCGAATTGTATAACAGACCCGCATTTATCGGGTCTGACCCTGTCAGTATTCCACATCGTTTTTCTGAAAAGGAAGATATTGAGATATCAGGTTTTCTTGCGGCTACAATAGCATGGGGTAACCGTGTCTCAATCCTGAGAAGCGCAGACCGCATGATGTGCATCATGGGGAATTCCCCGTATGATTTTATCCTTAATCACACTGATAAAGACCTGAGGGGAATTAACGGTGTCATCCACAGGACCTTTAATGCCGAGGATTTTATCTACTTCATTGAGGCATTGAAATATATCTATGATGAACACGGCGGGATGGAAGGAATCTTCACCCGTTACCGGACAGAATTCTCCCTTCAGCTGGCTATTCATGAGTTCAGGGAACTATTCTTCAGGTTGCCTCACAACCGCAGAACGGCGAAACATGTCTCTGATCCTTTTAAAGGGTCAGCGGCAAAAAAAATCAATATGTTCCTTAGGTGGATGGTAAGGAACGACGGCAGGGGCGTCGACTTCGGTCTGTGGAAATCGATTCCTTCATCAGTGCTTTCATGCCCCCTCGATGTGCATTCCGGCAATGTGGCCAGGAAACTCGGACTGCTTACACGCAGGCAGAATGATTCAAAAGCGCTTGCAGAACTGGACGGTCACCTGCGTGAAATGGATAAAGAAGATCCTGTCAAATATGACTTCGCCCTGTTTGGCCTGGGAATATCGTAAAGATTTTGTCATCATGCCTCTTCAGGGGTATGTACCTCCTTTTTCTGAAGAAAATTTCCAATTGCCATAAAAAGTATTGTAATAAGTATCACAAGAGTGACGACTGCCTGTGAGATCACAGAGTTACTGATCTCGACAGGCAGTGGGCTGCTAAGAAAAGCAAAATTGTAATCAGACCGCACGGGAGCAAAAAAGACCATTGGGACAGCAGGAAGACGAAGCACTATCTTGAAAAATAACCATCTTAAAAGGAATATACCAAGAGATATTATTGAGGCTGTCAATATGTTCTCCTGATTGAAAAGGTCAAAAACCTGTGTATAAAAGCCAAACATTATAAAGAAGAAAGACCTTACGAGAAATGTCAGTTCTCCCAGTATCTTCTTAAATGAGCCGATATCGTTTCTGAATTTTGGGAAATCAATAAATCTTTTGATGAACTCCTTTTCGAGGAACTTATTATTTGCCAGTACCAGCCCGAAGATTAAAATCAGCAGGAGAGCAGGCAGATGAAAAGATTTAGCCAGGCTGTAAATCAGAACTATAAATGTAAGTATGATAACATAATTTATATGATAGGTGGTTTTATGCAAAAGGTAACCCAGGATACCCGTGGAGATCAAAGCTAACACTACAGTCAATATACCGTCACGGGCAAATTTAAAAACACCTAAGCCTATTGAACTCTCATTAAACAGGATAAAATCGAAAATCATTATACCGAAAATATCAGAAAAGGAACTTTCATATATAACAAATTCTCTTTCTGAAGAACGCAGACCAACAGCAGAAGGAATTGCAATGGAACTGCTTATAATGCCTAAAGGAATTGAATTCAATAAAGAATTCGCGGAAGTGGCAATTCAAAGAAGCGAACCAGAATAAATGTGAATATTGCAACAAATACGGCAAGCAATATTAATGCCGCTGATATGGACTTTATAATAAGAGGCTTCTTTTTTCCCTGAAGCTCAATATCGAGACTTGCCTCCATGAATATTATTATCAGACCCAGGGTTCCGATTACAGGTAAAACCGGCTTAAGATTGGGAATTTTTATTCCGGTGGATTCTGAAATAACCTAAATCGCCATTCCCAGCAGAATAAGTAAAATAACACCGGGAATTTTTGAGAACTTGCTGGTAATATCAAAAAAATAGGCAAGAATTATTATAACACATAAGGCCGTAATAATATAATTTGTCATTTTCTGCTGATGGTTTACCTGGTGACCTAACTCTCGACAAATCTTCTGAGATCATTAATCTTACCTGCAAGAATTAGTATGTCTTTCTCTCCAAGAGGCTGATTTACATTATAATCCAGGTAAAACCTTGTAATTGAGTTCTGAAAATAGATGTCAGGATATTCTCTTTAGGCGGTACTTTAACTGCAATTAACCGGAGTTCAAATCTGCCCCGGATATTTACAGCTTCAAGAGAATGACCTATATATTTGGAAGGAATATTCACCTCGGCTATTGAATACTCTTCATTTAGAGCTCAGTTTGTACAATGATATTTTTAAATTGAAGCATTGATGCAACATGCCTGGCTGATTCTTCCAGAGGCAAGACAATTTCATCAATTCCGATTTGCCTCAGAATATCATAATGTATCTTGTTTATAGCCCTGCCTATTATTCTTTTTACCTTGAAAGGTTTTCAAGTATTGACGACGTAAGTACAGATGCTCCGATATCTTCCCCTATGGCTACAATAGCCGCATCAACATCATGTAAGGGAAGAGAACTGACAGCGTTTCATATTAGTTCAATCCATCTTAATAACCGTAGTCACTAGAATCCTTCAGCTCATCCAGCCTTTCATCATGGTGATCGATACCAATTACTTCATGGCCTTTATCGGTGAGAATGGAAGCCAGTTTTGATCCAAATCTGCCTAATCCGATTACTATATATTTCATATTGCTGTCAATTAAGTGCGACTAATTTATAATTATTTCCAATTCAGGATACCTGAAATACCTTTTGCGGGAAGAAAGCAAAAATCCGGTGAATAGTGTCAGTGGTCCAACTCTTCCTATGAACATTAAAAAAATGATAACCAGTTTACCTGTGAACACTAAAGCTTTCTGTCTTGGCAAGGCTCAGACCAACGGTGCCAAATGCTGAAACACACTCGAAAAAGGAGGTGTACGGGATTCTTTTCCGGTTCTGAAAGCAAGAGACCAGAAGAAACCGGCAGTAATTATAATTATTGAAAGGAAAATTATTGATAACACTCTTATCAATGTCTAGTTGGTTTCCTATCCGATTGCCCGAACCTAAGCTGGTCTCGGCCCCTTAACTTATTTAAGACCGATATGAAGGCCAGTGCAAAGGTGGTTGTCTTAATTCCGCCTCCTGTCGAACCGGGGGATGCGCCGATCCACATTAACAGAATCATAAGAAAGACTGTCGGATAACTCCATAATGAGATGTCCACCATATTAAATCCGGCAGTCCTTGCACTAATACTCCCAAAAAAAGAGAAGCTATGATTTTGTCAGTGAAATTATAAAAAAAGATCAGACTGGTTTTTGATTCAAAAAAATAGTACAGTCCTGCTCCTGAAAATGATTAAGATAACGGTTGTAATGAGAACCAGTCGGGTTGTAATATTCTTTTTCTGCGGTTTCAAGGGGAATACTGCTTCGTTTTATTTTTCTTATCAGGGCAATTATGAAATAGTTTAATATCTGAATACATATTAACAAGTACCGGAAATCCTATACCCCCAAGAACAATCAGTGATAGCGACTGAAATCTGGACGGTGTTGTTATGTCTAACAACGGGTGCAAACAATCCTTGCGGACAATGTTGAAAATCCTGCATTGCAAAAAGCTGAAACTGCATGGAAAACTGAAAACATCAGCCTGTCACCAACCTGCCGGTCAAGGCTTGATATATATAATTACAGCTCCGGCGATTTCGGTCATAAAGGTCAGACATGATTATTTTAACCAGTAGCTTAAAAAGATTGTTCAATGATTCTGTTGAGAAAATCTCTTTTAACAATAACCTGTTCACGAAACGATGAACCGGAAGATGTGAAGATATAGCCAAAAAAACCTGTAAAAGTCATTATGCCTAATCCTCCAATCTGGATCAGGCACAGGAGGAAAACTTTTCCAAGGGTAGTAAAAGCCGATGCCGTATCAACTACCACCAGACCTGTAACACAAACAGCACTGACTGCAGTGAACAGGGAATCAATATAAGGATAAATGACCAATGATGCGCTTTCGGTAACAATAAAAGTCCTGATCCAATTAATATTGATCAATAAAAAGCTGGAAGAAAAGATTAATGCCGGAGGTATCTTGATGGAACTAAGTAGCCTGAATGATCCGGAAACTTCAGATGTACCGATGAAGAATAATGGCAACTATTATAGATAGTATTTCCATAGAATAAACCCCAGAAGGTCTTGTCATGATTGATCAGACTAGTATTTGTCAGGAAAACGCAAAAAGTAAATATAGAAAACTAACACTCTGAATATTAATGATATGCCGTTGCTTTTCTTAAAACTTAATAATTCAGGAGTGTATTTGGAGAAGAAAAGAACCAGAAACAGTATCCGGAATGCTGAAATTAAACCTTCCGAGGTTTCCGGGGAATAATTAAATCCGATATAAAAAAGAAAACATAAAATAAATAGAAGCCAGGGAGATTATCAGGAAGAACCGGCATAAGCCATTGATCCATGAAATAAAAACTTTATAGCTGTCGCTTGTGAGAAAAAGCCATTTGAAGATTTTCTCTCTTAATTTCAGTTTTGGATTATGCTTTTCAGTACTCACGCCAGATGAAATTAATTAGCATTTGAAAAATAGTTAAAATTCTCCCACTGTCGGGTTAAAATGGAACTGTCGTATCCTCAAAATAAGGATTTTTTTAGAATCTGTTATGACCTCCCCGTCTTTAGAGGGGTGGCAAGAAAACCTGCCTTGATCAACCGCAGGCAAAATCACTGCAAATCAGTGTCATTTGGCTACGACCAGTCGGCAATGTACGTCCATAGTATGCCCCATCGGGGCTCATAGGATTATTTATCCGGTCATTCTCGAGATGCATCTTATGCATAAATCGATGCACTATAGGAGCAAACACGACGGCAACCGTGCTGAGAAATGCTATACCACTGAATAAGGCATAGATTGATGCAAATACTTTAGCGGGACTGGTTGTCAGTTCTGCCACGGGCCCCATACCGGTTAATATCATTGAGGCATTGTAAAGAGAATCAACCCAGCTGAGTTTCGCAATAAAATGGTATCCTGACACCCCGATAGCAAGAGAGAAACAAATCAGCAGAATTGAGTACATGAGGTACCTCAGTACCCTTGCGAGGAACAGGGAGAATGGCAATAAATCGTGTTTTTTATGTTCAAACATGACAATAAATTATTTCACCACAATTAATGCTAATTTATACTATATTTTCACACATAATTTATACGGCATCAATTGATGTAAAAGATGTCCAGCAATTACTTTAAATTCAAACAGTTTACCGTTCACCAGGAGCATGCTCCGTTTAAAATCACCACAGACAGTGTAATGCTGGGGGCATGGGCTCAGCTTACAGGTGCAAGAGCATGTACTTGACATAGGTACCGGCACCGGGATACTGTCCCTCATGGCTGCACAGCGTACTGAGGCACAAATTGTGGCGATCGAACCTGACCCCGGTGCGTGTATGCAAGCCGTGCTGAACATCAGTGACAGCCCCTGGCATAAAAGAATAACACTGATTAAAACCAGGGTGCAGGACTACTTTCCAGCCGCAGGCCTTCTTTTTGATACTGTCATAACCAATCCTCCATTTTATATCGATTCTCTGCCTAATCCTGACGCAGGCAAGGCCATGGCAAGGCACTCACTCAACCTGAGCCACCGGGAACTTCTTGAGGCAGCTTTGCGTCTTATGACACCATCAGGCACACTGCAGCTGGTGCTTCCGGTAAGTGAAGCTGCCATATTTATTGAGATGGCTGCCTCACTCGGATTGTATTGTCAAAGAAAGCTCATTGTCAAACCCACACGGGCAATTCCTCCGTCTCGTTTGTTGATGACCCTTGACCGTAACCAGGGTATTGTTGAAGAATCGACACTAATAATAGAAAAAGAAGGGAGACATCACTACTCTGACGAGTATGTCTCCCTCACAAAAGATTTCTATTTGAAATTCTGAAGGTTATCTGATCATCTTATCAACTGTCTGGCCGTACTCTTCTTCCATCTTTATGCCATTCAGCGCCAGCTCATCCAGTATTGGATTATAGAGCTCTGGAAGCACGGGCCGGTAAACGCCACATAGTTTTATCCTGCCCGTCAGGATCATCTTGACAGCCATCGCTGCCGGCAGGGCAACAGTCCTGGCAATTGACGTGTTCGTTGCCGGAGTGCCAAAATCGAGCATTCTTGAAGTAATGACTTCGTGCTTGCCATCAGGGTAGGAGGCCAGGAAAAGGTGCTGCATGACAACCATATCACGTTCATTCTCTTCAAGCCACATCTTGCTGATCATCAGGTCAGAGGTGATCTCATATGGTGAGGTCACGCCATAACCCATTGTTTTGTCGCTGAACAGTCCAAGCCATTCAAGAGAATCAAGCGCTGTCTCCGTCGGGTTAAGACCGGGTTTGTTTTTCAGTTCAGTGCGGAGATCATTGCCGGGTAATCCTGCTCTCTCTGCAACAAACTGTTTATAGGTTTTCCCGGTATAGTCATGGTCGCCATCGTCGATCAGGCCGATTGCCTTTATCAGGTCAAGGGTCTCGCACCATCCTTTGAACCTGTATGTGCCACGGAACATTGTACTGATACCTTTCAGCCCGTAAACGTCCACGTAACTGACTGAGTCACGGTTCGGGTAAACCTCCAAATCACCCACACCGGGGAAATAATTCGTGAACCTGTCTTTGAACAGGTCGATGGGCTCAATGGTGACGATTTTGTCGTGCTTGAGGTAAGTGGCGCCGTTACGGCTGGCAAGGACAACACCCTTTGGGCTCCATGAGAATTTGTATCCCATCGGATTGTTTATAGCTTCCGGGGCAGGAAGGGCACCGCAGAGTGAATAGAATTCCTCGATCTTACCTCCGTTTTTATGGACGTTATCAATTATCCTCATGGCCGACATGTGGTCAATACCCGGATCAAGACCTGCCTCGTTAAGGAAGATCACGCCGGCTTTGATTGCTTCGTCATGCAAAGACTGCATGGCAGGTGATACATACGATGTTGTCACGAGTGGTTTCCTGTAGGTCAGGCAGAGCTTTGCCACATCAACATGGTACCTGTAAGGCAGAAGGCTGACAGTCAGGTCGCTGTCCCTTACCATCACTGAAAGGCTATCCATGTCTTCGGTCATCCAGGCGACGGATTTCCCGTTAGGATGTCCGCTCAGCAGCTTGTCAGCCTTGTCTTTTGTACGGGTGGCAATGATAACTTCAAAACCTTCTTCAAGGAGGTACTCAACCATGGGCTTTGAGACCAGGCCGGCACCGAGAATAAGCACTTTTTTCATATTTGATATTTTTACTGTAACTGACTTTTAGATCTTCGCAGGCACGTAGTTACGGTAACTGCATCACAAAAGTAAATAAACAATACCGGAGTATTTATGATAAAAGTTATACTTAAGTAGAAGGAGATTCTTAATTTTGTTATGCGCAGAGTAGATAAAAACCCTGCGCCGCTGATGTCTCAGATACCAAAATATGCAGAAACACCGCTGATGAAGCAATATATGGCTGTCAAGGCGAAGCATCCTGATGCCATACTGCTCTTCAGGGTTGGTGATTTCTATGAGACTTTCGGTGAAGATGCCATACGCGCTTCGGAGATCCTTGGTATCGTTCTCACGCGCCGGGCTAACGGGTCGGCGAGCTTTGTAGAACTGGCAGGATTTCCTTTTCATGCGCTTGATACCTACCTTCCAAAACTTGTCAGGGCAGGCCAGAGGGTGGCTATCTGCGAGCAGCTCGAAGACCCTAAACTGGCAAAGAAGATTGTCAAAAGGGGGATAACAGAACTGATCACTCCCGGTGTTTCGTTCACCGACAATGTGCTGAATAATAAGGAGAATAACTTTCTCGCTGCAGTGCATATTGATAAACAGGCTATAGGGTTGGCGCTACTCGATGTCTCTACTGGTGAGTTCTACATTGCGGAAGGAGACACCGCTCATGTAGAGCAGATAATGAACAATTTTCAGCCCAGGGAAGTCCTCTTTGAAAAGCGCAAGTCGGACCTGTTCCGTGACAGGTTTGGCAGCAGGTTTTATACATATAAGCTTGATGACTGGATTTTCTCTGCCGAGGCGGCAAATGACAGGCTCCTGAAACAGTTTGGCACCAATTCCCTGAAGGGTTTTGGGGTGCAGGGCATTCCCAACGGAATAGTGGCTGCCGGGGCCATCCTTTACTATCTCGACATGACACATCATGAAAATCTTGGTCACATCAACCATATCGCCCGCATTGAGGAGGAGAAATACGTGTGGCTTGACAGGTTCACCGTTCGAAACCTTGAGCTGTTTCAATCGCCATACGAGGGAGCCAAGACACTCATTGATATTGTTGACCGTACTCTTTCGCCGATGGGTGGCCGTATGATGAAGAGATGGATATCATTACCCCTGAAGGATATTGAGGTGCTGAACGCCAGGCTTGACATCGTCGGTTTTCTCATGACGAACAGCGGCATCACCGAAGAGATGGATGGGCTTATCAGGGAGGTGGGCGACCTTGAGCGTCTGCTCAGCAAGGCTTCGGTAGGAAGGGTGACGCCGCGCGAAGTGGCACAACTGCGCAGGGCGCTAACAGCCATAGGAGAATTGAAAAGCTTATGTTCAGGTACTGATTGTCAGCCTCTTGTGTCAATCGCCTCAGGATTTGACCCGTGCCCTGAACTGGCAGAGAAGATAAGCCGTACGCTGACCACTGATCCGCCGGCAGCCGTCAATAAGGGTCATGTTATCGCAGAGGGTGTGTCGCAGGAGCTTGATGAGCTCAGGAATATATTCTACGGCGGAAAAGATTACCTGAACGATCTGCAGCAGAGAGAGAGCATAAGGACAGGTATAAGCTCACTTAAGATAAGCTACAACAACGTCTTCGGCTATTATATCGAAGTCCGGAATACGCATAAGGATAAGGTACCGGCTGACTGGATACGCAAGCAGACGCTTGTCAGCGCTGAGAGGTACATCACCGAAGAGCTGAAGGAGTACGAGAGCAAAATACTCGGTGCCGGTGAGAAGATACTTTCGCTCGAGACGGCGCTCTTCAATGAGCTGGTCTCATCGTTGACCCCATTCATTGCACTTATTCAGGCTGATGCTGCAGCCGTGGGCAGGCTCGACTGCCTGCGCTCATTTGCGGCCATATCCGGGGAGAACGGTTACAACAGGCCGGTGCTTGACGACAGTCATGTGCTGGATATCAGGGATGGCCGTCATCCCGTGATCGAAAAGCAGCTTCCTCCGGATGACCCATATGTGCCCAATGACGTATGGCTTGACAATGACGACCAGCAGGTTATAATTCTGACCGGGCCTAACATGTCAGGCAAGTCAGCGCTGCTGCGGCAGACGGCTTTGATTGTGATACATGGCTCAGTCCGGCTGTTTTGTTCCGGCAAGGGAAGCCCACATTGGCATCATTGACAAGATCTTTACCAGGGTTGGAGCATCGGATAACCTCTCACTTGGCGAATCGACCTTCATGGTCGAGATGAACGAAGCCGCGAGCATACTCAATAACCTGTCCGACCGCTGCCTGATACTGCTCGATGAGATAGGCAGGGGCACAAGCACCTATGATGGCATCTCCATCGCATGGGCGATGGTGGAGTATATCCATGAGAACCGTCACCGGGCAAAGACGCTCTTTGCAACACATTATCATGAGCTGAATGAGATGGAGAACACCTTTGCGAGGGTAAAGAACTACAATGTCTCAATCAGGGAGCTTGACAACAGGGTCATATTCCTGCGGAAGCTGAAAAGGGGAGGGAGTGAGCACAGTTTTGGCATTCATGTGGCACGCATGGCAGGTATGCCAAAGAGTGTCGTCGGCAGGGCTGACGAGATACTGAAGATGCTGGAGGACGGTCGCGGCGGACATGCCCTGGGCAAGCCTGTTGAGGAGATAGCTGTCAACCGGGAAGGATATCAGCTGAGCATCTATCAGCTTGACGACCCTGTTTTGAAGCAGATACGGGATGAACTGCTCGGCCTTGACCTTGACAATCTCACGCCCATGGAGGCGTTGAATAAACTGTACAATATCCGCAAATTGCTGAAGTAGATTCAGTAATTTGTATATTTAAAAAAAGTATTATTTTTGCACTCACGATTGCGGGAATAGCTCAGTTGGTAGAGCACGACCTTGCCAAGGTCGGGGTCGCGAGTTCGAGTTCTCGTTTCCCGCTCAAAATTACGAGGAAGCAAAAGCTTCCTTTTTTTATGAGCTTATGGGTCTATATAATCTATTCAGAATCAATAGATTCTTATTATAAAGGACAGACTGACGATCTGAGTGAAAGGATTACCAGGCATTATCAATTATTGTTTAACAGCTCCCCATTCGATGAGGATACCGTCCCTGAAATAGAGCCATTTCTTTGAATAAATCCATTCCTCGTCTACACTCTGGTCGACATACATGCGGTTTATCTGTTTGGGTTTGCCCCAGCTGTCAATAGCCATTTCAGAGGTGACACCCTTCCATACCTTGTTCTGATACAGACGTTTACCTATGTCAGTCCCGTATTTTGCCACCAAAGCAGCATACCTGTCTTCCGGCTGTGCTTCATACTGTTGCTGTTCAACGGCCTGCGGCTGAGCAACCGGGGTGGCTGAAACGACAGGTTCAGAGGGGGCGAGACCGTCTGATTTGACATAGCCTGTAACTTCTCCGAAACGTACCTGGCTGTAGAGCGAGTCTGTCTTAATTACTTCAACCGTACTGCCTTCGGGGATAAGCTGGATCACAGTTGTGAGGTCATCCTTGTCGCCAAAAAGCCTGACTGATCTGGTGGTTGTGGCTTGTTGCAGATCCTGCGCAGACACAATAATGCCCATAAACAATACGAGCATGGAAGCTATTATCTTCTTCATGATTAATTATTTCTTCAATGTAATTACTCAAAAATCGTACCACCATTACTTCTTACGGATTATCATCAGTCCGTCTCTCAGCGGAAGCACTATCTTTTCCACGCGAGGGTCTTTGCGGACCATTTCATTAAACATCACAACGCCTTTTGTCTGAGGGTCTTTCAATGCTTCCTCTCCTTCAATCTTGCCTCCCCAGAGTACGTTATCGGCTATGATAAATCCACCCTTGCGTACTTTTTCAAAGACAAGATCATAATATTCACAGTACTCGCGTTTGTCACCGTCTATAAAAACAAGATCAAATATATATTTCATCTCAGGGATGACATCCTGGGCCCTGCCTGTATGCAGCGTCACCCTGTCAGCCACGCCGGCAAGGGCAAAATAATGAGTGCTCATCTCATTGAGCTCATCATTGATCTCTATGGTGTGAAGCTGTCCCCCGCTCTTCAGTCCCCGGGCCAGGCATATTGCCGAATAACCCGTGTATGTTCCGATCTCGAGGATCCTTGACGGATGAATCATATATGACAGCATCTCAAGGAACTTGCCCTGTATATGACCGGAGGCCATATTTGGATTAACGACATAAAGGTGAGTTTGACGGTAGAGTTCCTCAAGTACTTTATCCTCAGGGGTACTGTGCTCCCTGATGTATTTGTCAAGTTCTTTCTCCATTCTGTCTGTATATTAATGTTGAGAGTGATTTACTGTCAAAGACAATGTTTGCGATGTCTGCCAGCTCAGAGGTTGGTGACAGCGTCTATCTTCCGGAATGTCTCATTCATCGTGTCAATGCGGTCAAAAATCTGCAGGCTCTTTCCCAGGCTCAGCATAAGGCTCTCGTGGTTCTCGTATGCCCTGGCAAGATAGCCCTTGATCTGGTTCTTTGCCCTTGACAGCTGCAGGATGCCGAGGGGCTGGTGCTTCAGCTTGTCCAGCTCATTGTAAGTGAGTGCGATACTCTTTTCAAGGTTCCGCTTGTCAGTGCCGAAATATATGGTTATCAGTCCCGTATCAGTGTAAGGATTGTACATTGATTCTACATTGTATGCATATCCTCGTTTTTCACGGAGCGAGAGGTTCAGGCGTGAATTCAGTCCCTGTCCGCCCAGGATATTATTAAGTATGAAAAGCCCCATGCGTTTTTCATTGTGAAGGTCATAGGCAATGTTACCTATAATGCAGTGGTTCTGGTAGGTATCCATCTTCCGTTCTGTCGTGACAGGGGCGTACCTGTACTCGGTCTTAATCCTGTGTACACCGTTACTCGCTTCAATATGTCCGAAGTGCTTCTCAAACAGGCTGATGATATTTTTTGGACTGATAGCCCCGACGGAGCAGAAAACCATCTGTCCGGTTGAGTAGTTACGCTTAATGAATTTACGGATGGTACTACCCGTTATTGACCTGATGGTCTCAGGTTTGCCAAGGATGTTCCGGCCGATGGGTTGTCCGGGAAAAACCAGTTCTTCAAACTCGTCGAAGATGTATTCAGCAGGGTTATCGAGGTATGAGTTTATCTCCTCCATGACCACTTCTTTCTCTTTTTCCAGCTCGGAGGGAGGGAAGGTGGATGAGAAAAGAAGGTCAGCAATCAGTTCAACTGTCCGCGGGTAATGTTCCTTCAGGAAGGAAGCATGTATGGCCGTTTCCTCTTTTGTGGTGTAAGCATTAAGCTCACCGCCGACGTCCTCCAGGCGGCTGAGTATATGGTAGGCTTTGCGGTGTGTGGTACCCTTAAAAAGCATATGCTCAATTAGATGAGCTATGCCGTGCTCATCAGGCAGCTCATCGCGTGAGCCTGTGTTAATAATTATACCACAGTGTGCAACCTCGCTGGATGTCTGGCTGTGTACCAGCCGGATCCCGTTGGGAAGGGTGTGAAAAGTTAGTTCCATGCCAGATTTAAGATAGGACAAAGATAATATCTTAAGCAGCTAAATGGTCTCTTTAAAAAAGTGAAAGAGCCCTCTTGCACACGAAATAAAAAGGCAATATATTTGCACACCGATTTGGTACCATAGCTCAGTTGGTAGAGCAACGGACTGAAAATCCGTGTGTCCCCGGTTCGATTCCTGGTGGTACCACATAATGTGAGTGAGAGTGAGAGCAAGTACTCTCACTTTTTTTATCCATACTCACTCTCACACTCACTCAGTACTTTATTCGCAGTTCAGGTTGTTCTCTGAGCCTTCTATGCCTCGGCAAAAGGTCCGTAAATGGCATTATAGAATGAAGAACATGCTTCAGTTACGGCCTCAACTGTTTTAATATCACGACCTTTCTGTTCATGTTCTGCTCCGTTGTCGCAATTCTTCGGTTTGTTATACACATCAGAAAAAAAGTAAATAAGATCCTTGTCGTCAACGTATTTAGCAGTTTTTCACTCAGATCTGCTAATTCCGCGCCAACCTGGGTGAGAGATCGAGCAACAGCATTCTCAAGCGCCTTAATGGCAGCCTGAGTATCAGTTTGCAAAGCCTTCGTTCCTTCATTTTAAGTCGTGATCACGTCGTTACGGGTTTGTGCATCCAGGCTGCTACCGATACAAGCTGCGACGACCAGAACCGCAGCAACCTTTTAATTTCTTTGATGTACATACTAATTCAGATTATCAGGTTGTTATAAATTGTATTCAATTTGAAAGCGTGTAAATTTTAAGATTATATTTATTCTCCATGATCATAAGCTAAAAATGTCATATTGACGAATGAAATACAGGATTACTGTCAACCTTAAAAAATAGAGTTAATTTAACAATACTGTAACATAGGATGCATTTCCAGGTCTAATAAGAAAAATCAATCCGATGCAGGACGAGGAATTCAGGCAGGCAATATCTCATCACTATATAGGTGTATTCAGACTATGCTGCCGGTACTTCGGGAACAGTGATGACGCAAGTGATGCAGTTCAGGAAATCATAATGAAGGTCTGGGCTAACAGGCACCGTTTCAGGGGAGAGTCCAGTCCGGGCACCTGGATCTACCGTATCGCCACAAACGTCTGCCTGACAACACTTGAAAAAAGAAAACATTCAGTCAGGATTCCGGATTTTGAGGATCTTTGTGATAGTACGGCTGACGATGCTGAAGATGTAAAGGAAAAGAAGATATTCGATGAAGCCAGGCTGCAGTTCTTTCAGAGGTTCATGGAGGCACTTAATTCTGCTGACAGGTTGCTTGTCAGTCTTTACCTCGAGGAGATGGACTCCGGTGAAATAGCTGCAGTTACGGGACTGACAGGGTCAAATGTCAGGACACGTATATCGCGGATAAAAATCAAATTAAAAAAGAGTGGGAGGAGAGCCATGGAACTAGACGATTTTAAAGGTATAAAACTACCGCTTGCAGAAAACCTTGCCCGTAACAAAGATGAGATCATTACGGATCTTCAGCGGAAGGTTGAGGCTAACAATATTAAGCAGAGACACCAGATGTTCTATTTCAGTGGAATGCTGATCATGATGGCATTTGTTTATCTCACCCTGCAACGTCGTATCGACGCATTGGACAGTAACGGAATGATACTGCTGAGTGCCGGGTTCATATCCGGAGCTGTCTATCTGTTTTTAAAGTCACGCGCACTGAAAGGATCACTTTACAGTCTCCCTGTGACTGAGTTTCTGATTGCAGCAGAGAAGAGGCTGACATATTTCAGATTATCGGACTGGCTGGCAATAATTCCGATATTCCTTGTACTGGGGGCAGGAGGTGGTATGGTATTAATCTCGAGACTACTGAACTATACAAGCAATCTTCCGCTGCTGATATCAATATGGGTGGTCTTCTTTACCGGGCTTATCATTTTCGGATACTTCGCAGGTCGTAAGAACTGGGAGAAGGAGCATGGGAGCTTAATAAATGAGATCAGGAAAATAAAAGCTGATATGCCCTGATTTATCAGAGTAGTTTCTTCATTTATCAGAGTAGTTTCTTCCAGTCTTTGCGTTCAAGCCATCTGATGACAAGGAAATTTGTCAGGCCAATAATTACCATAATGGCTCCAAAAATCAGGAAAGAGTTCCTTATATGATCTTCACCACCGGTCATTACTGTCCACTCGCTCATTCCGAAAATGCCTGCTACCAGTGTGAGCGGCATGAAGATAGTTGTAATAAAAGTCAGTCGTCTGACAGTGGCGTTGGTCTGGTTCGAGTCCCGTGCCATCTGGTTGTTGAGCATGGAGGCATAAAGCTCCATAAGGCTGGTCACATTATCCCGGTTGCTCTCTGTCATCTCGAGAAAGTTTGACAGGTGGTCATAGATATCTCGGTAATGCACAGAGGCTTTCTCAGGTACCCACTCACAATCGTTCCGGCTGATCTTGGTCAATATCTCACGCTCATGGAACAATATCTTACGGAGTGCAAGGAGATTACGGCGCAGGTAAATAAGCCTGGATGGGTCGAAGACGGCAGGTGAGGCAAGGATTTCCTCTTCAGCCTGGTCCAGGTCTGCTTCGGCCTTTTCAACTACGTCTGCCATCTGGTCAACGATGTAATCAAGGATGATGTGCATCAGCCATGCCGGCCCTCGTTTAACGGCTGAAATATTTCTTTCAATGGCTGAGTGAATGTCCTTAATGGGAAACTGTGTTGCCTCGGAATAGCCACTCACGGTAACCACGAAATTTTCACCTATAAAGAGGTCAACCTCATCTGACATGAGTTCCTCCCGGTCATAGCGTAGTGCGTTGAATACTATGAAAGTATATCCGGGGAATTCGTCGATCTTGGGTACCTGGTTCTCGTCGGTGCAATCCTCCAGGGAAAGAGGATGGATCTTCAGAGGTTCGACAAGCTCGGCCAGGATCTCGCGCGATGCTTTCCAGTAGTTAAACCATACGTAACCACTGTCTCTGAGAGCTTTCACGGCTTCACTGAAGGAGTCGAGCTTCTCAAGCTCGCCGGAGGATGAGATCCTGTAAAATTCCGAGGTATTCATTGCTGATGGGATATTCAAAATGGTTTATCAATCGACATGTGAAATTATTTAAAAATATCATCATTTCTACAATACAAGAATTGCATTCGGTCTTAATAAATTATACCTATCGCGTAGATCCCTCCGCGATCGTTGGAAATCCTTTCTATTCGATGGTCTACGACCATCTTTAATTTCTTTATCATTTTTTCTACATTAATTTGATCTTCTACGAAGATCATCAGAAGGAAATCTAAATCCGTGAAATCATCTTTGCGCGGCCTGTGAACTAACCCATGAAATCGTCTTTGCGCGGCCTGTGAACTAACCCATGAAATCGTCTTTGTGCAGCCTTTGGACTAACCCGTGAAATCGTCTTTGTGCAGCCTTTGGACTAACCCATGAAATCATCTTTGTGCAGCCTTTGGACTAACCCGTGAAATCATCTTTGCGCGGCCTGTGAACTAACCCATGAAATCGTCTTTGTGCAGCCTGTGAACTGATGGTCGTAGACCATCTTATTATTGTAGAAAAGAATATGAAATTGTCATTGAAGGTCGTAGGCCGTCGAATAATTGTTTAATGGAACAATGAAATTCCTAAATGAATTCAATATTGCAGCAATGTCTTTATATTGAATATTATAGCCCTCCTTCTTTAACGAAGTTACAAAATCATCATGCCTCCGGCCCTGCCTGTAATCAGGCTCCCGCCCGGGGTGCTTCAGGTACCTTTCAAAAATCCCCGGATCTTCACTGATGTTAAGCACCCCGTGGTATACAAGCCTGTTCTCCCTTCGGTGCATCGATGAGCCGAGAATTTTCCTGTCTCCTATTGTTATATCAGATATGCCCCTGGTACCGTAATTTTTTACACCGAGGTCAGAAAGCACATCCAGCATCATCCCGTTTATCACCTTGAAAAAATCCTTTGAAGACGTCATCTCCCTGAACTCACGTGCAACCGTTATGACAGCCATACGGGGCGTAAGAACAACGGCTTCGCCACCGGTGGGACGTTTGGTAACCGGGATGCTGTCAGCTTCGACTTTATCAGTTATCAGCGATCTTTCAGGGGTGTTGCTCTGACCGAGGACGATCACGGTGCCTTCTGGTTGCCACACCAGCATGCCGTCTGCCTGTGCCGCTGAATAAAGCAGCATCATTCAGGTCGTACGGTCTGACAGTAACGGACATTCAGATCAGTCAGGCTTTGTTCACCGGAGTGCCCACAGCATCTGATCCCGCCTCCAGGAAGACCTCGGAGATGGTCGGGTGGGCATGCATCGTACGGGCAACATCCCATACCGTACTTTCTACAGCCATGTATGCCGCCGCTTCGCTTATCATGTCCGTGGCATTGTGAGAAATGATCTGTACACCCAGGACCTCGCCGTATTTGGGCTCAGATATTATCCTGAGGATACCCTCGGGATTACCTTCAGTCAGCGCCTTACCATTAGCCGACAACGGAAACTCATTTACCTTATATTCAGAACCCTCAGCAGTGAGCTGCTGCTCTGTCTTCCCTATCTGGGCTATCTCCGGATCAGTGTAGATGGTCAGCGGCACACGACTTGTCTCCATAGTTTCTGTTATACCCAGTATGTGGTTCACGGCAGCCAGCGCCTGTGCTGAGGCGGCATGTGCATAGATGCTCCTGCCGTTCACATCGCCCACGGCATAGACACCCTCAATGCTGGTCATGAAATGCTCATCGGTTACGTAGAAGCCGTCGGCTGTCTCAGGTTTAAGCGATCCGACGGGCCTGATACCCTTGCGGGGCATACAGTTCACAATGCCCTCATAATCATCAATATTCAGTGTATCGTAGCCAGCGGTTCCTTCAACAATTTTTATCTTCATCGACTCAAACCTGCGCATGATATATATATTCAGGTAATCATCAAGGAGCGGGAAGATCTTATCTGTTGTTTTAACAAGGGTCACGTCTTTTCCGATCAGCGACAGCAGCTGTGAAATTTCTGCTGACACCGGACCTGAACCAACCACCAGAAGCTTATGAGGTATCTCCTTCATCGAGAAAAAGTTCTCGAGGTTAAGTATCTTTTTATCGTTGACCTTGAAAGGCAGAGCTCCTGGGTATGAGCCTGTGGCAATGATAATATTCTTTGCTGTCAGGCTGCGGTTATCAACTGTGACTATGCCGGCGCCCTCGACAGAGGCAGTACCGGTAATGATCTCGACATTATTCTTCTTCAAAAGGTATTCAACTCCCTTTGTCAGTCTGCGGACAATGCGCTCTGACCGTTTGACACCTTTTTCCCAGCTGAATGAAAGCGTCTTGGTGTCTATACCCTCAACCCCGAAGTCGGAAGCCATTGATAACCTTGAATAGTATTTGGCGCTTTCGAGCATTGCCTTTGAAGGAATACATCCCCAGTTCAGGCACATGCCACCGACATGTTTCTTCTCTATAATGGCTGTCTTCAGTCCTGCCTGCCCTGCCCTTATTCCAGCCACATACCCTGCCGGCCCGGCGCCAATGATGATAAGATCGTAATCCATCTCCGTTATTGTTATTTGTTACCTCATTATCAGTGTAAGCGGATCAGCTATGCCTGCGGCGACATCATTCAGGAACTCCGTTGCCTCGGCTCCGTCAACCATCCTGTGGTCGACTGAAAGCGACAGCGGCATGACATTACCTACTTTTATCTCACCGTTCACAACCACCGGTTTCTGGTTTATCCGGCCTATGCCCAGGATACCCACCTGCGGGTAGTTTATCACCGGCACGCCGAACCATCCGCCAAGGGCTCCGTAGTTTGTTATTGTGAACGTGCCGTCTTTCATATCGTCAAGAGTCAGCTTGCGGTCACGGGCCTTAACTGCTATTTCAGTAACTGCCTTGCTCAGATCTTTGATACTCAGCCTGTCAGCATCTCGTATCACCGGCACCACCAGTCCTTCAGGAGTGCTTACTGCGATCCCGATATTGTAATAATTCTTGTATATGATATTACCTTTTTCGAAATCCATCTCTGCATTCAGCTCACGGTGACGTCTCAGTGCAGCAACCACAGCCTTGATTACAAAGGGAAGGTATGTAAGGTTAATATCTTCCTTTTTGTACTCTTCCTTGTATTTGGTTCTGGCAGCCACCAGTGCTGACACTTCCGGTTCCTCGAACAGCGTCATGTGTGCCGTGCTCTGTTTTGACCGGAGCATGTTTTTGGCTATCGACTTTCTTATCTGGCTCATCGGAGTGATCTCGATGAGCTCTCCGCTGACAGGGCGGGAAACCTGTGCGGCTGCAGTTTTTGCAACCGGTGCGCCGGCGTGGAAGTTCTGTATGTCGCTCTTCATAACCCTGTCCTGCAGGACCTGTACCCGTCACCAGGTTAATGTCAATATTCATCTCGCGTGCCATGGCCCGGGCCACAGGTGTGGCAAGCACCTTCCTCGATCCGGCGCCTGCGGCGGCAGGCTTGACCTCAGTTCCCTCATCGCTGGCAGGGAGAAATGCGTTATTGGACGCCACCTCTATGGTTCCTACTACGCCGGCGCCTTTCTCATCAACCATCTCGCTCTCTGTCTTCTGTGCCTCGGCAGCAGCCTCACCGGCAATATCTATCTCGACGAGTGTCTCACCCACATGTATGGTCTCACCCACCTTGCCATACCGTGCTGCGACGACCCCTCACGCGGTGAGGGTATATCAGTCACAACCTTGTCAGTCTCCATCTTAACCAGCGGCTGTCCCACCTTAACTGCATTCCCTTTATCGACATACCACTCAATGATGATGCCTTCGGTCAGTCCTTCACCTATATCGGGGAATTTGAAAATATATCTCATCTCTTCAGAATTTTATTGTTCGTTCAATCTCATAGAAGATCTTCTCGGGTGTTATCATATAATGATGTTCACCGCGGGGGTAGGGGACTATCACATCAAATGCCGTCACGCGTTTCGGGGGCGCTTCAAGATGGAGGAAAGCCTCCTCGTTGGCCAGCGCCATTATCTCCGACCCCAACGCCGAAGCTGCGAGGCTCCTCACCGACAAAGATGATCCTTCCGGTCTTCTTAATCGAAGCTGTAACAGTTTCTTTGTCAAGAGGGTAAATGGTTCTCAGGTCAATCAGTTCTACTGAGTATCCTGCTTCCTTGGCCATCACCATCGCCTTTTGCACTTCGCGGATCATGGCACCGTAGGCAACCACTGTCACATCAGTGCCCTGGGCCAGTACTTTGGCCTTACCTATAGGAACTGAGAATTTTTCTTCGCTTACTTCCTGCTTTATTGCCCGGTAAATACGTTTGGGCTCCAGGAAGAGTATCGGGTCATCACTCTCCAGTGCGGAGATCAGCAGGCCCTTGGCATCATGCGGTGTTGAGGGCACAACAACTTTCAGTCCCGGTATATGTGCAAACATAGCCTCCATGCTCTCGGAGTGGTGCTCAAGGGCATTTATCCCGCCACCGTAAGGCAAACGGATGACTATCGGCATTTTATACTTGCCGCGTGAGCGGTTATGCAGACGTGTAATATGTGAAATGATCTGGTTAAAGGCAGGATAAATGAACCCGCAGAACTGCATCTCGATGACAGGACGCAATCCTGCTGCAGCCATTCCAACTGCGGTTCCGGCTATACCTGACTCCGCCAGCGGTGAGTCAAAAACCCTCTCAACTCCGTGTTTCTTCTGTAATCCTTCGGTAACCCTGAAGACGCCGCCCTCAAAGCCTGCATCCTCACCATAGACAACAATGTTCTTATCCTCTGTCAGTTTGATGTCGAGGGCGTCATTGATGGCATTGACAATATTCATTGGTTTCATTTGCGTGCGTTTTTCCATTGTAAGAATTTCTCATGTTCAATCTGCTGGTTACGCAGATCCTGAGGCATATCGGCGTACGTATATTTGAATACATCCTCAAGCGGATACTGAACAGTCTGTTCTGTTTCCATGAACTGCCTGTCGATCTCCTTCTTGTATTCTTCGGTAATTCTTTCCTCTTCAGCATCGGACCACAGTTTCTTTTTCATCAAGGAAAAGCTTCATGCGGAGCAGCGGATCCTTCTTATCCCATTCCTTCTCCTCTTCGGTAGTGCGGTATTTTGTAGGGTCATCAGATGTGGTATGCGCTCCCTTGCGGTATGTGACTGCCTCTATCAGAACAGCCTGCTTCTCTGTCCGGGCATATTCATGAGCATACCTGAAGGCTGCCAGCATGGCAAAAATGTCATTTCCATCTACCTTGATTCCTTTGATGCCGTAAGCCTTTGATTTTATCGCCATGTTCAGGCTGGCGGTCTGCATCTTCACAGGCACCGAAATAGCATACTGGTTATTCTGAACGACGAAAATGACAGGCACTTTCCATACACCTGCGAAATTGAGTGCCTCATGGAAGTCGCCCTCGGAGGTGCCTCCGTCGCCAACGAATGCCATAGCCACCTCATCCTTCTTCTGGTATTTGATGGCGTATCCTATGCCTGCTCCGTGGAGCAGCTGTGATGCGATAGGCACCGAGAAGGGCAGGACATGATTTGCCTCAGTGAATTTAAACGCCTCTTCAAAGCCCATGTTGAACATGAAGATCTCTTTCACCGTCACACCCTTGGCAAGCCAGGCACCCATCTCGCGGAAAGCCGGCACCAGCCAGTCGTCATGCCTCAGAACCTTGCCTGCAGCAACGCCTATGGCTTCCTGGCCGTAGTTGGGCGGATAAGTGTATACTCGTCCCTGGCGCTGGTATGAGACGATCATGAAGTCGAGCGTACGGACAAACAGCATATCCTTATAAAGCTTCACCATCTCTTCGTCGGTGAGCTGCGGCATCCACTCCTTTCCGATAACCTTGCCGTTGTTATCTATTACCTGCAGCATTTTGTCTTCTGCCGGATCAAACTGGTCGAACAT
>CAVRBS010000031.1:0-159856 GCA_963719235.1 uncultured Bacteroidales bacterium
CGAGCCAATTCAAAATGCAATAGATGAAGTTCGCTTATTTGCTTGTGCTTATATTGGTACGTACTTCAGAGGTATCGATCGAAATCGTAAGCGTGTCCATCGGCTACTTGCAACTCAAGGTGTCCCAACATCGGAAACGATAGCAAAATTATGCGGCAGAATTTGCCGTATGGTGGATCGTGCTGACAAGGCGCTGTTAGAATTTAGGGAAATCAGAGACCTCGTGATAAGCCGGTCAGAGCATCATCTAGATGCATTGGCTGAGGAAATGCGTATAGCTGATGAGTACTGCTATTACAGGCTGCGTGATGGCGCAGCCTATTTATTGCAGTTTCATCAGAGGTTGAGCAATCAGTACCATGATCCCGCAATCGACGACTTGAAAGCGAAGATCTTGCGTGTTTTGGCTGTACATGATGCTCACGCGCAGGTTGCGGGTTACATGATGTTGACGCCAACTAGCTCAAATTCTGACAAAGAAAAATTTATCCATCGTAAAGCTGAGTTAAAGCGTCGCATTTGGGAGGTGCTGTTCTTAGAGATTAGAACCGTGCCACTCTTTGCTGTTCAGCGTCAAATTGGCGCGATGATAGCGGCTGGACTCGCCGCGACATGGGCACTTATTGCGCAGTTCCTACTGATAGTTAGAGTGAGTCAGCCAGAGGCCTGCAGATGGTTTGGGGATATCTGGTCTAGTGTTTCTGTCTGCGGGTATTTTGGCCTACATTATTAAGGATCGAATTAAGGAAATCGGTCGGGGATATTTTGGTGGTGGCGTGTTTCGCCGGATGCCTGATCATAGCGAGCGCATTTACTATAAGAATCGTTCGGGCAAGCCGACCGCAGTTGGTGAAATCAAAGAGACAGCTAGGTTTATTCATCCAGAAGATTTGCCGTTCAGGATTACAGAGCTCAGGGACAATACACCTGAGGCACACGTATACGGTACTGGCGGCATCACTCGAGTACTGCAATATTCAAAATCTATAAAGCTCAGCGGGAAATTGAGAATTTTAAATCGTTATCCGTTGCGCGCAGTGCACGATATTTTGAGACTTAATATCGATGCATGCTTGCCGAAGTTGGGGGAGCCTAAGCGCACCATCGATTTAGTTACAGTCGATGGCGAAGTTGAGGCGGTTCGATTTCCCAAGGTTTACTACCTAGATATGATCTTGAGTTATTCTAAGCTCGATCAGGACGGCCGAAAATCTCAACAAGCCTTGGATTATTTCCGCTTGGTGATCGACAAGAATGGACTCCTTCGTATCGAACGGATGAACTGATGTAATGGGGATTTTATCTTGAAAATATTTCGTTCGCGCATCGCTCTTGCATTGATGATGGGCTTTGCCCTCGCTCACGTCGCCAAAGCCGAAGATGTAGCTGTACTTACTGGAGCTAATTCAGCGCGTCTTGGCGGTGAATTCAGAGCCGAGTTCGTTAATGATAACCAAGGACTTTATAAGCATAGTGGCTACTCGCCTGGCCAAGTGGCGGCGTTCCAGGTTACTAATGCTTACCTTTTGTTGAGTGGTTACATCAGTCCAGACACTGAATATGGTTTTCGCTTCAACTTACTGAGTGCTGTTAATAGCCCACTGGAATTTGGCTACGGCACTCATTGGTTCACCAAGAGCTTCGGTTTTTCGGTCGGAAAAGAACGCATTCTGCAAGGTGGGTGGCACCATCTGAATCAGGGATACCGGACTCATGCAGATGGCTTGTACGCCAAAAATTTAGCTTTTAGTGACTATGCCGCCGCATGGGGTCTACACCTTAAATTTCAAGGCGTATTGACTCTGCAGTTAGTCAACGATGTGGTTCAAGATCCCAATGATGTTCTAGACACAGCTGTGGCTAACCGCTGAATAAAGATCAACACCCAGCCTGGATACTTGCTTGGTTAGGTGACTTTGGCTTGGTGAAGCCGTTGGTGATATTCGGGTCCTATGACAACAACAGATCTCGGTATGTCGATGTCGGTCTAAGGACTGGCCTGAATGGATTCAATGCCACTTTGGACTACCATAATGACAGGGTAAGCTATCGGACCCCCCTTCGGGTCTAAAGCGGCTCGAGTCGGACCAAAAAGAAACTGACGTTAAGATCTCATACACTGTCAACCTGTCCTATGAGCTGAGAAACTTGGTGACACCGTGGGTCTTCTACTCGTTTTACGACCGCAAGCAAGCTGATGACCCTGTCGCTGCACTGAGCGATCGTAGTTTTAACCTATCGAAAGAAGTCGGATCAATTCCGGGCGGTGTGGGCTACACTTGGGATGACAACGGGACGGTCTGGGGCTTAGGGGTAGATGTTAATGTCATCGGTAAAAATTGGAATCCCTCCGTTGCTTATACCTCAACTTCGGGTAAATTCTAAAAGACCCCTCGGCTACCGAGGGCGAGATGCGCACTAATGCGCTAGTCAAGGTTGGAGTCCTAGGTACCATCTAGGACGGTTTGTGAGACCAAAGAGAGGGGGAGAGTTTTGTCGCAAGTTATCGTGACTAACGATGAATTCAAGTCTCAGCGGGAGAAGTCCCGTCAGCAGGAGCGACAAATCTCATGTGAGGATGACTTTGCACGCTGGCGTAGGAACGACATTACCGGTAAGGACCATGTGCTGTCTTTAGTCGGTGTTGCCGTACTCCCGGTAGTAGCGCTTTGGGCGCTGCTAGGGGCAGCGATGGTGGCCGCATTTGAGCTGGCGAACTTGCTGTTTAAATTGCTCGGCCGGGTGATCGGCGGCACAAGGTCTCTCATTACAGGTCGCTAGCCGACTGTTAGGGACCCGTTAAAACAGTCTTTTGGACTTTTTTGACGTGATCATAGGGTGCGCTTAATTAAATTTAGCGTGTTTTCGGTCTCTTTGGGCGTGATCTCACCACTATAATGCGCCAATACTTTTCCTGTTTTATCAAAGATGACCACGTCAAAAGCGTCATCATTGAGGTTCCATTCTTTAACTAATATTTTTTGTAGATCTTTGACGTAGGTCACAAACGGGAACTTTTGCTGATTCTTCTTCAGCGAGCTCTCGATGATCATGTTAGGTACCCAGGACGATGCCATATTGATCACCGCCACCGAGGCAACCTTGTCGCGAGGGAATTTGGCCGCGTTCAGAGCATCCTTGAATGATTCGTTTTCATCCCGATGGCTTGGTGAAATGTAAAATAAAATCCAAGTGCGATCTTTAATTGTCTCGCTGGACCAGGGAGTCCCGTCGACTTTAGCCCCTAGATCACCGCCCAATACTACTGTTGGTAGCTTGTCGCCTATTTTGGGTTGAGCAGCCGCTGCCGAATTGATGGAGCAGAGACTGACAAATACTAACAATGCTGAGCGCAAAGCTGATAACATGTGAAGCGCCTCCATTTTAGTTAATCTTATTGAGATTTTGTGGCAAAAATTGGATGAAGTCAAATGCGTGATCGGGCCTTGTGGGCGTACTTAGTTGACCCAGTCTCGATTGTTTTTCAGTTAAGATGAGGATCCGAGGGATGAACTCTGCAATCAGCCGTCGTTGTTTTATCGTCATGAGCGGTAAGTCCACGCGCGGACTTGCCGATCGTTTTTGCGGTTGGACTGACCCCCCCTATCCCCCGAGGGGCGTCAGCAAATTTTGACATGTCATCAGGACATAAGCGTATCTGCTCAAAGTTTACCGCGTATTTGGTATGTTTCTGATCGTCGCCGTGCGGTCGAAACTTTTGAGATTTTGACAGCTGGGACTCAGGCTCCAGTTGTCAGAATTACGGAAAAGTTGAGGGAAATTAATTTTGGTATCTACGAGAACTTGACCTGGGAAGAGTTACCTTACGACTTCCAAAGGTCGTATGAGACCTGCATGCGGGAGCCCATGCGTCTGCGTTTTCCGGAGGGTGAGTCTTTCCGGGAAATGTGTGAGCGGGTTTCGGCTTTAGCTCTGGACATCTTGTCTTATCAGGATGACGACTCCGACATCGGCGTGGTAGGCCATCAGGGCAGCATGCGCCTTTGGCAAATGATGGCCGAGGGCATTCCGCCTGAAACTTTTTTTGCCGAGACTCCGGAGTTAGGTAATGGCCTATGGCTTACAATCAGCGCGACACATGTAGCTCAGTGGCGACACAAATATCTGAGCCCGGAATTGAATGCTTGACGCAGAGGCCTGATTGGCTGCGATCGCCGCCTGCTCGAATTTCCGCGGTTGGTTTTATCATATTGATACTAATGGGTAATTTTTGGTTAGTTGGAGCTCTGTTAGGGGCGCAATCCAGCCCTTGGATTCTAACTGGATTTGCACTGGGGGTGGTCTCGGTATTTGTCGGTGCGATCACTTTGATCATTCGGGCGATGCTCAAAATTACTCATTTGTTTTAATGTGTTAGCTCTAATTTTGTGGATTTACCATAATCCCAGCGCCAAAAAATCTATGGTAAAATTAAGGAATCATAGCGGAACGGCCGACCTACGTTACAGTGGACAAGCAGGTCGACAGCTTTACGGGGTGGAAACACTTGAAGCCTAAAAGTGAAGACAAATCTAAATCTATGAATCCAGTGGTCAAAGCCTCTGCCAAAGCCTCTGTCAAAGCGGCTGTACCTGTAGCGCCAACTCGACCGAGTAGTTCTGCGTCTCACGCCGTTCGCGGTGTTTCACGCAGTTCAATGCTCAATCAGCCAGTGCAGCAGGTGCATCAGGGTGATGGCGATTTCGAAGAGCAAGATATTCACGACACTCCCGCATATAAGCTGCACGCTGCCTTGGCGAAAGCTCGCGGTAAGCGCCTACTGATTTGCATCAAGGGTTACCCGGATCCAGACAATATCGGCACGTCGCTGTGCCTGCAATGGCTGGCCAGACATTATGATGTCGACACTACGATTGTTCACTTTGAAGCTATATCGCACCATGAGAACAAGGCACTAGTAAAGAAACTCGACCTCGACATGGTCGAGTATGAAAACAACTTTGACGTGTCTGGCTTTGACTACTACGCCGTCAATGACTCTCAGAGTCCTGATTTGCCGATTAAACTTTCGCCAGACTGTCGGTTGCTTTGTTTCATCGACCACCACAAGCCACTGGGCACAGTGGATGGTGATTTTGTCGACATTAGAGAAACTTCGGGATCGACGTCGGGAATTTACGGCGAGTATCTGATTGAGGGGCCGATTAACTTTCGCGGCAATTCTGCCGAGGAAAGTCGGATCGCAACTGCGCTTATGCACGGAATCCGCAGCGATACTGACAACTTTGTGAATGCTCAGCCCATCGACTACCGGGCAAGCGAGTACTTTGCGCAATTTGTTGATAAAGATCTGTTATCTTTGATCTCCCATCAGTCTATTCCAGCAAAAACGATGGACCTGACGCAAGTCGCCCTGCAACGTAAGGACATCCGCGGGACATTTATGTTTTCGGGCGTGGGTTTTGTTCGCGACGAAGATCGTGATGGCATTGGTCAGTGCGCGGACTACCTCTTGCACCGCGAGGGTATAGATACCGTTGTGGTCTATGGTGTCGTTGGTAATCAGTTCATTGATGGGTCATTGCGGACCAAGTCTCACACACTTGATCCCGACAAGTGGCTGAAAGACGTCTTTGGTGCCGACGAGGCAGGTAAGTACTATGGCGGTGGTCGCAAAGACAAAGGGGGATTCCAGATTCCTCTTGGGGTATTTGCCCGTTGCAACGATCGCGAGTTGCTGTGGATTCTGATCAAAAAGACCATCGATGAACTCTTCTATCAGAAGATCGGTATCGAGGAAGATGCCAATATTGATAGTGACTTAGCTAGCCAAAAAGGCTGATTTAGGCCGCTAAACGGCATCGTGGGGTGAGTCGATGATGATCGTTACGGGTCCGTCATTGACTAGCGTCACCTTCATGTCTGCCTGGAATCGGCCAGTAGCAACTTTTAGGCCTGATTGACGCAGGTGTTCGACAAATTTGTCATATAGCGGCTCTGCCAGCTGCGGTGGTGCTGCGCCGATAAAGCTGGGGCGCCTGCCCTTTCGGCAATCAGCATATAAAGTAAACTGGCTGACCACCAAAATGTCCCCGCCGTTGTCGAGCACGCTGTGGTTCATTTTGCCGTTGGTATCCTCAAATGCCCTTAAATTGAGGATCTTGTCGGCTAGGTAGTTAACATCTTGCAGGCTATCACTAGGGCTCACACCGAGGAGCACTAACCAGCCCGCTTCAATAGTACCGATTTCACTTTGCTCTACAAATACGTGAGCTTTCAAGACTCGCTGCAGTACGGCTCTCATAAGTAAATCCAAGTAGTTCTGTCAGGTATTAATCTTGCCTTGGGCCACCCGGACACCTATAAGGGATTCCTGAAAACTTTATAGGGAACTCCCATGGAAAATGCGAGCTATCAGTATCATAGCGAGAAGTTGAAAGAGTTACTCGCCGCGCTTGGTGAGGATCCAGAACGTGACGGTCTTTTAAAGACTCCTAGTAGAGTATTGAGCTCCTTGCAGTTCCTTACTTCGGGCTATAAACACGACGTTGAAAGTGTTTTGACCGGAGCACTATTTGACGTTGATTATCAAGATATGGTCGTTGTTAGAGATATCGAGATTTACAGTATGTGTGAGCACCACATGCTGCCGTTTTATGGTCGGTGTCATGTGGGATATATTCCGAGAGACAAAGTTGTCGGCCTGTCAAAGCTGCCCAGGGTAGTGGACATCTTCTCTCGTCGTTTGCAAGTTCAGGAGAGGCTTACGCACCAGATATCTGAGGCGATCGAGCATTATCTCAAGCCTTTGGGCGTCGGGGTAGTGGTCGAGGCCTATCATTTGTGTATGATGATGAGAGGGGTCGGAAAGCAGAACTCGTTCACTACTACTAGTTCGATGCGAGGGTCGTTTCAAAATCTCGAAACGCGGAATGAGTTTTTCAGTTTAATTCGTAGCAACAAGCCGTAATTACCATGGGTATGCATCTTTACACTTACGATGATCCACCGGCAGAGCGCGACATCAGTCGCGCCGTTCGAATACTTTCGGACTCCGGTGTACTTGCTTACCCAAACGATTTGAACTGGGCGTTTGGCTGTGATGCCGCAAGTGCTAAGGCTTTAGACCGTATTTATATGTTAAAGCCCACACACCCCCGCGAGCTGCCATTTAGTCTACTGTGCAGCTCGATATCTATGGCGGCCGAATATGCCGTTATCGACAATGCGTCCTATAGGCTTTTGCGTAAAGCATGGCCGGGCCCATTCACGGTGCTGCTGAATGCGACGCGGCAATTGCCTCGTCAGCTAAAAGATAAACGACGTGTTGTTGGCATCCGTATTCCAACGAGCAATCTTTTGCGGACTATTGTCGAGAGATTCGGTCAGCCTATTGCGACAACGTCGGTACCCTCTATCAACTTGAAGCTGCCGCAGGGAGCTGTGGCTCAGCCCCCGAAGTTTGGCTACGAGGTTTTCGAAACTTACGGCCATGCAATTGACCTAGTGCTTGATTTAGGTGGTGAGCTACCTGGACTCGAGTCCACAATCGTGGATTTAACCTCTGGTCATCCCACTATCGTGCGTCCCGGCGCGGGTGACCCAAGTCTTTTTAGCCTGGAATCGTGAGTGCCTAAGGTCCCGATATCAAATCCTTTCCCTAGTCCTACGCTACTTGAAAAAGTGCTGATAACTGAGCTTATCGATGTCGCGAGGGTTTGCTATTCAAGGGGTTGGTGTGCCGGCACGGCGGGTAATTTCTCGCTTAGGGGCAGTCGTGGGTTGATCTGGCAGAGCCCTAGTGGAGTCAGCAAATCGCAACTTAGTTCGGATGCGTTCGTTGCGGTTGATATCGAGTCGGGTCAACCCGTGGAGCCATCGGCCCGACAGCCATCTTTAGAGATGCCTGTTCATCTTGGTGTGTACCGAGCCGTTGCTGAAGCGCGTTGTGTGGTCCACGCTCACCCTCCAGGCCTTGTTGCTCGTAGTCGAGATTGTCTAGACCTGGTGATTAGTGGCGATGAGATGCAGAAGCCGCTTGGGAGCATCAATCACTTGCAGGAGCTACGTTTGCCGGTTATCAAAAATTACACACCGGAAGCCATGCCCCAACTCGCTACTGAGCTGGTAGGGAGCTTAATGAAGGACGTTCCGTTGATTATTTTGGCGGGTCATGGGGTATATGCCTGGGGCGACAGTCCTTTGGAGGCCCTTAGCCGTATTGAAGCTGTGGAGTTTTTGTGTCAGTCGGCTGCGTTTTAGATCCGCAGTTTATAAATGTTGGAATGCTGGATTACCAAGAGGCTCTGGCTTTGCAGTTGGCGATTCATGCAAAAGTTGCCAGAGGCGAGCAAGGTCCGACATTGATCTTGGTGGAGCATCCACCGGTAATTACTATGGGAAAGCACGCGGACCAGGTCAATCTTCGATTTACTGAAGATTATTTCACGGCAAAAAAGGTAGCCGTGCTCAGAACCGATCGTGGAGGTGAGGTTACGGCGCACATGCCCGGGCAACTAGTCGCCTATCCGATCCTAAAGCTGGCTGGTTCCAAGATCACACCGAAGCGGTTTGTGGCCTTGTTAGAAGAAGCGGTCATTAATACGTTGTCACGCATTGGCATCAGTGCAGTTACCGACACTGATTATCCAGGAGTTTGGGTGGAAAATGCCAAGATTTGTGCCTTAGGGGTGCGCATCAAGGATCGCACTAGCATGCATGGGTTGGCCTTGAATGTGTCAAATTCATTAGATTTATTTAGGGAAATTGTCCCTTGTGGAATTGCTGGGCGGGGCGTCACCACAATCAGTGAAATGATTGCTCGAACCATAGGTACGTCCATGGTAAGACCAGTTTTGACTGAGGAACTAAGTAGGCTTTTATTGCCCTCCAAACCTTGGTTATATGAGCCGATTGCTTGCAATAGCGGCAAAGACTCTTTAGAATTTAAATTATAGTTTTCAAGGGAAAATCCGCGGAGATGGCATGGTCGATGATAGCCAAGAGGCGATCGCTACGCCTCCTAAAAACGCAGCCGACGACGACCAGGCTCTCCTAGTTGTTAGTACTGTAGTAAATAATATCCCCGTTTGTTGCATCGCGACGATAAAAGAGCACGTGCGGTTCAACCCGATGATGGTGTGTAGCCATTGTAAGAACATTATTAAGTGCTTCGATGATGAACGGGCGTTCCAAAACTACCTGACATTCTGTAGGTCCCGTCGCCGAAGTGTGCTGACAGGTCAGATCAACGAGCACTTCACCGTAGCCTTTCGCTCCTACGATACCTTTCATAGTCGCTAGTCGGGGCTTTGCGGATACCTACGTCACTCGAGGAATAGGTGGCGTTCCGCTGGGCTTGGCAGGCGGCAGCTGTCTTTCTTGCCGAACCAGCGATAGCGGTTTCGAGCGATAACGTCGTAGCCACGGTCAGCCACTGCGGTTGGTATCAGTTCTAGGACAGAGCCAATCCTGCGCCATGGGCCGCCCAAAGATTTTAGTATTGCTGCGACCGCCGCCGAGCGAACCAGGTGCTGCCCTTCTTGCCACAAGATGATTGAGTCCGGGATCGAGTACCCAAGTTCACGCACTATTTGTTGCGCGGTGGCACCTTGCAGAGATGCATACCGCAGGCGGTGGGCCGGATCGTGTCGGATTACCCAATTAATGAAGTAGTTACATAGGCCACAATAACCGTCAAAAAAGATAATCGGATGACCTGTGGTTAGTGTGTTTTGGGTATCCACTTTCAATCGTCTTTGCCCTCAGGTGACGACCCTGTCCGGCTGTTGGTATCGTTGCTATCTAGAATCACTTTAGGTGGCAGTTTTTCGTCAGAGTTCATGTTGCTGCGCTGCTGCTCGAAGCGAGACCAGCTTTTCAAGTAGGTAAATGCCGTCACCAACTGGTTGTCAGTGCGGAGAGGCTCCGGCCATTTCTTGACGATCGCCGCGATCTCACTCTCCTTGGCCAGGTCACTTAGGTCATTGCTGGTGATATGGCCTTCCAGATCCGACTCTTTTCTCGTTTCTTCTTCATTGTCGCGACGGCGGTTTCCTGTAGTCTGGGGCGGTTGTGCGCGTTCGCGACGCGATTTGGCGGTGACTAAGATATCGGGGGTAATTCCCTTCGCTTGGATGGAGCGATCCCGCGGCGTGTAATAGCGAGCGACCGTAAACTTGAGTCCTGATCCGTCAGGTAGAGATACTAGAGTTTGCACCGAACCTTTGCCAAAGGTGGTTGTTCCCATGATGACGGCGCGTTCGTGGTCTTGTAGGGCTCCGGCAACGATTTCAGAAGCGCTAGCTGATCCCCCGTTTACCAAAACCACCAAGGGGAAGCCGACAAAAGCACCTCGTTTAGAGGCAAACTCACGCTCGACTCTTGAGCGATCGCGTCCTACCGTCGACACTATGACACCGCTGTCGATAAATAGGTCACAAACTCGCACAGCTTGATCTAGAAGCCCGCCTGGATTGTCTCTTAAATCGAGGACCATTCCTTTTAAGGAACCCTTATGCGAGTTTAGAAAATTTGCTAGTTCCTCTCCCGTGTTTTCCTGAAAGCTTGAGATATGTGCATATTGGATCCCATTAGCTAGCGAGTCGCCTCGTACGGATTTAACTTTGATGATTTCTCGCGTGAGCTCGAACTTAATAGGCTCTGGCACTCCCTCGCGGTGTACGGTCAGGCGTAAAATGGAACCAGGTTCGCCGCGCATAAAATCGACTGCGTCAGTATTTTTTATTTTTTTTAGTTCCTTGCCATCTACAGCGATGATTTCATCGCCAGCCTTAACTCCAGCTGTGAATGCCGGGGTGTCTTCAATCGGCGATACTACAATCAGTTTGCTGTTTTCTTGCGATACTATGATGCCAACGCCGCCAAACTTGCCCTGAGTGTCGCTGGTCAGTTGTTCAAAGGCTTTTTTGGGCAGTAAGACAGTGTGTGGATCCAGTTTCTCAATGATGCCTCGTAACGCATTTGAAGCCATTTCATTTAGCTTAACCTTGTCCTCGTCGACATACATGGTCTCGAGGTAGAACATGCCCCGCGCCAGAGTCTCTAACGGCTGGTAGCGATTATCTAATTTCGGAGGTGGATTCGAAGCCTCTGGATTGGCGGCCTTCGCTCTCGGCGTAAACATGCTTGAGAGCAGAATAGCCATACTTAGGGTAAGTGATGAGACACGGAAGATTGGCTTAAACACCGGTAAATCCCTCATAGACGCAGCTTCAAATCCGCGTCGGTGGTGATCAGTTCTCGAACGTTAACGCAAGCGCCCATAACTTGCCAAGACCCAAAGGCGGGTCACTTTGGGCGGGATATTTTGTTAAACCTATTCAACCGCCCACTTTTTTAATCGGTAGGTCGTTTGCCGTTACTTGTGTAAATAGATTTTTGGCTTTTGCCAGATCGTCCGCTGACACACCTTCATTTTTACCAAATTGCATCAGCACACGTCGAGCTTCCCCAGTTCGGCCTGTTTTAATAAATAAAGAGCTTAATGCTTGAACTGGCTCAAAACATACTAAGCAGTAATCCATTGCTTTCCGGTACGAGACCACAGCCTTCTCAGGGCGATTTGATCTTTCGTAGAGCCGAGCGAGTTCGAGATGTGAGAGAAAAAAGGTTGGATTTTCCTCCACAGCCCTTTGTAGCCAGAGCTCCGCTTTAGATGAGTTGCGCTCTTTGGCGTAGGTGTAACCAAGGTTGTGATACAGGCGTTCCTTGTAAGCGTAGCTCGTAGATTCCGCCTGGGTCAAAAGCTGCGTCAATAGGCGGACTGCTCGCTGGTACTCTCCTGCACTAATTAACGCTGAGCTGAGATTTAAGCCTGTTGCTACCTGTTTATCTTTTTTGAAGGCGGCCTGAAATTCTTTGATGGCCCTCGGGTGATTTTTAAGGGATAGCTGGGTCAGTCCCATTAAGTTGTGTAGGCTGGCGTCATCTGGATACTGCTGCAGTAGCATTCTCAGACTGTTCAATGCGGCTTCGGGCTTACCGGTATCGAGAGCATTACGGGCAATTGCCTTTTGGGAATCTATTACGGCCGACTCAGACGAACCCGCATCATTGTTGCCCGCGGTTTGACAGGCAGCGAGAACGGGCATTAAACTCAGTAAAGCAACTAGTATGCTGATTTGGAATCCGAATTTCGGTTTGTAACCGCAACTTCGATCGCCAAACATAGGCAAACCTCGTATTTTCTTACCTGGTGTGGATGAAGGGGTGGCAGGCGTTCTCAGATTATATCAGATTCGCTTCCATCAACGTAACCACCCGCGCACGCGCTGCCTCAATGGCGGGCTTTCATCGCTAGGACAGTCCATGGGCCACGACTACCTTCCAGAGCAGGATTACATGCACAAAGATAGCACACTCGATCTTGAATCGAGGCGATTAGCTTTTGGTCAATGCCTACGGCTGCTTCGGGAAGAGCAGGGCGTTTCTGTTGAGTCCTTATCTGAAATCACTAGGATTAGTCACGTTTTTATTGAGGCCCTTGAATCGGGTCGGTTTGAAAAGCTACCTGGTCGGGTGTTCGGTCGAGGTTTTGTCCAAAATATTGCGAAAAATTTTTCCGTTGATCCCGCTCCACTAATTGCCTCTTTTTGTGAGCTTTGGGAGGCGTCTTTGGCGCCCTCAGTGCTTAAAGTGGAGATCAAAAATAAGCCTTCAAATCAGCGAGCTCAGCAGTTTTTGCCAATGTTGGCCGCTGCTTCAAGCCTGATACGGCGAGGTGCACTGGTAAAGGTGGCGTTGCCGGTCGCTGCAGTTGGTCTCTTCAGTTATTTCGTAGCCAGTCGGTCGCTGGTTCAGCATGCGCTGAAGAATTTTTCATCCAGTAAGCACAGTATGAGCAACGTCAAAGCTAAGCCTCTCGATCTTCGCCCTACTGCACAGCCTAGGTTGGCTGCAGTCGAGTCGACCGGCAAGCCCTCACTTGCTGCAAATATGGGCGAGTCAACAGAGACACTCTCGGTAAAAGCCCTGACATCAGGCGAGTTAGCATCCAAGCCCCCTGAAGACAAGGCTGAGGTGGCTCCGAGTGTGGAACTTCAGCAAACTTCGCCAAGTGGGGATGCTTCAGGCCCAATCGTTCAGGCGAGTACTCCGGAAAATCCTCAGTCGGCTCATCTAAGTATTCCGGCAATCTCTGACAATGAGCAGACCTTGGTGCTGACCGTGACCGATCCCGTTCGAATTAGACTCGATGTCGATCAAGGGCCTCCGGTAACTCGCGAGTTACAGCCAGATACCTATACTTTTGCCTTTAATAAAAAGGCTGACATGCTGATCTACGATGCGGCTGCCGTGAAGATCAGTTTCAATGGCCGGTCGTTGGGCGTCCTGGGAAGTAAGGGGCGAGTTCGTAGATTGAGCTTCCAAAGCCAGCCCCCGACTTCTAAGTCCATGTAGTTTATGGGTTTTATCTGGTATCGCGGATATCCGATTTGAGACGGCGTCAGATTTTTCGCCACGCGGCTAAAGTTCCCCCCATTCCGTCCGACAAATCTCATGAAGGTAACAACCTGGTATGGGATAAGTGGGATGGGCTTGAAGATCCTTTGAGATCTGAGCCCTTACGGAGATGGAAGGGGTGCTGTTTCAGTATCCTAGGAAATGTGCGGGCCCACGACGGGCCAAATTGCCAAGAGGGCGATTTAAGATCTCCTGACTTACTACCCCGCCGAACCCCACCGGTTCACGACGAGCGTGAACCGGTGGGTTCCTCCTTTTGTCTGCCACTAACGCTTCACCGGCGCCCTGCCGCCTCCCAACCTCATTGTCATCCCTGGAATACTCCTGTACTCATACAGAATTACTTTTAATGCTCTTTTTCGTGGCGTAAACCAAGGACTCGAGACCTGATGACTATGCCGTCTACATTAATCTCAATCGCCGATTTGCAGGCTCGTCGCCAGGCCTGGGAGAGTGACGGAGCAAAGGTAGCTTTTGTTCCGACGATGGGCGCTTTGCATCATGGTCATCTCAGTCTAGTAAAGCAGGCACGTAATCTCGCGGATCGGGTCATCGTCAGTATTTTTGTTAATCCGACACAATTTGGTCCAGGTGAAGATTTATCAAAATACCCTCGGACGCTCAGTGCTGACCTCGAATTACTGGCTAGGGAAAATGTTGAGGCAGTGTTCTTACCTAGCGATGCAACGATGTATCCGGATGGTTTCCAGACCTACGTGCATGGTAAGGGTATGGCATTGCAACTAGAGGGTAGCTCGCGCAAGCACCATTTTGAGGGTGTGCTTACGGTAGTCCTGAAGCTGTTTAATTTAGTGCAGCCTCATGTCGCAATATTCGGAAAAAAAGACTACCAACAGTGGCGGCTTATTGAACAGATGGTTGCCGATCTGAATCTGCCAATAAAAATTATGGGCGGCGAGACGCTTAGAGAGTCAGACGGTCTCGCCATGAGTAGTCGTAATCGATATTTATCTGAGGGGGAGCGGCAGCTAGCCCCTTTTATTTATCAGGGTCTATCAGCCGCAAAGGCAGCCTTTGCGGCGGGTGAGCGTAGTCCTGAAGTGCTGATTGCAAGTTGTAGAAACGTGATCGAGCAACATCAAGATTTTGTAGTCGACTACATCGAGTTGCGTCAGCGACGGGATTTACTGCCATGCGGTGCGAGCGTGGCAGAAGCTAGCGTCATGTTAGTTGCCGTCCGTCTGGGGACTACTCGCCTTATTGACAACATGGAAATGGATTAGGTCCGTGCCAAAGCATAAGCCCATCTCAATCATTCCTTTCTGGTGGCTGCGCAAGATCCAGGCGCTGTGGGTTAAGTCTAAAGTCACACCACCATCACCGTCGCTTGACCTTGGGTTAAAGCCCGGAGTCCCAGTCTGTTACGTATTACCTTCACGTTCGGTGTCCGACATTTTAGTACTTTATGATGTCTGCGAGCGTAACGGCCTGCCGTTGCCGCAGACCGACCATACGTCTTTAAATGTGCCCGGTACTGCTTCGTTTATTTACTTGCATAAAATGGGTCTGCTTCAGGTTGAGCGTGACGCCCATAAGGCACCGCCGACGCCATTGAGTAAGCTTGTGAGAATGGCTACGCTTGATCCAAATATGGAAGTCCAGCTGGTGCCGGTTTGCGTGTTTTGGGGGAGAAATCCAGGGCGCGAGGAGCGTTCGATTTTGCGCCTACTGTTTTTTGACGCCGAGCATGCCGGGATCCTGCAAAAGATATTCATTGTGTTGGCGCAGGGTCGTGACAACTTTGTTAACTTCGGCACGCCGATTTCGTTGCGTAGGATAGTCAGCGAGGGAGCGGGGATCGAGCAGACCGCTAAGAAATTAAGGCGTGTGCTGCGTGTCCATTTTCGCAGGCAGCGGACCGGTGTTTTGGGTCCCAGTCTCCCTAGCCGCGAGAGTGTAGCAGCGAGTTTATTGCAGAGTCGTGCGATCAAGAGTGCCATTGAGGATGAGGCCCGCAAACGTAAAGTACCGGTGGTTAAAGTTCAGGCCACAGCTCGACGTTACATAATGGAAATCGCCTCTGAGCAGAACTATGCCATTGTCAGACTTTCGGACCTTTTCTTTACGTGGTTATGGAATCGGCTATTTAATGGCGTCGTTATTAAGCATGCTGAGCGGCTACGTGCGATTGAGCAGACACACGAGATAGTTTATCTACCGTCTCATCGTAGCCACATGGATTATTTGCTTTTAGCGTATTCGATTTACTACCAAGGTTTAAATCCTCCGCATACAGCTGCGGGAATCAATTTGAACTTTTGGCCCGTAGGAGGATTCCTCCGCAGGGCGGGTGCGTTTTATATTAGGCGCACATTTAACGGTAACCGCCTTTATACTGTGGTTTTTAACGAATATGTGCATTACTTGCTGACCAAAGGCCATTCCTTAAAGTTCTATATGGAAGGCGGCCGGAGCCGCACTGGGCGTCTACTTCCCGGTAAAACTGGTATGCTTGCTATGGTGTTACATAGTTACCTGCGCAATTCAGAGCGACCAATTGCGATTGTTCCTATTTATGTGGGTTACGATAAAGTAGTTGAGGTCCGCACGTATCAGACTGAGTTGCGTGGTGCGAAGAAGCGCACTGAGTCGGCTAGCCAATTGATCAGGGCGCGCCGTGTTCTAAAGTCAAACTTCGGCAAGGCCTATATTGGGATCGCCGAGCCAATTTATCTCACTGAATATCTAGATAAACGGCATAGTGGCTGGCAGCACGAGGTTGTAGACATTGATAGCAAGCCCAGCTGGATGTCGCCAATTGTGTCTGACCTTGCAAATGATGTTTTGACCAGTATCAACAGTAACGCGATTGTGAGTCCGTTATCCATTTTAGCGCTTGTGCTTTTATCTACTCCGACGAAGGCCTTGGCGGAAGACGACTTGCTTTACTTGATGGATAAGTTGATAGCAGCTATGCGGGCAGCACCTTATAGCCGTGACGTCTCACTTCCCGAGGGTCGTGCTCGCGATCATCTTGATGAAGCGATGAGTGTGGCTAAAATCGAACGCTTCCAGCATCCAGGTGGCGATGTCATTTTCGTAGAAGAGCGCGAAGCCGTCCTGCTCAATTATTATCGGAATAATATTCTCCACCTACTTGCCGTTCCGGCTCTGGTCGCTAGCTTTTTTCAATACAACGATCATTTGCCTGAAGAGAAGGTGTTGCGATCAGCTCAGCAGCTCTATCCGATTCTCAAGAAGGAATTCTTCTTGCGTTGGGATGTGGTGAATTCTGGCAAAACCATTACCGGTATTGTGAGTGCCATGATTAATGAGAACCTATTGTCGCGCGACGATCAGGGATACCTTCATAGGCCGGATGTCACTAGTCGCGATTTAACGACACTCCTCATCCTTGCTAGGACGCTGGGCCAGACGCTGGAGCGCTGCGCAATTGCCGCTGCGTTGTTAGCTAAGCACCAAAAACTTGGGGCATCTGTCGATACAGAGGAGTACGCCAAGCAGGTGACTTTGATGGCGCAGCGTATCGCAATATTGAATGGGTCTAGCGAGGCTGACACCTACGATAAAAAGGCTTTATTTAGCTTCCTGGAGCAACTCGAAGAATTAGGCTATGTAGAGGGAGCTGCTGGGGACAGCATGCGAATTGATCCGCGAGTCGAGGAACTAGCCGAGAATTCATTGAGTATTTTAAGTGCTGATATACGTGAGAGTATTCATCGTATTGGTTTGGTCTAGGCAGTGCAACATTAGGGCGTAAACATGGCTCGCTGGCATATGAGGGATACTGATCGACTTGAGAAAGTCGGTAAGATCCGAAAAAAATCGAGGAAAAAGACCCATGCATTAGATGCGGGTGAAACTTTTGAACTTGATTCCAAGGAGTGGCGAGTCGGCGGTGCTGACGGAGCATTCCCTGCAAGAGTGGTCGAGGTGCACAAGCGGTACGCTTTTATTTCGACCGAAAATGATCTGAAGAAGGTCGACACGCGTGATGTATGGCTGGCAGAGGTCGCGCGTAAACATCTAGTTGCACACCGAGCAGAACGAAATTTCGTTGCAGTTGGTGATCATGTGCTTTGTACCCCCGATCGGGAGCATGCCGTTAAGTCTCAGGCCGATCTTCCAAAATGTGTGATTCAGCATTTGGATCCTCGCCGCTCTAAGATTGCCCGCTTAGATCCGCACACTCCCGGACGAGCGCATGTTTTGGCCACTAATATGGACCAGCTATTAATTGTAGCTAGTTACCTAAGCCCGACGGTCAAGTGGGGGCTTATTGACCGTTATCTTGTATTAGCTGAGAGCGAAGATGTCGAGGCCATCATAGTGCTCAACAAAGAGGATTTGTTGGCTGCTGAGGGTACTCCCGAGGAGATTGCCGCAGAAAAAGCCATGGTGGAACTGTACCGTGGGCTTGGATATCAGGTGTTTTCTTTGCAGGCAAACGCGAAGGACGCTAAAGAGCACCCGGAAATAAAACGGCTAGAATCACTGCTTAAGGACAAGATCACCTTACTCTCGGGTCATTCCGGTGTTGGTAAGTCTTCCCTAGTGAATCTCTTCATCCCCGAGATCGTTCAGGCTGTGGAAGAAGACGACAACATCTTCTACAAGGGGCGTCACACCACGTCTTTCGCCAGCTTCATCAAACTGGGAACCGGGGGCTATGTTATTGATACGCCCGGCATTCGTAGTTTTACATTTGAGGAGAAAGGGCCGATCGAGTTAAGCCATTGCTTTGTCGAGTTTCGTCCTTTGCTCGGCAAGTGTAAGTTTCGCGAGTGTCGCCATCTGGACGAACCCGAGTGTGTCATCCGTGCAGCGGTTGAGGCCGGTCAACTGTCACGTTGGCGATATAAGTCTTATCTTGGTATCTTGCTTGGCGCTACTGGCCGCGAAGGCAGAATCAGAGATTTGCCCATTGAAGATTGATTAGTTTTGTAATCATGGCGATAGCTTGAGGTCATCTAATGGGTGCAGCTATGGCATGTCGGAGAAAGTAAAGATGAGCTACCAGTTTGAAGATAATGAAGAATTGACCATGATGCGCCAAACTGTGCGAAAATTTGCCGAAACGGAAATCGCACCGTTAGCCAGGGATTTGGATGAACGGGAAGAGTTTTCAGTCGAACTGACCAAGCGCATGGGTGGACTAGGCCTTTTTGGGACAGTGATTCCTACTGAGTATGGTGGACAGGGGATGGACTACCTATCCTACGTAGTTGCCGTTGAAGAGCTTGCGCGCGTTGATGGCTCTCAGGCCGCAACTATTGCAGCGCATAATAGTCTCGGAGCGGCACCTCTTTATTACTACGGTAACGAGGAGCAGAAGCGGCAGTATTTGCCTTCACTATGTACGGGAGAGGGCCTGTGGGCTTTTGGTCTTACTGAGTCAGCGCCCTTGATTATATTCTTAAGCCGATCGATACCGATGAGCTGAGGGCAGCGATTAAAAAAGCCCGGAAGTAATCAATCATGAAGAAGAGCAGATGAAGCTTCTGGCACTCAGCGAGAACCTGCAGGGAAAAAAAGTCCTTAAGCGGATTATTCTACGGACCGCCGATGCACTGCAGCTTATATCGGTAAGTGATATTATCAGGGCTGAAGCCGACAGCAATTATACTCACTTCCACCTTGCCGGCGGAAAGCACGTATGGTCTCACGGACAATAAAGGAATATGAAGCCATGCTTGCCGGTTCGGGCTCTGATACGCGTTCACCAGTCGCATCTTGTCAATCTGAATTTTATAGACAAATTCATCAAACGCGACGGCGGTTATCTTCAGCTAAAGAACGGCTCCTCCATCCCCGTCTCCCCCAACCTCAAACAAAAAGTCCTCCTGGCAATCACCGACCATCTCTACGAATAGTAAGTCCCCGACTTCAGGAGGGATTAAGGCCCTCCAATACTAATCCAAATACCAGCTTTACTCATTTGCTCTTGATTCGGGTATGATCATGGTTTAACTTGGGTTAAAAACAATAATGCCATGAAATATCTCATCTCTTCCACTGTGCTTTTTTGCATCCTGATCTTGTCAGCTCAATCCCTGCAGGCTCAGGCTACTCTTAAATGGAACAAATATGATTTTGTTCCGGGCGACAGCATCATTTTTGAGGATAACCAGGAAAATGAACAGAACGGCGAATTCCCATCCAAATGGGACCTTTCAGAGGGAGGAAGCGTTGAAAATGCATCCTTCGGACCTGATAATGTCATGTACTTCAAAGACGACGATACATGGATCGTGCCGTATATCAAAAACCCGGACAAGGATTACCTGCCTGACATATTCACAATTGAATTTGATGCCTGGTTTGAGAAGGAAGAATACTGCGTCTACTATCTCGAGCTGTACGATACCAAGAACCAGCCGGAGATAGAGTTCAGGCGCATCGAGCTCATGCCGAACCTTGTAAAGATTTATCAGATCGGGGAAGGTCTTTATCCGGAGGCTGAAGAAGAATATAATTATGATACAAGTTTCTGGAGACATATCGCAATCTCATTCAACAAGCGGGCGATGAAGATATATTATGATGAAGCAAGGGTATTGAATATACCTAACGTCACGGCAAATCCCTCAGGTATAACACTCAGTGCAGGCGGCTTCAACTCTGCTGGTATACAGGGCATCAACAGGCTGATAAAGAACATCAGCATAGCCAAAGGCGGAGTGAAGCTTTATGACAAGCTGATGCAGGATGGAAAGATCGTGACGAGCGGGATCCGCTTTGATGTGAACAAGGCAACGATCAAGCCAGAGTCAATGGGCGTTATAAACTCTGTCTTCCAGCTTCTCAATGATCATCCTGAAATAAAGCTTAGTGTCGAAGGGCATACTGATAGTGATGGTGACGAAACATTGAATCAAGCCCTTTCAGAACAACGTGCACAGGCAGTTGTTGATCAGCTGGCAAGCATGGGGATAGATGTTTCCCGCCTGACCAGCAAAGGCTGGGGCGAAACCAAACCTGTATCAGTTAATAATACTTCAGAAGGCAAAGCTGCCAACCGCAGGGTTGAATTCGTGAAGAAATGAGTGCAGGGCCAAACTTGTTTGAGCCCTGCCGAATGCCGGGCGAATGCGCGAAGCGAATTTGTAAAAAACTAAATTTTGAATACAGGTAAAATGATGATTATAAGATATAAAATTATGCTACAGCGTGTGAGCGTGCTATTCTTCTGGTTACTTTTTCAACCCGGATCTCTGGGATATGGTAAATCTTTATCCGAATCCCCTGATAAAATCAAAGAAATTTGGTCCTGGCCAGAGAATTTAATAGTAGATAATACCGGTGTTAAAATACTATCTGACCAAATTTTATTTGATCAGGATACTACGCGTAAAACCAGAAGTAATAGAACCGGCGGGACTGGCGGAACAGGTGAGACCGGAGGAACAGGACAGACCGGCGGGACCGGAGGAACAGGACAGACCGGCGGGACTGGCGGAACAGGTGAGACCGGAGGAACAGGACAGACCGGCGGGACTGGAGGAACCGGCGGGACTGGAGGAACCGGCGGGACTGGCGGAACAGGTGAGACCGGAGGAACAGGACAGACCGGCGGGACCGGCGGGACCGGCGGGACCGGCGGGACTGGCGGAACAGGTGAGACCGGCGGAACCGGCGGGACTGGCGGAACCGGCGGGACTGGCGGAACCGGCGGGACTGGAGGAACCGGCGGGACTGGAGGAACCGGCGGGACTGGAGGAACAGGACAGACCGGCGGGACTGGCGGGACTGGCGGAACAGGTGAGACCGGAGGAACAGGACAGACCGGCGGAACAGGACAGACCGGCGGGACCGGAGGAACTGGCGGGACTGGAGGAACCGGCGGGACTGGAGGAACAGGTGAAACCGGTGGAACTGGCGGGACAGGTGAGACTGGAGGAACTGGCGGGACTGGAGGAACTGGCGGGACTGGAGAAACCGGCGGGACTGGCGGAACAGGTGAAACCGGTGGAACAGGACAGACCGGAGGAACAGGACAGACCGGCGGGACCGGAGGAACAGGACAGACCGGCGGGACTGGAGGAACAGGTGAGACCGGAGGAACAGGACAGACCGGCGGGACTGGAGGAACTGGCGGGACTGGAGGAACCGGCGGGACTGGAGGAACAGGTGAAACCGGTGGAACTGGCGGGACAGGTGAGACTGGAGGAACTGGCGGGACTGGAGGAACTGGCGGGACTGGAGGAACCGGCGGGACTGGCGGAACAGGTGAAACCGGTGGAACAGGACAGACCGGAGGAACAGGACAGACCGGCGGGACCGGAGGAACAGGACAGACCGGCGGGACTGGAGGAACAGGTGAGACCGGAGGAACAGGACAGACCGGCGGGACTGGAGGAACTGGCGGGACTGGAGGAACCGGCGGGACTGGCGGGACAGGTGAAACCGGTGGAACTGGCGGGACAGGTGAGACTGGAGGAACCGGCGGGACTGGCGGAGCAGGTGAGACCGGAGGAACAGGACAGACCGGCGGGACTGGCGGAACAGGTGAGACCGGCGGGACTGGCGGAACAGGTGAGACCGGCGGGACCGGAGGGACTGGAGGAACTGGCGGGACTGGAGGAACCGGAGGGACTGGAGGAACCGGCGGGACTGGCGGAACCGACGGGACTGGCGGAACAGGACAGACCGGCGGGACTGGCGGGACTGGCGGAACAGGACAGACCGGAGGAACAGGACAGACCGGAGGAACAGGACAGACCGGAGGAACAGGACAGACCGGCGGGACTGGCGGAACCGGGCAAACAGGGGAAACTGAAGCGCTATCTAACTACTTATCTAATAATTGGGAAGGCTCTATATACTTGTATGAAACAATGGGGGCCGGAGAAGGTCAGTCGCTTCTTGCAGCACTGACCCCCGGAGGTGAATACAACATTTCAAAAAACTGGATGATCAGCCTTTCCTTCAAACCTGTGGAACTGAAGTCAAAGCTCCTCAACTATAAGGTTGAACGAGCCACTCTTATGAGCTTCTCTGATGAGTATGCCCAGACTATGTTCAGAATGGAACGTGAAGGCAGGCGCATTGAAGGACGGGCAAGGGAAACAGCAGAGGCAAGTGGCAGGTCTCTTTCAGCCTCAGAGTGCAACCTCCGGCTAATATTAGATACTCTGAGCGGCAAATACTGGCTAAAGGGTGAGATCAGCGTTGAGGGGATTGAGATAAAAGGAACCGATGAAGTGGATATTAAGGTCAAACCTATTAATAAGGAAATTGATGAAGAGGCAGAAGGTACGACAGGAATAGATGAAGAAATTGAAATATCGGGAACATTCACAACCGTGAAACCCGGCGAGATACCTGGAGAACTGAAGGGCACCAAAGATCTTTTTAAGGATCTGCCGGAGGAGTTCAGAGAGTTCATGGAAGATCTGGGCGGAGCACAAACTATACTTATGTCGTGGAACCTGAGAAGGAGACCATGATAATTAAAAACAAGTCTTAACTTAATCGAATCCCGAAAAAAATATGTGAATTGATATTACAACTTTAAGTAACAGTATCATGCTGCAAAGAAAAACAATGAGTGTACAATGGTTTATGGGAATGTTTTTTCTGTTCACTGCTCCCATTTATTCTGCTGTCAATACCCTGTCACTCAATGACAGGGAACCATTGAAAAAAAGAGAAAACGGAACCGTTTGGATGAACTTCGCGATGAATCAAGCCATTGCAGAAGATCTGAAGTTGTTTTTCAAACCAGAATTAATTGAAATTCTATCAGAAGCGGAAAATACAGACTGTGGGGACTGCCAGAATCCACTGGTACAGATCATGCCCCTGAAAATCGGAGGTGACATTCCTGATTTTAAAAATTACGCTGGTTGGGAAAGTATCAGGAATGGAACGCAGGATTTCGTTGATGATTATGCCCGTGGGATGGAGGTGGTGACACATTTCATGAAGTCAAATCCATGTGCGGATATTTCCTATGAAATGGAGAATCCTAATCCATATGGGAATCAAATTATTCATGTAGGACCTTCTGGTCAGGCAAAATATGAGGTAAGAAGTCAGGCGGTCATTGAGAACGCTCCCGAGGGGGAAAGAACACTCGTCAAGCACGTTATTTATGAAATTACCCCGCTGACAGAACCAATAAGGACTCCTGGTGGCTCACTTCAGTGGAACGACGTTAAAGAAATTTCAAAACAGCTGGAGTTGGTCCCTGTATTAGGTCGGGTTCAGATTTCACATGACCTTGTAGCTTTAAAAAACGGACAGATTTATGATTCCGGTACGGAGACCCTGGATTGGATTGCAGAGCCGCCAGATGAGGAGAATTGCTATTTCAATGCGTCCGGTGAATCAGCTGAAATCAATGGGCAGACATATAACGGTAGCGATGGAATAATGACAGGAGAGTTCTCCTCCATGTCAATCTCAGGCTCAGCGGTTTACTTTGACAACGGCGACATAGGAAAGACTATAAGAAAAAAGGAGACGCCGGTAAGTCTCTCGATCCGGATTGATTACAAGTCGAAGTCCCCGTTATATGTAATCACAGTCAGCAATATTAAAAATGAAATGGGGGAACCGTTACCGGATAATGTCAGGATAGCTTTAAAAGTGCATAAAGGCAACATCCTGGGCGGAGAGGAGATCTCTGACTGGTTTGCCTTTAATACAACCGGTGGAAAAGTAGCAGAACCGATTTTATACAGACCGCCATCATGCAATGAAGTAAAAGAAGATATTCTCGAATATGCAGGCATTTGTGAGTTCAACACCTCCCCCCCGTCTGTCATGGAGAAACGATACCAGAAGAAGTTCCCGCTTGAATGCGATCAGTATGAAGCTATTCTGACCATTGAAGGAAAATATGTCCGTAACTCAACTTCATCATATTCACGTAATGACGCAAACGGAACCGAAAGAGGAAAACATGAACTGAATGAAATAAATGAAGCGTCGTTTTATGTACCTCTTGAGCTTGAACGTGCTGATGACGTGCCAATGTTCAACCAGCGGTGGGAATACTACCGCCCGCTGTCTATTAATCTTTCATCCTGCCATATTTCATCACGTGAACAAGATCACAGGTACGCTTCACATAAAACAGGGGGCTTTGACCAGATCATGACAAGGTTTAAAGATCCATTAAACCTTGAAATTTCAGGGAAGGAAACCTTAGTGCCAATGTCAAATATTATTCTTGTCATCGATAAAGAAACCGATAAGGTGGTAAAAATCGTGACCGGAGGATATGCTGTTGATTTCTATTGGCATGAAAGGTATCAGCTAAAAGGTGAACAATGGACTGATAAAAGCAAGACGCCTATAAATGAATCAGAGAACAAAACAGATGATATACAATCTGAGTATACTGCGGGACCAGTCGAGGATCCTGTCCCTGATCCGACATTCAGCAGTGTTTCAGAATCATTGAGAACCTATCTAAAAGATCTCGGAACCCCTCTTCCGGCAGATGTTGAAATACCTGAGGAAGAGGAAAAGCCTGAAATCAGTCCCGACCTGCTGGTTGAATTTGGCGACGGAAAAACCTTTTTTGGTGGTGACGGTAAAGTGGTCCTTGAGGACAAATACGGACCAGACTTCAGAATATATGCCGAAAAAACCTTCTACTGGCAGGTCTCACGCAAAAAGAAACCATAATTAAATTATTAAAATCATGAAAAAACTTATTGTTTTAGTCACAAGTCTCCTTCTCCTCCTGCAGTTGGCAAAGAGTCAAGGAAGCTATTCTGAAACCTTACGGCATCAAATCAGGAATTATCGAGTACACATACTCGGGTGACAAGACCGGTACGGGAACCCTGTATTTTGACGATTACGGTATGAAAAGCGCAATATACATGGAGACTTTCACAGAAGGTGAGGAAAGCAAGGGATGGGTGGTATCACACGCTGACTACCAGTATATGTGGGATCCGGATCAGCCTGCTGACGGCATGAAAATGAAAAATCCGCTCCTGACATGGATCACGGAGTCATCCAAAGATACACTCGAATCATACACTGAAGAAATGTACACCAAAATGGGAATGGTAAAAAGCGGCAAGGAAACATTCCTCGGTAAAGAATGTGATGTCATTAAAGGTGACATGGGGAAAGTACTGGTATGGAATGGCATCATGATGCTGATGGATTTTAAAATGGGTGCATATTCTTCAAGCCAGAAAGCCACCTCCATTAAAACAAATATTCCCGATTGATGCCAAATATTTTGCTATCCCAGAAGAATATTACCTTCTCGGAGATGCCGGGCTTCTGAAAAGCCTGCTTATTTAACTGCTTCCGTCTTCGCTGTAAAGCCCTTCTCTCGAGAGCAGATGATCAAGATTGGCAAGTCCGTAAACGACCACAGCAGTAACGACAGCGGTATGCTCCTGGTATTCGGCAATACTTTTATCGTAGGTGTCGCGTTCGGTATGCCATATCTCGCCGTAGTCAAAGTTATATCCCTTGCTGTCAGGTGCTTCAAACCTGATTGTCGGCACACCGTTCATAGCAAAGTGGGCATGATCTGATCCTCCTGCGTTTGTTGGCCTTGGGCGCGGTGGCTGGGTGCGCTTCGTCAGCTTGAAAGGGAAAGTCAGGATTGATACTGTTCAAGAGGCTTGCACACTTTCTCAAAGTCCTCATACATGGCTTCGGGAGCTATGATCTCCGAAGCCACTGTCGGGCCTCCGTCGCGGTTGAAATAGTTCGATATTTTCGGTAGTTTTTCCTTATTGTTCTCCACCCAGTGCTTCGATCCCAGCAGTCCGAACTCTTCACCTGCCCAGAGGCATACAAGTATAGTCCGTTCAGGCTTTCCCCCTGCTGCCATGATCAGTCGTGCTGCCTCCATATGAGGTGTGATGCCGGAGCCGTCATCAACACCGCCGGTACCTGCATCGTATGAATCGAGGTGGCCGCCCATCATCACATATTCATCAGGGTACCTGGTGCCGCGGATCACTCCTATGACATTGTGATATTTGACAGGTCCGGGTTTAAAGTGATTGCGTATGTCAAACTCCAGCAGGAAATATTGTCTCTCCTTTGCCATCTGTTCAATTATTGCATACTGGTGTTCGTCAAGCTTGATATCACATACGGTCGGCAGGGTTTCAAAAGTTATTTTATCAAGGTTCTTACGGTCATAAAGAGCTGAAATTGGCACTGAGGCTTTTTGAATGATCCCCAGTATACCTGCATCGCGCATCTCACGGAAGAAGAGCGCAGGTTCTTCTTTAAGGGGAATAAGTTCTTTCGGCGGTTTATCACGATTAGTATAGTTCTCCCTCATGATCTCGCGGTTCAGCTTTGAGATGGAATCATTCTCCGTGATGATCTTCGCCCTGGCCGAGTCAGCGCTGAGCGACCAGTCAATGGCCATCCCGTTGCTTTTACCGCCTATCAGCACCCAGGCACCTTTCAGAGCGCCTTTCATCCGCTCGAATTCTTCTCTGGACTTTGGCTCCTGCAGCACATGTCCGCGCTGCACACCTTTTGTACCTGCAGTGTATGACGGAGTGGCAAAATGCAGTATCATCCCGTTATCTGAGAGCATCCTTCCGAACCACGGACCGCGATTGAAACCTACCGGCACGGTTCCGGCCTCATCCATGATCACCTCCAATCCCCATTTCTTAAACTCTGATGCACACCATTCAGCAGCATTGTCATAGGCATCAGACCCAACCAGCCTTCCGCCGAAACGGTTTGCTATGATATCAAGATGCTGCATCGTCCGGTTATCAGTCTGACCTAGCTCAATAATGCGGTCAACAACCTTGTTGTGCTGTGCTGATGCTCCGGCTGCAATTATAGACAGTAAAACCGGAAGAAGGATTCTTTTCATTGTGAACTTGTTTTTAAAGAGCTGCAAGCTAATCAAAATGACCGGGAATTTCCACAGCCGCATCGTGTTTTACAGAACCTTTCAACCCTTCAACTCTCTCAACCTTTCAACTATCTTTGCACCATGTACCAGAAAGACTACATCCTCCGGATGATCGAGATGCTCGGCGATCTGATCGCCGCCGTTTTCGGGCTCGCAAGGAAAGGGGACTTTCAGCAGGCCACTGAGAATCTTGAGCGTATTTATTATGATATGCTTAAGGAGGATGCCGCTTTCTTCAGGTCAATACCCAAAGAGGATCTGACGCATAAGCTTCTTGAAGAAGCACAACTTCACCAATGGTCATCTTGAGATCCTGGCTGAGCTGTTCAACGCCGAGGCTGAGCTTGCCGCTGCGCAGGGTAACTCGCAGGGTTGTCTTGAGTACTCGGAAAAGGCGTTGCTGCTGTTCGAATTCTTAGACCTTCAGCAGAAAACCCTTTCGATGGAGAGGCTTGACAAAATGAGCGCTATCCGCGAGCGTATTGTGAAGCTGGGGGCTTAAAATATTAACCACTTATTTACACTGGATTTTAAGTGAGTTTCACTGTTCTTTTTCCATGAAAACTGTATAACTCATTTTTAAACTCTGCTTAACTCTGTGGTAAAAAATGCAAAAGCCATTTTAAACCCCACTTTTATCTTTTTCCTTTTATCCTTTATCTTAATACTATACCCTTCAACTTTTCAACCCTCTCAACCCTTCAACCTTTCAACCCTCTCAACCTTTCAATCATTCAACCTTTCAACTCTCTCAACCTTTCAACCAATATTGCCACTCCTTTCGATGCTCCTTCCATGATTACCTGAACCTCATGAGCCGAAGGAACCTGCACCGGCTTCGGGTCAATCAGAAAGACCGGTGTCAGCAACGGAACATAATGGATCAGTCCTGCGGCAGGATATACATTAAGGGATGACCCAATAACAGCGAATATATCTGCATATGATGCTATATCAGCAGCTTCCTCCATGGCCGGGACGGCCTCGCCAAACCATACAATGTTCGGCCTGAGCGGAGATCCGTCGTCAGCCTTCTCTCCCGGCAGGATATCGCGATAACCTATGTCGATAATCAGATCCGGATCTTTGCTGCTCCGCGCCTGTGTCAGCATCCCATGCAGATGGAGTATCTTCGTGCTGCCTGCCCTTTCATGAAGGTTATCGACATTCTGGGTTATAATGTGCACATCAAAATCGTTTTCCAGCGTAACCAGTCCGGTATGTCCGGCGTTTGGCTCAGCACTCCCGAGCTGCCGGCGGCGCTCATTGTAAAACCGTTGTACCAGATCGGGGTTGCGATGCCAGCCATCAATTGATGCTACTTCTTCCACGGGGTACTCCTCCCACAGTCCGCCACTGTCGCGGAATGTTTTAATGCCGCTCTCGGCGCTGATACCGGCACCGGTCAGTATTACAATTTTCTTCATGATGTGAATTTAAGAAAAAGAAAACAGTCATGTGCAAGGTAAAAACCGAAGGCCTCCGACACGACTATGTTTGTCGGAGAAGGTCTGACCGACAATGGGGCGTCAGTGGTGTAAGACACAGGGTGGTCATGTTCAATTTGGAGCAGACTTTGTATATTTATAATCTAAATGTTATATGGATGAACTTCGAAGAGATAAGGAAGGTCCTTGATAACCAACGAAAATTTTTTACCTCAGGCAAGACCCTTCAAACAGGATACAGAATTAAAGTCCTGAAAAAGATGCGTTCACTGATACTGGAATATGAACCTCAGATCAAGGAAGCATTATGGAAAGATTTTCATAAGCCTGAATTTGAGGTGGTGGCTACCGAAACAAGATTCGTCATTAAAGAGCTTAACCTTGCCATAAGAAAGCTAAGACGATGGTCCGGCCCCCGCAGAGTATGGACACCGCTTGTTCATTTCATTGCCAGCAGCCGTATTGTACCTCAGCCTTATGGCCAGGTGCTTGTGCTGTCACCGTGGAATTACCCTCTTCAGCTTTCAATGGTGCCTGTTATTGGCGCACTGGCAGCAGGCAACTGTGTGGTCCTGAAAGTCTCTCAGCAGGTGCCCCATACCAATGCCGTAATGAAAAGAATTATTGATGCTTTGCCTCCTGAGCTCATCATGATGCTTAACGGGGATCACACCGTGAGCGAGCAACTGCTCAATCACAGGTTTGATTACATTTTTTTCACCGGGAGCTGTAAAATAGGCAGGTACGTAATGGAGAAAGCTGCCGTGAACCTGATTCCAGTCTCACTCGAGCTCGGAGGGAAAAACCCCTGTATCGTTACTGCTGATGCAAGACTTGATTTTGCCGCAAGAAGGATTGTGTGGGGCAAATTCATGAATGCCGGCCAGACATGTATTTGTCCTGATTACCTGATGGTCGACAGAAAGGTAAAAGATCAGTTTCTTGAACTTCTTAAAAAAGAGATAATTACATCATTCGGTGCTGAGCCTGAAAACAGTCCGGACTATGCCAGGATAATCAGCAGTAATAATGTCAGCAGGCTTGCTGCCCTGATGAAGTCCGGAGAAATTGTCACCGGCGGGCGGGCGGTCCCTGAGGATTGTTTTGTGTCACCTACTATACTTAAAGATGTCAAACCCGGTGATGCCGTGATGGAAGAGGAAATCTTTGGTCCGGTTTTACCTGTAATTGACTATGGCGATTTCAATGAGGTATATGAGATCATTGATCAGCATCCAAAGCCTCTTGCCGTTTACATTTTTACGAGCAACAAAAAAGTTGCAGGGGAGTTCCTTACGAAGACTCAAAGCGGAACAGCAGCAGTAAATGATACCGTTATTCAAATCGCATCACCCTATCTTCCTTATGGTGGAGTCGGTTGCAGCGGACTGGGCAAATATCACGGGAAAAAATCATTTGAGACGTTCTCCAATATGAGAGCAGTAGTTAACAAATCAAATCTCATTGATTTTCCAATACGATATCCACCCTACACAAAACTTAAAACCAGACTTTTAAGCCTCCTGATGAGATAAGCGGACAATAAGAGGAACGCACTTACCATTAAATTTGACTTGGGTGTCTTTATTGTGTAATTTTAATGGCGATCCATGCAAGATGATCGCCAAATCATATATCGTCCTTCCAAGGAGGCTGCCTACCTTATTATTCCTGATGATTGCAATTAACGCCTGGCCCCAGGATCCTATAGCCGTGCCAAGGCTGTCAGGTACAATTAACTTCGACGGAGTGCCGGATGAAGATGCCTGGCAGGCAATTCCGGTCTTGCCAATGATTATGTATATGCCTGTGTTTGGAAAAGAGCCTTCGGAAACGTCCGTAATAAAGATCGCATATGACGATGATTGTTTTTATGTCTCCGGCGTATTTTATTATGACAATCCTGATGATCTGAGAGCCTTCAGCAAGAAAAGGGATTACTCCGTCGGTAAATGCGACTGGTTAGGAGTGCTAATTGATACTTTCAATGACAGGCAGAATTCAGTAATGTTCTGGACCAACCCCAACGGAGTACGGACCGAGGGAACCAATCAGAATGATATTGTAGATCAAAATACTGACATGAGTTTCAGCTGGAACACTTTCTGGGATGCAATGTCAAAGATTAATGACCATGGGTGGTCAGCAGAGATCAGAATTCCGTTTTCAAGCCTCAGGTTCCAGGTGAATGAGAACAAAACCAGTATGGGGATAACAGTTGTTAATTATCGCCCTGTAAAATCTGAGTGGATAAGTTTTCCGGCGATTCCTCCGGATGTTGCAAATGCCATATGGAAACCATCAATGAGCTCAGTGATGGAATTCACAGGCCTGAAGCCGGAAAACCCTGTTTACTTTACTCCCTACGTGACCGGCGGCATCGGCCAGGTGAATGAGCTAAATGATGCCGGAACGGAATATGAGATGACTTCGAAATTCAAGTTCGATGCCGGATTCGATGCAAAGTACAGCATAACAAATAACCTGACCGTTGATCTTACTGTCAACACAGATTTTGCTCAGGTCGAAGCAGACGATCAGAAAATTAACCTTACAAGATACTCTCTTTACTTTCCTGAAAAGAGAGTCTTCTTCCAGGAAAAAGCTGACGTTTTTGATTTCTCTTTTCTTGGCGGCAACAACTTATTCTACAGCCGCAGAATAGGCCTTTATGACGGCTATCCCGTAAGGATCTACGGTGGTGTCAGAATGACAGGGAGGATAAATAAATGGGATATCGGCATCCTCGACATGCAGACGGCTTCTTTTGAAGAGAATCCATCAGAAAACTTCGGGATCTTCAGAACAAAAAGAGGTGTCTTCAACCCGAATTCATATGTCGGCGGAATGTTTACAAGCAGACTCGGCATGAACGGTAATTATAATATTGCTTACGGACTGGACGGACAGTTCAGGGTTGTAGGTGATGAATTTTTGACTGTTAAATGGGCTCAGACGTTTGAGCGCGATTCAGTTAACAGAATTTTTGATTTTGCACCTTCCAGATTCTTATTCGAATGGCAGCGGAGAAAAATAAAAGGCTTTGGGTATGACTTTGTCTATACATGGTCAGGCAAAAGTTATAATCCCGGAGTTGGATTTGAAGTAAAAGACAATTATCAGGGAGGAAAAGTTATTTTGCAGAACGGATGGCTGCCGCAGAGTGAGACTTTTCTCAGGTATCATTCGATCTCGCTGACGGCATATGATTTCTGGAATACTTTAACCGGATTGCATGAGACTGCGAATGGAATATTGAAATGGCATTTCGAGGCAAAGAAAGGATTCTACGGAAACATTGCTGCCAACTGGTTTCTGGAAGACCTTGCCGATACCCTTATACTTGGCAATGATCAGGCTTCAGTTCTGCCCGGTAGATATTCATTTGCTTATTTCAATGCTTCATATGGCTCATCGGGCGCTCAGGCACTCTCATATGATGTATCTGCTGAAGCAGGTGGTTTTTACGACGGATGGAAGATTTCTTTTTCTGCACTTCCGAAACTGAGTATCGGCGCGGGATTTGATCTTGGGCTTTCTTATTATTTCGATTATGTAAATCTCCCTTCCAGCACAAGCTTTATCAACCATATAATGGGGATCAGGGGATTGCTGACAATGACCACAAAGACCTCCATATCGGCTTATATTCAGTATAATACTGCAATTGATAAGTTTGTTACAAATATCCGCTTCAGGTATAACCCGCGTGAAGGCAACGATTTCTACATAGTCTATGACGAGGGGATGAATTCAGATCTGGCACGGGAAACTCCCAGGTTGCCATATTCAACAGGCAGAACTGTGTTGCTTAAGTATACATATACTTTCAGATTTTGACCATACTTTTCAAAACAATGAAAAGCCTAATAATCACATTGTTAATGATCTCCGGCACTGTTTTTTGCCAGACCGGGGATCAGTATGAATCTTTGCGGAATCGTATGGTAGATGATCAGATTGCCGGCAGGGGCATAAGTGATCAGGCAACCCTGAAGGCTATGAGGAAAGTCCCGCGGCACCTCTTTGTGCCGGCATCATATGTCAAAGAAGCATACAGTGACAGGCCCCTGCCTATCGGATATAGCCAGACTATCTCACAACCGTTCATTGTCGCCTACATGACTGAACTCTCGCGGCCTGCCAAAGGTAAAACAGCCCTTGAGATAGGAACCGGATCGGGATACCAGGCAGCGGTGCTGGCTGAGATAGTCGATACTGTCTATACCATTGAAATTGTACCTGAGCTTGCGAAAGAAGCAGCCACCAGGCTGAAGATGCTCGGATATAAGAATATCATTGCAAAATATGGCGACGGATATAAAGGCTGGCCCGAGTTTGGTCCATTTGATATAATCATAGTCACCGCGGCAGCAGATCATATACCCCAGCCTCTCAAAGACCAGCTCGCCGAAGGCGGTAGGCTTGTCATGCCGGTAGGTAATCCGTCAACTGTGCAGGAACTCATTCTTCTCACAAAGAAAAAAGGCAAAATTACCGAACAGCGGCTGGAGCATGTCTTTTTCGTCCCCCTGAAAAGACTCAAATAGCATTGGGCACAATATGCTGACGATCCCGCGGAGCGGGAGATGCAGACCTGCGAAGCGGGAGGGCATGGGGCTAAATTAGCAATTGAACATTTGAACAATCGAATCAAGAAATCAGAACCGATAACCGATAACAGACAACTTTATCAGACCCTCAGACACCAGGCCTTTCGACTTTAGTCTTTTGTCTTCCACAGACCTTCCGGCGTGAAGCGGAATAAAAACACCAATGTAACTACAGCTGATGTTGACGTCAAGAACGGTGTCATCCATGTCATTGACAAAGTGCTTCTTCCTCCTTCAGTGGTCGATCAGGCTCTGGCTAACAATTCCTTCAGTATATTGGTACAGGCAGTTGTGAAAGCCGGTCTTGTTGAGACACTCAGCGGCCCGATCAGTGTGACACTTACCCCCTCACCCGCCATCAACACTACCTCGATGATAGTGGCAACAGATGTGCAGGCATCAAACGGGATTATACATGTAATCAATAAAGTTCTTCTGCCGTAAGGCAACAACATATAATCAAACGTTAACATGCGACGCCCCGATGGGCGTCGCTTATTTTTCATACCTGACCGACAGGAGCTCCTGATAAACAATTATATTTATAAGCTGAACAGTTATGATGATGGATCGTTACACATTAGCAGACATTGAAAAGCTGACCGGTATCATGGCAGGAACCATCAGGATCTGGGAACGCAGATACCGTATTATCAAACCACACCGCACAGATACCAACCGGAGATGGTATGATGACGAAGATCTGAAACGGATCATAAGTATTGCAATCCTTAACCGCAGCGGCCTGAAAATTTCAAAAATTGCCGTCCTCACCGGTCTGGAGATCGCCGGGAAAGTTGCACAACTGACCAGGGAATCGACAGATACTGACACACAGATCGATTCTTTGATTGTGGCGATGACCGAGTTCAATGAGAACGCAATAAATGATATTCTCATGCGGTCAATTATCAACACGGAATTTGAAGTGACTTATGAAACTATCGTCTTCCCTTTTCTCAAGAGGGTCGGGATATTGTGGCAAACTGGCTCTGTTGATGTTGGTGCAGAGCATTTTGTGTCAAATATTTTCAGAAAAAGACTCATTTGCGCTATCAACTCCCTGCCGCCCGGCGATAAGCCTGACAGGAAGAAAGTCATATTGTATCTTCCCGAGGATGAGCTGCATGAACTGGGATTGCTCTTCTATACTTTCATAATACGGAAATCGGGTCATGAAGCTCTCTACCTCGGCCAATCAACCCCGTTCAATGCGCTTGAAGACGTGGTGGAACGATGGCAACCCGATATTCTTATCACAGGGGCACTGACCGGATTGCCGTTCACCAAACCTGAAGAATACCTGAAAAGGATAAGTTCTGCCTTCAGAGATCAGAAAATTCTGGTCTCCGGAGCTCTGGCAAACGCAGCAGGCAAAGTTGCCCTGAACAACGTGTTCGCAGTCGCATCTTTAAGTGATCTTAAAAAGCATTTTTAAGGTCCACTGCCAACATCAGAATTGCTAACTTTGTCTCCATGGAAAAACTCAATCTCTTTTTTGCGCAGATAAAAGACTTAAACTGGTGGCAGAGGCTCTTCCGGTGGAGGAAGATCAGGAACCTCAGCTTCGATGCCTATGAGGAATTCAGGGCTCTGGCAAGAGAGATGGAGACCAACAGGGGAAATATTGAAAAACTCAGGAACCGCATCACTGAAATATCCACCCGAAATGATAGCATTACCCAGAAGATAAGGGATATTGAACTGCTGTCTGTCCGGAAAGATGCGCAGGTCGAAGAGCTCAGTGCCAGGATAAGGGAACACTCCGGAACCATTAATGAGCTGACAAAAAAGAATTCGGCATTTGAAGCCTCCAAGGAGGATAATTTCAAAAACTACAATGAAAATATAGCCCGTCTTAATCAGACCAAGGAGAGCCTCGAAGCGGAACGCAAGAGGCTTAATGACGAACGGGTCAGGGAAGCTGCCGAGCGGCTTGAGAACATGAAGAAACAATGGTCAGAGCACGAGGCTGATGTTAAAAATACAATTATCAGGATCTGTGACATCAACCATGTGAACTATGTCGATACGGTGCCTTTCAGGGGTAATCCCGACAACACTATTGAAATAAGCGGCGAATACATCATCTTCGATGCCAAGAGCCCGGCCAATGATGACCTTACAAACTTTCCACTCTATATAAAGAGCCAGACGGAAAGCGTGAAAAAATATGCAAGTCAGGAAAATGTCAAGAAATCGATTTTCCTTGTCGTGCCTACGAACACCATCCAGGTACTGAAACAGCTTACGTACAGAATGGGCGATTATGATGTCTTTATCATCACAAGGGATTCACTTGAGCCGGTGATCCTCTCCCTGAAAAAGATCGAGGAGTATGATCTTGCCGAAAAACTCAGTCCGGAGGACCGCGACAGCATCTGCCGCATCATCGGCAAGTTCGCCCATACTGCCAAGCGAAGGATACAGGTCGATCAGTACTTCTCCAATGAATTCATCGATATTGTGCTGAAGAGCCAGAAAGATCTGCCGGAGGATCTTCAGAAGCAGGTCATTGAATTTGAGAAGTCAGAGAAGCTGAACCCGCCGACCGAAAAGAGGGCCAAGATCATCTCAATAGATGAGCTGCAAAAGAAAAGTCAGGAGATAAACACCGAAACAGAAATAAGAAAACTGACTCCGCCCGAATCGGGAGAGAATTCATTGCTCTGATATGCGAAGGGAAAAAGACTTTATAGGAGAGATTGAGCTGGATGACAATGCTCTGTACGGCATTCATTCAGCCAGGGCGCGCGCGAACTTCCCCGATGCAACACCCTTTCATATCGAGTGGTTCAAGGCTATGGCTCTGACAAAAAGGGCCTGTTACGTTACCGCAGCTGAGTTTTTTGCAAAAGCCTCACAGCAATATGACCTCGATAGAATGCATATCAGGGTAGTCAGTGACAGGAACCTGGATGTTCTCACGGAGAGTGCTGCTGAATGTGAGAAAGGAGAACATTTTGAGCATTTCATCGTCCCGGCTGTCTCAGGCGGAGCTGGTACCAGTATCAATCTGAATATCAATGAAATTCTAACAAACTGCTCACTTCTGAAACTGGGACACAAACCCGGTGAATATGCTGTCATAGATCCTATCGAAGATGCCAATATTTTTCAGTCTACCAACGATGTGGTTCCGACCGCTCTGCGTATAGCTGCAATGCAATTGCTCCTGGCACTGGAAAAATCGATCAACGATCTTCGGTCAGAATCAGAGAACCTTGAGAAGAAGTACAGAGATACACTCCGTATTGCCTATACTCAGATGCAGGAAGCAGTTCCTTCCACCTTTGGCAGGCTTTTCAGCAGCTACAGTGACGCCCTGTCGCGCGACTGGTGGCGGGTTTCCAAGTGCCTTGAGCGAATTAAAGTGGTAAACCTTGGGGGTACGGCCATCGGCACATCAGTTGCTGTTCCAAAATACTTTGTGAATGAAGTGGTGGCCAGGCTCCAGCACCTGAGCGGTCTCCCCGTAACAAGGGGAGAGAACCTGTCAGAGGCCACAAGTAATCTTGATCCTTTTGTTGAGGTTCACGGCATATTGAAGGCTCATGCAGTCAATCTTGAAAAAATGGTCGGTGATCTCCGTCTGCTTGCTTCGGATATACACGGAGTGCATTCATTAAGCATACCCGGGAAGCAGGTTGGTAGCTCAATCATGCCGGGAAAGGTTAATCCGGTGATTCCTGAATATGCCATCAGCTGTGCACACCGGGTCTACAGTAATGATCAGCTTATAGCTCAGCTGTCTGCTCAGGGATGTCTCGAATTGAATGCTTACCTGCCGGTTATAGGCCATGCCATGCTGGAGAGCCTTAAGCTGCTGATATCAGCTGACGACACCGTTGCAATAAACCTCCTTCACGGTCTGGAAATAGAATCCGGCATTTCTGAGGCAAAAGTGCTTTCAAGTCCTGCCATCACAACCGCACTGGTGCCATTTATAGGCTATAAGAAAGCTGCAGAAATGGCTGCCTGTAATGAAGGAATCAGGACTTTCCGTGATTGAGGCCAACACCAGGCTTGGGTTCTTAAAGGAAGAGAAACTGAATGAGATACTCAAACCGGGGAACCTTGTGCAGGGCGGTTACAGCCTGAAGGATCTTGAAGAATAGTATAACATGACTGCAAAGGGAAAAGATTCGAAAGCCCACATTGGCATATTTGGCCGCCGGAACGTTGGCAAGAGCTCGCTTATAAATGCACTTACCGGGCAGGACATTGCAATTGTGTCAGAAATCGCCGGAACAACCACTGACCCGGTAAAAAAAAGCATTGAACTGCACGGTATCGGACCGGTTATTTTCATCGACACCGCTGGCATAGATGACAGCGGCGACCTTGGGAAACTGCGCATCGGGAAGTCGATGGCAGCCCTTAAACTGATTGATCTGGCTATCCTGGTCCTTGCCGGCAATGAATTCGGAACATACGAGGCGGACCTAACGAAAGAGTTCAGCCTGCTTGACATACCATACATCCTCGTTCACAACAAAAGTGATATTTTCCCCGTGACAGATACCTTCATACAGCTGGTAAAGAACCGTACCGGCCTGGAGATCACCGTTTATTCGGCTCTTTATCCCGATAAATACAATGCAGGGCTCCTGAAAGCGCTGAAACAGACACTTCCTCCGTCGGCCATGAAAAGCCGGGGTCTGATAGGTGACCTGGTAAGCCAGGGAGACATTGTCATGCTGATAACCCCTGTGGATGTAGAAGCTCCTGAGGGCAGGCTCATCCTTCCGCAGGTCCAGGTCATTCGTGACATCCTTGACAACGACTGCACGGCCATTGTTCTCAAGGAGAGGGAGGTTGATGCTTTCCTGCGCCATACTGGCATAAAACCTAAACTGGTGGTAACCGACAGCCAGGCGTTCCTTAAGGCTGATGCATCTATCCCCAGGGATATACCGCTTACCAGTTTCAGCATTGTGCTTGCCAGGCAGAAAGGAGATTTTGAAGAGTACCTGAAAGGAACTCCGAAAATCAGTGAGCTGAAGGATGGTGACAGGATCTTGCTTCTTGAATCATGCACTCATAATGTTTCATGTGACGACATAGGCAGGGTGAAGATCCCGCGGTGGCTGACAAATTTCACCGGCAAAAAGCTGGAGTTTGACAACGTGGCAGGACTGGATGCAATCCCCCGGCCGATAGAAGATTATGCCCTTGTCATCCAGTGCGGCGGATGCATGGTGACACACCGCCAGCTTGTTAACCGTCTTCGTGAACCTAAAAAGCATAATATCCCTGTCACCAATTACGGTATGGCTATCGCCTGGGTGCACGGCATATTCGACCGGGCCACAGAACCGTTCACCGGCAAGTCAAAAAAAGCCGGTGATCTGTTATAAGCACCGGCCTATATTTTATTAAGTTGAGATTTGCTATTGTATCTCGGTTCCCTTCAGGTATTTGTCAAGAAAAGTCAACACCTGTGAATAAGCCTTGATTTCATTTTCTTTTTTAATGAACCCGTGTCCCTCATCGGGGAAGATAACATACTCAACCGGGACATTGTTTGCTTTCATTGCAGCAACCATCTCGTCAGATTCAACCTGCAGAACCCGTGGGTCATTAGCACCCTGAAGCACCATCACGGGATTTTTTACTTTCTGTCCGTGGAAAAGTGGTGAAATATTATAAAGTCTGACAGAGTCAGCAGAGAATGGATCACCCATCTCCTGATAAAGAGCATCACGGTATGAAGCCCAGTATGGTGGAATAGACTTCAGGGTACGCAGCCAGTTTGTCACGCCAAAGAAATTGACCCCAACCTTAAATTCATCCGGCTCCGATGTCATAGCAGCCATTGTCATGAAGCCTCCATAACTTCCTCCGATAATACCGATCTTTGCTGTATCGATATAATCAAGGCTCTGTAGCCACTTTTTGCCCCAGATACAATCCTTCAGGTCTTTGTCTCCGTGATTCCTGTCATCCATTTTGAAAAAAGTCTTGCCATAGCCGCTGCTCCCCCTGTTATTTACAGCCAGAACGGCATACCCATGATTTACCAGATACTGTGTGCCGGGATTATAATAAACCATTGACTGTCCTCCTGGTCCGCCATGAACCGATATCAGTGCCGGCACTTTGTTCTTTTTGGAAGCATTCACAGGCTTATAGTAAATCGCAGGTATCTCCAAACCGTCAAATGATGTAAAACGGACAACTTCAGCATTGACAAGGTCGTCCGGATTGATCTCCGGGTTCATGGTGCTTGTCAGTTTCTTCATCTCTGATCCACCAAATTCATATAAGTATAAATCCCCTGTGGTTTTAGAGGTGCCAAGGGAAAGAAGCAGGTATTTCTCACTCTCAGAAATACTAACATTATTGATATTTGAACCGGGGACCTCAGGATAAGCCACTTCCTCACCAGTTGTCAGGTCTGTTATTTTAAGTCTGATATGGGCATCTTCATTTATACCGATGATCCTATACCTGTCATTTTCGCTCAGCCAGCCTCCGACAACATCCCAGTCAGTCTCATATATCACTTCACGTGCACCTGTTCCAATCTCATATTTTACCAGATAGGCAAATTCCTTCCCTGCGTCAGTGGTATAGAAAAAGTATTTGTTGTCTTTTGTGAACCCCGATGCCGAGTATGATCCGGGTTTGTCAGGCTCTGATACCTCTGTTGTCTCACCTTTATTTCTGTCAAACAGATACAGCTTTGTCTCACTGGAAGTGATTGACCTGACAAGTGCAAGAATGCTTCTGTCTTTGGTTGCACCTGAGTAGTCGAGTCCCTCTTTGTTCTCCCAGATCATCTCCTCCTTCCACTCCCCGACGTTCATTTTATAAAGATCGAAAAACTGCGGATCGCGTTTGTTAGACGAAAAATACATAACCTTTTTGTCTTTGCTGAACCCGTTGAATGATGCTTTTACTGCATCGCCGGGTGTCAGGTCAATATTAGTACCGTCTTCGTTCAGCACATAAATATGGTCATTTTCATTTCCCCCCTTATCCGCCGAATAAAGAATTCTGGTTGGTACCGTGGACATAGTTAACAGCGAACAATGATTTCGTGTCTGAGCTTGTAATCTGTTTCCTGGAGGTGTCAGCTATATTAATTTCAAAAACATTATAAATGCCAGTCTCATTACTTGAAACAAGCAATCTGGTTTCATCAGGTGAGAAAGCAGTAAAACTGATGTTGAGGTTCTTGTAGAACTGGTCAATAGTGTACTGACCAATCTCTTTTTCTTTTTTACCTGTACATGATACAAGGAAAATTACAAATAGAATGAAAGCTGTTCTTTTCATAGGTAGTTGTTTTTATTTATTTCTAAAAAGACTGTCTGAAGTTACAAGTGTTGCAACCAGACAAGTCATCAGAATGCTGAAACTAACCCTATACTGGCTTTGGCGTAAGGATTGATACCGGAGAATATGTAGGATCCCTCTGCCACAGCCCTCACATTGCGGCGTAACAGGTACCCAAAGTGCAGCGTAGCCGACTGATAATCAAGATCATCAATTTGTGATTCGACAAGGTTAACAAGCCCTGCCAGGTACCATTTGCTCATGTCGCCTTTAGCTGCATAGATAATTTCAACAAAACCACCACGAGTAGTAATATCGCTCATCATTTCTTCTCCAGCCATATCGTAGACCTCCGAGTTTGTCCTCCACACATACTGCATGTTCACCATCAGCTTCCCGCCTATGTCAATTGCCACGTCGGGGCCATACATCTTTATCTCACTGGTGTACGGATCGGGCAGATTTTCGCTGATAACCTCTTTCCCCGTATAACCAAAGAACCCTATTGAAATATTTTTCCCTATTGACTGGTTCAGCCTCAGCATCAAGTTCTTGTATTTATCCTTGTCAAAGAGGTACCCTTCGCTTGCTTCCCCGATACCGCAGCCGTTTATAATCTGTCCGACAATAGTTGTTCCTGTCGCGAATGATTTGTCGAACATTATTCCGCGGTCATATTTCAGATCGATGGAGGAACCCTCAGGTTTTACGCCGTAAATTTTATAGGGTTCGAGGGTGAGCCTCAGCTCGCCCTTGAACAGAGGATCCGAGACCTGGAACTGGCCGACAAAAAAGTTTATGCCTGAGCCAAAGGCATCAGAGTACATAAGGAAAGCATCCTCGAGACCGGCAATCGACCCTCTTTCATTGAACAGAAAATAAAAATAATATGAAATCTTGTCTGACAGCTCGCCTCCTGAAAGTATCTTGACAACGAATGGAGCGCCGAAGTCGACAGTACCTTCGTTATTAAAATTCAGAGAGGCAAAACCTTCAAGCCTGATGGCCAGGGGCAGCTCCCTGAAGAGCGAAAGCTTGTCATCACCGGTCTCAATGAAGTACCTTGGAGATTCATAATCAGTCATTCTGAAACCGTTGCCGGCGAACTCATCACCGAAAGGTTTTAACATCGGCATCGCCGGTGAATGGCACACCTGGCAGCTGATCTGGTACTTGCGGGCAAAGGCAGGTATGGCATCAGCTTTATTAACCGGCATTATTACCAAAGTAATTACGACCAGGATGGTCAACCTGGCAAATGATGTCCGTTTCATATTGTTTTAAGTTTAAGGATTACTGGAGGATCTCAACTTTGGTGGAATGTTCGTTCACCATTAATATTTCCGATTCATCAGACGGAACTTTCAGGAAGTCGGCCACAGGTTTGACCAGCAGCTGGTAATTAAGAACAGCATGGACTTTCATCTCACCCGGGGCAGCATCATTTGGTATTTTGAATGTCAGTTTCTCCACTTTGGTCTCCCGCGGGCCGATCCTGTAGTCAACGCCCTGGCTCGCAGTGTTCCACTGCATGATTGTCATTCGGCCCTGCTCGTCAAAGTAAGGCTTTCTGAAGATCCTGTTTCCGTAAGGAATGCCGTCGCGCTGAACACCCTTGAAATCGGCTATTTTAAGAGGTATTCCCATATCCTGGTAGGCAAGGTAATCACCTGATATTGTGTACTCTTCGCCTTCAAAGCCTTTCTTGTCGACATTAATGTGATAAGTTTTCCCCTTAGCATCCGTAGCCTCAACATTCAGCCATGCGATGCGGTCCTCGACAGAGCCTGTCGGAAATTTATGACCAGTCTTCGCGTTAAAGAGGGCCACGGTAAAGACAATTGTTTCACCGGGCTCTGCAAGCCTTGTGTCAGGCTCTATCCTGACCTCGATAGTCCCTCTTACCTTACCCGGGTCATGAGCGCCGTGGAAGAGATGAAGGCTTGCATCATCCCGGGCCTTGCCCATCAGAGCCAGAACATACGGTCCCTTTGGCATGTGACAGTCCTGGCAGCGTACTCCCTCGGCAGCATATGGCCCCTCCTTCCACTCGAGCTGGGTGCTCTTGACCCATACACCGTAAGGATTCTTTTCATTGTGGCAGTTACCGCAGAACTCCGTGGTCCTGTGGAAATCGCTCTGTACAATTTTGTGCGCAGGTGACTGGATCTCCGGCTCACGGCCACTGTACTTGGTCATGCCGGGAACAATATAATAGCTGAAGTTGAAAGGCGGCTCAGTCTGTGCCTTCTGTGTCAGGTGACACACCTCGCACGAAACTGATTCATTGGCCATACTGTTTTCCGAAGGGCGCGGAGGAGGCATTGTTCCTTCCATGTATCCCATCGGTGTGTGACAGCCGTTGCAGCCGTCAACAGGGCCTTTCAATTCAGGCTTGACTTCGGCGTGAGGCACAGCAAGGTTAAAATATTCGATCTCGTCCCAGTGATGGGTGTAGGCCTGTGACATCATGGCCTGCGACCACTGTTCATAGATGCCAGGATGGCAGGACCGGCATTTTTTTGCCGACTCAAACTCTTTGTATGCATACTTGCCTTTCAGATCTTCCTGGGGAAGGGATCTGATGAAGGCGAAGGCAGTAAGGGTTAACAGGGTAATGGCCAAGACAATAGCCAAGGTTAACACGGTGGTATTTTTCTTTTTCATAGATTTGGAATTGACAACAAAAGATACAAAAAATATTTAGAACCTGCGCCGGCTAAATTATTTTATGCAATATGGAGCGGTGCAAATTGAACGGATTTGATCCGGTATGATATTTTGAATTTTTGTTTTACATTTGGTACCGTAACAATTGATCATGACACACAGCTGGACGCTGGAATATAAAATCAAAATCAACCGTTCGGGGTTGTATTAAAATACCTCGCGTAACGACGCCCAACCTGGGCGTCGCTGCGACCTGTTATTCCATCATTTTCTTAATAATCCTCATTTCAAATCAATTTAATAATTACAATAATGAACACATTAATAATAACCGGATCAGGCCTGAAAGTCAATGACGTAGTTAAACGTAGCCCGCCACGGTCAGAAGGTTGAGCTGCATCCCGATGCCCGCAAGAGGATCATCGAGTGTCGCGCCATGCTTGAGAAGAAGATCGTGGCCCATGAGATCATGTACGGTGTCAACACCGGAATTGGCGAATTTTCCGAGATCGTGCTCAACGATGACCAGATAAAGGATTTCCAGAAATATCTTGTTTACAACCATGCTGCCGGCATAGGTGACCCTGCCTCCATTGAGACTGTCAGGGGTGCCATGCTGGGAAGGATCAATGTACATGCCCATGGCAACTCCGGCTGCCGGCTTGAGATCACAGAGACTTATGTGGAGATGCTCAACAAGGGGGTAACCCCGTTCGCCTGCCAGAAAGGATCGGTAGGAGCCTGCGGTGACCTCGCCCCCATGTCGCAGATTGCCCTTCTGCTTATGGGTGAGGGCAAGGCTTATTACCAGGGTGAGCTCCTCGAAGGCGGGGAGGCCATGAAAAGAGCCGGGATAGCCATCCCGGGGCTGCAGGCGCGCGACGGACTGGCAGCCATCAACGGCTCCAACATGCTTACCGCCATGAGCGCCATCTGGCTCGTCGATGCCAATAACTGGCTGAAGCAGGCTGAGATAGCCGCTTCCATGTCGCTCGAGGCGCTGAAAGCAAACATGAAACCATACGAACCGCTGCTTCATGAGGTACGGGGATTTAAAGGCGCCATCAGAAGCGCTGCTGCCATCAACAAATGCGTTGCCGGCGGTGATCTGAAGGAGGGAAAGGTGAAAGCCAAGGTACAGGATGCCTATTCGATGAGATCAACCCCGCAGGTAATAGGGTCAGCACACGATATGCTTGCTTATGCACGCAGCCAGGTGGAGATAGAGCTGAACGGCGTGGGTGATAACCCGATATTCTTCCCCGACAAGAACCTCCAGCTCTCCGGAGCCAACTTCCAGGGTTCGCCTGTGAGCGTGCCGATGGATATGGCGGGGCATGCATAACAATGGTCAGCGTCATGTCAGAGAGGAGGATGAACCGCCTTAACAACAAGGCGCTCAGCGTCGGTCTGCCCGATTTTCTCACAAAGGGTGCCGGTATGTTCTCGGGAATGATGCTCAGCCAGTACACTGCCGATATGATGATCGTGGAGCAGCGGATACTGTCTATGCCTGCATCCATACAGTCGATCCCCGCAGCAGCCGACCAGGAGGATTTCGTCTCCATGGGCATGAACACGGCCATAAAGAACAACCAGATACTCGACAACGCCTACGGTGTGCTGGGTATTGAACTGATGGCAGCAGCGCAGGCACTCGATTTCAGGAAGGAAGAATACAGCTTCGGAAAAGGCGTTCAGGCAGCAAAGGATGTCATCAGGAAACATGTTGAGTTCCTCGACATCGACCGCCCGCTCTATCCCGATCACACCACCATGCAAGGAGCTGGTAAAATCATGCGAGATATTTGGAGGAGGTTGAGAAGGCGATCGGTTCCCTTGAATAGAGAAGCGACCGTGAAGCCCCGGCATGGTATGCCGGGACAGGGAGCTGTCAGGCTGCAGGGCAGGCAACAGAATTCATACCATTCGTGGCTTTTTTCCGTTGTATTATTACAATTGAATGAATTTGTACATCAGCCATGAAGAAGTACCTCATTTTTCCGGTTATTGTACTTGCAGCTACCTCCTGTGCCACGCAGGAGCTGTACCTGAATGTGATGCAACCGGCGCCGGTAACCATTGCCCCGGAGATAAAGACCGTAGGGATTATAGACAGGTCTGATCCCACTGATCAGACCAAAACGATTGATATGATCGACCAGCTCCTGACGCTGGAGGGCAACGAGCTTGACTCGATAGGTACGCTTGAGGCCATCAATGGAGTCACTGAAAAACTGAAGGAGAACGACAGGTTTAACGAAGTGAAGCTGCTGACTGACCTTAAGTTCAAGGCATCCAGTGTTGGTTCCCTCCCGTCACCTCTGACATGGGAGCAGGTAGAGGGTATATGCCGCGATAACGGCACTGATGCGCTGTTTGCACTTGAGATGTATGATACTGACACGCACGTCAACTATTCAACTGAAAAAACACAGATCGAAACACCACTCGGTAATATTCCCGCCCTTGAACACATAGCATCCATGGAGATCCTTGTCAAGACAGGCTGGAGGATTTATTCGCCGGAAGACAAGGCAATCCTTGACGAATATGTCGTCGCTGAGACTGTAAATTTCACAGGCAGAGGAATAAATCCTGCCGTTGCTGTCAGTGCTCTTATGCACCGGGAGGCAGCAGTAAAGGAGGTAAGCAACAAAGCAGGGCATATCTACGCGCTTCGGCTCATTCCTTATCAATTCAGGGCGACACGCGACTATTATGTTAAAGGAACCGATAATTTCAAGATCGCCAAACGCAAGGCACAGCTCGGGGAATGGGATGAGGCAGCTGTTCTCTGGGAAAAAGAGACAATCAATCCTGATATGAAGGTAGCCGGCAGGGCTCATTACAACATGGCTATTATAAATGAGATAAACGGCGACCTGGAAACGGCAAAAACCTGGGCAAAGAAAGCTTATTCAGACTATAAGATAAAGCCAGCACTCGATTATGTCAGAATCCTGGAGAACAGACAATATAACAATGAGGTTCTGGATTACCAGCAGCAAAGGTGATGGCATGCAGCATGCAGCATGCTGGCGATGCCGGATGGCGGAGAGGCAGTCCCGTGAACAGGAGGGCATGGGGCATGGGGCATCGGGCATGCTGGCGAGCCGCCGAATGGCGGAGAGGCAGTCCCGCGAAGCGGGAGGGCATGGAGCAGGTAGTCGGCAGTCAGCAGTCGGCAAATCCCGGATTTTTCGTCTATACAATTTTTACATCAGTCAAAAATATTTCTTTTTCATTGGTACATAGTTTAACTTTATGTGGTGATTTGTATTTTTATGTAAACTAATCTGCCAGACTTATGAAAAAGCTGTTCATTCTTTCCCTGTTCCTTACCTGTACTCTTTCTGTTTTAAACTCACAGGAGATACCAGCCGACTCACTGAATATCACGGCTGAGACAGTTCAACCCACTCCGGATGCCGCATTAGTTCCGGATGATATGGAAAAATACAAGCCTGAGACTTCGGACATCTCTAAGAACTTTATTAAGTTCAATCTTACTTCTTTGGCGATTTTGAACTTTTCACTTCAGTATGAAAGGGTTCTCTCAAGAAGTGTCTCAGGAGCATTATCATTCGCATATATGCCTGAAACGACAATACCGACTTATATTGCTGATCAGATGATCCAACAGGCTGAAAGCATGTCTGACGAAGGTATTGACCCCGAAACAGAGGATATCATCAGAAACCTGCTGGTCAGCAGCTATACGATTACTCCGGAAATCAGATTCTACCTTGGGCAGAAGAGATACAGCACAGGATTTTATATTTCACTGTTCTACAGATATGGCAGTTATGCAGTCAGTAACATACCTATACCATATACAAATGACCTTGATGAAGATATTACTATTGACACCAAAGGTGATATAAAATCCCATACCGGCGGGTTTCTGCTCGGCTATCAGTGGGCACTGGGAAAGCATATGTGTCTCGACTGGCAGATGTTCGGGCCCCATTTCGGGGTCAGCTCCGGCGATTTCCTCGGATTGCCTTCATCTCCTCTCTCCCAGCAGGATCAGGCAGACATAGAGGAGGAGTTTTTAAAAGTAGAATCATCGCTGGTTGATCAGACAGTAGATGCGTCAGCTGACGAAGTTAAAATGCTCCTTGACGGTCCCTGGGCAGGAATAAGATTTGCAGTAACAATAGGCGTTAAATTCTGATCACTCAGATATGTATCAGTTCACTTCTCATTGTATGTCTTGACACCTCTGTCAAGCCACTCGATGTATGCCTGGATGTCAAAGTCGGTGCCCCGGGTTTCTACCAGGGGCTTGCCGTAAGGATCAACTATTGCATAAAGAGGAAGAGTATTTGTATTGAACATCGAAATCTCGATGTCTTCATTCTTTTTGCCAATTGTCTTCTTTTCCCTGCCGTCAATCTTAGATACAAAAATTTCATTGTCAGGTAATTTGGTGCGGTCGTCAACGTACAGTGCCACCAGCACAAAGTTTTCCCTTATACGTTTTTGTACTTCCTGGTCAGACCAGACACGTGCATCCATCTGCTTGCAGTTGGCGCAGGCGTGGCCCTTGAAATCAATCAGCACCGGCTTGTTAAGCTTCTGTGCACAGGCCAGTCCCTGCTCCAGGTCAAAGTAGCCTTCAAGCCCATACTCAAAGTGAAGAAAATCGGAATATTTGGGTGTTTCGCAAACGGCTGATCCTGTGACTACAGCGGGACTTCCCCCCCTGTTTTCGCTAATCGCTTTCAGGAGATTGAAGCCTGATGTCTCACGCGGAGGCAACAGAGCGGATATTCGTGTCAGCGGCGCCCCGAAAAGACCGGGAACAAGATATACGGCAAATGAAAATGAAGCTATGATCAGTACCAGTCTGAAAACCCCGATATGAGACACATCACTGTCATTTTCGAATTTTATTTTCCCCATCAGGTAGAGTCCCGTCAGGACGAATATTACAATCCATAATGCCAGGTAAACATCCCTTGAAAGTATGCCCAGCGAATAGACGGTGTCTATGTTTGACGCAAATTTCAAACTGAATGCCAGCATAATGAAGCCCAGCACTACCTTTACTGAGTTGAGCCATCCTCCTGATTTCGGCATCTTCTTCATCCATGAGGGGAAGAGTGCGAAGAGGGTGAACGGCAGGGCAAAAGCCAGGCCGAAACCGAACATGCCTATTGTAGGCCGGAGCACATCACCCGAGGCAGCCTCAACCAGCAGGGCACCAACGATCGGGCCCGTACACGAGAAGGAGACCAGCACGGTTGTCAGTCCGAGAAAAAAAGATGCAAGCACACCACCCCTGTCGACCCGGGAATCAGTTGAACTTACCCATTTTGAAGGCATGACCATTTCGAATGCCCCGAAGAACGAGGCAGCAAAAACAAGGAAGAGTGCAAAGAAAAGAATATTGGGTATCCAATGTGTGCTGAGGGTATTGGCAAAACCTGCTCCGGCAGTGGTAAGAGAAACAATGATGCCGAGGGAAGAATAAAGCAGGATGATTGTCAGTCCGAAAATAAGTGCTTTCCCGACTGCCGGCCTTTTCTTTTCCGCTCCCTGCGAAAAGAAAGCCACTGTCATAGGTATCATGGGGAACACGCATGGCGTCAGAATACCTGCAAAGCCGGCAAGCATTGACAGCAGGAAAAATTTAAGAAACCCTTTCTTCGGCTGATTTGCAGGGGTATTACCGGCCGGCTGCAGTGGCTTGTCAGAGGCAGTTACAGCAGTCTTAATCTGGTCAGCGGAGGCGGACGCTGCACCGTCGCTGCTGATCACCACTGAAAACTCAACATCCCTTGGCGGAAGGCACTGTTTGTCATCACATGACATAAAAGTCACAAACCCCTTGACCGTAGCAGGGTATTGATTAACTGTGATTTTCTGTCTGAACTCAGCCTTAACGCTGTGCATTCCGATATCCATGCCGAAGCTGTTGTCAAACTTTACCTCAGGCTTGTCAATTGCCACAGGCTTGCCCTCCAGGGTGTATCCTGCAGGCTCCTCAAATGTAAAGCTGGTGGCTATGGGGCCTCCTTCAGCTATGTCCATTGCATAGAGATGCCAGCTGTTATCAATGTCAGCTGTCATCACTATGTCGAATTTGTTATCTGCTGTCTTTTCGCTGCCGAAGCTCCATGTGACAGGTTCGAGTACCTGACCCTGAAGCATCAGCAGTGAAAAAAGGAACAGGTATGTAAGTGTGAGAGTGAGTTTTCGTATCATAATGCTGAATTAATGATGACAAAAATAGTGATTAAAAGTAATTTATAAACGGACAATGAAATCAGGATACTTGGTTTGACCGATCGTTTAACATAACTTTGGTAACAATTGCCCCGGACTCTGATAAAAGTTATGAAGAACAGCTTCCTTGGTATCGATGTTGGCTCAGTTGCGGTCTCTGTCGCTTTAACTGATGAGCATAACGGTGTATGGCATACCGGTTATGCATTCCATCAGGGACAGATCGCCGGTACTTTGCTAAGCCTGCTCGGGGAGATTGACATAAATAGTATTAAAGCAATCGGATATACATCTTCCTCACAATCACTGATCAGGAAGGGAAAACCTGTTGACGCAAGAGTTGCATATATAACGTCAGCGAAGCATTTTCACCCTGAAGTCCGGTCTTTGCTGATAATTGGTGCCGAGAAATACGGGCTGGTCACATTCGATAATAACGGGGAATACAGTAACTATAAATCAAATACCTCATGTGCTGCAGGAACCGGCAATTTTCTGGACCAGCAGGCTGAACGACTGAATTTAAATAGTATACAGGAATTCAGCAAAATGGCATACGGGAACAAAGGCAACTTCCCATTAATAGCCTCGCGATGTGCCGTATTTGCTAAAACCGATCTGATCCATGCACAGCAGGAGGGATATTCCCTCGGAGAAATATGTGACGGGCTATCCTATGGCCTGGCAAAGAACATCGTTGATACGGTTTTTAAAAACAACGCTATTTCAAATGTTGTGGCAGCCGGCGGTGTTGCATTAAATAAATCTGTGATTGCCCATATAGAAAAGCTTACTCAGCTACGTATCACTGTCGACGATTTTGCTAATGTTTACGGTGCCATCGGAGCTGCATTGAATTGCAGTGACGAAAAGACCGGGGATGAAGATCACCCGGTATGCTTTGAGGATATTATTATTTCAGAAAAACCGGAAAAGAAATATTACTACCCTCCCCTGCAATTGAAATTGTCAGAATATCCCGATTTCGATAACCATGAAAAATACGAATTCCACTCTGCCCTGTTTCCTCTTATGAAAGCGGTTGAAGTGGACCAGTATTCATTTATCGAAAACAGTGATTCCGGAGAGATCTTTCTGGGCATTGATATCGGATCAACCAGCACCAAGGCTGTGCTGCTGGACAGGAATAAGGAAGTTAAAGCAGGATTCTATACACGTACTTCAGGCCAGCCTTTGCATGCTGTTCAGGTCATTTTTGAAGCTATCGCAGATTTTAAGGAAAAACGGAATGTCAAATTCACCATATCATGCGCAGGCACAACGGGTTCAGGCAGGAAATTTACCGGAAAGATCATCGGGGCTGACATCATTCTTGATGAGATAACAGCACATGCCAGGGCTGCCTATGAGTTAAATAATGAGACAGACACAATCATAGAGATTGGCGGCCAGGATTCCAAATTCACAACCATGCGCAATGGCATGGTTACTTTTTCTGTAATGAATAATGTATGCGCTGCCGGAACCGGTAGTTTTATTGAAGAACAGGCTAAAAGGCTGGGTTGTTCTTTAGCTGAGTATTCTGAAAGGGCTGAAATGGCCCGCTCCCCTCTGGCAAGCGACCGATGTACAGTATTTATGGAGCGTGATCTGAATCACTATCTCATGGCAGGCTATTCAACCGCAGAAATACTCGCAGCGGTACTGCATTCAACATGTGAAAACTACTTCGCCAGGGTTGCTCCTAAAGTCCATATAGGCAACAAAATATTTTTCCAGGGTGCAACCGCCAAGAACAGGGCGCTTGTGGCGGCGATGGAGCAAAAACTTAAGAAACCGGTAATGGTTTCAAAGTATTGTCATTTGACCGGTGCTATCGGTGTGGCACTCGAGTTATCTGACCAGAATATCACCGCTTCAAAATTCAGGGGACTCGACCTGCACAAGAAATCGATACCTGTCAGATCCGAAGTCTGTGAATTGTGCACTAATCACTGTAAGCTCAAGGTTGCTGAAATTGATGATCATATTGAAGCTTACGGATTCTTATGCGGCAGAGACTACGACATTCATAAATACGTCAGGAACAAGTCGCTTAGTTTTCAATTGATCCGCAAAAGAAAAGAACTGTTCGGGTTTACTCCTTCAGTAAATAAAGAAGCCATAACAGTAGGCATTCCTTCGGGGCTGCATCTTTTTGAGGAAATACCATTCTGGCGGAAATTTTTTGATCTTCTTTCAATCAGGACTGTAACAAGCGAAGAGTACATGAATCCGGTAAAAGACGGTAAGAATTTATGCGGTGCCGAATTCTGCGCTCCAATTGCTGCTATGCACGGACATGTTGATTATCTGAAGGACAAAGCCGATTTTATATTTCTGCCGGTTTATATTGAGGACCCCGGGGAGGTGAGGATGAACAAGGAATACTGCTATTATACCCAGTTTGTGTCATCGATAATATCAGTACATAAGGATCTGAATGCCGGAAATAAATTGCTGACCCCTGTATTGAAATCCGCTCAGGGTGAAATCTTTACTCGTCTCGAACTGTACAGGATGTTCAGGTCAATCGGTCTTAACGATATCGGTTTTATCGACATCAGCATGGCTTATGAAAAGGCAAGGAAATATGTTAAATCGGTCAATGAAGAATGGAAAAAACTTTATCAAAATGGACTAAAAGGTCTTGATGATATCCATATTATGCTGTTGGGCCGCCCTTATACAATATTATCGCCGGCTATGAATAATTCAATCCCGGAGATCATAGAAAAGATAGGGGTCATGACCTTTTACATGGATATGTTACCATTTAAGCAACCCGAAGCTTTGAAGGCTGAAGACCTGATAAGTATCATCAAATGGAAATTTGCTTCGAAAATCCTCTATGCAGCTGAGGTGGCAGCAAAAAGCGACGGATGCTATCCGGTGCTGATTACTTCTTTCAAATGCTCACCTGATTCTTTTGTCATAGAGTACTTCAAGGAAATCCTAGATGCATATCAGAAACCCTACCTGATCCTGCAGCTTGACGAGCATGATTCAGCGGTGGGCTATGAAACGAGAATCGAGGCTGCTGTCAGAGCATTCAGAAATCATCTTGGAAGACAGGAGGCAGATAATGGCAGGAAAACCGGGGCTCAGCTAAAAGTAAGTTCTGCCGGATATTCAACAGATAACATTCAGGTAAACCAGGCATGGCATGATCAAGTCAGATCGCTTGTCCGCGATGCTTCCCTCATTCTCAAAACCCATTCCATCGACTTCAAACTCTTCAGTCGTGAAATTCAAAAAATTGAAGCTCCAAACAACAATATATCCCGATCCGTTTTCACCGATACAAAGAGCCTGGTCAATAAGACATTATTACTTCCGGCATGGGATCCTTATGTCGGGCCGTTGCTGGAGGCTGTCCTGCAGAACAGCGGCATAAATACCAGACTGCTTGACAATAGCCATGAATCAATTCAGCGAAGCCTGAGTTTCAATACCGGCCAGTGCCTGCCTCTGAATATAATAGTTCAGAATACAATCGATTACATTGAATCACACGGACTCAACCCGGCAGACACAGCTCTCTGGATCATGAGAACAAAGCTTTCATGCAACCTCAGTATGTTCCCCTGGTTTATGAAAAAAACACTTGAGGATTATGGTATAGGCATGGAGGATGTGTCGGTTTATATGGGAGATGCTATCTTTTATGACTTTTCATTACAGACTGCCATAAATGCATATTTAGCGTATATGCTGGGTGGCTACATCCGTAAGATAGGCTGCAGTATCCGTCCCTATGAAACAAAAAGTGGAAGCACTGATGCCATGATACAGATGGCATTGAAAAAACTATATGATGCTTTTCTGAATGGTACACTGCAGGAAGAAACGATAAAAGAAATAGCCGGCGATTTTGAAACAATTCAGGTAAAAAGAGAACAACGGCCCAGGGTGGCAGTATTTGGCGATTTATATGTCAGGGATAATGACCTCATGAACCAGGACCTGATAAAAACGATAGAGGAAAACGGCGGCGAGGTTATTACCACTCCATACAGCGAATACATGAAAATAATTGTTGACCCGGCCACGGAAAGGACGTTTAAGGAAGGCCGCTACAAGGATTGGGTCAAGTTTAAGTTTCTGAAATCACTTATCCCGCTGGTGGAAGATAAGTATAGAAAGTATTTTTCGGACTATACCGGAGAGATAAAAGCTGTGTCGGCAAGTGAAATGAATGAATGGCTTAATAAGTTTGAAATCAATATTTTACATAAAGGAGAATCATTTGAAAATATTCTCAAGATACACAGCCTGATAACGCAATACCCTGATCTGGACTTATTTATCCAGACTAATCCTTCTTACTGCTGTCCGTCATTGGTGACAGAAGCCATGAAGTCAAGAATTGAAGAAATCACAGGCGTCCCCGTGGTCACAATTGAATATGACGGAACGGCAGGATTAAAAAATGAAGACCTCATTCCTTACCTGAAATACCGGAAGAAAAAAAAGGTATCAGTATAAGCACTCAGAACTGTTTTAGTCATGCACAGACAGAATATCAGAATTCCGCAAAAGGGGCTTGACGGCGACGAGATTATCTCGCAGCTGAAGGAGCTCAAATCCGGCGACGCCTCATGGCGCAACGGCCGTATGTTCGGTTATGTCTACCACCCCGGGGCCAGGGAGGCAAAGACTATTGAACAGGCATACCAGCTGTTCTACTCAGACAACGCCCTGAATCCATCACTTTTTGCGTCGCTCAGAACCCTCGAGAACGAGACTGTTGCTATGGTGGGTGAGCTGCTCCACGCAACGGATGAATGCTCCGGCAATCTTACCACAGGAGGTTCCGAGAGCATACTGGTAGCTGTGAAGACAGCACGCGACTGGGCGAAACGTCACAAACCCTTTATTAAAAATCCAGAGATAGTAGCCCCTGTGACTATTCACCCGGCATTCTCCAAGGCGGCAGATATGGTTGGTGTGCACATCAGGTACGCATCACTGACGCCTGACATGAAAGTCAACCCGGCAGAGATGGAGAAGCTCATAAACGGAAATACCATTATGATTGCCGTCTCAGCGCCATGCTTCCCTTACGGTGTCATTGATCCGGTTGAAGAAGTTGCACAAACAGCCCTGAAGAATGAACTTCTCATGCATGTCGACTGCTGCCTCGGCGGGCTGATGCTGCCGTTTGCAGAAAGACTGGGTTACCCGGTACCGCCGTTCGACTTCAGGGTAAAAGGCGTTACATCAATCTCTGCTGATGTTCATAAGTACGGTTATGCATCAAAAGGATCGTCAGCGATTCTTTACAGGACTCATGAACTCAGAAAATTCCAGTATTTCGTCTTCAGCGACTGGCCGGGAGGGCTCTATGCCTCGCCTACCATGCTGGGTACAAGATCAGGGGCACCCATTGCTGCAGCATGGACTGCCATGAAGACCATAGGGATGGAAGGATATCTGAAAATGGCACAGGAGGTAATGGCCACAACAAAAAAGATACAGGATGGCATAAACTCCGTGCCGGGATTGCATGTGATAGGCGAGCCTGCAATGTGCGTTTTCTCATTTACTTCCGACAGGCATGACATATATCTTATCGGTGATGAACTGGCGGCGGGCGGATGGAACCTCGACAAACTTCAGTTTCCCCCTGCCCTTCACATGACAATATCAAATCTCAACTCGGGTCATGAGGATGAGTTCATTGCAGCACTGAAAGATGCTGTTGCCATAACAGAAGGACAGAAGATCAAGGCAGCATCATCACATGTCGTTGTTTATCTGGCAAAGGCCCTCTCTGAATTTCTCCCTGTCAAATGGTTCAGAAAACTGTCATCAAAATTTACATCCCTGATGAACAAGGGTGAAGGCAAGAACGCCGCAACAGGCGCTGCGGCTTACGGTATAATGGCCTCTATCAATAACCGTGAAAATGTCGATGAGATAATGCTTGATATGCTGGACAAGCTGTATACAATCTAGCATGGGGCATGCGGCATAGGGCATGGAGCAACTGAACAAACGAACAATTGAACAGACGAATTAAGAAATCAGGAACCGATAACTGACAACATTATCAGACCCTCAGACAGGGTAAAATCAGAAGAGACAGAAGATCTGCTACCTTGTAGAAAAATAATTTTGAATTCAGCCATTTTATTCTTATCTTTGATTATTCCTATTTAGGAATTATTCTTATCTGATGAATTCAACCGATTATAAAACAAAGCTTAAAGAACAGGGACTGAAGGTGACACCCCAGCGCATGGCAGTTCTGGAAGCTGTTGATGTTCTTCATGATCATCCTACGGCTGAGGAAGTGGGGAACTTCATCAGAAAAATGTATCCAAATATTGCCACGGGCACGGTATACAAAACTCTGGAAACGCTTGTCGACAAAGATATAATCATCAGGGTCAAAACTGACCGGGGCATACTCAGGTACGACGCCGTAAGAGATGTTCATCACCATCTTTACTCCGTGCAATCAGACCGTATTGAAGACTACTATGATATCAAGTTAACCAAACTCATAAATCATTATTTTAAAAAGAAGAAAATCCCGAATTTTAAAATAGCGGATATTAAACTGCAGATAATGGGGAGATTTACTGACACAACCACCAAGAGTAAAAGAAAGAATGATTAGGATATTGCTGATATCTGGCGGAACAATTTCTTTGCTGCTGGGTTTGATCGGGATTTTCATTCCGGTGCTGCCAACCACCCCTTTTGTGATACTTTCAGCCGGATTGTATGTCAAAAGTTCACCCGTTCTCTGCAACAAGATCATGACCAGCCGGCTGACCTCCCGGTATTTTACAAATGAAGCGGGAAGAAAGGCAGGGATCTCGGCTCTGGTAATCATGTGGACCATGATCGGGCTGACGGCAATATTTATCGTTGAAAGCACCTGGCTCCGAATCCTCCTTGTATTTGCAGGGATTACCGGAACAGTCTTCAAAATCAGGTACTTCCTCAGGAAAAACAATCACTAAACAACAGATAACCGTTAATAACAAAAGAAAGATGGCAAAGAAAAAGCTCACCACATCAGCAGGCAGGCCATACGTCGAGAATGAAGACAGCATGACCGCGGCCCGAGAGGCCCTGTATTATTGCAGGATTACTACTGCATGAAAAACTGGCACATTTTAACCGTGAACGCATCCGGAACGTGTTGTGCATGCTAAGGGAACCGGAGTTTACGGGAAATTTACCGTGACAAAGGATATCACCAGATATACCAGGGCAAAGCTCTTCAGTAAGGTTGGCAATACATGCCGTGTCCTGGTTCGTTTCTCAACTGTAGGAGGAGAAAAAGGAAGCGCGATACTGAGAGGGATCCGAGAGGTTTCGCAGTGAAATTCTATACCGAAGATGGAAACTGGGATCTGGTGGGAAACAACACACCGGTATTCTTTATCAAGGATGCAAAGAAGTTTCCTGATTTTATTCACACTCAGAAGCGCGATCCGAAGACAACCTGAAGAGTCCGACAATGATGTGGGATTACTGGAGCCTTAATCCGGAGAGCCTGCACCAGGTGATGATCCTTTTCAGCGACAGGGGAACACCTGACGGGTACGTTTTATGAACGGTTATGGAAGCCATACATTCTCAATGATCAACAAAAAAGACCAGAGGATATGGGTGAAATTCCATTTTAAAACACAACAGGGAAACAAGACCTTAACTGGTCCGCAGGCTGAGGGAATAAGAGGGAACTGATCCTGACTATTCACAGAGAGACCTGGTAGAGGCAATCGGAAAAGGCGATTTCCCGAAGTGGACTTTGAAAATCCAGGTGATGACTGATGAACAGGCTAAAAAGTTCAAATGGAATCCCTTCGATGTGACTAAAGTATGGCCGCATAAAGAATTTCCGCTGATTGAAGCCGGAGTGATGGAACTCAATAAAATACCTGAAAATTATTTCGCGGAAGTTGAACAGGCAGCCTTTGCTCCTGCCCATACGGTTGATGGCATCGGCCTCTCTCCCGACAAGATGCTGCAGGGACGTATATTCGCCTATCCAGATGCACACAGATACAGGCTTGGAGCCAACTATCTGCAGATACCTGTAACAGACCATGGTTCCGTACATAATCACGAGAGAGACGGTTTTATGACTGTCGACGGTAATGGCGGCGCAGCTGAAAACTATTATCCCAACAGTTTCGATAACATTGAAGCAGACAGGAACTACAAAGAAGCAGCAATGGCGCTGGAATCTGAATATGGCTGACTATTATGACCGGAACAAGGATGATAATGATTACTACACCCAGCCAGGTGCCTTGTTCAGAAAAGTGATGACTGATCAGGAAAGGCAAAATACCGTCAGCAACTTTGTCGGCGCATTGAAAGGTGTCAAGGGTCCGAAGAAAAAGGAGATAATCATGCGTCAGCTTAATCATTTCCACAAGGCTGACAAGGAACTTGCTGTTTTGGTAGCAAAGGGGCTGGGCATAAAATATCCCGTCAAATAATTACACATAGAAAAATAAAACATTTACTATGGCACAAAAAGGAAGGGAAATCGTTAAGATGAACGTTGATGAGCTCATCAACCTTCTGAACAAGGCGCTGGCCGATGAGTGGCTGGCCTATTACCAGTACTGGATAGGTGCAAAGGTTGTCAAGGGCCCCATGAAGGATGCCGTGATTGCCGAGCTTGATCTTCACGCAACAGAGGAGCTGGCACATGCCGTGCTCCTCACAACCCGCATAGTTCAGCTCGGCGGCACTCCTGTACTGTCACCTGCAGAGTGGATTAAAATAACCAACTGTGGTTATGATGCCCCTGTAGATCCGTATGTCGAGAAAGTGCTCGAACAGAATATAAAAGGAGAGCAATGTGCTATCAAGACATACAATAATTTGCTTGGTCTCACCCGTGAAGGCGATCCCGTCTCATACAACATGATCCTGGGAATACTTTCCCAGGAAGTTGAGCATGAGGAGGACCTGGATGCATTGAGGGAGGATCTGGAGCTGATGCTAACCAGAAGATAATTAGAATTAAGAATTAAGAATTAAGAATTTTAACCGGTAGCAGGTAGAAACGTCCAATTTGGGCGTCTCTGCTGTTTTAATAGGCTTTGTTGTGCACGTTTTTCACGGCGCGTCCTGAAGGATCATTCTGGTTACGGAATGATTCGTCCCAGGCCAGGGCTTCTGCCGTGCTGCATGCCACTGATGGGACAGAGGGTACGGTCATTGCAGCCGCTTCTGAAGGGAAGTGATCAGTGAAGATTGCCCTGTAATAATACTCCTCCTTGTTCCTGGGGGTGTTGACCGGAAACATAAACCGGGCCGAGGCCATCATATCATCGCTAACCTTGGCGGAGGTCATTTCTTTCAAAGTGTCTATCCAGGCATACCCCACCCCGTCAGAGAACTGCTCTTTCTGGCGCCATACTATTTTGTCAGGAAGGTAATTTTCAAATGCTTTCCTCAGGATCCATTTTTCGATCTTGCCGTTCCCGGTCATCTTGTCTGCAGGATTAATCCTCATCGCGACATCAAGGAACTCCTTATCGAGGAAAGGCACCCTGCCTTCAACTCCCCAGGCAGCCAGCGCCTTGTTTGCCCTGAGACAGTCGTACAGATGCAGCTTGCCCAGCTTTCGTAACGTCTCTTCATGAAACTCCATCGGACCGGGTGCTTTGTGAAAGTAAAGATACCCGCCGAACACCTCATCAGCACCTTCACCTGAAAGTACCATCTTCACTCCCATCGACTTGATCACCCTTGCCATGAGATACATAGGTGTGGCAGCCCTGACGGTGGTTACATCATATGTTTCCAGGAAGTAGATCACATCACGAACTGCATCAAGGCCTTCCTGAACAGTGATATGTATCTCATGATGAACGGTGCCTATATGATCTGCCACCTTTCTGGCAGCTACAAGGTCTGGCGATCCTTCCAGTCCCACCGCAAAAGAATGCAACTGTGGCCACCATGCCTCTTTGCTGTCATCTGTCTCTATACGCCGTGCTGCATATTTCTTGGTTATTGCAGAAATGACTGAACTGTCAAGACCTCCTGAAAGCAGCACTCCGTAAGGCACGTCAGACATCATCTGCCGGTGAACGGCCTTCTCGAGTGCATCGCGCAATTTGTTGATGTCGGTTGTTTCTTCTTTAACAGAATCATAGGAGATCCAGTCGCGCTGATACCATTTTGTGAATTCACCGTCCCTGCTGAAGAAATAGTTACCCGGAGGGAAGACTTCAATTTTTCGGCAGGTACCTTCCAGTGCTTTCAGCTCCGAGGCAAAGTAAAAATTTCCGTATGTGTCCCAGCCCATGTAAAGCGGGATTATACCTATATGATCCCTTGCGGCCAGGTAACAATCGTTCACTTCATCATAAAGCACAAAAGCGAAAATACCGTTGAGCTCATCAAGAAAATCCGTACCCTTGTCGGCGTAGAGTGCAAGGATTACCTCGCAGTCTGACATGGTCGTGAACTCATACTTACCCTTATATCTCTCCCTTATCTCACGGTGGTTATATATCTCGCCGTTGACGCCCAGTATCAGCCTGCGGTCTTTGCTGAACAACGGTTGCCCTCCTGATTCCGGGTCAACGATTGATAATCGTTCATGTGCGATGATTGCTTTCTCACCGCAATAGATGCCTGACCAGTCCGGTCCGCGGTGCCTAAGCTTCTTAGACATTTCGAGAACCTGCGGACGCAGCACTTCTGCCCTCAATTTCAGATCAAATACCCCAACAACACCGCACATACAATAAATAATGAATTGTTATTTTGAGGGAGCAAAAGTATAATTATTTATTAAATATCCAGTGTTTATGATAATTTTTTTAATATAAATGAGTGTTTTAATTAATATTATATATAGTAATAAAACCCCACTATTGCCTATTGCCTATTGCCTAATGCCTGTTATACTGATCAAAGAAATCATTCCCCTTATCATCAGTAAGAATAAATGCCGGCATGTTTTTCACGACTATTTTTCTGACAGCCTCCATGCCCAGCTCCTCAAAGGCGACCACCTCCACTGACAGGATGTTTTCCGCTGCAAGAACAGCTGCCGGTCCGCCTACGGAACCCAGGTAGAATCCTCCGTGCTTTTTGCAGGAATCGATCACCTGTCTTGAGCGGTTGCCCTTGGCAAGCATGATCATCGATCCTCCCAGGCTCTGGAACAGATCTACATACCCGTCCATCCTCCCTGCCGTCGTCGGCCCGAAGGAACCTGAGGCCATCCCCTGCGGGATCTTTGCCGGTCCCGCATAATAGACGGGATGGTTCCTGAAGTACTCAGGCATGGGTTTGCCCTCGTCAAGCATTTGTTTGATGCGAGCATGAGCTATATCGCGCGCCACTACCAGCGTTCCGCTAAGGCTCAGCCGGGTCTTTACGGGGTACTTTGTCAGCTCGGCAAGGATCTCTTTCATGGGCCGGTCGAGGTTTATCTCCACAGGCTTGTCAAGCTGCGGAGCCTTTTCGGGCATGAACCTTTCAGGATGTATCTCGAGCTGCTCGAGGAAGACTCCTTCAGCGGTGATCTTACCCCTGATGTTCCTGTCGGCGCTGCAGCTGACACCTATGCCCACCGGGCACGAGGCAGCATGGCGCGGCAGGCGTATCACACGCACGTCATGCACAAAATACTTCCCTCCGAACTGGGCGCCCACGCCATATTCCTGGCAAATCAGCTCGATCTTCTGCTCCCATTCCCTGTCGCGGAAAGCCCTTCCGGCAGCACTGCCCGAGGAAGGCAGGTTGTCAAGATAACCTGCTGATGCCAGTTTGACGGTCTTGAGCGTCGCCTCTGCCGAGGTACCTCCGATGACCACGGCAAGATGATACGGCGGGCAGGCTGAAGTGCCAAGATCTTCTATCTTTTCACGTATGAACTTCCTCATGGAAGCCTCATTGAGCAATGACTTCGACTGCTGGTACAGGAAACTCTTGTTGGCTGATCCGCCGCCCTTGGCGACAAACAAAAACCTGTACTCGTTTCCAGGAACAGAAAGGATATCAATCTGAGCGGGGAGGTTGCTGCCGGTGTTTTTCTCTTCGAACATGGTTGAGGGTACTACCTGAGAGTAACGCAGGTTCTTTTCAGCATAGGTCTCCCAGATACCCCGGCTGAGATGCTCCGCGTCATCGGTACCGGTCATGACATCCTCGCCTTTATTGGCCATTACTATTGCTGTACCGGTGTCCTGGCACCACGGAAGCTTGCCCTCCGCCGAGATCACGGTGTTCCGCAGCATGATCCACGCAACAAAGCGGTCATTGTCCGTAGCTTCGGGGTCCTTAAGTATGGCAGCAAGCTTTTCAAGGTGCGATGTGCGCATATAAAAATTGACATCGATGAAGGCCTGCCGTGCCAGCATTTTCAGAGCCTCAGGGTCTGCCTGAAGAATTTTCCTGCCACAGCATTCGGTGACTTTAACGTGGTCAGAAGTCAGATGACGGTAATTTGTTTCATCACTCCCGAGCTGGAAGGGCTTTTCATAGATAAATTCGGCCATGGTGGTGCGTTTTAGGATTGATCTGATACCAAATATAGTAAGGCATTAGGCAATAGGCAATAGGCAATAGTGGTCTTTATTATTTAGAATTGATCTAAATAGTAATGTGCTAAGAAAAAAGTCTCCACGGGCCGAAAACGTTTGAAATAACAAATCCAACGCAAACGCCCGAAAAATCGCGGCCAAGTAGCAACTACACCATGTTGGTGATCCGGATTTTAGACTAATTTTGAATACCTTATGACTTGAATGTAATAAAAACTAACCTGTAACAGACTATGAACGTGATCTTCAGGCGGAAACCGCAGCTCTCATTCGGACAGATATGGAATATGAGCTTTGGGTTCCTGGGCATACAGATGGGCTTTGCCCTTCAGAACGGAAACGTAAGCCGTATTTTTCAGACACTGGGCGCCGACATAGACAATATCCCGATCTTGTGGATCGCCGCGCCGGTGACAGGATTGCTCGTTCAGCCGATAATAGGGCATATGAGCGACAGGACATGGAACCGTCTTGGCCGGCGCCGGCCTTATTTCCTGACAGGCGCCATACTTGCCTCCCTTGCACTGGCTATCATCACAAATTCTCCGACCTGGGTATTTGCCACGGTGATGTTGTGGATCATGGATGCCTCGATAAATATTTCCATGGAACCGTTCAGGGCATTTGTTGGAGACATGCTTCCGTCAAAACAGCGAACTACAGGTTTTGCCATGCAGAGCTTCTTCATTGGCATAGGTGCTGTCATAGGCGGGTTCCTGCCATGGATCCTTGCCAACTGGTTCAACGTGCCTGCAGTACCTGGTGAAGGGGAGCTCATTCCGTTCAACCTGAAACTTTCATTTTATATCGGCGCGGCAGTCCTTCTGATTGCAGTGTTATGGACTATCTTCAGCACAAAAGAATACTCACCTGCAGAACTGGAAGAGTTTGAAAAGGGTGAGAAAACCGCCAGGGGTGAAGTCATCAAAACAGCAGAGGCTCAGAGCTCAGAGCTCAGGGCACTTGGCACTGTAAATTTTTACAAACCGGGGATCATCTGGCTGGCTGTAGGTCTGGTGTCAACGTTTATACTCACAAGGGTTAATCTCGAGAAGGAGTTGTACGTTGTTACCGGCGGCGTTTCCGTCTTCGGTTTCCTGCAGCTCTTCGCTGGCATGATGCAATCGACAGGTAAAGGAGAAAACGGCCTGAACAGCATCCTGACCGATCTGAAAAGGATGCCCTCCACCATGGGACAGCTGGCTGCCGTACAGTTTTTTACATGGTTTGCCCTGTTCGCCATGTGGATATATACAACCGCATCTGTCACATCACAGGTTTACGGAACAACAGATACCACTTCAATAGAGTATAACAAGGGAGCCAACTGGGTAGGTGTACTGTTCGGGGTTTACAGCGGATTTTCAGCCGTTGTAGCGTTCCTGCTGCCCGTACTTGCCAGGGCCACATCCAGAAAAATAACCCACGCAATATGCCTCTTTATCGGAGGTATCAGTCTTGCTTCCATCAGCCTTATCCATTCACCGAATTTGCTTATCGTGCCAATGCTTGGTGTCGGCCTCGCCTGGGCAAGCATCCTTTCAATGCCTTATGCCATCCTGACAGGTTCTCTGCCGCATAACAAAATGGGAATCTACATGGGAATATTCAACTTCTTCATCGTCATACCCCAGATACTTGCAGCAAGCATACTCGGAAGCATGGTCAAGCATCTCTTTGGCGGCAACACCATGCTTGCGCTTGTGGCCGGGGGCATTTCAATGGTGATGGCTGCCCTGATGGTGAATTTTGTCAGAGACGTTGACGATAAGAGATAGGTATGGATCTTAAGGCATGTATTTTTGACCTCGACGGTGTCATTGTAGATACGGCAAAGTATCACTTCATGGCATGGCGGCGACTGGCAAAGGAACTGGGGTTCGAATTCACCCTCGCGGATAACGAGGCGCTCAAGGGTGTCAGCCGCATGGCCTCCCTCGAGATCCTTCTCAGGGTAGGCGGACTTGCGCCCAGCGAAAAAGAAAAGGAAGAAATGGCTGCCAGGAAGAACAGGTGGTATGTTGAATTCATTACCGGAATGACCCCTGACGAGATCCTCCCGGGAAGCATCAGGCTGTTGAAACAACTGCGTAAAGAAGGTATCCGTACCGCCATCGGATCAGCAAGCAAAAATGCCCGTACGATACTTGACGGCATAAAAATCACGGATATGTTCGACGCGATAGTCGACGGCAACAAGATACACAGCGCCAAGCCTGACCCTGAGGTATTTTTAAGGGGAGCCGAAGAGCTGAATACTGACCCGTCCTGCTGTATTGTATTTGAAGATGCACAGGCAGGTATTGAGGCTGCCATTGCCGGAGGAATGAAATGCGTGGGTGTGGGAGACCCGAAGCTGCTGGGAAAGGCAGACCTGGTCATCCCCGACCTCAGAAAAATTACAGTGAGACATTTAAAAAACCTATAAAGCTAAATGACAGATTCCCGCTTTCAGCCTGATGAATGGAAGATCATCGAGACACGTTTTGAGCCGGTGAGAGGCCGCGATTCAGAGAGCATTTTTGCCCTGGGCAACGGTATGATGGGACAACGGGCCAACTTCGAGGAGAGATACTCGGGTGATACGCTGCAGGGTACTTACGTTGCAGGGATCTATTATCCTGACAAGACAGTTGTCGGATGGTGGAAGAACGGCTACCCTGAATATTTTGCCAAGGTACCCAACGCCCCGTCATGGACAGGAATAGACGTGAAGATAGACGGGGAGCCGCTTGACCTTGCAAAATGCAAAGTGAAATCGTTCCGCAGAGTGCTTGATATGAAGGAAGGGTTGCTGACGCGGTCGTTCACAGCAGTGATGCCTTCAGGCAGGATGGCTGAGGTGACTGCACGGCGCTTCCTCTCGATGAGCGAGCCCGAAAGAGCTGCAATAAGCTATGCCGTCAGGATCACTGGTGGCAGCGGAACGGTAGAGGTCACTCCGTGGCTGAACGCCGATGTCTATAATGAAGACGCCAACTATGACGAGAAATTCTGGGAGAAGGAATCTGCTGAATATGACGGCTTAAAGGCTGTGGTGGTTGCACAGACGCGCAAGACTGCCTTCGTGGTGGCCACGGCGATGGAGAATGCATTCACCGTCAACGGAAAGGCAGTGAAAAATAAGATTGCAATGAGTGCAGATGAAAAAACGGCTCATTGCACCCTGACCTGCACGTACAATGACGGAGACACCATTGAAGTAAAAAAATATGTTGCCGTGCTCTCATCAACAAACCATCCTGTTGAAGGAATGGCACACAAAGCAATGGCATCGGCAGGCGAGGCGGCGAAAAAAGGTTTTGATGCAATGCTTGACAGCCATATCAAAGCCTGGGCTGCCAAATGGGAAATTGGAGACATAGTGATCAGGGGCGACATCGCCGCCCAGCAGGGTATCAGGTTCAATATATTCCATCTTAACCAGACATACACCGGCGAAGATCCCAGGCTTAACATAGGGCCAAAGGGGTTTACAGGAGAAAAATACGGCGGCAGCACGTACTGGGACACAGAGGCGTTTGTTCTGCCCTTTTACCTGAGCACTGCCGACACGCATGTAGCCCGCAACCTGCTGTTATACAGGTATAAGCATCTTGAAAAGGCCATAGAGAACGCCGCTAAGCTCGGTTTCACAAGAGGAGCAGCTCTTTATCCCATGGTCACCATGAACGGCGAGGAGTGTCACAACGAGTGGGAGATAACCTTTGAGGAGATACACCGTAACGGGGCCATCGCATATGCGATCTACAATTATATAAGGCATACAGGCGACCAGGGTTATCTTGCAGAATACGGCCTGGAAGTTCTCATTGCCATCTCTCGTTTCTGGGCACAGCGATGCAACTTTTCAGGGGAGAAAAACCTATATGTGATCCTGGGTGTCACCGGGCCAAACGAATATGAGAACAACGTCAGTAATAACTGGTATACCAATACCCTGGCACAATGGACTCTGAAATATACAGTCGATTCACTCGCGTGGCTGCGCAAAACCAGTGCTGTCAAGTATAATTCGGTCATAACACGCACCCGGCTCGACACCGAGTGCGAGCTCACTCTCTGGAATGAGATCATAAATAACATTTACCTGCCGGTGCATCATGACCTCGGTATCTTCCTGCAGCAGGACGGATACATGGACAAGCTGCAGCAGACGGTAAAAGATCTCGACCCTGTCGAAAGGCCGCTTAACCAGCACTGGTCGTGGGACCGCATCCTTCGCTCGGTCTTCATCAAGCAGGCAGACGTGCTTCAGGGGATTTACTTCTTTGAAGACGATTATGAGGAAGAAACCATCAGGCGCAATTTCGATTTTTATGAATCGCGCTGTGTTCATGAATTTTCCCTCTCCCCCAGCATACATTCAGTGCTTGCGGCAAGGCTGCATGACATTGAGACAGCCTACACGCTTTACCTGCGCACGGCCAGGCTCGACCTTGACGATTACAACAGGGAGGTCAAGGATGGCCTCCACATCACAAGCATGGCAGGCACATGGCTCGCTATTGTCGAGGGCTTCGGCGGGATGAGAATTCGCAAGGAAAGAGTTTGCTTTAATCCCGTAATACCGTCTGCATGGAGTTCTTACTCGTTTATAATAAGATACAGGAACAATCCTCTCAGAGTCGAGGTTAACGGCAAGACAGTGGCTGTGGTGAACCTCTCGCAGGCATCCATACCGCTGGCAGTGTACAACGAACAGCTCACCCTCGGACCCGGGGAAGAAAAAATAATATCCAGGTAATGAAGAATACAAGATTTTATTTGATTGCCATACTGGTCGCACTGGCCATGGTGCCGGTGAACGGGCAGGTTATTGAACATGTTGACCCGCCGTCATGGTTCACAGGTATGAAGGAGAGCGCTCTCCAGCTTATGGTCTATGGTAAGGGGATCGCTGAGTACGATGTCAAAGCAGAATATCCGGGTGTCAGGGTGACCACCCTCGTCAAAACAGAAAATCCCAATTACCTGTTTGTAAACCTTGATATAAGCCGTGAGACACTGCCGGGTAATATAAAACTGAACTTCACTAGCGGCAAGAAGAAGTTCACGCATGAATATCCGCTGTTTGAAAGGCCCGCCGGAAAGGCCAGGGGTATCAACAGCTCCGACGTGCTCTACCTGCTTATGCCTGACCGGTTTGTCAACGGAGATCCGGCAAATGACAATGTCGAAGGCATGACCGAACAGTCCGACCGGAGCAGGCCGGGCGGAAGACACGGAGGTGACCTGAAGGGAGTAATTAACAGTCTTGACTATCTGAAAGACCTTGGAGTGACAGCTATATGGCTTAATCCTTTCCTTGAGAACAACCAGCAGAGATCATCCTATCACGGCTACTCAACAACGGACTTTTACCGTTCCGATCCGCGTTACGGCAGCAATGATGAATTCAGGCAACTGGTAGCGCAGGCTCATGACAAAGGAATGAAGGTGGTCATGGACATGATCTTCAATCATATCGGGTCAGGTCACTGGTGGATGAAAGATCTGCCGGCGGCCGACTGGATCCATCAGTTCGACGAGTTTACCCGCACTAACTATAAGGCTTCAACATACATGGACCCTTACGCTGCAAAGGGAGACATGGAGCTGATGGAGCAGGGTTGGTTCGATGTCTCAATGCCTGACCTTGACCAGAGCAATCCACTTGTAGAGACATACCTGACACAAAACAGCCTCTGGTGGATAGCATACTCAGATCTCGACGGCATCAGGATGGATACATATCCTTACCCTGAACCAGACATGATGTCACGATGGGCAAAACGCGTCACAGATGAGTTTCCCGGATTCTTTATTGTCGGAGAAGTATGGTTTGATGAACCGGCACAGATGGCATACTGGAGTCTGGACAAGGAAAACAGTGACGGGTACCGTTCCAACCTCCCTTCGGTGACTGACTTCCCTCTCTGCTTTGCCACCCACACCGCATTCACCTCACCGGCCAACTCCAACGACGGAGTGACAAGGCTGTATTCTGTGCTCTCACAGGATTTCCTGTATCCGGAGCCTCTCAGAAACGTAATATTCCTCGACAATCATGATATGACGCGGTTCTTCACCGAGACCGGGAAAAGCCTGGCTGTCTACAAGCTGGGGCTGAGTTTTATATTAACAACCAGGGGTATTCCCCAGTTGTATTACGGAACTGAGATCGTAATGGAGGGCGACAAGAGCAAAGGTGACGGTAATCTGAGGGAAGACCTCCCGGGAGGCTGGGCAGGCGATGAGAAGAATGTCTTCACCGGCGCAAACCTCACTGATGAAGAAAAGGAAGCCTTCGAATTTACCGGTAACCTTCTCAACTGGAGAAAAGGGAAGGATGTGATCCATACAGGCAAACTGAAACATTATATCACTGATGACGGACTTTATGTATATTTCAGGTATAATAAGAAGGAGAGCGTGATGGTCATTCTCAACAGCAACGATACGAAGAGCCGGACGATAACAAAGGAAAAGTACATTGAATCACTTAAAGGCTTTACCAAAGGGCGTGAAGTAATCACCGGCAAGGCCATTGACGATCTCACTTCGTTTACAATAGAACCTAAAACAGCAATGATAATCGAACTAAACTAACCCGACTATGAAAGAGCACATTTTCAAGATCATTATTCTCTTAATTGGAATAGCCGTTGTAGCGGTTTCATGCCGCCCGAAACCGGTGAGCGTGCCGGAACCGCTAAAATCAACTGTCGTTCATGCCGACTGGACCCGGAACATGGTTCTGTATGAGATCAACGTCAGACAGTTCTCCGACGAGGGCACCCTGGCCGGTGTTGACAAAGCCCTGCCCCAGCTCAGGGAACTGGGTGTTAACGTCTTGTGGTTCATGCCTATCTACCCTATAGGTCAGATAAACAAAAAAGGAGAGCTTGGCAGTTACTATTCCATCAGCGATTATATGGCTGTCAACCCCGAGTTCGGTACACTCGATGAATTTAAAGCGCTGGTCGCCAAGGCTCATGACATGGGTTTTCATGTGATCCTCGACTGGGTGGGAAATCACTCTGCATGGGACAATCCTCTTGCTACTGATTTTCCCGAATGGTATGAGAAGGACTCTGTGGGCAACTTCGTTTCGCCCTTTGACTGGACTGATGTCATTCAGTTCGATTATACGGCCATGCCGCTATGGGATTATATGGTTGGCGCAATGAAGTTCTGGGTTGCCGAAGCCGGCGTAGACGGTTATCGCTGCGACTTCCCGGGGCTGGTGCCTGAGGAATTCTGGTTCAGGGCTACCACCGAGCTCAATGCCATCAGGCCGGTGCTGATGCTGGCAGAAGACGAGCAACACTCCTATCTTCTTGAGAGGGCCTTTGACATGAACTACGCATGGGCTCATCATCACCTGATGAATGCCGTTGCTGCCGGTGAGCGCAGGCCTGCCGCCCTTGACACCATGATGCAGTATGAGCTGCTGTACTATCCTGAAGAACTCTTACAGGCTCAGGTTCCTCACCAATCATGATGAGAACTCATGGAACGGTACCATAGACGAGAAGCTTGGTGACGCACAGAAGGCATTTGCGGCTTATATCTTCACCATTCCGGGCGTACCTCTGCTTTACAATGGCCAGGAGGCTGACCTCGACAAGAGGCTCGAGTTCTTCAAGCGTGACCCGATCGAGTGGAAAGAGACGGAGCTCCGCGCCTTCTACACCAAGCTGGTGCACCTGCGTACATCGCATCCTGCCCTCAGGCACGGAACGGAGGGTGGAACACTGGTGACGCTGAAAACGGACCAGAAAAATGTTTACGCCTATGAGAGGGAAAAAGGTGATGCGGCAGTTGTCGTTCTCCTGAACCTCGGCAAAAAGCCGCTGAGTGTCAAGCTGAAAGACGACGCAACAGCAGGAAGTTACACCGAGCTGTTCACAGGTGAAGTATATGAGCTGGCCAGGGACAAACCCGTACAGCTTGACGCCTGGGGGTATCTGGTGCTAACTAAATAACCAGGCAATAGGCAGTAGGCAGTAGGCATAAATAGTGTTACAAAAACCCCGGGTGATTGCCCGGGGTTTTTATTTATCCATTGCTGCAAGGCTATCAGAGCCTGATTATCTTCATCACCGAATGCAGCCTGCCTGAGGTAACTTTTACATAATATATGCCACCGGCAAAATCAGCACCATCCAATGGTACTTCGCTGATACCTGCAGGACAGCTAATAATTCGCACTCTTGCACCGTCAGCGGAGAAGATCTCCACAGTATGAGGCTGGAAAGCATTCTCTCCCGTGAACCTGATCTGCGTCTCCTCTGAGAACGGATTGGGAAACACCTCAAACAGGAGCCCGGCATTGCTGTCGTCATCAGCATGGTCTTCAATACCTGTCAGGAAGTCCGGGCGTGAGACCAGCTTCGAGGTATACAGCCTGTATTCACCCTGTACAAGCGAAATGGGCGTATTCTGACTGGCAGCGGTAACATCAAGTGTCGTCCCTTTAAAAAATTCATACCAGGTGCCTGTTTTCGTAAAATTCGGTTCAATCGTCTGGGGGGAAAGATCAAAGTTTCCAAGTACGACCACATCCATATCAGCGGCCTGTATATTCACCCTTTTCATCATGCCGGACTGGTACAGCGAGTAATTGTCAGAGGAGAAGGCCGGATTGTTCTTTTTCAGTTCTATCAGGGCTGCAAAATTATTATAAAGATTTTTTCTGTCAGGATCCGTATAAAAATCCCACCTGACAGGTTTTGGTCCCAACGGGTCATTATTGTAATTGAAAGCATAATCATAACCCAGCTCCTGAAAATGCCATAGCATTTTCGGGCCGGGAATTGTAAGGCAGAACGTTGCTGTCAGCTTGACCCTCTTAAGGGAAGTCTTGAATTCCGTGATATTGTAACCTGTGACCACACGGCCATTGGTCTTGTTCAGGTACATGATCCTTTCCTGGTCGTGGCTCTCCATATAGTCAAGGACGCCTGGCACAGACCAGCCCAGGTTTTTCCATGATGCCTCCGACAGATCTGCAGCATTGCCCATTGAAACTTGCTGGTACCTCCATTTACCGTCACCCCACAACAGGAAACCATGAGCTGCAAGCTCCATCTCCTCAGTGTTACCGGTAAAATGCTCAAGGATCAATGCAGCGCCAGGCTTATAGGACCAGATCTTATCTCCAATGCGTTTCAGAATAGCAATCCTTGAAGGATCATAAGCCGACATGGCGCCATCGGTAGTAGTTGCCATATTTGTAAATCCTTTTGTAAAGTCAAACCTGAAGCCGTCAACCTTAAACTCGCTGATCCAGTAATGACAGACGCTGTCAACAAACTCCTGCGTAGCAACACTCTGATGATTGAAATCATAGCCCCAGCTGAAAGCAGTGTGAGGCGCTCTTACATTGAACCATGGATTGTTTGAAGCGGGCTCATTGGTGCCGCTGTTGAAGTACATTCTCACCAGGGGATTACTGCCATATGCGTGGTTAAGCACCAAGTCCATGATCACTGCTATTCCCCGGCCATGGCACGAATTGATCAATTCCTTGAAGCTGTCGGCCGTACCGTAATACTTGTCAACGGCAAAGTACATTGAAGGGTTATATCCCCAGCTGCTGTTGCCTTCGAACTCGTTCACAGGGAGGAATTCAATGGCATTCACTCCAAGCCTGTCCAGATAATCGAGTGTATCACGGATCGTTTTAAAATCGTGCAAAGCAACAAAGTCGCGGACAAGGAGCTCATAAATGATGAGATCATCCTTTGCAGGTGGGGTGAACGTGCTGTTATCCCATACATACTGTGCCGGACGTGTCTGGAAGACAGCTGCAAGGCCGTCAGCCTTACCTTCCGGATAAGGTTTGAGATCAGGGTATGTTGCCGCATCGATATACTTGTCATTCCAGGGGTCAAGCACCTTTGTGGTATACGGGTCGGGTATCCGTATTGATTTATCGATCATATACTGAAAACCGTACTCTTTTGCCGGATCGAGACCTGAAACCGTCAGCCAGAACCAGTTGCCGTCAGGACTTTTTTTCATAAAGCCTTCATCACAGTAGATCCAATCGTTGAAATCTCCCATGACAAAAACACTTGCCTTCAATGGTGCATAAAGAAGGAATGTGGCACTGTTGTCTCCCGTAATATTAACTCCGGGTTTCAGTCCGGCCGGAACCGCCTCTGTCACAGTCGGTGTACGTATGAAATAAAAGGCCGAATCCTCCTTCATGACATTATTATACCATGCCCTTACAATCAGCTTGAAGTTACCCGACCCTGCTGCAGTAATGTTATGCGTGAGAGTTGTAGTCGTGACTTTTGTGATCCTGGAGTTGTTCTGCAGCAGTATCATGGAATCGCATACCGAGGCGGAAGCCTGGACAGGTACCAGCTGCCCGGAGTTTACAAGTGAAGTGTAGCTGTCGGGCTGGGAGAGCAATAACTGGAAGGTGGCTTCTTCGCTGACATCATAGAAGATGTCGGCCCCGCCAACATCACGGCCGGTTACGCTGCCTCCGGAATTTCTGAAAACAAACGTAAGCTTAAGTATCTTTTCTTCTGCCGGAACGCCGTAAAATTCACGTATCGAGGGGGATATTGTCAAAGTATAGACATTGGCCGAAACTTTTGTAAGCTTTGCTTTAGGCAGATTGGTAGACCATGTGGCAATTACATATTTCCAGTCTGACCCGCCTGTGCTTTTGTCAGTAATCACTCCTGTATGAGCATAGACATCGTCACCAGGATAATCTTTCAATCCCATGTTGCCCTTGTCTGCGTTGAATGTTATTACAACGGAATTTGCATCTGTCGGAAAAACAGGGTTGGCAGTGACGACCTGTGCATTGACAGTAAAGCACAACCCAAAAAGGAGCAGGATCAGAAATGGTAGTTTTACTTTCATTGTTCAGTGTAAAGCATTCTGTGTGAAAATACTTGTTTAAAAATAATCAAAAACCTCTTCTTAAAAATTAAGAAGAGGTTTTTGATATTAAAGAACTATACGATTAAAACCTTTTGATAGTTTTTGTTCTGCACTTAGTTTTTAGTGACAGTGGCAACCCTGGCCCATGGGTCGAGGGTGATTGTATAATTGCCAGCGTCAGTGACGGCAATATTTGTACCATCCTGTGTAAGTGCACCAAGAGCACCGCCGAAATTAATACCCCAGTCATCGTTAGCCCTGAACTTCATCTCACCAACGGTCAGATCGATAGTGGCTTTAAATACCTTGTTTACATTATCCCATGCCATATTCTGGTCTGAGCTCCAACCACCGGCAGTGGCACTGCCTATTATACCCCATCTGTTTGCACTGTAGGTATACTCATTAGGATGGCTCAGATCAAGGGTGATGGCATAGTCATCTTCAACGGTCACTCCAATATTAGGACCATCCAGAACCAGAACATTACTGCCTGCGCTGGCGCCGTAGTTGACAGACCAGCTATCAGTCCCTCTGAATTTAAAGCCTCCGCTCACCAGATGAATACCAAGTGAGAAGATTTTAGAGGATGTATTGTATGTCATATTGGTCTGTGAACCCCAGCCTCCGGGCGTAGCATCACCTATCACACCCCATGTTGTCAGGGTGACAGAATAAGTCATATTTGACAGGTTGGCTTTGATGAGCTGGTATCCTGCAGCTGTAACCTGAATGTTACCGCCGGGATTTGTCAGCCCGCCTGAACCGTTATCGCCAAAGGTATGTGCATCATCCCAGCTGTGGTCAGTGGTCAGTTTGAACTCACCGGCAGCAGGGAAGTAAACATAACCCTGAGCTTCAGGATTGGTAACGGTGGATATTATGTACTCAGCCGCATCACTGTTATTCCATCCGTTATAACTGCCTACCACCCAGAACTTGGTTATGTCTGCCAGTGTGTTGAACTGAATATCAATTCCATATACTGTTCCTTTACTGTTAGTGGCATAAGCGCGCACATGGTAGCTAGTGTTAGCGACAAGCCCTGTGAGGTTGCTGACGAAAGCTCCTGTTCCTGTTCCACTGGCAATAACATTATCAGTCAGATCGGGATCAGCATCCATGCTCCAGCAGAGGCCTTTGGCACTGATTGTGCTTCCTCCGTCATAGGTTACATTACCTCCGGACACTGCTGAGACCTTGGTGATTGCAGTCACAGCTGTGGTTGTAACCGAGGCAGGTCAGTAACTGTTTTGAATGAGACCTGCGGGCCGTAACCTGTACCTGCGCTGTTGGTTGCATAAGCACGTACATAGTATGTCTTGTTGCCAAGCAGGCCGGTCATGGCGCTTGTAAACGCTCCGATACCATCATCCGTTAGTGGTTTTGCTTTTGGCTATTGTCGGATTCTCTGCCACATCCCAGCAAATACCGCGGGCAGTTACAGGGGCACCTCCCAATACAACCACTTCACCTCCGCCGGAAGCCGAGTTGCCCGTTATAGCGGTTACAGTCGCAGTAGTAAGAGTAGGAACAACAGGCAGTGTGGTAAAGGTCAACTCTTCACCGTAAAATGTACCTGTCGGTCCGACGGCATATGCGCGTGCAAAATACTGCGTGGCATAGTTCAGTCCTGCCAGAGCTACTTCGAAGGAGGCTGATGTCAGTGATCCGGTATAAAGGGTCTTTGACTTGGCCACTGTCGGGTTCGCTGCGATATCGTAGCAAATACCCTTTTCGGTAAAGCCGTCACCCTGAGCCACTACAAATCCTTCCACCAGGGCCGAATTTGATGTGATGCTGGAAATCTTGGCCGTACCGAGCTTCGGGTCAAGCCTTACATCCGATGTATCCTTTGTACAGCCGGCAAAAAGAATTGCCGCAGCTACAGGGACCATCATCATTCTGTATATTGATTTTATTTTCATATATCTTTCTTTTGGATATTCTCAGGACTACAGTTTAACCAGGGTACATGAACCGGCTTCGGTTGGCCCTGTCGGTTGCGTGATAGTCAGTGTGATGTTATAAGTGCCAGGTTCTACGGTAATATTATCACCGTTATGGAAAAGGTTAGTAAGATCCTTTATACCCGGGCGATATCCAAGGTTCCATGCCCAGCCGTCATTAAGCCTGAATTTTATATCTCCGGCAACGAGGGTTACATTATTTATATACCATGTACCATTCGCAGAGTTAAAATCCATTTTCGTGTCAGGGCTGTTCCATCCGTTGGACGTTGCCGAGCCGACAAGCCCGATCATGTATGGTTCAACTGAGTAAGTCAGTCCATTGATATCCGCCGACAGCCTGTGCCATCCGCTGGCAGCTACAACGATACCGGCACCATTTACTGCAAGTGCAGATCCGCTGGCTCCGTAGGAAATACCTGAATCAGGGTCAAGCAGGGTAAACGGTTTAGCGGCATCAAGCTTGACGAAGCCAGAATATTTACCGTCGCCCTTGGCTGATTCAATCTTTTGTGTTATGCCTGAATTTATCAGGTCAAGGCGGGGAAGACCATAGGTTGTAACATCTGCTGTCTTAGTGGCCGAAGAATACACCATCGGATCAGCTGTAGTACCTGGTGCTCCCGTGCCGGCGTCCACGACCAGAACAGATCTGATCCGGAAGTCAACCGAAGAGACTGCGTCAGCCGGGAACTTTTTAAGAAGGATCCCGTTGAGATCACTCTGGGTGATTTTAATAGAGGTATCCTGAATGCCTGAATATACAGTTACTGCATCGGCAAAAGCATTTCCTGCGGCGCAAGCCTCAAGGACATAATTTGCTGAAGCCTGGAATCCCGGATCAACAGGAGTACCGACAAACTCAAGCACCTCTGCGGCGTTGGCCCTCGAAAGGGTCAGGTCAGGTATTGTCTTGAGTGTCGGAACTATCGGGTTGGTCATTATCACGACCTTTGTACCGTCCTCTTCACAACCTGTGAAAAGTCCGAGAAGCCCGATGAACGTCAGATATATTATTAAATTTTTCTTCATTGTTCTGTATTTTTAAGATTAATAACCGGGGTTATTCACTCCGTTATAATTCGGATTTGCTGACAACTCATCACCGGGTATCGGGAAGAGGTCCATGTGACCGGAAGTGCTCAGACCTGCGAAGGTGCCACCTTTCCACTGCCAGAGATATTCCCCGCCGGTGAATTTGCCGAAGCGTATCAGATCAGTACGTCTCTGAGCCTCGTAATAGAATTCACGGCCACGCTCGTCAAGTATGAAATCCAGGTCAAGGTCAGTGGCAGTGATGTTACCGCTGGTATTACCGTATGCACGCTCCCTTATCAGGTTGATATCAGCAACAGCTGCATCGATATTTGCAGCTCCGCCTGATCTGAAGAGAGCTTCAGCCCTCATCATATATGCGTCAGCCAGACGGAATATTGGGAAGTCGGTGCATGCAAAAGCAGTGCTGTAATTTGCCGGCCGGCTGCCGTCAGCGTTCTTTGCCGTAAACTTATAGACACCGATACCGTAGTCACCGCTCGATGATGCGCTTGGGATGTTCATCGATTTCTTCATCTTCAGGAAGACGCGCTTGTCGTCGCACTGCGAAAACATCGGATCAGTAGCCGGTACAGGAACATTGCCGTAAGTTGCAACTGTATCAACCAGGATATTCATGAACTGCACCCTGCTGCGGTTGCCATTCCAGTTAGTGTTCGAGGTCAGTCCGTGAAAATCTTCAGCTCTTATATAAACAGCGTCGCTGGATGACTCAATAATGAAGGTTGTACCTACATAACCCTGCGTATAAATGCCGTCCTGTTCCCAGGCAAAGATCATCTCCGGATTATGAGTGCCGTCATTGTCAGCACTGAAATTCTGCCTGTAATTAGTTGCAAGCGAGTATTTTCCGCTGCTGATCACCTTGTCGCAATAGGTCTTGCAGTCAGCCCACCTGGCTGTGCCTGTGTAAACTTCAGCGTTAAGGTACAGCCTTGCAAGCAGCATCCATGCTGCTGCCTGATCGGCCTGCGGATAGGAAAACTTGGGAGCTCCGAGAGTATTCTGGATATCGAGCAGTTCAGATTCGACATAGTTGAATATCTGCGTCCTTGTACCTATTTCGGGGAAGAACTTGCCGACACCGTCTGCTTCAGTGGTGAAGGGGAACTGGCCGAAGAGGTCTATTGCCCAGTAGTAAGCCAGAGCTCTCAGAAAGCGTGCCTCGGCTACATATTTTACAACATCAGGATCATTATTCCCCTGCGTTTTGACTATAAAATCATTCGCATAGGTAACACTGAGGCTGAGACGCTGAAACAGGGCTGTGAGAAACTGGTTCGTCGGGCTCCATGTCATTGTGTTAAGGTCAGAAATACCTGCATCGCCCCATCCGCATATAGCCTCGTCAGTTGTTATCTCCTGAAGGTTCCAGAGTGCTCTCATGGTCGTGAAGAAGTTCTCGTCAGATGCAGCTATATCAGCACCACCATTAGCACCCTGCCCTGCGATTATGAAGCTGGCATAGATCTTACCAAGCACCTCCTGCATGTAAACAGGATCATCGCCCAGGTTCCCAGCCAGTATTTTTGTCGGGTCCTGCGGGGTGACGTCCAGGTCTTTCACGCACGATGAGATCATCAGTGCTGAAAGTATAATTCCGAATATTACAATCTTTTTATTCATATCTGCTTATCATTTTACAAATTAAAAGGTAAGCCCTAAGCCTACTATATAGGTGCGGGGTCTTGGATAGAAATTGCTGTCAAAACCTCCACTGACCTCCGGGTCAAGTCCGCTGTATTGTGTTAATATCAGAGCATTCTGCACCGTGAAGCTGAGACGTGCACCGATTGCACCGAACAGGTTGTCGAACCTGTATCCTGCGCTTATGTTGTCAAGTTTCAGGAATGAGGCATTCTCTACAAAATAATCACTTGTAAACTGACGCTTTACAAAATTAGTCTCGGCCAGTGCCTTGGTGAAATTCTTAAAGTAGCCTATCTGGTACAGCTGGTCATAAGATGCACCTGATGCCACATTGTTTAAAACATAGTTGCCTATGCTTCCGCGGGCTGAAGCGGAAAGATCGAAGTTCTTGTACTCATATCTTGCCGAGAGGCCAAGCAGCCAGTCAGGGGCGGGGTTATGGTAGATGTACTTGTCAGCGTTATCGCCGTTGACAACTCCCCCCTCACCTGAAAGATCAACATAAAGACCTTCCATAGGGTTGCCGTCATTATCATAAACCTGTTTGTTGACAAAGAAGGATCTGACCGGATATCCGACTCTGGTCACTTGCCTGATGCCTTCAAAACTGGTTCCGTAAGTGACACCTATATAATTGGGGTCATCCGTAATCAGCAGTTTTGTGACCTCATTCTGGTTATAAGTTGCGTTGAAACCTATTGTCAGCGTCATATCTGATTTTGAGACCGGAACAACATTAAGCGAAAGCTCAAAACCTCTGTTTTCCATGCTTCCGACGTTTGTAAGAAGAGTGTTCGAGAAGTTGCTTCCGCTGGGTATTGTAACCGTATTCAGCATATCATTGGTGATCCTCTTGTAGACATCAACCGAACCGGTGATGCGGTCAGCAACAAAAGCAAAGTCAAGACCAGCATTCAGAGTAGTTGTCTCCTCCCATTTTATATCAGGGTCATAAGCATCTGGACGAAGTGTCGGCAGGAACTGCCCTCCGATGGGATAGTAAGAACCTATCGATGCCTCCCTGTACAAAGCCTGGGCGGGATAATCATTTCCGACATCCTGCTGGCCGGTAATTCCCCAGCCTAACCTGAGCTTCAGGTCTGTGACACTTTTAACATTTTGCATGAAGGACTCATTCTTGATTTTCCATGCCAGGGCCACTGACGGGAAGAGCCCCCAGCGGTTATCCTCTGCAAATCGTGACGACCCGTCTTCACGTATGGTGGCGGTCAGAAGATACCTTTCCTTCAGTATGTAATTCACACGGCCGAAGAATGAGACAAGGTAGTTCTCAGTTATATATGATGAGCTGTCCGACTTACGTGTATTGCTGATGCTGTTCATCAATTATACCACGGGTATAGTTGTCGCCCTCCCTCTGAAAATGCTGCCATGAGTACCCGGCAGTAGCATCGATCCTGCTGCTGATACTGCTCAGGTCTTTTACATAGTTAAGATAGAAATCAAGGAGGTTATTTCTGTTCGTTCCGCTGTAATCTTGAAGCCTGCCATTCAAAGGATTTGTCAGTGTTGACGGAGAAGTCACGGGCCGGTTATTATGCCCGTCACTCGTCGAATAATCAGTACCCACATTAAGGTTGGCGCGAAGTTCGGGGAGGAAAAACATTGCATAATCAAGCTGAATGTTCCCGATCACCCTGTTAACAATCGATCTGTTGTCAACTGCCAACGCCTGTTCAACCGGGTTGGGGGTGCCAAGGTTAGCACCGTAATTTTCCCACTGGTAGTATCCGTCTGAAGCTTCGTTGCCATCCATGACAACCTGTGTCGGGTCCATACTGACTGCCGATCCGATGGCTCCGTGATCACCAAAATTCTGGTGGGTATTCATGCCTTTAAGGTTGAGGTTGACCTTAAGAGCATCGCCGAAGAATGTAGGGTTAAGATTCAGAGAGCCGGTGAACCTCTGCATATCGGTGTTCTTAAGGATACCGTTCTGATCAGTGTATCCTACCGAAAAACGGTAAGGGAAGTTTTTGACAGCACCTGCCAGGCTAAGGTTATGATCGCTTGATATGGCTGTGCGGAAAATCTCCTTCTGCCAGTTGGTGTTCTGCGAACCGAGCAGGCTGAGATTATCAATATCATAGAGACCACTCTGAGCTTTTTCGTAGGCGATCTGCCTTATCTCATCGCCTGAAAAAACATCAACAAAAGCAATGGCATTGGCTACTGAGACATTTCCGTCATAGGAAACAGTTAACGGCGTGCCGGCCTTGCCCTTCTTGGTTGTTATCAGGATAACGCCGTTTGATGCCCTTGAACCGTAGATGGCGGTTGCGGAGGCATCCTTGAGAATTGTAAAGGTCTCAATATCATTGGGATTAACGAATGAAAGGATGTTTGAGCTTCCTGACACGTTGTTGTTGCTGATAGGCACGCCGTCAATGATGATCAGCGGGTCATTGGATGCATTCAGTGATGATCCGCCGCGGATGCGTATTTTAGCGTCGCTTCCCGGAGCACCTCCGGGAGTCGTGATGACAACACCGGCGGTCTTTCCCACCAGAAGATCCTGCGCCGAAGTAATGGCTCCCTTGTTAAAATCCTTTGAGCTGACAGCCGTCACCGATCCTGTCCTGTCACTCTTTTTCACAGTACCGTAACCGATGACCACGACCTCATCAAGAGCCTGCACATCAGTCTGCAGGGCTACATTGACCACCGTCTGATCACCGAGGGTCACCTCCTGCTGAAGGTAACCGATAAAGGTGAACACAAGAACATCCCCGGGCTTTGCCTGCAGGGAGTATTCTCCGTTTATGCCGGTAATAGTTCCCGTCAGCGTACCCTTGACAACGACGTTTACACCAGGTAAAGTCGATCTGTCGGCAGCATCGGTAACTGTACCTGACACTCTTACCTGTTGCCCGAAGACAACAAGACTCATCATTATGCCGAAGGTCAGCATGAAGAGCCGTTTTCCAGATAGTTTCTCCATAAATAGATTAGTTTAATTGCAGTTTACAGAATAGTTATTATTATTAAGGTTGATTTGTTTCAATTAGGGCTGATAAAATTCGTCCTTTTAAATCTGTAAACCAACACTTTTCCTGATTTTTTCCGCAAACGTTACCGCAAACGTTTGAAGTCATATAAAAGCATTAGTTTGGAAAATTGATTTTATTATCTTTACCAACGTGACTTTTCAGAGATATGGGGAAAGAAAATATTACTATTAAAGATATCGCCCGGGAACTTGGTATCTCTCCATCCACAGTTTCAAGAGCACTGAAAGATCATCCCGATATAAGCAAAGCCACGCGCGACGCAGTGAATGAACTCGCAGAGCGATGGAACTACAGGCCTAACCCTATTGCCCTGAGCCTGAAGAGCGGGTCATCAAAAACCATAGGGGTTATGATACCCGAAGTGGTACATTATTTCTTCTCAACAGTGATCAGCGGCATTGAAGATGTTGTTTACCAGAGGGATTATAATATGATCCTCTGCCAGAGCAATGAGATGTGGGAACAGGAGGTGAAGAATATCAAAACGCTTCTTTCAAGCCGTGTTGACGGCATCCTTGCTTCAGTTGCCAAGAGCACCACCAACTTTGATCATTACAGGAGTATAGTCGAAAAGAACATACCACTAGTCTTCTTTGACCGTGTTGCCGAGGAGATCGAGACGGACAAGGTAGTTATAGATGATGAGACTGGCGCTTATAAAGCTGTAAACCATCTTCTGCGCACCGGCAGAAAGCGCATCATTCACCTGGCCGGCCCGCAGCAACTTGCCATTGCCCGCAACAGGCTCAACGGATACCTGAAGGCAATGAAGGAGTACAGGCTGACGCCCTCAAAGGACGACATCATTAAATGTGATGACATAGAATGTGCAGAAATTACCGTGCCAAAGCTGCTCATGAGAAAACCCATGCCCGATGCCTTCTTTGCCGTCAATGACCTCACCGCTGCCCAGACACTGATGATTGTGAAGCGCCTTGGATTTAAAGTGCCGGGCGATATAGCAATCGTCGGTTTTACAAACAGTCAGATTGCCACCCTGACAGACCCCGGGCTCACCTCGGTGGATCAGAAGGGATATGAAATGGGCCAGATGGCGGCAAAGCTATTGCTTGACCGCATCGAGAATCTCCGTACTCCCCTGCAGACAAAGATCATTACCTCGGAGCTTGTTATAAGGGGGTCATCCTCGGCAAGTCACAAATAATCCGCAAGCCTCCCCTTCACTCCTGCCCTGATACCCTTGGGTGTTTCCACCACAGTGCAGCACTCTGCAACAGGGTCATGCTGGAACAGGAAAATATAATTCCCCTGTAACGCTTCAATTAGCAGCTCCTGCTTCTCAGCTATCGTTACCAGCGGAAGCAGGTCGTATGCCATGTTCCAGAGAAGGGGTATATGAGCGGTAGTCGGGATAAGATCTCCGGTATAAACAAATACACGGTCTTTGTACCTGATCTCCGGCACTACAAGTCCGGGTGTATGGCCGTAACAGATCCTTATGGTCACGCCTGGCCACCGCTCGCCATTGTCTTCAATCAGGCTGAGCCTGCCGCTTTCGCCGAAAGGTTTTAAATTCTCAGTCAGATAGGCATCCTCCTCCCTGGGATTATTCTCAGTGGCCCATTCCCATTGTACACGGCTGGCATGGTATGTTGCGTTCGGGAATACCGGAGACTGGCCGCCGTCAGGGCTGTTGACGAAACATCCTCCGCAGTGATCAGCATGCAGGTGGGTCAGCAGAACATCAGTAATATCCTCCGGCTTGTAACCGCATCCGGCAAGCCCGCCGATAAGTCCGGATCCGCCATGAAGATAAGCATGACGAAAAAACTTTTCGTCCTGTTTGTCACCCCATCCAGCGTCAACAAGTATGATGTGGCCATCAGTCTCTATCACAAGCGAATTAAGCGACAGGACAATAGTGTTGTTCTCATCGGCAGGGGCTGACCTGCTCCACAGGGCTTTCGGTATGACGCCGAACATAGCGCCGCCGTCAACCCTGAAATTTGAAATATTAAAGAGAGATAATTTCATTTATGCATCTTTAGGCAGGTGCAAGATAGCCAATTTTGGTATTTTTGCCGGAAGGAATCCATGACCATGAAAGTACACTTCATAGCTGTCGGGGGAGCAGTAATGCATAACCTGGCCCTCGCTCTTAAAATGAAAGGTTATGATGTCACCGGCTCCGATGACGAGATCTTCGAGCCGTCACGGTCAAGGCTTGCCGCTGCTGGCATCCTTCCTGAAAAAGATGGCTGGTTCCCTGAAAGACTGACGGGTGATATTGATACTGTCATCCTGGGGATGCATGCCCGTGCCGATAACCCTGAACTGATCGAAGCAGAGAAGATGGGGCTGAATGTGGTTTCTTTCCCCGAATATATCTATGATCAGACAAGAGACAAATTAAGGATAGTGGTCGGCGGCAGTCACGGCAAGACCACCACCACCGCCATGATAATGCATGCATTTAAGTACAACAATATACCTTTCGATTATCTTGTCGGTTCAGCGATAGACGGTTATGAGACGATGGTGGGTCTGAGCAGTGATTCCCGCATAGCTGTCATCGAAGGTGACGAATATCTCACTTCGCCGGTTGACCGCAGACCGAAATTCCATCTGTACAAACCACATATAGCTGTAATTAACGGTATAGCATGGGATCACATGAACGTCTTTCCCACTTTTGAGAACTACTGTGAACAGTTTTCCGTTTTTGCATCGACCATAATGCCCGGGGGATCCCTGCTCTATTATGTCAATGACCAGGAAGCGGTAAAAATCGCTGCACACTGCCGTGATGATATCAGGAAGGTGCCTTATGATATTCACGGTTACATGGTCAACAAGACAGGATGTTATGCCGTGACGATAAACAGGATGGTGAAGGTAGGTTTCTTCGGGGCGCATAATATGCACAATCTCAGTGCTGCCCGTGAGGTCTGCCTGGCCGCCGGCCTGACTGAAGACCAGTTTTATGCCGCCATCGGTTCTTTCCCGGGAACGGCAAAGCGTCTGCAGTTGCTGGCGTCAAACGGAGGAAGGACCGTGTATCTCGATTTTGCGCACGCGCCTTCAAAGGTTAAGGCAACGGTGGAAGCGGTGAAAGAACAGTATCCTTCCAAAAAGGTTGTGGCTTTGCTTGAGCTTCACACTTACAGCAGCCTGAGCGCCGGTTTCATAGACCAGTACAGGGGAACACTCGACTGTGCCGACAAAGCCTTCGTTTATTTTAATCCTCATGCCATTGCCATGAAAAAACTGCCGCCTCTTGCGACTAGAGACGGTCAGTGAAGCATTCGGAAGCAATATTGTGACTGTCTCCGACAATTCGTCCCGGCTGCTTGATATGGTCAGGGCTGTCGAAGGCAATGATGTAGTGTTCCTCCTTATGAGCTCCGGTGATTTTAACGGTACCGGCATGCAACCCTTCGCAGAAGAACTTGTTAATATAAAAAAGTGATGCATCCCGACTTCAACACGGTATTAATGGCTTTCGGGCTGACCCTTTTTGCCGGTCTTTCGACAGGCATAGGCAGCACCATTGCCTTTTTTGCAAAGAAGACCAACACTAAATTCCTTACCGTAAGCCTTGGTTTCTCAGCGGGAGTGATGATCTATGTGTCGTTTGTAGAACTTTTCGCACAGGGACGCGAAGTGCTTTCAACGGCTATGGGTATGCGCCAGGGATGGTGGATAGCAGTCATGGCTTTTTTTGGAGGCATTGTGATTATCGGCATCATAGACAAACTCATTCCTTCATACGAGAACCCGCATGAGCTCAGGAAGCTTGAGGGAGGCGAGGATGAGGCAAGAAGCGGCCGGCTGATGCGCATGGGCGTCATGACCGCACTTGCCATCGGTATCCATAACTTCCCGGAAGGGCTGGCGACATTCACCGCAGCGCTCACCAATCCGCAGATAGGTATCGCAATTGCCGTGGCAATAGCCATACATAACATACCTGAGGGTATTGCCGTATCGGTGCCTGTGTATTATGCCACCGGAAGCAAACGAAAAGCATTCAGGCTCTCTTTCCTGAGCGGCCTTTCCGAGCCCCTGGGTGCGCTGGTGGGTTACCTCATACTTCTTCCCATAATGAGCGAAGCGCTCATGGGCGGATTATTCGCTTTTGTGGCAGGGATTATGGTGTTCATCTCTCTCGATGAGCTCCTTCCCGCTGCGGAAAAATACGGAGAGCACCATCTGGCCATTTACGGACTGGTGTCAGGCATGGGCGTTATGGCTATAAGTTTGTTACTATTTAAATAAGCAATACATTTTTTACATTACTTTTTTTAATTTCGCGGTTCATTAATTAAAAATTTTCATGATGAAGAAAACATTGATTATTATGTTGATTCTTGCGGCGGTCACCATCGGCGCGCAGGCACAGAGTTACAAATCAGCAATCGGACTCAGACTGGGCGACCCGACAGGTGTTACCTTCAAGACATTCATATCGAAAACCAACGCAATTGAACTGTTAATGGGTACAGGTTACTGGGGAAATAATTTTGCATTCGCAGGTTATTATGAATGGCAGAATGCAACCGGATGGACACCCAACCTTGACTGGTTCGCCGGCCCCGGAGTTCATATCGGATTCTGGAACCAAACATACCAGGATGAATACTCATCTGGAGTCCTGTTTGGTATAGATGGTGTTGTTGGTCTTGAGTATACCCTGGAGGATATTCCGCTTAATTTTGCATTCGGTGTCGGACCCTCCATCCAGTTCACAGGCGGGCCTGACCCGTTCTACTGGAACGGAGGCATCTCAGTAAGGTACATCTTCTAGTTTACATTTAAACGCCCATTTAATGGCGGATGCAAGGCGGGAAGTCTTTTTTGGCGAAATATTTTGAAGTTCAAAAAAAAGCTTCCATCTTTGCATCCGCTTTTTTAAGTTCTTTAAGGTCCATTCGTCTAGTGGTTAGGACGTCAGGTTTTCATCCTGGTAACAGGGGTTCGATTCCCCTATGGACTACAAAAAAATCATTTTTTTAGCAACCGCTTAGAATCAAGGATTTCAGGCGGTTTCTTTTTTTTACAGGTGCTCAAAATGTATGTCAGGACTCCCGGATCAGGGTGAAAAATCGAGACTGCTTTAAAACTTTTAGCAGACATATAACCGTATTATGTTTAAGCCATCGGCCATCTGCTAACATGACAAATTCACCCGGACTATGGCCTGGCAATAACAGGCATTAAAATTTTGCAAATATATCAAACGAGTGGTTCCCATTTTGGGAATTAATTTCTATCTTTGCCACAGACAACAAATTAATGGAGCGAATTTTTGCAAAAAGTACTCTTAGACAGTTCTGGGAGAAACACTCTGATACTGAACAGTACTTAAAGACATGGTATGACACAGCAATGAACTCAGACTGGAAAACTCCCAATGATGTTAAGAAGACTTATGTAAATGCAAGTATTTTAAAGGACAGCAGGATTGTTGTTAATATTAAGGGCAATTCCTTCAGACTAGTAGCAAAATTCAACTTTGAAAAACAATGGATCTTCATCAGATTCATTGGGTCTCATGCTGACTATGAGAAAATTGATGCAAACACGATTTAAAAAAGTAAAACGATGAATATAAAACTGATTAAAACGGAAGCGGATTACCAGAAAGCTCTTAAGAGACTTGAGGAAATATTTGATGCTAAGATCGGTACACTTAAAAGTGACGAGGCAGACATTCTGGGATTAATGGTTGACGATTACGAAAAGAAAAACTACTATATAGATGCTCCGGATCCAATTGAGGCAATAAAGATCAGGATGGAAGAAATGCAACTTAAACAGATTGATCTTGCCGATGTTATTGGTGGAAAAAACAGGGTTTCTGAGGTTCTTAGTCGCAAACGCAAGTTGACCGTTGAGATGATTCGTAATCTTACAAAAAGATTAAATCTTTCACCTGGACTCCTAATCCGGGACTACAAACTGGCTGGATAGAAATTTGTGCCCGGACACCTGCATCGTAACAGCTTCGCGGCAGTAGTGCCAGCCCAGGGTACTCGTGATGAGCGAAACAATAATGAATTAAATATTTAAACCACTACCTATATTTAAATTTTCTATTCAATATGAAAAGATTATCATTTCTGACAGTTTCAGCAATTCTGCTGGCGGCATTCAATAATGCTTCGGGCCAGGATCTGAAACTCAATGATCTAGAGTATTTCGAGACGCAAGGCGTCAATGTCCTCGTGTACAGTAACCTTTTTACCGGAGGTTTTAACGATGAAAAAAACGCCGGTATAGAATTGATCCACCATGGTGTCAGAACAGCGCAAGGAGGTGCTGTGAGACTTTCGAACACTCCGGAGCAATGGGATCTTGTGCCTGCAATGCCGACCCGAAAGGCAGACCGTGCATCGAACACCATTGAGGTTGGGTTAAGGTATGACGATTACGATTTTGATTCGCGCGTGGTTGTCACGGCCAGGGGTAAAGGTGTTGAGATATCTGTTTACCTCGATAAGCCCCTTCCCGCCGCACTTGAAGGGAGTGCCGGATTTAATCTTGAGTTTCTGCCCTCGCAATACTGGGGATAAGACCTATCTGATGGATGGGCGTATAAATCGATTCCCGCGCTATGTGGCAGGTAACACCGTTACGAAGCCTAACAGTAAAAAGCCTAAGCAGTTCAAGGGGTATGTAACTTCCGATGACAGGGGAACCGGGAAATTTATCGATCCGCTTCCTCTCGAAACCGGCCGTACCTTTCTCCTGGCGCCTGATGAACCCGGACGTCTGGTAAAAATCACCTCGCCGGATGCAGATCTGATGCTTTTCGACGGCCGTGTGCTGGCACAAAACGGCTGGTTTGTCGTTCGCAGTCTGCTTCCGGCAGGAAAAACAGGCAAGGTATTGACCTGGACCGTTGAACCAAATGCCATTAAAGGTTGGATAAGAGAGCCAAATATCGGCTTCTCGCAAGTGGGATATCTCCCTTCTCAGCCCAAAGTCTCTGTCATTGAACTCGACAAGAAAGACAAACCGCTTGTAAAAGCATCGATTTATAAGGTAGGCGAAGATGGCAATGCTGCCAAAGTATTCAGCGGCAAGATCGTACCCTGGGGCGACTATTACAAGTACCACTACGTGAAATTCGATTTTTCTTCAGTTAAGACCCCGGGTATATACTACATTCAGTATGGCAGATTTAAAACGAATAACTTCCTGATAGAAAACAGCGTTTATGACAGGATCACCGAAGCCACCAGCGATATATGGATTCCAATTCACATGAATCACATGTTCGTAAACGAGGCATACAGGGTGTGGCATGGCGAGCCTTTCAAGGAAGGTTATCTTCAGGCTCCGCCGAACACCGATCACTTCGACCTGCATGGACAGGGACCAACAACAGATACCAGATATGAGGCGCTGGAATTGATTCCCGGATTAAACATCGGCGGTTTTTTCGATGCCGGAGATTTTGATATCGAGACAGGATCGAACATTGGCGTAGTGCAGAACTTTGTTAAAACCTGGGAATCATTCAAACCCTTACGCGATCAGACTTTTATCGATCAGCAGCAACGCTATGTCGATCTTCACCGTCCGGATGGGACACCAGACGTGTTGCAGTTTATAGAGCATGGAACATTAAACCTGGTAGCTCAGGCAGAGATTATCGGCCACATGTCACAAACGCTCACTAACGCTGTTCTCGATAACTACCATCACCTTGGTGACGCAGCCTCAATAACAGATGGTCTTCCTTATAATCCGGATCTTGGTCCTTACGAAGTAGCCGCTGACGGCCGGTCGAGCGGAGTTAAGGATGATATGTGGGCATTTACAAGCCGTAATCCCGGCCTCGATCTTAGGGCAGCAACAATGTTTGCCGCAGCAAGCCGGGCATTGAAAGGATATAACGACGATCTTTCGGCGAGAGCATTGCAGCAGTCAAAAAGACTTCTGAAAGAGGCAGCGGAATTACTTGCCAATCAGCCGCAGGATACCCTTGGCTGGGGAGGTGGATCAGCAAATACGGCCACCAATCTTCAATTGTACATCTCAACAGGGGAGAAACAATATATCGATAAATTTCAGGAACTTTTATGGCCTGCACTTGAGCTTAACGTCAGCAGGAACATTTTGACGGCATTGGATGCCATACCACATATGGACGCATCTTTCAAAGAAAAGCTCCGCCCGTATGTTGTAAAGTACAAAGAATACATCGACGGGCTTGAAAAAGATAATCCGTACGGAGTCCCTATAGGCCTTGGCAACTGGGCTGCTGGCGGAGCTGTGGTTAGCTTTGGCACCACCGTTTGCTTTGCCAGCAAACATTTCCCTGATATTATCGACGCCAGCCATGCTTTCAAAACCACTAACTGGCTGTTTGGCTGCCACCCGTACCACAATTATTCATTAGTGGCAGCGGTGGGTGCCGCTCGTCCGAAAGCAGTCTTTTACGGTAATAACAGGGCTGATTTCTCATTTATTCCGGGCAATGTTGCTCCGGGTTTATTATTCAGAAAACCCGACCACTTTGAAAACTACGACGACTGGCCATTTCTGTGGGGACAAAACGAGGGCACAATTGCCGGGAACACCGGTTATTTAATTTTTGGGTCAGCTTTTAAGAATTTAGTAAAATAAGCGGTCGTTTTTCTTAGCACAGTATGCATTAATTCCATAATAACTATTTATCATGAAAAAAATCTTGTTTGTTTTTCTGTTTTCAGCACTTTTTGTGACGTGTTTCCCCCAGAAGTACCAAAACTTTAAAGTATCGATTTATTGCACGGCTCAGGATGTAAGTCAGATGGCCGATACAACAAATTATCTCAAACCAAGATGGGCGGAGATTAGCAGACAAATAAAAATCGATAAAGTTTATCTTGAGACTCATCGTGATTTTTTTATTGTTGACCAAAAAACCCTGGACATTGCCAAGAAGTTTTTCAACGACAAGGGCATTGAAATAGCCGGAGGCATTACTTATACCGCCATAACAACCGGTAATTTTCAGTCTTTTTGTTATGATGATCCCGGGCACCGTAAAAAAGCAAAAGAGATTGCTGAATACACGGCAAAGAATTTTAATGAGTTCATCCTCGATGATTTTTTCTTTACAAACTGTAAAACCGACGATGCTATAAAGGACAAAGGCGACAAAAGCTGGACGCAATATCGTTTGGACCTGATGACTGAAGCCGCACAAAACCTTATCGTAGGGCCTGCAAAAAGAGTAAATCCAAATGTAAAAGTGATCATCAAGTATCCAAACTGGTACGAGCACTTTCAGGGACTCGGCTTTAATCTTGAAACACAACCCAAAATATTTGACGGTATCTATACCGGTACCGAAACCAGAGATGCCGTGGTGAGTGATCAGCATTTACAGGCATACCTGGGTTACAATATCATGCGTTATTTTGAGAACATTGCACCGGGTCGAAACGGTGGTGGTTGGGTTGATCCGTTCGGCATAAGCAATTATGACAGGTATGCTGAACAATTGTGGATAACCGCCTTTGGTAAAGCCAGGGAAATAACCTTATTCCATTTTGGTCTGCTTAACACTGCCATCGATCCGTCCAATCGGTCAGCCTGGCAGGGACAAGGAACCAGTTTTGACTTTGATGAGATGATGCAACCGGTAAATAAAAATGCCGGTACACCGGTAAGACCAACCAGCCTTGCAAGAGTTGCAGGCTATGCCCTGGAAACGGCAGATAATATTATGGGCAAAACAGGTAATCCCATTGGTATTAAAAGCTACCGGCCGTATCACTCTGTAGGAGAGGACTTCCTGCATAATTATCTTGGCATGATTGGTTTGCCAATGGATATAAGACCAGAGTTTCCGGCAGAAGACAATATTATACTGTTAACGGAATCAGCAAAATTTGACGCAGACATTGTTGGCAAAATAAAAAATCAATTGACAGCAGGGAAAACCGTGGTTATAACTTCCGGTTTGTTACGCGCATTGCAGGATAAAGGTTTGGGCGATATCGTTGAATTGAGATATACGGACAGGAAAGCTTTGGTACAGGATTTTATGATCGATCGCCGGCAAATGGTGCATAATGATAAATCCATATTAATGCAACAGCTGCAATATCTCACCAACAATTCGTGGGAGATTGTTTCAGGGATCGCCGGAGAAAATGGATGGCCTGTTTTACATATGGCCGATTATTCAAAAGGAAAACTTTATGTGTTTACCATTCCGGATAACTTTGCCGATCTGTATAACCTGCCTCCACAGGTATTGAACAAAATCAGAGAAATTTTATGTGGAAATTTAAACGTTTCAATCGAAGGGCCATCAGATATTAGTCTGTATCTTTATGATAATGATACCTTTATTGTAGAATCGTTCTCAGATTATGAAACTACGCTGAAAATTGTCACATCTGATAAATACAGCAAAATAACTGATCTTAGCACGAATCAACAGTTTCCCGGAGAACTTAGCCGACTGTCGCCCTATAGTCCTGATGGCAGCAACCAACTGAAAAACAGATACAGCATCACCTTAAAGCCACATTCATTCAAGGCTTTTAGTTTTGAATGATTTTTCAAAATCTGCCCGGAAGAGCCAGATAATAAAAAATATTACTAAGTTTGCACCGGAAAAAAAGACGGAGAAGAGTATTTTACTACAAACAAATTAAACTGAAAATATGGCTAATCACAGATCAGCACTGAAGGCTACGAGACAGGCCGAAGGAAAGAAGGAGAGTAACAAGTACCATGCCCGCACCATGCGCAATGCGCTTAAAAATATGCGCAAGACCACGGATAAAGCCGAGGCTGGTGAGTTGCTGCCCAAGCTCAATTCCATGCTAGACAGGCTCGCAAAGAGGAATGTCATTCATAAGAACAAAGCTTCAAACCTCAAGTCTTCGATAACAAAACACGTTTCCGGCCTTAAATAAGGTTTTCGGGACATTAATTTTTCAGCCGCCACCGCCAGGTGACGGCTATTTTTTTTATATTGCAGTGGGATAATTCGTTTTGCTGCATGTCACTGAAAATTACTGACTGGGCTGTCGAGGACAGGCCCCGTGAGAGGCTCTGGACAAAGGGGCCCTCAAGCCTCAGCGATGCTGAGCTGCTGGCTATCCTGATCGGATCAGGCACAAGGAACAGGTCAGCCGTTGACCTGGCACATGAACTGCTGGCTCTGGCCGGCAACTCACTCGGCGATCTGGGGAGGCTCAGCGCGGGAGAGATACGCAAGATAAGAGGCCTGGGCGATGCCAAGGCCGTCATTATTTCTGCTGCACTGGAGCTGGGACGCCGACGAAAGATGGCGGAGGCATCTGAAAACCCCCAGATCCGATCATCGTCAGATGTCTTTAACATAATCAGTCCCCTATTGGAAGACCTGACTCATGAGGAATTCTGGATACTGTTCCTCAACAGGGCAAATAGGGTTACCGGACGAATGAAGATAAGCCAGGGAGGGGTCAGCGGCACGGTGACCGACGTGCGCATAGTCATGAAAAAGGCAATAGAGACACTGTCGTCAGGACTGGTGATATGTCATAATCACCCCTCGGGAAACAACACTCCCAGCGACTCTGACATACGCATCACACAGAAGATCAAGGAGGCCGGGGCGCTGATGGATATACAGCTGCTTGACCACCTGATCGTCACCGGCAAGGATTATTACAGCTTCGCTGATAACGGGGCCCTCTAGAACTGTTTTTCAGCAGAGCCTCACATCTGACCTGTCATCGCACAGGGCAAGCATTTCCTTTACAGTCAGTCCTGTGACAGGATGCACGGCACCGGGTGCCACTTCATACAAAGGCTCGAGCACGAACCTCCTGTCTGCCAGCTTCGGGTGGGGCACCTCAAGCCCCGGCATCGATATGACCCGGTCGTGCCACAGAAGAATGTCGATGTCAATGATACGTGATTCATATCTTCCCCCGCCGCTGCGTTTTCGTCCCATACGCCCTTCAAGAGACCTGAAGAGCTGCATCAGCTGACGTGGTTGCTTGCCTGTTTCAAGTACCACAACCATATTGAGAAACTGATCGTCGGCCTCAAAACCCCACGGTTCACTCTCCCATACTGACGAGGCAGCAACGATATCGCCGGCTTCCTCTTTCAACAGCGTAAGGGCACGTGAGAGAGCGGCAAACCTGTCGCTGAGATTGCTTCCCAGTCCGATGATGACCCTGGAGCGGGCTTGTAATTTCATGTCAAAGGCTTTACTGCCATAAAGATGCTTAATTTTTTATAATTTGGCCGTCGAAATTAAAAAGCTTTAAAATGAAAAGTTTCCTTAAGATGACCCTTGCGGTCATAGTTGGTCTGATATTATCCGGCATTTTGTTCTTCGTGATCATGCTCTCTGTCATCTCAGGGATAGCGGCAGCAGGCAGCAAGCCGGCCGAGATAGCGGAAAAATCGGTACTGGTGCTCAAGACTGGCACAGCGATACCTGACCGCACGAACAGTAATCCCCTGGCTATGCTGGATCCCTTTTCACTGACGTTTGCACCTGAGGCAGGATTAAACGATATACTTAAGAATCTGCGCAAGGCAGCCAGCGACGATAAGATAAGCGGTATCCTCATTGATAACGGATTAATGCCGTCAGGATGGGCTACTGCCGATGAACTGCGCATTGCGCTCAAAGAATTCAAACAAAGCGGGAAGTTCATTTATGCTTACTCTGACTATATCCTTATGCAGGAGAGCTATTTCATCTCCACAGCTGCAGATGCCATCTGGCTGAACCCGACATCGATGTTCGACTTTAAAGGACTGGCAGCTGAGGTTACTTTCTATAAGGATGCGCTTGAGAAACTGGGCGTCGACGTGCAGGTGATACGTCACGGCAAATTCAAGGGAGCGGTCGAACCGTACATGCTTGATAAGCTCAGCGATGAGAACCGCTATCAGATCTCCGAATATGTGGGCTCGATATGGGAACATGCCGTGAAAGCCATCTCCGAATCAAGAGGTGTGCCCGTCGAACGTGTCATGCAGCTGGCCGACTCACTGTCAGGCTATGATGCCGTACGTATGACCAACGCCGGCCTGATAGACGGAACCATCTACCGCGATCAGCTCGAAGACAGCATCAGAAGCGCTGCGGGCATAGAGGAAGGTAAAAAGATCAACTACGTCTCCATGACCAAATATTCAAAGGTGCCGCAAAAGCATACTGGTGGCCTCGCAAAATCCAAGATCGCCGTGGTATACGCTGAAGGCAGCATTGTCATGGGTGAAGGAGACGAAACAAACATCGGCGGAAACAGGTATGCTTCCGAGTTGCGTGAGATACGTCTCGACACTACCATTAAAGCGGTGGTGTTCAGGGTAAATTCACGCGGAGGGAATGTCCTGGGCCTCGGATATGATATGGCGCGAGGTGGAGCTCACTTCCAAAGTGAAGCCGGTAGTGGTTTCGATGGGTAACTACGCCGCCAGCGGCGGATACTATATCTCTGCCGCAGCTGATAAAATACTTGCCTCACCGGTGACTATCACCGGCTCAATAGGCGTTTTCAGCCTTATCCCGAACGCACAGACACTGCTTGATAAAAAGCTGGGAATCAGCTCTGATGTTGTCAGTACCAACGCCCACTCCGACGCTCCATCGCTGACAAGGCCTCTCACCGCATTTGAGAAAGAGGTCCTTCAGGCTAATGTGGAACGTACCTACAGCACCTTTACCGGTGTTGTTGCAGCAGGAAGAGGCATGAGCCAGGCTAATGTTGACAGTCTGGGACAGGGGCATGTATGGAGCGGGACAGATGCTGCCGGGGTTGGACTGGTTGACACTTTCGGCGGACTGAACGATGCCGTTAAAGAAGCTGCCTCGCTTGCAAAACTGGAGACCTACCGGATAGTCGAGAGGCCTGCGGCAGTTGACATATATACCAGGCTGCTGAAGGAAATGTCGGGAGAGGTGAGAGAAAAAATAGTTACCAGGGAGCTGGGGGAGGCTGCAAGATATTATTATGACCTGAAAGAGATTATCTCTTCAGGAGGTGTACAGGCTGTAATGCCCTGCTACATAGATATCTATTAAGATGATCCTGCCAAGGAAAATCTACCTGTGGCTGCCCTCGGTGATCTACGGGGCGGTCACAGCTTTGAGAAACAGGCTGTATGACCTTGGCATTCTGAAGAGCAGAACATTCCCCCTACCGGTGATATGTGTCGGTAATATTACAGTCGGAGGTACCGGCAAGACACCTCATGTGATATACATTGCACAACTGTTGTCTGACATGATGCAGGTGTCAGTCCTCAGCCGCGGGTACCTCAGGAAGAGCAGGGGTTTCAGACCCGTCAGGGCAGAAGACCGTGTCGACACTGCCGGTGATGAGCCGCTGCTGATGGCGCGCCGGATGTCGGATGCACGCGTATTTGTAGACCGCGACAGGGTTCACGGGATCACTGAGATAATGCGCACATCACCGGCTGCAGGGGCAATTATTCTTGACGATGGCTTTCAGCACAGGTCGGTGAGAGCAGGCATGAATATCGTGCTGACCAGCTACGGCAGGCTGATGACGCATGACCGCCTCCTGCCGCTGGGCAGGCTGAGGGAAAATCTCAGCGGCATGAAGAGAGCTGATGTGATCATCGTTACCAAGGTGCCGCCGGGGACAACCCCTGAAGAGCTGAAAAGGGTAAAAGAAACAATGAATATCACCGGGGGTCAAAGCATTTTTTTCACCGGGCTCATTTACGGGAAGCCTGTTCCGCTTTTCGTAAGAGCAGGAAGAACGATAACCCGCAAAACGGATGTAGTGCTGGTGACAGGTATAGCTGATCCTGCACCCATGGTTAAATATCTTTCAGGCATCGCTGCCGGGGTGACCCATATTTCATTCCCCGATCACCACAGGTTTAAAGGGAAAGACCTTGAGGCAATTTCCTCGGCGTTTGATGCGATCGATAACGAGGATAAAATAGTCGTTACCACTGAGAAGGATGCCGTGAGATTAAAAGAAATCACTAATATTGCAGACAGTCTGAGGGACGCATTGTACAGCCTTCCCGTGAGTGTGGAATTCATTGAAAATGAAGACGAATTTATAAGGAAAGTATATGGATATACTGGAAAAAATAAAACAGACAGCTGACTTTCTCAGGTCGAAAGGCTTTAAGGCACCGGATGCCGGTATCGTGCTCGGAACAGGGCTCGGGGGGCTCAGCACTGCCATAGAGAATCAGATCGGAATACCCTATGCAGACATTCCGAATTTCATGATCTCAACTGTGAAAGGACATGCCGGCAGGCTCATCTTCGGTGATTTCGGAGGAAGGAAAGTGGTGGCCATGCAGGGCCGGTTCCATTATTACGAGGGCTACGGTTCAGAACAGGTGACCTTCCCCATCAGGGTCATGAAAGAGCTTGGCATCAAGGCTCTGTTTCTTTCGAACGCTGCCGGCGGTACCAATCCTTCTTTCAGAATAGGTGATATAATGATAATCACTGATCACATCAGCTTGCTGCCCAATCCTCTCATCGGACCCAATGACGACCGTATCGGACCGCGCTTTCCGGATATGAGTAAAGCTTATGACAGGGATCTTATTGCCAGAGCTGAAGCTATAGCCGCCAGGCTCGGTATCCCGGTTACCCACGGGGTTTATCTTTCAACCACCGGACCCACATTCGAGACACCTGCCGAGTACCGCCATTTCAGGATGATCGGGGCAGATGCCGTTGGCATGTCGACTACACCTGAAGTGATAACGGCAAGGCATATGGACGTGCCTGTATTTGCTGTAAGCATTATCACAGACCTTGGTGTGGAAGGCAAGATTGAATATACAACCCACGAGTCTGTTCAGCAGGCTGCTGAAAAGAGTGAGCTGAAGATGACGGAAATAATTAAGGAGCTCATAGCCACCTTCTGACCGTCAGCGGTACACTAAAGCACATACTTCCTTCCATCTTGCGGATATACCTTCAGTATTGAAGGCCTCGGCTATTATCATATACAGGCCTGCCGGCAGCCTTGCGCCGGCGTCAGATGTGCCGTCCCACACAAACCGTCCACCCTCCCCGGCCGCAAACCTCTCAGCCAGCCGTCTGACGATATAGCCGCGGTCGCTGAAGACGGTTACCGAGATGACATTCTCATTACCTCCGGGAAAGACATCCACGGAGACGACATCCTCAAATCCATCACAGTCGGGTGATATTCTTGGCGAGGAGAGAGTCATTCCCCGGCTTTCATCCGCCGGATCAAGAAGAGTGGAATTTTCCATGCCGGGTGTACCCCAGCCGCACCCTTCAGAAGCCGAGTGCCAGTTACCCGGAATGCCTGACGGCAGGTTCGGTGAGACTTTTTCAAGGGCTATGCCCTCTGTGCCGGAGAGAAAGAGAAGATGCATCGAGCTGCTGTAATCGACCCTGTCAATGATATTCAGTCCGTGGTCATAGAGCACCAGGCTGCCCTTGTCATCAGGCATCGAAGGGAGACGGGCGATCTCATAGAGAGAATGAACTCCGGCACAGCCATAATAGTCCGCAATCGACTCCCTGTCAGTTGTCAGCGCAACATAATCTCGCGGCAGGAGCTGGCGGGATATTGATGAGACAGTGATAACAGGCGTATTGCTGCCATTGGCCAGGAAAAGCTGAGACAGGTCAAAAACCTTATCGGAATTATTGTAAAGCTCAATATAATCCTGGCATCCGGTCGCCGGATCAAACAGTATCTCATTGAAAAGAATTTCTCCTGCGGAGGGATCAGAAGGCAGTCCGGTCTTCAGTGCAGTCACGCAGGGTCTGTTACCTGCGAAGTCAGTGACTGAAGAAGGGATGAGCAGGCTGCTGACAGCACCGGGATGAAGCTCCTCTTTCAGAGGAATCAGCACAGCACGGTCAGCTATGTCATCAGAAACGGCAGGAAATGTCTCTGCGCCGTCGGCCAGCCATTTTTCGCCCTCATACTTAACGATGGTCTCGTCAAACAGCACCTTCAGCCTGTCAGGCGTAACAGGCCATACGGCTATTACCTCCGGGCAACTGGAATCTTCCGTCACTATTTCTGTTGAGTTGCCTCTGCCAGGCGTTCCGCCTGAAGGGTCAAGGGATGCTCTCCATGCATCAGGCTCATTGAACGGATTGGTCAAATCGGTCAGTTCTGCCGACCATCCGCCCCCGGACCTGAGGCCGTCATTAAAAAATTCAGGAGTGTATGAAACGGCATGCATCAGGGATCCGCAGGCGTCACGCAGTGCTATGGTCTCACCGCCGTCGTTAAGCGACGGGAACAACCCGGGACAAATGACAGGTCCATATGAAGAGAACAGAGCTCTCTTTGAGCCGGGACATAAAATGATGCACTCCCCTGCCCCGATCCATGCCTGGGGCAGAACAGCAGTATCATTGGTGGCAATCAGCATCCAGCTGTCAAGAGAGAGGCTGTCAGCCGTTCGGTTAGTGATCTCAAGATATTCGCTCTCTGGCAGCTTTACCGGCGGCGACGGATCGGCCATGATCTCGGAGATAACAACATCACCGGTGACGGCATAAACAGGTATGAATGAAATAATTTCATTTGAGGAACAGTTACCGGCCTGATCGCATAGTCTATTTACCGTAAGTTCACATGATTCCCTGTTGCGGATTTTTCCGGATAGATGTAACCTGTAGACCAGGGGAGCTGTCTTAATTATCTCCTCTACCTGCAACTCACCTGAAAGAGACATATTTCCGTTCTTTGCAAAGGACGTATCCGGTTCCTCATCCAGAATAACCAGGAGTATGTCAGGCCTCAGGGCAACGACTGACACTATATGCGGCGGCAGTGTGTCTTCAATAAACACGCCGCTGACGGACACATCATCGACCCATAGCATCCTGTCGCGCGTAGAAGTGTATGTATATAATATCCCGGCATAACGGACCCCGTGCACTTCTATGTCCAAATCATCCCATGCCCCTTGCTCTTCCCCCCATGCTCCTTGCTCCTTGCCCCATGCAACTTCCAGCAGCCACACTCCTTCTTTTGACCTGATTACCCTTATGCTGGCAGGGTTACCTGCCCCGACATCCGTCTGCCAGTTTACATCTGTTGTCACAACAGCACTGATTTTCCCGTCTGACACATGCCATAGCCTGAGAGTGTCATCATACCCGGTCATATTCACACCAACCGCAAACCCGTTATAGTTACTGCCTGTTGTGATCTCTCCGGGACCGGCATCACTCATAAGGATAAACGACCATTTGTTTGAAGATGAAGGATCTGTTCCGTGGCGTACGGTGAACTCCCATATGACCGTGTCACATGCCGGGCAAAGTCCCGAAAAACTGAACATTGCGGCATCGGATGATGATTTGCTGTTATCAAAAGAATGGTGCAGTGAGTATTGACCGCTCAATGGAGATAATGCTTCAGCACGCCATCTGTCAGGCAGGTTGAAAACCCAGTCTGAAGTGGTGCCATCCTCGAAGGTGTACGACAGCTGAGCTGAGGCACATAAAGACAGCAGCAACGACGACAACAGTATAACCTTTTTCATGCAGCGGGAACAAAAAAGAATTAAATTTGTCGGTCTTTCATGATAAAGTTCGGATAAATATTTCAAATAAAAAAAAGAAATGCGCGTAGCAGTTGTAGGTGCCACAGGAATGGTAGGCCGGATGATGATGAAGGTTCTTGAGGAACGGCGGTTTCCGGTCGACACGCTTATTGCCGTCGCCTCTGAGCGTTCGACAGGCAAGGAACTGACCTTCAGGGGAAAACCCGTGAAAGTAGTGAGTATTATGGAGGCTGTTGAGGCAGCACCAGACATAGCCCTATTCTCTGCCGGCGGTTCGGTATCAAGAGAATGGGCTCCTGTTTTTGCCCAGGTTGGTACGGTTGTCATCGACAATTCATCGGCATGGCGGATGGAGAAGGATATTCCGCTGGTCGTGCCCGAGATCAATGCCCGGGTCATTACACAAAAAGATAAGATCATTGCCAATCCCAACTGTTCAACGATACAGATGCTGATGGCCATCGCTCCCCTGCACAGGGAATACACCATCAGACGGCTTGTGATCTCGACCTATCAGTCCGTGACCGGCACTGGTGTCAGGGCTGTCACACAGCTGGAGAATGAGCGGCAGGGGATTAGCGGCGAGATGGTCTATCCATGGCCTATCGACAAGAACTGTCTGCCGCACTGCGATGTCTTCGTCGACAACGGATATACGAAGGAGGAGATGAAGCTGGTGAACGAGACCCGCAAGATACTGGGCGATGAGGAGATACGCGTCACGGCAACGGCAGTAAGGGTACCCGTCACCGGAGGCCACTCCGAATCAGTCAATATTGAATTCGTACGGGAATTTGAACTTGACAGGGTGAGAGCGCTGCTGTCAGAAGCACCCGGGGTCATCCTCTATGATAATCCCTCTGAATTAAAATACCCCATGCCGATAATTGCCCATGACCGTGACGAGGTCTTTGTGGGCCGTGTCAGGCGCGACTTCTCCCAGGAGAAGACCCTTAACATGTGGGTCGTTGCCGACAACATCCGCAAAGGCGCTGCCACTAATGCCGTCCAGATAGCAGAGTACATGATCTCTGCCGGACTGTTGTGACGGATCACTGAAATTCGTAAAGGAAATTGTTGTAAGGGTAACGGAGGACATGTATCTTCCTGACCTCCCCGTACAGCATTTGCCTGAGTTCTTCTATGTTATCCCTTGTTTTAGCTGAGATGAACACGGTACTCTGAGCATCCTGGTTCGCCATCCAGGTATTGCGGAGGTCTTCAAGTGAACGGTTCTCTTTCATCACGGGTGTCAGGTCATACTGATCCTTTTCAGTAAAAGAGAAGATATCCGTCTTATTGAATACCATGATCGTGGGTTTGTTCAGCGCACCGAGATCGCCGAGTGTAGCGTTGACGACCTGCATCTGCTCCTCGAAGCCCGGATGGGAGATGTCAATGACGTGCAGCAGTAGATCGGCTTCTCGCACCTCATCGAGGGTAGACTTGAATGACTCGACCAGGTCGTGCGGCAGCTTGCGGATGAAGCCCACCGTATCGGAAAGGAGGAATGGCAGGTTTCCTATTACCACCTTTCTTACAGTAGTATCAAGGGTGGCAAACAGCTTGTCCTCGGCGAAAAGGTCAGTCTTGCTTATAAGGTTCATCAGGGTTGATTTACCAACGTTGGTATAGCCTACCAGGGCCACTCTTACCATGCTGGCCCGCCCCTTTCGCCGGGTGTTCATCTGGGTATCTATCTTCTTCAGCTGTTCCTTCAGCTTCGAGATTTTTTCGCGTATGATACGGCGGTCCGTTTCTATCTCAGTCTCTCCAGGTCCGCGCAAGCCGATACCGCCGCGCTGACGCTCGAGATGCGTCCACATGCCGGTAAGCCTGGGGAGGAGATACTGGTACTGGGCCAGCTCTACCTGGGTGCGGGCATGCGAGGTGCGTGCACGGCTGGCAAAGATATCAAGAATGAGATTGGTGCGGTCAATGATACGGCAGTTGAGCTCTTTCTCGATGTTACGCATCTGGCTCGGAGAGAGCTCGTCATCAAAGATGGCAAGAGTGATTTCATTAGCTTCAATAAACGCGGCGATCTCTTCGATCTTGCCCTTATTGACGAATGTACGCGGATTGGTATGTTCAACCCTCTGCAGGAAATATCTTACAGGTTCTGCTCCCGCCGTTTTAGTAAGGAATGCCAGCTCGTCAAGATAGTCACGGGCCGTGCTCTCACTGATCTCCGGAGTGATTACTCCGACTAATATTGCTTTTTCTATCTCCTTGTTCCTTACATTTCTCCCGCTTGAGGGGGAGTGTCCCGTCCGCCAGCTGGCGGATCGGGACGAGGGGGTCCCTTAGTTAATATATCTCCTGTTTGTTTCCATGAACCCCCTGATAGCGTTTTTCAGGTTTTCGGTACACATGATAACCATATCGAGGTCAGTGGGGAACTCCACCACCTGTGACTTAAGCAACTGCTTTTGCTGGGAAGAGAGAGCATTGACATCGCCTATCGCCCGTGCTGACACATGTTCAAAATTCGATGTGGCACCGATGGGTTCCTTCTTAACCATTTTTTCAGGATTAAGGGCCTGTATCTCCACATCACCGGCAATGATACATTCCTTGACCTGGAAGGTCTGGATGAGGGCACACTGCAGATTCGTATATTTTTTGACCTTGACATCGTTACCCAGGGAATCCTTCAGGACATTGCCTCTTGAGTCCTTCACGTATTCAAAACCGTCTTCCACCGTTGCTTTCACAAGGCTGTCGCTCTGGTACTGTCTGTCAGGACTGACGCCTACTGATCTGATATTTACATTTACCAGGTAGTCATACTGTGTATCTTCATTCAGCACGGTAGTGTGGTATTCCACCCATTCGCTGTTAAGGCGCGGCAAGTCGAGGGCGAGCAGGTCCTTTTCGAACTCTGGCGGGAATTTGGTTAAAGAGTAGTTCTTCAGTGTTACATAAGCGCGGCTGATACCCAGGTACTTTGATTCCCCTATCATCTGGTCAATGCCCTCGTAGTCGCCGACGTATTCTTTTGCTCTTATGAATTCATAATATGCCTGGCGGTATGAATCTTTTGTGCCTCCCTTCATCAGCTCCTGGCCGTGAGCATAATAGAAATCAGCTGCATTCTTTTTTGCTGTTACCATCTCCTGCATGTAGTCTACATAGGGCCACTGTATTGTTCTGCCCTGATATTCGATCGGGGTGACTGTACGGACCAATGACTGCCTGTCGCTCATTTTCTTATAGATCAGATAAAGCTCATCCCATGCGTTGGCTCGGCCTTCCACCTTCAGGTAACGAATACGTTCGTTATCCTGTTCGAGAGCTATATTCATTGCGCGTTCGAGGCTCACGATGTCCTTCTCGCTTTCGGGGTTCTTCCTGAGCTCGGCAACAGCCTTGTTGATGGCAGCATCGTAATTGCCTGACTCGACATATTTTTTTGATGATCCGCATCCTGCCATCAGCAGTGCGGAAACGAACAAGATGGATAAAGTCTTTTTCATTCAGGGAATATTGTATAGATGCTTAACGTTAAAACGTACGAAGATATTTTAAGGTAATAGGCAATCGGCTATTCGAGCTGGAAGATTATAGGTATTGAGTACCTCACTCTCACGGGCCGTCCCCTTTGCATTCCCGGTTCCCATTTTGGTGATGCTTCCACAGCCTCTTTTGCAGCCTCGTCGAGGAGGGCGTCAACGCTGCGGGTGATGCTGACGTTGCTGACAAGGCCGCTGATCTCCACCACGAAGGTTATATATACTTTGCCCTGTATACCGTTTTCGGAAGCGATCTCGGGGTAGCGAACGCGTTTCTGTACCCACTCGCGGAATTTATTTATATCGCCTCCCTTGAATTTGGGCATATCCTCAACTATAACGAAGATATCCTCTTCCGTTGCCTCTTCCTCAGCCTGCAGGCTGACGGGGGCATAGATCTCCACCACTTTGTCCTCAGTGGTTTCATCATCATCGAAGGAGACCTCTGTTGTCAGCACAACATCATCCTGCACAATTTCGAACAGGTCAGTCACCGTCACGTCAGGTGGCGGGGCCTGCTCGGGGGGCATCTCCTCCGTGACAGGTATCTGTTCCTCTTCTATTGCCTGTTCAGTCATGCCATCGAAGATGGAGTCATCTTTCTGTCCGGTAGTCCAGTTAAATGCCAGGAGGCACAAAACGAGTGCAATGACAAGGCCTATCTGGAGGAACAGGGTCTTCTTGTTTTCCAGGTCGGCTTTCGGGCTTTTCTTGGGTTCCATTTATTTGCTGTTAGTAGGCACTTCAAAGTTATGAAATTGTTTGTGAAGTCCAACGGGGTCTGATGAAGTCAATTATGAGAAAAAGTTTTATATTTGCACCGGACCGGGGATATAGCTCAGTTGGCTAGAGCGTGTGACTGGCAGTCACAAGGTCAGGAGTTCGAAACTCCTTATCTCCACATTAAAATACAGGCAGTTATGAAATACTAAACATAACTGCTTTTTTATTTGAATAAACAACAGAATACACATCAATACAAATTAAGCCCTAAGACTGAAAAGGCGATTCTGTTGTGAAACCAAATATTTAAACGTCAACGGATCTAGGTTCAAAAGGACGAAACCTGATCGCAATCTTAACACCCCAACCTGAAGACTGGAAAAGTGGCAATAACGGCATCTGGTAAAGATGGCTGCATTACCTCATATCTCACTGCCAAAAAAGCCCCCGGGAGCCGAGGGCTGACGAGAAGAATATACTATAACCGGCTTAAAATAAACAACGATTTACCCTGCACTGGTAATTCGATACGTACCACCCCCCATCAAGAAATACTTCATTAGTACCTATTCCATCATATGAAGTGAAGTCAAAAGTCAAATCATTTTTATTGATCGTGAAGGACACATCAAGAGGTGCGTTTTGACCAAAATCGTTTACTCAATTCAATTATCAAAATGTCTTCAGCAATTACCCAGGAAAAAGTATCTTCTGACCGGAGATAACCATAATCCGCATTAAATGACCAGGCATAACTATCTACAACCACACCATCCATGTACACCTTTCCTATTCCATTCTCCAAAAACTGAATCGCGAATTCATTAGGATTATAATTATGTGTATCATCATAGGTTTTTGTTTCATTATGATACTCTATGGTACGTACTGATTTAATATTCCATGTACCAATAAGGACTTCTTCAGGAGTCTTTTTTTCTTCACAACCTGATAATGACAGAAACAATATGCATAAAAGGAATGCGGTTGAGCCCTTTATCCAATAAGCTTTTACAGAGAAATTAAAACTTGATTTCATAGGTAAATGTATTGGTTAATACAAAGTTATATTATCACTACCCACAAATCAATTTTATTTTTGTCAGCAACGTCTTAAATCCATAAGCCCCTGGGATTTGAGGGCTGGTAATTTCTATATTTCTATCATCATTACAATAGTTACACACATAGTCGCAAGGGTGTGCGCCCCTTCTCGATGCGCACTCACGGTGCCCGTTAATCTTGCAAACAGCGAACAGAAAAGCCGTAAGACTTAATGTTGTAGTTCCAGAAAAGACCGATGAACTGGAATTCCATGTCCCAGTTCAGGGCGTTTGATGATGAGTACTCCGTAGAACTCCACCAGAAACCGTTGATTCCGACGAACATGTATGCTCCGTTGTAGCTACGGAGACCACCCGGAAGAGCCGTAAAACCTGTTTCATTGGTTGCTCCTGCATTTGGGGTTGTCCAATGGATTGTACCGGCTTCTTTAAGTTTGCCACCAGCAATATTTACTCCTCCCAAAAAGGTCCCTAAGGTTGTCCAGTCATTATAATCTGGCACATGCCAGCCCGTGGGGCATACATTACGACTGTCCGTTACTGCATACCAGGTATATAATCTCCCATAATCAACGACATAGCTCTCGTTACCCTCATAAGCCCATTGATATTTTGGTGATAATTCACCTGATATATCCTTTGTTGCAGGAGTGGTGGTTCCAATTAAATCACCATTGCTGTATCTGGTGGACTTGAGATTCTCGACCAGCCACACCTGTGTTCCAATGGTTACAGAAGTATAAACATTACCATCTTTGTCGGTAATTTCATCAGTAGGTTCTTCATCTTTCTTACAACCATTGGTAAGAATTAATAATAATCCCATTATGATAAATGGGTAATGCCAAATCCTATGTTTTGTATTCATAGCTTTGATGGGTTAATTAATACTATTTCTTATACAAAGTTCGACCTAAGTCTTGTAACCGACTGTTCTATCCGTCCCAAAGATTGCTCTCTGTGTGCCAAAATTTTATTTTTTTTGATGGTGTAAATAACTGCCGATGGCTCTGATCACAGACCCGGCACAACGCCGGAAAAGATCACCAGGGCTTTTATCAGGCTTATCGTACCGGCGTTTACCGCTTTCGCGGTATGCCCCGGGTTCCACTGCCATCTGGCGTTTCCACCCGGGGTTATCTAAATAAAGGAGGTTCAACCTTTCGCGCTGCGCGTTCACGGCGCACTCTAATCCCTGACGCAACGGACTGAGCATCCATCGATTTGAGTTGTAATGTATACCGCCACATTATAATCTCCCAATTGATTACAAACCTTGGCAGTGGAGTAATATCCTTGGTGATCTGGTTCTGGTATAGATGTCCACCAATTACTTAACATAGTCAAGTCTGCGAAGACACAGCCTGTTGCAGCGCCCACTAAATCACCACCCATTCTGCGGGTACCCCCTGGAAGGGCAGTAAATCCGCTTTCATTAGTTGCTAATGTACCGAAGGCACTATTCCAGTGTATCTTACCAGATCTCGTTAACTTAACTGCTGCATTACCAGAACCACCGAGATAATCAATTAATATTTTCCACTCAGCATCACTGGGAACGTGCCAGCCTTCAGGACAAAGTTTCCCGGTCTTTACTGCGTACCAATTGTATAAATGACCAAAAACATCCCCGAATTCTTTATAATTGACGTAATCACAATATGCCCCGGTTTCTAAGTTTTCCCATTGGTCGGTATTAGTAACATTTGGAATTAAACTGCCATCATTATATTTTGTAGTCTTGAGATTTTCAGCCATCCAGAACTGTGTTCCTATTTCAACAGTTTTATACAAATTTCCATCCAGATCAGTCATGTTCCCATAATTTACATATTGATTGAAATTTATCGGAGCAATTACCATCTGACTTGTTGTGAACGAAACCTCATCACCGTAACCTGTACCCTCACCATTGGTTGCAAAAGCCTTTACATAGTATTTAGTATTGGGCTGTAATTGCGTTATGTAAGCATCAAAGTCACCTAATACCTGTCCTCCAGAAAAATCTATAGAGCTTATGCTATCATAAATACTCGGACGGTGTTGAACACTCCAGCAAACTCCAAGTGCGATAATCTTGGAGTTCCCGTCTCTTTTCAAATCACCTCCGGATTTCGCCTGTAGTGCATCAATTTCAGTTATTGAAGAAGTTCTGATAGTTGGGACATCCTTTGGAATACAGCTTGTAAAAAGGAATTGTATCGCAACTATAGCAATGACAAAGAGAGTATTAATTGTCCTTTTCATATATTTTATATTAACATAATTGCCGAATCCTTATTTCATCATCAGCTGGCTTCCCCAGTTCCGTAATCAAGCCCTTACATAAGTCCTGCTGCCTTTATAACGAGCGCCAGCACAGGCAATATATTTATCAGGTTACCCCTGTGCTTGTCCCCGGGCAGACTAAGGAACCCTGGTTTCTGTCGCTTTCTACTTAAATTTCGATACCTCATCAGCAGTTCACTTTCGTTCAGCTCTTATGTAAACACCTGTAGTGTTTCTTTCACCACTCCTTTTCCCTGTCCGCTCAACACCTCCCGCATTGTCGGAAAGCACCGCAGGGTGGTTTGATACCTGCTCCTGATAGCCGATACCGATAGGTCCTTTCAATTGTTAATTGTAATTGAATCTATCATCATTGCAACAGTTACACGCACAGTTGAAAGGGTGTGCGCCCTTAGCTCTGTGCGCTCACGGCGCACCCTAACCCCTGACACAACGTACAGAAAAACCATGATCCTTATTCCAACCGAACTCGTGCACCTTGCTGGATTCGTTGTCGATAACACGGGCCGCTGCTGATTGACCTGTAGCCTCCGTAGCCGACCGCCCGCAAGTGGAGTATCCGAGACATCAAGGTACACAAGACGTGCGGGCGCCACCCGGAAGGGTTGTAAAGCCGGTGGCATTTCTTTTCTTCGGGTAATCGGTGTTGCCAACATCTCCGGGATTTGATGATGAAGCCCACAAAGTAGTGGCTGCCAGTGTCTTTCCTGTTTTCCACCCGCCTGTTGAGCCATCGTAATTAAAACCGTTGATATTCAAATAGTTTAGAAGTGTAGTCCACTCGGCATCGGTGGGTGCATGCCAGTCTACGGGGCACAGTTTGCCTGTGTTAACCGCATACCAGTTGTACAGGGCCCCATAGGTATTCTTGTAGCTTGCTTCATTATTGTCATACCAGCAGTATCCGGGTGTTGCAAGATTTGACCAGGAAGAATTATCGTTCACAAGCGGTATAGCAGTTCCATCATTGTATTTTGTGGTTTTAAGGTTTGCTTTCATCCATACCTGATCGCCAATGGCTACTTTAGCATAAACAGTACCGTCAATATCTTTAACAGCATCTGTCGGAGTGCCATCATCACCTTTCTTGCAACTGTAAGCAAGAGTTAATACTAATCCTACCAGCATTAATGAGCAAAACCAAAACCTGTTTTTAGTTTTCATAACTGAAAGGTTTAGTTAATACAAAGTGACTACACAAATTTCTACCTTAATTTTATTACAGACGTTGCTATGCGTCCCAAAGATTGTTCTCTGTGTGCCAAAATGAAAAAAAACAGGAAGGCAGCCCCGTGTAAAGGTCAATGTCTGCATTCTCAGGAAGGACGAAATACTGTCTGATAATTGGAGGGGCTGCCTGGGAGGAGAGTTAAACAAACCTGCTCAATAATGTACCTCCATCGGGCAGAAATAAAATACTTTCCTGCATAGTGAAATTGAATAGCGACTAACTTACTGATGATGCGAGCTATAGATATCTATTTGATAGATTCCCTGGAGAAACCCTTTCGCAAAACATGACTGTCTCGTCCTGAAATATAATTGACGCATTAACACTTCTCCAGTCTTTTCAAGCACCATGACGGAAATGAAGGGTGGTTTACGACACAATGTGTTCTATAGTCGTAAATGACTCTGAATAGCCCAATATCAAGAATCAGGAACATTTGGTGATTCTGGTACACAGAGAACAATCTTTGGGACGATTAGTACAGGACAACACATCCTGGATCCGGGCAGCTTTCACTATCAGAATTCAGATGGAAAAGCAGCGTGGTATTCTCTGACACCTGGAAGCTGAAATCTCTTAGCTGCGACAAGATACAGTTTTACAGCTCGGGGGACATGACTAATTAAGGGTAAACTTAGGTTCAGAAATAAAATATATATCATCACCGATATTCACTACAGGCATGCTAAAGCGCATTAAAACTATTCCAGTGATCGGAGAATGAAATCTCTCAAGAAGATTTCCAAAATAATCAGTTACGTAACCCAGGAGTGCCCCTTTTGATACGGTCTGACCACACTCAACCATTGAGAATAAAACACCATCAAAGTGACCTGTAACGGATTCTTCGATAGACAAATAAACAACAGGACTTGTCTCTTTTGTTTCTCCCTCCGTCATTTTTAATGCTTGCAGAACGTTCATTATACCATGCTCAACATACCGTATTGATTTAATATCTGTTTCTCCTCTTCCCCCTGATTTAACAAATATCGCAGGTACTCCCCGTCTGATCGCAGTTAGATGACAATATGTATTCCTGACTGAGTCGGGTGTAATACTAAAAGGCTCAGGCTGTATATAGTAACCGCCGAATGAATGCGCTAAAAACTTAGTTTTTTCACACACAGAATTATCAGGACAATCATATTCATATGAAACATAGTGCAAAATATCTTCATTCAGTTCCCCGCCATGAAGATCCAATAAATAGTCAGACTGATCAATTATCTGACTGGTAATGATATCGGCTATTCTGTCAGATAGAGTTCCCTTTTTGTTCCCTGGGAATTGGCGGTTCGGATTCTTCCCATCTACAGGACTATAATAAACTTTGCGCTCCTTAAATGATGGAACATTTGCAATATGAACCATTATTATCGCACCAGAAATTTCATTTGGATCCAGCGCTGACAATAGTCTCTGAAGAGTTATTATAGGGACATACTCAGTCCCGTGCTGACCTGCAATCAGAGCCAGAACAGGACCGGGTTTTGATCCATTAATTATGCTGACCGGAATAATAGTACCCTTATCGATTCCTTGCGGTACTTCAATAATTCCTGAGACTTTAGTTCCGGATTCCGCGACAATAGTGCCGACCGAAATTATCCTTGATGACTGCGCCAATGAAGTAACCTGACTGATCAGTAAAGAAAAAACTACAAGGGGAGTTAGTCTATGCAAAACGAATTTAGTTAAGAAAACCTTTTGTGATTTCATGTTAACTGCCGATTAGTGTATTAAGCAAGTTATAACTTAATTAACCTTTCGTCAAATAAATCTTCAACCTTTTACCTGTCGCAGATCCCTTGATCTACCACCCAGGTAAGGTTAAGAATAAGTACTGCCTTTCTTTCCTGTGAGAAATATCTGGCGCGCCGTTGCCGTAATTAACAAACTTGACTGCAGCTCTCATCCTTCGTACCTTTGAATGATACAACGAAATAAAGTTTTTATTGATCCTCTTTGGTTATAAATTAGTGTATTAATTGCGCCTCCAAATGAAAAGAAAAGAGATAGTAGAACGTATCGCATGGGTTCCGGCCTGGGACTCTCTTTATTTGCTGCAGTGATGGCAGCTGTTATTGTGGGGTTTCTTAATAATTATATTGAGGTACCCCTCATTTATATTGTTTGGAGTTTGATTCTGGTCACTGCTTCTTTCTTGATTTGCATACTCCATCCAAGGTCTGTCTGGCTGGTACCGATATTGTGTAATGTTCTTGTTCTTCTTCCGGCGGCATGCGACAATTCATTCTGGACCACATCTTTTGGAATTATCATTGGTACTGGTGTTCTACTATCTTTTATTATGGCACATCTTGGAGCGATGATAGGAAGAAAAAGAAATCATTAATGTGCGAATTAATCAGTTGCAGAATTAACAAATTACCAGGACCACCTGACGCTTACAATGATGCAACAGCCTTATATTACAGCTGGACGTAAAGGAAGTGTTGCACTTTTACTTCATAAGTAAAGCTGACATTGGTTTTTGATATTGTAACTTTGTATATTTGGATGCAGCCAGTGAGACTGATTATGAAAACAGGAAGAATTCATTTATAAAGTTATCAGCATCCTTCTTTATATTCTTATGTTGACTTTTATCTCCTGTGCAGAAGCTGATATGTGCTGGACATGCGTAAATCCTAATAATCCGGCAGAAAGATTTGATGTGTGCAGTTCAGTGACCAAAAATAAATGGGAATCCTACGGTTATATATGCAATTAGAAGATGGTCAATTTAACCAACCCCCGTATTTAATGCGAAACACGATCCTGAAAAACTTCCTGACCAGGCTGAGAACCAAACACCATAAGAATAAAGGTGAGGGTGTTTACGGTTATATGTGGAAGACAGCATTAAAAATAATCGGTATCTATTTACTGATTATGATACCGGCTGCGCTGGCCGGCAAGTATCTCATAGATTTTAATGCCATTTTTAAATTTATTACCGAGCGTTTTCCTGACATGCTTGTGTTTACCGTCTTTTTTATTTCGGAAGTCATTTCTGGGAATGATTCCCCCCGATTTTTTTGTGATATGGGCTACAAAGTTCGAAAGCCCGCTTCTCATTATGACTGTCCTTGGAGTACTTTCTTATATCGGCGGGGTAATTTCATACTTCATAGGATACTGGCTGTTGAAGAGCAAAAAAATTAAAGCCTATTCTGAACGTGTGCTTGACAAATACATCAACCTGGTAAGAAAGTGGGGAGGAGCTTTCATTATCATCTCTGCCTTATTCCCCTTCTCACCGTTTTCGTTGGTTGTCATTGCCGTAAGCCTGTTTAAATATCCTTTCAAAATGTACCTTCTTTTCGGACTTTCGCGTATTGTCAGGTTCGTCATCCAGGGAATCCTGTACCTGAATATGTTTAAAATAGATTTCAACCTGTAGCAGATGTGACAGGTTATGAAAAAGAGATGCAATCTTGTCAAAGACTACTTAAATAAATAGTTGATAGATTTTGTCGAATTTTGTAATGTAAATTCAAAATCAATTATTGACTGGGTGCCATATACTCCGTTCAGTATTACAACCTGGCATAAGACCTTTTGATGAGCTTTCAGCATTTCGATAATATCTTTCGCATGGAGCTGTTTGGTCTGCGAATCAGAATCCGGTTTATTTGACCTGGCCTCTTTGTCTCTCAAATCTTCCTGCCTCCACGTATTCCAGTCTGATGTGACAATGTATTTCCTGGCATTAGCATCCCACTCCTGCTTTAATTCAGCCGCCTGATGCACAAAAATTTTAGGACTGTCGTCAAAGCTGAAAACCAGGCTCTGAACCTTGCTGTCTTTATTGATTTTTTCATTCAATAAAATCTGACCCGTGATCTGTTCGTAAGGATTTGCCCCTTTTTGGGGAAGAAGTCGTTATATCACGAAGTACCCTCAGTGTTGCATTGCCGCTCCTGGAAGTAGCATATGCAATTCTGTATGTTTTGTTGTATGTTTCTGCGGTTTGCGCCTTCCACTGTCCGTATGCTGAGCTGCAGAGCAATATTGTCAGGCAAAGGAATATGTTTTTCATACTATCGGGATTTGGATTCTTTAAGACTTTACTTGTATTTAACTGTTCACGAAAACAAATTATGCCTTACTAACTGAACGTTTAATTCATTAAAATGTTATATCAACAATATAGCCTGTGCCGTTAAATGGGGAGGAATTGCAGTTAATAACTTTTATGGTGATGTGTATTAAATGAGTGATGAGGCCCTTTCAGACGACTGCATCAGGGTTACTTTCACAATGTGTTTATAATGAAGATGAAAACACTGTTGTTAATTATACTGATGTGCCTGACAGCCTCATGTTCCACTTCAAATACTTCATCTTCGCTTATCGAAGAAGATAAACTGTACGTCACAAGAAAATACATTGGTAACTTCCTGAGTTACCTTCATACTGAACCGGATCATTTCGGAAATCCTCATCTTATCTGGATGGAGACTACCATGGACAGTGTCCATGGCAAGATATCTGCATACAGCAAAGAATGTGCATTTTCTGAAGGAGAGAGACTGTACCTGAGAAGGGTGCAGGTCGATAAGGGACCAGATGCATTCTGGGTTTACGAGGTTGAAAACGGCAACTCAGTACGATACATGATAAATGAATACCGGAACCATAATACAGCTCCTTTGCAATCGTGGTTCGACAATACTCCCGATAACCCGTGGAATTTTTATGTTATTTTGCCGGAAGTGGGGACGCAGGTGTCAGATACTCTTTCCGGAATTTCCTCAGGGGCTTTATAGTTTCAGGAAATAGTTCCGGCAATTATTTATTTTCAATGTCTCTTTGAATTGCTCTGTAGTTTTTTATTGACGAAATGAGACAGAACGGCACAACCGGATCCGATTATCGCCCCTGTAAGTACATCAGATGGATAGTGGACGCCCAGATGCATCCGGGAATATGCTACGGTGCCCGCATATGCATAAGAAGGCACAATAACGTACCACTTCGGATAATCGAGGGTCAAAGCTGTTGCAGTGGCAAATGCAGTTGTGGAATGCCCTGAGGGAAATGAGTAGCTGTCACTGTAGTCGTGTCCTGTTTTATCTGCAAAATCATCCGGATAGGTAACAAAAGGCCTGTCGCGCTTAACAGTGTATTTAAAACCTAATGCAACTCCGTAGGCAACTGCTGTTCCCGCTGCCATCACAGCAGCGTTTCGTAATAATTCATTATCATGTCCGACTAATCCGACAACTGCCATGGTGACCGGAGTACCGGCATATACATAGGCATTGGAATTTGAAATAAATCTGAAGAAATCATCAGAAGGAAGTGGTTCAGGTGAATGAATTGCCTTTAGTATGTCAACATCAATATTCTGAGAAAACATAGATATTGGCATAACCAGAAGTAATAGTGCAATAAGATTTTTCATGACCGGAAGATTTTAGTTAGTGCCAGATTATTTACGCAAAGTTCGACCTTTGTTTTATCATTGACGTTGCTATTCGTCCCAAAGATTGTTCTCTGCGTCCCAAAAACGCATTTTTTTAGTTGTATATGTAAAGTTACACCGGAGAGAAGCAAAAGTCAAAAGTATTTTAGTCAGTTTCCCCCGGAAGTTATCCAGGGACGTCTCTCAGGTTTAAAATCCAGGTGAACACCATGATTCTGAATCAAGAATGAGAATTGATTTTTACCATCTAAATTCTTCCCTTTGTCAAAATGGGGATTCTTCATAAACTTAATATTCTCGTTTTCTATCATACAACAAATTAATACAATAGGAAATTCCAGGTCCTATAAATTCGTTTTCCCCTCTGATTCATTGTAAAAATTTACCCGTTTTTGACGAATAACCCTATTACGGATGTCAGTTGTTTTTAACCGGCAGTGAACTGCCTTTTTGTTGTGACCAGATGTTTAATTAATGTCAGTATATACCCACTGGATGAGCCCATGCTGCTTGTCGTGAGTTTACTTATGCATTACATTTACACCAAACAAAATAAAGGTTATGGATAAAAGTACTTCCGGTTACAATTCAGGTATCATTAACGATCAAACCATCAAGAGTACCTACCGGATTAATAATGCAAACAGGGAGCGCAAGCTTAACATCCTCTTCGAGGAGCTGACTGATGAAGTGCGTGAAGACCTCATCACTTATCTCGACCGTATGGGCCTGGTTGGCGAAGCGCAAATTCTTGTTATCCCCTCAACACGCCATTACTTTTTTGATGCGGAAGACCTGAGGGGGATTAAGACAGTGATTAACCTGAAACAGCTCAACTATGTCAGGGAAATAAGGGAGTTCCTGAAGAAGATCTCTGATATGCTGCCGAATAACAGCATCTTTGTAGGTTGCTTCATCGATAACAAATCGCAGACCGGCTTTTCGGATAAATACAGTAACCTCCCCAGGCAGCTTTCTGAAAAAGCAGAAGCTTATGAGAACGGTATTGAAGTCAAGAATACCTTTCATAAACAGGATGTACAGCTTCATTGATGCAAGGACTAACAGGTATCTTACTAAAAGGACGGTTTCGCACCTCCTTGAAGAATGCAGCCTCCAGCTCGTAAGTATGACTGAGCTGAACGGCTTGACATATTTCTGCACGCAGAAGACTAAATCTGTAGCTTAGAAAACTTCTGCCATTCCAGAAATTCTATCCATTACTTTTATAAATAATCTCAAACAAAACCGGGAATTAAATTTCAGTAAATACAATGATGCCGAAATTTTCCCGATGATTTTTTCCATTTGACAAATACAATCACTAAAAAAGAAATTGCATGTGAGTTTACATGTTCATTTTTCTTTTGTGAAAAAAATATTTTTTTATTTAGGAGATGAAACATGTTTTTATTATTCTGATATCAATTCAGGTCTCATAACAATTGTTGGCTTTTACGCTCACAATGAGCCCAGACAATCACCTAAATATTTTTAATTATCTTGTTTAATGCATGTTATAGGATATTTACATATATTATATTCCATTAACCGGAAATTGAAATCCAGTTATCTAAATTTTTTAGTAATAATGCATTTCAACAACCAAAAAACATTATCTATTACCATAAAATGAACAATACGATTTGATTTTTTTATGATGGCTGTTAATAAAATTATGTGAGATACTTACAAATATTTTTTAAACAATTTGCATTTGTATATCGATTAAATACCTTTGGCCCGAACCAATAAAAAATTGTGTCATGGCAACAGCAAAAAAAGTAGTTAAGAAAGCAGTAGCAGCTAAGAAACCCGCAGTAAAAAAAGCAGTAGCAGCTAAAAAACCCGCAGTAAAAAAAGCAGTAGCAGCTAAAAAACCTGCAGTGAAAAAAGTAGTTAAGAAAGCAGCGCCCAAGAAAAAATAATTTCTTCGCAACTTTGTATTCTTAATACGGGCAGCTCCCTGCTGAAGTTTTCAGTGGCGGAGCTGTCTGTGTTTACCGGAAGTATCCATCCAGTTTAAGATATTTGGCTTTTCGTCAATAGGAACCTTGGATTAGTCAAAAATCCCCAAATGTTTTATAAGTGGATTGATATTTCTTGTTAATTTAAGCCTCAATAACTACGTACTGCCAATATTTATAGCGGATATTTATCAACGGCATGTGATGGTTTTATGACATTTTCAGGAAAATGGGTTGCCTTTTTACTCATATGACACTATGCTTTCTGACTCTTGCAGTAATGATCACTTATTGCCGTGTATTAAAAGCGTTCAGCAAAGATCAGGACATGAGATTGATTTCAGAATTTAAAATTGATCCTCATGAAGTATAATTACAAAAGCCTGTTTGCGACGAAGAACGAAAAATTTGTGGCAATCATAGGCCCGGATTATTTTTCATCGATCTTAACTGAAGATGATTTTACCAAGCCTGCAATAGTCATATCCGACAAGCGCATTTATCAGTTCGGAAAAGTCTACGAGCTTGGGTTGCTTGGATTGATTGGCGGACGGAGAGTAAACACCGGCAAAAAAATCGTCAACCTTGAAGATGTCACCGGAACCACAACCAGGGAATTATCAAAACCGTTGTCAGGTTACTTAGTTATAATACTCGGTCTGCTCTTTGCATTGCTCGGGATAATGTCGGACGTCAGACAGTCGACAATGATAATGCTGGGACTTGCCTTGCTGACCGTGACAGGAGGAGTGCTTCTGATAATGCGGCGCAGACAGAACTGTTTGATTGTTGAGCATGCGGGAGGACGTATGGTCCTTCCGGTGGAATTTGTTACACAGACAGAACTCGATCTGTTCCAGGGAATAATATCACTTGAAAAGGACAGGGCAAAAGAAGGATTTCACGATTTTAAAGTGTGTCCGTACTGTGCTGAGAAAATCCAGGCCCAGGCTAAGGTATGCCGGTTTTGCGAGAGGGAGCAGGAAGTTGTTCCGGTAGACTAATCCGGCAGCGCTCAGATATTAAATATTGGCGTAATGATTGTTTAAATTCGTCAAAATTCCGGCAATTCCTTTCCGGAATTCTCAAAATCCCGTATAATGGCCTTTTGCGGTACCAGATACCTGAAAGTGGCATTTATCCCGGTCAAAATATTTTATGAACTCAACAGTATCCTCTTTAACTTGTTACACTTTATGCCGGAGCATAGGGCGCATATCATCATGGCCGTCTGATGGTATCATTTTAAATGGCCGATGTGATAATGAAGAAATTATTACTGATAATATTAACTCTTACCATTACTCATCTGTCTTTTTCGCAGAACACCTATGACTTCGGTGATGCTCCTGAAAGTTACGGGTCGGCAAGCCATTATATTATCCTTAACACACGTTATCTGGGATCACAACCTGACGGTGAAGCGTCCCAGCAGTATTCACCGGAAGCAGACGGAGATGACCGAAGCGGAAATGATGATGAAGACGGGGTAACTTTCCCTGATATGATACAGGGAACAAGGGTGACTGTCCGGCTAAATATTGTCGGGTCCGGCCGTTTAAACGGCTGGATGGACTGGAACGGAGACGGGGACTTTGATGATCTGAATGAAAAGGTAGCCAGCAACATCTCCAGATCTACCGGACCCTATAATTTATCGGTTAATGTACCGGTAGATGCCATTGCTTCCAAGCCTGTCTTTGTCCGTTTCAGATACGGACCAAATGGTTTGAACAGTACCGGGTCAACCACATACGGCGAGGTTGAAGATTACATGGTCAAAATTATATGTGCCCAGGTCGCTCAGCCCAAAGTGGGCGAGATAACACAACCCGATTGTAAAACACCGACAGGCAGTGTCGTACTGGAGGGCCTGCCTGCCAGCGGTACATGGACGCTTACCCGTTACCCTGACGGTGTGACAACAACCGGTACAGGAATAAGCACGACGATCAGCGGGATTGATCCGGGCACCTGGACTTATACCGTTACAAACGCATCAGGGTGTACTTCAGACCCGTCTGAAAATATATTAATTCTGCCAACCCCTGCAGTTCCTGCTGCACCTGTAATAGATTCTACAGCCCAGCCGACCTGTACGGTTGCAACAGGGAGCGCCTATCTTTCAGGATTGCCTGAAAAGGGCACGTGGACTTTAACCCGCTACCCCGACATGATCATTGACACAGGTACGGGAACGAAAACGACTGTTACCGGACTTGCAACAGGGACATACTACTTCACTGTAGCTAATGAGGAAGGCTGTCTTTCACCGGCCTCTGCTAACGCGGTAATCAATCCCCAGCCGGTCTCACCTGCTGCCCCGATAGTCGGAACCATCACTCAGCCCACATGCCAGGTATCCACAGGCAGTGTGGTCTTATCAGGATTGCCGGCCTCAGGAACATGGACGCTGACCCGTATGCCGGGAGGCACGACAACCACAGGCACCGGGACAAGCACAACCATAACCGGGCTTTTATCCGGCACATGGAATTACACGGTCACAAATGCATCAGGATGTACCTCGGATCCAACAGCCGATATTGTAATCCTTCCTGCTCCTGCCACTTCTGCCATTCCAGTGATTGACACAATAATTCAGCCGACATGCACTGTTTCGACCGGAAGGGTAATATTGACCGGGCTGCCTGCTACAGGCACCTGGACTTTGACCCGTTACCCTGACGGAACTACTTTTCCAGGCACTGGAATAAGTATGACTATTGACTATCTCCAGCAGGGCACCTATTATTTTACAGTTACCAACTCGGACGGTTGCACTTCAGCCGCATCATCCAATGTGGTAATCAACCAGCAGCCTCCAACACCGGGTGCACCTGTGCCGGGAGCTATCACCCATCCGACCTGCCAGGTGCCGGGAGGAACGGTGGTGCTTAACGGACTGCCCGCATCAGGCACCTGGACGCTTACCCGATTACCCGGCAGTATAACTTCGACAGGGACCGGAACGAGTACTACTGTTTCCGGACTTGAGTCCGGTATTTATAACTTCTATGTTACTAATGCGGCAGGATGTCCTTCGGCGGTATCTGCCAATGTGGTTATCAATCCGCGGCCCGGGCCCGTCCCGTCAGTGATTGTCACAAATCCGGGTCCTGTCTGCTCTCCTGCAACGGTCGATATTACAAATCCTGCCATTGTTCAAGGTTCGACAGCAGGTCTGATTTATTCCTACTGGCTGGATATAGTAGCATCAATCCCTTATAATACACCGGCTGCGGCAACGGAGGGAACTTACTACATAAAGGGAACGACACCCTCAGGCTGTTCCGACATTCAGCCGGTGATTGTGACAGTGTATCTTCAACCGGTTGCTGTTGCGGGACCTGACCAGGTTCTGGAGTATCAGTTCAGTACAACACTGGATGCAGATGCTCCCGGGGAAAATTTGACCGGAGGCTGGTCAGTTGTTTCAGGCTCAGGGCATTTTGCAGATTCCAATTATGCAAAAACAACTGTAAACAATCTTGCAGTAGGTGAAAATATCCTGCAATGGGCTGTTAACAACAACGTTTGTCCACCTGCCCTGGACTATCTTACAATTACTGTCCATGACCTGTTAATTCCAACATTAATAACACCTAATAATGACGGCTTAAATGACTATTTCTTCCTGCAGGGGTTGGCGTTTCTCGGAAAAACCATTTTTACGGTCTTTGACAGGAGGGGTGCGCTGGCCTTTGAAAATAAAGAATACGATAACCTGTGGGATGGGGTTGATTACAACGGTAACCCGTTGCCGGATGACACATACTTTTTTATACTTGAGCCCGATAATCGCATTCCGGTAAGCGGTTTTATTGTGATCAGACGATAGGGCACAGGGCTCAGAGCACAGAGCTAAGGGAATATCGAACAAGGAATAATGATTTTTGATGTGACTGCATGACCCCATGACCATTGCAGTCACATATCGGTTTTCTGCCATAAAAGCATAAATTTGTTTTTATGACCCCCCGAACCAAACCTAACCTCACAATCATATGAAACCTTTCAAGGCTCTTCTTCTGGCTTTAATTATCGCATACGGATGCGCTTCGCATGTTGAATATGATGTCCTGATAAGGAACGGACAGATCATTGACGGATCCGGATCTCGTGCTTTTAAAGGGGATATCGGCATAATGGCAGATACTATTGCCGGCATCGGAGATCTGAAAAATGCAAAAGGCCGGACTGAGATTGATGCCGAAGGACTGACTGTCGCTCCCGGTTTCATCAATATGCTTAGCTGGGCTGTTGAATCGCTGATCGAGGATGGCAGGTCACAGGGAGACATCAGGCAGGGTGTCACGCTTGAAGTTCTGGGCGAGGGAGATTCATGGGGCCCTTGGAATGAAAAGATGAAAGAGGATGATGAAGGCTTCGCATGGGAGACATCAAATATGATATCAAATGGACAACTCTTGGAGAATACCTTGATTATCTTGAAAATAAGGGCGTGTCAACAAATATTGCATCCTTTGTCGGCACCTCAACCCTGCGGATACACGTTATAGGTTATGACGACCGTCCGCCGACGGGGGAAGAACTGGATTCGATGAAACTGCTTGTCAGGCAGGCCATGGAAGAGGGCGCTGTCGGCATCAGCTCTGCGCTGGAGTACGTACCAGCAAGCTTTGCCTCACCCGAAGAACTTATTGAACTGTGCAAGGTAGCGGCAGAGTATGACGGTATGTATATTTCGCACCTGAGAAACGAGGACTTTCAATTCCTCGAAGCCATTGATGAACTTCTCAGAGTGGCAAAAGAGGCAAATATCAGGGCGGAGATCTACCATTTCAAGCAGGTCGGGAGAACCAACTGGGACAAGCTTGACAATGCCGTTGCAAAAATTGATTCGGCCAGGGCAGCCGGACTGTACATCACTGCAGACATGTACAATTATGTTGCCAGCTCAACAGGCTTCGACATAATCATGCCCGAATGGGTTCAGGAGGGTGGCTTTGAAAAGCTGGTTGCACGGCTCAGGGATCCGAAGATCAGGAAAACTGTCGGACAGGATATAATCAATACAATAATGAAAAAACAGGGATCCCCGGAAAAGGTACTTGTTGTAGGTTTTGATACGGATTCATTAAAATACCTCCAGGGAAAGACCCTCGCCGAGATAGCTGCCATAAGAGGTACCTCGCCGGAAGAGACGGTGATGGATCTGGTGATCGATGACGGAAGCCGCTGCAGTGTTGTGTATTTCTCGATGTCAGAAGATAACCTTAAAAAAGAGATGGCACTGCCATGGATGAGCTTCTGCTCTGACGGGAAATCGATGGCTCCTGAAGGCGTCTTTCTTAAATCAGCGACACATCCCAGGGCATACGGCAATTTTGCCCGTCTGCTGGGGAAATATGTCAGGGACGAGCAGGTCATTCCGCTTGAAGATGCGATATACAAACTGACGACCTTGCCGGCTACCAATATGAAAATTGAAAAGCGCGGAGCCCTGAAGGAAGGGTTTTATGCAGACGTGGTGGTGTTCGACCCTGCGAAGGTTCAGGATCATTCGACGTTCCAGGATTCACACCAGTATTCGACTGGCATGAGCCATGTATTCGTAAATGGCGTGCAGGTGCTGAAAGATGGCGAACACACGGGGGCAACGCCCGGCAGGGTTGTCAGGGGTCCGGGTGTCGGGATGGAACGTAGAATCACTGTAGCATGAACATGGAATGGAATTTATAATACAACAAAGACCTTCGAGGAGGTCTGATTATGCGGGCAAAAACTGTCAGCGTCTCCTGAAAAGCAAGTTCAGGATAGCCAGTATAATTATTGCTCCCAGCGCACCGGTAAGTATGGCTCCGATCCATCCATCGCCAAGACTGACACCAAATTTGCCAAGGACCCAATAACCCAGAACACTTCCGATAATACCTACAACTATGTTACCGATAAGACCAAGGCCGCTGCCTTTGAAGATCATACTGCCCAGCCAGCCGGCTGCAGCACCAATGAGAAGAGTGACAATAATTTCCATTTCTCCGATGTATTAAATAACTTATTAAAAGGAAAAATAAAGGTAGTCCTTATTTCTCAAACAGGTCGTTTTCAACATAATAAAAAGGTTCAACCATAGGTGCATCTTCATCACTCAGAACCCTGAACAGAACCGGATCCTTCAGTAAATCACTTACAAGTGCCGGCTTGCCGTCGAGGATGACCTGATTATTGATTAACCTGATCCCGTGGCTGTAGTCGACATACCACCATACATGGCCACTGTAAACTGGCTGTATAGGCTTTCCGTCAGGCTTGTGCCAGCCGTACAGAACTACCCTGTCATGTTTTTCCGCGGTACGTGATGATAGAATGATATCCTTCTTGATGCCTGCCACCAGCTGTCCGTGCCTCCCTCCTGCTTCTGAGAACTGCTTTTCAATCTGCGTATTATGATCTGCAAATTTCGATACCAGCTCATTAGCATTGCCAACCGGGATGTAATTGAAGGGGGCAAGCTTCACTTCCGCCTGGTTATAGATATGATCGCTTAGCTTTGAAGTGAGCAGTGAAGCACCAAACAGGTCAGCCAGCTTCTGTGCAGTACGGGGGTTCATCGGCACCCTGCAGAAATCATCGTTGCTGCCAACAGCAAGATAGTCTGGCATGACCTCATATATCACGCTGTGCATAACCCCATTCAGGTCTTCAAAGACACCATGCAAAGAGATGGTTTCTCTCAGGAAGCCTGGAATATTTCCCGAGGCTACAGCCTTGTAAATCTCTTCCTCACGGTCACTGAGCAGCAGCCCGCTTATCCGTTTCATGAAATCCGTGCCGGTCTCTGCCAGAGGATCACGCGCGGGTATATTCATCCTGCGGACCGGGAGCGCCAGTGTGTCAGAAACAAATTGCGAATATGCCCTCTCTCCAAAATAACGGTAGTTCTTCTGCTCAAACCGTGTTCCGGGCGGAGAGTTTTCTATAACCATCTGTTGCTCATCATAAGAGCCGGATGCCCGGAAGCCCGGAAGCAACTGGGCATTCATTGCGGCAAAGCCGGGGATCAAGAGCAAAATAGTTACGGCAGCTTTGATTAACATGGGGCTGGATGGCCCTGAAGGCGATATACTTTTCATGTACCAGAATAAATTACGGAAGTAAATTTACCTACCTATTATTGATTCTTCCCATTTTTCATTCAGGATTTTAAATAGCTATATTTGTTCGTGTCAATATAATATGTCGAATTCTTTACTCCGGAGGAAGGCAGTATCGACTGCGGATGCAGAAGGTAAGAATACGGGTATGCGCCGTGTGCTGTCGGTTAAGGATCTCACCTTCTTCGGAATTGCTGCCATCATCGGTGGCGGAACCTTCAGCGCCATAGGAAATGCATGTTATACAGGCGGTCCGGCTGTCATACTGTTATACGCAATGTGTGCCGTCGCCTGCGGTTTCACGGCGATGTGCTATGCCGAGTTTGCCTCACGCGTACCCGTTTCAGGCAGCGCTTATACGTATGCATACATAACCTTCGGCGAGCTGTTTGCGTGGATCATCGGCTGGGCTTTGATAATGGAGTATTCCATCGGTAATATTTACATCGCATTTTCATGGAGCGGCTATTTCACCAATCTTGTCCAGGGTATCCCGGAATGGCTTACCATAAATTACAAGTCAGCCCACCAGGCTTTCGTTTCGGGTACTCCGGGAGAAGGACTGACTGCATGGACTATCGCGCCACAGGTGGCAGGACTGAGAATCATTTTCGACATGCCTGCACTGACGATAAATGTATTTCTAACGGCCCTTGTATTTGTCGGTACCAGCGAGTCAAGGAACCTGAGCAATACCATGGTCATCATAAAGCTGTCCATTATCGTGCTCGTGATAATAGTCGGCGCATTCCATGTCGATATTGAAAACTGGACCCCCTTCATGCCCAACGGTTTCAACGGTGTGATGGCCGGAGTATCGGCAGTATTTTTTGCATATATAGGTTTCGACGCCGTCTCCACCCTGGCTGAGGAGAGCAAAAATCCACAGAGAGACCTGCCACGGTCGATGATCTATTCCCTGATAATATGCACTGTGGTTTACATGATCCTGGCACTGGTAATAACCGGTATGGCCCCTTATAAGCTGCTCGGGGTTAGCGATCCTCTTGCAGAGATATTCAAGATAAAAGGTGTTAAGTGGATGCTCTTCATTGTATCTCTGGCTGCCGTTATAGCTATGACCAGCGTCCTGCTGGTTTACCAGATGGGCCAGCCCAGGATATGGATGAGCATGAGCAGGGACGGCCTGCTGCCAAAGAAGTTTTCATCAATACATCCGAAGTTCAAAACTCCGGGGTTTGCCACGATCGTCACCGGCCTGGTTGTAGGCATACCCATCTTCTTCACAGACGAAAAGATCGTTCTTGATTTTACAAGCATAGGAACATTATTTGCTTTTGCACTGGTCTGCGGCGGGATACTGATCCTGCCCAGGAACACTGATCCCAAAGAAAAAGGCAGGTTCAGGATACCTTATGTGAATGCAAAATATATTGTTCCAGCCGTGACACTACTCAGTTTCATCGTCATTGTGGTGTTCTACCCCAACTCAATATATTCGGATGATGAAAACACCAGGCTAAACTTCCCGATGATCATATTTTACATAGTCTGGGTGGTCATCGCAGTTCTTTCTTATGTCAGGAATTTTTCCCTGATCCCGGTCATAGGACTTATGGCATGCTGCTACCTGCTGACGGGAATGGGATGGACAAACTGGGCTATGTTCGGGGCCTGGCTGGTAATAGGCCTGACGATATATTTCCTGTATGGTTACAGGAAAAGCAAACTGGCCGGAAATACGGAAATGAAGGTTTCAAAATAATCCTTTTACTCTCTCCAGGCTATCATACATACCATGGTTCCCTTCAAAACAATATGTACACTACTTTAAACAGATTTTATACCTAATTTCGTTATCTTGGTGGCTGAACCTGAAACTGAACAGAATCTGAAAAATGAGTGAAGAGATCCTGCGGGCAATGATGGAGTTGTTCGCCCTGATAGTCAAGCAGGACGGAGGTATGCAGTTGAGTGAGAGGAACTATGTCTCGATCTTCCTCAACAAGCAGCTTTCTCATCAGAGCGCTGACGAGTTCATGAGTCTTTTTCTTGAAAATGCAGGGCCACTGCAGGAAAAAGGTCACGTGTCAGGAAGAGATACCGCTTCGGTTAAGGATTCAATAAGGATCTTCAATATCTGCAAAAAGATCAATAAAACCCTTTCCCAGGAGCAGCGGGTTATCGTTGTCCTGAGGTGCCTGGAGCTTATTGACGCTGATAAGCAGTATACGCCACAGCGGATGAATATCATCAATACCATTGCTGAAGTATTTAAGGTCTCGCTGGAAGAATTCAACAGTATGCTGTTCTTTATCAGGGCAGAAAAAAAGGAAAGCTTCTCTGATCCCTCAATGCTTGTGATTGAGACCGGGAGCACACCTGATACGGAGGCAGACTCAATGCAATTCATTGCCTTCCTGAAAACGGCCAGCGTAAATCTCTACTTCCTGAGAAGCTTCTGTACAGGCACAACCCTCCTCAACGGTCTTCCGGTTGTATCCCGCAAAGTCTATACTTTTGCCCAGGGGAGCTCGGTGCATACTCCTCCATCTATCCCGATATATTACAGTGACATCACCGCACGGTTCGTCTCTGACAAGGATATTCACCGCCTGTCATTCGTTGCCGAGAACCTGACATATTTTTTCCCTGACGGCTTACCGGCAATCACAGACGTCAGCTTTTCAGCCAGTGAAGGTAACCTGATCGGCATTATGGGAGCCAGCGGCTCAGGCAAGACGACACTGCTTAATCTCCTGAGCGGACTGATAAGACCGCGCTCCGGTGATGTAAGGGTTAACGGTATCTCTATATTCTCTCCGGGAAATAAACTGGACGGTGTAATCGGCTTTGTCCCGCAGGATGACCTGCTTGTGGAGGACCTGACAGTGTTTGAGAACCTCTATTACGCAGCATCACTGTGTTTTGCAGCGATGAGCAGGGAGGAACTGACGGGCATCGTGAACCAGACACTGAACACGCTGGGGCTGTACGAAAAGAGAAACTACCAGGTTGGCTCGCCTCTGAATAAAGTGATCAGCGGTGGCCAGAGAAAAAGGCTGAATATTGCGCTCGAACTCATCAGGGAGCCCGCGGTGCTCTTTCTTGACGAACCTACATCGGGACTCTCCTCGCGTGATTCCGAGAACGTGATGGATCTGCTGCATGAGCTCACCCTGAGAGGGAAACTGGTGCTGACCGTTGTTCACCAGCCCTCGTCGGAGATATTCAAGGGTTTTGACAAGGTGCTGGTGCTTGACCTGGAAGGACGCCTGGTCTTTTACGGTAATCCGATCGAATCAATCGTTCACTTTAAAACACTTGATGCCCAGATAAACAGCGAGGTGGGCGAATGCTCCGAATGCGGTAATGTCAATCCGGAAACCCTATTTAATATCCTCGAGACAAGGGTCGTTGATGAGTACGGCCGTTATACCGATAAAAGAAGAGTCTCCCCGGTGGAGTGGGCTCAGGCTTTCCGGCGTGTTAACCCGGTATCCCAGATCCAGGAGGTGACTTCCACTCCCTATTCCACACTTGACAGACCCGGATGGTGGCGTCAGATGATCGTCTTTCTGTCACGTGATCTTAAAAGCAAGCTGGCAAACAAACAGTATCTTTTGCTGACACTGCTCGAAGGACCTGTTCTTGGACTTATCCTCTCATATATAATAAGATATATCGCCGACCCGTCATCAGATAATTATATTTTCAGGGAAAACGAGAATATCCCGATTTACATTTTTATGAGCATTATCGTGGCTCTTTTCCTTGGTCTGACAATAAGCGCCGAAGAGATCTTCAGGGACAGGAAGATGCTCAAGCGGGAACATTTTCTTCACCTGAGCCACAGCAGCTACCTGGTAAGCAAGATAGCAGTGCTTATAGTGATCTCGTCATTGCAGGCATTTCTTTTCCTCGTCATTGCCAACCCCATTCTCGGGATAAAAGGTTTGTTCTTTCAGTATTGGCTGGCACTCTTCGCTACCGCCTTCTGCGCAAACATGATAGGCCTGAATATTTCCTCAGCTCTCAACTCAGCCATAACAATATATATTGTCATCCCGCTGCTCATGATTCCCATGATGATACTCAGCGGTGCAATGTTCCCGTTCGACAAGCTGAACAGACAGATCGGCAGTGTAGACAGGGTCCCTCTTATTGCTGAGATAATGCCCACACGCTGGACTTATGAAGCGCTTATGGTTAAGCAGTTCACGGGTAACGAATACAGCAAAAGAGTCTACAGGCTCAAGCAGCAGATGAGCATTTCCGATTTCAATACCATTTACCGTATTCCGAAAATCAAGGATGCCCTTGAAATTACCATGGGAAGGATGAAGTGGGAAGGCCGCATCGAAGCCGGAGATAACCAGTTGCAGCTCATCAGGAACGAGATTGGTACAATTTCATCGTCAGGTATTATCAGTCCGTTTATTGGAGCAGACTCCCTTACACCTGAGCTTTTTACCATGGAGCTTGGCAGCAGGGCTTCTGCCTGGCTCAGTGCTGCTGATAAAGAATACAGAAGGCTGAGCAATGCAGCTGACCTCAAACTTGACAACTATGTCAGCAATAACAAGGAAGCACTTGACCTGATGTATGACGATTACCACAACGACAAGCTTGAGGAGATAGTCAGGAAAATTTACGAGAAGAACAAGATGCTGGTATACAAGGACAGGCTTATACAGAATGTTGACCTTATCTACCTTGAACCTGCCGCTGAAGACCCGCTTAAGTTCCGGACACACTTCATGGCGCCTGTAAAAACTTTCATGGGCCTGAAAACAGATACCTTCACTTTCAATATCATGCTGGTTCTTCTTTTCACCATCGTGCTTTACATACTTCTCTACTATGAAGTGCTGAAGCGGATTATTTCCTTTTTCGAAAGCCTCAGGCTTCAAAAAGAATGACCCGGAGGCTTGGAATGACCATTTTTCTTACATTTGTATAATAACATCTTCGCCTGATGACAGGAAATATTTCTAAGCTGTTTGCAGTGATCCTGCTGATATGTATCTGCTCATGCAGAAACAGTGTAACAAGGCAGGGCAGTCTCAATTTCCCCGTTGACGATTCGGTACCGGTGGGTGAGGCTGAAAAACTGAGTGAGGAAGCCATTGCCGATATAGTGCAGAATATAGCATCACCCGTTGAGATAGCCGCCATACTTCAGGCATTGAATGTGCCGTTCTCAGCTGAACATCTTGCCTCCACACAGGGAGCAGACCGGCTTACTACAAACTTTCAGAAGGCTATTATGCTGGGGATATACGGTGCTGATCTCGGCTACCTGAATATGTACGAAAAAACAGGTAATTCAGTTGATGTACTGTCAACCATCAAGCGGCTTGCCGATGGGTTGCGTGTAGGACAATATTTTGATTTCGAGACACTTAAAAGACTTTCTGTCAATAAATCCGATCTTGACTCACTGCTCTTCATGTCAGTCAACTCCTATAACCAGATAGACCAGTACCTGAGGGAGAACGGAAGGGGTTCAATATCTGCACTGATGATTGCAGGGGTATGGATTGAAGGACAGTACCTGGCAACACAGGTTGTGTCAGATCATCCGGATAAGATTCTCAGAGACCGCATCGGAGAACAGAAGATCATCCTGGGAGACCTTCTCATGCTGCTGCGCCCATACAGGGAAAGTAGTGCTGAGTACGCCGCACTGTATTATATGATGGAACAGATCAGCACCTCTTATCGCGATGTGCGGATCACCTACAGGCTTGGAGAGCCGGAGACGATTGAGCAGGACGGCCGCCTGGTTATGATACAGCATGAGGAAAGCATGGTGGAGATGACCGATGACCAGCTGATGAAAATTGCTGATCTCTCCAAAGAGGTCAGAAACAAATTAATCTCAGGTAAATTATGAAATGCAGATCTGTCATAATGTCCCTGGCATTGGTCATTTTGTCGCCTGTTATGAATGGTCAGGCTGCAACAGATGATCTTGTCAGTACATGTGTCCTTGCCGCAGGCGAAAACACTACCTATCTTAAAGACTTCAGGGTACAGTTGCCTAAAGCTGCTTCCAATGATGCGACACCTGTATATAAGGCGAACATGTACCTGATGAAAAACATGAAGTACAGATTTTCTGTCTGTGATGCCCCCGCATCAAAAGGTGAGCTTGTTGTCACTATTTATGACCAGGGGAAAGAGCTTATCTCTTCATTCAACAAGAGCACGGGCAAACAATACAATTCTGTCGATTTCATCTGCAACAAGACCGGCCTTTATACACTGTGGTACGGGTTTAAGAACGGGGAGCAGGGATCAGGTGTCGGTGTGGTCTCGATGATCAAATAATCAGTTTGGCCACAGTCGTGCAACAACAATCATTACAGCCATAAGCCAGAACAGTATCTCCGTTGTCACCAGACGGCGCGTGAAGGCGCAGTAATTAGCCATGATAAACGAGACAGGTATTGCTGTTATCGCGTTCATCTCTACCGACACCGAAGGTGCAAAAGCATAGGTTGCAGCACAGATCACCATCATCCATAGAAGCAGTTCAAATGTCTTTCTTGACTTAATCTTCTGTGTCGGCATTTCTCTGAACAGTGATAACAATGCAGGAAGGAAACCAACGGCAATCACAATAAAAAGTATTATCAGAGCCCGGCTCCAGTATACATCAGGCAGCTTGTCAAACAGGTTGTGCCTGATAATCTCCGTCAGGTCCGCCATGCTGCTTCCTGTAAGATACCAGACAGCATAAAGAATAATCCATGGCAGCAGGGCTCCTGCTAAGGTAATGGTGATTTCACGAAAATCGGGAGATCTTAGTATCAGTGCGCCTGTCAGCACCAGCAATACAAACCATAATGCGCCGGCGTAGAACATTCCTGCGGATGAAATGAGCAAGGCTGCATCGAAAAAGTTGAAGGCCATTCCGTTCACCCTGTATGCATCCATCATACGCCATATCCCCACCATTATCAGCAATGCTGCCGGTAAGGCGGGATTGAGTATCATAACGTCCGGGAAAGATGAATAGAATATTATAAAAAAGAGTGCGGGAAAATAAGTTCTCCTGGGGATAAAGAAGAGAGCGGTATTGAACCTGATCATCACAATTACCATTATCACCATCAGCACAAATGAAAGGATAACGGCAAGAAGGGGGAAGCCGGAAAGGGGTTCAAATATCAAACCCCATACAGGCATTGCATCTCCGCCCGGCGGGAGGATCACCTGTGGCGGATTTATAAAATACTGAATCCATAATGCTACTGCGATGAGTATCATCACCAGCAACGGGCCGATTCCTGTTCCCCTGAAAAGCCTGATCATCCTTTTATCAATTTCAGGTCAAAACCTATGTCTTTTCTGTACCGGGCTCCTTCAAAGTGTATTTCCGAAACGCTGCGATAACTCTTTTCAAGCGCCTCCGTCATGGTAACACCTGATGAAGTAACTGCCAGCACCCGCCCGCCGGAGGTGACAAGACCTTCTTCTGTGCGTTTGGTGCCTGCATGAAAAACAATACTTTCAGAAACCTTTTCAAGGCCGGTTATTCCGAAGCCTTTTCCGTAGGTGTCAGGGTAACCGCCTGACACCATCATTACCGTAACGGCAGTGTCGTCATGTATCTTAAGGGTGCGGTCTTTAAGATCGCGAAAGGCGACACCCTCAAGGAGCCCGAACAGGTCACTCTCTATGCGCGGCATCATCACTTCCGTCTCCGGGTCACCGAGACGGGCATTATATTCAATAACATAAGGCTCGCCTGCAACGTTCATCAGCCCGAAGAAGATAAATCCGCGGTAGTCGATCCCCTCTTCCCTCAGCCCTGACACTGTCGGTATAATGACCTTCTCCTCCACCTTCTTCATGAATGATGGGGTTGCGAACGGCACCGGTGATACAGCACCCATGCCGCCTGTATTCTTGCCGGTGTCACCATCGCCGATACGCTTGTAGTCTTTTGCTTCGGGGAGTATCTTATAGGAGATGCCGTCTGTTATCACGAAAGCCGACAGTTCGATGCCGGACAGGTACTGTTCAATCACAACCTTATTGCCGGCAGCGCCAAAACGGCCTCCCAGGATGGCATTAAGTTCACTGACCGCTTCGCTGTAATCATTTATTATCAGTACACCCTTCCCTGCTGCCAGTCCGTCTGCCTTAAGAACATAAGGAGGGTCCATCTTACGTAGAAACGCCTGTGCTTCCTTTTCCCGGTCTGCAGTAAAAGTTTCGTAGGCTGCGGTGGGTATTCCGTGCCGTATCATAAACCCTTTGGCAAAATCCTTGCTTCCCTCCAGCATGGCCCCTTTCCTGCCCGGGCCTATCACATGAACGGATGAAAGTACAGGATCGGCTTCAAAAAAATCAGAAATGCCTTCAACGAGAGGTGACTCCGGACCGACAATCACCATTTCAATTTTATTGGAGATGACGGCTGTTTTTACGGCATTGAAATCAAGAGGGTCAACAGGGATATTAAGAGCGACGGCAGCTGTTCCGGGATTACCCGGTGCTGCAAACAGCTTCAGCGGCCTGCTGCTCTGCGAGAGCTTCCAGGTAACGGCATGTTCACGTCCCCCCGATCCGAGAATAAGAATATTCATTGGCCTTCTTTCATTCCCTTTCAAAAATAGCATTTCGGATTAAATAACTCATCTCTGCAGTGAATAATCATCCAGAGAACCGAAAGTATATCCCTTTTCCAGCGATGATCTGATAAACCTGTCAAGATACACAAGAGCATGGCTGTCAGGTTTGTCATGAAGCACTATTACAGAGCCCGGCCTGGATTTATACGACAGTATTGAGTAAGACTTTTCCGGAGACATTTTTTTGTCAAAATCATACGGCATAATGTCCCAGAACACTATTCTCATAGTTCTTTCAAGTATTCTGTACTGCCTTACGCGCAGCCTCCCGTACGGCGGGCGGAAGAGGTTGCTGGAAGTGACGTCCCTTCCTTTCATTACATCGGCGCAGTAGGTTCTGATGGGTGTCTTCAGACCGTTGAGGTGGCTGAAGCCATGATTTCCCAGGGCATGGCCTCCGGAAGCTATTCGGCCCAGGAGTCCTGGTGCCCCGAGAACCTTGCTGCCGGTGCAAAAGAATGTGGCCGGCACATCATGGGAACTAAGGATATCAAGTATCTGCGGCGTTGAAGCCGGATCAGGTCCGTCATCAAATGTCAGGTATAACTTTTTACCCATACCGGTAACCCTGAATATTGCATCAGGATAAATAATTCCGGCGGGGAACGGTCTCCCGAACTTTCTGATCATTTTACCGGCACCTCTCCGTAATACTTGTTGAGCTCCTCCGTCGCTTTGACGGCCAGTGCGGTCATCCCGTACCGGTCTGCCAGCCTGTAGACCTCGTATAACGCCTGAAGGGAGATCCCCAAATTAAAATCGAGACCATAGGTCTTGTTTTCCGGCAGTGCGGAGATAAAACTCAGCATAGCCACTGCATTATCAGAAATAATTGTCAGTATTTTTTCGGCTTCATCTTTCTTTCCTGCCATCGCGAGCGCCTCTCCCAGGTCAGAGCTGAAATAATCAAACGGCATTTTCTCCGCAGGGACAATGCTTATCCCTTTTTCCGCTGCAGCCACAGCCCTGGCAGTATCACCCTCAAGGGTCAGTGCTTTCGAAAGGCGTCCGAACTGGCGCCTGAAGACATCAAACAACCTGCGGTTGTTCTCATCAAGATAGACCCCTTCTTCGCCGGCGTTGCCCCATTTGAAGCGGTTCATCATGTTCTCATACATCTCCTCAGTATCTACCATACCAGTCTCTCCCGGAGCAGGTTTATCAATGGTCACCGGGCTTACCCTGTAAGCCATTCCTTCAAGAACAAAGTAGTCTTCAAGACCGATGTAAGTCGAACCCGGGACGGTAACAGCGTAGTAGAGCGGGCGTTCCCAGTTATTCCCTGCCATAAAATCCATAACAGCCAGGTCATCCTTCATTGCCATTGATCCTTTAAATTTCCATATCATTGGTGTCAGCATCCTGTCAGCGTGATACGGTTTTACGGCCCCTGTGCCAATCACGCGGGCAGAATCGACAGGAACAACAAATTCCCTTACAGGAATGAAATTGTAAAAGTCCCCGCGGCCTGACAAATCAACTTTTGCCTTCGGATCGTCGGATCCGGCAAAATCGACCACCTTTCTTATATCTGTGGGTTCCTTAACCAGGTCCTCCACAGGCAGCTGCACACGTTCACCTTCGATATATTTTTCAACAGGTAACGTGAAGGGAAGCGGATCAGATTTAAAAGCCTTGCGGCTCATTGTTTCTATATAAAAGCCGCTTTGCAGATAACTGAGATTTGCCACCCGTACATCGGTGCGGAAATCCTCGACATCCTGGATATACCACAGGGGAAATGAATCATTGTCGCCATAAGTGAGAAGTACGGCATTTTCATCACAGGAGCTCAGGTAATTCGAGGCAATATCCCTTGCTGTATACCTGTCTGAACGGTCGTGATCATCATAATTCTGCAAAAACATCAGCAGAGGGACTGCTGCCAGTGTCACAAGAGCAGGGATGACGGCGGCAGGCCTTTCACCCAGAAATTTTCTTAGCAGGTCATACAACAGCATGACACCCATTCCTATCCATATTGCGAAAGCATAAAAAGAGCCTGCATAGGCATAATCCCGCTCTCTCGGCTGACTGGGGTACTGATTAAGGTATATCACAATCGCCAGTCCTGTCATGATGAAAAACAGCATAACAAGAGAAAATCCCTTTCGGTGACGCATATAATGCCATGCAAGTCCTGCCAGTCCGATCAGAAGCGGTAGGAAGAAATATTTGTTCCGGGCAGGGTTGTTAAGATAGTCATGAGGCATCAGCGACTGGTCCCCAAGCCTGATATTGTCAACGAAGGAGATGCCCGAGATCCAGTTGCCGTCCATCACGTTGCCGTTGCCCTGCACGTCATTCTGCCGGCCGGCAAAGTCCCACATGAAGTATCGCAGGTACATCACTCCTACCTGGTACCTGAAGAAAAAGCGAAGGTTTTCACCGAAGGAAGGGAGTGTCAGCTGCTCCCCCTGACCCCCTGACCTTACAGTAACCTTTTTCCCCCTGATACGGCCCCAGTATTCATACTGTCTTATATGTTCAGGATCAGTGCTGTACATCCTGGGAAATACTGTCATGAAACGCTTGTCATATTTATAGTCAGGAAAGTAATAAGGCACATACTTACCTTCCTTTTTATTATAGCCCGAGATATTGTTTTCCACACTTACGGGAGGGGCTGAATAATACGGCCCGTAAACAAGAGGAGTGCGGCCGTACTGAGTCCTGTTGATATAATAAATGAATGAGAACACATCAGACGGATCGTTCTGGTTCATTGGCGGATGAGCATTGGCCCTTATTATTATCAGGGCAAAGGATGAATACCCCAGAAGGAGTACCGCAACTACGGTCATGAAATAGTTCAGGATGATTTTATTATTTCTGAGGGAATACCAGATTGCGAATATTACCAGGCCCACCAGCAGGAACAGGTAGATATACAGGCCGGTATTAAAAGGAAGGCCAAATTTGTTTACGAACAGAAGTTCAAACCACCCGGCTACCTTTGCCACTCCTGGTATGAAAATGAAGTTCAGCACCCCGAGCATGGCAAATCCGACAAGAACAGCCCATACCGCTCCTTTTCCCGTCGCCCTGTATTTCCGGAAATAGTAAATCAGCACCAGCACGGGAAGTGTCAGTAGGTTGAGCAGGTGCACCCCGATTGAAAGTCCCATCAGGTAGGCGATCAGTATGATCCATCTGTTTGCATGCGGTTCATCGGCTTCGTCATACCATCTGAGCATGGCCCAGAAAACGGCTGCCGTGAATAGTGAGCTGGTGCCGTATACTTCGCCCTCAACAGCTGAGAACCAGAATGTGTCAGAGAACGCGTAAGCAAGAGCTCCTGTCACCCCGGATGCAATGACTGCAATAGCTCTTCCGCCCGATATGCTTTCATCATCACCGGTTGCAAGGCGGACCAGTCGTGTTATGCTCCAGAAGAGGAAAAGAATGGTAAAGGCGCTGGCGAAGGCAGATAGAATGTTCACCATCATTGCCACCTTAGATGTATCTGAACCGGCAAAGAGAGTGAAGAAGCGCCCCAGGAGCATGAATAAGGGAGCTCCCGGAGGATGGCCCACTTCAAGGCGGTATGAACAGAGAATGAACTCCCCGCAGTCCCAGAAGGAAACTGTCGGTTCAATGGTAAGAATGTATACCAGCAGCGAAACGGCAAATACTACCCATCCCGTTATGTTGTTCCAGCTCCGAAATCCTTTTATCATATCCTATCGGTTATTTTTTCTGTGATTATAAACCGCCATGGCTTGCTGACCCAGGGCTCGCCGGCATAGTTTATGCCAACACGGGGACCTGCGGCAAGCTCCGGCCTGTAACCTTTGTCCTCCACCCATATTCTTGATGATGTTGTGAGATCTTCGCCGTTGAATGAACCGTCAACGCCAAGGTTCCTTGTAACTCGTCCCGGGCCTGTGAATGAGGCTGCTCCTCTAATGAGAACAGCCTGAGGGTCATCGGCTGGGCCAGTTACAATATTCATCATCCAGTGCATCCCGTAAACAAAATAAATATAAAGGTGCCCTCCCTCAAAGTACATCACCTCTGTGCGTTTTGTCCTTCCCTTGCTGGCATGGCATGCCTTGTCATTCTCACCCAGGTATGCTTCAGTCTCCGTGATCATATAGCGTCCCGGAATGCTGCCCTCATCCATTACAATATCCATTCCCGGCAGCAGCCGTGCCACGCTTACGGCATCACCGAGAAAAAACTCCCTGTTTACTCTGGACATTTGCGGTTATCAATATAATACTTTGTCAGGGAATTCGTCCCACAGCCTGAAAACCCTATCCCCTTCGTCTTTCATGCCATGGTCCATGATAATGCTTCTCTTCTCATGGTCGAGAGCCAGCTCGGTGTAAATCATCTCATCATCAAACCCTGATGCTGCTGCCTTATAGCGGTCGGAAGCATAGACAAGGCGTCTGATTCCTGCCCAGTATATCGCTCCCAGGCACATGGGGCAAGGTTCGCAGGAAGAATATATCACGCAGCCGCTGAGGTCGTGCGTGCCCAGGGCGGCAGCAGCCATCCTTATGGCCTGCACCTCCGCATGTGCCGTCGGGTCATGCCCAGTAACCACCCTGTTGCCGGCACGGGAGATGATATTCCCCTTGCTGACGATGACGGCGCCAAAAGGCCCTCCCTGGTCCTTTATGTTGTCTGATGCAGTCTCTATTGCAAGCTTCAGGAATTTCCTGTCTTCAGAATTAAGTCCCATGCGTGATTTTCAAAAATAAGTAACAGCTTGTAAAAATAAGAAAAGAATGTTGCTCCGCCAATTGATCCGGCAGTCAGAAGCAATACTGATACCGGCGTCAGGAATGAAGCCGGCATGAGGCATATGACGCGTATTATCCGGGGGACAGGTTTGTGTAACATATGATCATAAAGAAATTAAAAGTACAACATATTGCTCGAAATAAAAATATGTTGTATTTTTGCAAACCCTAAAAATGGGGTTTTTATTTTGAACATCAATTATTAACGAAACCTAAGTACTAAAGTGAACACCTTAAGCTACAAGACAGTATCAGCCAATAAGGCTACTGTAGAGAAAGAGTGGGTACTGGTAGATGCAGAGGGTCAGACACTCGGACGTCTGGCATCTGTAGTAGCCCTGATGCTGAGGGGGAAGCACAAGACAAGCTTCACGCCTCATGTTGACTGCGGTGATAACGTAATTGTTATCAATGCCGATAAAGTCACGCTGACGGGGGAAAAGATGACAGGCAAAGAGTATATCAGGCACACGGGTTACCCCGGTGGCCAGAGGATCGTTATGGCTAATGAGCTGATGAAGAAGCACCCGACAAGAATGGTAGAATATGCCGTTAAAGGGATGCTTCCGAAATCACGTCTCGGCAGCGCCATCTTCAGGAACCTTTATTTGTATGCGGGGCCGGAGCATCAGCACGAGGCTCAGAAACCCAAACTAATTGATTTAAAAACCATTAAGTAAAAAACATGGAAGTTATTAACGCTATCGGAAGAAGGAAGGCAGCTGTTGCCAGGGTTTACCTTAACGACGGCAAGGGACAAATCACCATCAACGACAGGGAATTCAAACAGTATTTCCCGAATGAAATCCTGCAATATGTTGTCCTTCAGCCTCTTAACCTTCTCAATGTTGCCGACAAATATGACATCAATGTCACCCTTGACGGCGGTGGATCCAAAGGTCAGGCAGAGGCGATACGTCTTGGGATTTCCAGAGCTCTCATCAAGATTGATCCGGAGTACAAACCCAAGCTGAAGGCTGAAGGTTTTACTACACGCGATCCGCGCGAGGTGGAGAGAAAGAAACCTGGTCAGCCCAAAGCACGTAAGAGGTTCCAGTTCAGCAAGCGTTAGGAGTTCAACAGCAATTATCATAGATGCAGGTTTAGTATCTAAATTGCATTGACTTCCCGCGAGGAACTACTCTGCAATTGACTTCACAGAACGTAAACTTTAACAAACACAGAAAATGTCAAGAACAAATTTTAATGAATTACTTGATGCCGGTGTACACTTCGGGCACCTGAAAAGAAAATGGAACCCTGCAATGGCTCCTTATATATTCATGGAGCGCAACGGCATTCATATCATTGACCTTGAAAAAACCTCAGCCAAGATTGACGAAGCTGCTGCCGCAATGAAGCAGATAGCCAAGTCTGGCCGTAAGGTTCTTTTCGTGGCCACAAAAAAACAGGCTAAGGATATCGTAGCCGAAAAAGTCGGATCAGTGAACATGCCATACGTCACCGAGAGGTGGCCGGGGGGTATGCTTACCAACTTCCCCACCATCCGAAAGGCGGTGAAGAAGATGGGCTCGATAGACAAGATGGCTACCGACGGTACATTTGATAACCTCTCAAAGAGAGAGAAGCTTCAGATCACCCGCCAGAGAGCCAAGCTTGAGAAAAACCTCGGCTCAATAGCAGACATGACGCGCCAGCCTTCCGCACTGTTCGTGGTTGATGTGTGCAAGGAACGGATAGCCGTTCATGAGGCAAAAAGACTGGGGATACCGGTATTTGCAATGGTTGACACTAACTCTGACCCTTCAGATATCGACTTCGTAATACCTGCCAACGATGATGCTGCCAAATCAATTTCACTGGTGGTCAATATCATGTGCCAAGCTCTCGCTGAAGGTCTGAATGAGCGTAAAGCAGAAAAGGACAAGGAAAGTTCTCCGTCAGAAAAGGAGGCTATTCCCGAAGGTGCACATAAAGGCAAATTCCATGCACTCGATTATGAGGAAGAGAAGCACGAAGTGGTAGCTGAGGAAGAGGAAGAGATCGAGGCTGTTGGAAAACCTGAAGCTGAAGCAGAGACTGAGGAAGAGGTAAAATAAGATCAAACATTAACTGAAGAAAGTATGTCAAATATAAGTGCTGCCGATGTCGCCAAACTGAGAAGATTGACGGGAGCCGGCATGATGGACTGTAAAAAGGCACTTGAAGAAGCCGCAGGCGACTTCGAGAAAGCCCAGGAACTGATTCGTAAAAGAGGACAGGCTATAGCAAACAAGCGTTCCGACCGCGAGGCTTCGGAAGGCGTGGTTCTTGCAAGAACAACCGCTGACGGCAAGACTGGAATGATGATTGCACTCAACTGCGAGACTGACTTCGTTGCCAAAAACGCTGATTTCATTGCCCTTGGAAACAAGATTCTTGACGCTGCCCTGAAGGCTGGACCTGCCGATCTTGAAGCATTAAAGAATACCGTCGTTGACGGTAAAAAAGCTGCCGAGCTTGTTCTTGAGAAGAGCGGTATAACAGGAGAAAAGTTTGAACTGACATATTTCGATAAACTCAGTGCTCCGGTTGTTCAGGCCTATATCCATGCCGGGAACAAACTCGCAACCCTGGTGGGTTTCACCAAACCGGGAATTGACGTTCAGGTGTACAAGGACGTTGCCATGCAGGTAGCAGCAATGAATCCTGTTTCCGTTGACAAGGATGACGTCCCTGCAAAGATCCTTGCCCAGGAGCTGGAGATAGGCAGGGAACAGGCACGCCGCGAAGGCAAGCCTGAAGAAATGCTCGAAAAAATCGCGCAGGGCAAGCTGAACAAATTCTTCAAGGAAAGCACGCTCATGAACCAGGAGTTCATCAAGGACGGTAAACTTTCCGTCAGGCAGTACCTTGAGAGCAATAACAAAGAACTCAGGGCAACCGGGTTCCTGCGTTATTCGCTGAACGTTTAATACACAAAATATACTATAATCCACCAGGTAGAGGCGCCCAAATTGGGCGTCTCTACTTGTTGGATCCCCATTTGGAGATGCCCAGATTGGGCGTCGCTACTTTTTTATGTATATCATAAAAAAATCTGTAACTTGATACCCTTAAAATAATCGAACTATGAAAAAGAACGTTGGTAAAACAGACATGATTGTACGACTGGTACTTGCAGCCCTGGCTGTAATTCTTTATTTCGTCGTAAGCAAGGGATTAGGGATAATATTAATTATCCTTGCTATAATCCTTGTAGTGACTGCATTAACAAGGACCTGCCCTATCTGGTATATTTTCAGGGCGGACACACTGGATAAGGAGAAAAAGGAATAACAACACCCTGGCCGGGCGTTGGTACATCGTAGCGACGCCCAAATTGGGCGTCGTTACTACCTCCCATATACATAATGGTATAGAGGAGGTTTTTTTGTGATACAAATACAGGCACAATTTTTGCTAACTTCGTTACAACCATAAAAACAGGTTGTTAAAATGAAATATAAAAGGATACTTCTTAAGCTCAGCGGCGAATCTGTCGGAGGGCCGGATGGAAACGGACTTGATTCTAAGGTACTGGCAAGCTATGCCAGGCAGATAAGGAAAGTTGCTGATTCAGGCTGCCAGGTTGCTATTGTCATTGGTGGCGGTAACATCTTCCGCGGTATGGGAGGCAGTGACGAAGGATATGACCGCTATAAGGGAGATCAGATGGGAATGCTTGCTACGGTGATAAACAGCCTGGCTATTGAGAGCTTCCTCAACAGGGAAGGTTGCAGGGCTAAAGTATTCACCTCCATACGTATGGAGCCGGTGGGCGAACTGTATCACCGTGATAAGGTCTCGGAAGCAATGAACAATGGTAATGTATGCATTCTTGCAGGAGGCACCGGAAATCCTTTCTTCACAACAGATACGGCAGCTGCCCTGCGTGCGGTAGAGCTGGGTTGTGAGGTACTGTTAAAAGGAACCCGCGTAGACGGCGTTTATACTGCCGATCCCGAGAAAGACCGCTCTGCGGTCAGGTATGAAACCCTGACATTTAATGAGGCAATGGAGAAAAAGCTTAAGGTAATGGACCAGACTGCCTTCTCAATGTGCAGTGAGAACAAAATGCCTGTCATTGTCTTTGATATGAACACCGAAGGTAACCTTGAAGCTGTGACATCCGGCAGGAAGTGCGGTACCTTTCTTGCTCCCTGAAAAGATTTTTTTTACATTTGTTACCACCGGAAAAAATACCGATCATATGACTGACGAACTGGAACTTATAAAAGATGAAGCCGAAGAGCGAATGGACAAAGCCATTAAGCACCTTGAATACGAGCTTTCACATCTTCGCGCAGGGCGAGCCAATCCGCTACTCCTTGACGGGATAAGTATCGACTATTACGGCACCATGACACCCCTGTCTCAGGTCTCGAATATAAATACTCCTGATGCAAAGAGTATCCTTATTCAGCCATGGGAAAAGCCCATGCTGAATGTTATTGAGAAAGCCATTCTTGCAGCAAACATAGGGATGACCCCGATAAACAACGGAGAGGTGATCCGGATCAACGTTCCTCCACTTACGGAAGAGCGCAGGCACCAGCTGGTTAAACAGGTCAGGCAGGAAGGCGAGACCGCCAAGATCAGCATACGCACAGCAAGAAAATGGTTCAATGATGAGCTTAAAACGCTTATAAAAGATGGCCTGCCGGAGGATGAGGAGAAAAACGGTGAAAAGATAATCCATGAGATGACCGAAAAGCATATCGGACGAATCGACAAGGTAATGGAGGCTAAGGAAAAGGAAATAATGACTGTCTGATATCCGCCTTTCAATACACTGACAACACAAATTGATTTTGCGATTTCTTTAGCATTGCTAAATGAAAAAAATATTTCTTATACCTGTCATTTTTTCTTTTAGTTTTTACCTGTCTGCTCAAATTTCTGAAGGCGGACTACCCCGCTCATTTAAGTCAACCGATGTCAAAGGCATTGCTCCAACAGCTCATTACAATCTTTCGGAAATTGATACTGCCCGTCTGCTTGCTTATAATAAAAATAATCCGCTCCCAATGAGGTATGCTGTTCTTGAGGAGGTTTCCATTGACATGAAATCTGCAGCTACCAGGACAGTACTGTCTGATGGAGGGACAATGTGGCAGTACAGGATTAATTCAGAAGCCGGTAAGTCAGTTCAGGTGATTTTTAAAAAATATCTCGTGCCCGAAGGAGCTGAGCTCTACCTCTATAATGAGAAGTACGTTAATGTCAGTGGCGCATTCACTGAATTTAATATGACCGGAAACCTGATGTTTGTTACAGGTGATTTCCCCGGAAACCATGTGATAATCGAGTATTATGAGCCTGCCGGCATTGAATTCGGTGGCGAGGTCGTCATTGGCCGGATAGGTCAGTCATATATTGATATATTTGAAATCAAATCGAGAAATACTGATACTGACGGCTTCATTTCGGTAAACTGCGACGAAGGTAAAGATTTGCAGGACCAGAAGCATTCTGTGTGCAAATTCAGCTTCAATGACGGGACATACAGCTATCTATGCTCCGGGGCACTCATAAACAACACCAACAATGACGGGACGCCTTATTTCCTTACTGCCAATCACTGCCTTAGCACACCACAGAAAGCCACCACCGTTATAGCATACTTCAATTATGAAGACATCTCCTGTTCTGCTGTTTCATTTTACACGCCACAGACGCTTTCGGGGGCTACCCTCTTAACTACAGGGTCATCATCAGATTTTACACTTCTGAAATTCAATAACCAGGTGCCATCATCGTATCAACCATATTTTGCGGGATGGAACGTAAGCGGTGAAATACCTTTGAAGACAGCCTGCATACATCACCCTGACGGAAAGAAAAAAAAAGTATCAATTGATAACGATCCTTCCTTCTCTTATGAGAAGTCGATATCGTGGGAAGGAGGCTCGGTTTCACCTCCCGAATCACACTGGGAAGTAGCCTTTGATGAGGGAACAACCTTTTCAGGTTCATCAGGAGGACCGCTGTTTGATGAGAATAAAAGGATTACCGGGCAGCTGCACGGAGGCGGCATTGATGATTATTTTGGCAAGCTCTCATATTCATGGAAGCAGCCGATAATTGCATACCCACCACTTCAATCCTTTCTCGACCCTTCCTCCTCACAGGTATTATTTATTGATGGATACTATTCTCCTGATAACCTGCCTGATGCAAAATTTCTGTCCGATTTCTATGCAGTATGCACTGATGCACCTGTGAAAATTTCCGGTTTCTCGGCTTTTGATCCGATATTGTGGCAATGGTCCTTCAACCCGGCGAAAGTAACCTATCATGAGGGGACCAGTTCAGGTTCGCAGTCGCCTGTTGTATCTTTCACAATGCGCGGCAATTACAGTGTTGCTCTTAAAGTAACCAACGCCGGGGGCTCCAATGTCATAACCATAAATAATTTCATCAGTGCCGGAACCAGGTTATTACTTGAAACGTACCCATCGGGGTTGACTGATTCTTGTATTCACTCATTTACTGGAATGTCTTTTAGGGCATATGGTGCTGACGCATATTTATGGTCACTTTCAGAGGCATCAGATGACTATTTTTATATCGAAAATAATACGGCCAATCCGGCAGAGATAAGGCTGATCGACGGAGTGCAATTAACGCAAAGCACTGACATTGAACTGACCTTAGCAGGCTTACAGGGCACCTGCCAGAGCACGCTGCCCGTAGAAATAAGGCTCGAAGCCCGGACAAATGACAATATCGCTGATGCAACTGAGGTAACTGCCGGTACGAATGGGCCTTACTCCAACTTATGTGCCACCATTGAAGACGGGGAGCCTGTGCCACCGTTTGATTCCTGTACAGGGCAACTTTCATGGTGCGATGAATATGGTACTGGAGAGAATATCGTTGAAAAAAGCGTCTGGTTCCATTTTACACCCACAGCAAATCAGAAAATTACATTTTATTCTACCGGGCTGGATAACCAGATAGCCATATACAGTGCATCAACATATCAGGACGTACTAAGCGGCAATTATATACTCGTCGGAGCAAATGATGATTATACTGATGCCGACTATAATCCCCGGGTCACTTCAATAGATGTCAGTGCAGGACAGAAGTACTGGGTTCAGGTTGACGGCAGCGGAGGCGGGGTGACAGGCACTTTCTACCTTACCATGAGTGTCCTGAGTGGAATAAATGACGCATCCTTGACAGATGAAGAAATTAAGGTCTATCCTCTGCCTGCGGAAGATATTGTAACAATAGAATCGGAGGCATTCGCTAAGTGCTCTTCGGTGAAAATTGAACTTCTTGATTATGCCGGCAGAATAGTATGCCAGGAAACATTTTCTGATATCTCCGGATCCCTGCAGCTCTCTCTCAAAAATATGCCTTCAGGAGTATATCTCGCACGTATATTCTATGACAACAAGGTCTCAGTGGTTAGGGTGGTCAGGTGATATCTGACGTCATCTTAAGGTTTGAATATCATCTCATATTTCTTTGCTGCCTCAACGGCCTCCTGAGTAAAAGGGTCAGGATAAAAACCGTTGTTCATATAAGTGTCTGTCTGGGACAGATAGAACGGGCTGCCCGGTATGCCCGAAGTACCGGTCGGTATGACAGTAAGCGACTTATCCCAGTCGGCAGTATTGAAAATATGCCGCTCTGATGCGCCGTTATTTGATTTAAAAGCTTCATTAAATGTAAAAGGTTCAACAGTATGATAACTGCCTCCTGCACCATAGGTCTTTGAGCTCAGACCGAGAAGTCTATCCAGTATTTTGACGCTGCCCATTGGATGTTCAAATTTCATTGTATGAATCCTGCCCCACGACCACTTATTGCCGAAGTCACCGTACCTTGCCGTGAGAGTGTCAACTGCAGAGCTGATGCTGAGGGCTATGATTTCGTCCATTGTCTCCTGAACAGGTGTGTTAACATTGTCAATCCATTCATCTGGCCCTTCGCAAACCATCTTGTAGATATAAAAATCATGCTGTCTTCCTAGTGATGATCCGTAGAGGTCTGTCAGCTCATCACTCATAATGTTACGGGCTATTTCAACCCGTATGAACTCGAACAGGGTTGGTGCAATAAGTGTACCGTCCATTGAATAATCCCAGTCTTTGAGCGCGTCAAGTGCCTTTTTTTCGTTTTCTTCAAGATCAGCGATCTTCCCGGAAGCTATGAGTATAAGGGGTGTAAGCATGGCGGAATAAGCAGAGTGGTTATCGGTAACCATCCTCTTGAAATCCTCAATACCCAGTATTTTCTTTTCAGCTGCCATTTCCCTGATACGCATTATACGGTAAGGCAGAGCAAAATCACCACTGATATAGAACAGAGAATCTACAGTGCGCTGATTTGCCGATGAAACAAAGCCTTCAGCCGGGTTGAATGATGAGGGCAGGAGCTCAAAAGGCACATATCCTTTCCAGTCAAACTCATCAGTCTCGCCACTCATGGGAAAGAGACCGGAGCCCTTTCTCAAGGGTACACCCCCGCCAGTGTTAAGGCCAATGTTACCATTGATATCAGCATATGCAAAATTCTGACTTATAGACCTGAAATAGCTAATCGCACTTCTGAATTCATCCCAGTTATTTGCCCTGTTGAGATGATATACTGCCCTGATTTCGTCACTGTAGTCATTTCCTGACCAGCGCATTGTCAGAACTGCATCTTTTATATCGCGCATATCCGATATAACAGGTCCCCGATGACTGGAAACAATCTTGCGTATCTCAGAAGAACCACCTTTGATATTGATCAATTCCTCCCGCTCCTTCAGTGGGATCCATTCCCCGTTATACAGATATCTTCCCGTACTGTCTACTGTTTCGACATAAAGGTCTATGTCATCAACCATCAGGTTGGTCATGCCCCAGGCAATCTCATCATTGTGACCTGCAACAATAAAAGGTTGTCCAGGTATCATTACACCGGTGACGTTGAGCTCACCGGGAATAACCTGATGCATTTGTAACCATATACCCGGCACACCAAAACTGAGATGCATATCATTTGACAGAATAGGTTTCCCCGTCTCGCTCCGTGAGCCTGACACAACCCAGTTATTACTACCGGAAAATGATACAATGCCAAGGTCTTCCAATTTCTTCATGGAGCCAATGAATGACAACAAACTGTCTAACGCTCCTTCATCAATCTTAAAATCCGGAAATACAACCTCATCTACCAGTGTCCAGTCAGGGCTCAGCGTGGCGGCTCTATCCATACCCAGTTTCTGAGCAAGTTTATAATTCCTTATCTCTTCTGACAGGTTACTTGAAGCCAGATCCCATCCCATATATCCTATAATATTGGCCATATCTTCAAGTGTCCAGGGATCAGGCTGGTAGCCCAGTATCCTGAACTCAGCAGGAAGCTTCTTGCCCAGATGCTGTATCCAGGTGTTTACACCGTCAGAATATGCCTGAGCAACAGCAGTTATAGCCGGATCTTCCTTTTCCAGAACCATTCTTGACTTTTCAGTCATGTTCAGGGAGCGGAGAAAAAGATCTGTTTCAACATAGTCTGCTCCGAAAATCTCTGAAAGCTCTCCCCTGGTTGCGCGTCTTATCAGATCCATCTGCCATAGCCGCTCCTGGGCAGTAATATATCCGGTAATAAAATAAAGATCATGTGAATTCGAAGCATAAATATGCGGAACACCGCGTTCATCCCTCACAACTCTTACATCAGCGGCGAGGCCTGATATCTGCTGTTCACCATTCAACTCAGGCAGTCCTGCCTTTCGCAAAAGCGATACCATTATAAAACCTGCAAGTACAACGACTGCCAGAATGAGGATCAGAATTTTGAGAAAGGTCTTAAGCTTTTTCATATGGTGTAAGGTTTAATCTTGTTAAAGTTAATAATTGCCGTTAAGAGCGCAAAATAATCTTGCCTTCAGCGCCTGAACAGGATACGCTTCCCCTGCGGGCACTGCGAGCAGATATCCACAAGCGCACGGCTTTTAATGACGGTCTCCCTGAACGACTTATATTTTTCGCCATTCCATATATCGCCAAAATTCTGATCATTGATATTGCCCATGGCATGACCGGCAAACTTATCATAGCAGCATGGCACCACATCGCCGTCAACAGTCACGATCGCCGTGGTCCACATCCTGAAGCACCCCCGTGAAAATGATCTCGCGGGTTTCCAGGCTCCATCAGACTTAATATAACGTGACCTGTTCCCGCCAGAGGGCATCCAGTCCCCGGCTCTATCATCGTCGAGAACCTGCATGCTCTTTATCCTGAAGACGGCATTGACAGACCGTGCAAATGCAGCTGCTTCCTGCACTTCATGCTCATTGTACCTGTGCAGCAGGAACTGCAGTTCAATCCTGACTTTCGAACCTCTTGTCTTTATAGCCCGGGCAAGGCTCCTGATACCGTCCGATACACACGCATGATCTCCGCCTCTGCGGTACACATTATATACAGCAGGTGTAGCCCCGTCATAAGGAACTATAATTTTCTCCAGACCTGAATCTGCAAGCATCCTGCAGTTTTCTTCACCAAGGAAATGACCGTTAGTCGATATCACCGGCCTCATTTTGCGGAACAGCCTGACTATATCAAAGAAACGGGGATGCAGCATCGGCTCGCCCTGGAAATAAAGCCAGGCAGATAATGTCCTGTCTGATAGCTCAGCGGCAATTTTTCCTGCCAATGAATAATCAATGAACTCATTTTTTCTTCTCAACAACCCGGCTCCCGTAACGCATTCAGGGCACGAGAGATTACACCTGCTGCTAAGCTCGACATTTATTGCAGGTGGTAATGGCGGTTGAAGAGAAATGCCGGCATATCTCATCATTCCGTAAGATAAAACGGAGTAAATTGCATTCAGATACGGAGCATGCATGATTGGAACAAATGAACAATTTTTTTTCTTCAATGTATAGGGTAGATGGGATATTCCCGGTCATTATTGTGAACAGATGATCCGGATTTAAACCAAAACACAAAAGAACCATGAAAACAAAAGTCTTTTTTTCAGTAATAGCTGCAACGCTCCTCTTCTCTGTAACAGCAGGAGATCTGCTTGCATCAGGACCTTCGGCCAGGCCGAAGAAAGAACAACAGCAGGTGATTACCATCAGGGGCAGGGTGGTTGACGCCGAGACAGGCCTACCTCTGATTTTTGCAGGTATATCAGTACAGGGAAGCAACGTCTCTACCGTGACAAACCTTGACGGTGAATTCACTCTTAAGGTAAGTGATACCGAAACAGGGAAGATAGAGTTCTCATTTGTCGGATACAAGAACATGATAATGGCCATCGAGGAGATGAAAACCAACGGCCAGCGCAACATTATTGCGCTTGAGACCGCCATGATCCCGATAAAAGAAATAATTGTCAAACCGATGGTGCCTGAAGATATTCTCGAAGAGGTGATGTCGCGTTTTGACGAAAACTACACCTCGGTGGCAAATGATATGACCGGCTTCTATCGTGAGACGATCAGGAAAAACCGTAACTATATATCTATCGGTGAAGCCGTCGTGGAAATATTCAAGGCGCCCTACCAGAATGACCTCAGATATGACGCGGTCAAGATATACAAAGGAAGAAAGAGTGATGATGTCGCGAAAATGGACACTGTACTCTTCAAACTCCAGGGTGGCCCCACCACGGCTCTTTATCTTGATATTGTCAAGAACCCGGAAACATTCCTTACCAGGGAAGCCCTCGAGCAGTATGATCTTGAACTGTCAAGCATAGTCGTAATTGATGACAGGACCAACTATGTAATAAACTTCTTCCAGAAGCCATTCATTACAACTCCCTTGTATCTTGGCCGTCTGTACATCGATATAGAGACCTACGCAGTTGCACAGGCAGAGTTTGCCTTTAACCTTGAGAACAAGGAACTGGCAGCGTCAATGTTCATCAGGAAGAAACCCGTAGGAATGCAGGTTACACCCGAGATCACATCATACCTTGTCCGCTACCGCGAAGTAGATGGCAAGTGGTATTTCGCACATTCAAGGGCAGAGGTCAAGTTCAAGGTTGACTGGAAGAAGAAGCTCTTCAATACCAACTTCACAACCATGTCAGAGCTGGCCATCACTGACCGTACCGAGGAAGATGTGGTTAAGTTCGCGTCAAAGGAAAGGATAAGGACTACTGACTTCTTCACGGAAGAAGTTGCAGCTTTTGCAGATCCTGATTTCTGGGGCGACTATAACGTCATAGAACCTGACCAGAGCATCGAGGCAGCCATAAAAAGACTGAGCAGGAAAGTCAAGTTCAGTGACAGAACCGAATAAATAAGCGTTGGTGACGCATGAACGGTGACAGTGAGATAATAAGGAGGATCAGACAGGGCGACAAGCAGGAGTTTGAGAAGCTGTTCCGGTCCTCCTATGTTTCGCTGGTCCGTTATGCGAAGACAATACTTAAAGACCATGACACCGCGGAAGAAATTGTACAGGATTTGTTCTTCAGGCTGTGGCAGGACAGGGTCAACCTGACGATTGAAAGTTCTTTGAACGGGTATCTCTTCCGCTCCGTACATAACAGGTCGCTGCACTTCATTGAACATCAGAAAGTGATCGACCGGCATGCCGGAGAGATTGCCGCCAGCGCTGATCAGACATCTGAACCCGTGACTGAAGCAATATATTACAGCGAGTTGCAGTCGAAGGTGGCAAGAGTGCTTGAACGGCTGCCCGAAAGATGCAGTGTCATCTTCCGGATGAGCAGGTTTGAAGGATTAAAATACAATGAGATAGCAGAGAAACTGTCTGTTTCGCTGAAAACCGTCGAAGCAAATATGGGAAAGGCCCTTAAAGAATTCAGAAAAGCACTTGCAGAACAATGAAAAAGAATAATAAAATAGAACAAATGACCGATCAGGAATGGACTGATGCAGCTGCCTGGCTCTCAGGTGAAGAGACAGCAAACGATGAGGCTGCCCGTTTCCTGTTAAATGAAGATGGAGAGATAATGAAAAAATGGAATGACCTTAAAAACACAGATACTGATAATATTGATGTTGATAAAGCATGGAATAACCTCAATCACAGGATAGAAGCCGAGATACCTGTTATACCGATGCGCAGGCAGCTCTTAATGCCGGCATTTATACGTATAGCTGCAATGGTGATAATAGTTGCAGGTCTCGGCTGGCTGATGTTCGAGGTGGCTGCGCCTGAAAAAGTAACCGTTACTGCGGCTATGGATGATAAAAATATAGAGGTGCTTCTTGCCGATGGCAGCAAAGTTTACCTTAACCGCGACAGCCGGCTGATTTACCCGGAAACTTTCGGGCGCAATAACCGCAAGGTGACACTGAAGGGTGAGGCTTATTTCGATATCGCCCCTGATGCATCACATCCTTTCATAATTGATGCAGGTAATGCCAGAGTGAAGGTTCTTGGAACATCATTCAATGTGATCACCGATAACGAGAATAACGAGGTGGAGGTATTTGTTACCACCGGGACAGTCATGCTTACAAGCAACGACGGATCAGAGAGCCTGATGATTGAGCCTGGCTATATTGGCAGGGTTTCAGGAAACAATACCTCAAGTGCTCTCAACACCAACGCCAACTACCTCTCATGGAACACTGACATCCTTACTTATGACGGTGAGAGGCTCGGTGTGGTCTTTGCCGATCTGAAACGCACCTTCAATATCGATATTGTCGCAGGGGACCCTGCTATAAATGATTACCGTCTCACCTCCCGCTTTGACAGTCAGCCGCACGATACAATTATTAAGGTAATTTGCACTACCTTTAACCTTCATTCTGTCGTGGAAGGCGGGACTTACAGCCTTCTGCCGGGACAGGATTGACAAGATCTGATGTGGCCGACATGTACTGAGAAAAGGAAATTGATCCTGGTTGCCGGCCTGTTTCTTCTTACACTGCAGCTTTTCCCGCAGGAGAGTATACTTGAAAGACGGGTGAAGATGCCAGGCAACAGTATCAGGGCATCGAGGGCGCTCAGTGAGGTAAGCAGGCTTACTGGTTACATCTTTACCTATGACACAAGAATAATCGATGAGGACAGGGTCTTTACCCTGCCACCATCGGACATTACTGTCAGGGAGCTTCTCGATTCGGTAACGGGTGACCCGGTTATCAGGTACTCGGTCATTGAAAAACATATCATACTGTATCGTGACCTCATAAGCGACACTCAGGAGCCTGTAACCGATACTCTGCCCGTACTGCATGTTTTAACCGGTAAGGTGGTTGATGCCGGGACATCGGAGCCGCTTCCTTTTGCTACCGTGGGTATAAGGCATCGCGGGAGGGGCATGGTTACCAACAACAACGGTGATTTTATTTTGAAGATCCCCGATGAGTGCCTTGACGACACGCTGTCTGTCTCCTACGTTGGTTATATTAACCGCCTGCTGCCTGTCAGAAGCTTGCCGGGCAACGTAATGACAATCAGCATGGAGCGCGACTTCATCCCTATACCGGAAATAATCATCAGGGCACAGGATCCGGTGCTCATCATAGGAAAAGCCATTTCCTCCGTAGCATCAAACTACGGCACCACGCCGGTGCTGCTCACCGGCTTCTATCGTGAGGGGGTTTACAGGAAAAAGGAACCCCAGATCTATTCGGAGGCAGTGGTGCAGATCTATAAGAGCCCCTATGCCAGGTCACTGCAGAATGACCAGATGAAGGTGATACGCAGCAGGAAAATAGAAAACCTCGAGGCAGAAGATACCCTGGCTGTCAGACTGAAGGCAGGTCTGAGCTCCACCCTGACCCTTGACGGTATGAGAAATATGTTTGATTTCCTTGACCCCATGTCATTCAATTCATACGATTATCACCTGACAGACATCGTGACCATAGACGGCGAGACAGCCTTTGTCATTTCGTTCAGCCAGAAGGATTGGGTCACAGAACCATTGATGAAGGGAGAAGTATATATCAATGTGGACAACTACGGTGTCATGTTAGCCGAATTTGAAATTAATCCCCTGTTTATAGCCCAGACTTCTGAATCTTATATCAGCAGACTGCCGCGCAATTATTCGATGAAACCTGAGTATGTAAAATACAGAACCCGCTACCGCTTCATTGACGGAAGATATTACCTGTCGCACGTACGAGGAGATCTGGGTTTCCTGGCAAAGGGCAGGAAGAAGTTCTTCAGCAGCCGCTTCAATGTCTTTTTTGAGCTGGCGGTGACAGATCACCAGACCGAAAATGTCGTCCGTTTCGAGCATGAGGAACTTGCTCCGGTATATTCGGTCTTCTCAAACACCATAAGCGGGTATGATCCTGAATTCTGGAAGGACTTCGATTTCCTTAAACCCGAGGATGACCTGATGGAAGCACTCAGCAGGCTGAAGATAAGGTTGGGTGAATCCAGCGAATAATGACGCTATTTGTAGCTTTCAAGGATGCTGTAAAGCGCTGTGAGGTCAGGCGTCAGGATAATCTCCGTCCTCCTGTTCTTCTGCCGAGCATCGGCGGCTTTCCTGGCATCAACGGGCATATACTCGCTGCGACCTGATGCAACAAGGCGTTTCGGGTTGATTTTGGTATCCTGCGTCAGCACTCTGACAACCGTTGTTGCCCTTTTTACGCTCAGATCCCAGTTGTCTACAAGCTGCTGGCCTGCGGCTGCCCTGTAAGGAACGTCGTCCGTGTGACCCTCGATATTTATTGATATATCCGGATTTTTCTCAAGCAGTGCTCCAAGCTTGCGCAGGGCAGTACGGCCATTGGCATCAATCTCATAGCTGCCGGTTTTAAAGAGAAGCTTCTCATCCATAGACACATATACCTGTCCGTTCTTCATGGTCACAGAAAGGCCGTTATCCTCAAAGCCGTAAAGTGCTTCGGACACCTTGGCCTTCAGCTCCCTGACGGCCTTCTGCTGAGCATCAAGCATCTTCTCAAGCTCCGTAAGGCGGGCATTGCGCCTGTCAAGCTCATAGGTGAGCTCCTCCAGCGTGGCCTTTTTAGTGTCGAGATTCATTTCGAGGTCACGCATCAGTTCTTCTTTCTTCTGAAGATCAGCCTGTGCAGTCCTGAGCTCAGCCAGCAGGCGCTGCGTCTCCCGGTCTTTTCCTGTAACCAGCTCCTCCTGTGCCCTCTGCAGGTCGGCATAGCGCGTTGTAAGTCTGTTCAGCTCATCTTCTGACTGTGTGAGATCAGCCTTGGCCTTGCCAAGGTCTGCATGTCAGCTTATCTGTGTCTTCGAGTGAGTTGTTTCGACTTCGCTGCCAGCTCCCTGTTCGACATCGATAACCATAGGTTTTCCGCCTTGAGAGAATCACGCTCTATCAGAAGCGAAGTGGATCTGTTGCTGAGGGAATTGTATTTCGTCCCCGTTACGCATGAGCCTGCTATGATTGCTATCAGAAGCACCGGCAAGATTAATTTCCTTGATACCATGACTGACTTGTTTGACTATACCTCTGCCGCGAATTAAACAATAAAAGGTAAAACCTGTTGTTAATAGCCGATTGATTAATTAACAATAGAGATTATTTACCACCACTCCCGGCTACATTAAACCTGAACTTAAAAATCAAAATATAAGTATATTTGCGCGGTCAGTTATGACACTTGTGAAATGTCAGAGAAAAAGAGGCTGCTTGATAATATAAACTACTCCGGAAGATCTCAGGAAACTGAGCGAACTCGATCTGGTGAGGGTCAGTGATGAACTCAGGCAGTTCATCATTGACGAGGTAAGCACCAATCCCGGCCATTTCGGAGCAAGCCTCGGTGTCATTGAACTGACGGTCGCGCTCCACTATGTCTATAATACGCCCTACGATAAGATCGTGTGGGACGTAGGCCACCAGGCTTACGGACACAAGATACTGACAGGCAGAAAAGACAGATTTAAAACCAATCGTAAATATAAGGGTATCAGCGGCTTTCCGCGTATGGCTGAAAGCGAGTATGATGCTTTCGGGGTGGGGCACTCTTCGACCTCCATCTCTGCTGCCCTGGGAATCGCCGTGGCTGCTAAGTCCCGGGGTGAAAAACGCAAGGTGGTAGCAGTGATAGGCGACGGAGCACTGACGGGGGGAATGGCATTCGAAGGTCTGAATAATGCCGGTAATGAAAAAGCCGATCTGCTTGTTATCCTCAATGACAACAACATCTCTATTGACGCAAGTGTAGGCGCTCTTAAGGAATATCTTCTCGATATCACCACCAGCAAAACATATAACAGGTTCAAGGATAAAGTATGGAACTTCCTTGGCCTTTCAAGCCGTATGGGATCAAAGGCACGGTTACTGGCCTCGCAGATCGAGGGAAGCATAAAGGGTACCATGCTTGAAAAGAGCAACCTGTTTGAATCAATGAAATTCAGGTATTTCGGGCCTATAGACGGTCATGACGTGCTCCACCTGGTAAAGGTGCTGCAGGATATGAAACGGATCCCGGGACCAAAGCTCCTCCATTGTGTGACGGTAAAAGGAAAAGGGTTTCCTAAAGCTGAAGAGCACCAGACAGTCTTCCATGCTCCGGGAAAATTTGACAAATGTACCGGCGAGCTGATCAAACCTTCCGAGTGTTCGAAACACCCTCTTTACCAGGAGGTCTTCGGAAAAACCATCGTTGAGCTGGCCCGCATGAATGATAAGATCGTTGGTATCACTCCTGCCATGCCAACGGGATGTTCGCTTAATATCATGATGAAGGAGATGCCTGACACGGTACCTTTGATGTAGGCATTGCAGAACAGCATGCAGTGACATTCTCTGCCGGTCTTGCCTCCGACGGGCTCCTGCCCTTCTGCAATATCTATTCTACATTCATGCAGAGGGCTTATGACCAGGTGGTGCATGACGTTGCATTACAAGGACTTAAGGTTGTTTTTTGTATCGACCGCGGAGGACTGGTAGGCACTGACGGTGCAACCCATCACGGTTTCTTCGACCTGGCTTTTATGCGTAACATCCCCGGCATGATCACGTCTGCACCGATGGATGAGGTGGAGCTGCGCAACATGATGTACACCGCACAGCTTGACAAGATAAAAGGACCGTTCAGCATCCGCTATCCGCGCGGTACGGGTGTCATATGCGACTGGCAGCAGCCGTTTGAGGAGATACCTGTAGGCAAGGCACGGCTGATAAGTGACGGAAAGGATATTGCAGTGCTGAGCATAGGCCATCCGGGCAATTTCGTGGTTGAGGCGGCAGAGCAGCTGCGCGAAAAAGGTATCTCGGTGAAGCATTATGATATGCGGTTTGCCAATCCTCTTGACGAAGAAGTTCTGCATGAGGTGATGAAGAATTTTAAAAAGATCATCACTGTCGAGGATGGTGTGATCAAGGGCGGGTTTGGCAGTGCCGTACTTGAGTTCGCCGGTGATAACGGATATGCTGTTAAGATAAAGCGTATGGGGATTCCGGATTATTTTGTCGAGCACGGCACCCAGCAGGAGCTGTGGCATGAGTGCGGGTATGATGCGGAGGGGATCAGAGCATGCGATAGAGAAGAGAACTAGGGGGCAGCAGTGAAACAAGACAGTTGCATAGAACTCAGTGAAAGTCAGAAGTAAAGCCAGTGACTCAGTGAAAAACCTGGCTCTTTCAATCTTAAAAATATAAATCATACATATGAAAAACCTGCTCGTATTTCTCACCATGACTGCATTGCTGACCTCCTGCGGAAGTCAGCAGCCTGCAAAAGAAAACTGGATCCCTCTCTTCAACGGAGAAAATCTTGACGGCTGGACCATTAAGATCAAAGGATCACCTCTCGGTGAGAACTATAAGAACACATTCAGGGTTGAGGATGGGGTAATGAAAGTCTCTTATTCTGAATATGATACTTTCGATAATGAATTCGGCCATATTTATTATAAGACACCTTATTCTTCGTATAAACTAAGACTGGAATACAGGTTCACCGGTGATCAGTCCAGGGAGGTCCTTCATGGGGTTTCCGCAACAGCGGTATCATGTTTCACTGCCAGGATCCGGCGACAATAGGTCTTGACCAGGACTGGCCGGTCTCGGTTGAGGTTCAGTTCCTTGGCAGCACGGCAGAGCAGGAAAGGACGACAATGAATGTCTGTACACCCCATACTCATATAATGATTGACACAGCCCTTATCACCGAGCACTGTACATCTTCAACATCAAAGTACTTTTATGATGATGTCTGGGTCAGGGCTGAGCTTGTTGTTTACGGAGACAGTATCATTCATCACATTGTGAACGGTGACACGGTGATGACATATTCAAAGCCGCAGATCGGCGGTGGTGACTTGCCTGAAGGATTTCCTCTCGCAGACGGCACTCTCCTGAAAGAAGGTTACATTGCACTGCAGGCAGAATCCCACCCGGTGGAGTTCAGAAACGTGGAGCTCCTCGATCTTGAAGAGTAAGACAAAAGACATAAGTAAAAGACAAAAGGCAGTAGGCAATAGGCAGTAGTGGATAAGGCGGTTATTTGAAAAAAATATCCTATTTTCGCAGACTGTTGGTTTGAATAGTAGAAGTGTAAGACTGTCAAGACATTAGACTTTCAGACAAATGAGTATGCCCGGATGGCAGGGGCGAGCGTGAAGAAAACACCCGGTGGATGTTTTTAGCGAGGAGCCAGATGCAGGGGAGGCAATTCCGCCATCCGGATGAGATGAGTAAACAAAGCATTGAACGACAAAAAAGTAAAATAAAGAAGCAGAAATAATCATGAGTACGCCCGGATGGCGGAATTGGTAGACGCGCTGGTCTCAAACACCAGTGGCAGCGATGCTGTGCCGGTTCGATCCCGGCTCCGGGTACGGAAACGGAAGAAACAGATTTTTGGTCTGTTTCTTTTTTTTGCTCCTGTAAAACATTAGTATTCTGAAATATCCAATCAAGGACTTTGTTATAGAGAAATGGTTCGATAATTTTCACCATCAAAAGGATTTTTTCAGGGAACATCGAACCAATCAGAATAATTTTATGTTCGGGCCTTCCTGAGGCCAATACTGACTCCTTTGACTTAAGCTGCCTTACATACTCAACGAACTTGTTATTTGCTTTAATTGCCCTGGAGTTGAATCTATTAGAATGAGGACACTTATAATACCCATAGTATCCCCCATTACCTTTTGAGTAACATGCTGTCAAAATCCTGCCACATTCCGGACAGACGATAAACTTCCTGAGAAAAAAATCCGGATTCGCTGCCCGACATAACTTAGGACCCTTTCGCTTTCCAAAATGGTTTTCCTGAACCTTCCGGAAAATATCCTCGTCAATAATTGCCTCATGGAGACCGTCAGGGTAAAATAGTATATAATTCAGATAAGTTATTGATTGTTTTCAATGTCTATTAATACATAATTTCGTATATACATTCGAAAGACTGTGCTTTTCTTTATTTAATCAATGAAAAAAATTGTACATTTTTAATACTAACCTAATAAAAAACAAATCTGCTTATGAAAAAAATTCTGATTCCTCTTCTGCTATTAGCATGGGTTGGATTGGGCACTATGAATGCACAAACCATAACAGGTATAGTAACCGGAGAACAGGACAATCAACCAATTGCAGGTGTTGCTGTGATGGTTAAGAATTCAACAAAAGGCACTTTTACGGATAATAATGGTAAATACACCGTGACAGTACCATCTTTGGATGCAACTCTCATTTTCGCTTTTGTTGGGATGAACACGATTGAAGTTCCTGTGAATAACAGGACTGTCATAAACGTATCAATGGTTACTGAAGTTTTAGGTCTGGATGAAGTTTTCGTTACTGCCTATGGCACTGCAAAAAAACAATCATTTACAGGTTCAGCCTCTGTTGTTAAAAGTGACGAACTACAAAAAGTTGTGACCACATCTGTTACAGGAGCTTTACAGGGTACTACAAGCGGAATTCAGGTAGTTAATGTTAGTTCCCAGCCAGGTAATTCACCACAAATTCGTATCAGGGGAATAAGTTCTATTAATGGAAGTTCTGATCCGTTGTATGTGGTAAATGGCGCACCCTTTGGTGGTGACCTTAATTCTATTGACATTAATGATGTGGAATCCATCTCGGTTTTGAAAGATGCATCAGCAACAGCACTTTATGGGTCAAGAGCCTCATCCGGGGTAATATTGATTACAACCAGGAAAGGTGTTGAAGGGAAACCTGTTTTTTCCCTCAAGGTAACACAAGGGGTAAATGATCTGGCTATGCCACTACATAAAAGGGTGAATAATGCCCAGTATTATGAAATGCGATGGGAGGCGGGGAAAAATGGTTATTTGGATAGAACGCCAGGGGCAACACTTGCCGAAGCAGAGGCTTATGCAACCGCCACTCTCTTGCCAAAATTAGGGGGCTACAACTCTTATGACAGATTTCCACTACTCGCCAATGGTAAAATTGATCCCGCTGCCAAACCAAGATGGGGATCGGGTCCTACTGATTGGGAGGATGCGATAATTAACCCCGCCCCAAGAAGTGAAGTCTATCTGAATATGAGTGGTGGAACTCCCGATAAGCTTACCTATAGTCTTTCGTTAGGTTATTTAAATGATAAGGGAGCATGGTCTTTTTCAGGCTTTGAGAGATTTTCAACCCGGGTTGATGTTTCCAATAAATTTAATAAAGTTGTTGAGGTAGGGGTGAATGCTGCTTTCACACATGGAACTTTTGGTGCCCCTAATACTTCGCATTGTTTTAGACTTATTACTGACATGCCAGATATTTATCCCGTTTATCAGTGGGATGATGCCGCCAATACATTTAAAACGGGAAATGATAATGGCAAAGAATTTGACATGGGAGCAGGCGATGAATTTTCTTATAATGGCCTTGCCAGAGCTACCTGGTCCAACATTCATCCACTCCAGCAACAAAAGGATGATATTATGCGTCAACTTCAGGACAATTTAAATACAAGGGCTTTTATTTCCATTACACCACTTAAAGGATTGAACTTCAGAAGCCAATTCGCTGCAGACTACCTGAATTACAACTATAAGGAATATTGGTCAAGTATTCGCAGTTGGGCGGCAGCCCAAGGTGGTCTTACATGGATGGATTCCAACCTGAGATATACATATACATTTAGTAATATACTTTCCTACATCAGATCTTTTGGTGATCACAATATCAATATCCTGGGTGGTATTGAATTTTTTAAGGAGCAAAGCCGGGGCTTACAATCTCAGGGGGAAAACTTTGCATTGCCTACCTTAACAGAAATCGGAGCAGCTTCCTTGATCAGCTATGGAAGTTCGTGGGAAGATAATCACAGTATTCAAAGTTATCTTAGTAAGCTTGACTATAACTATAAGGAGAAGTACTTTTTTAGCGGAAGCTTTCGCAGAGACGGTACATCAAGATTTGCTCCGGAAAGCCGTTGGGGTAACTTTGGTTCAGTTGGTGCATCTTGGAGGATATCGAAGGAAGACTTCCTGTCAGGTACTTCTGGTTGGCTGAAGGATCTAACACTCCGAGCCAGCTATGGTAGCCAGGGAAATGAAAATATTGCTTCCTGGTATGCCTATCTGGGCACTTATAACATTTCAAGGGAACAGGGCCGAACTGCTTTGCAACTGAGTACCGTATCAAATACTGCACTTAAGTGGGAAAGTGACATACAAACTAACGTCGGATTATCTACTAATCTTTTTGGGCGAGTGATTATTAATTTCGACTATTTCGTGAAGAACTCAAAAGACTTGCTTTTTAACCGTCAACTTCCGCTTTCATCAGGACTTAGCAGTATAAGTGAAAACATTGGAGATCTCCAGAAGAAGGGATTTGAATTTGAATTGCACACTTATAACCTGCCGTCATCAAGTGAATTGCAATGGGAAACCTTCCTGAACGTGTCTCACTATGCCAATAAGATCACAAAGTTGCCCTCTGAAGAAATACAAGCGGGACTTTACCGGTACAAAGTGGGTGTTTCTGCCTATGAATTTTATTTGAGAGAATGGCGTGGTGTAAATCCCGAAAATGGGATGGCTCTTTGGTCAAAAGGTACCGAAGGCGAAACTACCGAAGACCCCAATGAGGCCACACTGGATTACAGGGGCAATGCCTTGCCTTTAGCGTTTGGAAATATATTGAATAACTTTTATTATAAGGGGTTTGATCTGAGCCTGAATGTAGTTTATAGCATAGGTGGCTATATTTTTGATCAACTTAACAGGCGCCAGAGCCATCCGGGTTCCAGAAACATTGCTGAAACTTTTGCTGCAGAATCATACTACTATTGGACACCCACAAATACTGACGCTCATATGACCAGGCTCACCGATTATGGCGCAATTGGAAATTTGTATATCACCGCTTCCACAAGGTATCTTGTTGATGCCACATACGCCAGAGTGCGAAATATTACACTGGGATATACAATTCCAAAAAGCCTCACTTCAAAGATACGCCTGACAAATGTAAGGGTATTTTTCCAGGCTGATAACCAGCTCACCTTCTTTGCAAAGAAGAGCAGAGGGCTGGATCCTGAACAGCAAATTGGTGGCTATGTGGAACATACCTTTATTCCACCTATGAAAACACTCATCGGTGGCTTGTCAGTTAACTTTTAATAATGTTATGGAAATTAAATAAAACTATTATGAAAAAGATTATACATAATTCGAAACAATACTTGAAGGTGTTCTTTATGGCCCTTGTTCTTGTGGGATGTGAAGATTTTCTGGACACAGCCCCAAGCACACAGGTTTCAGATGTTGATGCCTTCAAGACAACAGCTACCACAAGTGCTGTCCTAAAAGGCATTATCCGGGACTGGAGAAGCCTTTACACTGGCGGTGAAATGAGTATGTCAGGATTGCACTCTGTGGCCATATGCAGAGAGGTGATGGGACCGGACGTCCTGGCACTTTAAATCACATTGGCGGCCAGAAAACAATTATTCCGCTTTTACGCAAAGTTTTGGCAGGGTCGCTTTTAATTGGTCAATGTTTTATAGAGCAATAAACAATATAAATAACGTTTTAGCGAATATTGACGCAGCTCAAGGTACTCAGGCAGAGAAGGATCAAA
>CAVRBS010000032.1:0-53164 GCA_963719235.1 uncultured Bacteroidales bacterium
AAACAGGTAAGCCCGCCATCCATCTTTCTGAATTCCGACATCTCAACCTCAATAATGTTGTACCCGAGATCTGCAATCTTCTTTCCTGATTTTGGAAATCCTCCCGGGATGAGCAGATAGTCATTGATCAGCAGGCAGTTGGCCGAGTAACTCTCATCATTATCCAATATTATCGTATTCGCCCCCTGTACCATCTCTGAAAAGGCAGGTGTCGATATGAAGTTTCCTCTGCCGAGGTAGGCAATGTCGGACTTCAGGTGGAGACCCTCCCTCACCTCTTTCTCTGAAGAGGTATAGCCATACCTGGCAAGGATAGCTGATAGCTGTCTTGCCCCTTCCCTGTTAGTCCTCCCGGAGAGGCCAATGTAAAAGTGGCTTTCCACCCTGAGTACATCTCCGCCATCGAGTGTTCCGGGTTCTTCTATCATTACAGTCTCGAAATAACCAGATAATACCCGTGCGATCTCTTTCTCCTCGCCTCTCCGTGCCAGGGCACCAGGTCTTGTTATCACTGCCACATCACGTGTGACGATCGCGGTGTCTTCCACAAAACAGCCATCGGGATATCTCTCATCCGCCTTAAGCACTGTCACTTCCAGTCCGCACCTTGCAAGCGCATCGCAGTATGCAGCATGCTGCCTGAGGGCCTTCTCGTAATCAGGCTTCCCAAGATTTGACGTTGTGATACCTCCGGCGAAGTTCCTTCCCGGTCTGCGGACTATGGCCTTTGTGTGCATTTCCTGATTTTGAAGATTTTTGTCAAAGTAATGCATATTCGCATAAAATAAAACAGAGGCCGGACCTTTTGTCATAACACTATTGAGCCATTGCCTGATGAAACTAGCACAGTCGATCTTCCTCTATATGGGATTTTATCACTTCGTTCCTCGGCTCGCGATCAACACTACTGCCTATTGCCTATTGCCTACTGCCTGCTACCAACTGCCTGCTGCCTGCTGCCCACCAATTCGCAAATCGCAAATCGCAAATCGCAAATCCCCTCTGCCCCTAACCCTGAGCCTTCCGTTTCTGAAACTATTTTTGTACATTCCCGTCGAAAAACATTCCAGATGAACAAGACCGCCCTCTCCTTCCTGATTATACTTCTGACCTGCAGCCCTGAACCTGCAATATCCCAGTGGATACCCTACGACGAGACTGCAGAACTGGCACAGAACGCCAGCCACCCATCCCCGAAGATGCGTTACAGGCTTATACAGTCAAAGCTGCTTGACAGGAATGAGATATGGGCAGCCGCCTCGGATCAGATTGGCGGCTTCACCGAGGAGGATTACCAGAGGCTCAAACCACTCATCCACGGGAAGGATATACCAACCATCCAGTCCCACATACGTTCCGGCGAGCTAACCTATGAGAAGCTTACCCAGTGGTACCTCTACAGGATAGTCAAATATGAGAATGACCGTGACAAGATGCTGAATTGCATCATTGCCATCAACCCCGGGGCTGTCAGCGAGGCACGGCTTAGAGACAGGGAAAGGTCGGCTGTTGATCACCCGATATATGGCATGCCGGTGCTTCTGAAAGATAATATAGGCATGTCAGGCATGCCAACGACAGCCGGTGCCGCCGCTTTGACTGGCAATCATACCGCTGATGCATTTATAGTAGAGCGACTGAAAGAAAAAGGAGCCATTATCCTTGGCAAGACAAATCTGAGTGAGTGGGCTAACTATCTCAGCTCGGCATGTCCAAACGGCTACAGCGCCGTCGGCGGACAGACACTCAATCCTTATGGCCGCAGGAAATTTGATACCGGCGGATCAAGCTCCGGCAGCGGCGCCTCGATGGCTGCCGGTTATGCAGCCGCCGCCGTGGGAACCGAGACCTCAGGATCAATACTCTCACCCTCAAGCGCCAGCTCGGTCGTCGGGCTCAAGCCTACGGTAGGATTGCTGAGCCGTTCCGGCATCGTTCCGCTGTCGGGAACACTGGACACCCCCGGCCCCATGACCGGGACCGTAATTGATAATGCCATCCTCCTGTCTGCCATGAGCGGCGAAGACAGCACTGATGCAGTGACGAAAGACAATCCGAAGAACATCCGGTACTGGAAAGACCTCGAGGGAATCAAGCCTGAAGGGTATGAGGTTTGGCGTCAACAAAAGCTTCCTCAGTGATTCTCTCTACAGGATGACCGTCGGGCAGATCGTCTCCATGGGTGGCATAGCCATTGAGTTTGAACCTGAAAAGATTGTCCTCGAAAAATTCAGCACCTTGCTCAGTGCTGACATGAAGACAGACCTGCCGGCATATCTTGACAGATATGCCTCTGAAGATATAAAATACCGTACCGTGAATGAGATTGCAGCTTTCAACAGGGCAGACTCACTTATCAGGATCCCTTACGGGCAGACAATTTTTGACGGGATGATAGCGCTGGAGATCAGCGATGAAGAGTTGCTCCTTCTAAAATCGAAACTGCACTCCGACGCAGTAAGCTATTTTGAAAAGCCAATGACGGAGTATCAGCTTGATGCGATCCTGTCAGTTGCAAACCGCAACGCAGGCTTCGCTGCTGCCGCCAGGTATCCCTGCCTGACCGTCCCGATGGGTTACAGGGAGTCAGGCGAACCCGTCGGTATAACCTTTATCGCCAGGCCGTTCGAGGAAGAAAAGCTCCTGAGGATGGGATACGCCTTCGAACAGGCTGCCAGGCTCCGCCAGCTCCCTCCGGAGTACAGGTAGCAGCGAAGGGGCCGAAGGGGTGGAAAGGCACCGACATTGCACCATGAACGATAAGCCCGGACCAGGGTAAGTTGGTCACCGGAAACAGAAACATTATCACCGGAAAATTGTTTTATATTAAATATGCGACACTACTAAAACCTGAAGATATGCAGACTATTCTTGGTGCCGGAGGAACAATTGGAAAACTTCTGGCTAAGGAACTCCTCTCCTATACTGACAAAATCCGGCTTGTGAGCCGTAACCCCGTAAAGGTAAACGAAACCGATGAGCTCTTTCCGGCTGATCTGTCACAGGCAGGTGCTGTCGACAAGGCTGTCGAAGGCTCTGACGTGGTTTACCTGGTGGTGGGATTTGAATACAAGGCAAAGGTGTGGGAAGAGAAGTGGCCTGCGCTGATGCGTGATACCATTGAAGCGTGCATAAAGCACAACGCGAAGCTGGTCTTCTTCGACAATGTTTACATGTACGACAGGAACGCCATACAGCATATGACGGAGGAGTCGCCGCTGAATCCCTCCAGCCGCAAGGGGGCAGTGAGAATGCGTGTTTCAGAGATGCTGCTCGATGCCGAAAGCAAAGGAATGATCTCCGCCCTCATAGCGCGCTCAGCCGATTTCTACGGACCGGATAACAACAACAACTTCATCACCCAGATGGTTATGAAGAACCTTAAGCATGGAAAGAAGGCGATGTGGTTCGTCGGACCGGATATAAAACACTCGTTCACATATACCCCTGACGCAGCCAGGGCTACGGCTCTTCTCGGCAACACCCCTGATGCCTACGGGCAGGTATGGCATCTCCCCACCGACAGCAGAAGCATCACCGGCAGGGAGATAATAACAATGATAGCGAAAGAGTTTAGTGCTAAACCAGATATCTCCATCCTTCCGAAGTGGATGCTTCTTCCGCTCGGCATATTCATTCCGGTAATGAGAGAGATGCCTGAGATGATGTATCAGTATGACCGCGACTATTTCTTCGACTCCTCAAAATTCACCCGTCGATTCGGCATCACCGCCACCCCTTATGAAGAAGGGGTTAAGGTTACCTGTTCATCCTTCAGGGTTTAGTCCCGGAGACCTCTTTAATCGCGTCGTCCGTAACTTCACTCCGTCTCTCAGGCTCTCGCTGTGACCTTTGGGTATGGCTGATACAGTAATAACTTATCTGACTATTTTAATATTAAACGCACCATTGCCCGATGCCCTGAAGATACTTAACCACAAAGGCAGATACATTTCTGTGCCCCTCGCTGAAGTTATGCCGCCGAGATCAAGGATATTCCCGTCCTTCCAGCCAAATGATTTTAATATATCCCTTACAATCGATTTCGCATCAGTCATCGTTTCCGCAGATAAAGACATTGTGATCACCCCCGTTAATCATGGCAGGATTTACCATCAATCCGCACCACATTGTGTTCAGCGTTTTTACAACTTTTACATCAGGGAAACTCTTCTGAATCTCTTCTCCGAGTGAATTGGAATTGACCAGCTCCGGAGAAAGTATTGGCGGCATGCCCTTGCTGAAGTCAAGCGGATTGGCTACATCGATGAGAATTTTGCCTTTCAGGCTTTTCACGTCCGCCATCTTCAGAGCCTCTATCGAATCAGCCCCCTTGGTGGCATTAACTATAATCTCTGCGGATGATGCTGCCTCTTTGAATGTCACCAGTTTTACAGTTTTGTTGGCAGCATGCCACTCTTTGAAAGGAGGATTGCCATAATTGTCTTTCGCCGAGTCTGACAGTTTTCCCGCTACGTTGCGTGTTCCCAGAAGTACATCATAACCCAGTGCAACGAACTTTGAGGCAAGAGTCTGCCCCACGCTTCCTGTTCCGAGGATTGCAATTCTTTTCATAGTCTCATACATTTAAGTGAATAAACGAAAAGTGAACTAATCATTTAATAATAAACAATTTAAAAAGCCAAATGTTTAAGTGAAATCATACTGAAATCCTTCTCTTTGTCTTGCCGCTTTGCGCTCCCCTCTCAACAGAAAGTCGTCCCCTCGCTTCGTCCTCCTTTTTTAACTTATTTCCCCTGAATACAGAATTTTTCCCTCCCCCGTCCGTTAACCAAGTAAAGTCTGATCTTTTCATAGTCAAAAACCGGGGAAAATGAATAAAATAAGCGTTAAACAAATGCTGCTGATCACTGCATTCTCTTTTGCAGTCATTAATGCAACAGGACAGACGACAATGCCAAAAGAGCTTTCAACAGGCACAGTTGAGGAACAGATTAAGTATCTGGAGGGCCATACAAGGATATACGAAAATTACCGGGCCATAAGGGAAGATATGTACCAGAAGCTCAACAGGAATATTATTGATTCCATCATTGCAGAAAAAAATCGTATTGCCGGATTCAAGAACCTTACCGCTGATTTAAACAGCAAAACCGACTCGCTCAAATCCTTGCTTAACGAAACCAGGGTGAACCTGGAGGAGGCAACCACAACAAAAAACAGTATTAGTGTACTGGGTATTGAGCTGAACAAAAATGTTTACAATACCTTCATGTGGACTGTAATTGGAATATTGGCTATTCTGCTGGCGTTAGGATTTCTCGTCTTTAAAAGGAACCTGGTCGTCCTCCGCAGAACCGAGAAAGATCTGAAAGAGCTTAAAGATGAATTTGCAGCATACAGACAGACTACCAGGCTCGCCCGTGAAAAAGCGGAGATGGATCACTTCAATGCCATAAAGAAACTGAAGGGGTCAATGAGTGTCGTCAGTCCTGGGTCTGCTTTGAGGTCCGTAGCTTTCTTTGACTCGTAGCTTATGGAGGAGGTATCGTGCTGAGATCGTGCAATCGTGCAGTCCTTCAGTCTGGCAATCCTGAGGTCAACACAACTGCCTGTTGCCTGATGCCTACTGCCTTCTACATGCATAATAAAAACATTTGAATCCCCCCTCCATTGCTTCGGGTACCAATTTTACATAACTTTATTGAGCCTGTTTATATGAGCTCTTTAAGTATGAGAACAGATATCAATGTGAGTGTATTTGACGTTATCATTTTCCTGGGCGTGTTCCAGGGACTGCTGCTGTCATGGTTCTTTATCAGGAACGCTGACGGCAACAGGAAGTCAAATCTGTTTCAGGGACTCCTCCTCCTCTCTCTCTCCCTGGCCATCTTCGAGGAGTGGCTCAACAATACCGGTTATATAGTCCGGGTGCTATATCTTACCAACTTCAGCGAATCATTGAACTTCGCCTTCGCTCCGCTCTTTTACTTCTACGTATGGAGTAGCCTTAATCCCGGATCAAAAAGAATTACCTGGGTCCATTTTATACCTGTCTTCTTCTGGACTCTCTATATGGTTTTCCAGTTTATCCAGCCAGACGAGCAGAAATATAATTCATATATTTTTACAAAGCACCCCGACTGGGACTACTTCAGTTCAGCCTCAGCGATCTCGGATGACCCGCTCGGTATCAGGAAATATGTCAACCAGCTCATGCTTCTGCAGTTTTTTGCATATATAGGCTGGGCCATTGTAACACTCATAAAAAAATTCCGGTCACTGGAACAACCACTCTTCAATACAAACAATGAACTGCTGAGGATACTTCGCAACTCCACCCTGCACATCCTGATACTCATCACAATAATGGTAATCACAAAGATCAACTTCGGGATGAGAAGTGATATAGGCGGATATTTCATAGCCACATATGTGTCATTCATGATATATGCCACTACCTGGCAGATAATGAACCGCTCTGAGTTCTTTGACACTCCAGGGTCATTCTTCTCTTTTCCGTCTGTCAAATACCAGAAATCATCCCTCTCCGAAGAGAATAAAGAGATGATTCTGAAAAAGATAAGACGCGAAATGGAGAACAACAATTATTTCACCAACAACCTTGCCTCACTCACGGGCCTGTCGAAGCAGATCAACGAATCCTCCCACCATGTCTCACAGGTGATAAACGAAAAACTGAACAAGAGTTTCTTCGAGATGCTCGCCTTCTACCGTGTCGAGCATGCAAAAAAACTTATCAGGAATGACAGGGAGGGAAAAATCACCATCGAAGACCTGGCCGAAATGGTTGGCTACAACTCAAAATCATCCTTCAATACCGCTTTCAGAAAATATACTTCCAAAACACCCTCAGAATTCAGGAAATCTGAGAACGGCTGATATATCTCTCATATTCTGATCCTTACAAGCACGTACGAGATTCCCTTCTGTTTGTCCCGATAGGCACGAACATCGTACCGATAGGCAGATTCGCTTCGCGTGAAAATGTCATTTTATGTTTGCCAAAGAAATCAAACTCGGACAAAAATGGCAAACAACACAAACACAGGTTCAGAACGTCAGTACTACATCGACTGGTTAAGAATCATGCTTATTATAAGCGTGTTTCTGTTTCATACAGGTATGATCTTTAACACATGGGACTGGCATGTTAAAAACGATATCCTTTACGGCGGTGTGCTCAGGAAGGTGATGATCTTCCTTCACAACTGGAGGATGCCTCTCCTGTTCATGCTCTCCGGCGCAGGCACCTTCTTTGCACTCGGTAATAAGACAACAGGCCAGTACCTCCTCGAACGCACACGCAGGCTCCTTATCCCTTTTTTCGCTGGTATCTTCCTGCTCGTTCCGGTACAGGTCTATGTAGAAAAGATAAGCGACTACACTTCCATCATCGACTTCTATCGCCACATGTTTGACGGTATTTACCCGGAAGGTAATTTCAGCTGGCACCACCTCTGGTTCATTCTTTACCTCTTTGTGATAGCACTCCTTGTCTCTACCGTTCCTGAACTACCTCAGAAGCAAAAGGTTCAGGATACTGGTTGCCCGCACGGAGGGCGTTCTCTCCAGCCGCTTCGGACTGAATATCGTGATCATACCACTGCTGCTCTCACAGATCATACTGCAGAGATATTTTGAGACCGAGACTCACGCCCTTGTAAACGACTGGGCATCTATTGCATGCTATATGATCTTTTTCCTGTCCGGATTCATCCTGCTGCCTCTTAAAAGCATAAGCGGCGCAATGTGCAGGTACAGGAGAATATACCTGGCTGAAACAGCAGTCATGACACTTGTGATGTTCATCGTTCCCGGACATGTGGCATCGGAAAGAACTGCTGAGATAATGTATGATGTCGCAGCACTCATAATGAGCTGGACCTGTGCTGTTGCCGCAATAGGCTATGCAAAGAGATATCTTGACTTCAGTTCTCCGCTGAGGAAAACCGCAAACGAGGCTGTATATCCCTTCTACCTCCTTCATCAGCCGGCACTTGTGATAACCGGATACCTGACCGTAGGACTCGATATCGCAGTATGGCTCAAAGTTCTGATCATAATGATCTCCTCCCTGACCCTCATATTATCAGTTTACTGGTTTGCTATCAGGCCGACAAATATCCTCAGGATCATGTTCGGCATGAAGCCGCAGCCACGGAAGGAAAAAACCATCCTTATAAACCTCGGAGAGAGCAGGCAGCTGTGCGACGCAGAACGGGCATGAATACCATCAGTCAAACTTCAAAAGAATAACAGAATAATAACCAACTTAAAACAAATCATCATGAAAACAAAAATCGAAAACAGGAAAATGAACCGTAAAGAAGTGGTCTTCAATATGGTTATGGCATTAATGCTTCTCTCGGGAGTTGTCGCTGCACAGGATCCGGGACAGACCCGTACGCTGCTCAGACCGGATATCGTCGTCACTGAGATGTGGGTCCCTGAAGTCAAGATCAACTCGATACAGGGCCAGACAGGTACTCTCATCGGCTTCTATGGCGGGGCACTCTTCAACCGCACACTGTTGCTGGGTATCGCAGGCGGAGTGAACCTCTCACATCCTACTGTAAACTACGGTTACTTCGGTGGCGTGGCACAGGTGATAACCTACCCTGGTAATATGATGCATTTCAGCGGACAGGTGCTTATCGCCTATGGGAGCACGAAGGACTATGAAGATCCGAAGGAGGGCCTGCTTGACAACTTCTGGAATATATCAGGCGAGAACTTTGTCATCGTTGAGCCCGGATTAAACATCGAGGTGAATCTGAGCACCAGGGTCACCTTCGTGGCAGGCGCCAGCTACCGGATCGTCACGGGTATCGACCAAAACAATGAAAACCTTTACGTGACTCATGTCACTAACGAAGACATGAGCGGCATCAACTTCAACATAGGTCTCAAATTTGCAAAGAAGGAGAAGAAATAAGTACCTCTCCCCTTCCTTCTCTTACCAGGCCGGCCGCAAGACCGGCCTTTAAATTATCTTTATATCAAATATTCTTATGGTTTCTATATACTGCGCCTGTTTATTAACGTTATAAATATGTTTTTACGAGCTGTTATTGCAGACTGACTTATTCAAGTTTTCTGTAACCAGCATCATGAGGATCAAAATGAATAAATGTGCACTAAGTGCTTTTGCTGCAACGACCTTAACAATACTGTCAATCAATCTCTCAGCGCAGAAAGGAATTGACACGGAAACCCCCTTTGGCAGCGGACAGGACAGCATAAGATGCCTGCAAAACACCCTTGTCTATTCAGGTTTTTTTGAAAGAAAGGATTACGATTCGGCAATGTACTACTGGAGACAGGTGTTTAATGAATGCCCCGCCTCATCAGAAGATATTTATGCCAGGGGTGAGGTGCTGTTCAGGGAGCGATTAAGCACGACAGGCGATTCTGCCTATATCGATTCTGTGATCATGGTCATGTCACTTCGAACATTTTATTTTGACAACAAACCTTCCAATGACCTTGCAATCTCACTCTTTCTCTCTGAACACGGTGGTAACAACTCATTCTACACTGATCTGCGCTATAATCTGTTAAAAGAGGTGGCCGACAGCTTCCCCGGCTTCATGGACCAGAACCATGCCGTTCTCCTGGTTGAGGCGGCCGTGAAATCTTATTCGGCAGGTATGATCGATACTACGGAGGTACTGGCCGCATATTTGAAAGCTTACGAAATAATTGACAATCAACTGAAGGTAACCCCTGATGACTCCCGGTATAAAGAGGCTGCCGGCCGGATAGAGTCATTATACAGGGCCAGCGGGGCGATGACATGCGGCAGTATCGAGGCAATTTACTCACGGAAGGTTGATGAGGATATACGTAATACTGCCCTGCTGAATGAGGTATTTAACCTGCTGACGGAAAAGGGATGTACCGGCTCCGATTTCTACTACAGGATGGCTGTCAAACTCTTTGCCGGTAACCGCACTGCTGAGAATGCCGTCAGGCTGGCCGAACTGAACCTGGCACGTAATAACATCGAAAAGGCTGAAGGGTATTTTTCACAGGCTTACAGTATTGACACGAGCAAGCTGGTAAGATCTGATGTCCTGACCAGGATTGCCGCCATGGAGCTGGCGCTCGGAAAGAAACAGGAGGCACGTAACCGCGGTGAACATGCATACGAGCTCAACAACATGAACGGAAAAGCGGTCTTCATCATCGCCGAGGCATATGCAGGAAGCAATATCGGTGATGCCTTCGCTAACCACGCGGTATACTGGGTGGCGGTCGACTATCTCAATACCGCCAAAAGCATTGATCCATCCCTCACAACAGCGGCAAACGAAAAGATAAGGGAATACTCAAAGCTCTTCCCGACAAGGGAAGAAGGTTTCTACAATGGCATAACTGACGAAGGAATCGTATACCGCGTCGGTGGCTGGATCGGCGAAATAACCAGGGTCAGGTTCAGAAAAGAGTAACCTGCTTTACGCGTCGCCTCCCATAGCCGGGCCCTTAGCCTGTCGATGGGTCTTGCGGTCCTGCAGTCTTGCGGTCCTGTGGTCAACACTATTGCCTATTGCCTACTGCCTATTCCCTGACAAATCGCAAATCCCCTTGACTTTTATCTATTTTATTCCTATATTTGGTAATTATTAAAAGAGAATCATTCTCTTCTGCTTATAAATTGCCATGAAAGCCAGGGACCTGAGCAACAGACTCGCTGATAAAGGACTGAAAGTGACTCCGCAACGGACAGCTGTCCTCGATGCAATCCTCACTCTGAAGAACCATCCGACAGCTGAAAACATCATCGACCATATACGAATCAGTTATCCGAACATATCATCAGCCACTGTATATAAAGTCCTTGACGCATTTATCACACACGGACTCATCCGCAGGGTGAAGACCGAGAGAGACGTCATGAGATACGACTCAGTCATGGATAGCCACCATCATCTCTACTGCTCCGAATCAGACCGGATAGTGGATTACCATGACGAAGAACTGACAAAAATCCTGACGGAACACTTCAGGAAACGTAAGATCCCCGGCTTCGTGATCGAAGATATGAAGCTTCATGTGATTGGAAAGTTCAAAGAAGAGAAGAAATAGATGAATGGATTCGCCGGTTTGACATTTATAACTTAAAATACAATCGCTTTGTTTGGATTGTCCGGGGTATTGCCCGGGTAACCCTTCACCTCTACATTATGTCTAACTAAATAAACACTTCACGCAATGGAAAACGACTCCGGAAAGATCAGCAAGTGCCCGGTGACAGGGGCAACAAGACACTCTGCCGGCACCAGCGGGACAAAGAACCGCGACTGGTGGCCGAACCAGCTTAAACTGAATATTCTCCGCCAGCACTCATCGCTCTCTGACCCTATGGGCAAAGACTTTGACTATGCCGAAGCTTTCAAAAGCCTCGACTATGATGGACTGAAGCAGGATCTTCGCAAGCTGATGACCGACTCGCAGGAGTGGTGGCCTGCCGACTTCGGTCATTACGGACCCTTGTTCATACGGATGGCATGGCACAGCGCAGGCACCTACCGCACGGGCGACGGCCGTGGCGGCGCCGGGGGAGGACAGCAGCGCTTCGCACCGCTGAACAGCTGGCCTGACAACGTCAACCTTGACAAGGCCCGCAGGCTCCTGTGGCCCATAAAACAGAAGTACGGCCGCAGCATATCATGGGCTGACCTTATGATCCTGGCAGGCAACGTAGCCCTCGAGTCAATGGGATTCAAGACCTTCGGCTTCGCCGGCGGACGCGAGGATGTGTGGGAGCCTGAGGAGGATGTGTACTGGGGCTCTGAGACAAAATGGCTCGGGGGCGAAGAACGCTACTCGGGCGAGCGCGACCTCGATAACCCTCTCGCCGCCGTGCAGATGGGACTGATCTATGTCAATCCCGAAGGACCCAACGGCAACCCTGACCCTCTCGCTGCTGCAAAAGACATACGCATAACATTCGCACGGATGGCAATGAATGACGAGGAGACAGTGGCTCTCATCGCCGGCGGCCATACCTTCGGCAAGACACACGGCGCCGGCGACACGGCACACGTGGGTCCTGAGCCCGAAGCAGCCCCCATCGAGGAGCAGGGACTGGGATGGAGCAGCACCTTCGGAAAAGGAAAGGGAGGCGATACCATCACCAGCGGTATCGAGGTGACATGGACGAGCACCCCCACCAAGTGGAGCAATAACTTCTTCTGGAACCTGTTCGGGTACGACTGGGAGCTGACGAAGAGCCCCGCAGGCGCACACCAGTGGATACCGAAGCACGGCGCAGGCGCCAACTCGGTTCCTGATGCACACGACCCGTCGAAACGTCACGTCCCCTCGATGCTCACCACTGACCTGGCACTGAGGTATGACCCGGCGTACGAGAAGATCTCGAGACGGTTCTACGAGAACCCTGACGAGTTCGCCGATGCCTTTGCCCGCGCATGGTTCAAGCTTACCCACCGCGACATGGGACCACGGGCACGATACCTGGGTCCTGAGGTCCCTGCCGAGGTGCTCCTGTGGCAGGACCCGATACCTGCCGCCGATCATCCGCTGCCAGATGAGAAGGATATTGCAGCCCTTAAGGCTAAGGTGCTTGGCACAGGACTTTCGGTGTCACAGCTTGTCTCTGTCGCATGGGCCTCAGCCTCCACCTTCCGCGGATCGGACAAGCGCGGCGGCGCCAACGGCGCACGCATAAGGCTGGCACCGCAGAAAGACTGGGCAGTGAACAACCCTCCTCAGCTGAAGAAGGTGCTGGAGACGCTTGAGAACATCATGAAAGAGTTCAACAACGCACAGTCAGGCGGCAAGAAGGTGTCGCTGGCAGACCTTATAGTGCTGGCAGGCTGCGCTGCAGTTGAGAAAGCTGCAAAAGAGGCAGGGGTGACCGTCACAGTACCTTTCACCCCCGGACGAATGGATGCCTCACAGGAGCAGACCGACGTCGAGTCATTCAAAATGCTTGAGCCGGCAGCGGACGGCTTCCGCAACTACCTGAAAGCCAAGTTTACCGTGACGCCTGAAGAGCTGCTGGTAGACAAGGCACGGCTGATGAACCTCACCGCTCCCGAGATGACAGTGCTGGTAGGCGGCATGCGCGTGCTGAACGCCAACTACGACGGCTCCGCACACGGCGTCTTCACCAGGCGTCCCGGCACACTCACGAACGACTTCTTTGTGAACCTGCTCGACATGAGTACCGTATGGAAACCGGTATCCGATTCAAAGGATGAGTTCGAGGGTCATGACCGTAAGACAGGCAGCCTGAGGTGGAAAGGGACTCGCGTTGACCTCGTCTTCGGATCAAACTCAGAGCTGCGGGCTCTCGCCGAGGTTTACGGCAGCGCTGACGCCGCCGGAAAGTTCGTCACTGATTTCGTGACTGCATGGAACAAAGTGATGAACCTCGACCGTTTTGATCTGGCCTGAATGATGTCTGAGGCTTAATGTTTGAGGTCATGTCCCCTCCGTGGCGGGGATACCCAACGCCCAGGGTTTCGGGGGAACTGGTGGTCTGTGCCAATTACTATTTAAGCAGGAAGTTTATTGATTTCGTAGAGTTCTGCAGACGTGAACTCACACTTGTGAATCGATTGAGTGTCATAGACACTGTTATCAGGATAATCTGGCAGGATACCTTCTGGCTGGTTTTTAATAAGCCAATGATTCCTTCCATACTCATCCGTTCATTTTGCGGAAGAGACTCCGGATCAGCACTCTCCTTCCTGACACTCCTGTCTCTCGTATCTGCTATCCTCCACAACTGCCAGTCAGACTCGATCATGTATTTCCTCAGATTCGGATCCCACTGCTGCCTGATGTTTTCAGGCTGATGAATGTAAATCTTCGGACTGTCATCAAACCCCAGAACCAGGCTGAGCACCCTGTTCTGATTGCCGATATCCTTATTCAGCAGTATCACCCCTGTCAGCTGCTCAAATACACTGATGCCGTTTGCCGCGGCAGAAGCCGATACATCGCGAAGTATCCTGAGTGTTTCATTACCGCTTGTTGATGTGACGTAAGCCATCCTGTATGTCCCGTCATATGTCTCTGCTGTCTGTGCCTTCCACTGTCCGTGCAGCGTGCCGGCCACCAGCAGCAATGCTGAGCAAAAAATAATGCTTTTCATATCTTCAGGATCATTTTAATAACAACTCGCCGATATCCGCGAATATTGTTCCCTGAGAACAATTCTTTGCCCATCTGAGGGCTAAAGATGATTTGCCCGGCTAAAGATCCCCTGACTGGAAGCCGTTAATTTCAAATGAATTCTTAAGTCATGGTAAAGATCAGAAATCAAGGATAAGTTTTAATTTAGTTTTACCATATTTGTTCTCATATAAGGTAACCTTACCATGGGACAAACTCTTAATTAACGCAAAGAATAATTGATGTTTAACAAATAAAAAAATCATCATGAAGAAACAGGTAAAACTGATACTGCCATTAATAATTATGGTATTATTCACTTCGTGCGGCGAAATAAGTAAGAAAATTAAGGAGCAGGTTAATGACTTAAGCAGCAAGACCGAAAGGTTAGATTCCTTATTAAATAAGGAGTTTGATAAAGTTATGGAGCTTGACTCAATAATTAACCTGGAAAGCGAAAAGGTAAAAGCGCTTGATTCTCTGATCGACAAGTCTTCTTTAAAATTAGACTCTATTGCAAAAGAAAAACTCAGGTCCTTAAAACAAGTCGTCAATTAATGACCCTGATGAAGGAAACAATTGTAATTTTAGCATAGCATGGTTATTGCCAACATTTCACCTACAGAGACAATATGATCGAAAACCTCCGAAATCATAAATGGCATCTGCTTTCTAATCAGGATGTTCTGGAAATACTCCAAACGTCATCAAAAGGCCTTTCCGCAGCTGAGGTGAAGAAACGGCAAAAAGAGTCAGGACTTAATATCCTCCACGGACAGGGAGGGGCAAGTGCCTTTAAGATCTTTATAAGGCAGTTTCTTAATCCTCTTTTATTTGTTCTTATCGGAGCTACAGTACTGGCATTTACATTGGGGAAAGTCGTCGATGGCATTGTGGTTCTGTCTGTTATAATGATCAATGCGTTCATAGGATTTATTCAGGAGTTTCAGGCCGGAAAGGCTATCCGGGGTCTTACTAAATTCTTACCTGAATCAGTAACTGTAATGCGTGACGGAGAGCAGAGGAGCATTCCTGCCTCAGAGCTTGTTCGCCGGAGATTATGTTTTGCTCCAGGCAGGCGAAAAAGTCATGGCTGACATACGCCTCACTCACTCCAAAAACCTGCAATGCAATGAATCAATCCTTACAGGAGAATCATTGCCTGTTGATAAACACACAAATATAGCCGATGCGGATGCAGGCATAGCAGACCGAAAGTGCATGGCATATAGTGGTACACTGATTACTTCCGGCACCGGAGAAGGCGTAGTTGTTGCAACAGGGAACAATACGGAGATTGGGCATATCTCTGAACTTCTTCAGACTACAGCCACTATAAAATCACCATTGACAAAATCGCTCGAGAAAATTGCAAGAACAATAACCTATGCAATCCTTATTGTATGTGTCGCCGTAATAATAATCGGCCTCTTTCGCAATAATGGTATCATTGATGCAATTTTTTCAGCCATTACCATTGCCGTAGCCGCAATACCCGAAGGGCTGCCTGCCGTTATTACTATATCGGCAGCTATCGGAATTATGCGAATGGCCAGGCGAAATGCCATTATCAGGCATTTACCCGCAGTTGAAACCCTCGGCAGTACCACGGTTATCTGTTCTGACAAGACCGGTACATTAACGCTTAACGAGATGACCGTTAAGAAACTCTGGAATGGCAGGCAGACATACCATACTACCGGTTCGGGCATCAATCCGGAGGGTAAAATATTGAGAAGCGATACCGGCACTGAGGCAGAGAACAGCGAAATCGGTGAACTAATGCTTGCTTCGGTACTATGCAACGATGCAAGTATCAGTTACAAAGACGGACAATGGATCGCAGTCGGAGACCCTACGGAAGTATCTCTGATTGTTGCAGGGAAAAAATTCGGACTGAATTTTCCTGAATTAGCCAGTCTGTGGCCCAGATTAGACGAATTGCCATTTGACTCCGACAGAAAGATCATGGCTACTCTTCATTCTTCACCTGAAGGGAAGAAAGTCATTTACCTGAAGGGGGCTCCTGAATCTGTTATCCATATTTTAAAACCCGGCGACGTTTCATCAGATGGCCCCGGGCCTGAAAAAATAAGGGCAGAGGTAATGGAACTCGCAGAAACCGGGATGAGGGTACTGGCCATCGCCTCCAAATGGCTGCCTGAAAACCATGCCGGTCTCATCACGGAAGAAGATCTCCGCAATTTCGATTTTGTCGGAGTACAGGCAATGACCGACCCTCCGCGATTGGAAGTAAAAAAAGCGATAGAGACCTGTCATAATGCAGGTATAACCGTGAAAATGATCACAGGTGACCATCCTTCAACGGCTTCGATAATAGCAAGAGAACTGGGGTTCAAAAATGCCGGTCAGGTTATTACCGGAAAAGAACTTCAGATGATGAGTCCCGAACAGCTGTCGGAAACAGTGAAAATCATAAACATTTTTGCGCGGGTATCTCCCGAAGACAAGCTGAATATTGTAAAAGCACTGCAGACACACGGTGAGGTGGTTGCCATGACCGGCGATGGTGTTAATGATGCCCCTGCCCTCAAACGTGCAGATATAGGAGTTGCAATGGGTATTACAGGTACTGCCGTATCCAAGGAAGCTGCCGACATGGTTCTGGTTAATGATAACTTCGAGAGCATCGAAGCTGCTGTTGAAGAAGGCCGCAGGGTATTCGACAACCTTCTGAAATCCATTATTTTTCTCTTGCCTACAAGTATAGGGTTAGGCTTGGTTGTATTTATAGCTGTGCTGTTCTTTCCTTCACAGGATGGGGTTCCCCTCCTTCCCATGCAACCGGTGCAGGTTTTGTGGATCAACCTTATCACTGCAGTGGCTCTGGCACTCCCCCTGGCCATGGAAGCCATGGAGCCTGATATAATGAAACGCCCTCCCAGAATACCTGGCAAATCCATATTTACCCCATTCGTCACCTTCAGGATAATACTGGTGTCTCTTATAATGGCAGGTGGAACAATCGGATTATTTCTCTGGGAATACAATACCGAACTTGCCAGGGGAACGGATAAAGCCCTGGCTCTCTCTGAAGCACAAACAATGGCCGTTACTTCGATGGTTCTATTCCAGGTATTTTATCTTATCGAATGCCGGTCTCTGAAATACTCGGCAGCTAATATTGGCCTGTTTTCTAACCTTTCCATATACCTGGGAATAGCAATAGTACTGCTGTTTCAGACGTCATTCGTGTATCTCCCGTTTATGAACCATGCATTTAAATCGTCTCCTTTGTTAATCGATGCCTGGGGCTTGTCAGCTTCTGTGGCATTCTCAATACTGATCATTATTTCTTTTGAAAAATGGGTGAGAAGGAAGTATTTTTAAGTTCCTGAACATAGAACCATTGTTCATAAAATAAAACTGTAATAAGGCAAACTGTAAAAGCAACATAAATGAAAAATAACCTGGACCTGGGCAATGCAATTACAATTGCATTAACATTTATCCTGTTCTTTATCGCACTTTTTGCAACTGGTTTTACAAAAGATATTTTGCTTGAAACCGGTGTTTTACTGGTCTCTGCCAAAATCATTTTAATGGGTGCCGCAAACAGAAATTCAAACAAGGAAATATTAAAAAAGCTAAATGAAATAAATCAAAAACTTGATGCTGGCAGAAGCAGTGAAACACGGTAACTCTGATCTATTGCAAATATTGAGGCAAAATGAATAGGAGTATTTACTTTTATCGAACAACTGTGCACTGTTCAGGGTTTAAGTAAATACACACCAGGTATTAAATGGAATTGATTTCTAGGTACAACTTAAAAATGAAAATCATATGGCAGTAACTGAAGGCAATGTAAGATTAAGAAAGTTAATTGATCATGTAATGGAGGACGGTATCATTACTCACGCCGAGTATGAAAGTATTATGAGGTTGGTTCATGATGATTCACACATTGATAATCAGGAAAAGGCAATGATAAGGGAATTGCAGAAGATGATCGAGACAAAAATGATACAATTGAAAGGATGAAAATCCGGATTATTTATAAAACCTGAATATTACAACCAAAATAATGGAAACACCAATTATTTTCTGGATACTGTTCAATGTTTTCGTGCTGCTCATGCTGGCACTTGACCTGGGCGTTTTCCACCGTAAAACTCATGAGGTAAGCCTTAGAGAGGCACTGACCTGGACTTTCGTATGGGTATTTCTTGCGCTGGTCTTTAATGCTGTTATTTTCTATTGGAGAGGCCGGCAACAGGCACTGGAGTTCTTCACCGGATATCTGGTAGAGAAAGCATTGAGCGTTGATAATATCTTCGTCTTCTTAATGATCTTTACCTATTTCCAGACCCCTGCCAGGTACCAGCACAAAGTTCTCTTCTGGGGCATAATAGGGGCATTGATCATGCGCGTCATCTTCATTTTTGCCGGTGTTGCACTGATTGAAAAGTTCCACTTCACAATTTACATTTTCGGGGCGTTGCTCATCTTTACCGGGTATAAGATGTTTAACCACAGTAATACGAGAATCGACCCTGAGAAAAACCCGGTCCTGAGGTTCTTTAAAAAGTTTATGCCTGTTACCCCTGATCTGCACGGGGACAGATTTTTCACAAAAATTGATGGCAGACGATATGCAACTCCTCTGTTTCTGGTGCTGATTCTCATCGAGACAACCGATCTGATCTTTGCTGTCGACAGCATACCGGCGATCCTTGCAATCACCCAGGACCAGTTTATCGTCTACACATCAAACGTCTTTGCGATCCTCGGATTGCGCTCCCTGTATTTCGCCCTCGCCGGCGTCGTACACCGCTTCTGGCTTCTGAGCTACGGCCTGGCAGTTGTGCTGATCTTTGTTGGAATCAAAATGATGCTGGTCGATCTATATAAAATACCCATCGAATGGTCTCTTCTGTTTATCGCAACAGTAATCACGGGAAGCGTTTTCCTTTCATTGAGGTTTAAAAACAAAAGAAGCAACGTATAATTCTGATGGATACTGGTTTCTGGAATTTCATTTCCGATCCTCATCATCTTATAGAGTATGGCGGATTGATTCTTATTCTGGCAATTGTTTTTATTGAAACAGGTTTCTTTCTTGGATTTGTTTTACCCGGAGGCGATTATCTGCTGTTTGCGGCCGGCATGTTCTGCGGCACCCATTACCTGGAACTGCCTTTGGCATGGCTGCTTGCACTGCTGGTTCTGGCATCGTTCATGGGTGATCTTACCGGATATTTCAAAGGGAAATGGTTAGGGGAAAAGTTGTTCGTCGATAACAATTCACGGTTCTTCAAAAAGGAATATCTTGAACGTGGAAGCGGTTTTTACACCCGTTTCGGAGTATGGGCATTTATCCTGGGCCGTTTCATGCCTGTCATCCGTACGCTGGTGCCGGCGATTGCAGGTGCAACTCAGTTTAATTTCAGAAGATTCCTGCTGTTTAATATTCTGGGGGCACTCACATGGGTCTGCACCCTGGTTCCCCTGGGCTACTTCGTTGGAAAAGCTTATCCTGATGTTATGAAATATTCCATCTACATCTTATTCATTTTTATTGTTATAGCTTCAGTACCCATGCTGAAAATTATGTTATCAAAAATTAAAAAATCATGAACAGGATTTTTGAAATAGCACAAAAGGTAGCAACTAACAGAATTTTCAATTATTATATCTTTTCGCTGATACTCCTTTCCGCAATTATTACAGGAATGGAGACATATCCCTCCCTGGCTGAGGAATACCATACTCTTCTTTCCTTCATTGATGATTTTGTGATCGCCTGTTTCACAATTGAGATAGCCCTGAAAATTATTGCAAACGGGAACAAACCCTGGAGGTACTTTAAAGACCCGTGGAACGTATTTGATTTTGTGATCGTGGCAGTCTGCCTCATACCGTTCAGTGACACTCACTATTTTGCGGTGCTTCGAATATTGAGGGTTCTGCGAATACTGCGGATGGTAAACATCCTCCCGAAACTGAAGCTCATAATCAGCGCCCTGCTCAAAAGCATCCCTTCAATGGGATATGTCATAATGCTGATAGGGATACTCTTTTATGTTTATGCCATCATTGGCGTTTTCATTTTCGGAAAGACAGACCCGATGCATTTTGGCGATCTTCATCACACTTTCGTCACCCTGTTCAAAGTGCTGACACTCGAAGGCTGGACGGATATCATGAATATTCATATTTACGGACCCGCAGCAGGTGAGAATCAGCAGATTGTCTCCCTATGGCCGTTCGTCTATTTTGCCAGCTTCATATTGATCGGCGCCATGATAATCATGAATCTCTTCATCGGGGTGATCATGAACAGCATGGAGGAAAGCCAGAACGAATTATCCCAGGAACTGAAGAATATCAAGTATAAAGACCAGAGTTCAGAGGAGCTGTATAAACATATCATTTCCCGTCTTGATGATCTGAATAACGAAATCAAAAGCCTGAAAGGCAAAAGTTTGTAAAGTCAAAAGTCTGTAAAGTCAAAGTCTTTGCGGCGCACCTATATAAGCATCTCATTATCAGCAATAATTCTTAATTCTTAATTCTTAATTCTTTCCTACTGCCTATTGCCTGGTATCCAATCGCAAATCGCACATCGCAAATCGCAAATTACTGCTGCCTGAATAATACTATCTTGCATCAAAAAACAACCATGAAAGCATATTATTCAACTGCATACGGAGGCTCTGAGTCGTCAGTGTATGGTGATCTGCCAGACCCTTCAGCAGGAGCAGGCCAGGTGCTTGTTGAGGTAAAGGCAGTCTCAATCAACCCTGTAGACTGGAAGATTAAACAGGGTGTTGCCAGGCTTATAACAGGATTCCGGTTCCCGCGCATCTTCGGCGCTGACTTTGCAGGTATCGTCAGGGAGACCGGTGAAGGGGTAACTGCTTTCAGACCGGGCGACAGGGTGTACGGATCGAGATCCGCAGTCCTCAACAGACACGGAGCACTGGCACAGCTGCGGGTCGTAGGCCAGGAGCATGTCCGGCCTCTGCCTGAAAAGATGTCATTTGAAGAGGCAGCATCACTGCCTGTTGCGGCGCTGACAGCGCTGAACGGACTGAGAAAATGCGGCGTGAGCAGGGGAACGCATGTGCTCATCAACGGCGGCACTGGCGGGGTGGGCCATTTTGCCGTTCAGATAGCCAGGGCCCGGGACGCCATTGTTACTGTGACATGCAGTGAGGCGAACCGTGATCTTGCCATCAGCCTCGGGGCAGACGAGGTCATGCTATACGGCAGTGAGGAACTCTCCTCCTGCAACAACAGGTTCGATGCCATCATGGATGCCTACGGTAAAATGAACCTCCGGCTCGTGCGTAAACTGCTGAAGCATGGTGGCACCTACGCCTCTACCCTTTTTATCCCCCCACCCTACCTGTCAATAATTCTTACCAGGCTGATCAATGGCAGACGACTGACATCGGCAAATATGCGCAGACACCCTGAGGACTGGCAGGTGCTGGAGGAGCTGTATGCTGAGGGCAAACTCAGGCCGCTGATAGAAAACACATTCCCTCTAGAGCGTGCCGAAGACGCCTTCGACCTCGCCGTGAATGGCAAGCCACGAGGCAAGATCATTGTAACCGTACCCTGAAAAACTTTAGACCTGTTAAATAATTAAAACCATGAAAACAAGAGTCGCATTTTTAATTTCATTGCTGCTGCTGTCAGTTGCTTCCTTCTCCCAGACCGAAAAGGGATCCTTTTACCTCTCGGGAATTTCAAGCATTACTTTTTCCCGCACCGTTTCTACTGTCTTTGACCAGGGAGCTTCAGATATTGAGTCATCTCTTGACATCAATACCTTTAATATCCGTTCAGAGTTTGGCTATTTTCTTGTCAAAGACCTGGCTCTCGGCCTTGCAATTGATTACACCTATTCAAAGAACTTTAAGACATCAGAGCCTGACGTAACAAAGGAAACTTTACTGATGCCCTGTCTTATGTATGTGATTCCCCTCAAGTCTTCATTGAGACCATATGCGCAGATTGGCGCAGGATTAATCAGTGCTAAGGTGGGGGAGAGCACTGAGGAAGTGTCGTTTTTCGGCTTTGCTTTTGCCGGGATGATAGGAGCCAAATACTTCTTCAATGAGACCTTCGCCCTGGATCTCGGAGTTCAGCTAAGTTCGGCACAACTCTCCTCCGATGAAGACGACCTGGACCTTGACACTCAAAACCTGACGGCCGGATTAGGGTTTTCTTTCTACTTCTGATCTGAGGTTCTTCAAACTGGGCCACCCATAGCAGGTCACTGAGCCAGTCGAAGGGGTCGAAGGGGTCGAAGGGTGGCTGCGCTGTCTTAAGGTCCTGCGGTCTTGCAGTCCTGCAGTCCCTCCTTCTCCGCCAAATGGCGGATTCGGAGGGCAAAGCTTGCGGTCAACACTATTGCCTATTGCCTGCTGCCTACTGCCTGCCAATTCGCAAATCGCAAACCGCAAATCGTAAATCTTCTTCCTCTCCCACATCTTCCAGGATCGAATCTAGTCAATCAGCTTCCCATCCCTGTAGAAGACACTCAACACCCGGCGATCGTTCCTTTTGTCAGGTATCTCCATCCCCTCCATCAGGGAAGGATATCCAAGGTCCATCTCAAGCCTGGCCGACGTCTCCAGTGTCAGCAGGTCTGTCACAACCCAATCGACTATCTGTGATGATAAGGGCGACCAGAAATAGCCGGTATAAATTACTTCACCGTCTATTGTAACAGCAAAGGCCGACTGATAGAGATCCTTCATCCTCTCAGCGGCGGCAGGATCGATATCAAACGTACAGCTCTTTGAGTTATAGCTCCTGATCTCATCGTAGGTCAGGAGAGGTGTCGCTTCAAGTACGATGCCAGTGCTTAGTATGGCATAGCTGTCGGACTTCCTGTTATATTCATCAAGAAGGTAGATGTCAACCTCTCCAACGATATTCTTATCATACTTCTCACATCCGCTGAAAGAGATTACGGCCACGAGAAGCAGAGAGATAAGTGCCGGCTTGCAATACATAGTTTTCATTCTTTTCATGGTTAATTATCAGAGCTCTTCAGCCACAATTCTTATGCCAGAACTACTGAACCTTGTATTCTGAACCGTTCCCATGTACCTGCCATTTATTTTGATAACAGCACTCCAATAAACAACCCGTTAATAAGAATCACAACACTGATAAGTATCCACCACCAGAGTTTGCGCCATGACGGAATAATCAGCTCTCCGTCGCCTTCTGCAAGAATAGTCCATGACTGAAAACCTCTCTTTGCCTCCCACCGTTCAAAAGGAAAGATCAGTAGACCTCCCGCCAGGGCACCAAGGACAACTAATAGCCCACCAGGTCGTCACTGCCATCGGAGACAGTGGTATCAAAAGAATCATATTCAAGCTCATATTGACCAGCGGCATCGCAACGGCTATAATCCCTCCCAGACCCAGAAAGGTGGTTACCAGTACCCGGGGAAAGCAATGCAGGAAAAACCTGCCAGCGCCACTGTTGCTGACGGGCGCCAGGAAGACCAAATGGTACACCCACCCCAGAATCACGGGCAGAACAAGCATCAGGAGTAACTGTAACTGATCGGAGGTACCTCCGGAAAGCGTCTTCATTACAAGGACTGACAACGCCAGTGTATACGATATCACAACAGGCACAAGGTTGCCCACAGTTTCGGTCAGGGCACTCTTACATAAAGTGGTCCTGCATCTCTTATTGACAAGGTATCTGATGAGTAATGCAACCGGTCCAAGAATGATCACGGCAGGTAACCAGAATCTCAGGCCCCTTTTAAAATCAGCGCAAACTGTAAACAACAGGATTAAACTGACAAAAACAATTGCCGGCCATGAAATGCCAACGACCTTGTTGAATATCAGGTTCGACCGTGCCTCCCTGTATCTCCTTGCAGCCTCCTCCCGCACATCTGCCGGGAATAGCATGCTGAGGGGTCCGGGTGCCCGGGGATTGGCTAATTCGTATTTAACATTCAGCACAACAGGACTGTCGTACTGGTAGAAATAATAAATGTATACCAAACCGTTGACCAGGTCGGCCACCATTGTTTCAATAGTCCAGCTGGAGCCACCGTCAACATGTACTTCATCCATCACATTGGTGGCATCTGAGGAAGTGACCGGCCCCTCTCCGGCAAGCAGCTGCCCCAATAACTCCTGGCTCTGTCATAGCGCCAGCACGGATAACCAAAGCTGTTGGCATGATTCGCCACATTGAAGTTGGTGGAGACAAGGAACCCGTCGCCGGGTGCTTTTCGCGTCAGAACCATCTCACCGTCCTTCCCGGCGCTTATAACAACGGCATCGCCGGTTCGATCGGCAAAGTGCAGCTGATCATGCATATACGGAGGGCGCTGATGGAGGCTTACCCACCTGGTGACCTCCTCAACCGTGGAGCATTCATGCATAATCTGCATGCAATAATGATGGTAGTATTCCCCATCGACCGGAATGCGCTCACTGTGCGGATTGACATCCACCCTTGGCAGACCGTTGGCATCGTAAGCCAGACCCTTCTCATTTACCCCTTGCTGAGGATCATCCGTTTTGCCAATCCAGATAACTCCGTACCTGGAGGAGTCGCCGGGCTCAACCCAGTAGTAAGAATCAGGATTGATAAAGTCATCATTCCCGCCAAAAAAGACACTATCCCCCTTTGATATCGTAATTATTGTACAGCCGGAGCCAGGCAAGCTGTTGCGACAGGACGGCAGATGCACCCAGAAAAAGCGATGCAATCATCAAAGCTGATTTCATAGGTTTCATGACTGAGATTTTTACTGTCCAACTAAATGTAAACAATATTTCTGATACTGACCGGATGGCCGAATCAGATTAACCAATAATTAACTGATAGTGACTCCTTTTTATCTATTGGTGATATTTCGTATAATCTGTTAGTTAATCTTTCAGGACCTCATTTATTCTGATGCAAAAGAGAAGTGTTGCTGTACAATCTGCCACTTCCCGTTTCTTTTCTCCAGCACGCCTGTCCAGCGGGTGTTTTCCCAGCTGGCAGGTTGACCCTTCCATTCATTTATGTCGTCAAGAATACAGAACCACCATGCAACACTGCCTGATTCTGAGATATGTATGTTCAGATCTTTTATCTGGTACCGCACTGCTTTAAAATCAGGACTCATCCAGAATTTCTCCGCTTTTTTAAAATCATCAAAGCCTCTGACGACTTTTCCATCGGGATGAACTTCCAGGAAATTTGTATCATTGGCTACAACGCTGTAAAGCAGGCCGAGGTCTTTGTTTTTTGCCCACCCGATGCTGCTGTTTATTGTCTTTTCAATGATGAGCATTTGGCTTTCAGTATCATAGGTGCGACCCGTCTCTCTGCAATTCGGTAATAGCAGAGTCATCAGACCTGATATCAGCAGGAGCAAAAACAGTCTCAGGTTTTTCATTTTTCTCATCGTGGGTTTTAATGGATATTTATTCAGGTGATAATTGTTCTATAATCCGGGCATGCTGATTCTTTCGCAATACTTCAATAGATAAGACCGTCTATAATGTTATCTCCCCCATCGCTCAGTCGCACATTCGCCCCCTGCCATGTGCATAAATTCGCAACTCGCAAATCGCAAATCGCAAATCTCCTTGCCCTACTCTCCCCACCCGAATCTCAATTCGCAAATCGCAAATCGCAAATCGCAAATCGCAAATACCCCTTTCCTGCTCCCTGCTCTTCACTCCTCCTCTGAGTAGTCATATTCAAGGTGGATAGCTGCCCTTATTGATTCAATATCTCCGCCAAGGGCTGCCCGGGCTATCTCGAGGGCAACATCCGGGTTCAGCAGGTCACTGTTGGTGCATACCACAACCCCAAATCCGCTCTCCGGATAAACAATCATAATAGTCTGGAAATCAATATGCTGACCCCACTGCCATAATGCATACCCTTCGTCTGAATAGTAAATACCCGGACCCATACCCCATGACAGGTTTTCATCAAGTTTTATCTGTGGGGTTCTTAATAACTCTGCTGTCTCAGGCTTCAGGTACCTTGGGTTGGCCATCTCAATCATGAACAATGCCAGCTCGCCCGGTGAGGTCCTTATTGTTCCTGCGGATCGTGCTTCATAGGATGGCCAGGAAGGGACTGGCACGTTAATTATCTTCAGTGAAGCCAATAATCATCATTACCATAAGCAGCAATGCCCACAGAACACTTGAGAGCCTTTGATACCCCTTCCCGGCCACAACTCTTAATATCAGGAGTCTTACAGGATAGTAAAGGATAAAAAACAGTACAAGACATAGTAAACCTGCAAACAATGTGACATAGGCAAATTCTATAATGAAGCTCTTTCCGAAAACAAACAGCAGAACGCCGGCAACAACTGCAATAGTCAGTAGGATCATAAGAATAAAATGAATTCGTAGCAGCCTCCACGATTTTGTCACCAGTCTATTGATTACCAGGCCTGCCAGGTAGATTATCAAAAAATTCACCAGCAGCAGTATGCCAAACAGTGCCACCAAAACGGTTGCATGAATATGGCCGCTGGCAGCGAATGGCAATAACTCATCTTTCAGGATAAAGCTGCTATTCTTCATTCCCAGGGGTTGAAAGACAAGTCGCTGTGCAAGCTCCTCCAGATTCTCTCCTGTCACTTCTTCAATCACATCCTGCAAAAGAGTAAGGCCGTTGGCCGAATAGAAATAGGCGGTGCCTGGTTCAAACAGTATCTCCCTGCTTGTCTTTCTCAGTCCTGAGCTGTGTGACAGCACATGATTAAGCTTTATCGAGTCCCTGTAGGCCGAGTAGGGCATCCACTCATCTGACAGATAGCCGTGCAGGGGTTTGTTCAGCGACAGTTTGCCCTCATCCACCAGGCGCAAGGCGATATAAGCAGTGACTACTTTGCTCACTGATGCTATCTCAAAAAGGGTGTTGGTGTCAACCGGTTTTTTCGTAATGGAGTTCGCGAACCCAAATCCCTGTGTCCAGGCAATCTCATTATCATAAACCAGGGCGACAGATACGCCAGGGATTCTTTCAGCCTTTTGATAGTCAGGAATGAACTTATTAAGACCGGCTATGATGGAATCTGCCTGGTCAGGTTCTCTTAAAGATAATGCCTGAGATGATTCATTCACTACTGACACGTTCTGGCCGTGACCGGGATAACTCAGAAAAACAAAGAGAAATACGGGAAAGAGTAATTTAGTTTTCATATCAGTATTAGTATGAGAACTTTTTCCTGACATAAAGTTAAGATTTCCTTTCCTGTTAATCGTTCATTGTTCTTCGCAAATCACCCATGTTTTTCTCTTTATACTGAAGGTCTCAATTCGATTAATCGCAAACTTTGTCCACCGAATCCGCCAACCTTTAGAGGCCAAAGTCTTGAGGTACGACTCTGGCGGAGAAGGTGGATCGCAAATCCTCCCAACACCCTGTAACCTGAAATTATTTTTCACAAAATATTTGCATTTTTAAATAATATTCTATATTTGCAATATATAATCTTCTTATATATCAAATCATGATCCCGACAGATCTAATAAAAGGTTCCCTCAAGACAGTCGTTCTGAAACTGCTGCTGTTGAACGGACACAATTACGGATACGAGATCATACGCAGTGATTCTAAAAATAAACTTGACTCAGGCTTTTTGTAGATGTAACTTTAAACAATATATCTAATAGTTATCAATCACTGATAACAAGATGAAAAAAATAACACTAACATGTTCTGTTTTTCTTCTTAGCATCTTTACACTGACGGCACAGAGCCCTAGAGATAAAATAATCAGAAATGACGAAATTTATTTGCAGTTTGGTTTAGAACGTGGATACTTAAAAGATTTAAATTACTCTCCGCTAAATTATTCCTCAGGCGGATTGGTAGTAAATTCAGGCTACCAGAGATATTTCAAAAATAATGATCGCCTTTTCTTTTCTGTAAACATTCAACTTGGTGAATTGAATACAGCAGTTTCTGAATTCAATACTTCTGACCATTATAATTTTAACATTGAATTAGGGTACCTGAAAAATATCACCGTTAATGCCTCTGAGCTTAAACTCTGGCTTGGCGGACAGTATCACTTCTACTTCGACGCTGTTTTCTATGAAGGGACAGAGGCTATTACCTTTTACGTACTCCACAGTTTAGACCTCACAGGCAGCATCTCTTGGAATATCTCCTCAAAACATGAATTAAGCAGCACAATCTCTTTACCTGTTTTTGGACTGTTGGTCAGACCTCCCTGGACCGGCTGGGACAAATATATTGTTGAGCATGAAGACAATCGCCTTCCATTGTACTTTAGAGGAAAATGGACTTCACTCAACGACTTCTTTGCTTTTAACTGGAATATTCAGTATCATTTTGCTATTACCCCGGGATGGTGTTTAACCGCAGAATATCAGTTCAGGTATTACAGAACGGATGAGTTAAAAACGGCAATCATCCCATCCAGTCAATTCACCGCCGGAACACGCTTCAGTTTTTAAACTAATGAAAAGAATCCCAATAATATTGATATTACTGGTAACCCTTCCGGGGTGTGAAAAGTTTTTTCTAGGTGAAGATCAAACCAACGATCCCGTGAACACCTTCGAACTTTTCTGGCAGGATTTTGATCAACATTATGGGCTTTTTCTCGCAAGAGGATGGGATTGGGATAGTATTTACAGGGTTTATCAACCACAGATAAATGCACAAACTACCAAACAAGAACTTTGGTCTGTTTTCAGGAAAATGATTTCCTATCTGGATGATGGGCATACGTTTATTAGCAACCCCGCGCAGGGCTGGTTTTTTAGATCGGGTTCAGAAGAGAATTGGATTGTAGCAAAAGAGTTCAGCATAGATCTCGTGAAGAACAAATATCTTGAAACCTTCCAAAGCATTCCCAATACTGGTTCAAATGACCAGGATGTATACATATACGGCAAACTTAAAGACAGGGACATTGGCTATGTATACTTAAGCGGGATTGAGGCAGATGACATTGATTTTATGGATTATGTTCTCAGTAATATAGGCCAATATGAAGCCATAATTCTCGATCTTAGAAACAACACAGGAGGAGATGATCTGACTTCTGAGGCTATCGCAGGCCGTTTTGCAGATGGTGAACATTTCATTTATACCGTGCAGGATCGAAACGGACCAGATCATACCGATTTTACGGAAAAGACAAATTATTACACACACATCATGGGAAACGAAAACTATATCGAACCTCTGATAGTGTTAACGGATAGAATAACGATAAGTGCGGCAGAAACATTATTACTCTATCTGAAATCCTTTAGCCAGGTCACCCAGATCGGGGATACCACTGCAGGTGATTTTTCTGACAAAGGAATGAGAAGATTTTTACCAAACGGATGGCAGTATCAATATTCAATAATGATGTTTTTGCTGCCTGATGGCAGAAGCCTGGACGGAATAGGACATGTTCCTGATGTGCAAATAAGGAACTCCGCTTACAATATACAATTTGACACCGATCTGGTTCTTGAAAAGGCCTTTGAATATCTGTTTGATGAGTACGGAATTGAATAAAAAAGATCTGAGCAGATGAAAAATAATATGCAACAATTCATTCAGATTCACTCAAATGGAATTACCCCGCGGCTACAGCGAATCGCGGCTTATGATCTCTTGAATTATAGGAATAATTACTGTGTTACCTTTTCAACCTGATTAATAACCAAAAAATCAATCGAAATCATGAAAAAGATCCTGTTTCTAATTGCAGCATGTTTTTCCATACTCACATCATGCAATAAAGATCCTGGTCCGACACCGGACGCCATGGCGCGCGATACGCTCTACACGTTAATGAACCAGTGGTATTACTGGTACGACAAGATGCCCTCGATTGATAAGGAAGACTATTCCGATCCGTACGAACTGCTTGAGGCAATGAGGTATAAAGAACTCGACAGTCAGACCAGTTACGTGATTGATTACGACACCTACATGGCGCAATTTCAAGGGACTTCTGTCACACATGGGATACGGATGGCACTTGATGAATCCAATAAAGCCAGGATTGCAATGATTTATAAGAATTCTCCGTTGTATGATGCAGGTGTACGCAGAGGCTGGATAATAAAAACTATTAATGGATATGATATTGCAGATATTCTGCTTACGGAATGACAGTAAAAAGCTTGCCGAGGTCCTTGGACCTGCAACAGCAGGCGTAACAAATGTTTTTCTCTTTTCACCCCCCGGGCAGGCAGATAGATCAATCTCATCAACAAAGAGTGCGTTTACAGTCAACACCGTTCTTCTCTTCGATACCTTACACCTTTCAAAAGGATCAGTTGCAGGTCACCTGGTTCTCTCTTCTTTTATAGGAACTACATCGGATGAATTGAAAGCAGCTTTTCAATTCTTTAAGGCGAACAATGTCAGTGACTTTATTCTGGATCTCAGATATAACAATGGTGGCTTGATTTCGGTTGGAAAAGAACTTTCCAGCTATATTGCCGGCACCAGTGCGACCGGTTCAGTCTACGCAAAACTAATCTACAATGATAAGAACCAGAATTTAAATAAGACATTGCTATTTGCGGACACAGATTATCCACTGGCAGTATCAAAGCTGGTGGTTATTACGTCCCGTTCAACATCAGGTGCGAGTGAAGTGGTAATAAACGGACTATCACCAAAAATAAACCTTGTCAGCGTGGGTGACACAACTCAGGGTGCTCCTGAAATTATGAATGTATGGTCATGTCTCAAAAAGTACTATTTCTTGCTGGTTACGGCCAAAACAGTAAACTCCCTCGATCAGGATTTTTACGATGGATTCCCCCCTGATAAAAGGGAAATTGATGACATAACCCGCGAATTTGACGACAGGCAGGAAAAGTGCCTTAAAGGGGCGATTCAATACCTCGAGACAGGCCAGTTTTCAATGCAAGGCGAAAAATCATTTTACCGTGCAGCCCAGTTTACAGAAGAACCTTCCCTGAGAAATACTTTCTTTATCAGCAAATAAAGTAAACTGCCTGATTTGGTGGTCAACGCTATTCCCTATTGCAGGCTGCCTGCCAATTCGCGAATCGCCCGCCCCTTCCCCTATTCTCACCTCATATACACTTAAGATGGGTCATGGCCAGCAAATATCCGTTCCGTATCGTGAAATATAATTTATGAAAACCGCAGATGACTCAACCTGTTTCTGCCGGGAAAAATATCTGTTCCGATTGTATTTAAGCTTCAAAAAAATAATTGTTTTCACAAATAAAACTGGTAAATTTATATAGCATAAATCTAACAACGCTGGTTATGAGAACTTTGGCATTCCCCTTCAGAGCTTTAGCCGTTTTTCTTCTCTCAGTTATCCTCCTCAGATGTGATGGTATGATGGCTGATAAATGTGATGGCACCACTGCTCCTCAAATATCGGTTAGTATTAAAGCCAATGTACATATACGTGGTAAGAACAATCTCCCGATGAAGGACCAAAGGATAACGGTGACCTTTTACAAAGAGCCCTGCGGAGCAGCAGCCAAAGGGGAATTCAAATTTGAAGGGGTAACAGATGCCGCGGGTGATTTTTACACCACGGAAGTCAATTATAACTTACGCAACCGGGAAGACAAAGTCGTGGTTGATGCAATAGGCAAGGATATTGTTGTTGGCGGCATCTCTCCTGCCAACTATGAATTTGTTTCATTCTTGTATGGTGAATTTATTGAAGGCACAATAAAGATTACAGATATTACATTGTACACAAATCAATAAAAGCGCACCTTATAAACTCCAATCCTGCGGATTGTCTCATTGTCTTTCCGTTTCGCCGTCTGAGGGTCTCATGTCTGAAGGTCTCATAATTCTCAATTCGCAAATCGAAAATCGAAAATCGAAACTCCCCTCCGCTCACCTCTCACAAAGTCGCTCAATCAAATAATCGCCCGGCCGCCCCGGCAAAATGAACTTTTTTGTCCTGAATGCATTATTAACAATAGAAATACACTTGATATGGCAGAACTGAAAACAAAACAGCACGGAGCGGATGTAATCGAATTCATCAACTCATTTGCCGATACGGAGCAAAAGCGTCAGGATAGCCTTGAATTGCTGAAGCTGATGCATGATTTGACGGGATTTGAACCGAAAATGTGGGGCCCGTCGATCATAGGATTCGGAAGCTACCATTACAAGTCAGACAGAAGCCGCCAGGAAGGCGACTGGCCACTCGTGGGATTTTCACCGCGGAAAGCTGCAATCTCATTGTATGTCTACACCGGTGCCCCTGAGCATGAACACCTGCTCGCAGACCTGGGCAAATTTAAAAGGGGTGCAGCCTGCATCTACATCAAAAAACTGTCAGACATCAACCAGGAAGCCCTTAGGAAACTTATAAAAACAACCATTGACTTCCTGCAGTCTAAGTATGGGAAATAATACCAGTCACCCGGCCTCATGCAGGGCTGAACCATGAACGAAAAACATAATTGCGGCTGACAGCCTGCCGTAGTGGCATTCCGAATACCCTGTGTGCAAGATTTTATAAAAACATATCAGCCGGCAATTTAAATATCTGAAACGACATTAACTTTATCGGCAGATACAGATATCTTATTAACTAATACAAAGCTCCCGTTCAGAATATATTATGCAACAGCCTCTTCCGGTCATTCTGCTCATCAGGGCAATCGAACCGCTGCCTGACAACTCTGCCGGATGCTGAGTAAACAAGACGAAAAGAACAGATGACAATAATTCTCTCAATAGGCCTGTTCATGTCCCTTTTCCTGATTATTTTGATTATCGGGAAAAAGAACCGGGGAGATACAGATAAATACCTGCTGAGCATGCTGACTGTATATGCACTTACAATAGGCGGGGCATATACAGATCTATATAACCGGAACAACGGCTATCCGTTCCCGCATTTAATGAACATCAGCTGGCTGTTTCTGCTGCTGCACGGCCCATTTCTCTGGCTCTATATTAAGTCGTTGATGGTGCGGGAGTTCAGGTTTAAGCACATCCATTTGCTTCATTTCGTTCCATTTGCACTGTTTATGATATTGCACTATTTTGCTTTCCTGCATCTTCCGGGAGAGGAGAAAACACGGATTGTCCATGACGAACTTTTCAGGAACGACCTTTTGTTTAAAATTTCAGTCCCTTCCATTGGCATATCAACAATTACTTACAATATCTGGGCCCTGATTCTGTTACGAATGCACCGGAAGAATATTAAGAACCAGTTTTCGAACATCGAGAACATTGATCTGAAGTGGCTCAGGACCCTGGTCATTGCTGCATTAATTGTCTTTTCCGTAAACGTTGTCCTGTTTAATCTGAACAACCTCTTTTATTTTGCCGGGTACTATGACCTGTCTCTGATCGCTTACGTGTTTGCATCATTCTATGTGCTCTTTCTGGGTTTTTTCGGGATCAGGCAGGGCCGGATATTCGTTGACACCCAGGCAGAAGTTATCAGGCAAACCCCTGAACCTGATAAGCAAGAACTTCTGAAACCAGGTGAAAAGAGAGATTTTTCGGATACAATCATCAGGTTGACCAGGGTGATGGAGCAGGAACAACCCTACTTTGACCCGGAGCTCACCCTGTCGAAACTAAGCGGCTTTTTGCACATTAAACCCGAAGCCCTTTCTGAAGTACTGAACTCAGAACTTAACCAAAACTTCTTTGACTACGTGAATAAATACCGCATCGAGGAGTTTAAAATCCGATGCCTGAGTAAAGACAATAAGCATTTATCCATTATGGGAATTGCCTACGAATGTGGATTTAACTCCAAAGCATCATTCTACAGAGCCTTCAAAAAATTCGAAGGAATCCCGCCAACAGCCTACATTTCGAAGGTCTCATAAAAAAGTGAGACTCGCTGTTCCCGAAAACGGAACCCCAAATCGGGAATGTGAAACCCGCCATACTGTGATCCCGGATAGTTTTGCCGCATAAACCCTCAAGTATGCGACAAGTAACGACACTAAAAACTCTGTAAGATGAAATGGATATTGATGATCATGGTTCTACTGCACGGAATGATACACCTGCTTGGATTTGTGAAAGGTTTTCATATTAAGGAAGTGAAAGAACTGACACTGCCCATATCAAAACCTGTGGGTCTGTTGTGGCTATCGGCAACTGTCCTGTTTATTCTGTATGGCATTCTGTTCCTGACAAACAGCAGGTATGCCTGGCTTGCAGGAATTATCGCGGTTGCAGTGTCACAAATCCTTGTTATACTTTTCTGGAAAGATGCCAGGTACGGCACCCTGCCCAATGCGGTTGTGCTGCTGGTTTCGCTGGTGGGCTATGGTTCGTTCTTATTGCATAATGAATTCACCAGTCGTGTAAAAGCCGGCTTTGCGGAAAATAAAACACTGACAACCACAATCTTAACCGAAGCCGATATAGCTCATCTGCCAGCCATTGTGCAAAAGTACCTTCGTTACACCAAATCCGTCGGTCAACCCAGGATAATGAACTTCAGAGCCGAATTTACCGGCGGCATGCGTTCAAAACCCGATGACGGGTACATGAAGGTCCGCTCCGTTCAGTATAACTTCTGCCAATACCCGGCACGCTATTTTCTTATGCTTGCAAGCAGGATGGGACTGCCGGCAACAGGGCTGCATCTGTACCATAATGAAACGGCAACATTTGAAGTAAAAATGCTTAATTGGCTTAAAGTGGTTGATGCCAAAGGTGACAAAATGAATCAGGCAGAGACGGTTACACTTCTTAACGACATGTGCTTTATTGCCCCTGCTACCCTCATTGACCGCAGAATATGCTGGGAAACCATAAGCGATACTACCGTAAATGCTGTTTTCAAAAACGGCAACATCAGCATCAGTGCTGTGCTATATTTCAACGAAAAAGGCGAATTGCGGAATTTCATCAGTAACGATCGCTTCGAAACCGATGGGAAAAAATACAACAATTACCCCTGGGCGACTCCAGTGGAAGATTACCGAATGATAAACGGATATCTTTTGCCAGGCAAGGCAAAACTGATCTATCAGAAACCCGAAGGCGATTTTGTCTACGGTGAACTGGAATTTAAAAGCCTTAAGTTTAACCTGAACGGCATGGAGGAATGATTATGATAACCGAAGAAGTGTTTCTGAAAATTGTCCGCAACTCCATCAAGGCACCGTCGGGGCACAATACGCAACCATGGCTGTTTGCCAAGTCTGACGATGACATCTGCATTATGCCCGATCCTGGCAGGGCATTACCCGTAGCCGACCCAAACCACCGCGAGCTGTATATCAGCCTGGGTTGCGCTGCCGAAACGGCAATGATTGCTGCCAGGTTTTACGGATACCAGCCAGCTTTGAAAATCAATGCGTTGAACACTGATGGCTCATTAATAATATCACTGAGAAAGGATGATACAATTGAACAACCCGAACTCTTTTCATATATCGCTTCAAGGCAAACAACCCGTAATTTATATGTGAACAAGCCTATTCCCGGACAAGACCTTGTAACGCTGAAAACAACTGTATCAGAAGAAGGTGTCAGTGTACGATTTTTTACCGGGAAAAACGAAATCCAACAATTCAGCCCTTTCATTGCCGAAGCTAACGCAATACAAATGGGAAACCCGAAATTTAAAAATGAGCTAATCCAATGGATGCGTTTCAGCGAAAAAGAAGCCATGCAAAAGGGCGATGGACTTTACACTGCTTGTAACGGTATTCCATCAATGGGCCGCTTTTTGGGCAGTTTTGTATTGCAAAACTTTGTCAATGCCAAAAGCGAGAACAAAAGATTGCTCAAACAGTTGGAAAATTCGGCTGCTGTTTTTCTTTTTACAAGCACAAACGACAATATCGAAAGCTGGATCAAAACCGGTATGGCTTTCCAACGCTTTGCCCTTACTGCCACAAAATTAAATATCAGGTATTCATTTTTGAACTCACCCTGTCAGATAGCAGCGGTCAGGGAGAAAATGATGACCGGACTGGGCTTAAAGGGTGAAATTCCACATCTTATAATTAGATTGGGCTACTCAAAAAAAATGCCATATGCCATGCACCGAAATGTATATCAATATATAAATCATTATAAATCAATCACATGAAAACATTCTCCAGCTTACTTACTGCACTTCTCTTATGTCTGTTTGTTGCTTCATGCAGCCGACAGGAAGCAGCCGACTTGCCTTTCGATGAGTCATTTAGAAAAGAACTGCTCGACAATAATGTAGCAGGAGCAGGTTACGCCGTGTTCAATGCCGACAGCATCGTTTGGAACTGCAGTTTTGGCACTTGCGACTCATTAAAAACCAAACAGGTAGATTTGCATACCCGATTCAATATCGGCTCGGTCACAAAAGTGTTTACAGCTCTGGCCATTATGCAGTTGCATGAGAAGGGACTGCTCGATATTGATAAGCCTGTGAAAGACTACATTCCCGAATTTGCAATCGAACAACGCTTCCCCGAATCTGCCCCAATTACCATTCGCTCGGTGCTCACGCATCATGCAGGTTTACCCGGCGACTTAATGAAAGGTAAATTTGCAGAAAAACCGGGCGATTACCGTCTGATGCTCGATTATCTTAACAGGCAATCAACCTGTTTTCCGGTGGGTAAAACAGGTTCGTATTCAAACCTTGGATATTCCTTGCTGGGAATTGTCATTGAGCGGGTTAGCGGTTTGAGCTATACCGAATATATCACGAAACACATCTTTGAGCCGGCAAGAATGACCGAAAGTGGTTTTTATCAGCAATATGGACAGGAACCCACGCTTTCTGCCGGCTTCAGTACCGAAGGGAATGTCCAGAAAGAACTTCCGCTTTTAGACATTCCGGCAGGCGGCATCTATTCCACCGTTGCTGATATGGTGAAGTTCGGGCAGGCGCTCTTTGTGACTAACAGTCTGATAATTACAAACAAAACCCTCGAAATGATGCTTGAAGTGCAAAACATGGACGTACCGCTTGATTTGCGCAACCGCATCGGTCTTTGCTGGAATATAAGTGATAAAGCACGCGAGCTTGGACGAGTATATGAGCATGGCGGGGCAACGGCTTACCATCGTGCGCAATTCTGGTTTGCACCCGATGCCGGACTTGGCGGTGTGGTGTTGTCAAACTCTGCCAACGGTGTGCAGAATGCATGGAGAATAAAGGAAGAATGGATGGTGAACTATGTAAAAAACAACAAAATAGTAGTAAAGAACAATTCACTGCCTGAAAAAAAGGTCTCGTTCACTTCGATCGAAAACAAAGACTTAAAGGCATTTACCGGTTGGTACGCCACTTATGGAATGGTGTGCCGTTTCGATTTGAAACACAATAATCTGTACACCACCATTCAGGGCAATTCGTTTTATCTGGCGCCAGACAGGGAACACGATTTTGTTCCGGCCAGAAGGATCCTGGGATTTATGGCAAAACGCCCAACCAGATGGTTTCATTTTGAAGAAATAGGCGGAGAAAAACTGTTTCTTGAATCCACCGCCTGGGGAACACTGAATGTCATCGGCCAAAAATTCAATCCGCAACCGCTCACGTCCGATTGGACAATCCGTACAGGAAAATACAGAGCCGAACCGGGCATCGATAATTTGGTTAATGATGTGGAAATTATACAAGTCGAGGGGGTCTTAGTGTTGCGTTTTCGGTTAAGCGAAACATGGAGCGGACAATTAATAGAAGCAGCGCTCAATCCGCTTGACAAAAACAGGGCGGCAATAATCGGACTTGGGCGAAATGCAGGCGAAGTGCTGAGATTCAGTTCAGCAAATGACAGTTTTGAAATGGGAGGTATCAGTTTAATAAAAGAATAGTTGCCTCAGATAAAAGCAAGTGAATTATGTATGTGAAGATAGCAATACACTTATGTCTCCGGGCTTTTTCTCCTAAAGTGATGAAGGGCGCTGCACTCCTTCAAACAGGCTATTTTAAGTAAACATTAATATTTTCAACTTTACTTTGCAATAGTTCTGTTAAACTTGCCAACTAATTCATCGTAAACATTATTCCTGACTGAATCATATACTTATGGAGAAACCAATTATTTTCTGGATATTCTTTAATGCCTTCGTTCTTCTCATGCTGGCGCTTGACCTGGGCGTTTTCCACCGGAAAACTCATGAGATAAGCCTGAAAGAGGCCTTGACCTGGACTTTTGTCTGGGTTTTTTTTGCCCTGGTCTTCAATGCTGTCATCTTTTACTGGAAAGGCCGCCAGCAGGCCCTCGAATTCTTTACCTACTTCCAGATACCCTCCAAATACCAGCACAAAGTGCTCTTCTGGGGTATAATAGGGGCTCTGATCATGCGCGTCATCTTTATCTTCGCCGGCGTCGCTCTCATTGAGAGGTTCCATTTCACCATCTACATATTCGGTGCGCTGCTGATATATACCGGGATCAAGATGTTCAACCACAGTAACTCGAAAATTGATCCTGAGAAAACCCGGTCATCAGGTTCTTTAAGAGGTTCATGCCCGTCACCCCTGACCTGCATGGGGACAGGTTCTTTACAAAAATCGATGGCAGGCGATTCGCAACACCTCTGTTCCTGGTGCTGATCCTCATAGAAACAACCGACCTGATCTTTGCCGTTGACAGCATACCTGCAATCCTTGCAATCACCCAGGACCAGTTTATTGTCTATACATCCAACGTTTTTGCGATTCTCGGACTGCGTTCATTATACTTTGCCCTTGCGGGCGTCGTCCACCGCTTCTGGCTCCTGAGCTATGGCCTGGCTGTTGTCCTGGTCTTTGTATGGATTAAAATGATCCTTATCGATGTTTATAAGATACATATCGAATTGTCATTGCTCTTTATCGCCACAATAATTGCAGGCAGTATCTTCCTTTCATTGAGAATTAAAAACAAAAGAGGCAATATCTGATTCTGATGGAGGGCAATTTCTGGAATTTTATCTTTGACACCCATCACCTTATAGAGTATGGTGGATTAATTCTGATTCTGGCAATCGTCTATATTGAGACAGGGTTTTTTCTTGGATTTGTTATTACTGGTGGCGATTATCTGTTATTTGCAGCCGGCATGTTCTGCGGCACCCAGTATCTGGAACTGCCTTTACCTTGGCTGGTTGCAGTGCTGATACTGGCATCGTTCCTTGGCGACCTTACCGGGTATTTTAAAGGGAAGTGGTTAGGTGAAAAGCTGTCTGTTAATAATAATTCCCGGTTCTTTAAGAGAGAATATCTTGAACGCGGGAGAAGTTTTTACTCCCGCGTTGGAGTATGGGCATTCATACTGGGCCGTTTTATGCCTGTCATCCGTACTCTGGTGCCAATGATATCAGGTGCAACAATGCTTAATTTTAAAAGATTCTTGGTCTTTAATTTCCTGGGAGCATTCACCTGGGTCTGTACGTTGGTGCCTTTGGGATACTTTGTAGGAAAGGCATACCCCGATGTTATGAAATACTCAATCTATATAATTATCATATTTGTTGCTATAGCCTCACTCACAATGCTGAAGATTATGTTTTCAAAAATCAGGAAGTCATGAACAGATTATTTGAAATAGCTCAAAAGGTAGTTGGCACCAGACTTTTTAATTATTTCATTTTTTTACTCATACTGCTTGCTGCAATTATTGCCGGACTGGAGACCTATCCTGACCTGGCGAAAGAGTACCATGATGTTCTCTCATTGATTGATAAACTGGTTATCGCGTTTTTTACAATCGAGATTACCATAAAAATAATTGCACACGGAAGGAAACCATGGAAATATTTCCTGGATCCCTGGAATGTATTTGACTTTGTGATAGTGGTGATCTGCCTCATCCCGTTCAGAGACACTCATTATTTTGCGGTGCTGCGAATATTGAGGGTCCTGCGGATCCTGCGGATGATTAACATCCTTCCCAGGCTGAAGCTTTTGATCAGCGCATTGCTTAAAAGCATCCCTTCCATGGGATATGTGATCATGCTCATCGGTATACTTTTCTATGTCTATGCAATCATAGGCGTTTTTATTTTCGGGAAGACAGACCCGATGCATTTTGGCGATTTGCACCACACTTTTGTCACACTGTTCAAGGTGCTGACACTCGAGGGGTGGACAGACATCATGAATATCCATATTTACGGACCTGCAAACGGCGAAAACCAGCAGATTGTCTCATTGTGGCCATTTATTTATTTTGCCAGCTTCATCCTGATCGGCGCCATGATAATCATGAATCTGTTTATCGGTGTAATCATGAACAGCATGGAAGAAAGCCAGAATGAAATCTCCCAGGAACTAAGAAATATAAAATACAAGGATAAGAGCTCAGAAGAATTGTATAAACATATCATCTCCCGGCTTGACGATCTGAATAACGAAATCAAAAGCCTGAAGAAAGACTGAAGATTACCGGTATTCACCATTAAGTCTGAATGTCAGATGTCATTCAATCGTGCAATTATGCCATCGTGCAATCTTTAAGTTTTGGTATTCTGAAACAAGGAACTAGGAGCTCCTCTTCAATTCGCAAATCGAAAATCGCAAATCGCAATTTCTACCTTATCCTGAATAATTTTTAAAATTAATGTATATTTTATTTGACATTATGTAAATAATACTTATCTTTGTGTCGTTAATTATTTACATATAGTATAAAATAATCTACATAAGGAGGTATTATTATGGGACACCAGGAGAAACAATCAATCGTATCCATTATCGGCTCAGTGCTGGTGATCGGATTCTACTCGCTCTATCTTTACAGGAACTACATTCAGGCTGATCTGGAACTGCTTAACGACTTCCAGTTCTGGGGGAAATCATTTCTTTATCTGATACCGGTCGCAATTGTTGTACAGATTGTGATCCACATCATATTTGCCATCGCAGACCGCATCATCACACAGGAGGATATGCCCGGCTTTACCGACGAGCGCGATAAGCTCATTGAGCTTAAATCAATCCGGATCTCGCACTGGATATTCATCTTCGGATTCATGCTGGCAATGGGATCACTTGCCATGGGAATGAAACCTTACGTAATGTTTCTTACCCTTATCTCATCAGGATTTATCGCCAGCCTGGCATCGGAGGTTGCAAAAATCATCTATTACAGAAAGGGTGCGTGATATGGATAACGAAACGGTATTAATCAGCAACAGCATTCGCAGGCTCCGCTTCTTTGCCAGTGAGATGACCCAGCAGGAGCTGGCAGACAGGACAGGGGTAACCCGCCAGACCATCGTGGCCATTGAGAACGGGAAGTACTTCCCGTCGCTCGAACTGGCGTTCCGGATTGCACACACCTTCAGTGTTCAGTTGTCCGACGTGTTTATATACAGCCCCGGGAATGACCCGGTGCTTAATAAATTAAAAGCCAAACAGGATAAAAATAAAAAGCAGTAGGATGAAAGCCATAGTTTACACAGAATACGGAGGACCCGATGTCCTCCATCTGCAGGAGGTAGAAAAACCTTTCCCGAAAGACAATGAGGTTCTTATCAGGGTGCACGCTGTCTCGGTAAATTACGGGGATATCATTGCCCGGAATTTCAGGAACATTCCAAAAAGTGAATTCAATATGCTGTCGCTGTTCTGGATCCTTGCCCGGTTTAGCTTTGGCTTCAGCAAGCCCAGAATAAGAGTACTGGGAAACACCTTTGCCGGTGAGGTAGAGATGGTTGGCAGCGATGTGAGACAATTCAAGAAGGGCGACCAGGTTTTTGGTTATACGGGTGAGAAAATGGGGGCTTATGCAGAGTACCTCTGCCTTCCCGAAGATGGTATCATTGCTGTGAAACCTTCATATATGACTTATGAAGAGGCTGCTTCTGTTCCTTATGGAGCAACTATGGCACTCTGTTTATTAAGAAAGGTGAAGATCCAAAAAGGTCAGAGTGTACTTATCATCGGTGCTTCCGGCGCGATTGGTTCGTCGGCCGTTCAGCTGGCCAGCCATTACTTCGGGGCAGAAGTCACGGGAGTATGCAGCACGCAGGGGATGGAATCTGTAAAAAGCCTGGGAGCGGGTAAGGTTATTGACTATAAAAAAGAGGACTTCACAAAAAACGGTGAGACTTATGACCTCATCCTTGACATCCTGGGGAAGGGGTCCTTTTCAAAGTACAGGGCATCGCTGAAACAAAACGGAATTTACCTGCCGGCAAGTTTCAAAACCGCCAAGCTGCTTCAGATGCTCCGGACATCAATGAGCAGAGACAAAAAGGTGGTATGCGCTCTTGCAGTCCCCAACCAGGGGGATCTGGTATTCATAAAGGATTTTCTTGAAGAGCGGAAACTAAAACCGGTTATTGACAGATGCTTCCCGCTTGAAGAGGCAGCCGAAGCCCATAGGCATGTTGAGACAGGAAGCAAAAAAGGGAATGTGGTCCTAACGATGTAGACCAATTCGACAATTCGCAAATCGCAAATCGCAAATCGCAAATCCTCCTGCCTCAACCCATTAATTCTTAATTCCTAATTCTTAATTCTTTTCCCCTCCTGCTAAAACTTCCATTCCGGCAGGTCAGGTAGCTCCTGTCCGGCGGGAATAACCTCGTTTACAACTGATGTGATCTTCCAGAGGCCATCCTTTTTAGCAAGCAGCCAGAGGTCGACCCCCCGGGAAGGAGGGCGGGTGCTTCCGGTGATGGCTGCAGAATATTCAGTAGCAACAAAAGCAATATCATTATAGACCATTGCTTTCATCCTGAGGATCTTCTCCCCGAAGCCACTGGCAGACACCTCAGGTATCTGGTAGAAGTCTTTGAAATCCTGTATGAACCCATCTGCAGTAAACCGGGTTAATTTTTCTCTCGATGTTCTGAGGATGACCACTGCCTCATCGATGAACATCGACCTCACTCTGGTCCAGTCGACCGATTCGCCGTTTCTGGCAGATACAGCAGCATAGATATCCCTGATCAGATCATCGGGAGTATTGTACCAGGAGCTGCTCTGCGGCAGCTGTCCGCTGACAAAAGTGAGCGGTAAGGATGTGAGGCAAAATAACAGAACCAGCTTTTTCATATTCAATGTTTTAACTTATTACAGGGGTTTATTCAGAGTATAAAATTATCACATAAATTGTAATTTATAAACAGCCTGTGCCTGGCACCATTTTGTCTGAAGGTCTGAGGTCTTGCAATCGTGCAATCCGTGCAATCGTGCAATCATGCAATTCGCAATCTGTAGGTTAAAAACCCTGAACCATGAACCCCTCCTGTCTTCCGTCCTCAATTCGCAAATCGCAAATCGCAAATCGCAAATCCTCCATGCTCCTCGCCTTCAATCATCTTAGCCGTAAAGTAGTCTTGCTTAAATTTATTTTTTGATCATTTTTAATTATTTATTGTTTATCAATAATTTTTTACTGATATTTGCACCGAACAAATAAATTGAAGCATTATGAAAACAGAACAGGTTCTTGATATCCTGAAGGTGTTTGCGTGGATCATGTTTATCGGCTTATGCATCAAGACAGGTGCACTTATCTTCTCCTTTGCTGTAAGTCTTTTTGTTAACCCTGCCGCGGCAGCTGACCTGTACATGGGCACCGACCTGTCGGAGGTGCTTGCGTTCAGCAAGACACATTATATCGTTATGGCAGCCCTGATGATTATCCTCTCCGGGTCAAAGGCATGGCTCTCCTTCTGGGTAGTGAAGATCACCGGCAGGCTCAGTCTGAAAGAGCCCTTCAGCGAATCTGTCGCCGGACTGATCCAGGGGATGAGCATCATCTCACTGCAGATAGGACTGCTGGCTCTGGCAACGGATGCTTATGCACAGTGGCTGGACGGCAGACATGTCAACTTCACCGTTGAAGGTGCCGGCACTGACTTCCTGTTCCTTGCGGGTATACTCTACGTCATCGCAATGATATTCCGAAGAGGCATAGAGCTGCGGAGAGAAAACGAACTGACAATCTGAGCCATGGCAATTATAGTCAATCTTGATGTGATGATGGCCCGCAGGAAGATGTCTCTCAATGAGCTCTCCGGCAAGGTCGACCTGACGCTGTCAAACCTGTCGATACTGAAGACAGGCAAGGCCAGGGCCATACGGTTCAGCACCCTCGAGGCCATCTGCCGGGCGCTCGACTGTCAGCCGGGCGACATACTGGAGTTCGTCCCGGGCGACAGCCAGCAACCAGACCTTGAGTAATAAAGGTTCCGGGGGCATGGCTCCTCTTCTATGGTTCATGGTTACTTGTTAGATGAAACAAAGTAAGCGGAGCGAAAAACAGTGTAAGCCTGATATCGCCTTTTGTGGACTGCCGGTTCATTTGGTATAAATTTTGTGCCATGAACAAAAACCATCCTATGAAGAAATATATATCAGCCCTCTCTCTCCTCGTCATCATGTCCGGCTGTTCAAAGGACAATATTCCTATTGATCCTGATAACTTGCTGATCGGTTTCTGGAGTTATTCTGATTTTCAAGACAATGCTGAGGTATATTCAAGAAACAATGAGCTCATTGATGACCATTGCTATAACTTCCGCAGTGACGGGACTCTCACAGAAAGAAAAAACTCGGGATGGTGCGGTACTCCCCCAATCACCTACGCTGATTATCCCGGTACATGGACTGTCTTAAATGACACACTTATTCAGGTCGAAGTAGGTTATTGGGGCGGTACAATAAGGTACAGGCTCGACATTGAATCTTTAGATTCACGATCTCTCAAAACCATATATGTACCTGAAGAAAATTAAGCCCTCCTACCCTCTCTCATAACTGTCTCATATTCAGCACTATTCATTAATTCTTAATTCTTAATTCTTAATCCTACTGCCCATTGCCTGATGCCTATTGCCTTCTTCTCCTTCCGAAGCTTTCTTTATCCTCCGAAATGAAATGAAGGAGGAAGCGAAACAGTGCCCCCTGCCTGGAATCTTTCTCAACATTATATACTTTCCTGACTAATATATAATTTACATTTTAGTGATTTATTTCCCCAATTATTATTATATTTGGGGATTATTATCTCTGAATTATGATAAAAAGAGAACTGGAACAACTGATTAAATCAAAAATAAACAGGGGCAAAGCAGTTATCCTGCTGGGGCCGCGTCAGACAGGGAAGACTACTCTGATGATGAAAATAGCCGGAGGAGCCGGAGAATTCCTGTTGCTTAACTGTGACGATCCTGTCGCCAGGGAACAGCTTGAGAATGCTAATACAGAGACAATACGCCAGCTGCTGGGTAAATACAGGATGGTTTTGATTGACGAAGCACAGAGGATCAGCAATACAGGGCTTACTCTCAAGCTGATCACAGACTTTTTTAAGGACGTCCAGTTGCTGGTGACCGGCTCATCATCATTTGAACTTGCCGACAAGGTCAATGAACCGCTGACTGGAAGAAAATGGGAGTATTTTCTTTTTCCTGTAAGCTGGAAGGAGTTGTCTGATTATTCAGGCAATCTCTCCGCTCTGAGGCAACTGGAGACAAGGCTTCTGTATGGAATGTATCCGGATGTGATAACCAATCCGGGTGAAGAAAGAGAAATCCTGAAACAACTCACTGACAGCTTTCTCTATAAGGATCTTCTTGCTTTTCAGGGTGTCAGGCGTCCGGATCTGGTTGTAAACCTCCTGAGAGCCCTTGCTTTACAGCTCGGCAGCGAGGTGTCATACAACGAGTTGTCGAGGCTCCTGCAGGTCGACAAGAAGACTGTAAGCACTTATATTGACCTTCTCGAAAAGGCATTTATTGTCTTCAGGCTGACACCCTACAGAAGAAATCATCGGACGGAGATAGGGAAAAGCCGGAAGGTCTACTTCTATGATAATGGTATCAGGAATGCCCTGGCGGCTAACTTTAATCCTTTGAGTCTCAGGCAGGATACAGGTGCTTTATGGGAGAACTTCCTTATAGCGGAGCGTATGAAGCATAACCATTATAGCAGGCGATGGGTAAATTCATATTTCTGGCGGACCACGTCACAACAGGAGGTTGACTATATCGAAGAAAGCGAAGGACAGTTATCTGCTTTTGAGTTCAAGTGGTCAGCGTCAGGCCGTGGCAAAATTCCAAGGTCATTCATTACATCCTATCCTGAGGCAAAAACAATGATTGTCTCCCGCGAGAACTTCACTGACTTCATCCTTCCCGGAATCTGAAGCCATCCAAAACGCAGGGTTATTATTTATACTAAATTTGATGACCGGTCATTAACACAATAAAACGTTATGAAATACCTGCTCCTGCTTCTGTCAATGATCTCCACAGTCTCCTATGGCCAGCTCACCACTGACGCAGCACGGACACTGTTCTACTCCTATAAAATAGGCTCGTACGATTACCATGAGCAATTCATCGGACACGCCGGATACGGTGCACCATTTATACTGACTTCCGGCGGCGGTGCTGCCTTCTTCGGCGGCTCAGGCGACAGCACGGGTAACTACGGACTGGCGGTTAAGATTGACAGTGCCGGGAAGGAGTTGTGGCAGAGAAGGATTTATCCTCAATTTGATGAGATTGAGACACAGAGCATTGTGGAAGATGCGAATGGTGATTTCTACGTTTTCATGCTGTCATTTGATCAGAAGAAGTACCGGGGTGGATGTGAACGTATCGTTCATCTTGACGGCGACGGGGAGATCATATGGGACAGGATAATAAGCGACTGTACGAGGTTGAATAACCCCGTGGTTGCTTACATACTTGCTCTTGACGACGGCCGCATCTCCCTGCGAGGTCATGTGGCCACCAGGGTGCCGCAGGAGGGCGGCGATCCGGAATATCATTTCTGGGAAGGATGGCTCAGCAGCGACGGTTCCCTTGAACAGAAGACCGGCGATGTGATTATCTGGGAAAAGACCGAATGGCAGCAGTTCTTTGAACCCGCGACTGGGGATAGGCAGAAAGAGTGAGTTAAAGCATAACGAAGCGGAGATCCCGACCGTAGCGTCGGGACAATCATACAATCGTGCAATCATGCGATCATGCGATCATGCAATCTGAAGGTTACTAAACTCTGAACCACTGACGCTCTGAAACAAGGACCACTAAAGTGGGACGAGCTCGCCGAAGGCAAACTCTAAAACACGGAAACCGCATTGGCACCTGGGAAGACCGCCTGGTCATGTCCGCTTCCGTGCGGTGAATAAAACTGCTATTCGCCGCATAACTTACGTATATTAATTTGCATATGCGGTGAATAATGCCTATATTTGCCGCAAATTATGCGTATAATGACAACCTACATCTATCAGCAGCCTGGCTGGCCGCGCTTCAGGTGGAACAGCGATGCCATAATTCAGCCATTAGCCTCTGCAAGACACATGCAGGGTATTCTGACAGGAAAAATGGAAGCTTTAGGTTTCAGGCTGAAAAATGAGGCAATCCTGGAAACACTTACCACCGAGGTAATGAAAACATCAGAGATCGAAGGCCAGATTCTGAATCTTGACCAGGTACGGTCGTCAATCGCAAGAAAGCTGGGCATCGATATTCCGGGACTGGTACCCTCTGACAGGAGTGTTGACGGGATAGTGGAAGTGATGCTGGATGCTACTCAGAATTATGAAAAACCGCTGACACGTGAAAGGCTTTTTGGCTGGCACTCGGCCCTGTTTCCCTATGGCTGGAGCGGAATGTACAGAATTGTGACCGGCAAGTGGCGCGACGACTCCACTGGCCCGATGCAGGTTGTTTCAGGAGCACTGGGAAAAGAAAAAGTCCACTATCAGGCACCGCCGGCAGGTCTGGTTGATAAAGAGATGCGCGCATTTATTACATGGTTTAACAGAAGCACAGCCGTCGACATGCTTTTAAAATCAGCGTTGGCTCACCTGTGGTTCATTACGATACATCCGTTTGAAGATGGCAACGGAAGGATTGCCCGTGCCCTGTCAGAAATGTTACTGGCAAGGTCTGATAATTCACAAATGCGGTTTTACAGTATGTCATCTCAGATAAAAGCAGACAGAAAAAAATACTATGACATTCTTGAAAATACACAAAGAGGGACCCTTGATATCACCCGATGGCTGGTCTGGTACTTCAATTGCCTGGGCAGTGCTCTGAAATCATCAGAGATCATTCTCTCAAAAGTTTTGATCAAGCACAGGTTCCTGAGTAAGATTTCATCTGAGGTCTTGAATCAGAGACAGATACTGATGATAAATAAATTGCTGGACGAATTTGAAGGAAATCTGACAACCTCAAAATGGGCCAGGATAGCCAGGTGTTCGCAGGATACGGCATTAAGAGATGTCCAGGACCTGATGAATAAGAAAATCCTCAGGCAGAATCCTGCCGGGGGGCGAAGCACAAGCTATGTAATTAATTTTCTTGAGCTGGCAGAATAGTTTTATACTACTCCTCAGTCCTCAGTCCTCAATTCGCAAATCGCAATTCGCAAATCGCAATTCCTCCTTGCCCTATACCCCACTCTGGCAGGTACTGATGCTGAGACTAAATCCTGCTTGCAATAAAATATGTAATCAGCGAGATAGAGGCTGCCAAGACAGTCCCCCAGATCAAATCAACGACTGTGACCAATAACGGCCAGTCCTTTATGGTGGCGAGATTTGTCAGATCATACGTAGCATAAGTTATCAGGCCAAATAATGCTCCATATATCAGTGCATGAACCCATGACTGATTTTTCACCGCCGGTGAGATAACGAATATCACCAGTCCGCCAATGAACAACAGGTAGAAAATAATTGCAGCAATCCAGTTAATGTCCGGCTTCATCAGGAAACCGATCTGTTCCTGGTAGAACTTTTTTGCCACAAATACCAGCCAGATCATATCGATTACAAAGAATACCGGCAACGCGATAAAAAAGAGTTTTATGAACATAGCAGTATGATTTAGAGTCATTAGTCATTCATAAAGGTAATTAAAAATGGCCAGTCAATCTGCCGTGGATTGAAATGATTAAACACAGTTTTTCTGTTACCTGAAACAAATTTGTTTACCTACTATTAAACATAACCGTTTTTATAATGTTAAAAGACTAAATAACATTATGGAATATGGAAATAGCTGCCAGCGTTAAGGGTGCAAGCAAGGAGTACAAGACAGGTGATACCATAATCACCGCCCTTGAACCAACAACGTTCGATTTCAGGAAGAAGGAACTTACTCTTATAATAGGTCCTTCAGGGTCAGGTAAAACAACCCTGCTTTCTCTTCTGGGTTGTGTGATCTTTCCTACTTCAGGCGAAGTATATATCGATAACCTCCTGGTGAATAACCTGAGTGAAAAGGAACTGGCAAGGGTAAGACTGAAATATATCGGCTTTGTCTTTCAGAGCTTTAACCTTCTTGCACCACTCAATGTACTTGAAAATGTCATGCATCCGCTGAAACTTTCCGGAATCGGTAAAAAGGAGGCAACACTCAGGGCAGAAGAGGCACTTAAAAAGGTGAACATGGAAAGCAGGGCCAAAAGCCTGCCCAAAAGCCTCAGCGGCGGACAGCAGCAGAGAGTGGCAATTGCACGTGCACTTGTCACCGAACCGGCTATAATGCTTTGCGATGAACCAACTGCATCACTCGATATCAAGAGTGTTGCGATAGTCATGGAAGAACTTAAAATGCTCTCAGACTCAGGAAAATCGGTAGTCGTGGTGACTCACGACCTCAGGCTGAAACCTTTTGCCGACAGGATCATTTATGTGAACAACGGCATCGCCTCAGACAAACCCACGGCTGACGAGATATTTCACAATTAGAGATAAAAACCCATTTAAATCAGAACACTAATACTAATACAATGAATAAAAAGATTTACCTGGCTGTAATTCCGTTGATCATTACGGCCTGCAGTGGCAACAAGGAAAATGAAGAAAAACAGGGCACTACGTCACAATCAGTTAACAGTGCAACAGTTGATATTTCTCAGGTTGTCGGAGTAGGCAAGGTCGAACCTGAACTGGAGATAATCAGCCTTGCAGCTTCATCGGGTGGCGTTGTTAAGGAAATATACAGGAAAGATGGCGATAGTATCAGGAAAGATGAGCCTCTCGTGAGACTTGACGATGAACTTGAACTGATAAAGGTATCCCAGTTAAAAAGCCAGTATAACGCACAGAAATACCAGGAAGAGATTGATAAGATAAGTCTGCGGGAGTCGCAGGCAAGGCTTGCAAATAAGAAAAAACTCCTGGAGTCGGTAAGAACACTGGAATCAAAAGGGGCTGAGACAACTCAGACTCTGGATGATCTGGAGACAGAGGTAACTACCCTTACTCTTGCTGTTGAGAGAAACAGCGCTTCAGTAAGTCTTGCTTCCAGCAGGCTTACGGAGCTTGCTCAACAGGTGAGATATGCTGAAGCCGAGGCTTCGAAAAAAATATTGCGCTCACCTTATGACGGGATTATGCTTGAATTGCATATTGAAAATGGAAGCGCAGTAACCCAGTTTGAAGAATATGCCGAGGTTGCCCCCTCCGGACCAATGACTGTGAGAACAGAAGTTGATGAGCTTTTTGCCGGCAGACTCAGCAAAGGTCTTGATGCTGATATCAGGTTTATAGGTAGCGACTCGGTTGTGGCAACAGGAAAAGTAATCTTCCTTTCACCCTACCTCAAAAAGAAGTCGCTCTTCTCACAAAAAGCAAATGAGCAGGAAGACCGGCTCGTAAGAGAGGTAAGAATAAAGCTTGAGGGAGACAACGGGCTCATATTGAACTCAAAGGTTGAGTCTGTAATAAAACTGAAAAACAACTGATTATGATAGCTACTGCCTACAGGTTTATAATATATGACAAGGTCAAGAGCATTGGTGTTATAATCGGTATCGTTGTCAGCGTCTTTCTTATTGGCCAGCAGATAGGCGTACTAAGCTTTCTGACCGGATTAATGGGTGGTCTTGTCAGTAACTCAAGACAGGATATTGCCCAGATCTGGGTTGTCGATAATATCACGAGGAATGCCAACGAACTTCCTAAGCTTAATGAGGGCCTTGTCAGGGAGCTCAGGAGCATTGAGGGAGTTTTGAATAGTTATCCGATAGTTGTCTCCGGGGCATCGGTCAAATTTGAGAACGGCAAGCTTGCCCCGGTACTCATTATAGGAAGCGAATCACCAATGTTTATTGCAGGCCCGAAGCCGGAATCAATAAACGAAGGAAACCTTCTCTCTCTTAATGAAGATGAGGCCGTGTCGGCTGAGTTTTATGACCAGGCCGTATTCGATTACCCGGTCAAACCTGGTACAAGAGTTGAAATTAACGGCAAAAGCGCCACAATAAAGCTGCAGACAAAAAATGCCAGGGGCTTTGCAGGATCATTTTTCTATACAACATTATCGAAGGCACGCTATTATACATCATTCCCCGATTCAAAGGTAAGCACTATCGCTATCCAGGTCAGACCCGGTTATGCAGTTGATGACGTTGTCAATAACATAAACAGATCTGTCTATGGCATTAAAGCCTGGAACGCAGAGAAACTAAGAAAAACAACCGTCAGCTATATAACCATATCCTCAAACATCGGAACCAGTATCGGTTCACTCGTAGTTTTTGCCGTCATAAGCGGATTCTTTATCATAGGTCTTACCCTTTATTCGTCAGCCGTTGACAGAATACGCGATTATGGAACCCTCAAGGCTATTGGTGCAACGAACCGGTATATTACAAGACTCATTCTCACCCAGAGTTTTCTTTTCGCACTTACAGGTTTCCTGATCGCAATGTTACTGCTTGAAGGATTCAGGGCAGGTGTCTCCAATGCGGGACTTGTATTCACATATTCATTCAGGGAGTATGCGGCACTCTTCCTCGTAACAGTGTTTATTTCGGTTGGCAGTTCTCTTTTCTTCGCCATACGTACAATCAACAATGTTGAACCGGCTGCAGTATTCCGCACCTGAAAAATCAAACAATCATTAAGAAATGAAATCAATAATACTATCCATAATATTCATCCTCCTTATCAGCTTCCCCGGCAGGCTGTCAGGACAGGACATAAGACTTATAACCTGTATTGACTCCGCTCTCGCAAATAAGGGAAACATACAGGCGGTCAGGATCGATAATGAGATTGCCAGGCTCGAGACTTCAGCAGCCTCTCAGAAGTACCTGCCTGACCTCTCGCTGAGCTATAACTACAGGTATAATCCTATTATCCCGACACAGATAATACCTCTCGGACAGTTCAGTCAGATACCTACTGATGAAAAGAGGCCGATAAAATTCGGTACTGACTGGCAGCAGAATGCAGGACTGACACTCTATCAGCCTATTATCGACTTTTCGATAAAGAGCCGTGTCGCAGAAAGCAGGATAAATGAGAAACTCAGGAATACCGATGCAGCTGCCGCTGAAAGGGATCTTAAGCTTGAGGTGATAAAGAGCTTCACAAATATATGGCTCCGCGAGGAGCAGCTTCGTTCTGCAACCCTCGATACACTCCGCACGTCACGTACAAAAGAGCTCTTCATGCTGAAATCGCAGGAGGGTAAGGTGCTGAAGACAGATGTCAACAGGGCCATCCTGAACCATAATAATTCCCTCTCAGAATATGTGGCTGTTTCGTCAGCCCTCACCAGGGAAAAGATTTATATGAGCTTCCTTACCGGAATATCGCTTGACTCTTTGCTGGTTGGCAGGTTTGACTTCTCACCTTTCTCAGATGGCGGCCTGCAGGTAAGTAATACAGACCCTCTTTTAGACTCTGTTCCTTCTGTGAAAAGCCTCATGCTCAGGGCTGAGCTTCTCGGGCAGCAGCAGAAGTCGGAGAGAACCAAACATACACCTGCCATTGGTTTTGAGGGATTCCTCGGAGCAAACCAGTATACCGACGATTTCAATCCGTTTCTTTCTGACAGCTGGTATGGAATCAGTTATCTTGGACTGAGTCTCAGGCTCCAGATAATTTCCGGAAGCAGCACAAAGAACAGTGTCAGCCGGCTGAAGCTTGAGGAAAAAGGGATTATATCAAGACTCGACGATGAGATTAACAATGTAAGCAATAAAAGCCTTCTGCTTATGGAAGAGATAAGACAGGCTGAATACCAGGTCGGACTATTCAGGCAGAACACTGCACTTTATGAGGAGAACCTGTCACTGAACCAGGACAGATTTGATAAAGGGCAGATAAATGCTTATGATCTGATAACGGAGGAGATCGACTTC
>CAVRBS010000033.1:0-38514 GCA_963719235.1 uncultured Bacteroidales bacterium
CTCCCATGTAATGACGGAAATTCTCTTTTTCCCGTCCATCTTGACAGTCAGGCTGTTTTCAAACCGGACATGAGTGACATACTTTCTTTGTTTGATGATTTTTTGCTGCTTAAGTATATCCCAGTCTAATACAGAGTTTTTTTGATTGTGTTGAACAGAAAAATAGCCGACATTCATTGATGTGACATTGTGAAAGAAGTGCGACCCAGACGAGGCGTCGAGCGGAAAATCATCAAGGCTGGTTTCAATTATTACTTTGGCATTGCATATCTGGGGCCATGTTACAGGAATTCCAATCCATCGGTCTACCGTGCCCCACCTGCCCGGACCCAATAAAATATACTGTGTGCCACTCCTGATCATTTCATCGTTAAAAGAGGCTACCTCAGCAGCAATTTCAAGGGTTTTGGTTTTGTCAAATTCATCCCTGTTGACATAAATCACATCGCGTATGTTGTTTATCATTCCATTGCCCATACTTTTTTCTGCAAAGAGCAGGATATGCGACTTGTCTATCTCATCCATATTGACTTCATAGTCAAGCGATGCCCCGATTATAGGTTTGATTTGCAGCAGGTAAAATGAAGCTTTGTTGTTATTATCCCTGGCTAAATCGATAGCAAACTCAATTTCAACCGGAGTGCCAAGCGCCTCCTTTACAATATCCAGGATCTCTACCAGCGTATCAGCCAAAGGTATGTACCGGTATTTTAAGATGTCAGCAAAATTGATAATTCTGGGTCCTGCCTTGTCGGTTCCCGGGTAGACTGTTTTATTCTCAGCTGAATAAACGGATGCACAATGTTTAATCACTCCATGCCTCTCAGCATCCTCTATGCTTAACCTTACAAGTCCGGCGGTATCTCCCTCGAGTAGGTTGAATTCCTTCTTATCCAGGTCAACTGCTAAAAGTTCAATCTGCGAATTTAAATACTGATCCTTTGGAGTGTTTATTTCCAGGTTCGGATATTTTGGAGAAAATCTGAAGGCCTTTTCGCCTTCAACCACATAAATCCCCAGACCCACCGCGATGACAGCAAATCCGTCTTCGGGCTGCATATAGCTGTAAGGATAATAATTGTATGACTGGCTTACTCCGCTTATATGAGGGTAATAGGTATTCTCATATTGCTCACCTACAACCTCCTGAATTATTACTGCCATCTTTTCTTCTTCAATCTTGTAATTAATGGCGTTGATATAACCCCGGGCGGTATCAGAGTATATGGATGCATATACCAGCTTAATTGCATCCATCAGTTGTCTTAAACGTATTTCAATATCCGCATTGCTGTTTGGCAGCAGATAGGTTTCAAAAATGCCCGCAAAAGGCTGCATAAGTAAATCCTCAAAAAGTCCGGAAGAACGAACAGCAAGGGGTTTGGTTATTTTCTCGAGGATAATCCGCAATTTCCCTTCCAGTGCAGAAGAAAGCCTCCCTTCAATAAACAGCCGCTTAATTGTTTCATAGTTGGTTTCCGTGTAAATCTTATCCCTCAGGTTATTATTATCCAGGAAATCCTCAAATTCATCGGTACCAATTATAAAGGTCCGGGGTGCTTTGATATTAATACCCTGGACATAATTTGAAATATCAAAATTGTAAATAAGGGTGTGAATAAACGCAAGTCCTCGTCCCTTCCCTCCGAGCGCTCCTGTAGACAGCAGAATTATGTTGCTTTCTTCAAGGATCAGTGTTTCGTCAAACTCAACAATTTTGCCTTTGTTTTTCTCGTATTTAAGATTCTTTACAACATTTATAAGGTAATTCCTCAGGCTTTCGGCATCCTTGAAATCGCTTATTTTCTTTGGTGCAATTTCCCTGGCAAGCTGAATTTCACCCCTGGCAGTAAGCCATAAAGAAAAATGATTCTTCTTAGCATGATATAGCAGCGTTTCGATCGGGATGGATTGAAGCTGTTCTTCAAACTCATTCATATTCTTGGCAGTGCCGATTGTTTCTCCGGCTCCGTCCTTGTAAATAAAATCACCAAATCCGAGATTGTAGCTAATGAAATATTTAATATCCTGGGCCAGTGTATCCAAATCCTTGTAGATAAATACACAGTTTAATTCTTTGGCTTTCTTCTCATTCTCCTGATCTGACGATTGAATGATAGTCGGCAGGTCGGGAATTTCAGACTTAATGAATTTAACCAGCTCAAAACCTGCATTTTCATCAAATTGTCCGTCTTTTTGAAATTTTACATCAGATATTAAACAAAGGAAGAATTCCTTGTATTTGTCGAAAATGTCGATTGCCTCTTCGTAATTTGATGCCATCAGGATCTTCGGACGCACCCGCAGACGAAGCAGCTTATACAGTTCATCCATGGAGCTGACATCCTCAATGATGCGTCTGGTCTGCTCCATAACACTGTGATAGAGAAGTGGAATATAACGCGAATAATATTTTGCCGAGTCTTCAACAATCAGTATGATACGACTATAACCTACCTTGGTGTCGTTCTCAACGTTGACATGATCCTCTAACTGTTTAACCATTGCAAAGAATATCCTTGAATCTCCATTCCAGACAAAAACGTTGTCGATAAGATGTGTTTTCTTCTGTTCAGTCTGAAAGAAATTTATGAATTGATTGTTATTGAGCAGTAAATAAATGGGAATGTACTTGTACAGTGATTTCAGTTTTTGTGCTATTTCCATCGGCCCCTTCTTATCAATGCCTACCATGATAATTATCAGGTCGTAATGTTTGGAATAAAGCTTTTCAAAAGCTTCTTCAAATGACCCGACGCCGGTAATTCTGGGTATAGAGGTTAGATTCAACTGGTAATAAACCCCCAGGATATAATCAGAAAATTTGCCTTCGCGTTCAAGACTGTAGGCATCATAGAGATTTGAAATAATCAATATCTCCTTTACTTTGAACTTCATCAGATCATGAAATACATCACGGTCATAATTGTTTTTCTCGAGGAAATTCTGGAGGAGCTTTCGTTTGTTTAACAGAAAATCCCTGGCTGCCTGGAATTTTTGCTTGAGATCTTCATCATCCCTGAATTTCTTTATAGCAACCTCACCCTGCAAGGTGTTTAAATAATTGCAGATCAGGGTTGAAATATTATTTATCAGGTCCCGTTCCTCCTTCATAAACGGACCTTCGTCTATGTCGGGAAACTCTTTTGTATAGTAGACTTCAATTTCGCCAACCTTGTCATCAATTGTGAGAAATGGTTGTCGTTGCCTCCATTTGGTTGATTTAAAATTTGGCGACATGTATTCCTGGCCGTCATAGCTGATTCGTGCAACCGTATATTCCGGGTATTGCCAGGCATCAGGTATTATGTAAACAATCTGTTTTAATGCATTTTCGACAGATTTTTCAGCCTGAAGAATTGTCGTGGTTTGATTGATGCATGACAACTCTTTCAGACGTTCTGTCTTTTCATACATTACTTTCTTTAACCCTTTTTCAGTGGCAATAACCCTGTCAAGTCCGTAGATAACATTTATAAAACCAGATATTAACAAAGCGAGAGTTTCAACAAACTGCTTCTCTTCTTCCAGAAACGGTTGTTCTTCAGTTTCCGGATCATCACCTGAATAAAAAACCTGAATCGAACCCCTCTTTGCTGAAATAGTCTTGAAAAAAACTTTCAACGGCCACGGCGTTTCAGCAAACCCTGGTGATGAGAACTCCTTATCATCATATTTAATGCGTGATTTAATGAGCTCAGGAGTCCGGAATGCCTGCGGAATAACTTCGATTATCTCGGCCAGAGTGGTATCTATCGAAAGTCCGTTTCTCAGGATCTTCGAAATATCATTGATACAGGCAAAAATCTTCTTGGGTTCATTTACCTCACTGCTTTTAGCGTCCTCCTTTTCTGAAGGATGTCTGATTTCATTTCCCTTGATTATGTTTAGAAAGCCGGCAATTAAATTTGCCATGTTACCCAGCAGCTCCTCTTCGGATTTCAGATATATCTCCTTATTGCTTACCGGAAAGCCCTTGAGGTAATAGAATTCAATAGTGCCTGATTTACTGTCTATTGTCGTAAAATCCTCTTTTAAGCTCCATTGATATTCTTCAAATTTCTTGTCTGAGCTCAGGTATTCTTTTCCATCATAAACAATTCGTGCAACGGAGTAATCAGGATATTGCCATGATTTCGGCATATTCCTGCAAATTTGTAAAAGCGTGTCATCAATGTTCTTCTCTTCACTGATCACCCGGGAGCGCTCCAGTTTGATTCCGGTATCTTCGTCAACAACATCTGATTGACTTATAGCCTGTTGCGAGTTTAAGTAGTTACAAACAATAGTTGCTATATTTTCCAGTAATTGTCTCTCCTCGTGTAAAAATGGGCCTTCATCTGCCTTTAGAAACTGTTTTGAATAGAAAACATCAATGGCTCCCCATTTTTTATCATACGTTTCAAATATTTGTTTTTGGATCCATCGGGTTTCCTTGAAATTCTCAGGGCGGTATTCCTGGCCATCATATTTTATACGGGCATAGGCGTATTCTGAATACTGCCATCCTTTGGATATTTCTTTAACTATTTCATTAAGGGTTTTTTCGACCAAATCCCTCCGGCTGATAATTTTGTTTATCAGGTAAATAATTGACAAACCTTTCTGGCTTTGGATTTTTTCAGCCAGAAGTTTCTGCATTTCCTTTTGCCAATGCGATATATCCTCCATTGTGTCCTAAGGTCAAAGAATACTAATACCGGAACGTTAACTGTCTATATGATAATTCATTCAGAGACTGTGCAAAATTTTAAACCTGAAATAAAATAATATGAAAGTTATAAAAATATCCTGATTATTTTTTGTTTGAAAGTTATAGTGTCAAGGAATTTAATTATATAAATTTGTTGATTAACACGCAACCCACCTTAAAAAAATCAAAAACCATGTCCAAAGCAGTTGAAGAATTCATGGCGAAAATCATCGCCAAAAATCCCGGTGAGATTGAATTTCACCAGGCAGTAAAAGAAGTTACGGAGTCTATAATGCCGTTTATTGAAGAGAACCCGAAATACCGGTACCCTAAAATTCTTGAAAGAATAGCAGAACCTGAAAGGGTAATAATCTTCAGAGTCCCCTGGATGGATGACAAGGGTGAAATCCAATTAAACAGGGGCTACAGAATTGAAATGAACAGTGCAATCGGACCATATAAGGGTGGTTTGCGATTCCATCCTACCGTGAATTTAGGCATCCTTAAGTTCCTTGCTTTTGAGCAGGTCTTCAAAAATAGCTTAACGACCCTTCCTATGGGTGGCGGCAAGGGAGGATCGGATTTTGATCCCAAAGGGAAAACTGACAATGAAGTAATGCGATTTTGCCAGTCATTCATGAGTGAACTCTTCAGACATATCGGAGCAAATACTGATGTACCTGCCGGTGATATCGGTGTTGGCAGCAGGGAAATTGGCTATATGTTTGGCCAGTATAAAAGACTCAGAAATGAATTCACAGGCGTACTGACCGGAAAAGGACTGGAATGGGGAGGAAGTCTTATCAGGCCCCAGGCAACAGGTTATGGGCAGGTCTATTTTGCTGAAGAAATGCTTAATACAAGAGGTGATAGCCTGAGAAATAAGGTATGCACAGTCTCCGGTTCGGGGAACGTGGCACAATATGCCACTGAAAAAGCAATTCAAATGGGGGCAAAAGTGGTTACATTATCGGACTCCAATGGCTATATCTATGATGCTGAAGGAATTAATGAGGAAAAGCTTGCGTTCGTAATGAATCTGAAAAATGTAAAAAGAGGAAGGATCAAGGAATATGCCGATAAATACAAGTGTAAATATGTTGACGGAAAGCCGGCACCGTGGGAAGTTCCCTGCCAGGTCGCTTTGCCTGCTGCTACTCAGAATGAAGTATCAGGCCCTGACGCAACATTACTGATCAAAAACGGTTGCTTCGTAGTCTCTGAAGGCTCTAATATGCCCTCAGTACCGGATGCAGTCGAGATATTTCTTAAAAGCAGGATTCTGTATGGCCCCGGCAAGGCTGCAAATGCCGGCGGAGTAGCCACGTCGGGTCTGGAAATGAGCCAGAATTCAATGCGCCTGTCATGGACAAGCCAGGAAGTTGACAGCCGCTTGCATCAGATAATGAAGGATATCCATGCTACTTGTGTGAAATACGGGATAGAAAAAGACAAATACATTAACTATGTTAACGGCGCCAATATAGGTGGATTTGTTAAAGTCGCCGAGGCCATGCTTGCCCAGGGATTGGTCTAGGATATTCCGCTATGGATAACCTCAGAAAAAATACCTTCCGGGAGACTTCCTTTGAGCTGTTGATGCAAAAGAGAATTCAGTATGTCTTATTGATTTGCAGCAAGTACGATGCATTCATACTGGAAGAGGATGGGAAAATAGATGAAAAAATATTCAATGATTATGTCTCATTTAATATCCGCTACCCTCCGCAGTTTATCCATGTTGCGTCTGCATCAGAGGCGATGGAATTGCTCAGCAGAAGACAGATAGATTTAATTATAAATATGCTCAGTATCAGCGATCTGGATCCCTTTGAACTTTCATCGGATATTAAGAAGCTCTATCCCGAAAAGCCCATCGTAATCCTTGCTCCTGATTCAAGAGAAACTTCTTTCAGATTAAAGAACGAAGATTTATCATGTATTGATTACGTTTTCAATTGGCTTGGAAGTACAAATATCCTTTTCCCGGTCATTAACCTGATTGAAGATAAACTAAATGCTGAGGAAGATAATAAACACGAAGGGGTACAATCCATACTATTAATTGAAAACTCTGTTAAATCTGCCACAATTTATGTACGTCATCTCTACAATATAATCCTTGAACAGTCGAGGGACTACATGATTGAAGGACTTAACGAGCATCAGAAAATGATGCAGATGCGGGGAAGGCCGAAAATTTTGCTTGCCACCAGTTATTCTGAAGGACTGAAATTATTCGACAAACACAAATCACAGCTCCTTGGTGTAATTACCGATGTTGACGCCAACCCTAACGAGCCTGTAAGCCAGGACGCCATTGAGGATTTTTTTAAGCAGATAAAAGATCATGATCCTAACATTCCTGTCTTAATTCAGTCTGCAAACCCTGAAAATGAAAAACTGGCAAATGAATATGGAAACGGCTTTCTTAATAAAAACTCCAGGTCTCTCCCGGCGGAGTTAAAAGCCTATATGAAAAGCCATTTCTCTTTCGGCGATTTTGTTTTTACCGATCCTGAGACAGGAATGGAAATTGCCAGGGTTTCAGATTTGCAGAATTTTCAGCGCAGGCTGTTTGAAATTCCGGATGATTCACTTCGTTACCACCTGTCAAGAAACCATTTATCTAAATGGCTCTATGCACGTGCGTTGTTTTCACTTGCTGAGTTTTTAAAAAAAATTAGCCTTGATGACTTTGCCAGTATTGACCAGGCGCGCCGTTTTATTTTCGATGCCATTGCTAATTTCAGACTTAACAAGGGACATGGTGTCATCGCAGAGTTTTACCGGGAGCACTTTGATGAATACCTGACATTTACAAAAATAGGCGAGGGATCAATCGGGGGAAAAGCCCGTGGATTGGCTTTTCTGGATAGCATAATCAAACAAAATCAGTATTTTGAAAGCTTTGAAGATACCATAGTTTCTATACCCCGAACAGTTGTGCTCAGCACAGATGTATTTGACGAATTCATTTCTCAAAACAATCTTTACGGAACAGGTTTATCGCATCAGAGTGACCGTGAAATTCTTGATGCTTTCGTGAGAGCAAAGCTGCCGGCAAGAATTCATAAGGATTTGTATGTCTTTATTTCAAAAATCAACGGCCCGGTTGCAGTGCGCTCATCAAGCTTACTTGAAGATTCACATTTCCAGCCATTTGCCGGGATTTATTCCACCTACATGATCCCCAAGGCCGAAGATGATGTGACTATGCTTGAATTGCTGAGTATAGGTATAAAAAGTGTGTACGCATCGGTATTCTTCAAGGGCAGTAAAGACTATATGACGGCCACAGCGAACCTGATAGAAGAAGAAAAAATGGCTATCGTTCTGCAGGAAGTCTGCGGACAGAAATATGGAAACCGGTTCTATCCAACTATCTCAGGTGTGGCAAGATCTATTAATTTCTATCCTATCGAACCCGAAAAGTCAGAGGATGGATTTGTCAGCCTTGCCTTTGGTTTGGGTAAATATATTGTCGACGGAGGGATGGCTCTCAGATTTTCGCCAAAATACCCGCGGAAGGTGTTGCAGCTGTCAGACACTAAAATGGCCTTGCGCGAAACCCAGCATGAATTTTATGCTCTCGATCTTAATCCGGCCAGTTTTGTCCCCAGTACCGACGATACGGTAAATCTGCTTAAACTGAGAATCAGCGATGCGGAAAAAGATGGCTCGCTAAAATTTGTGGCTTCTACCTACGATCATCAGAATGATATAATAAGAGATGACATAAGTGACGCCGGCGAAAGAATAATAACCTTTTCCAACGTACTTAAATATGACCTTTTCCCTCTGAATGAGATTTTGAAAACAATCCTTGAGATCGGACAGCAACAGCTGAACAATCCGGTTGAAATAGAATTTGCCATAAATATTGATCCGGAAAGAAAGAAGTCTGTTCTATTTAACCTTCTGCAGATCAGACCAATTGTTGAAAACACTGAAAGAATAAAAGATAAACTGGAAGAAATTCCTCTTTCGGATACAATCATCCTTTCAAATTCAGCCTTAGGAAACGGAACTATTAACGGGATATGTGACCTGATATATGTTAAAACGGAAAACTTCACCGCATCAAAAAACCAGGAAATTGCCATTAAGCTCAATGAAATAAATGACGGGTTTCTAAAAACGGGAAGGAATTATATATTAATCGGACCTGGCAGATGGGGTTCAAGTGATCCGTGGCTTGGAATACCTGTCAAGTGGCCGCAAATTTCTGCCGCCAGAGTTATAATTGAATCAGGGCTTGATAATTACCGTGTCGATCCGAGCCAGGGAACTCACTTCTTCCAGAACCTCACAGCATTCAGAGTTGGCTATTTTACGATTAATCCTTTTATCGGTGATGGATTTACCGATTTTGATTTTTTATCGTCATCTGATGCCTTTTTCGAGGATCAGTATTTAAGGCATATAAGATTTCCGGTGCCGCTGGTCATTAAAATCGACGGCAGAAAGAAAATCGGAGTAATAATGAAACCTAAGAGTTGAAATTGTCCGACGTTTATTTCAAAGACCTTCTGTCATATTCGGCCACTAATTGCTCCCTGCTGACTGGCTTGCCGTGTCCCGGAAGGAAGATCTGACAACCGCTACCAAGTAGTTTCTCCCAGCTCCTCATGAGCTCATCAACATCATCGGCAAAGGGAGGGAACGGGCTTCCGGGCATGGTACCGATAATTGAATCGCCGGCAATGGCCACTGCATCATCAATGACCGTTGTTGCCCCTCCCGGAGAATGACCCGGGGTATGCAGAACATAACCGTTAATGCCAAAACGGTTAAGGTCAAAAGTGTCAGTGAAAATGTGATCAGCCGTACATGGATCGTATTTAAAAGCCGGTGCTATCTTCTTCCCTATGCTGACAATCCCTTTTGTGAGGGCATAAGTGCCAGAAGGTATCGGTGTATCACCCCTGGCCAGAGAATCGCTCTCTGCTTCCTGAACTATAATCTCAGCGCCATATTCCCCTGCAAGCCATGCTGCATTGCCGGCGTGGTCAAAATGAGTATGCGTGAGCACCACCGCCTCGGGAACAATGCCCTTTCTGGCAAGGGCATGCCCTATCCTGCCCCTGTCAAAGAATATGCCTGTATCAATAAGTATTATCCTGCTATGGCGGCTGACCACGTAAATATTACACCTTGCGGGTGTGAGCGTGTATATCGAAGTACCTTTCCCTGTATCAGAAATCTCAATCATGCCACTAAGTTATAATACTTCCTTTATGCTTATTATCATCCCGGTACCGTAACAGGCTAAAATGCATTAACTTTATTAGAATATTTAATTGAAAATGGAGGCTATTTCTTTTTATCAGGTTGATGCATTCACCTGCGGTAAATTTACCGGTAATCCTGCCGGAGTCTGTGTCATCAACAGCTGGCTACCCGAAGATTTGATGCAGAAGATCGCGATGGAGAACAACCTTGCCGAGACTGCCTTCATCGTTCCGGATGGAAATGACTGGCTGATACGATGGTTTACCCCTGTTACAGAGGTCGATCTCTGCGGCCACGGTACCCTGGCATCATCATTCGTTGTAATGAAAATCCTTGAGCCTGAAAGGCAGGAAGTGATCTTTCATACAATGCATATGGGTGACCTGGTTGTCAGGAAGAAAAACGATCTGCTGGAGCTTGATTTTCCGACGGATACACTGCATAAATGCGATCCGCCCCTGCTGGTGATGGAAAGCCTTGATAAAGATCCTGTTGAGTGTTTCGTGGGAAGAAGTGATTACCTTCTTCTTTTCGGAAGCGAGACAGAGATACTTGCTCTCAAACCTGATTTCAGGAAGCTTGCCGTGGCTGACGGCCGTGGCATAATAGTAACCGCTCCCGGTTCGGATGCCGATTTTGTCTCAAGGTTCTTTGCGCCGCAGGCTGGAATAGATGAAGATCCTGTAACAGGATCAGCACATACCACCCTTACGCCTTTCTGGTCTGCCAGACTTGGCAAATCGTCGATGAAAGCCAGGCAATTGTCTGGACGCAGAGGTTACCTCGAATGCACCTTAAAAGGTAACCGGACCCTTATTGCAGGACGAGCAGTTTTATTCCTTAAAGGTGAAATATTTGTTTAATAAATTACTGGCATGAAAAAGCTATCATTATCAGATTTCCGGCTGCCAACAAGCATCATTGTGGTGCTTTTTGTCCTTGTTTTAGTTGGCTGTAAAAAGCAAAATGATTATCCTCCATTCGCCTCAAGTGACTACGTGGTTTTTGCATCGAACTCTCTTGGAATGCACTGTCTTAATCCAACCTATGACGTGGCCGTGATCCTCCCTCCGTACAATACGGTGCTGGCACAGGTTGTTAAAAGAGGAAATCCACCGACAATAGTAACCAGCGGAGTTACCGTAGAGTATAAAATTATTGGAAATACATCATCATACGGCAAGCGTCAATATGGAGGCTTCTGGGACAATATTACAGCATTGTTTGGTCTGCCTTCGTTACAACATGACATAGGACTCACGGGTAACGGGCTTAGCGGAGCAATGACTGCAACTTCAGGGCATTTCGAGGCCACAGGAATACCTGTCGTACCTGTAAATGACCAGGGTGTATGGGATCCTTTACAGGTGGCAGAGATTACGGTAAAAGACGGTTCCGGAAATACTGTGGCAACAACCAGAGCGACAGTCCCTACCTCTGATGAGATCAACTGTGCAAAGTGTCATGGAACGGATGCATTCAACGATGTTCTTTCTAAGCATGATGATGAGGAAGGAACATCACTTATGCAGTCAAAGCCTGTTCTCTGCGCAGAGTGCCATGGTTCGGAGGCTTTGGGAATGTCCGGCAGGGGATCTTCCGGCAAGTATCTTTCAGAAGCCATTCATGGTTTCCATGCTGACAAAGAGGCATCGTGCTATGACTGTCATCCTGGTCAGACAACAAAATGTAATCGCAGCATAAAGCACACAGCAGCAGATGGTAACTGCATCACATGCCACGGCACCATGGCCCAGGTAGCTTCTTCGACCAGCACAAGGGTACCATGGATTAATGAACCATCATGTTCTACCTGCCACAACGAAGCAACAGGTGTTGGCTCAACCTCAGCGCTTTACAGAGAATCAACAGGTCATGGAAACATTATGTGTACTTCCTGCCATGGAAGTCCTCACGCAATGATTCCCTCATCAAAAGATGTTGATAATTACCAGGCAATGCAGTACCAGCCTTACAGTACCTCCCCAAAGACACTTGGCAGCTGCGGTACATGCCATGACAGTTCAAGAGGAGAGAATGATATGGGTGAGTATGCAGAAAAACATGGCGGCAGTAACCCTGAGGAAATGAACGGATGCTTTATCTGTCATACATCGGTAAGTTCGAGTACAAGTGAATGGCCGCACGCCTACACCTGGAAAAACAGTAACTAAATAGTTGCCGGTAGATTTCAGCGGTTTTACATCGGGCACTTAAGCATCAAACTTAAGTGCCCTTTGAGTTTCTTTGAATTGGCTGCAAAAACGATTAAGTTTGTCGCTCGAATTGAATTAGGATGACGAAGAAGGATGCCGTACACCCTTACGGTGAAAAACAGGCACAGTTTGACAGACGTTACCTGCGCATGGCAGGGATATGGTCTGAGAACTCCTATTGCCAGAGAAGACGTGTAGGTGCTCTTATCGTGAAAGACAAGATGATCATCTCTGACGGCTATAACGGAACCCCGTCAGGTTTTGAAAATGTCTGCGAGGATGAAAACAATGTGACCAAGCCATACGTTCTGCATGCTGAAGCCAATGCCATCACCAAGGTTGCAAGATCAAACAATTCAAGCGAGAACTCAACCCTCTACATTACGGACTCTCCCTGTATGGAGTGCGCCAAGCTTATCATACAGTCAGGCATCAGGCGCGTTGTATACAGCAACCAGTACCGTAACCTGGACGGCATCGACCTTCTCAGGCGTGCAGGCATCGAGCTTGTTTATATCGACATAGAAGAAAAGAAAAATGAAATATAACAGAGCATATCTTCCGCTTATAATTGCAGTAGCATTGGCCATTGGAATCCTGGTCGGGTTTTACATGCCCCACCCTCAGAACGGACTTTATACCAACTTCCCTCCGTCGAACGATAAACTAAGCCGGATACTTGATATAATCGAATCCGATTATGTTGACACAGTTGACCGCAATGCGCTTATTGAAGAGGCCGTCCCCGTGATGCTGCGCAAACTCGATCCGCACTCGGTATATATCCCGGCACGCGACCTGGCGCAGGCCAATGAACCCCTGCAGGGTAACTTCGACGGGATAGGAGTTACATTCCAGATGCTGACTGACACTGTTCAGATAATCAGTACCATATCCGGGGGTCCGTCGGAGAAGGCCGGCATCACCCCGGGAGACAGGATTATCTTCGTCGATGACTCACTGATTGCAGGAAAGAGTATCCCTGATGAGGAAGTAGTAAAAATGCTCAAAGGCCCTCGGGGTACAAGGGTTGATCTGAAAATTGAAAGAAAGGGAGCCGATTCACTTTTGCCATTTGCTATTGTTCGTGATAAAATCCCGATTTACAGCATCGATGTATCATACATGATGTCTGATGATGTAGGATATATGAAGATCTCAAACTTTGCCCTGACTACTCATGATGAGTTTAAGAAAGGCCTGAATGAGCTGAAAGGTCAGGGTATGAAGAAACTAATCCTGGATCTCAGGGGTAACTCAGGCGGTGTCATGGATGCAGCTACTATGATCGCTGACGAGTTTCTCCCGGCAGGACAGCTTATAGTCTTCACAAAGGGCAAAGCAAAGCCCAGGCAGGACATAAAGGCTACATCGGACGGCGAGTTTGAAAAAGGCGACCTGGTCATACTTATTGACGAATGGAGCGCCTCGGCCAGCGAGATACTTGCAGGTGCCGTGCAGGATAATGACCGCGGTACGATAATAGGCCGCCGTTCATTTGGCAAAGGCCTGGTACAGGAACCTGTATTATTCCGCGACGGATCAGGAATGAGACTTACTATTGCACGTTACTATACTCCTACCGGCAGATCAATACAAAAACCCTATGATCAGGGAGTTGAAAAGTATTATGAAGACCTTGGAAACAGGTATATGCACGGGGAATTTGAAGAAGCCGATTCGATTCAGGTCACTGATTCACTGCGCTTTATAACCCCGGGAGGAAAAATCGTTTACGGAGGCGGCGGTATTATGCCTGATATCTTTATCCCTATAGATACAACCGGCATTACAGACTATTTCATGGCAATAAGGAATTCAGGCCTGCTCTACAGGTATGCTCTGAAGTACACTGAGGATAACCGTGAGACCATGAAGAAATATCATGACCTTAAATCGCTCGACCAATGGCTTTCGGGACAGGATATCATGAATAAATTCATCAGGTACGCTAAAGATAACGGGATAGATCCCAACAGGGAGCAGATTAAAGTCTCGGAAAATATCATTTACATACAGCTGAAGGCCTACATTGCCAGGAACATGATTGACAACAAGGGATTCTATCCCCTATGGGAGAAAATAGACAAGACGCTGCTTGATGCCCTGAGTTATATCGAGGCTAAATGATCTGGCAGGTTCATTTTCCCTTTTTGTATGCTTCCGGCTTCCAATCAAGTTTCCGGGCAAAATCACTGATCACCCTGGATGATCCCTCTGTTTCTTCAATGAACCCGAGATGGCCGGAATTTTCCAGTATGACAACCTGTGCATTTGCCGGGGTTTTTATACCCCTCATGGCTGCCTCCGGACTGAAGTAGCGGTCATACCTGCCCAGTATCCATAGTAACGGTACCTCTCCTTTTTCTATTACGGAAGTTCTCTGTGGCCTCGCCATCATGCCGTGCAGTAATGCAACTATTCCTTCGGCAGGGTTACCGGAAGCCAGTCTTTTCAGCTTTGTCAGGGCCGCCGGCATATTCTTCAGATTAGACTTCAGCAAACATCATCGATATGTTGGCCGGATACATTATATTCTTTTTGCCTTTCATAACAACCTCTATCTCCCTCTTCCTTTTTAATATCCCCTCGGGTGCATCGGCATAAGGATGTGAGTGGAACAGCACATACCCGGCTAACATCTCAGGATAATTTTCCGCGAAAGCCAGTGCAGCATACCCGCCCATGGAATGACCGGCAAGCAGGACCTTCTCTTCTCCGGCATCAATCAATATTGCTCTTACAGCCTCAGCAATATATTCCATGGTATGCGTCTCTCCCGCGACCCCCGAACCGCCGTGCCCGGGGATATCAACGGAGATAACCCTGAATGTTTCAGATAGCATGTCTGTCAGAGGCCGCCAGGCCTCACCTGTCAGGAGGTAGCCATGCAGCAAAACTACCGGTCTCCCTTTACCTTTGACACTGTACTTAACTGTGATTCCTTCAAAGTGTATTGATCTGTTCATATTAATTTGTTTAGGCAAAAAAACTAGTTAAATTTACAATGAAGAAAGGATTTCTTACTGATCCTTTCAATTAACTCTGAACTCAAAAGTACAACACCGATGAACAAAATACTATTCTCTGCGGTCTCGAAGAAATTCGTGATGGCGCTTGCCGGATTGTTTCTGCTGCTGTTTTTACCGGTTCACCTGGGCATCAATCTTATGTTGCTGAAGGATGACCCGGAGCCGTTCAACAAGGCTGCGCACTTCATGGCTACATTCCCCCCTATCAAAGTGATTGAACTCTTTCTGTTCCTGACAATATTATTGCATATCACCTACGGGGTATTCCTTCAGATACAGAACTGGCTTTCAAGGCCTGTAAGATACGCCGTCAGGAACAAATCGAAAACCTCGGCATTTTCAAGGTTCGTGTTCTGGACCGGAGGTGCTGTCCTTATTTTTCTCGTCATACATTTCTTCAATTTCTATTTCATAAAGCTTGGGTTGGTTGAAGGTGATCCGGAGAATTTCTATTCTGTGGCTTATCAGCTTTTCAGTATTCCGCGATACGTAATCCTCTACTGGGTTTGCTTTATCCTGCTTGGCTTCCATCTGTATCATGCCCTGCAGTCAGCTTTTCAGACCCTGGGTCTGGCAAATGAATTCTGGACACCTGTTATCAAGGTCATATCTCTGATATATGCAATTGTCCTGCCGCTGGGTTTTGCGGTAATACCTCTTGTAATCTGGCAGTTAAAATAACCTGAAGAACCATAATATCATGATAACTCTGAATGCAAAAATACCGGAAGGTCCGCTTGAAGAGAAGTGGACAAGGTACAAGTCAGCCTCGAAACTGGTCAATCCGGCCAACAAAAAGAAGCTTGACATCATAATCATCGGAACAGGATTGTCGGGTGCCGGGTGCAGCCGCTTCACTGGGTGAGCTTGGGTATAGCGTCAAGGTTTTCTGTTACCAGGACTCGCCCCGCCGTGCACACTCCGTTGCAGCCCAGGGAGGCATCAATGCGGCAAAGAATTACAAGAACGACGGAGACAATACCTACCGTCTCTTCTATGACATGATCAAGGGAGGTGACTTCAGGGCGCGTGAGGCAAATGTCTATCGCATCGCTGAGGTCAGTAACCAGGTAATTGACCATTACACTGCCCTTGGCGTTCCTTTTGCCCGTGAATACGGCGGCACACTTGAAACGCGTTCATTTGGCGGCGTACAGGTGTCACGCACCTTTTATGCAAAAGGGCAGACAGGACAGCAGTGCCTTCTTGGCGCATATTCATCACTTAACAGGCAGATCAAAGCCGGTACGGTTACGATGTATCCGCGAAGGGATATGCTTGACCTTGTTGTCATCGACGGCAAAGCCCGCGGAATAATAGCCCGAAATCTCATTACCGGTGAGATAGAAAGGCATTCCGCACATGCTGTTGTGCTTGCCACCGGCGGATATGGCACAGTATATTACCTTTCAACACTGGCTGTCAACTCCAATGCATCCGCTGCCTGGAAAGCTTATAAGAAAGGTGCTGCCTTTGCCAATCCCAGCTTTGTCCAGATACATCCTACAAGCATACCTCAGCTGAATGAATTCCAAAGCAAACTGACGCTGATGTCAGAGTCACTGCGTAACGACGGGCGGATATGGGTGCCTAAAAACAAGGGCGACAACCGGCCCGGAAATGACATCCCGGAGGAAGACAGGGATTATTATCTCGAGCGTCGCTACCCGACCTTTGGCAACCTGGTGCCGCGTGACGTTGCCTCGAGAGCAGCCAAGGAGAGATGTGACGCCGGATACGGCGTCGGAAAGACCGGTCTTGCGGTCAACCTTGACTTCCGCGATGCAATAAAAAAGCAGGGTAAAAAGGCAATAGAGAACAAGTACGGCAACCTGTTCGAAATGTACAGGGCCATCACCGGCATGAACCCATATGAAGAACCGATGCAGATCTATCCTGCCGGTCATTATACTATGGGCGGGCTTTGGGTTGACTACGAGCTGATGACTACAGTTCCGGGGCTCTATGCCATAGGTGAGGCCAACTTCTCCGATCACGGGGCAAACAGGCTGGGAGCGAGTTCGCTGATGCAGGCTGCAGGCGACGGGTATTTTATCCTTCCGGTAACGATCAGCGGTTATTTGTCAGGAGAGATCAGAACCCCGAGAATTTCAACTACAAGCCCTGAATTCGAAGAGGCAGAAAAAGGAGTCAGGGAAAGAATTGACAAACTCCTTTCAATAAAAGGAAAACAGACTGCTTCAACCTTCCATAAGCGTCTCGGCAAGATAATGTGGGACTATTGCGGAATGAGGCGCAACGAGGAGGGGCTGAAGAAAGCGTTGAACCTTGTGGAGGAACTAAGGAAAGAGTTCTGGAATGATCTTCTTGTGCCCGGAGAGGCCTCTGATCTGAACCAGCAGCTTGAGAAAGCCGGCAGAGTAGCTGATTTCCTGGAGCTGGCAAAGCTGATGATAACCGATGCGCTGAACAGAAAAGAATCATGCGGTGCCCATTTTCGCGAGGAAAGCCAGACTGACGACGGCGAGGCAAAGAGGATTGATGCTGAATACTCCTACGTCGCTGCCTGGGAATATAACGGTGATAATGAACCTGTTCTCAATAAGGAACCATTGAAATTCGAGTTTGTTGAACTCAAGGAGAGAAGTTATAAATAAACTATCCTAATTATGCCAGATATGAAGCTCAGACTAAAGATATGGAGACAGAAGAATGCCAAGGCGAAAGGTGCTTTTGCATCCTATGATCTTGACGGCGTCTCACCTGATATGTCATTTCTTGAAATGCTTGATTTGCTGAACAAGAATCTTGTTGAGACAGGCAAGGAACCCGTGGCCTTTGATCACGACTGCCGTGAAGGGATCTGCGGAAGCTGCGGCATGTTCATAAACGGGTATCCTCACGGCCCGGTACCGGGACTGACCACGTGCCATCTCTCAATGAGGTATTTCAAGGATGGCGAGACAATAGTCATAGAGCCGTGGAGAGCCAAATCATTCCCGGTGATAAAAGATCTGATTGTCGACCGCAGTGCCTTTGACAGGATACAGGTGGCCGGAGGATTTATCTCAGTTACTGCTGGAGCAGCTTCTGAAGCCAATTCTATACTTGTACGGAAAAAGAACAGCGACGATGCTTTTGATTCGGCCATTTGCATAGGTTGCGGAGCATGTGTGGCAGCGTGCAAGAATGCTTCGGCAATGCTGTTCGTCTCGGCCAAGATATCTCAGTTCGCTCTCCTTCCACAGGGAAAACCTGAAGCTAAGGAGAGGGTGCGTGCAATGATAGCCGAGATGGGCAGGCAGGGCTTCGGCAACTGCTCAAATACAGGCGCATGCGAGGCACAGTGCCCCAAGCAGATCAAACTGTTCAATATCGCCAGACTCAACCGGGAATATTACAAGGCATATCTGAAATATAAGTAGAGACGCCCAAATTGGGCGTCTCTACATGATACAATTACAAGCTTTCTTAAAATTTTTACCCCAGGCAGATACTCTCTATCTCAGCAACCGTCTTCGGTGCCGTCTTACCCAGCATCCTGCATCCTGTGGCTGTTATCAGCACATCATCTTCAATCCTTATTCCGCCGAAGTCGAGATAGCTCTCAGCCTTTTCATAATTGATGAACTGATGTGTGTTTACCCTCTGCCTTCCATTTGGCAAGCAGCTCTGGGATAAAGTAAATCCCCGGTTCAACGGTAAAGACATGTCCCGTCTTGTAAGGCAGTGCAAAGCGGAGTGATTTGAGCCCGAACTGCGTGCTTCGTATAACCTTGTCATTATATCCGACATAATTTTCTCCAAGGCTTTCCATGTCATGCACATCGAGTCCCATCATATGACCCAGTCCGTGAGGCATAAAGAGTGCATGAGCGCCTTCTTTCACTGCCTCGGCTATATCACCTTTCATCAGCCCGAGATCTTTAAGTCCGGATGCAATTATGCGGCAGGCGTTAAGATGCAGGTCGCGGTTTGAGATACCCGGTCCGGCCATCTTTATTGATTCAGTATTAGCCTTCAAAACTATCTCGTAAATCTCTCTCTGTCTCTGTGAGAAGCGTCCCCCGACAGGAGTGGTTCGCGTCAGGTCTGCTGCATAATGAAGCAGCAATTCTGCTCCGCAGTCGGTCACCATCATTCTTCCTTCCCTGAGAACATTGACATGAGCATGATTATGTAGTGTCTGTCCGTTGATGCTGAGTATGGTTGGGAATGAGGGGCCGCCGCCCTTTGCCCATGCAATTCCTTCAATAGTACCGAATATCTCCCGTTCATTCACCCCCGGCTTGCACATACGCATGGCCGTGGTCTGCATCTCACAGGCTACATCACCTGCCTTCTCTATCTCGGCAATCTCACCATCCTCCTTGATTGACCTGAGTGAAACCACAGCCCTTATTAATTTTTCAGAGGCTTTTGATCTCATCTGGCATGGGTTCTCGCGGAGAAGGGCGCCCAGAGTCATCTTGGTCTCAGCTCTGTATGGAGGAAGGAAATGCACATGCCTGCCACCCGAGAGAGCTTTGTCAATGTAATCATCCAGCATTGACAAGGGCAGACTTTGCTCAACTCCCACACTGGCTGAAAGGTCCGCAATGAGCGGCTGAGGCCCCATCCATACTATATCATCAACATCGAAATCATTGCCGAAGATGCAATCCTTACCTGAGTTAAAATCGATCATACCAACCAATCCGGGAAGATCCAATCCGAAAAAATAAAGAAAATCACTGTCCTGCCTCCAGTGATATGTGTTATCGGGATAATTCATCGGTGATTCGACGTTGCCTATGAAAACAGCAATGCCGTCACTGATCAGAGACTGCAGCCTCTTACGGCGATTAATGTAGATTTCGCGTTCAAACATTTATTTTGTATTTAGATTATTTCACTGTACGAATTTACTAAGTGCTGTTGATATTTTTCAGGATATCAACAATTTTTCTGTACGAAGGGTGTTATCAAACATACAAATAATGTACATTCGCATCATGATTTCACTTCAAAAAATAATATATGCCGTACCGCCGCTTGCCAAATACTGATTCAGCACGTCTCAGGGCCATGAAAAAGGCTCTGGAAATGAGCAAGAATATTCCTCCGTTCAGACTGGCCTTCTCCATGAAGACCCTGGTTAAGCTGCAGGGCATTCTTCCTGTCTTTGAGAATGCCATCAGCCATCAGCGTCAGACACTCGTCAACCAGGCTGAAAAGGTCAGGACAAATCAGGAGGCTGCCCGTAAAGCCAGAATATATATTACGCACTTTCTCAGGGTCATGAATATGGCCATAACCAGGGGTGAGCTGCCGCCGGAGACAAGGTCGTTTTACGGGATCGCGCCGGAAGATGCTTCCTTACCGTCGCTTGCCACTGAAAACGAGCTTGTGGCATGGGGTAAGAGAATTATTGACGGGGAAGAATACCGGATAAGGAGGGCGAATATGCCGGTTACCAATCCTTCAATTGCTGTGGTTAAAGCCCGGTATGAGAAATTTCTGGAAACCCGTAATCATTATAAAACCATAAACAGACGCGCCGTGGAGTGTGTCAACCGCACTTCCGAACTGCGTCGCGAGGCTGATGAACTGATCACCTCTCTGTGGAACGAGATTGAGGCCAGCTTCTCATCCCTGACTGAAGAAGAAAAAAGGGCCAGTACTGAGAAATACGGATTGGTATATGTCTTCAGGAAAGGCGAGACGACGCAGACAAACCTGTCACCTACCCTGTTCGAAGTAGAATAGAGTTATTCATAATCTGGTCTTGAAACTTGGCAACACTATATTAAGAGAGCAGCCTCTCTTTCTGGCCCCCATGGAGGATATCACCGATCCTTCGTTCAGGTATGTCTGTAAGATGTTCGGAGCTGACTTCATGTTTACCGAATTTATCTCTTCGGACGGACTTATCCGGGACGGAAAGAGCAGCGTCAAAAAGCTGGATCTGTTCGATTATGAAAGACCCATTGGCATACAGCTTTATGGACATATTATTGATTCCATGGTTGATGCCGCGGTAATGGCCTGTGAGGCGAAGCCTGATCTCCTTGACCTGAATTTTGGATGCCCGGTGAGAAAAATTGCAGCCCGCGGGGCCGGTGCAGGGATGCTTCAGAACATCCCGCTGATGATTGAAATGACATCTGCAATAGTAAAGGCTGTTAACATTCCTGTTACGGTAAAGACACGGCTGGGATGGGATGAAAACAGTAAGGTTATCGTTGAGGTCGCGGAGCGTCTGCAGGACACAGGTATAGCCGGACTTACAATACATGGCCGGACCAGGGCGCAGCTGTATCGCGGTGAGGCTGACTGGACCCTCATCGGAGAGGTTAAGAACAACCCGCGAATGAAAATACCGATTATTGGCAACGGCGACGTGAACGGACCCGAAGTGGCAAAAATGATGTTTGACAGGTACGGCGTTGATGGAATTATGATAGGCAGGGCTACCTTCGGCAGGCCCTGGATTTTCAGGGAGATACGCCATTACCTCGACACCGGCGAGATATTGCCCGGACCAACCATTGATGAGAAAGCAGATCTTGCACTGCTTCATCTTGACAAATCACTGGAGCATAAAGAGGGTAAGGCGGCAATACTTGAGATGCGACGGCATCTCTCAAACTATTTCAGGGGATTGCCCAATTTTAAAGAGACACGTCTCAGATTACTTACCTCCCTTGAAATTGACGAAATAAGGGGTATAATTGAAGAGATAAGGGAGAAATGGGGTGCGTGCAGAAGAGAAGATGCTACAGGTATTTACGGCATTTGATCTGCAGCAGGTCTTGTCTCTGGCTTAACATTTATCCTGCCATAAAGCTTTCTCAGATCCTTCCATTTGTAAACAATGCCATTATGACAATAAAGATCGAGCGACATAACTACAAGTCCCCAAAATTCCTTCAAGGGATTGTACTCTAGCTGCTCATACATGGCAGGTGTCTGCAATGCCGAATCCTTGTTTGTAATAAAGATCGACAGAAACGCATTGTTGGCTGTATGAGCACCGATAGCCAGCTCAATCCCGTCATCCATCATTGTCAGAATTGCAAAGACAAGTCCGAAGAAGACATACTGGGGTATCATGGTAAGGAAGCCGTATTCCTTTACTTCCGGGTTTAGCCCGTGCATCAGTCCGAAAAGAACCGATGTTACAACAATGGGAAGCCATCTGTTATGTGAAAAAAATGCAAAGCCTTGAATAAGATATCCTCTGAACAGGATTTCCTCAAATCCTGCCTGAAGAGGAATCATTATCAGGGCAAGAACTGGCAAGAATCACCAGTGAGGCTGAAGTATTGTTCAGATATATAGCTGCCGGGATCGGTCCTGATTGAATAAAAAAGCCATAAAGCTGAAACTGCAGTCCACACAAATGCTGAAAAGAAGATCCTTCGCCAGCGGATCTTCATGCCACCGTTAATGACTGTGCCAAGACTGCGTTCATGAAGCGGCCTGACAAGGAAAACCAAAGTGAAAAACGCAAGTATGAACGGAAAAACTGTCAGGGTAAAACCAAGATTGAGGTTAATTCCCATTGCTTCAAAGTCGGGCATCCCTCCTTTTGGGCATCACATCTCCTGCATAGGCCAACATTACGACTACAAGTGGAATTGCTCCGATTAAGTTAGATACTATGAACGGAGTTACTGACCCCGTGAAATATCTCCAGAACGAATTTCTCCCTCTGAATGGCGCGGTTATAAATTCACTATCCTCCTGCACAGGCATGTCATTGATGTCGTTCACTTCCATGAAGCAATATTTTTTTTAGAATTCCGAACCCGGCCTGGCAGGATAGTCAATTGAGTAGTGAAGGCCGAGGCTCTCCTTTCTGTTTTTGGCCATCTTTATGACCAGGTAACCCGCGGCTATAAGGTTACGAAGCTCAATGAGTTTTCTTGATATGGTTGACCTTTTATATAGGTCTTCCGTCTCCCGGTAGATGATCTCCAGTCTTGTCTTTGCCCTTGCGAGACGCAGGTCTGATCTTACTATGCCAACATAGTTGCTCATTATCATCTGCATCTCCTTGTAGTTCTGGGTTACAAGCACCATCTCCTCAAGGTTGGTGGTGCCATGGTAGTTCCACAAGGGTATTTTCTCCTCATATGTCAGTTCACCTAATCGTTTACAGGCATCTCCTGCAGCTCTGTGCGCATATACGGCTGCCTCTATCAGAGAATTGGATGCGAGCCTGTTTGCTCCGTGAAGGCCGGTCGATGAAACCTCTCCGATAGCATAAAGACGGTCTATTGAGCTCCGTCCGTCCTTGTCCACCCTGACCCCTCCGCATGAGTAATGAGCTGCAGGGACAACAGGGATCATCTGTTTAGTGATGTCAATATCCTCTGAGAGGCATTTCTCATATATATGCGGGAAATGTGACTTAAGCTCTTCAGCATTAAGGTGAGAACAGTCAAGATAGACAAAGTCGTCACCTCTTATCTTCATTTCATTGTCTATTGCCCTGGCAACCACATCACGCGGCGCGAGAGACCCCCGTACATGATACCTGGTCATGAATTTCTCGCCTTCGCTGTTCCTCAGCTCGCCCCCAAATCCTCTCAGGGCTTCAGTGATGAGGAAAGAAGGCCTGACGTTGGGATTGTAAAGGGAGGTCGGATGGAACTGTATGAATTCCATGTTTTCAATGACACCGTTGGCCCTGTGCACCATTGCCAAACCGTCTCCGGTTGCCACTTCCGGGTTGGTGGTTGTAAGGTATATATTGCCGCATCCGCCCGTTGCAAGTACAGTCACTTTAGAGAGAAATGTCTTCACCTTGCTGTCGGTCAGGTCAGCCACATAGGCTCCATAGCATTTGATGTCCTTCCACTCCCTGGTTACATATTCGCCAAGATTATGCTGTGTCAACAGGTCAATGGCAAAATGATTTTCGAAAATCTCAATGTTTTTATTCTCACGTACTCTTTCAATAAGTACTTTTTCTATCTCGGCCCCGGTTGAATCTTTATGATGGAGGATCCTGTGCTCAGAATGGCCTCCCTCCATTGCCATGTCAAGACTGCCGTCAGCCTTTTTGTCAAAATCAACCCCCATCTCAATCAGCTCCCTTATCCTTGCGGGGGCCTCACTGACAACCATTCTCACAACCTCTTCATTACAGTATCCGGCGCCTGCAACCATGGTATCCCTGACATGCTTCTCAAAATTATCAGGCTCGTACATCACCGTCGCTATGCCACCCTGGGCATAATTGGTGTTGCAGTCATCAAGCAAAGTCTTGGTAATGACACACACTTTGCCATGAGCCGCAGCCTTAAGAGCGAACGACAAACCGGCAATACCGGAGCCGATTACAAGAAAATCACACCTGACTTTCATATTGATTTTTCTCAGGAACGGAAAACAAAGATACAAATTGATTTCAGACTATCGCGCAGATTGTAAAACAGCGGATTTTAATATACTTTTGCCCGGTTAGTACGCAGAATCTAAACATAATTATGGCTCACGAAGATATCTTTAAGAAACTTGTCTCTCATTGCAAGGAATACGGGTATGTTTTTCCCTCAAGTGAAATCTATGACGGACTGGGAGCCGTATATGATTACGGGCAGTATGGCGTTGAACTGAAAAACAATATCAAAAAATACTGGTGGGACAGCATGGTGCTGATGCACGACAATATCGTCGGGTTGGATTCGGCTATATTCATGCACCCGACAATATGGAAAGCCTCCGGTCATGTGGATGCTTTCAATGACCCGCTGATTGACAACAAGGACAGTAAAAAGAGATACCGTGCCGATGTTCTGATTGAGGAGCATCTTGAGAAATTTGCTGAGAAAATTGATAAGGAGGTTGAAAAGGCCAAAGCCCGTTTCGGGGAAAAGTTTGATGAACCCCTGTACCGGTCAACTAATCCCCGGGTACTTGAAATCAAAGAGAAGTACGACCTGCTGCATAAGAGGTTTGTGGATGCTATGGCAGGGCCTGACCTCACTGCCCTGAAGCAGATCATCATTGACAATGAAATTGTATGCCCGGTATCCGGCACTAAAAACTGGACTGACGTAAGGCAGTTTAACCTGATGTTTGCAACAGAGATCGGATCCACCTCTGACGGTGCCATGAAGATTTTCCTGCGTCCCGAAACTGCACAGGGCATCTTTGTGAATTTCCTTAACGTGCAGAAAACAGGCCGCATGAAGCTTCCCTTCGGTATAGCACAGATAGGCAAAGCCTTCAGAAATGAGATCGTTGCCAGGCAGTTTATTTTCCGCATGCGGGAGTTTGAACAAATGGAGATGCAGTTTTTTGTGAAACCGGGCACTGAGCTTGAATGGTTCAGGCACTGGAAAGAGACCAGGATGAAATGGCATCAGGCACTGGGCTTCGGAAACGAGAACTACCGGTTCCATGATCATGATAAGCTGGCACATTACGCTAATGCCGCCACTGATATCGAATACAAGTTCCCGTTCGGATTTAAGGAGGTTGAAGGTGTACATTCAAGAACCGACTTCGACCTGAAACAGCACCAGGAGTACAGCGGAAAGAAAATGCAGTATTTTGACCCTGAGAAAAATGAATCATACATTCCTTACGTTATAGAGACATCAATAGGTGTTGACCGTATGTTTCTGCAAGTTGTAGCTGCCTCATACTATGAAGAAGACCTCACAAAGGAAGACGGGGTTCCTGACAGCAGGGTTGTGCTCAGGCTTCCGCCGGTGCTTGCCCCTGTTAAGCTGGCGGTGCTTCCGCTTGTTAGAAAAGACACACTGCCCGAAATCTCGCGCAGAATAGTCGATGAACTTAAATTCGACTTCAACTGCCAGTATGACGAGAAAGATTCAATCGGCAAGCGTTACCGCCGACAGGATGCCATCGGCACACCGTACTGCATTACCATTGACTACCAGACCGTGGATGACGAGACTGTGACGATAAGATACCGTGACACAATGCTGCAGGACCGGGTTCCTGTTTCACAGCTGAGGGCCATTATTGCCGATAAGGTCAGCCTGCGGGAGCAGCTGAAGAAACTGTAGGATGAGATCGAAGCCGGCTAAGATACTTGTCATAACATATTACTGGCCTCCCAGCGGAGGCGCCGGCGTACAGAGATGGCTTAAATTCACCAAGTACCTGCCCTCGTCAGGATGGCTTCCTGTTGTCCTTACCGTCAAGCCTGAATTTGCCGCATACCCTTTCAAAGACACTTCGCTCTACGGTGAGATACCCCTGGATGCTGAGATTTACCGGACCAAGGCTATAAATTACTTCTCACTTTATAACAAGGATCAATCGAAGATACCGCACTCGGGTTTCGCATCGGGATCTGACAAAAGCAGGAGAAACATGATCAGCCGCTTCATCCGGGGGAATTTTTTTATTCCTGATCCCCGCAAAGGATGGAACAGGTATGCCTTCCGTAAGGCATGCGAACTGATAAAAAATGAAAATATCAGCCATATCATTACCACCAGTCCCCCGCATTCAACACAGCTGATTGGTCTGAAGCTGAAGCGCAAATTCCCGCATATCAAATGGGTAGCCGATCTCAGGGATCCGTGGACCGATATCTATTACTATGACATGTTCAAACCATCTCTTCTGGCCAGAATGGCTGACAGGGAAATGGAAAAGAATGTCCTGACAAAAGCAGATACCATCATTACCGTAGGGCAGACGCTGGGTGCAATCCTGGGAAGCAAGGGTGAAAAGATATCCCATAAGATCAATATTCTCCCGAACGGTTATGATGAAGAGGATTTTGAAGGTATCCTTCCGATTACTCCCGAGATGTTCACAATAACCTATGTGGGCTCACTGTCGCCGGCCTATCCTGTTAATGGTCTGATAGAAGCCGTGAAAGGCATCAAAGTAAATGAAAAACCGGTCCGTCTTAAATTCGTTGGTACGGTTCCTGAACCTATACAGGAACTGTTCCCTGTTGATGAAGAGGGACATCATCCTGATTTCATTCAGTATTGCGAACACCCCGAGGCTATAAGGTACATGATGGAATCGACAATGTTGCTGCTGATCATCCCGGACCACCCTTCGAACAAATCAATTCTTACCGGGAAGATTTTTGAGTACCTGGCAACCGGGAAGCCTGTTCTCCTGCTGGGACCCGCTGATGGTGATGCAGCCCAGTTAATGGTCAAATGCGGCTACCAGGGTATTTTCGATTATAATGATGTACAAGGCATCAGGAGCTTCATCCGGAAGGTCGCCGAAGGACGCCAGGTAACACGAAGCGGGCATCACCTGGAGTATTCGAGAAGGGCGCTGGCAGTCAAGCTTGGTGATCTGCTGAATTCCCTGTTATAACCGCTTCTTTATCCGGGCGATGAACGGATCAATCAGCAGGTTCATGTCAACCGAAAGTTTCCAGAAGTAAACCCCTGCTGTAAACAGAATTGCAACCAGAAGGCTTCTTACAATAATATCGGCCCATAGTGAAAACTCGGGCATAAGGTATCCTGCCAATGCCGTGCCGATGCCAATTATGGTCATCCGGATATGTGTCATGTTGTAGGGCCAGAGACCAAATTTCCTGCCTACGACCACAACGCTGAGCAGGTTGTAAATTATGTTGGAAATCATTGAAGCGACCGCCCCGCCGGTTATGCCAAAGAGAGGGATAAAGATCAGGCTGGAGCCGACAAAGAGGATTATCAGAAGAAACATGAGCCAGGTCTGATACCGGTAAAGTGCCGATGTGCTGAGAACAACACTGTTTATCCCTGTTGAGACGCTGACTACATTCCCGATGCTGATCAGAATAATGACCGCAGCACTCGTCCCGTACTCATCGGGTAAGAGACGGAATATATTGTCAATGTTGACCATGAGGCCGATAAAGATCAGCAATCCGATCGCATACTGGTTTATGCTGCTGCGCAGGTACAGGTCGTCAATGGTATGCAAATCATCTTTTTTCCATGACTCGGCAAGAAAAGGAATTGAAATTTTAGCCACTGATCTCCCAGGGATCATTATCAGGACTGCAAAATATGACGCTATCGCGTAGATACCTACCTGCCCTTCACCGAGAAACCGGTTGATGAATACTTTGTCAAGCGTGGTGAGGATCGATGAACTGAAGCCGGTCAGTATCCCAAAGAAAGAGAGCATGAGGATCTGTTTCTTCAGTTCAGGGGTGATAAATCCGGGCTTGAATTTCAGGGAAATTTCTTTCCTGATAACCAGGTAAGCAATTATCACAATCAGAGGTATTCCCTGGCAAACCACATATCCGAATATGTATCCGTCAAAGTCAATTACCCCGATCCAGAACAAACAGATAAGGGCGAAATTAAAAACCCTGAACAGGAACTCCTTCAGAAATGTGCCAAGTACTGCATCATACAGCACTTTATTGTAGTTGTCAAGGAGGTTGAACAGCAGTGTGATCAGGAGTAGTGCGGGAATATAAAACGAGTATTCCGAGATCAGCGGTGAACGGTCCATGTTGATCGCCTCAAAGTGAGGGGTGTAGAATTTCATCACTATCAGCGCCGCGATGAAACCAATGAGGGTTATAGCCAGTGACAATGCGAAGAAACCGTTATGTTTTTCGCGTGGATCCCTGAAATATGGAAACAGCCTGTTGATGACATTGGTGAAACCGAGACCCGAGAACTGAGAGAGAATGGTGGCAAATGACAGCAGTACCTGCACCACCCCTATCTCACCTGTGGTAAAAACCTTGGGAGAAAGCAGTATAATATTTATAAACCCGAGTGCTGCTCCAAGATAAGACCATGCTGTTCCGCGGAGCGTCTGCTTCTGAACTATTCCCATCTCACTCTCTTGTTCCGGCAAATGTATAATAATATACTCATTTGATTTAAGGTTCAGTTGGTGTATTTTTGTCGGGTGATACTTAACCCGGCATGAACCCGTAAAGTGTGTTTTATGAAAGATAGCCTCTTAAAATCTGCTGTTCCGCACCTCGTTGCAGTTCTTATCTTCACTGTTGTCTCATTTGCATATTTCTATCCTGTTCTTGAAGGTAAGAAGATTAATGCGCACGACACGAAGGTCTTTGAAGGCTCTTCAAAAGAAATCCGCGATTTCCGTGCAGAATACGGAAAGGAGCCGCTGTGGACCAACTCAATGTTCGGAGGTATGCCGGCATACATGATCTCTGCCAAATACCCCGGTAATCTGTTCAAGCATCTCGATGACCTGCTGAAAATTTATAAAACACCGGTGGCAGCCCTGTTCCTTTCGATGCTGGGCTTTTACATCATGCTCCTCCTTTTCAGGGTCAATCCATGGCTTGCAATGGCAGGGGCAATTGCATACGGCTTTACATCATTCCTGTTCGTCAGCCTGTCGGCGGGACATAACACGAAAGTCTATGCGATGGCGTGGATGGCACCTGTGGTGGGAAGTGCCATATATGCTTTTCGTACAGACGGTTTTAAAGGAGCTGCACTCTTCGCGCTCTTCCTTTCCCTTCAGATCATGGCCAATCATTTTCAGATAACATATTACACATTTATTATTCTTCTTGTCTTTGGCATTTATGAGCTAATCGATGTCATAAAAAGGAAAACCTTCCCTTCCTTCCTGAAAAGCTTTGGATTGCTGGTGGCGGCAGCCGTGATTGCCGTGGGGGTGAATTTTGCCTCTGTTTATTCGACATGGGAGTATAGCAAAGAGTCAACCAGGGGCAAGAGCGACCTGTCAAAAGACGATGCGAAAGAGAAAAAGGGACTTGACAAGGAATATATCACTCAGTGGAGCTACGGGATTGGTGAGTCAATGACTTTTCTTATTCCTGATTTCAAAGGAGGTGCTACAAAGCCCTTCCCTGATGGCTCGGAGACGGTGAGGGCACTGCGAAAGAACAATATGGGCCAGGCGAAGGATCAGCTGTACAGATACTGGGGACAGCAGCCTTCGACCAGCGGACCCGTGTATTTCGGCGCCGTGGTTTTGTTTCTTTTTGTCCTGGGACTGCTTATAATAAAGGGAAAGGAAAAATGGTGGATCCTCACAGCTGTATTGCTCTCCCTGTTTCTTTCATGGGGCAAGAACTTCATGCCACTGACATCATCTGTTCATCGACTTTTTCCCGGGATACGATAAATTCAGGGCCGTATCCATGATCCTGGTTATTGCCGGTGTTTGTGTTCCCCTCCTGGCCGTGCTTGCACTCAAAGCAATATCGGAAGGTACGGTAACCGTCGAAAAAGCCGTTAAATCATTAATTATAGCCGCCGGAGTGACCGGGGGACTGGCTCTTTTGTTTTTCCTTATACCCGGGCTCGCCGGCTCATTCCTGAGACCTGATGAGGCGTCTATTCCTGATTCCCTGAACTGGGTCAAGGATGCAATGATTGCAGACCGGAAAGCAATGATAAGAACCGATGCCCTGAGATCGGCAGTACTGATAGCGGCCGGAGCAGTACTTGTATGGTTCTTCATCAGTAAAAAGATAAAATTTGCACATTCTCTCATAGGTTTTTCCCTTCTTTTCCTTATTGACCAGATACCTGTAGATGCAAGATTCCTGGGCAGCTCAAATTTTGAGACAAAAAGATCGTCGGAAAATTCTTTCGCCCCGACAGCCGCCGATAAATCCATCCTTGAGGATAAAGGCGAATACCGTGTACTCAATCTTACAGTATCAACATTCAATGATGCATCTACATCATATCATCACAATTCCATCGGAGGATACAGCGGAGCAAAGATGAAAAGGTACCAGGAACTTACGGAGGCAAATCTGACTGATGAAATCAGTTCACTAATCGCGATGCTTAAGACTTCAACTTCATATGAGGAGGCTGAGAATGTCATGAAAAACCTTGGTGTCCTTAATATGCTTAATACCAAATATATAATTCTGTCCCCTGATGCCCCACCTCTTGTAAATAAGCATGCTTTGGGTAATGCCTGGTTTGTTGAAAAGGTATCACTGGTGGAAAATGCTGATGCAGAGCTTTTGTCGGTCAAAACAAACCATCCCGCAGCGGTAGCTGTCGTTGACAGAAAATTCGGTGACCTGATACTGGTAAATGATAATCCCGGATCTCCGGAAGACACTATCTGGCTGTCGTCATACAAGCCCAACTTCCTTACTTACAAAACAGAGCTTACATCAGACAGGGTTGCAGTATTCTCCGAGATCTATTATCCGAATGGCTGGCAGGCATATGTTGATGACGTTCCAGCGGATCATTTCCGTACTGACTATGTGCTCAGGGGAATGGTTGTACCTGCCGGAAGCCATACTGTGACATTTAAATTTGAGCCACAGTCCTACAAGACTGGTAATAAAGTGTCACTTGCAAGTTCAGTTTTATTGCTGATAATGCTGATCTACGCAGCGGTTACTGGCTTTACGGCTTTGCGGAAGAATGATTGAAACGGGTTCATGCCTGGTATGCGGAAGCACTGACCCTGCAGTGCTTTTCACTGCAAAAGACCATCTTGTCAGCGAAGAGAATTTTGTGGTTAAGAGGTGCAGAGTGTGCGGCTTCACCTTTACTGCTGACCCTCCCGATGAAACGGAAATCGCAAAATCCTATCTGTCGGAAGATTACATTTCCCACTCCGATAAAAAGCAGAGCCTGACTGATCATGTCTATCATCTTGCCAGGAATTATATGCTCAGGGAAAAATACAACCTGGTACGTAAGATCACCGGCAGGGAAACAGGTACCCTTGTGGATATAGGGAGCGGTACAGGTTATTTCGCCGATTATATGAACGGTAAGGGATGGAACGTCAAGGGGGTGGAGCTAAGTGAACAGGCCCGGGAATATTCAGTTTCGAGGTTCGGCCTGACAGTTGTTTCTCCCCCGGAGGTGTCCGTCATTAAGGATGGATCCGTAGACTGTATAACACTCTGGCACGTTCTGGAGCACCTCTATGATCCTGTGATGTGGCTGAAAGAAATAAGCAGGATACTGAAAGATGACGGCAAATGCATCATTGCTCTTCCCAACATAAAATCAGCTGATGCCGTGTGGTTCGGAAATGAATGGGCTGCACTCGATGTTCCAAGACATCTGTGGCACTTTTCTCCTGAGACGCTTCCGGCATTTATTAATCTACATGGCTTCATCAACCAGAAGGTCATTCCAATGCCTCTTGATATCTATTATATCTCCGCACTGAGCTATAGAAACAGGGGATGCAAGCTTCCTCTTCTGAGGGGTATAGTTACGGGTCTATTCTTAACTGTCAGATCGCTCGCAAAAAAAGACAAGGCAAGTTCATTGATCTATGTGATTTCAAAACAGCGCCGTTAATACCTGTCGAGCCAGCGGAACTTCCTTGATGTGTCTCCAAATCTGATGGCCATGACAAATTCATGGGAACCGTATGTAGATCTCTGGATTGACTGAAGCGTCCAGTCGAATGAATATCCGAAGTAAAACTTATCCTGTCTGACACCAACGTTAGCTATGATTGCGCTGCCGGTTCTGAAGGTTGCTCCGATCCAGAATTTCCTGTCATAATTGTATGTAAGGCCTATGTCTGCCTGGGGCCTTAACTGCTCTGACATCTTTACAAGAAGAGAAGGCTGCAGGATTGTTTTAGCATCCAGCTCGAAGTCATAAGTGCCGAACAGATAATATGTCCGTTCTATCTTCAAATCGTCATATGCCTGGCTTCCAAGCTTGACAAAGCCCTCCATAAGCTCCATGACGGAAAACCCTGCCGAGTACTTCCTGTTAAGAATGAAGACCCCGAAATTGAAATCAGGAACAAAAATCCCTTTCCTGAAATCAGAGTTCAGCCATGGTTCATCCGGATCTTCAAACTGCATCTGTTTCTCATCCATTTTATAAAAACAGCCTGTCAGTGCCAGTCCGAAGGAAAGTTGTGTCTGGCCGTCAAGCCAGAGGTGATATGAATAGGATGTTGAGAAACCCGTGCGGCGGACAAGGCCGTTTATGTCTGTGAATATGTTGGCTCCCAACCCGACACGACCGGTGGTATGCGGTTTAAATATTTTCTTGTTCAGGACATTATCACGGATGATATATTTCTGTTTGAGCAGTCTGGTCTGTACACCAAGTGAGTAGGTCTGCGGGGCTCCTTCATATCCGACCCATTGCTGCCTCGTGGTCAGGTTAATGCTTGTGTATCCGTCACTGCCGGCTATAGCCGGATTGATCAGATACCTGTTGTACAGATACTGGCTGTAAATAGGCAACTGCTGTGCATCGACCGTTGCAACAAGAATGAATGCGATAATGATTAACAGTCCCTTTTTCACTTTACCTTTTCTTCAGCCATTATACTTGACTTACCTGACAATTGTTACATGTCCTACAATAGGTTTCTCGCCGTTATGGAGATCGATGGCGTAATGATAAGAATCCATTGGCAGCACCTTGCCGTTGGAGGCCCGTCCATCCCAAGGCGCAGGGTATCCCCTCTCTGATTTCCATACCATTTCTCCCCATCTGTTCATGATGATTACCTCTGCCTCAGGATAGAGTGCTATTCTGGTTATATTCCAGAGTTCATTTATTCCGTCCCCGTCAGGTGAGAAAATGTTAGGTATGCCAACACAGATCTCGTTGACAGGTGCAAGAGAGAGTGAATCGGTCACTGAACAGCCGTTGAAATCAGTCACAACAACTTTATAAAGTCCTGCCATAAGACCGGTTATCTCCGCGGATGTCATGCCGTTATTCCAGGTGAAATTATATCCTTCTTCTCCGCCGGTTACATCGGCAATAATGCTGGCATCGGTACTTTCGGGACAGAACGGGTCGACCCATGTAAATGTAATAAGCAATGAATCCGGCTCTGTGAGTGTCATTAATGTGTCAGCGGTACATCCGTTGGCGTCTGTGATGATTACCTCATTCACTCCGGCTCTCAGATCAGTACGCGACGCTCCTGTGCCACCGTCTGACCAGAGGTATGAGGAGGTTCCGGCAGCGTTGACAGGAGTGATATTTACCCGGCCTGTGGCAGTCCCGACGCAATTGATGTTGTTTGCGCCACCATTACTCAGCCCGATATCAAGGACCATACTAATCTGGCCTGGTGAGACAAGGGTAGTCGGTTCTGTCAACTGGCAGTTATTCTTATCAATTACTGTCACAGTGTAGGTGCCTGCTCTCAGACCGTAGATCGAGTCTGTTGTGGCAGTATATCCTCCGGGTCCGGTCCATGAGTAGTTATATGGCGGTAATCCGGTCAGTGGAATCACCTTCAGCCAGCCGTCAGAATATCCCAGACATCTTACGTTAAAGCCATTATAGTTTGAAATTAATGTATCTATGGTCAGTGGCTCCGGGAGAGTCAGAACCGTATCTATGTTTGCCTGGCACCCGTAGTCATCTGTAACTGTCACGCTGTAAGTGCCCTCAGTCAGGTTTGAGATATCCTGAATACCGGAAGTGTAACCCGAAGGGCCAGTCCAGGCATACCCGTATGGGTCTTTGCCACCGGTGACCGTTAGATCAATTGCCCCGTCATTGTAAGCCGGCGCCGTCAGGCAGGAAATGTCTGAGACACTCAGAGAAAGCCCGAGAGGCAATGGCTCTGTCAGAACTGCGCCCCGGTCGGTGATGCAGCCATTGGCGTCAGTAACATATACCCTGTATGACCCGGCTTTGACGGTCAGATCTTCCAGGTTACTTGACCATGATGGATTGTTATTGTCTTTCCAGTCATACGCATATGTTCCAAGGCCGCTGCCACCGGTCACCGTTATATCAATTGTGCCGTCCTCTCCATTGCAGCTGATGTTATATGCGCCGTCACCGGTAAGTGATTTGACAACAGCAATGCCTACAGAGTCAGGCTCATTAAGTGTCCAGGAATACTCACGGTGGCATGAATTGGCATCGGTAACTCTTAACCGGTATATTCCGGCAATAAGTCCTGCCTGGTCCTCTGCAGTCCTGTTTGAGATTGCGCCGGCAGGATACTCGTACCAATCATATGTATAAGCACCGGCGCCGCCGTCAAACTCAAGATTAATGAATCCGTCATTCCGCCCGAAGCATGTGATGTTAAAATTATTGTCAGGACTATGTGACAGGATTTCACCAATCATATCAATGCCATCAGGTTCTGTCAAAGTAGCGCTGAAATGGAAAACGCACCCGTTCACATCTGTCACGGTAAGGTCGTAGGTGCCTGCGGTTATGTCAACGATAATGCTGTCAGTTGTGCTGCCGGGAATCATTCCGTCTGTTGTTGTCCATTGATAGGTATAAGGACCTCTGGCGACAAAGACCGTATCAGCTCCGCCTCCGCTATGATCGATATAGTAACTCCTTATCCTGCTTACCCATAAGGAGCCGTCGTCATATCCTTCACAGGAAATATTATAACCCGAATATTGAGATTTGGTCAAACTGACAGTCGCTGACGCTGCGTCATGAAGCATGCGGAGTTCAGTTTCCTTGCATCCGTTCCCGTCTTCTACAATCAGCAGATATTCGCCTGGTATTACATCGTCAATATATAAGAATGTAACCGGGGAGGTTAATGGTGGCAACGCTCCCTGGTACAGGGTATCTGTCATGTTCCAGACAATGTAATAATAATAAGGTGGTGCCTGCCCGTCAGTGAGTGCCAGTCCGATCCTTGCATCATTTGCCCCTGGGCATGAAATAAAATTATCGAAATAGAACGCCACTTCCGTACTAGGCTCTGTAAGATTTAGGAAGTCGTCGTTCGTGCAACCGAGACTGTCTGTTACTCTGGCCGTATAATACCCCTGACGCCTCTCGCTGACAATGAACATATTATTTCCTTCTGCTTCCCAGAAGTCAGGACCAGTCCATTCCACCCATAGCGGATCGAGTCCTCTTGCGTGTATTACTTCAAGTGTTCCGTCCTGACCTCCGTCGCATGTGATGGAATCCCTTATCTCCAGCTCCCTGAGAGGTCTCGGATGTATTTTTACTTCTGCAATTACAGAATCACCTGGCGCGCATCCCAGCCCGGCAACCTTTGGTAAGATGCGGAAGAAGACCGATTGCATTGTGTCGCTCTCGTTGGTATAGTTGAATTGAAGAGGTGTTCCTTCAGCCTGGTTAAGAGCTGTTGTCCTGTTACCTGCGACTATAGCCGGAGGCGCGGTTGCTGTTATTGCATAATCGAATACTATCACTCCCGTTGTCATCACTGTGGGTGATGTTAGTGTGATATGTGTTGTCCCCTGATCGCAAATACGGGTTGCATCATTTACAGGGGTGACCCTTGGAGTCGGATTGACCCAAACTTCCACAGTGTCAATTATCCCAATACATTTCTGGTTTCCAGGAACGTCCAGGGTAACAGGTGAAATGATATACAGGACAAGTCTCGCAGTGTCTCCGGAGTTGGTAAGAGGCTCCGTTATGACATCGGTGACTATCAATCCTGTCGCATCTGTGTAACCTGATATTTCAGGGTAGATACTCATTGCATCTACATTAAACCTGATCCCCCTGTAGGGAACAGTCACCGTGGTAAGTTGAATATTTACATTATCTCCGTTACACAGTTCATCGTTTGCCAGAATTGGAGCCACTTTGGCCGTTGGCTCAAGGTGAATTACAATTGTTGTATCTATACCGTTAGAGCATGTCGGATCTCCCGGCTTGCCCTGGATGTACGGTGAAAATCTGTACGTGACAGTCTGGTGGGAATCTGAGTTGTTGGTCAGGGTATCAGAGATATTAATTATCTGCCGTGATCCGTCAGTCAGTGTACCTGTGACAGGTCCCGGATAGGTAACATCAAGGTTATACATTACCTCACCTCTTGATGTGACAAGGGAATCAATTGTGAAATTGACTGTGGATCCGTTACAGAACAGAGTGTCTGGTACGGAAACAGAAATATGAGGCACTGGCTGAACCCATATAGTCTGTATCGCAGATGTTGTATTCCCGACAACATCAGTTAAGGTCCAGGTTCTTAAAATGTAACCAACAGCATTACAGCCCGGCAAGTTAGTCAGATCATCTGAAGGCATAGCATCCAATCCCGGTGCGCAATTATCCAATTCGTCAGTTACATCTCCGGTAGTACCAGGAGCTACATCATAAGCACATGTAACATCCCTGCATATGATTATATCATCTGGTACTGTGAATGTTGGAGCAGTAATATCATGCACAGTGATGATCTGTACACACGTGCTCTCATTGCCGGCTACATCCCTCGCTGTCCATGTCCTTGTAATCGTATAATTGTAATGCAGTACACTTGCCGGATCTGCATCATACATGCTTACATCACTTGAGCTGATCGTGATGTTGGCTGCCGGCGTGCAATTATCTGTTGCCGTTGCTGTTCCCGTGCCTGCCGGCGTGTTGTCATCCTCACAGTCGATCGTCATATCAACAGGACAGGTGATTGCAGGTGGTGTAACATCTTGCACAGTGATGATCTGTACACACGTGCTCTCATTGCCGGCTACATCCCTCGCTGTCCATGTCCTTGTAATCGTATAATTGTAATGCAGTACACTTGCCGGATCTGCATCATACATGCTTACATCACTTGAGCTGATTGTGATGTTGGCTGCCGGCGTGCAATTATCTGTTGCCGTTGCTGTTCCCGTGCCTGCCGGCGTGTTGTCATCCTCACAGTCGATCGTCATATCAACAGGACAGGTGAGTGCAGGTGGTGTAACATCTTGCACAGTGATGATCTGTACACACGTGCTCTCATTGCCGGCTACATCCCTCGCTGTCCATGTCCTTGTAATCGTATAATTGTAATGCAGTACACTTGCCGGATCTGCATCATACGTGCTTACATCACTTGAGCTGATCGTGATGTTGGCTGCCGGCGTGCAATTATCTGTTGCCGTTGCTGTTCCCGTGCCTGCCGGCGTGTTGTCATCCTCACAGTCGATCGTCATATCAACAGGACAGGTGAGTGCAGGTGGTGTAACATCTTGCACAGTGATGATCTGTACACACGTGCTCTCATTGCCGGCTACATCCCTCGCTGTCCATGTCCTTGTAATCGTATAATTGTAATGCAGTACACTTGCCGGATCTGCATCATACGTGCTTACATCACTTGAGCTGATTGTGATGTTGGCTGCCGGCGTGCAATTATCTGTTGCCGTTGCTGTTCCCGTGCCTGCCGGCGTGTTGTCATCCTCACAGTCGATCGTCATATCAACAGGACAGGTGATTGCAGGTGGTGTAACATCTTGCACAGTGATGATCTGTACACACGTGCTCTCATTGCCGGCTACATCCCTCGCTGTCCATGTCCTTGTAATCGTATAATTGTAATGCAGTACACTTGCCGGATCTGCATCATACGTGCTTACATCACTTGAGCTGATTGTGATGTTGGCTGCCGGCGTGCAATTATCTGTTGCCGTTGCTGTTCCCGTGCCTGCCGGCGTGTTGTCATCCTCACAGTCGATCGTCATATCAAC
>CAVRBS010000034.1:0-5278 GCA_963719235.1 uncultured Bacteroidales bacterium
AAACCACAGATTTCAACAAAGCAGGGCAGGAGTTATCCGAAGAGTTTGATGATTTTTCAGGGATGCTCAGCAAGAAAACAATTAAGGGACTTCTGGTAGCTTTAGGACTTTCTGTAATTATTCTTGCTGCCGGATTTGGTGTAAGTATGCTCTTACCAAAGGTGCCGCTTACAGTTTCGGTGATCCTTACGATCACCACCCTGGGAATAGCGGCCTCTTTTATTCCCTGGATAAATCAGATTAAAAAGACTTTCCAGTTTGGAATGTATCTCATTATCGCTTTTTCCCTTATTATATCGTCAATGTGTGATCTGAGCGTGATCTTCCAGGCCAGATACCTTAGCCTTGTCCTTTATATAACCTATGCTTATTTCGGGTCTCTCCTCCTCCATCTCTTCCTGTCATGGATATTCAGGGTTGATGCTGATGATTATCTTATCACAACAACAGGATTTGTTTATTCACCACCTTTTGTGCCAATTGTTGCTGCAGCCCTGAAAAATAAAGATGTTATTGTAACAGGAATTGCAACCGGGATAATCGGCTGGGTTATAGGAAACTATATAGGAGTAGCTTTCAGTATGTGGCTTGGCAGGATCTAAAAGAGATAATTCAGTCCCATAGCGAATCCAATATTGCCATCCTGCTCGTTTAATGCCTTGCCGATATCAATTGCGATGACAAAATTGCGGTTAATGACCGGCATGATACTCAGGCCAACGGAATGGTGAAATGCTTCCTCTCCGGGGTTGAAGAAATCATCATATTCATAGTTCTTCATGTTAGTGTCAAAGACATTCTGAAGATTGTCAGGCAAGTCAAATTTATTTGTAACAATGCCAAAATCATAGAATGCATTGAGCCCGATATAGCACTCCTGGTTGAAAAGAATGAAATGAAATGGTTTCCAGCGTATTTCGACATTTCCGAAAGCGAAACCATCACCTATAACCCTGTTTCTCAGAACTCCTCTCAGGGTGCTTGAGCCACCCAGTCCCTCACTTGTTGCACCTGTAAGCATGGAAGTGATAACCTGCGACTGATAGAAGTATGGTGCGTTTCCGGTAAGGGTAGTCTGATAACCCAGCCTGTAAACCAATGCAAGATCTTCCGGAACCAGGGTAAAATATTGCCGGTGTGTCACATAGAATTTTGAGAAGCTCCAGTCATTCCCGAGAAAACCGGGGGCAAGTTCTATACCCATCTCCGTCCACAGACCTTTCATCGGGTTAGGCCGGTTGTCACGGCTGTCCCAAACAACACCTGCCTTGAGAGTGTTGACCCATCCGCCGTCAGCTTCGTTTGCTGAAATGATACCCAGTGAATCCCTGTAAATCTCATAAAGTCCCGGTTCCTCAGTCACCTGGGGAAAAGGGTCGTCCCTTCCCTTGTTGAACCTGTCAATGTCAACCGAAGAAATGCTGAAATTCTGGAAAGCAAAACCGGCACTCCATTTAATATGTTCACCTGCCAGTTTACCCTGAATATCAGTCTTTATTCTGAACTGGTTCCTGTCCATACGATAGAACATGCCTGATTTATAAAGGGGAGACTCACATTCCATCCAGTCTTTGTTGAATACTGATTCATAACCGTTAAATCCGTAAAAGTCATTTGCCTTGTCCGGGAGGTAACTCAGATCAAATACAAGATGAGTGTTTGGTATAATATGGTTTAATTCGTACATGAATCTGTAAATGGCGCTTCCTTTAGTGAAACGCGACACTTCAGTGTACGTATGGTCAAGGTATTCCGGATAAACGCTGGGGTTGCCGTAATTGTAAAGTTCAAACAGAGCGCCATATTGAAATCCGAGATTGGAATCATAAGTAACTGCCGGCAGAGCACCGCCGAATTTCCATCCGACTTTTTCCTTTACCTTCTTTTCCTTTTCCTGTCCGTATGCGGTAAGTACTATCAACAGGATGAAAAGAACTGAACAGAGCTTTTTCATAGGTCGTGGTTTTGATTAATGGCACTAAAGATAAGAAAAATGGAAACAGTGGACTCTTTTTTTAATATTTGCTACCTTAGCGAACTCTAATGCGGGTACCATGAGCCTGATCATATATAATATAGGTATGCTGGTGCAAGTCCGTGATGAACCTGTTGCGTTTGTCGCCGGAGTGGAAATGGCACATCTGCCGATTATGGAAAATGCCTGGCTGCTCATCGAGAATGATATTATTGCCGGCTATGGCTCTATGGATAATATGCCCTCCTTCAGCAATGCCATTAACAGGCTTGATGCCGGCGGCGGCTATGTTTTTCCTGCTTTTTGTGATTCCCATACTCACCTCGTTTTTGCCGGTAGCAGGGAGAAGGAATATACTGACAAGATCAGGGGTCTTTCTTATGAGGAGATAGCCAGGAGGGGAGGAGGCATTCTCAATTCCGCACAGCTGCTGCATGAGACCAGCGAGGAGGAGCTTTACAGGCAGTCGATGGTACGTGTCAGGGAGATCATCTCGTTTGGCACCGGTGCCGCGGAGATAAAAAGTGGCTATGGCCTCACCACGGAGGATGAGCTTAAGATGCTGAGGGTCATCCGGAGAATTAAGCATAAATCACCTCTGACAGTCAGGGCAACTTTTCTCGGCGCGCATGCCATACCGGCTCTCTACAAGGATAACAGGAAAGGATATATTGACCTGATAGTAAACGAGATGATCCCTGCTGTTGCTGCAGAACGTCTGGCTGACTATATTGATGTATTTTGTGACAGGGGTTTCTTTACTGTCGATGAGACAGAGCGTATCCTTACTGCCGGTGCCCGGTACGGTCTGCGGCCCAAGATGCACGCCAATGAGCTTGACTATTCCGGGGGGATACAGACAGGAGTAAAATTTGGTGCCCTCTCCGTCGATCATCTTGAATTTACCGGTGATAACGAGATCGCCGTACTCCTTGGCAGCGGCACCATGCCCACTCTGTTGCCCGGCGCTGCATTCTTCCTTGGTATGACCGATCCGCCGGCACGGAAGATGATTGATGCAGGATTACCGGTCGCCATGGCAAGCGATTACAATCCTGGCTCCTCTCCATCAGGTAACATGAAGTTTATTATGTCGCTGGGATGCATCAGTATGAAGATGCTGCCCGAGGAGGTGATTAATGCCGTTACGATTAACTCTGCTTATGCAATGGGCATATCGGAGGCCCATGGGTCAATTACTGTCGGCAAAAAAGCTAATATATTTATTACTAAAAAGATACCATCGTATGAGTTTCTGCCTTATGCATATGGCAGCAACCTGGTTGAAACAGTGATACTAAATGGGGAGATAATCAGGCAATAGGCAGTAGAGAAGCGACCGTAAAGAAATGATCCGGTGGATCATTTTAGGGAGCTGTCAGATTGCAGGGCAGGCAGTAGTGAAGAATTAAGAATTAAGAATTAAGAATTAAGAATTTGATAATCAGATAATTCGAAAATCGCAAATTCCCATGAATTTCCGACCCACAACTGATAACCGAAAACCGATAACTGAAAACTGAAAACCGATAACTGACTGCATCAAGTACATGAGCAATAACAGACTGATCGAGTGCGTCCCGAATTTCAGCGAGGGGCGTGATATGGAGATTATAAAACAGATCACTGATGAGATAGAATTTGTTACCGGAGTGAGGTTACTTGATGTAGATCCGGGAAGGGACACCAATCGTACTGTAGTGACATTTATCGGAGAACCTGAACCGGTCTGCGAGGCCGCTTTCAGGGCGGTGAAGAAGGCAGCACAGGTGATTGATATGTCAAAACACACCGGCGCACATCCCCGTATGGGAGCTACCGACGTCTGCCCGCTGATACCGGTGGCTTGTATCACCATGGAAGAGACGGTTGTTTATGCACGCAAACTGGCAGAACGGATTGGCACTGAGCTGAACCTGCCGGTATTCTGTTATGAAGAGGCAGCCTTTGAGGAAAAAAGAAAAAACCTTGCCAGCGTCAGGGCAGGTGAATATGAAGGACTGAACAAGAAACTTCAGGATCCCTCATGGAAGCCTGACTTCGGTCCTGCCCGCTTTGATGCCCACGCCGGTGCTGTTATTGTTGGTGCCCGCGATTTTCTTGTTGCTTTCAATGTTAACCTGAACACAACATCAGTTCGCAGGGCCAATTCTATTGCGTTTGATGTCAGGGAACGCGGACGAGAAAAAAGAGAAGGTGATTTAGTGACAGGCAAAATAATAAAAGATGCTGACGGCAATCCGGTGATGATACCCGGCTCGCTTAAGTCAGTTAAAGCCATCGGGTGGTTTATTCCGGAGTACGGGTTTGCGCAGATTTCCATGAACCTTACTAATATAGGTGTCACCCCGGTGCATATTGCATTTGACGAGGTGTGTAAAAAGGCAGAGGAAAGAGGAGTGAGGGTCACAGGGTCGGAGCTGGTGGGGCTGATTCCGCTGAAGGCAATGCTTGATGCTGGCAGATTTTTTCTGCATAAACAGCAGCGCTCCGCAGGGGTCTCAGACGCTGAACTGATCATGACCGCTGTGAGATCAATGGGGCTCTCAGAGCTGAAACCATTTAATCCGGATGAAAAAATAATAGAATATATGCTGCAGGATAAAAAACAGAAGAAGCTTGTCGACATGACGCTCTCTTCGTTTGTCTGGGAGACATCGTCTGAGTCGCCTGCCCCCGGAGGGGGATCAATATCGGCCGCTATGGGCGCCATGGGCGCTGCCCTGGGAACAATGGTGGCTAACCTCTCAAGTCACAAGAGAGGCTGGGACGACAGGTGGGAGGAGTTTGCCGGCTGGGCGGAGAAGGGAGCGCAGATGCAGAAGAGATTACTTGAGCTTGTGGACGAGGATACTGAGGCTTTCAATGCCATAATGAAGGCTTTTGAGATGCCGAAGGGCAGTGCAGAAGAGAAGGCTGCCAGGTCGGCAGCAGTTGAAGAAGCAACAAAAAACGCTTCGTTGGTGCCGCTGACTGTAATGAAGGAAGCCTTTAAAACATTTGATCTCCTGGGTGAAATGGTCAGGAAAGGCAATCCCAACTCCGTCACTGATGCCGCAGTTGGCGTGCTGGCTACAAGGGCCTGTATAAGAGGCGCTTACCTTAATGTCAGAGTGAATGTTTCAGGACTGAAGGACCGCGCTTTCGCTGACAAACTCACTGCCGAGGGCAGGGAAATCGAAGAGAAGGCTGCCGCACTTAGCTTGAAATCATAGGGATAGCCTCCGAATACCTCCAGTGATTTTGCTGCAGATTTAATGGTTAAAAGTTGTTAATTCAAAAAAATGCTTTATTTTGCACCAC